>NZ_QUMD01000001.1 GCF_003481985.1 Clostridium sp. OF09-36
AGAAATCTCTAAATCCAGCGGAAGTTTGATTTGATAATACAGCGAAAATGAGGTATAATCCCTCTGTATTATTTTGTTTAGTCGCATAAACTGATTATACCACGAACGCCGGGCTTTTCGAAGCTCGGCGTTTTGTGTTGGATATATAAAATGAGCTGCCGCACGTTAGTGCGACAGCCCCTTCTCCACTTACATATAAAACAAAACGCTTACTATTCACTATCGGGCTTTTCGTTTTCAGCCCTTCCTGCTATTCTTTTTCTCCTGTATTTTTTTCATCATACTGCATAATATCTTCTACCCTGCAGTTTAAAATCTGGCACAGCACCTCGATCGTATGCGTTGAAACATACGCATTTTTCTTCAATCGGTTGATCTGCCCGGAACTGACACCATAATTTTTGATCAGCCGGTACTGGGAAACACCACGGGTCTTCATGGTCTCCCAAAGCGGATCATACGTTATCATGTCCGTCCCTCCTGATTTATAAGCTTATCCAACTGCATTTTGCACACTTAGCTACAATCTTATTCTATTAAATCAGTTTGGCCGAAATCTGTATATTATCCATAAGTGGATATTATACCGTTTTGTAAAGCAAATTAACAATTTGATTAACTTTAATAGGGCCGTGTGAGTTGCCTTTCGGCAACTCACAGGCCCTTGTCATATACTTAAATTGTTATTTCAGATATTTCTCCATCATCGGGCAGATATCCAGTGTTGCGAAGTAATCCTGCGGTGTCTCGGCACGGCGGATCATCTGCACGGAGCCATCTTCCTTTAATAAGAGCTCGGCGGATTTGAGCTTTCCGTTATAGTTATAGCCCATAGCGAAGCCATGTGCTCCGGTGTCGTGAATGACTAACAAATCACCCATATCAATCTTCGGGAGCATGCGGTCGATGGCGAACTTATCGTTGTTCTCGCAGAGAGAACCGGTTACATCGTACTTGTGGTCGCACGGAGCATCTTCTTTTCCAGCTACGGTGATATGATGGTAAGCACCATACATAGCCGGGCGCATCAGGTTGACTGCGCAGGCATCGACGCCGATGTACTCCTTGTGGGTGTGCTTCTCGTGGATGGCCTTGGTAACCAGACAGCCGTAAGGTCCAAGCATGAAACGGCCAAGCTCGGTGTAGATGGCTACATCGCCCATGCCAGCCGGTACCAGAACTTCCTCATAAACCTTGCGTACGCCTTCGCCGATCGCCATAATGTCGTTCGGCTCCTGGTCCGGACGGTAAGGAATACCGATTCCACCGGAAAGGTTGATGAAGGTGATGTGGGCGCCGGTCTCTTCTTTCAGCTTAACAGCAAGCTCGAAGAGAACCTTTGCTAACATCGGATAATAATCGTTGGTTACGGTGTTGCTTGCCAGGAATGCGTGCATACCGAAGTTTTCAGCGCCTTTTTCTTTCAGGATCTTATACGCCTCGAACATCTGCTCGGTGGTCATGCCGTATTTCGCATCGCCCGGGTTGTCCATGATATCATTGCTGATCTTGAACAGTCCGCCCGGATTATAGCGGCAGCTGATGGTCTTCGGAATATAACCAAGAACCTTTTCTACGCACTCAATATGGGTAATATCATCCAGGTTGATGATGGCACCCAGGTCATTTGCCAGCTTGAACTCTTCCGGCGGAGTATCATTGGAAGAAAACATGATGTTGTGACCGGAAAAGCCGGTTGCGTCAGACATCATCAGCTCGGTTGCAGAGGAACAATCGGTGCCGCAGCCGTATTCCTGCAGGATTTTCAGAATGTATGGGTTCGGAGTTGCCTTTACTGCGAAATATTCCTTGTAACCCTTATTCCAGGAAAATGCCTCTTTTAAGCGCTTTGCATTCTCTCGGATCCCTTTTTCATCGTACAGATGAAACGGGGTCGGGTAGGTCTTTGTGATCTCCTCTAACTGTGCTTTTGTTACAAATGGTTTTTTCTCCATCGGTATCTCCTCTCTATACAAAATCTGCTCTTGCAGGATTTATCTTTCCACATGCCCGCATCAAGACACAACCTCCTTGGTGTGCAGGGTGTTTTTGTTTCATAGGCTATAATTCCTATAAACGAAAAAACAGGAAGCCTGAACAGGCCGCAATCAAACTGATTGTAACCCATATCAGACTTCCTTGTCTAGTTCTTTCGATTAATATGAAAAATTAATACAAAAATTATTCAAATTACTCAACCACTACCACACGCATGATGTTGGTGCTGCTCGCCGGCTCGTGACGGGTATTCTTGTTTACTACACCAGCAGTTACAACTGCAACATCGCCGCTCTTGATCACGTTCTTCTCCTTCAGAAGCTCAACGGAAGACTCAATCAGAAGGTCGGTAGAATCTGCGCGCTTTGCCTGGTACGGCTTTACGCCCCAGTAGATCTGCATCTGGCGTACTGCGGTTGCGCTCGGGGACAGGCCGATTACGGTTGTGCTCGGTCTCCACTTGGAGAGCAGGCGGGTGGTAAATCCGCTGATGGACGGAGCGATGATGACATCTGCTTCCAGATCATGCGCAGTGGATACGGAAGAGTAGCAAACTGCGTTGGAAATGTTCTTGCGGTTTGCGGTGGATACTCTTCTCATGCGGTATGCATTGTAGTCTAAGTACCGCTCGGAAGTCTCGCAGATCTGAGCCATCATCTTTAATGCCTCTACCGGATATTTACCCATTGCAGTCTCGCCGGACAGCATCACTGCATCGGTACCATCGTATACTGCGTTTGCAACGTCGGTTACCTCTGCACGGGTCGGGCGCGGGTTGCGGATCATGGAATCCAGCATCTGGGTTGCGGTGATAACCGGCTTGCATGCCAGATTACACTTGCGGATGATGGTCTTCTGGATGTGCGGAACCTGCTCAGCCGGGATCTCTACGCCCATGTCACCACGAGCTACCATGATGCCGTCACTGGCCTCAATGATGTCATCCAGGTTCTCGATACCCTCTGCGTTCTCGATCTTTGCAATGATCTGGATGTGGGAACCAGCCTCGTCTAACATCGCACGGATCTCACGAACCGCATCTGCAGTACGAACGAAGGAAGCTGCAATGAAATCGAAGCCCTGCTCGATACCGAAACGGATATCTGCTTTATCCTTCTCAGTCAGTGCCGGAAGCTTGATCTTTACGTTCGGTACGTTTACGCCCTTGCGCATGCCAAGCTCGCCGCCGTTTACTACGGTGCAGACGATATCGGTGCCGTTTACTACTTCCTGAACCTTCAGCTCGATCAGGCCGTCATCGATCAGGATGGTATTGCCAGCCTCAACGTCTGCCGGAAGTCCGCTGTAGTTGATGAAACCGATCTGGTCGTCACCAACGATCTCGCGGGTGGTCAGGGTATAAGTCTGTCCCTCAACTAAGGTTACTTTTTTCTCATCTTTTAACAGGCCGGTACGGATCTCCGGTCCCTTGGTATCCAGCAGGGCTGCGATCGGCAGATCCAGCTCATCGCGGATGCTCTTTAACATATCCAGACGGGATTTCTGCTCCTCATAGTCGCCGTGGGAGAAGTTGAAACGTGCAATATCCATGCCGTTCTCAGCAAGCGCCTTCATCAGGTTGCGGTCATTGGTGTTCGGTCCCATGGTGCAGATGATCTTTGTCTTTTTCATAGATGTGTTGTCCTCCAAAATTATTTTATAAATCTATTCTTGCACAGAATCCTTTGTAACATGCTTGTGCGTGTACAAATGATCCTGACAGTACTCATAGTTACCCTCGCATTTGGAACAATAGCGGAACTCCAGCTCCGGATTGTCCAGCTCGGTCCGGCCGCACACCGCACAGCGGTGACGGGTCTTTCCCGGAACCACGATCTTCGCCTGCTGCTTAAATTCCTGCCGGCGTTTGATCTCCTTTGGCGCATAGCGCTTGTAGTTTCGGGTCATGGCAAAAAACAGGATGATGGTGATCATGGAAAGTACCAGCTCTACTTTCACCGCAATATTTCCCATGATAAAATCGTAAAGATAAACGGCTGCCTCGGCGATCGCGATCCATTTTGCTTTTACCGGCAGCACAAAGAACATGTAAAACTGCGCGTCCGGATTGATGATGCAAAAAGCAAAGAACAACGATGCATTCAAAAAGCCTGTGGTTAACAGCCAATTCTGGCCAAACACAAAGTAGCCAACGAATGCGGCCACGATCTGCGCCAGGATTCCCATGATAAAGAATACATTGAAGCGGAAAGAGCCCCAGACATATTCCAGTGTCTGCCCCAGATTATAATATAGAAACAATGCGATCAGGCCATAAAAAATCTGGGTAAAGCTCCAGGAGCCGAAGGCCGGCGGATAGATCAGAAATGTGGCAAGACGCCAGATCTGCCCACGTAAGATCATGCCTACATTTAAGCTCAAATAATTGTAGTAGATCATGGGATCTAAAAGCCATACCACCAGACCGGCCGCATAAAGGATCGTGATGTAATACATCAGGTTCCGGATGGCATATTTCCGATACTTTCGTTCGAAATCCGTGAAAAATTTCATGCAATTTCCTTTCTGTCTTTTTTATCGGTTCCGTTCTGGCTGCAAAAAACAGATGCAGTCACTGTGCTGGCAACTGCCCGCCACAACAGCACTCATCCACTCAGAACAGGTTCCGTTTTGCAAAAACCCATGCCACCGCACAGGTCAGCACGATGGAAAGCACGATCACAATGGAAAAGCCGTACGGATTTGTTGCAAATGGCATGCTGCTGCTTAACACGTTCATGCCGTAAAAGCTGGAAACCATGGTCGGGATCGACATGACGATCGTGATGGTGGCCAGAAACTTCATGACGATGTTCAGGTTATTGGAAATAACCGAAGCAAACGCGTCCATGGTGCCGCTTAAAATGCCGCTGTAGATGTTGGCCATCTCGATTGCCTGCTTGTTCTCGATGATGACATCGTCCAGAAGCTCGGTATCCTCCGGATACTTTTTGATTTTCTCACTCTTTAGCAGCTTCTCCAGTACGACCTCATTGGAGCGCAGGGATGTGGTAAAGTACACCAAGCTCTTTTGCAGCTCCAGAATCTCGATAAGTTCCTGGTTTCGCGGGGATTTGTAAAGCTCTTTTTCTACGATATCGCTCTTCTTGTCGATGATGCGCAGATACTGCAGATAAAGGGATGCATTCTTGTAAAGGATCTGGAGAATGAAGCGTGTCTTCATATAAGTATAGAAGTCACGGACTCTTCCGTCCATGAATGCGTTTAATACTGGTGTTTCTTCCAGACACACGGTAATGATAATGCTGTCTGACATGATGATGCCCATAGGGATGGTCACATACCAGTCTTTTTCGTTACGTTCCTCGATAACAGGGATATCGACCAGGATCAGACTGTAATGCTCTTCCAGTTCGATACGGGATCGTTCTTCTTCATCCAGAGGGGCCCGGACATGATCCGGATCGATCTCATAGCGTTCCGCGATCTCAAGGATCTCGGTTGCAGTCGGATTTGTCAGTGCGATCCAGCAGCCGGATTCCGCTTCGTCAACCTGATGAATCGCTCCATCTTCCGTTTTAAATATGCGTATCATATGATTTTTCGTTCCTTTCCCTGTTTCGGCTATCTTATTATAATTTCTGAGTTCTTGTTTGTCAAATCTATTGATCGTTCTTTTTCAATTCTGACAGAAGTTTCCAGATTTCTTAACTAAATTTTTACACATACACAAATTGTATTATGTGAGATTTTATGTTAAACTCTGCACTGTACGCTGAGGAAGTGTGTCTTTTTAGATAAGGAGGCAGGGGTTTTCCCCGCATCAAATGAATTTATTACATAATAATACTCTTGGAATCGATATTGGTTCCACTACCGTAAAAATCGCAGTCTTAGACAGCGAACATCATATGTTATTTACCGATTACGAGCGCCACTATGCTAACATTCAGGAGACGCTCGCTCTTTTATTATCAAGAGCAAAAGAAAAGCTGGGCGAGATGACTGTCTCCCCAAGCATTACCGGATCCGGCGGCCTGACCCTGTCCGGTCACTTAGAGGTTCCGTTCACTCAGGAGGTCGTAGCGGTTGCTACTGCCCTGCAGGACTATGCCCCGCAGACCGATGTTGCCATTGAGCTGGGCGGCGAGGACGCAAAGATTATTTACTTTACCGGCGGTATCGACCAGCGCATGAACGGAATCTGCGCCGGCGGTACCGGTTCCTTTATTGACCAGATGGCATCCCTCTTACAGACCGATGCTTCCGGTCTAAACGAGTATGCCAAAAATTACCAGATGATCTACCCGATTGCAGCCCGCTGCGGCGTTTTCGCAAAATCTGATATCCAGCCGCTCATCAATGAGGGCGCTACCAGGGAAGATCTTTCCGCATCCATTTTCCAGGCTGTGGTCAACCAGACCATCAGCGGTCTTGCCTGCGGAAAACCGATCCGCGGCACCGTGGCATTTCTCGGCGGCCCGCTGCATTTCCTGCCGGAGCTGCGCCAGGCCTTTATCCGCACCCTGAATCTGGATGCAGACCATATTGTCGCACCGGACCACTCCCATCTGTTCGCTGCCATCGGTGCAGCCATGAATGCAGACGAGAAGGTAACCGTATCCCTGACCGATATGATCGAACGTCTTACCTCCGGCATTAAGATGGAGTTTGAGGTAAAACGTATGGAGCCGCTCTTTGCATCCCAGGCCGATTACGATGCGTTCCAGACCCGTCATGCACAGCATCAGGTAAAAAAAGGAGACTTATCCACATACAGCGGCAATTGTTACCTGGGAATCGACGCCGGTTCCACCACCACCAAGGTGGCCCTGGTCGGCGAGGACGGAAGCCTTCTCTACAGCTTCTATGACAACAACAACGGAAGCACCATCGCCACCGCCATCCGCGCGATTTCCGAGATTAAGGAAAAGCTTCCGGAAACCGCACACATTGCCTGGTCCTGCTCGACCGGTTATGGCGAGGCCTTATTAAAATCTGCCCTGATGTTAGATGAAGGAGAGGTTGAAACCATCTCCCACTACTACGCAGCAGCATTCTTTGAGCCGGATGTAGACTGCATCCTGGACATTGGCGGACAGGACATGAAGTGCATCCGCATCAAAGACCATACCGTGGACAGCGTGCAGCTGAACGAGGCATGTTCTTCCGGCTGTGGTTCCTTCATCGAGACCTTTGCAAAGTCCCTGAATTATTCCGTCATTGACTTCGCGAAGGAAGCGCTTTTTGCCAAGAACCCGACGGACCTTGGTACCCGCTGCACCGTATTCATGAACTCAAACGTAAAGCAGGCACAGAAGGAAGGCGCTACCGTAGCCGATATCTCTGCCGGTCTTGCTTACTCCGTCATCAAAAATGCATTATTTAAGGTAATCAAGATCACCAATGCTTCGGACCTGGGCACCCATGTGGTTGTTCAGGGCGGCACCTTCTACAACGATGCCGTGCTCAGAAGCTTTGAAAAGATTGCCGGATGTGAAGCAGTCCGCCCGGACATCGCCGGTATCATGGGCGCGTTCGGTGCCGCGCTGATCGCAAGAGAGCGCTGCAACCATGAAAAGGGCACCTCCATGCTTCCGCTTGACCGGATCCTTTCCTTAAAATATGAGACTTCCATGGCACGCTGCAAGGGCTGCACCAACCACTGCGTCCTCACCATCAACCGTTTCGACGGCGGACGTCAGTTTGTCAGCGGAAACCGCTGCGAGCGCGGTCTTGGAAAAGAAAAAGCAAAGAAAGAAATCCCGAACCTGTTCGCTTACAAATATCACCGGATGTTTGACTATGAGCCACTCCCGGCTGATGAAGCCACCCGCGGCACCATCGGTGTTCCGCGTGTTCTGAACATGTACGAGAATTTCCCGTTCTGGGCTACGTTCCTAAAGGAACTGGGCTTCCGTGTCATCCTTTCCCCGCAGTCCACCAGACAAATCTATGAGCTTGGCATCGAGTCCATCCCGAGTGAGTCTGAGTGCTACCCGGCAAAGCTGGTGCACGGCCATATTTCCTGGCTGATCCGTCAGGGTGTGCGCGATATCTTCTATCCGTGCATTCCGTACGAGCGCAACGAGACACCTCAAGCAGGCAACCACTACAACTGCCCGATGGTTACCTCCTACGCGGAAAACATCAAAAACAATGTGGAAGAGCTCTCTGAGTTCGATGTCCACTTTATGAATCCGTTCTTTGCTTTTACTAACGAAGAAGTGCTGACCAGACAGCTGATTGTGGAATTTGGCAAGGAATACCATATTTCTTCTGTAGAAGTGCAGAAAGCAGCACACACTGCATGGGAAGAGCTTCTTGCGTCCCGCCATGACATGGAGAAAAAAGGCGAGGAAACCATTGCCTGGTTAAAGGAGCACGACCGCCACGGCATCGTCCTGGCCGGCCGCCCTTACCACGTAGACCCGGAGATCAACCACGGTATCCCGGAGCTAATCACCTCCTACGGCTTTGCAGTCCTGACGGAAGATTCCATCTCCCACCTGGCCGATGCAGAGCGCCCGCTCATCGTCACCGACCAGTGGATGTACCACTCCAGACTGTACCGCGCTGCCACCTATGTAAAGAACAGCGAATGCCTGGATTTAATCCAGCTCAACTCCTTCGGCTGCGGCCTGGATGCCGTTACCACCGACCAGGTACACGATATCCTGACCGGCTCCGGCAAGATCTACACTGTATTAAAGATCGATGAGGTCAATAACCTCGGTGCGGCAAGAATCCGTATCCGTTCCCTGATTGCAGCCTTAAAGGTGCGCCAGCAGAAGCATTTCGAGCGCAAGGTCGTATCCAGCGCTTACAACCGTGTTGTCTTCACCAAGGAAATGAAGAAAGACTACACCCTGCTCTGCCCGCAGATGTCTCCGATCCACTTTGAGCTGATCGAACCGGCTATCCGTGCATTCGGCTACAAGATCGAGGTGCTGCAGAATGACAGCAAAAATGCGGTCGATGTCGGACTGCAGTACGTCAACAACGATGCCTGCTATCCGTCCCTGATCGTCATCGGCCAGATCATGGATGCGCTGTTATCCGGCAAATATGACCTGGACCACACTGCAGTCCTGATGAGCCAGACCGGCGGTGGCTGCCGTGCTTCCAACTACATTGGCTTTATCCGCCGTGCACTGGAAAAAGCCGGTATGCCGCAGATCCCGGTCATCTCCGTCAATGCGAACGGCATGGAGACCAACCCTGGTTTCACCTTCACACCGGGACTCATCACCAAGGCCATGCAGGGCGTTGTTTACGGCGATATTTTCATGCGCGTGCTCTATGCCACCCGTCCTTACGAAAAGGTTCCGGGTTCCGCAAACGCACTGCATGAGAAATGGAAGGCCCGCTGCATCAAGAGCCTTTCCAAGTGCTCCGCAAACATGATGGAATTTGGAAGAAACATTAAGGGAATCATCCACGACTTCGACGAGCTGCCGCGGTTAGATATTAAGAAGCCGAAGGTCGGCATTGTCGGCGAGATTCTGGTAAAATTCTCCCCGCTTGCCAACAACCACATCGTGGACCTGCTGGAATCCGAGGGAGCTGAGGCTGTTATGCCGGATCTGATGGACTTCCTTTTATACTGCTTCTATAACAGTAACTTCAAGGCAGACCACCTTGGCGGCAAGCGCTCCACCGCCCGCCTGTGCAACCTGGGGATCTCTCTCTTAGAGTATTTCCGCAAGACTGCACGCAAGGAGCTGGAAGCCAGCAAAAACTTCACCCCGCCGTCCCGCATCAGCGATCTGGCTGACATGGCAAAGCACTATGTTTCCCTGGGTAACCAGACCGGTGAAGGCTGGTTCTTAACCGGCGAGATGCTGGAGCTGATCCACAGCGGTGTGAAGAATATCGTCTGCACCCAGCCGTTTGGCTGCCTGCCAAACCATATCGTAGGAAAAGGTGTCATCAAAGAGCTGCGTGCTTCCCACCCGGAGGCAAACATCATCGCAGTCGACTACGATCCGGGCGCCAGCGAGGTAAACCAGTTAAACCGTATCAAGCTGATGCTGGCAACCGCTCAGAAGCAGCTGCATAACAATATCGCACAGTAACGAACGAGGGCCGGAAGGTTTCGTCCCCGCCATTCGGCGGGTACGACTTCCGGCCCATTTGTGTTTACTGTACGATATTGTTTATTTACTGTGGAGACAGGATTTTCAGCAGTTCTTCTTTGCTGAGGCTTCCGATGGACACCTGCTCTCCGGATATGATCTGGTCGGCCAGATCCCGCTTCTGTTCCTGAAGCTTTAAGATATTTTCCTCTACGGTATCTTTCATGATCAGCTTAAATACGGATACCTGTTTTTCCTGGCCGATGCGGTGTGCGCGGTCGGTTGCCTGGTTCTGGGCTGCTACATTCCACCACGGATCGTAGTGGATGACAACATCGGCAGCGGTTAAGTTCAGTCCGGTTCCTCCGGCCTTTAAGGAAATGAGAAACACCGGCGTATCGTCAGTCTGGAAGGCCCCGGCCATGCGGATGCGCTCTTCCTTCGGCGTTGCTCCCGTCAGTTCATGGAAAGCGATTCCCTCTTTCTTTAAACGCGCTCCGATCAGTTCTAACATGGAAGTAAACTGGGAGAATAAGAGGATCTTGTGTCCACCTGCGATACCGCCTGTGATCAGTTCCATACAGGTATCGAGCTTTGCCGAACCGCCTTTGTAGCGGTCGAAGCATAAGGACGGGTCGCAGCAGATCTGACGCAGCTTGGTCAGCTCTGCCAGTACTGGATGTGCTCGCTTCCATAGGTATCACCGCTCATCTGCTCCAGTTCTTCTTTTAGTGCCAGAGCGTGTGCTGTATACAGCTGCTTCTGTTCTTCTTCCGCCATAGAGTATACAACCGTCTCTAACTTGTCCGGAAGATCCTTTAACACATCCTTCTTTAACCGGCGAAGCACAAACGGAGCAGAAAGACGGCGCAGATTCTCCAGCGCGCGCCCGTCTCCATCTTTGGTGATCGGAGTCTCGAACTGCTTGCGGAACCGGGAATAGGTAAATAAGAATCCCGGCATTAAGTAATCGAAAATACTCCAGAGCTCAGACAGGCGGTTCTCAATCGGAGTACCGGTCAGGGCATACCGCGTCTGCGCTTTGATCAGCTTCACGGACTTGGCGCTCTGCGTCAACGGATTCTTGATATACTGCGCCTCATCGATCACCTGAAAACGGAACTGGAACGGCTCGTAAAATGCGATGTCCCTTTTTAGAAGGTCATATGAAGTAATTAAAATCTGAGGGTGCCGGATTACTGTCACGGATTCCTGATCTGATGCCACTCTCAGATTTTCCTTTCCTGATTTCAAACTGTCTTGAACAGATTCCATATCCTTTTGAATAGATTCCAAATTGTCCCCGACAGATTTCGTGACAGGTTCCATGGAATTTGCTTCTGCAGATTTTGCAGCCTGTTTCTTGGCTTCCGCTTTCACTTCAGCCGCCTGCCGCAGAATCTCCTCCCGCTCCGGCGCAGTCCCGGTTACCGTCTGTACGGTCAGTCCCGGTGCGAAGCGTTTTAATTCGTTTTCCCAGTTGTAAACCAGGGAAGCCGGACATACGATCAGAGTCTGGGAGTCCGGGCGTTCTTTTGCCTCTGCCTGCAAAAGCGTTATGATCTGGATGGTTTTTCCAAGTCCCATGTCATCGGCCAGAATGCCGCCAAACCCATTTACATCCAGGGTTTTCAGCCATCGGTAGCCGGTCTTCTGGTAACCGCGCAGCACCTGCTTTAACGAGTCTGGGACCACATAATCACTGTCTTCCACCGACTTCATACCGCGCACAACTGCGCGGAACAGATTATCGCGGTAAAACGTGATGCCGTTGCCCTCTTTTAACATACAATCCAGATAAAGGGCCCGGTAGACCGGGACTTTGACGGTACCGGATAACAATTCCTCCCGCCCAATCCCGAGACTGTCCGTCATGCGGGCTACCGTCATCAGCCCGTTTTCATCAACGTCTAAAAATTCTCCGCTCTTTAAGCGGTAATACTTCTTCTTCGGATCGTAACCGGCAAGGATATCAAGCAGCTCGCTCCGGCTCATGCCCTCCGCATCCACGTTCAGCTCCAGCCATCTTCCGGAGGTCTGCACCCCTACCTTCACCTGCGGTGACGGCAGCACGCGGATCTTTCTCGCCGCATCCGTCACCAGCACCTGACCTAAGGACATAAACTCCTCCATGCCCTCCGAAAGCAGGCGGTACAGCGCGTCTTCATCGCCCCGGATCACCAGAAATTCCGACTCGCCGTCGCGGTACTGGAAATATTTTGTGATCACCTGGCTGATCTTAAATTCGGCCGGGACATCGCGGCAGATGATCCGCGGAACCTTATCGTCATTTAATGGAGAGAACGAAAAATCTCCGTACGAAAGCAGTGGCTTCATGGTGATCTCATCCGGGCCGGTGCTGTCGAACGAGAACTGCGCCTTCAACTCTTTCGGGCGGTAGCTTTCCAGGTCCACATCGTTCACCGTCAATTCTGCATAGGGAAGTATTTTTTGCAGGACACGCTCGTAAAACAACGGAATGTCCCGGTCCTGAATATCTAACGTATGGCTCTTTTTATCCTTCAAAACCTGTTCTAAAAATACCCCCAGCTCCCTGGATTCCATTTCATCCAGACATACAAGGCGGGTCTGGTCTCCTACATACCAGCCGCGTTCTCCCGGAATTCCAAACAGCTCCTGGTCCACTGACACGGCAATGCCGTCACGGCCTGCGCGGCAGATCTGGACCGGCAGCCGCATGCATTCCTGCTGCACCTTCACATTGACATGGCTTCCATCGCCAAATTCGACTTCCAGTTCCCGGTCCTCCATAAGCTGAAAGAAGCGGTCCCGGTTTGCCCGGTTTAAATTCAGGGTGCGGAGACCCTGCATCGTCACAAACGAGCTCTTCCGGAACTGTTCGAAATGTTCCTGATAAACCTGCACCAATTCTAACAGCAGGGCACAAAGCTCCCGGTCCTCCTGTGCAAACGCATTCAGACTGTGGTGAAACGTCAGCTGTTTTCCGTAAGAGACACTGGCTCCGGTTCGCACTGCCTCCGCAAATGCCAGCAGATCCTTGATAATATAAAAACGATCCCGCCCCAGCTTAAATTCCAGACTGGCAGAACCGTTTTTTAACATCAGGCGCGGCACCAGCCGGATCTCTGTCTCCTCAGAATCCTCTATGATCTTTGCCACTTCCCGGTTGGTATACTCCCGGATCATGGTGCGGATCTCCTGTGAGGTAGAGACAGGACGGCCTGAATGCAGCTCCTGTTCTTTTTTCCATTGTTCCCATACAAGCTTTGCATGTGCGCACATGCCCTTGTAGGAATTTCCATTCACACAAGAACAAGAGTAGTCGCGAACCTGACTACCCTTGACATATAAATTTACTTTGTATAACCGATCCCCATCCTGGACGGAGGCCTGGATTCCCTGCTCTCCCTTCCAGAATGTGCTGGTGGCAGACTCCATGATCTTCATATAATGCCTCCTCGCGTTCTTGTGAACAGAAGTTTCTTCACCAACTTTTCCGAGCTGACATGCCCCAGCTCGATTCCGCTTCGCTCCATCTCGCTGCGCGGGCTTCGCCTATAGATTCCAGCGAATCCAGAGGCTCTGTGAGCAAGCTCACTCGCCTCCGGAATTCACTGTCCTCTGCATGTCACTGCTGTAACGTTACATTCTAGACGGTGCCTCAAATCCGAGTACCTGGATGCAGGCCTCGAGCACGCGTTTTACCAGTGTGATGAGCGCGATCCAGCTTGCCTGGCGCTCCTTGTCCTCTTCTGCCAGGATACGGGTATCGTGGTAGAAGCTGTTGAAGGCATTGGACAGATCGAAGATGTACTGGCAGATCTTGTGCGGTGCAGTCTCTGCGAATGCATTTTCCATCACGTCGTTGTATTTGGACAGCTCCAGCATCAATGCTTTTTCCGCATCGCTGGCTGCCGGGAGAATAGTGTCTGCTTTTGCGTCCGGATTCTGTGCCTCGTATTTGCCCAGAATGGATTTGATGCGGACGATGGTATACAGGATATATGGACCGGTATTTCCCTCGAAGGAGATAAAGCGGTCGATATCAAAAATGTAATCCTTTGCTGCCTGATTGGATAAGTCACCATATTTTAAGGCTGCAAGGCCGACGATCTTTGCGGTCTCCTTCGCCTCAGCCTCATCCATGCTGCGGTTTTCCATGATACGGTCATAAACAGCTGCATTGATATCTGCAATGAGATGCTCCAGACGCATAACGCCGCCATCTCTGGTCTTAAACGGTTTTCCGTCCTTTCCGTTCATGGTACCAAAACCGATATGCACCATCGGGGTTTCCGCTTTTACATAACCAGCCTTCTTTGCTACGCGGAAGACCTGCTTAAAGTGAAGTTCCTGACGTTTGTCGGCAACATAAATGTATTTTACCGGCTGGAAGTCCTTCTCACGCTCCAGAATGGTTCCCAGATCAGAGGTTGCGTAAAGGGCAGCACCATCGGACTTGCGCACGATACACGGCGGCAGCTCCTTGGAGTCGGTCGGCTCAGTCACGTCTACAACCAGGGCACCCTGGCTCTCGTATGCCAGACCCTTGTCCTGCAGATCCTGGATCAGCCACGGAATGTACTCCTCTGCGTCGCTCTCTCCTTTCCAGAGTTCAAAATGAACGTCCAGATTGCCGTAGTTCTTCTTTAAGTCAGCCAGGGAAACCTTCATGATGTGTTTCCAGATGGCAGTATACGGCGCATAGCCCTTCTGAAGCTTAAAGGTTGCGGTCTGTGCACGCTCCTTGAATGCCTCGTCCACCTTGGATTTGCCGCTTGCGGTCGGGTAGATGTCCTCCAGCTCGCTGATGGTAAACGGCGGCTCGGACGGATACTCTCCGGTATAGGTTTCATCGAAATAAACGAGATCCGGCTTACGGTCGCGCAGCTCCTCGATGATGAGTCCCATCTGCAGGCCCCAGTCGCCCAGATGTACATCGCCGATCATGTTGTAGCCTAAGTAGCGGCCCATGCGTTTTACGCTCTCACCGATGACAGCAGAGCGCAGATGACCGACATGGAGCGGTTTTGCCACATTGGCTCCGCCGTAGTCAACGATGATGGTCTCGCCGTGACCTTCTTCCTCCACGCCAAGCTTTTCTTCCTTTGCCATGCCGTTCATGTAATCAGCCAGATAAGCTGCATTTAAGCGGATGTTGATGAAGCCCGGCATCACGGCGTTAATCTCGGAAAACATGTTGTCGCCGTTTAACTTCTCTACCACCTCATTTGCAATGTCGATGGGTTTCTTTTTATAAGCCTTGGCTGCAGCCATAGCACCGTTGCACTGGTACTCACATAAGTCCGGGCGGTTGGATAAGACAACCTTTGCGTAGGATGCGTCATAGCCGCAGGCGGTAAATGCAGACTGCATTTCGTCTGCGATCAGATCCAGAATTCTTTTCACCTTGTTTTCTCCTTTATTGGTTTCTTTGCTGCTGAACACGCTTGCACGGCCAGTAACATTTCTTTTCCTCGTTTTTCTGAACTATTATTATACCCGATTCAGGAACAAATTGCAACAAAAGGCCTGTTTAAGCCAAAAAACAGTTGAAAAATACAGGCTTTTAGTATAGAATATAGTAGATTAATAGCGAGTACGCAAATTCAAGGAGGAATATCACATGATTTCAGCAGGTGATTTTAGAAACGGCATTACCCTGGAAATCGAGGGTGCAGTATACCAGATTGTAGAATTCCAGCACGTAAAACCAGGTAAGGGTGCTGCTTTCGTAAGAACCAAAATTAAAAACGTTATGACCGGTTCCGTAGTTGAGAGAACATTCCGTCCGACCGAGAAGTTCCCGTCTGCAAGAATCGACCGCGTAGATATGCAGTATTTGTACGAGGACGGCGATCTGTACAACTTCATGAACATGGAGAACTACGAGCAGATGGCTCTGACTTCCGACGTGATCGGTGACGCATTAAAGTTCGTTAAGGAGAACGAGGTTGTTAAGATCTGCTCTTACAACGGCAAAGTATTCTCCGTAGAGCCGCCGTTATTCGTAGAGCTCGAGATCACCAACACCGAGCCGGGCTTCAAGGGCGATACCGCACAGGGCGCTACCAAGCCGGCAACCGTTGAGACTGGCGCAACCGTATACGTTCCGCTGTTCGTTGACAACGGTGACAAGATCAAGATCGACACCCGTACTGGTGAGTACCTGTCCAGAGTTTAATACTCCGCACATTTTTGATCAAAGATTAAACAAAAGAGGCGATTCCCACACAGCATGGGAACCGCCTCTTTTTTGCTGTACTGCATATTGTGGAAGTGCCAGTAGCACATTCTCGGATTTTCTAATCTTCTGATCTTACTTGTTGTGCTTCCTGTAAAAATAAAGCACAACCGCTTCCAGGTACCGTTTTAACACGATCTGGATCTCTTCCTTCGGGTTGATCGGCTTTACCAGGATTCCATAAATCCCGGCCCGGTTCGCCCCGTACACGTCGGTAAATAGCTGGTCGCCCACAAACAGGACCTCTTCCTTGCAAAGTCCCATTTCCTGTACCGACTGGTTATAATTTTTCACTCCCGGCTTTCCTGCCTTGTAAATATAAGGGGAATGGACCTGGTCCGCAAAGGATTTCACCCGCGGCTCCTTGTTATTGGACAGAAGGCATGTCTGGAAACCAAGCGCATGCAGCTTTTCAAACAGTGCGATCGCACGGCTGTCTGCCGGAGCACCGTGTGGAACCAGTGTATTGTCAATATCAAACAAAACGCCCCGGATTCCTTTTCTTTTCCACTGCTCCCAGTCGATCTCGTAGGTGCTGTCCAGCCATTCTTTCGGGTAAAATGGTTCTAATATCACGTTTCTTTTCCTGCCTACTTTCGTTTATTTTCCAGAAGCTTTCCAAGCTCCTCCATAAAGGTATTCACATCTTTAAATTCCCGGTAAACGGACGCAAAACGCACATAGGCCACCTCGTCCAGCTGCTTTAATTTCTGCATGACGAGTTCTCCAATCTCGGAGCTTTCTACTTCCCGGTCCTCCATGGTAAAAATCTGGTTTTCAATCTCGTCGATCATCTGGTTGATCTGCTGAATGGACACCGGACGCTTATGGCAGGAATGAACAACTCCAGCCTCGATCTTGGAACGGTCATACGGTTCTCTGGTCTGATCCTTTTTAATGACCATGAGTGGCATGGTTTCCAGTTTTTCATATGTAGTAAAACGCTTTCCGCAGACCACGCACTGACGACGGCGGCGGATGGAACTATTGTCCTCTGCCGGTCTCGAATCAATGACCTTGGTATCGGCTGCGTTACAAAACGGACACTTCAAAATTTTTCCTCCTGCGCAATTCTTTGTTTCTATTTTAACCCATCTGAACCTTCTTCGCAAGCAAATTCGGTTTCATGCCCTTTCCATGATACGGTTCAGGCATCGTGCAAACGAAAGCAGCACCGATGCTTCCCCTCCAAACAAGTAAACTGCTGTCGTATGACGCACAGGCCACTGTAATCCCCTTACTCGCATTTGCACGGTTTTTCAATGTCCTTTAGCTTTTTTACTTCCACCAGAATGATATCGCTGCCGATCTGACACACATTCTTAAATGGAATGATATATTCCTTTTCCCGTCCGAAGATCCCGCACAAGCACCCCGGCCCCGGAACGATCAGATGCGTGATACAGCCGGTTTCCGGATCAAACTCCACATCGCCCACAAAGCCCAGCTTTTTGCAGTCACAGATATTGATGACTTCTTTTTTTTTAGATCAAAAATACGCATAGCCCACATCCGGAACCTGAAATTCCTTACTGTAGTCTATGCGTATCATCTTCTGTTTGTCACCGCACCCGCCTGTCATTTTTTCAGCGGCTGTAAACGGCGATCAGCATTTTTTCAATTCATACCTTGTTTAGGACTCTTTGATTAGAATAACGGAACAACAGCGCCCTCGTAGGTCTGCTCGATGTACTCTTTCACTGCATCGCTGGTCAGAGCCTCCATGAGTGCTTTGGTCTTCTCATCCTCTTCCTTGCCCTCCTGAACAGCTACGACATTGCCGTAGGTGGTTGCTGCCTCAGAGTCAGAAGCCTCAACGGCCAGTGCGTCAGATACCTTTAAGCCAGCCTCGATCGCGTAGTTACCGTTGATAACTGCAATGTCAACATCCGGAAGAGAACGCGGAACCTGTGCTGCCTCAACCTCCAGGATATCCAGGTTCTTCGGATTCTCCACAATGTCGGTCTTAGTTGCCTTTAAGCCTGCACCATCTTTCAGCTTTAACAGGCCCTGTGCTTCCAGAAGAAGCAGTGCACGTGCCTCGTTGGTCGCATCGTTCGGTACAGCAACCTTTGCGCCGTCTGCCAGCTCGTCTAAGGATGCGGTCTTGCCTGCGTAGATGCCGAACGGCTCATAGTGGATCTTGCCTGCACTGACTAACTTGGTCCCTCTCTCCTCATTGAACTGCTCCAGATACGGAAGATGCTGGAAGTAGTTTGCATCCAGATCGCCTGCATCCAGTGCCAGGTTCGGCTGTACATAGTCGGTATACTCAACGATCTTGAGATCGTAACCCTTCTTTGCAAGCTCTTCCCTTGCAGCCTCCAGAATCTCTGCGTGAGGAGCCGGGCTTGCGCCTACGGTCAGTTCCTTTAAATCATCGGTCTTTGCTTCTGCTTCGCTGCTCTCAGCCTCTGCGCCAGACTCTGCTGCGGTAGTCTCTGCTGCCTCTGCCTTTGTCTCTGCTGCAGTGGTCTCAGCCGGTTTGCTGCCGCCGCATGCGGTCAGGGCTGCTGCTGCTAAAAATGCTGCTGCGATTACACCAATGTTCTTTTTCATAATACTTATCCTCCTCGATAAATAATTTTGATTTATATGGCCTTTGGCCGACAGCCGTTTGCGGCTGCTAAATCCCGTTTTAACGGATTCTCTTGTCACTCTTTCTTGCCAGTCTCATGCCGATCTCCTGGATGATCTGAACGATGATGACCAGGATTGCCACAGTCACCAGCATGATGTCGGTCTCATAACGGTAATAACCATAGTTGATCGCGATACCGCCCAGGCCGCCTCCGCCGACTGCACCTGCCATAGCGGAATAGCCAAGAATGGTCGTGGTCGAGATTGCCGCGCCGATCAGAAGGGACGGCTTTGATTCCGGGAGCAGCACTTTCCAGATGATCTGGAAGGTGGAGGCACCCATGGATTTTGCTGCCTCGATCACTCCGGCATCGATTTCCTTAAAGGATGATTCTACCATGCGGGCAATGTAGGGAGCCGCAGATGCCACAAGCGGCGGCACCACTGCTTTCCAGCCAAGGCTCGTTCCCACGATCTTTCTGGTCACTGGGATCATCATGATCAGAAGAATGAGGAATGGAACGGAGCGGAGCAGGTTGATGACCAGGCCAAGCACCTTCTGCAGCACCGGCACCGGACGGATTCCTTCTTTGTCGGTCACCACCAGGATGATGCCAAGCGGAATTCCGATGATATAGGAAACCACGGTGGAAATGATCACCATACATAAGGTTTCCCCGATTCCATTGCGGATCAGTTCTAAGATCTGCTGACTAAATAACATCGCCATTCACCTCCTCAAACGGTACCTGTACGGTTTTTAAGTAATGCAGGGCACGCGCTGCATCTGCCTCATCCTCCGGAAGCTGAATGATCATCTGCCCGTAGGCCGTGCCTCCGATGTCTTTTGTCGATGCGTACAGAATGTTCACCGGCACCTTGCTTGCCAGGATCATGTTGGCCAGAACCGGTTCCATCGAGGAGCGCCCGTCGAAGGTAATGCGGATCTTTCTGGAGTTGTCAAATTTCACATTTTCCACTGCATCGCCCAGGATCAGCTGGCGGCCAATCTTCGATTTCGGCTCGGAGAAGATTTCCGATACCCGCCCGGATTCCGCGATCTGGCTGTGGTCGATGATAGCAACCCGGTCACAGATTGCCTCAATAACTGCCATCTCGTGAGTGATCACGATCACCGTAATGCCAAGGTCCCGGTTGATCTGCTTGATGAGTTCGAGAATCGATTTGGTGGTGTTCGGGTCCAGTGCGCTGGTAGCTTCGTCGCAGAGAAGCACCTTCGGGTTAGTGGCAATGGCACGGGCAATGGCTACCCTCTGCCGTTGTCCGCCGGAAAGCTGAGCCGGATATGCCTTTGCCCGATCCTCCAGGCCAACCAGCTTTAAAAGCTCCATGGCGCGTTCCTTCGCCTGCTGTTTTGGAACTCCTGCGATTTCCATAGGGAAGCACACATTTTTCAGAATGTTTCGCTGCGCCAGCAGATTGAACTGCTGGAAGATCATGCCCATGGACTGCCGCGCCTTGCGCTGGCCTGCTTCGCTCAAAGCCGCCAGATTTTCTCCCTCAAAAAGCACTTCCCCGGAGGTAGGGATCTCCAGCATGTTGATGCAGCGCACCAGCGTGCTCTTTCCGGCTCCGGAAAGTCCGATAATACCAAAGATCTCACCCCGGCGGATTTCCAGGTTAATGTCATCTAAGGCTTTAACCGGACCATTCGCCGTCTTAAATTCCTTACCCATGTGCTTTAACTCGATGATGGTTTCCTCGAATGCCATGATATTTTCCTTTCCTGTATGCGAAAATAAAGGAACATTGCTGTCCAGAAATTCTGCCAGATACAATAGCAGCTTCACACATTCCATGATATAACAAAAGCCGCAAAACCTGCAAAGGCTTGCGGCAATTAGAATGCGTCTCTTCTATGATTCTTTCAGCTTCTTCTATGCTCTTTCCTGACCCTGCAGATTATGGATGAATTTGATCACACACGAACATACGGCACATGTTCATCATCATGCCGCACATCATAGCCATATTCATCTGCATGGTCTTAAACTGAGTCATAACTGGTTCCTCGTTTCCGTAGTTTGTATTTTCTACCTTATGTGGCGTATTGTACGCCAGGTTAGTAGGTTTGTCAAGGTTATCTTTAAATAATGTAGTCCCCACCATCTTCGGTCTGCATCAGGTCGGCGATGGTATAGCTGTCAAAGAAATCATTGATCACATGGTTGAGACGGTTCCACATGGGAAGGGTCCTGCAGTGTGATGACATGGAACAGGGTTTAGACCCCGGCTCCAGACAGGCAACCGGCACAAGCGGTCCCTCTGTCAGGCGCAGGATCTCGCCCACTTTATAATCTTCCGGGGCGCGGGTCAGGCGGTATCCGCCGCCTTTTCCCTGTGCACCTTCTACAAAGCCTGATTTGGACAGATTGGACATGATCGATTCCAGGTATTTCTGGGAAATTTCCTGGCGCTCAGCCACCTCCTTTAACGGAGTAAAAGCCCCGGTGGTATGTTCTGCCAAGTCCACCATCACGCGCAGTGCATATCTTCCTCTTGTTGAAATCATCATAATCTCCAAACCATCCTTCTCTATTTTCTCTTTCACTGTCTCGCAGGCTGTTTTGCGTATCACAAATCACAGGCTGCAAAACCTTCTGTCTTAGTCTGCAAATAATGGGGTGGACAGATAGCGCTCTCCGGTATCCGGGAGAAGCACAACGATCGTCTTACCCTCATTTTCCGGGCGTTTTGCCAGTTCAATGGCTGCCCATACAGCAGCACCGGAGGAAATTCCTACCAGCACGCCTTCATTTTTACCAATTTCCTTGCCGGTCGCAAACGCGTCATCGTTGCTGACCGGAATAATCTCGTCATAAATTTTTGTATCCAGCACATCTGGAACAAAGCCAGCGCCGATTCCCTGGATCTTATGCGGTCCTGCCACACCGGTAGAAAGCACTGCAGAAGAAGCCGGTTCTACTGCAACAACCTTCACATCCGGGTTCTGGGACTTTAAGTAACGGCCGGTTCCGGTAATGGTTCCGCCAGTGCCGACACCTGCTACGAAATAGTCTACTGCTCCGTCGGTGTCTGCCCAGATCTCCGGTCCTGTGGTCTCGAAATGAGCCTGCGGGTTTGCCGGGTTTACGAACTGTCCGGTTACAAACGCACCCGGGATCTCTTTGGCGAGCTCATCGGCCTTGGCAATCGCGCCCTTCATGCCCTTTGCTCCCTCAGTCAGTACCAGCTCTGCGCCATAAGCTTTCATTAACTGGCGGCGTTCCACAGACATGGTCTCCGGCATTACAATGATGATGCGGTATCCGCGTGCTGCTGCCACAGATGCAAGACCGATTCCGGTGTTTCCGGAGGTCGGCTCAATGATCACGGAGCCTGGCTTTAACTGGCCGCTCTTTTCTGCCGCATCGATCATCGCTTTTGCAATACGGTCCTTTACGGAGCCTGCCGGGTTAAAATACTCAAGCTTTGCCAGGATTTTCGCCTTTAAACCTAATTTCTTTTCGATATGGGTAAGCTCCAGAAGCGGAGTTTTTCCAATCAGCTGATCTGCTGAAGTATAGATATTTGCCATGATGATGTCCTCCTTGTGCTGCATTGTGTCTATGGTCACTGCCCACGCGCTGCACAAACAGCTGTGGATTTTGCATCCTGCAGTCTATGTTGGGGGAAAACTGCAGGATACCTTATCCTTTTCTTTGTAACGATCTTATATTTTGTTTTGTATTCTTTACTTTACTGCCTCAAAGCCATGCTTTAAGTCATCAATGATGTCATCGATATGCTCGGTACCGATAGAAAGACGGATGGTGGTTGGCTTAATGCCGCATGCCAGCAGGCCTTCCTCGTCTAACTGGGAATGTGTGGTGGATGCCGGATGGATAACCAGGGATTTTACATCTGCCACATTTGCCAGCAGGGAGAATAACTCCAGGCTCTCGGTAAACTTCTTTGCGGTGTTTACATCGCCCTTGATCTCAAAAGTAAAGATAGAACCTGCACCATTCGGGAAGTAGTGGTCATACAGCTCTTTCTGGCGGCCGGTTGCCAGGGACGGATGGTTTACTTTTTCTACCTGCGGATGATTCTTTAAGAAATTAACAACCTTTAAGGCATTCTCTACGTGACGCTCTACTCTTAAGGACAGAGTCTCCAGGCCCTGCAGTAACAGGAAGGAGTTGAACGGGGAAATGGTAGCACCTAAGTCTCTCATCAGCGTGGTGCGGAGCTTGGTGATGTAAGCAGCATTTCCGCATGCTTCGGTAAATACGATACCATGGTAAGACGGGTTCGGTTTGCTTAATCCCGGGAACTTATCGTTCTGGGCCCAGTCGAACTTACCACCGTCTACGACAACACCGCCCATTACGGTACCATGGCCGCCCATGAACTTGGTAGCGGAATGTACTACGATATCAGCACCATGCTCGATCGGACGTAACAGATACGGGGTTGCAAAGGTGCTGTCCACGATAAGTGGAATACCATGACGGTGTGCAATGGCTGCGATTGCTTCCAGATCTACCACATCGGAGTTCGGGTTGCCAAGTGTCTCGGAATACAGCAGCTTGGTGTTTGGCTGGATTGCTTTCTCGAAGTTTTCCGGATCGGACGGATCAACCAGGGTAGCGGTGATTCCCTGCTCCGGCAGTGTGTTCTCAAACAGGTTGGTGGTTCCGCCGTACAGGTTGGTGGAGGATACGATGTGGTCTCCTGCCTTTGCGATGTTCTGGATCGCATAAGCGATCGCTGCGGAACCAGATGCGGTAGCCAGTGCTCCGATACCACCCTCTAAGGCTGCAACTCTCTTCTCGAATACATCGGAGGTCGGGTTCATCAGACGGGTGTAGATATTGCCCGGCTCGCTTAAAGCGAAACGTCCTGCTGCCTGTGCGGAATCTTTAAATACATAAGAGGTGGTTGCGTAGATCGGTACTGCTCTGGAATCGGTTGCCGGATCTGCATTCTCCTGTCCTACGTGAAGCTGAAGGGTCTCAAACTTGTAATTTTTGCTCATGGTATGTACCTGCCTTTCCTATTCGTCTTTCACTGGTCTTACGTCTGTTTGATTTTTTAATCACCCTGTATTTCCGTAGGTGATTCGATGTTTTGTATTATAACTACCTTTACCTACTATGTCAATAGGTTTATAAGTGTTTTTATTTAAATACAAAAAGGGTGAGTAAACATGATTTCTCATTCTTACTCACCCTCTGCTATTTTGTTGCATAAACGATATCATACGGGATTTTCCGCCCAGAAAATCCTTACTGTTCCTGCGTTGCCAAACAACATCCCATTATTTGCAAAGGTCCACGATGGCCTGTGCAAAGATCTTGGCACTTACCACCAGCTCATCCACAACCGCGAACTCGTCCGGACCGTGCATCTTGTTGTCGGTTTCCGGCATCGCTGCACCGAATGCCACGCCATTTTTCAGATTATGCACATATGTGCCGCCGCCCATGGACTGGCACTCGCCCTTGCGGCCTGTGTACATTTCAAAAGCTGCAAGAAGTGTCTTTACAAATTTGGAATCGCCCGGCACATGATGTGGCGGAGCCATCTCTTTATTTAACAGGGTCAGACCCTGCTCTGCCATGCGGCTTCTCACAACCTCAAGCACGTTGTCATTATTTCCGCATACCGGCACACGGCCATCAAATTCCCCGTCCAGGCTTCCGGCATCGACCGTCAGCATATTAAAAGATAAGGTCAGCTTTCCGGAAAGCTCATCCTCCATGGATACGCCAAGCGTCTGTCCGTTCACATCGCCGTGCGGGATCAGGGCTGCTGCCTTGCGCACCATATCGATCTGCTCACACGGTGCAAATGCCAGCTTTCCAAGGAATACTAAAAGTCCGGTCAGCGCGTTGTTTCCCACCTCCGGAGTCGATGCGTGCGCACCAATTCCGGTTGCCGTTACCGTAGTGACTGCTCCCTCAACCGCAAAATCGAAGCGGATCCCGGTTTCTGTCTCTGTCTCAGCCGCAGCTGTTTCTAACACATCTGCCGTAAAGCCTTCCACGACAGCCTTTGCCTTTCCTGGAACCACGTTGACCTTGGTTCCCGCCTGAATGGAAACCAGCTTCGGGAGTGCATCCGAGCAGGCGAATTTTGCAGTGAAGTGGCCAGGGAAACGTCCTTTTTCTGTATTTACCAGCGGATAAGCTGCATCCGGGGAAAAAGTCATTGGTGCTTCCTTTTCCTGGCTGTAATAATACTTGATATCGCTGCTGCCGCACTCTTCATCCGTACCAAGGATCAGGCGGACATTTTTCTTAAGCGGGATGCCAAGCTCTTTGACTGCACGCATGGCATACAGTGCTGCCACAGCCGGACCTTTATCATCTGCAGTACCGCGGCCGTAAAGCTTTCCGTCTTTTACAACCGGTTTGAACGGTTCTGTCACAGTCCAGCCCTCTCCTGCCGGAACAACATCCAGATGTGCCAGGATATCCAGCTGGTGCGGAAGTTCATTCATATCCACGCAGCCCACATATCCGTCATAAGAGCAGGTTTCAAAACCGTAACCCTCTGCCATATCCAGAGCCGTATCCAGACACTCTGCGGCACCCGGGCCAAACGGCATGTCCATATCTTCTTCCTCCGGCATCTTTTCACTGTTGATGCGGCAGAGTTCACAGATATCCTCGATCATCTCATCTTTGTGAGCGTCCACCCAGGCGCTGATTTTCTCTTTGTACATAAGATTAACCCCCAAAGTCTATTATTTTTATCATTTTACAGCATTTCGCTGTTATTCACACAAATGCGTCCAGAAATGATTTATTTCATCATACCGGCAAGAGTCTGGTTTACCAGCTTACCATCTGCTTTGCCTTTTACCTTCGGCATCAGAACCTTCATGATCTTGCCCTTGTCTGCCCCGGTCGGCTGCTCAATGCCAAGCTCTGCAAGAACTCCTTTGATCACCTCCGTGATCTGCTCTACGTTCATATCTTCCGGAGCGAACTCTTTGTAAACGGCAAGTCTTGCAGCAGCCTCCTCGCGGATGTCGGTACGGTCTGCCGGAGCCATGTCGTAGGTTTCCTGGGTCTGGCGGATTTCCTTCTTTACTACTGCGTTCTCTTCATCCTCAGTCAGCTCCTCGCGCTTGTCGATCTGCGCGTTCTTCAGTGCGGAAAGCAGCATGGACAGGGAGTCTTTTCTAGCCTTGTCTTTTGCCTTCATTGCCTCTACCATTGCAGCTCTTACTACGTCAATCTTGCTCATGATTTATTTCCTCCATATATTTTTTATGACTTCTAGTTACGCCCGAACTCACTCAGCTTTAATCCCGGGTTACGGTCCTCTACCATGCCGATACTCCAGCTGTTGACAAAGATCAGAAGCGGGTTGTCCTTTAAGTCCTTGATGCGCTTCATGTCGGAGGTACCCTGGATCTTGGCCACATCGATCTCGTCCTTGTTCTCGATCCAGCGGATATACTCGTACGGCAGCTTCTCCAGCTTCACCTCTACATTGTACTCATTCTCCAGACGGTAAGTCAGAACCTCAAACTGCAGCTCACCGACTACGCCGACGATGATCTCCTCCATACCGGTGTTGAACTCCTGGAAGATCTGGATCGCGCCCTCCTGGGCGATCTGGCTGACACCCTTTAAGAACTGTTTGCGCTTCATGGTGTCGATCTGGCGCACGCGTGCGAAATGCTCCGGTGCGAAGGTCGGGATGCCCTCAAACTCAAACTTCTCGTTGGAGAGACATAAGGTATCACCAATCGAGAAAATACCCGGATCGAACACACCGATGATATCGCCTGCATATGCTTCCTCGACGATCTTTCTGTCCTGCGCCATCATCTGCTGCGGCTGGGACAGGCGGATCTTCTTGCCGCCCTGCACATGGTTTACTTCCATGCCGGCCTCGAACTTGCCAGACACGATACGCATAAACGCGATACGGTCGCGGTGTGCCTTATTCATGTTTGCCTGGATCTTGAAGACAAACGCGGAGAAATCGTCGTTAAACGGACTGATTTCTCTTGTGATCGCCTTTCTCGGCAGCGGGGAGGTTGTCATCTTCAGGAAATGCTGCAGGAAAGTCTCGACACCGAAGTTGGTCAGTGCGGAACCGAAAAATACCGGGGATAAATTACCGCGGCTGACACGTTCCTGGTCAAACTCATCGGCAGCGCCATCCAAAAGCTCGATCTCATCTAACAGCTGCTGGTGGTAATCGGCTCCGATCACCGCCTCGACATCGGTTCCCTCTACCGGGAAGGTCTGGGAATCGATCTCCTTCTGTCCGCCCATGGCAGCCGTGAAGGTGGTAATGGTCTTCTCGTGGCGGTCATACACACCCTTGAAGTTCTTTCCACAGCCGATCGGCCAGTTGATCGGGCAGGTGCGGATGCCAAGCACGTTCTCAATCTCATCCATCAGCTCAAACGGGTCGCGTGCCTCGCGGTCCATCTTGTTGATGAAAGTAAAGATCGGGATGCCTCTCATGACACAGACCTTGAACAGCTTAATGGTCTGTGCCTCAACACCCTTGGAACCGTCGATGACCATGACTGCACTGTCGGCCGCCATCAGGGTACGGTAGGTATCCTCAGAGAAGTCCTGGTGTCCCGGGGTATCCAGAATGTTGATGCAGTAGTTATCGTATTCAAACTGCATAACAGATGAGGTTACAGAAATACCTCTCTCCTTCTCGATCTCCATCCAGTCGGATACGGCATGCTTTGCGGCCTTTCTTCCCTTTACGGTACCAGCCAGGTTGATGGCACCTCCGTAAAGCAGGAATTTCTCCGTCAGGGTTGTCTTACCGGCATCCGGATGGGAAATGATCGCAAAGGTTCTTCGTTTCTTGATTTCTTCTGTTATATTCGACAAAAGTTTGTCCTCCGTTCTATATCGTACATTCGAAATTTCCGAATGTATATAAGGTGAAAGCGGTCTGAATCTATCCGCTTTTATTTCTCGTTCCAAACTTATAGTTTACCAGACACACTCTGCTTTTGCAAGGACTAAGCATGTGGAAAAATACGATTCAGAAGTTCGTGCGCCACCGCATCCTTGCTCATCAGCTCCAGCTCCTCGGCGCCATCCTTCGTGATGACCGTCACGATGTTGGTATCGGTGCCGAATCCGGCTCCGGCTGTCCGCAGACTGTTGGCCACGATCATGTCCACCTTTTTCTTTGCAAGCTTCGCCTGGGAATTCTCCAGCATATTCTGGGTCTCCATAGAGAAACCACAAAGCACCTGCCCCGCTCTCCGGTGCGCACCCAGCCATGCCAGAATGTCATCCGTGCGCTCCAGCTCAATGTTCATGTTGCCATCACTCTTTTTGGTCTTCTCCGCACCCACAACCGCCGGGCGGTAATCGGCTACCGCTGCCGCCTTGATGATGGCATCCTGCTGGTCACTGACCGAGGTCACGGCATCGAACATATCCTTTGCACTGACCACCGGCACCAGCTTCACGCCAAGCGGCGCTTTTAGATCCACCGGTCCGCTCACCAGCGTCACCTCGGCACCTCTCCTTGCGGCTGCCCGCGCGATGGCATAGCCCATTTTTCCGGTAGAATGGTTGGTGATATAACGTACCGGATCGATCGCCTCCCTGGTCGGTCCGGCTGTTACCAGAACCTTTTTTCCGGCAAGATCCTTCTCGCAGGCAAGCTCCTGCAGAATATACTCAAACAAGGTCTCCGGCTCCGGCATCTTTCCGGCTCCGGTATCACCGCAGGCCAGATAACCGCTCGCCGGATCAATGACATGCATGCCATACTTTCTGCAGATTTCCAGATTGTCCTGCGTGATCTGGTTTTCGTACATCTGGGTATTCATGGCCGGTACGATATATTTCGGCTTTTTGCAGGCCAGAAACGTCGTCGTCAGCATGTCATCTGCCAGACCATGGGCTACCTTGGCGATCACATTGGCCGTAGCAGGTGCGATCATAAAAATATCTGCCTGCTTTGCCAGCGATACATGCTCCACCTGGAACTCAAAATTCCGGTCAAAGGTGTCCACCAGGCATTTCTGCCCGGTCAAGGTTTCAAACGTCGTCGGGGTAATAAAATTGGTAGCATTCTGTGTCATGATCACACGCACATTGGCATGCTGCTTTACCAGCATGCTTGCCAGGCTTGCGATCTTGTAGGCAGCGATTCCGCCGCTGACACCCAGCACCACAGTTTTTCCTTTTAACATAAGAGTCAAAGCCTCCTCATTTTTCATACAAACAGTCTTGTAAGTATATCATATTTCAACCGCCAATAAAAGGGGCAGAAACGACAAGACGCGTGTATTCCGATTGTCTTTCCCTGTAAAATATGGTAGGATTGTAGATAATCTATACGTCTGTATCTTTGCTGTGCAGACCCAGAAAAATTCGGCTGCAAACAAACGTTTCATTGCTGCAGACAATAAAGAAAAAAGGAGCTTCATCCATGATTTTAGCACTGGATATGGGAAATACCAACATTGTTATCGGCTGTATCGATTCCCAGAAAACCTATTTTGTAGAGCGCGTCACCACAGACCACGCCAAAACCGGCACTGAGTATGCCATCAACATCAAGAACATTCTGGAAATCCACCAGATCAATCCATCCGACATTGAAGGGGCCATTATGTCGTCTGTCGTTCCGCCGCTCAACGCACCGATTTCTTCTGCCGTAAAGAAGATTTTAGGTTATCATCCCATGCTGGTCGGCGCTGGTATCAAAACCGGCATGAATATCATCATGGATAACCCGAAGACTGTGGGAAGCGACATGATCGTAGACGCCGTTGCAGCGATCCGCGAATACCCGGGGCCGATCATCATCATCGATATGGGAACCGCAACAACCATGTCCGTGGTTGATAAAAGCGGAAATTACATCGGCGGAATCATCTATCCGGGTCTCCGGGTCTCCTTAGACTCCTTAAGCAGCAAAACGGCACAGCTGCCATCCATCAGCCTTGACATTCCAAAGCGTGTCATCGGGAAAAACACCATTGACTGTATGCGCAGCGGCATCATGTACGGCAATGCCGGCATGATCGACGGAATTATTGACCATATGGAAGAAGAAATCGGCGAACCAGCCACAATCATTGCGACCGGCGGACTTTCCCGCTTTGTGGTTCCGCTCTGCCGCCACAAGATCATTTACGACGATGCCCTTCTGTTAAAGGGACTCATGATCCTTTACGAAAAAAACAAGGCATAATTTATCCTGCACATATGCAGGAAACAAACAGTATCAGGGCATAGCAGCATAAGCGTGGATTTCAAAGGGGGCTTCTATTGCACCCCGATGAACGGCATCCTCGGCTTTACCTTGGAAATTCCAATGGAACTGGATCCGAATCCACCTGCTGCATCCGAACAACGCGAGGAAACCTTAACCTTAAACGGTCTGCACATTCTTCTGGTCGAAGATAACGACTTAAATCTGGAGATTGCACAATATTTGCTGGCGCATGCCGGTGCCAGCGTCGACACTGCACACAATGGAAAAGCTGCTGTCAAAAAATTTCTGGAAGCCCCTGTCGGCTATTACGACATCATCCTTATGGATGTCATGATGCCGGAAATGAACGGACTGGAAGCCACACAGGCAATCCGTTCTTCCTGGCACCCGCAGGCTGCTTCCGTCCCCATCATCGCCATGACCGCCAACGCATTCTCCGAAGATATCCGCCGTTCCAAGGAAGCTGGAATGAATGCGCATCTGGCAAAGCCGATTGATGAAAAACGGCTGATACATGTGATCTTGCATTTTACGAGGCAGAAGCAGTAGCACTACATGGGGGATTTTTTATGATATACACATCCACCTATTTTTCGCCCCTCGGGACGCTCCTGCTTGCAGCTGATTCGGCAGGTCTTACCGGACTGTGGCTGGAAAATGGGAAATATTTTGCAGATACTTTAGAGAACAAAGAATATAAAAAAATTGAGAAGACTCCGACCGGCAGTGCTGCTGCCGGTCAGAAAGAAGCTTCTGAAATTCTTACTGATACCCGCCGTTGGCTGGATCTCTATTTTCAGGGAAAGGAACCCGATTTCACACCAAAGCTTCATCTGACCGGCTCCGATTTCCGCATGGAGGTCTGGAAGCTGCTACTGGAAATTCCCTATGGACAGACCGTTACCTACGGAGCTCTTGCCAGGAAACTGGCCGACCGGCATGGACTCGCAAAAATGTCAGCCCAGGCTGTCGGCGGCGCTGTCGGGCATAATCCGGTTTCCATTATCGTGCCTTGCCACCGGGTGGTGGCACGAATGGAAGTCTGACCGGATATGCAGGCGGGATTGGTAATAAAGTAAAGCTGTTGGAATTGGAACATACTGATATGAGCAGGTTCTTTATCCCCCAAAAAGGGACTGCACGGTGAAATAATCCACTCTATAGATCAGTCATTTCACACACAAGTCCCTTCTCATTTACGCGGCGTGAAATCCGCCCTTCTTTCCACTGCTGGCCTTCTCAAATTCTTTCAGTTTCGCAAGTGCTTCTGCCGACAGATTCGTCGGCACTTCAATCTGAACGGTGACATATAAGTCGCCAAAGGTCTTCGGGTCACGCATATTGGCTACGCCTTTGCCCTTCAGACGGATCTTGGAACCAGACTGGATTCCCGGTTTGATGTGGCAGGATACCCGTCCATTTAGCGTCTGGATGATTGCTTCCCCACCAAGAACTGCTGTCGTAAACGGAATGTTGGCTGTCGTATACACATCTGCTCCTTTTCTGGTAAATCCAGGTTTTTCACTGACATGAATGCAGATCAAAAGATCTCCGGCCTGTGCGCCGCCGATTCCGGCACCGCCTTTTCCCTGCAGACGGATGCTCTTGCCATCCTCCATACCGGCTGGAATATGCAGTTTTAAGGTCTGCTTGCGTCCATCCGAGCCGGTCAGGGTGATGATCTTGTCGCAGCCAAATGCTGCCTCATCAAACGTAACCATCAAGTCGGAGGTTACATCCTGGCCACGGCTCTGAAAGCCACTGCTGCCAAAACCACCATGGAAACTGCTTCGTCCGCTTCCTCCAGATTGATTGTTCGAGCCAGTGCCTTTCTGCCTGCTTCCGTGTCCACCGAACATACCTCCGAACATGCCGCCAAAAATATCGTCCATATCTTCCGGATTGCCCTCGAAATGGAACTCCTGATAGCCGCCGTTTGGATCACCCGAAAAACCGTGAAAACCACCTGTGCCGCCGGAAAATCCGTGGAAGCCGCCGCCAAAGCCACCAAAGCCGCCATATCCTCCGGCTGCTGCCTTCGGATCAAACCCGGCTTCAAACGCTGCCGCGCCAAACTGGTCGTAGAGTTTCTTTTTCTCCGGATCACTTAAAACATCATATGCTTCATTGATCTCTTTAAACCGTTCTGCTGCCACGGTATCATTCGGATTGCTGTCTGGATGATACTTCTTTGCCAGCTTACGGTATGCTTTCTTTATTTCTGCGTCACTCGCTGTTTTGGAAACACCGAGAACTTCATAAAAATCTTTCTTTGCTGCCATATTTCTCACCTTACCTTCTGAAGCGGCTACTGCCTGAAGAAAAATGTTATTGTTGTCGTTATAGTTTTGTTCTATTTGTATTATAACACGCATTTTCCAAATAACAAGGGGAGGGAGAAAAATTAACACAAAAAACACATTTTTAATTGCACTGCATATCGGGAAGGCACTAGTAACGCATCTGCTGATTCAGGAAATTCCTGCCTGCAAATCGTAACACTTTCCGCTATTCTCTTCTCAGCAATTCACACAGCTTCTCCACGTTTTCCTCCTGTGTTGCCCAGCTTGTCGCAAAGCGGATGACTGTATGGGTTTCATCAGCCTTTTCCCAGAAGCTGTACTCCACCTCATTTCCTAATGCTTCCAAGCGGGAGTTTTCCATAATACAGAAGACCTGATTGGTCGGAGATTCCAGATACAGCGGAATTCCGGCTGCTTTTATCGTATCCTGAATCTTTGCTGCCAATGCAACCGCTGTTTTTCCAATCTGCTCATAAAGCTGCTCCGTAAACAAAACATCAAACTGGATTCCCAGGATTCTTCCCTTTGCCAAAAGCGCACCATGCTGCTTGATGATTGTGAAGAAATGCGGGATCTGTCCGGCTTTCGGAATCACAACCGCCTCGCCAAACAATGCTCCGCACTTGGTGCCGCCAATATAGAAAACATCACATAACCCGGCCAGGTCCTGCAGGGAAACATCGTTTGCGGGAGACGCAAGCGCGTACGCCAGACGGGCGCCGTCCACATAAAGCGGGATCTGATATTCACGGCAGACGCTGCTGATATCCTCTAATTCCTTTTTGGAGTAAAGCGTGCCATACTCCGTCGGCTGGGAAATGTAAACCATACCAGGCATGACCATATGCTCGTGGTTTCATCGCTCCAAAATGTTTTCAGGTATGCACGAATTTCCTCTGCCGAAAGCTTCCCAAGCTCATGAGGCAGCGTCAGCACCTTGTGCCCGCTATGCTCGATCGCACCCGCCTCGTGCATGCTGACATGACCGGTATCTGCAGCAATCACACCCTGGTAAGACTGCAAAAGTCCATCGATCACCGTAGCATTGGTCTGGGTTCCTCCAACCAGAAAATACACCTCTGCATCCGGCGCCTTGCAGGCCTCGCGGATCTTCTGCTTTGCAGACTCCGTGAAGGAATCCGTTCCATAGCCCGGAGATGCCAGAAAATTGGTTTCCTGTAATGTTTCTAAAATAGAAGGATGCGCACCTTCCATGTAGTCACTTGCGAATGATAATTTTGTATTCATAATCGTTTCTCCTAAATATATCGGTCAAATTCTACAGACTGTTTTATTTTACTTCATAAAAGCTTCCTTATCAACAAAAAGGTCCGGGAAAAGCATTCCTTTTTCGCGCTTTCCCGGACCTCTCTCCATTTTATGAAAAGATCAATCTCTTATTTGCTGTATTTGATTTTTCTTACCTGGCCAAACGGTACCACACCCTCAACAGCCTTTGCTGCATCGATCACCTCATCATCGTTATCGAGGTCGATCAGACGATAGCGGTTATTGCCCATGCCCATTTCCTTCATATAGGAAAGCTGGCGCATGCTGTGGCGGGTGAGCATGCGCTTTGTCAGAGCCTTGTGCTCGTCCTCTTTCATGGCAAAGACCATATCCACGCAGGCCTGATCTGCTGCCAGAATATCTGCAGATGCCACAATGCCCACATCCGGGGTAACAACCGGCTTTGCTGCAACGCCTTCGCAGTCACAGGAAACAGACATGTTGCGCATCACATTCACAAATGCAATGTGGTCACCAAAATGGTCAACAACAGACTTTGTAGACTCGGTGATCCGCTCCATCAGCTCCTCCGTAGCAATGCTCCACATATTATCAGAACCTTCTACCGTGTGGATCATCGCCTTGCCGACTCTTCCGTCTGCACAGCCAATACCAATGTTCTTGTTGGAACCGCCGAAGCCGCCCATCACATGACCCTTAAAATGAGTCAGGACAAGCAGGGAATCATAGTTTAACAGATTCTTGCCAACGCTCATCTCGGTAAACCATTTGCCATCTTTAACCGGAAGCATGGCAGTTCCGTCCTCATCCATAATGTCGACCGGGCAGAAAGTCCAGCCATTTACCTTTAAGGTCTCCCGATGCTGCTCGGTGGTATAGCGGTCTCCCTCGTAGTAAGTGTTGGTCTCCACAATGTTTGCATCCGGAAGCTCGTAAGCCAGAAGCTCCTTTACCCACGGACGCGGGATGATATTCGGACCGTTCTTCTCACCGGTGTGAAGCTTCACGCCGGTCTTTCCGGAAATATGCTCCTTAATGCGGTTATAAACCTTCTTTAACCCTTCCTCGGAAAGGTCTCTGGTAAAATAAACAACGGACTCCTCGCCGGTTCTCTGGTCATATGGTACATACTGGTCGCCATTGGTTGCTGCAACTGGTTTCTGGTCGCTCATAGATAAATCCTCCTTTTTTACCATTCTAAAGATATCATAGCTCCTAAACCCAGCTTTACGTCAAGTGTTTGTTTTATATTTTTCCAGCCATTGCATACGCTCATTCTGCTGCTTTACGAGAATTCTCAGAAGTCGTACCGCACAACCTCACAGTTTTTCACACCATACGCCGCGAACTCCTCGTTTGTCATATCCGTAAAATAGGACTGTACTACCCGGGCAATTCCATTATGCGCCACCAGAATATAGGTTTTCTCATCCGACTGCGCCTTGATCTCATCCAGCAGATTGTAAATCCGCTGGGCCAGACGCAGCATGGACTCGCCGCCCTCATAGCTGCAGGCAAACGACTGCTTCGCCTGCTGAAATTCCGCGCCCTTTCGCGGCGTAGACTCCCATTTGCCAAAGTTCTGCTCCTTCAGGCGCGATTCCACCCGGGCTGGGATCCCGGTCATCTCAGAAATATGTTTTGCCGTATCCGCCGCGCGCATCAGCGGAGAATACAAAATCTCGTCCGCATGAATGTGCTCCTCCAAAATCTTTTTTCCTGTTTCTATCGCCTGTTTGTGTCCCAGGTCCGTCAGGGCAATATCGGTTGCCCCGCAGATTTTTCCTTCTACATTCCAGATGGTCTGGCCGTGTCTTACGAAATAAAAATGTCCCATTGTTCTTTGCTCCTTTATCCAGTTCTACCCGCTGCACACTTGTCTCACTTCCTCTATGATACCGGATTGTTTCACCTTATGCACTGCAAGTATTCTGACTTTATCATAAACAACCTTTCTCCTAATTGCAATGTAAAATCCAGTTTCTGGAAGCGCCATCAACGTATAAATCCCCTCATTTCCGTAAATCATCTTTATAGAAATCAAATGTAACGGTTCATAACAAAATCTCATGCTGAATCGTTACAGCCCATAAACATCATCTGCGGAGGTAAGGAACATGGCAGGCTACAAAGTGGAAATCTGCGGAGTCAATACGGCGAAGCTGCCCCTGCTTACGAACGAGGAAAAAGATGCGCTTTTCCGGCGCATTTTGGATGGCGATGAAGACGCCAGAGAACAGTACATCAAAGGAAATTTACGACTGGTCTTAAGCGTGATCCAGCGTTTTTCCAGCAGCAATGAAAATGTCGATGACTTGTTTCAGATCGGCTGCATTGGCCTGATCAAGGCCATTGACAATTTTGATATCACCCAGAATGTCCGCTTTTCTACGTATGCGGTTCCCATGATCTTAGGGGAGGTGCGTCGCTATCTGCGTGACAACAATTCGATCCGGGTCAGCCGCTCCCTCCGGGATACCGCCTACAAAGCCATCTATGCAAGAGAAGGACTGACCCGCAAAAATTCCCGCGAACCAACCCTCATGGAAATTGCCCAGGAGATTGGGATCAGCAAAGAAGAGATCACCTATGCGCTGGACGCCATCCAGAGTCCGGTCAGCCTGTACGAGCCTATCTTTACCGATGGCGGTGACCCGCTCTACGTCATGGACCAGATCAAGGATAAAAAGAGTTCCGAGGAAAGCTGGGTCGAAGAAATCTCCCTGCGGGAAGCCATGGACCGGCTGCCGAAGCGGGAACGGCACATCATAGACCTTCGTTTTTTCGAGGGAAAGACCCAGACCGAAGTGGCAGAAGAAATCCATATCAGCCAGGCACAGGTGTCAAGGCTGGAGAAGAATGCGCTGAAAAGCATGCGGAATTATTTGAATTGAAACAGCTAGCCAAAAAGCACAACAGGGCGCAGCTTTTTTCAAGCTGCGCCCCGAAGGCATTACGATTTTCTATTTCATTTCCAGATTTAATCCATCTTTGGAGAATACATGCGCTACAGTTCCGTCAAACGTGAACTGAACATTTGCACCAATGGAAAGGTTCTGGCCCTTATCCAGGTTCATGGTATCTACAATAATGATTGTGTCTTTTCCGCAGGCCGATGCATGCAGGTGTACCGCGCTTCCCATCATCTCAGCTACTTCGATGGTTCCGTGGATTCCATTCTGACCTTCTGCCAGCAGTGTACCAGGAGGGCCTGGGTGCGGGTGTCCTCAGCCTTTGCGTCATTTCCATAAAGCCGCAGGTAGCCTGGCCGCTCCGTTAAGGTGTAGAACGGAGTCTTCACCGGACGGCGCATGCACCAGATCATGTCCAGAACCGGATCTTCAAAGTTATCTACCCGGCTCTTAAGCGGCGGCCGCCATTCGTCCAGATCCGGCTTACGCTCCATGGGATTTACCATGCCGTTGTGGTTGTCCACAATCGGCCAGTTATCGTAATCCCAGGCCATAGGGATCATGCAGACCTCCCGGCCAAGATTAAACTGTGCGTCCTTGTTGCGGTCTGGTTCGCGGATCCATTTTCTTGGCAGGTACCGGTCATAATCCTCTATGTATTTCTGATATGGACGGATACCAAGAAGAACCATATACCACTCACCCTTCTGGGTTTCGATCAAGTCTCCGTGTCCAACCACCGCAATGCCGAGGTCATTATTCAGCCGGACATTGCGGTTTGTCACGATTGGGTTTCTTGGACATGGTTCGTAAGGTCCCAGAAGCGTTTCGCTGCGGTAAATGTTCACGCAGTGGTTAGTCTGGGTTCCTCCGCTGGCCGTCATCAAATAGTACATCCCGTGAATCTCATAAATATGAGGAGCCTCTGTAAACAATGTATGATCCACATTGGAATCGAAGATAATGTGCTTTTCCCCACAAATCTGAAAGGTTTCCGGATCCAGTTCGCAGGCGTAAATGACCTTATGATATGGAAACTTCAGATCTTCCGGAATTAAATTGCTGCAGTACCACATTTTCCCATCCTGGTCAAAGAACAGAGACGGATCGATTCCATCGGCTCCCTCAATAATCACCGCATCGGACCATGGACCTGCCGGATCTTTCGCCGTCACAATATAGTTATAACGGTAAGTCCGTCCCTGCACATCCAGTGTATTAATGATATAAAACGTACCTTCATGATACCGAATCGTAGCTGCCCACAACCCTTCCGAGCTGTCGCAGTTTCTGAAGTCCAACTGATCCGGTCTCGAGATCGCGTTTCCGATCTGCTCCCAGTGAACCAGGTCCCGGCTCTGAAACACCGGCAGCCCCGGAAAATAATAAAAAGAGGATGTTACCATATAAGCATATCGTCTACCGGCATATCCTGTACGAGCCCTTCTATCTGTGCGTTCCAAGGACCCACCCGCTGGCCTACCAGGACAAACGCGCTCCGGAAAACTATCCAGAGATTTCCCTGACGGAATTTAAGGATGACCTGTTTACCCTGGTACGCAGGACCTCAACCCTGCGCGCTGTTATCGACCGGCTTTTCGTGAAAGCCGGATTCAAACCGAAGCTGCTGTTTGAATCCATCAGTATGCGGACCATGCAGCGTCTCGCCGCCAATGGACAGTGCTGTTCTATTATTCCACGCTATTATGCCATAGAAGATGATGATGTAGCCTATTTCACACTCGGGCCGGAATCCTACTGGGAGCTGTCTACTGCCTATGCCAAAAACCATTATATCAATGCCGCCATGGAAACATTTATCCGCATGGCCGCCGACTACTGGCTGGCGCACCCTTATATCGAATATTAATCATCCTGATGTCCTAAGAATCATCGGATACGCACTGGCATCTTCTCCATATGCACCGCAGACAAAAACAGGGTGAAGCCCCTCTTTCTGAGACTTCACCCTGTTTTTCGTTATAGAAATCCGTTCATTTTATGCAAAAGGATTTTCTGTCGGATAGCGTACACCCGTCGGCTGGTTGTAACCAATTTCCTTCACATCAACGCCAATGTATTTAAATACTTCATACAGTGCTTTTCCGTAATGGCCGAATGCCACGGCACCGTGATGCGGGAAATTACCCTCAATCAGCACATGACGGTAGAAACGTTTCATCTCCGGAATTGCGAATACGCCAATGCTTCCAAAGGAATGCGTTGCCACCGGAAGAACCTCTCCGTTTGCCACATAAGCTCTCAGTTTGTTGTCTGCGGTGCTCTGCAGACGGAAGAACGTAATATCACCAGGAACAATATCGCCCTCAAGGGTTCCCTGGGTTACCTCTTCCGGAAGGCTTCTTGCCATAATGAGCTGATACTTCATCTGACAGAAGGAAAGCTTTTTCGTGGTGGTATTGCCGCAGTGGAAGCCCATAAATACATCATGGCTCTTGTAGTCAAATTTATCCTTGATCTCGCTATCGTAAAGATCGTACGGCACGGTATTGTTGATGTCCAGAAGTGTCACGGCATCCTGGCTCACGCAGGTTCCAATGAACTCACTTAAACAGCCGTAGATATCCACCTCACAGGATACCGGGATACCGCGTCCGGTCAGACGGCTGTTGACATAACAAGGCACAAAGCCAAACTGAGTCTGGAATGCTGGCCAGCATTTTCCGGCGATCGCCACATATTTGCGGTAGCCCTTGTGTGCCTCGATCCAGTCAAGCAGGGTCAGCTCATACTGTGCAAGCTTTGGCAGGATCTCCGGCTTCTTGTTGCCCTCACCCAGTTCTTGTTCCATATCTGCCACAACATCCGGGATTCTCGGGTCTCCCTCATGCTTGTTGAAGGCTTCAAACAGATCCAGTTCCGAGTTCTCCTCGATCTCCACGCCCAGATTATAAAGCTGCTTGATCGGAGCATTGCATGCCAGGAAATTTAACGGTCTCGGACCAAAGCTGATGATCTTTAAATCAGACAGTCCAATCACCGCTCTTGCGATCGGCAGAAATTCATGGATCATATCTGCGCACTCGTCTGCGGTTCCGACCGGATACTCCGGAATATAAGCCTTGATATTGCGCAATGCCAGATTGTAGCTTGCATTCAGCATGCCGCAGTAAGCATCTCCGCGTCCCTGAACCAGGTTATCCTTGCTCTCCTCTGCTGCGGCAACAAACATTTTCGGCCCGTCAAAATGTTTTGCCAGCAGAGTCTCGGAAATCTCCGGTCCGAAGTTTCCAAGATATACAACCAGCGCATTACAGCCGGCTGCCTTGATGTTCTCAAGTGCCTGCACCATATGGATCTCACTCTCTACGATACATACCGGACACTCGTAGATGTCTTTTGCATCGTACTTTTTGCTGTACGCATCCACCAGTGCTTTTCTGCGGTTCACAGACAAAGACTCCGGGAAACAGTCACGGCTCACCGCAACAATGCCTACTTTTACTTCTGGAATGTTATTCATGCTTTTATCCTCCTAAAATAAAATTGAATGAATCCTATACTGTGATATTCTCTCCAACCAGTCCCAGATGGCTTCCCTCCGGCAAACCACCTTCCGGATGTCCGATCAGCCATTTATTGGTTGCCGCAAGCAGCTGGTCTTCCCAGCCTGCATGTACATCTTTCAACGGATAATTCGTTCCGCGCGGAAGTATGATCCCAACCCGGAAGCCCTGGTTTCCCACGCTGCACGGCGCATAATGCAGGGTTGTGGCATACACTTCTACTGCCGTTCCCTTAGGCAGTAAAAATGCTTCCACCAGAGACGTGTCATAAGTAAATTCCGGTGTGATATCCTGCTGATGCCCAACCAGAAGAATCGCATCCGTAGCTGCCACATTGATTTCTGAAGAACGGTGGTACTCCAATGCATTCAGTTTGTGGTTATGCCCATTGCAATAGCCAATCTGTACCGGCATCTCTCCATATGCCTTCCCCTCTAATAACTGAAATACCGGTTCCGCCTCCAAAGCTTCTACGGAAGGTTCATACACAACAGCTTCCGGAAGCGGCGTTTTTCCTCCAGTGCCCGGATCAGTCCGGAAAAATCAATCTTCTCCACTATTTTTCCATATTTCCGGAATTCCGGATCTGTCACTTTCTTTATTTCCATGGCATATTCCTCCCTATTTCATCAGCGCAAATAACGGTTTACAGACCGGATAGATCTGACGGAACACCTGGTAACGTGCTTCATATTTTGCCACCAGTTCCGGTTCCGGCTCTACTGTTCCGGTAATCTTCACGATCTTATGGGCTGCTTCCTCCACGCTCTCATATTCCCCGCAGGCCACTGCAGCCAGCATAGCACCGCCCAGAGCCGGTCCCTCTTCACTCTCGATCATGTCCACCTTCAGGTTCAGGACATTTGCAATGATCTTTCTCCACAGCGGACTTTTCGCACCGCCGCCGCATATCTTCGTGCGCCCGATCTGAATTCCAAGGGATTTTGCTACTTCCAGGGAATCACGCAGTGCAAAAGCCACACCCTCCAGCACTGCCTGGGTCATATCGGCACGGCTGGTGTCCATGGTCAGGCCGATGAACGTGCCGCGGGCATTCGGATCGTTGTGCGGAGAACGCTCGCCCATAAGATATGGAAGAAAATACACATGATTATCTCCCAGCTTTCCAATCATCTCCTGCTCTTTTGCATAATCCGAAGTTTGCAGGATTCCATCCATCCACCACTTATTGCAGGAAGCCGCACTGAGCATGCAGCCCATCAGGTGATAATGTCCATCCGCATGGGCAAACGCATGCAGTGCGTTATGCCTGTCCACACCAAATTTTTCGGAGGCAATAAAAATGGTCCCACTGGTTCCAAGGGAAATATTGCACATGCCATCTCCCACGGTACCGGTTCCAACTGCGGCTGCTGCATTGTCTCCGGCACCTGCTGCTACCCGTACTGTATGAGAGATCCCAAGCTCATCCGCGATTTCCGGGAGTACGGTTCCCACGCACTCGTAAGACTCATAGACCTTTGCCAGCTGTTCCCCACGGACTCCGCAGATCTCGCACATTTCTTTCGACCAGCATCGGTTCTTCACATCAAACAACAGCATGCCGGACGCATCCGACACATCGGTGCAATGCACCCCGGTCAGACGGTAAGCGATGTAATCCTTCGGGAGCATGATCTTCACGATCCGCGCAAAATGTTCCGGTTCCTTATTTTTAATCCATAAAATCTTCGGTGCGGTAAATCCCGTAAAAGCAATATTGGCCGTATATTCCGAAAGTTTTTCTTTGCCAATGACGTTATTCAGATAATCACATTCCTCCCAGGTCCGTCCATCGTTCCACAAAAGCGCCGGGCGGATCACCTGGTCGTTCTGGTCCAGGATCACAAGGCCGTGCATCTGCCCGCCAAAGCTGATGCCTGCCACCTGGTCTTTGGCACAGCCGTCAAGCAGTTCCTTTAGACCGTCCATAGTACCGGTAAACCAGTCTTCCGGTTTCTGTTCCGACCAGCCGGGATGTGGAAAATAAATAGGATACTCTTTAGAAACGATCTTTTTGATCTGGCCTGCTCCATCCATCAAAAGCAGCTTCACTGCCGATGTTCCGAGATCTATTCCGATATACAGCATATCCAATCCTCCCTTTTTGCAATACACAATCAATTACGTGCACGTGCACGTTTCTAGCTCTTATCTTATCGTTTTTGAGAACACTTTTCAATACTTTGACATGATATTTTTCATATCGCAACTTTTTTTATTTAAAATGTACAAATTTCTTTCCTGTTTTTTGCTTTTACGCTTCGTTTTCTGTTTCTTTTTCCTATATCAGTCCACTTATTCGTTTTATTTGCGTGCTCGTGCACGCTTCCTTTCATTTGACTTTTTCCCCTATTTTGTGTATTGTTTATTTCATAAATAATATGTTCCTGTACCCCGGTTCTTTTGTTGATGTTCATGCGCTGCGCAAACAGCAGCGCTCTTTTCTATCTGATCTGTACGGATCCGGGAAATACAGAAAACTGCATGGAGGATTTTCATGGCACGAATCAAAGATATCGCAGAACTGGCCGGGGTCTCCCGCGGGACCGTGGACCGGGTCCTGAATAACCGGAGCGGTGTCAGTCCGCAGACCGCCGATAAAATACGGGAAATCGCAAAAGCCCTGGACTACCGTCCCAACAAAGCCGGGCTGGCCCTGGCTGCACAAAAGAAAAAAAATAAGATCGGCGTTATCCTATTTAGCAAGAATAACCCCTTTTTTGATGAAGTCAGCGAGGGTGTACAGGCAAAAGCCCGGGAACTTGCCGACTATGGCGTAACAACGCTGACCAGACGGGTCGAATTCGACGTAACTGCCCAGCTTGCTGCCATCGATGAACTGCTGGAGGAAGGCATCCAGGGACTGCTGCTGGCACCATACAACCATCCCGCAATCCAGGAAAAGATCGACACATTGGTTTCCCGTGGGATTCCGGTCATCACAGTCAACACAGATATCTGCGGTTCCCGGCGAATGGCCTACGTCGGCAGTGATTACGTCCGTGGTGGCCAGACTGCTGCCGGACTCCTTGCACTCATGACCGATGGAGAAACAGAACTCGGCATTATCACCGGTTCCCAGAATGTGCTATGCCACTCCGAACGTATCCGCGGGCTCACTGAAACATTGGAATCGTCCTATCCCAGAATCCACATCGCCGAGATTCTGGAAAATCATGACGACGAATTTGAAAGTTATGCACTGACAAAGCAGCTTTTGCAGCAAAATCCACATCTTGATGCCCTGTTCTTTGTTGCTGCCGGTGTATCCGGCGGCTGCAAAGCCATTCAGGAATCCGGGCGTCATCCAAAAGTTGTTACCTTTGATGAAGTCCCCACGACCCTGGATATGCTGCGCTCCGGTGTCATATCCGCCACCATCAGCCAGCAGCCCCGCAGACAGGGTTCCCTCTCCCTGAATCTGCTTTTTGAATATCTGACTGCCGGGACACTACCGGTTCAGGAAAAAAATTTTGTTGAGCACTCCATCAAAATCCGGGAAAATGCCTAATTTCCTCCCGTTTATTATTAGCAGTCTGCATAAAAGAGTGCTAATTTCTGAAAATATTGCTAATTTTATTTCTTTGTGTACTGTTTTTTTGTAACTTTTTCAAGGTTCACTTTTTTCCAGAAGTGCTATAATACAGTCAGTGCAAGAAGAACCAATCGATGTTTAAAGCAACACATCAAGCTCTCCAGCTACACGAATGAATAACGATTATAAGACCGGAAGGATTTCTTTCTCCGGCCATTCAAAGTAGGAGGCAGATTATTATGATGACATTAGCAGCTGAAAAAAGAGACCCTGAGGTAAAGGCAAAAAAATTAAGAAGAGAAGGCTACACCACCGGCGTTTTATATGGTCGTGAGATGAAAGAAAATGTAGCTCTGAAATACGCAGAAAAGGATGCCTTGAGCTTCATTAAAAAAGCCAAAGAGGGTGCACAGACCATGCTGGATATCGCAGGTGAAAAGGTCGATGCCCTGGTAAAAAATATTGATTACGATCCACTGAGCAAAAAAATCCTGGCACTGGATTTCCAGGCACTGGTCGCAGGTGAAGTTGTATCTGCAACCGTTCCGGTCACCTTTGTAAATGAAGAAGTCGTTCAGGGCGTCTTCGAACCGGAGATTACCGAGATTCATTACAAAGCAGACCCGGCACATCTGCTTGACCCGATCGAGATCGATCTGGCAAAACTTCCGCAGGGAACCAAGACGTTGTATGTCAAAGACCTGAAGCTGGAAGAAAAAGGTGTTACCGTAGTTACCACTGCCGATTCCCAGCTGTTCCATCTTGGTGAATATGCAAAGGTTGAGGAAGATACCGAGGAAGAAGCACCTGCAACGAAATAATAATTCCGTACAATAACAAACAAGGGGCGAAAGTCCGCAGCTGCCAGACATGGCGGCTGCGGGAACTTTCGCCCCGTTTGTATTTCCTATATAAAATTACTCTTTAATATTCCCCTTCACAATATTCTCTTTCAGGATCTGGTCCGTGATCTCGAACAGCTTTTCCGAGCCTTCGCGGGTACGGGACTGTCTTCCGTAAACCTGCTTGGCCGTAACATCGTGACGTTTCCAGTCTCCACCGTCATTGCTGTTATTCAATAAAAGCGGCTGCAGGTTATCCAGCGCTCTTGCAAATTTTGCTTCCGGGGTCTTGCGCTCTTCAAATTCATCGAAGATTTCCACCAGCTTCTCTTTCTGGTCATCCGGGAGCAGGGAATAGATGCGTTCTTTTGCTGCGTTTTCCCTTGCCTTCTGGGTTTTCAATCCTTCCGTATCGTAGGCGTAGGTGTCCCCCGCATCGATCTCCACCACATCATGGATCAGGCACATGAGCATAACCCGCGCCACATCAATCTTTTCATTGGAATATTCCTGCAAAAGATATGCCATGATCGCCATATGCCAGGCGTGCTCCGCGTCGTTCTCATTACGCCCGTGTCCCGTCAGGTGCGTCTGACGGAAAATATTTTTCTCTTTATCGATTTCCAGAATAAAGTCAATCTGCTTCTGTAAACGTTCGTCCATACTGATTCCTCTTTCTGCACACGCCATGCCAGTTACGCTTGCTATTTGCTAACCCAAGCCTTTCACAGCGCAATTTTCTCAGTTCAAAAAATTCCTATCCGTGTACAATAACATTCTACCACAGCTTTTCCCCTCTTTCAGCCACAAAATACATTCTCTCTACTCAAAAGCGTGGTATAATGAGCGAAAGAGAGCCAGAAAGCTGCTTGCAGATTTCTGGCGAACGGCGAAATTATTGAGTGGTGAAACCACGAGATAATGAGCGAAAGAGAACCAGAAATTAAATTGCAATTCCATTGAAAGGATGATATTTCCATGAAAATACTTACCTTCGGAGAAATCATGCTCCGTTTAAAAACACCGGACCACCTGCGGATCGTGCAGACAGACGGGTTTGAGGCCAGCTACGGCGGTGCGGAATCGAATGTTGCCGTGTCACTTGCCACCCTTGGTGATGACGCTGCATTCGTTACCAAACTTCCAAAAAACCCGGTAGGCGATGCCGCATTTAATGAGCTGCGCCGCTACGGGGTCGATACCTCCCGCATTCTGCGTGGCGGTCCAAGACTCGGCATTTATTACTTTGAAAAGGGCAGCGATATCCGCCCAACTAATGTACTTTACGATCGTGCAGGAAGTGCCCTGGCCGAAGCCGATGCCAGCGAATTTGACTGGAAAGCACTGCTTGACGGTGTGGATATTTTCTTCTTTTCCGGTGTCACACCTGCCATCAGCACTTCTGTAGAACAGGCTGTACGCGATGCACTGCAGTACTGCCACGCACATGGCATCACCGTCATCTGCGACTTAAATTACCGCGCGAAAATGTGGTCCCGCGAGAAGGCCCAGTCCGTCATGAAGGAGCTGATGCAGTATGTAGACCTGTGTATCGCCAACGATGAAGATTTCGAGGCAACTCTCGGCATCCACGCCTTCGACGGGGATATGCACACGGCATCGACCAGATTGAGACCTACCGCCAGGGCATGCAGAAAATTCAGGAGCTTTACCCAAATTGCAGCGCAGTTGCCAGCGTCCTGCGCAATTTGAAAACCGCTGAGGACGGGGACTGGATGGGCATTTATTTGAAAGACGGACATTTTTACGAAAGTCCTGTCCATACCGTGCATAGCTTCGAAGCTGTCGGCGCAGGGGATGCCTTTGCCGGTGCCCTGATTCATGGGCTTGTCCACCAGTTTTCCCCACAGAAGCTGATCGACTTTTCCATTACCGCCAGCGTTATGAAGCTGATGATCCAGCATGACTTCAATCTGGTCAGCGAAGACGAAATCCTCCGCATTATGAAAACCGGGGACACAAATGTCATGCGCTAGAAGAATTTCCTTACATTAAAAAACAGGAGACACCAGCGTCTGCGCCGATGTCCCTGTATCTTGCCAGATTTATGTGCCGGACAGTGCCTCGGGGACTGTCCGGCTTTTTTCACTTGAACTGGCTGCCGCAGTTTGTTCTGCAGCAGCCTAAATGTTATGACTGCCGGTTATTTGCAAACATGACTGCGTATTCGATGGAATTACGCAGGCTCAGCTCGCTGGCAGTTCCGGTTCCTGCCTGGTCAAAGGCGGTTCCGTGGTCTACGGATACACGGATGATCGGAAGTCCCAGGGTAATGTTCACACCGGAAACTGCATCCCACGCCTTTTTCTCATGATTGTATACAAAGCCTACTACCTTTAACGGAATATGTCCCTGGTCGTGGTACATGGCAACCACAATGTCATACCAGCGCCTCTTGCCTTGGAGAATAAGCTGTCCGGCGGTACCGGGCCGTCTGCGTTGATGCCCTCTGCCTGGCTGCCTCGATTGCCGGGATGATCTCATCAATCTCCTCATGGCCAAACAGTCCGTGCTCGCCGCTGTGCGGGTTCAGGCCAGCAACACCGATCTTCGGCTCCTTGATTCCCAGCTCCTTACATGCCTTATCTGCAATCCGGATGACATCCAGCACACGCTGCTTCTTCACGCGGTCGCATGCCTCGCGCAGGGATACATGAGTGGAAACATGAACCACTCTTAAGTTCTCATGGGCCAGCATCATGGTGTAGTTTTTGGTTCCAGTCATCTCTGCATAGATTTCGGTGTGACCGGAATAATGATGTCCAGCCAGGTTAACAGCCTCTTTGTTAAAGGCGTTGGTGACGGTTGCATCCACCTTATGCTCTAACGCAAGGTTGATCACCTTTGCCACATACTGGAAGGCTGCCTCGCCGCACATAGCGGAAACTTCTCCTCGTTTTAACTGGTCCATATCGACCAGTCCCATATCCAGCACATCGATGGTCCCGTACTCAAATTTTGCATCCGCAACATCCTTGACCGGGTTGATCTTCATCTCCGTGTGTCCTACGATCGGCAATGCTGCCTCCATCACACAGGCATCTCCCACTACGACCGGACGGCACAGGTCATATAAAGACTTGTCCGCAAAAGCCTTCACGGTGATCTCCGGTCCAATGCTGGCCGGGTCTCCCATGGTAATTCCCACAATCTTCTTTTCGCTCATACCAAAACCTCCTGAATCTTCCATTTCATATCACACTTCTATCTTACACGGAAAGGGCCGGAGGCGTCAATCCATCCGGCCCTTTCCTGAGCGATTACACAACGGATTTTGCCAATGCTTCACAGTCACGGGCCAAAAATCCATTCATTTTTTTATTTCTTAGCTGCTCTGCGCTTCTCTTCCATCTTGTGAAGGGTAGATACCAGTAACGGACAGCAGATCGCGGTAACAATGATCGCTGCGGTGATCTGTGCAGTTGCTGCCTCAGATACTGCTAACAGGGTTGCATCTACTGCTGCTACGGATGCCGGAGTTGCTGCTGCGTTTCCTGCAGTAGTACCGATCGCACCACCAACCTCAGGATAATCCATTTTTAACAGCTTGTAAACCAGGTAACCGGCAAGACCGGTGATCACGGTACATCCAATACCTAAGAGGATGCCAGGAGCGCCTGCCTTTAACAGGTTCATGATGTTTAAGCCTGCACCCAGCGGGAATGCGAAGAACGGGATCAGCATGGAAGCACCCGGCTCGCAGAACTTACGGATATCTTCGTCCAGGTTACCAAGAATGCAGCCTACGATAACTGGAATGATACATCCAACTAAAACAGACATCGGGATCTTTGCAACACCGGCAGCGCCTAATGCTACCATGGTGAAGAACGGGCCATCGTTGATGGACAGGATGGAAACTGCACCTACGTCAGTCGCATCACCGTACTCACCTGCAAGAGCTGCGTACAGACCACCGTTTGAGTTAGCAAGCGCACCTACGATTGCCAGGGTAGACAGGCCAAGGAAGCCAGCCTCGCCAAAGAGCTTACCGCAGATCAAGCCGATGATGATACCCATACCAACCTTTACCAGCGTGATCGTTACGCCTTTATAGATCGTAACACCAGCCTTCTTAAAGTTGATGGTTGTCGCGTTACAGAAAATGAATACTGCCAGGATCGGCATTGCACCGGATTTCCAGAGGTAAGTGGTAAAGGTACCATCAAACATGGTCCAGATGGTGCCGCCGAAAAACGTGTTGATGATCGCACCTAACAGCAGCGGAACTACCATTAATCCGCCAGGAATCTTTTTCACAGTTTTTAAAATGTTCATTCTGTTATCCCCCTTTTAAAGCATTTACTTTGTTGCAAGTAATCTTAAAATGTTATCGACCGTGTAGCCAAGGTTTTCCTTGCTGTGGTGACGGCTGACCGAGAAATCCTGTGGCAGGCGGTTGATCGGGAATACTGCGGTCACGCCCATCTCGTATGCTTTATCAATCTCACTGTCATCTGCACCACCTACAACAGCGATCACATTCTTATTCTGTTTCTTCGCACGCTCTGCGATGCCGATAACTACCTTTCCGCGAAGGCTCTGGGAATCCAGCTTGCCCTCTCCGGTAATGATGTAATCTGCATCCTTGATCATCTCGTCGAAGTTTACGGTATCCAGTACAGTCTGGATGCCCATCTGGAGACGGGAGCCAAAGAAAGCGATCATGCCGGCACCCATGGCACCTGCTGCACCAGTTCCCGGTACCTGGCTGATGTCCTCGCCGGTTGCTTCTGCGATCACGCGGCTTAAATTCTTAATGCCTGCATCCAGCTCCTCAACCATTGCCTCGTCAGCACCCTTCTGAGGTCCGAAGATGTAAGATGCTCCGGTCGGTCCGTACATCGGGTTGTCGATATCGCACATGGTAACGATCTCAACCTGGTCGAGAACCTTTGCTTTTCCGCTCAGGTCGATCTTTGCGATGTCTGCGGTGGTTCCGCCGGTCGGAACAAACTCCTTGCCGTCCTTGTCGTAGAACTTGATGCCTACTGCAGCTGCTGCCCCGCATCCACCATCGTTGGTGCTGGAGCCGCCAAGACCTACGATGATCTTCTCAACGCCGCTCTCTGCTGCTGCAAGGATCAGCTGGCCAACGCCATAGGTCGTGGTCAGCTTCGGGTTCTTTCTGTCCTCTACTAACGGAAGACCTGCACAGGAAGCCATCTCGATGACTGCAGTTTTTCCTTCATGGATCAGTCCGTAGTAGGAATCCATGTCCTCGAAGTAAGGATTCTTTACCTTTACGGATACCTTGCTGCCGCCAAGCGCAGTCAAGAATGCGTCTACAGAGCCTTCACCACCGTCCGCAACCGGAACACATGCGGTTTCTGCCCCAGGAAAATGCTTCTCTACCTTTTCCTTTGCGATCTCGCAGATCTGCTCAGAGCTTAAGGTTCCTTTAAAGGAATCCGGTATCAGGATAAATTTCATAATATTCCTCCTCTTTCGATTATTCTCTTACGATCACGGATACGCCATCCGGGATTACGGTTACCTTGTAATCGTCCTTCTTCACGATTGCTTTTGCCTTCTCCATAGCCTCTTCCATGCTGTGTGCCGGAACCATATGCAAATCCTCTACCAGCTGGTCATCGCAGGAGGAAACAAAGACTACGGTTGCCTTTAACAGCAGTCTTGCAAAGATCTGGGACTGCCACTGGTCAATGATGGTCTCCTCCGGCTTTCTGTCGAGGAAGGTCTGCATCATACGGTTCAGATCTTTTTCATCGCGGAAGGTCTCATGGAAGTACTTGCCGCCATGTCCGTCTGCTGCCTTGGAAAGCATGATGATCACGCCGCCCTCTTTTACAGTTGCCTCTGCTGCGGTCATGCCCTTTACAGACTGGTAAATATTCTGATCCAGCGGGTAACCACCGTTGGTGGAGATTGCGATATCTGCCGGGATCGCATCTACCTGGCACTTGGAAGCAAGGAACTCACGGCCAACTCTGTGAGCCAGATCGCAGTCACCAGCTACTGCAAAGATCGGATCATGTGCTGCGTCGATGACAACATTAACGATGAAGTCCAGTCTTGCTGCTCTTGCTGCGTACAGCATATCGTTGTGGATCGGGTTGCCCTCGATCACGCCGGTACGTGCATGCGGGTCAGCAATGAAACCGGAGTTGTGGTTGTACATAACAGTCTCACGGCTTGCAACGCCCGGAAGGACACTCTTTCTGCCGCCGGAGAAGCCAGCGAAGAAGTGTGGCTCAATAAAGCCCTCTGCTACTAACAGGTCAGCCTCTGCTGCCAGACGGTTGATAATCAGGTTGCCGCCGGACGGAAGCTTTCCTAAGTAAACCAGATTGTCCTTATCGTCGCAATCATGCACTACAATCTTCTCGTTTGCCATGATCTCTGGACCAAATTTTGCTGCCAGCTCTTCCTTAGTTGTAGTTCTGTGAAGACCGGTAGAGATCAAGATGGTGATGTCGGCATCCGGGTTTCCTTTACGGATCTCGGCTAAGATCAGAGGCATCATGATATGGCTCGGTACTGGTCTGGTATGGTCAGAAGAAATAACCACGATCTTTTTCTTGCCTGCTGCCATATCGCACAGTCTCGGGGTTCCGATCGGGTGCTCCAGGGCATCCTGTACCAGCTCTGCACCGCTCTTCGGTGCCTTGTAGCTGTGAAGCTCAGATAAGAGAACACCTGCAAAATGCTCATCTTCGATCTTTGCTGTTAATTTTTCTTTTCCGTAAGGTAATGCAAATTCTTTCATTGTGATTCCTCCTTCATGATATATGGATTAAATCGTTTCCTTTAACTTTCTCAGTGCAAATGCAACCGCGTCGTCTTCCCCGAACGCTCCCGCCTTGGTAACCAGCTTTAAGCCCTCGAAGGAACCGCCCTTCACCCGGACTAACGGGATGCCTACCCGGATCTCGGAGAGGATCTCCGATCCGTCTGCCCCGATGTTTGCCAGCATTCCCAATGCAGTATCGCCTCCGGTCAGGAATACTCCGGATACCGGAACCTGATTCAGTACCTGCAAGGCCAGATGACCGATGATGGAACGGACCTTATCGCCGGTCTCTACCGGTCCGAGGCCAAGCTTTTCGCCTGCCTCAAAAGAAAGCTCCAGCTCCTCCCTGTCATACGAGGTGTTCGCAAGAAGAATGGTGTCCTCCCCATTCTTTAAGAATTCTATGGTCTGCTCCAGATAGGAAGCCGTATCCTCCTCGCCGGAAAGGATCCGGTGCATCGGAATCTGCACCATGCGGATTCCCTTTTTCTCACAATATTTCATCTGGCGGTTTGTGACAGTGCTGACACTCGCCACGACACCAAACGCCGGAAGGGACGGACGCTCCAACTGCATGAGATTGTCCGCAAGTCCAGCCGTTCCGATGTATAACACCTTTTTCCCGGTCTGTCCGGCTGCAACCAGGATCTTTTTCAGATCGTCGTTCGTCTCTGCATCGCAGGCGTAAATTCTTCCCTCGTCAAAGCTTAAATCCCTGCTGCGCACATCGGGAAGGCGTTTTAAAAATACCTTTTCGTCATAGCTTGTTGCAAGCATACGGACCAGATTGTCTTCCACAACCGGGTTTTTCGGATCCAGAGCCAGCTCTGTCCGGCAGATCTCCACACCGTTTAAGCACTGGACTCCATCTACCGTTGTACGCCCCAGATCTGGAAGCGCCGGTGCAAAAACGACCAGCTCCGGCTGGAACTTTTCATCGACCGCTTTGACCTCCGCCGCAATGTTTCCTCGCATGGTAGAATCCACCTTCTTGATCACATAGCGGAAACCTGAGAAATCCACCGACTCTACCGCATGGGATACGATCTCATATGCGTGGTCCGGATGTACCGTCCGCGATTCCGTATCGATCACAACCGAATGCTCCGTTCCGACCGGTTTCCCGGAAAACAACACCTCCGTTGCAAAGCCCCTTCTCCGAAGCTGCACACCAGTGTCATTCGCGCCAGTGAAATCGTCCGCAATGATCAGGTATTTGTCCTCCAACTGTGTTCACCCCTCTCTTACTGTTTATTTTTGAAACACTTATATCTTAATTTTCAAAAATTTAAGATTTATTTCTCATACGATTTATATTCTACACGCAAATAGCTTTGATTTTCAATGAATTTATTGTATAATATGTTTAACTTTGTAACACTTGGAGGTTTTTATGACGAAAAAAATCCGCATTCTTGGAATCGCACCTTATAAAGGACTTGTCACACTCATGAAACAATGTGCACTGCAGTACCCGGAAATTGAGCTCAACGCCATGGCCGGTAATATGGAGCAGGGACTTGCCGTTGCCAGACGCTACAGCGAGCAATACGACATCATCGTATCCCGTGCAAATACCGCAAACATGATCTCACAGGCTGTCCACATTCCTGTCATCGATATCGGTATCGGCTACTACGATGTTCTGCGCTGTATCAAAATGGCCCAGAACACCGGGACCAAATTTGCACTGCTTGGCTTCCAGTCCCTGACCACCATTGCTAAAAATCTCTGCGATCTTTTGCAGATCAAGCTGGACATTTTTTCCTTTTCCCCGGAAAGCTGGAAGGACTCTGACCGCCTGCTTGATAATATGAAGGAACAGGGCTACAAAACCGTTATCTGCGATATGATCCCCTACGACCACGCAAAGCTGATCGGCATCACCCCGATCATCCTGACCTCCAGCGCAGAAAGTGTGCGGCTGGCGATCGAGGGGGCCATCCGCACCTGGCACCAGAACCAGAGACTGCTATCCTCCAACGCCATGCTGCAGACCCTGATCCACAGCAGCTCCAACCGCCACCTCATCCTGGACCTAAACGGAAACTGCCTGTACTCCACCCTGGATGCAGGAAAAGAGGATGCCTTCATTGACTGCCTGAAAAAGAAATCTCCAAATCCAAAAACATCCCTCGCCGTTCCTTTTTCATTACCTTGGAAAACCAGCTCTATTCCATCCGCTCCAGCTTCTCCGAGGAGGGAGCGGAGTCCTACCTCATTTTCCGTATCATGCCATCCAAGATCCCGCTCAGCCATTCCAAATACGGCATCACCATTATGGACAAAGAAAGGGCAGAAAAAAACTTTTCTGAAAGCTTTTACAGCAACACAGAGCTCGCACGCGGCATCATCGCTGCCACCGAAAAATTCGCCGCCTCCGACGCACCGCTCATGATCACCGGCGAGATTGGGACCAGTAAGGACCGTATTGCCTACATTTACTACGCCAAGAGCCATCGCTGCAACAATCCGCTGTATGTGATCAACTGTGCCCTGTTAAACGACAAGACCTGGAATTTCTTGATCAACCACTACAATTCCCCCTTCACGGATAATGGGAACACGATCTACATTTCCAACCTGGGCGTGCTCTCCTTGCAGCGCCAGAAGCATCTTCTATCCATTATCCTGGATACGAACCTTCATGTCCGCAACCGGCTGATTTTTTCCTGCACCCAGTCAAGGGACGGACATCTTCCCCACGCTGCCCTGGAATACAGCAACATGCTCGGCTGCATCCCGCTTCCCACCAATCCGATGCGGGAACAGAAAAACGATCTGGTCGCTTCGGCCAGTCTTTACATCGATACGTTAAACCAGGACCTTGGCCGCCAGGTAGTCGGCCTGAGCGATGAGGCCGCACGCCTTCTTCTGGATTACGACTACCCCTGCAACCGGACGCAGTTTAAACGGATACTAAAAAAGGCAGTGCTGGGAACCAGCACCGCCTATATATCCGGTGAAACCATTGAAACTATATTAAAAGAAGAATCTGTTCTGTTTCCGGCCGAACATCCCGCACACGCCACGTCCCATGAAATATCTCATGAGATGTCTCACGGGCAGCCAGCCGCCGAAGAAAAACCAGCCTTCTCCTTAAACCTGGAGCAGTCCTTAGACCAGATCAGCCGCGACATTGTGCTGCACGTTCTGGCACTCTGCGATGGGAACCAGACCGCCGCCGCAAAACGGCTCGGCATCAGCCGCACCACGCTGTGGCGCTATGTCAACCGGTAGACTTCTTATTTTAGCCCTCGACCCGTCTTAACTCTCCGGTCGCAGAATCCATGATAAATCCGTTGATGCGCACATCCTTTGGCATCAGCGGATGCTCCTTTAAGCGGCGCACAGTCTCGTGAACGGAAGATTCCACAGACTCAAAGCCGCCAAGCCAGCGCTCCAGGTCAACACCACTGTGACGCACAATATCAATGTGCTGCTGGTCAATGCCGCGCTCCACCAGCTTCTCTAACATCTCATTTCCATCCATGCCCTGCACGCCGCAGTCGGTATGGCCAATGACCATAACCTCCTCTACGCCCAGCTCCAGAATGCCGACCAGCAGGCTTCGCACCACGCTGCCGTAAGGATGCACGATCACGCCGCCGGCATTCTTGATGATCTTGGCGTCGCCGTTTTTGATGCCAAGTGCCGCCGGAAGAAGCTCCAACAGGCGGGTATCCATACAGGTTAAAATAGCCAGCTTTTTGTCCGGGTACTTGCTGGTTAAGTATGGCTCGTAGCCCTTGTTCTCCACAAATTTCCGGTTGTATTCCATAATTTCATCTATCATAGGGTATCACTCTCTTTCTATACGATCTGAAAACCTGGCAACTGCGTAATACTCCGCAATTACCAGGCACAAGTATATCCGATTTTTGTGAAATTGTCAGCACAGAATGGCTTTATTTTATAAAAATTTCACAGGAAAATTTCGCTGTCCACTATCTCCCATACATATTCCATAACCTGGTATTCTTCGATCAGCTCGCAACAACCAAGAGCTTTCAAAAACTGATCCTGGCTTTTTTCTGAATTTTATCGTTTTTTGTCAATTTTTATCAGAGTGTTATTTCCCAGCAGTTGTTCAAAGCTGCTATCCATGCCAAACGCACCAAGCGGTGCCGTGATGAGAATCGCCATGACTGCCACAGAAAGTACGATCTGCCCGCAGGGCAATCCCATCGCCATCGGAACAGAACCGATCGCGGCCTGCACAGTTGCCTTCGGCAGGTAAGCAATCACGCAGAACAGACGCTCCTTCCAGTTCAGCGCTGTCTTTACCAGACAGAGCAGCACACCCACGGTACGGAAAAACAGGGCAACTGCGATCATAACAACCGCCGCCAGTCCAGCTCCTACAGTATAACGGATATCCACCGCCGCACCCACCATCACAAACAAAAGTACCTCTGCTGCAAGCCACAGCTTTCCAAACTTTTCAGACAAACGTGCAGACACCTCTTTGATACTGCGCAATTTCAGCACGCAGGCCATGCTGACCACAGCCAGAAACCCGGACACGGAAATGAATGGCTTTAACCAGGTTTCCACCGACATGAGAAGGAAGGAAACTCCGAGTACGATGATCACTTTCATGCTGTTGCGGACATAATGCTCCTTCGCATAAGCCGTCTCAAAGAACAGACTCAGCAGCCATCCTGCCACCTCACCAACGATCACGCCGCTGATGATGGAGACCGGGATATTCACAAAATCCATCAGTCTTGCACTTCCGCCCTGCGCCATCCCGGAAAACGTAGAAAACAGGACAATGACAAAAATATCATCGCAAGAAGCACCCGCCAGTATCATCTGCGGAATGCTCTTTTTCGTACCGTATCCGTTTTCGATCAGCTTCACCATGCGCGGCACAACAACGGCCGGTGAAACAGCGGCCAGAACAGCTCCCATAACAGCGGCCTCGATCCGGTTCACACCAAGGATCACAGGCGCAAACAATACATACCCAAGAAGCTCAAAGCTCGCCGGAACGCAGGCCATCATCACGGCAGGCCGGCCCACCTTCTTTAGATCGGCCAGGTTCAAGGATAGTCCGGCCTTTACCAGAATGATGATCAGCGCCATCTGCCTCAGCTCTGATGAGATTGACAAAATGGACGGATCCAGCAGATCCAGCACATACGGCCCAAGCACAATACCGGTCAGAAGCATACCGATGATGCGCGGCAGTTTCATACGTGCACAGATCGCCGCCATGGCCAGACCTGCCAGAAAAATGAATGATAGTGATGTTAACATATTTTTTCCTCCTTATTGTACGCGAAATCATCGGACGCGCCACTGGTGACTCCTCGATATGCAATGCAAAAAAAGCTGGTGACCCCTGTGATTTTCTCACAGAAGTCATCAGCCTTATTTCAGCGGTTTTGGTTTCCCACGGGAGAACTTCATTCCCAGGCGCTATTTTACTGTATTTCCCACGGTTTGTAAAGCGAAGATTCTCATTTTTGCCATCTAATCTTGTCATCCAAACACTCTGTACGATATAATAAGACTATCAGGCAAAATTTTATACCTGCATTCTACATTAGGAGATGGATCATGAATAAACTTTCGAAATGGAAAAAACTGGAATACGCAGCAATTGGTTTTCTGCTGCTGTGTCTGGTCTTTCTGTCATTTTGCTTTTATAAACCAGAGCCTGCCGTGAACGCGCCTGTATCCGTTGTGAGCGACTGGTACCGGCTGCAGGACGGACAGCGCATCGAAGTGAGACTTCCGGCAAACCTGACACCGGGACCTGACGGCAGCCTCACGCTGTATTGTGACAAACTGACCAGATCCGATGCCGGGAAATTTTTTTCCGCCCGCGGCATCCAGTATGGCCTTGAGATCCGCATGGGAGACTCCCTTCTTTATCAGTACCGGGAAAATGCGTTTCTGAAAAATGACCAGATGAAGGGAAAACTCTGGCTGATGTTTTCCTCCCACAAACGACCGGAAGCAGTCCGCTTTGCCTGGTCTATAGAAACATGCCAGACAGCCCTCAGTTTATTTACGCGCCCATTTTCGGTCCCATTTCAGCAGTGACAAGACAGCATCTGATTGACCATGCGCTTTCCTTTGCCGTCCTGGCGGGCATGCTGGGCATTGGGATTCTTTCCCTTGCCATTTACCTGTACCTGAAATATCACGATTTTCACGAACCACGTTTTCTGGATGTCGCACTGTTTCTATTCCTGTGTTCTCTGTGGTCCTTTACCGACTCAGGGATTTATCATGTATATGGAAAAGAAATTGCGATTGGAAGCCTCATCTCCTTTTACGCATTCATGCTGATGTCCGTTCCCATGCTTCACTTCGTACAAAATACTGTGACATTAAAAAGGAGTCCGCTTCCCGGTCTCTGGATCGCAGCCCTCTATGCCAATGCTTTTTTCCAGGGGATCTGGTACCTTTTGACAGGCATACCGTTTATCCATATGCTTTTCCTCACACATATCCTGCTGTTTTCCGGAGTCATTACCATGATTTTGCTGTTACGCCGCGAATACCTGACCACACACAACCGGGGAGCCGGGCTTTGTCTGATTGCATTCGCGATCCTTGGCGTGGGCGGCATTATCTCCCTGATCTTATACTGGCTCTTTAAGATCTACTGGTATGATGCCATCTTCCAGTTTGGAATCATGCTGTATATCCTGCTTCTGTTCTGGGGTCTGATCTGTAAGATCACAAACGATATCCGCTTCCGCATGGAACAGGAAATCCTGGAAAAAATGTCCATGGAAGACCGGATGACCGGCTTGAAAAACAAAAAAGCCTTCGAACACTATCTTGCAAAACTGGAACGGCATTCTGATGAATACGCAAATGCATTCCTGGCATTTCTGAAACTGGAGGATCTGAAAGAAGCCAATGCGGCCTATGGCATGAGTGCCGGAAATGAACTGATCATCAGTGCCGCGCAGTGTATCCAGAATGTCTGCAGGGAACTTTCACCGGAACCGATTGAATGTTTCCGTACCGATGGAAATGAATTTGCCGTCATTCTTACCGATCCAAAAATTTCTTTTTCTGACTATGAAACCATGCTGCAGAAAGAGATTCGCAGATTCAATGCGTCCGGCAGCAGCCGCTGCCAGGTATGTCTTACATTGGGACACAGCTATTTTAAAGACAGCCTGGGAAATACACAGAGTATCAGCAGCTGGAAGAGCCAGGCCGATTATGACCAGCACAAAAGCAGCGGACAGACCGCCGCTTCCCAGGTCAGCAATCCATACAAAAGAATGTCCGAACAGGAGGAATCCTTATGAGTTATAATTCCGATTTTCTGATTGCCGCGTTCATCATTCTTACCATCGTTCTGTGGCAGTTTTTTAATCAGAAGCGCCCAAACGATCTGAATAACCGCACATTTCTTCATTTGGCAGTGCTTGGAATTCTGGACGTATTTTTTGAACTGATCAGCACTTACTACATTGCTTCCGGTCATAGTGATTTTGGAATGGGCGCCATTTTGTCCACTACCATCTTTTACCTGATGCAGACCTTGCTTCCTTTCGTTCTGGTCTGTTACATCCGGACCTTTCATAAAAAAGAGCACATTCATCCCGGTGAAATGTTCATCCTGGGCTTTCCAACACTTATCCTGCTCTTTTTGATCCTGAGCAATCAGTTTACCGGCAATATGTTTTTCTTTGAATCTCAGACCGGTTACGTAAAAGGCCCACTGTACATGCTCATGTATTACTGTGCCCTGCTCCATATTGCAGAAGCCACTCTGATCATCATTTTCCGGAGAAAAGCACTTGGTCCAGCGACCAGCAAGGCACTGTTTCAGATTCTTGTACTGTCGGCTTTCGGTGTCATCGTTCAGGCGCTGTATCAACCGCTTTTGATGACTGGATTTGGGCTCAGCCTTGCAGTCCTGACACTGTTTTTGACCATTAACAATCCACATGCCAATACCGACAGTCTGACCGGGCTCTATGACAAACCATACTTCATCCGAAAAACAGAAGAATTTCTCGCGGAAAAGAAAAGTTTCCACGTGATCACCATAACCTTTTACCAGTTAAACCAGATCAACCGGGCAGCCGGTACCCAGAGTGGGGACCAGTTTCTAAAGCTCATCTCCGAACAGCTTCAAGAAATCTGCGGACTGCAGGTTTTCCGCATCACCGGAAAACGATTTCTCGTACTGGCCTCTTCCCTGCAGGAATATGAATATTTCCTGACGGAAATAAAAAAGCTTTTTCAGCAGAATTCCGGTTTGAATGCAGAAACCTCTGACAAGCTATCCTCCCCTGCCATTCTTTGCGGTATCCTCAATGCAGAAAAGCTGGATGATGGAGGGGCCATCCTGGAATACGCAGAATACCTGGAATCTCTTGCTCCGCGAAATGGCATCATTGAAACCGTTCAGGATGACCAGAAAACCATGAGCAGCTTTGTGTATAATAAAGAAATCGAACAGTTTCTGCATACCGCCATTGAAGAGGATCTGTTTGAAGTCTATTACCAGCCGGTCTACTCCCTGGATGAAAAATGCTTCGTTTCCCTGGAAGCCTTAAGCCGCCTGCGTCATCCGACGTACGGCTGGATTTCTCCCGATATGTTCATTCAGATTGCAGAAAGGAACAGGTTGGTCGACCAGATCAGCGACCTGCAGTTTCGCCGTGTCTGCCGCTTCCTCAAAGACCATGAAGATCTGATGAAGCAGCTCCATACGGTCAAATTCAACCTTTCTCCGCTGGATCTGATCAAAAATGACTGCAGCAGCCGTTTTATCCGGATCATAGATGAATTCGGTCTCCCGCATTCCTATTTCCAATTTGAAATTACGGAAACCGTGGCAACCGAATACAATAACATCCTGAATCAGGCTGTCGAAGAATTTTCCAATGCCGGGATTCTCTTGTGCCTGGATGATTTCGGCTCCGGCTACGCAAACTTTAATACCGTCATGCGGCTTCCATTTGCTGCGATCAAGCTGGACCGCTCCCTGCTCTTTCACATCTGTTCTGATGTCAAAGCCGCTACCTTCTATCAAAGTATTGTGGCTGCATTCCAGCGGATGGGCTACCTGATCATTTCAGAGGGTGTGGAAACCCAGGAAGAACTGGACCTGCTGGAACAGTGGGGTGTCAATATGATCCAGGGATATTATTTTTCCAGACCTCTGGCTCCGATTGCGCTTCTGGAACTGCTCACCGAGAAAACAAACTAAGCGGATCCAGGATTCCTACCGTCACAGCCGGATCCATATCAAAAAAGCTGATGCCCTGCGTTTTTTCCGCAGAAGTCATCAGCTTTTTTCTTTCTATTATAATGCTTTTTCGTAACACCAGTAATCGTGTTCGTGTAAAAAACACTCCCCGACTGTTTCATATTCAAACACCTTATAAGACGCCAGTGCTTTTTTATTTTCCTTTGCCACCAGGATGTGTACACTTTTGAATCCCTGGCTGCGCAGTTCCTCTATCGCCCCCGCCATCAGCTTTCTGGCAATTCCCTGGTTCTGGTAGCTTTCGCGCACACCGAGCCTGGAAAGTTCCCGCCCCGGCTGAAGTTCTTTCGTCCAGCAGGACAGCGTTTCCACCTTTGGATCTTCATCGATGGAGATAACTCCGGCGATCTCTCCGTTTTCTTCGTTCCGCAGACAGAATAATGCATTGCGGGATAAATCAAAGTCTACATCACTGCGGGATGGATAATCCGCAGTCCAGGCGCAAAACGGAGTGCCGATCAGCGAACGGTAGAGGTCCAGGACTTCGTCCGCCTCTTCTTTTCGCACATGCTCAAATACAAATTCCATGATCTGTTTCCTCTTTTCTATTGCTCCGCGCTCTCAAGCGGGAAATGACAGAACACCGTTCTATCCCCAAAACGCTTACATGGCGGCTGCTCTTTTCCACAAATTTCCTGTGCATAAGGGCAGCGGGTGTGGAATTTACAGCCAGACGGCGGATTCACCGGAGACGGGATCTCGCCGACCAGCAACTCCTTTTCTTTGGTCCGAAGATGCGGGTCTGCCTTCGGGATCGCGTTCATAAGAAAGCGGGTGTACGGGTGCAGCGGATGCGCATACAGCGACTCCGTATCCCCGATCTCGCAGATGCTTCCCAAAAACATGACACACACACGGTCTGCGATAAATTTCACTACGCTCAGATCGTGGGAAATAAACAGATACGTCAGCTTATACTCTTCCTGCAGATCCTTTAACAGGTTTAACACCTGGGACTGGATGGAAACGTCCAGCGCGGATACCGGCTCATCGCAGACGATCAGTCTCGGATTCAGTGCGATGGCACGGGCAATGCCAATTCGCTGGCGCTGTCCGCCGGAGAACTGGTGCGGATAACGGTTATAAAATTCTTCCGGGATCCGACCTCTTTCATGAGCTCCTTCACCCGTGTTTCCAACTGCTTTTTGTCTTTCATTCCATAAGTTGTCAGCGGCTCTGCAATGATCTTCGCCACGCTCATACGCGGATTTAAGGAAGCGTACGGATCCTGGAAGATGATCTGCAGCTGTCTGCGGATCTTTGCAAACTCCGACTCTTTCATGGCAGTGATATCCTGCCCCTCAAACTCCACCTTACCGGAGGTTGCCTCCAGAAGACGGATCAGCAAGCGCCCTAACGTACTCTTTCCGCAGCCAGATTCTCCGACCAGCGCCAGCGTCTCACCTTCGTAAATTTCCAGGTTGACATCAGACACTGCATGCACCACCAGCGGATCCTTCTTTGTGCCGCCAATAGGGAATTCCTTTACCAGATGATTGGTGCGAAGCAGAAGCTTGCGTTCACTCGTGCTGTTTTCTGTCTGCTGGTTTTCTGCCAGCCCATCCAGACATGGCTGATCTGCCAGCCATGTTGTGTTTTCAGTTGTCTCCATTCACGCTCACCTCCTCTGCTCCGGCATTTTCGCTCCGAAAGCACCGCACCTTATGCCCTTCGGCACTCTCATACATCTGCGGTTCTTCATTTCTGCACCGCTCCACCGCATATTCGCAGCGGGTACAGAAGCGGCAGCCCTTCGGCAGATGTAAGAGGTTCGGCACCACGCCCTCGATCGTGTAAAGCCGTTTTTCCTGTCCATCCAGCTTCGGAATGGACTTTAAAAGTCCCTGCGTATAGGGGTGCGCGGTATGGTCAAACAGCTCAAAGGTCTCTGCCTGCTCCATGACCTTGCCCGCATACATGACATACACATAGTCGCAGATTTCCGCCACCACACCCATGTTGTGGGTGATGAGGATGATCGAGGTTCCCTGGTCCTCACAGAGTTTCTTCATCAGCTGCAAGATCTGTGCTTCAATGGTCACGTCCAGCGCCGTGGTCGGCTCGTCGGCGATCATCACCTTCGGGCGGCACACCATAGCCATACCGATCATAACTCTCTGGCGCAGACCGCCGGAAAGCTGATGCGGATAACTCTTATAGCGCTTCTCCGGCTCCGGGATTCCGACTGCACGGAAAATGTCAATAACGCGCTGCTTTGCTTCTTCTTTTGAAACTTTCTGATGCAAAAGAATGGCCTCCTGCACCTGCTTTCCCACCGGATAAACCGGGTTTAACGAGGTCATCGGCTCCTGGAAGATCATCGAGATCTCATTTCCGCGCACCTTCGCCAGTTCCCGCGGGGAAAGGTGGGTAATGTCGCGTCCCTCCAGGGTAATGCTTCCGCCTACCACTTTGCCCGGGTAACGCAAAAGTCCCATAACAGACATGGCGGTCATACTCTTTCCGCATCCGCTCTCTCCTACAATGCCAATGATCTTTCCGGCCGGTACCTCAATGCTGACGCCATCCACTGCCGGCACCTCCCCCTTCGCGGTAAAGAAGTGGGATTTCAGATCACGGATATCTAATACGATTGAATCGTTCATGTTCTTCTCCTTTTCATTCCTGCCCCTGTCAGGCAAAAATGCTCCTTCTCTGCTGGCAACTGCTCCTGCCCGTCAGGCACAGCCAGTCACCACTGCTGTCTTTTTCCATGCAGTTCCGGCCTTACTGCTCCTTCAGATACGGGTCCAGCACATCGCGCAGACCATCGCCCAGGAAGTTAAATGCCATCACCACGATCATGATCGCAACACTCGGCGCAATGGAAAGCCACGGCTCGGAAAACAGATATTTCTTTCCGCGCACAACCATCAGTCCCCAGCTGGCACTCGGCGGCTGTGCGCCGACACCCAGGAAGCTTAATGATGCCTCGGACAAAATTGCAGACGGAATATTTAACGTAAACAGCACGATCAGGGAAGGAATGCAGTTCGGCAGGATGTGCCGGAACATGATGACCCATTTTTTCACGCCAATGCTGCGTGCCGCCTCCACATACTCCTTTTCCTTTAAAGAAAGGGTCTGGGATCGGACAATGCGGGCCGTTCCCGCCCAGTTTACCAGGCTTAATGCAATGAAGATGTTGATCAGACCACCACCCATGGTATACATGACCACCATAGCCAGAAGCAGGGACGGGAATGCCAGCATCACATCCGCCAGACGCATGATGATGAAATCGACCTTTCCGCCATAGAAACCGGCATACATGCCAAGCACGGTGCCGATTGCCATGGAAATGAGCGTCGGCACCAGACCAATCGTTAAGGAAATGCGGGCACCGAAAATAATGCGGCTTAAGACATCGCGCCCCAGCTCATCGGTTCCCAGCCAGTGCGCTGCGCTCGGATGCTGCAGGCGGTCTGCCAGGCTCTGCTGTAAATGATCGTAAGGCGCCACCACCGGGGCAAAGATTGCGATCAGGATCATAAGGATGATCAAGAGTGCAGAAAATGCTGCCAGCTTATTCTGGCGTACCAGAATCTTCGCCTTGTCCAGCCAGGTGTCTGCCTCGCCGATCTGAGCGCTGAAATCTGTCTGCATGTTTTTTGCATTTGTGCCATCCTGCTGCACGCTGCTGCCCACACCGGTCCGGCTGTTTTCAGACAGATTTTCCATACTTGTTTTTCTTTCCATCTTACGCGCCCTCCCTGATTCTCGGATCCAGTACATTATAAAGCAGGTCTGCCACCAGGTTTCCTGCAATGATCAGGATCGTAGTAAAAATAACGGTGCCCTGCAAAAGCGGCATATCTCTGGTCTCAATGGCATTGACTGCCAGACGACCAATGCCCGGAACACCGAACACACTCTCCGTTAAAACAGCGCCGGACAGCATGCTGGACACCTGCAGCGCCATCATCGTCACAACCGGGAGCATGGCATTTTTCAGCGCATGCTTTACAATGACACCAGACTCCAACAGACCCTTAGCCCGCGCTGTGCGGATAAAGTCATTCTGCATGATCTCAACCAAGTTGGAGCGGGTCATGCGGGCAATGCTTCCCGCAGAGTTCCACCCCAGCACGATCGCCGGAAGGATCATTGCACGGAAGGAATCAAAACCGGAAACCGGGAACCACTTGAACTTAAACGCAAATAAATACTGGAGTACCAGCGCCGTCATAAAGACCGGCATGGAAACACCGATCAGGCACCACCCATAAACAGGCGGTCCAGCAGCTTATTCTGGCGCACCGCCGCAATAATACCTGCCACAATGCCGATCACCCAGGCAACTACCGCCGCCAGAAGCGACAGCTTTACCGTGTTCGGAAATGCCTCTAAAATAATCTTCGTCACATTCCGGTTCAGCCGATAGGACGTGCCGAAATCGCCCCGCAGCGCGTGGGCAATATACTGGAAAAACTGAACATACAAAGGCTTATCCAGCCCCATCTCTTTGCTGATCTTCTCGATCACCGCCGGATTCACATGCTCGCCCATCATGGTGGTAACCGGGTCGCCCGGGACAATGCGCAGCATGATGAAAATCAGAAGCACCACGCCCACCAGAACCGGAATAGAAATCAGAATCCGCTTCAGTATCTTCTTAAACAAAACCTTCTCCTCCTTCTATGCAGACACACAATCTGGCATGCCCGTTGACATGCAGACCGGCCATGAATGTTTCCTTCCTCTGCGTTTCTACATGGCAAAAGAGGGAGTCCCTTTCGGAAACTCCCTCCGGTCACGATCCTACTCGTTGATTGATACGTTGTAGAAAAGCTGGTCACTCAGACCGCTCCATAACGGTGCAAAGCCCTCAACCCGCTTGCTGACTGCGAACAGATGCAGTCTGGAGAACATCGGCACCCATGCCGCATCCTCGTGGACGATCTTCTCTTCCAGTGCCTTGTACTCAGCCAGACGCTCGTCTTCGTTCACAATGGTACGCGCCTTCGCTACACGGTTCATCACTTCCGTATCCGGGTAGTTGATAGAACGGATCTTCGTCTTCTCTTCATTTCCGAAGAAGGTATAAATGAAGTTGTCCGGGTCGTTGTAATCGGCAGACCAGGTAGACATGAAGGAACCAAGCTCACCGGATTTTCTGGTCTCTAACCAGGTAGATTCATCGTAATTCTTGATCTCTGCGCGGATTCCAACCCCAGCAAGCTGGTCGCTGACAATCTCCAGCGCCATGGTCATGGTGTCAGAAGCAGAGCTGTCTGCTGCAATCTCCATGTCGAAGCCATCGGCATAGCCAGCCTCGGCAAGCAGCGCCTTTGCAGCCTCCGGATCGTACTTGATCTCTTCCTGATCCGGGTTAAAGCCGATGAGGCCGTGCGGGAAGATTCCCTGCTCCACCTGTCCTCTGCCGCCGTAAAGCGCATCCAGGATTGCCTGGCGGTCGATGGACATCTGAACCGCCTTGCGGACTCTGACATCCTGGAACGGCTCCTTATTAAAGTTCATGGTAAAGTACACGATACCAACACGCGGTCCCTGCACGATCTGGTCCGGATACGTCTCGGTAAAGCGGTCAACAGAATCTGCCGCATAGTCCAGGTCGAGAATGTCAAGCTCGCCGCTCTCAAACATCATGGACTGGGTCTCGGTATCCGGAATGATCTTGATGACAACACCCGGAAGCTTGGAAGCACCCTTCCAGTAATCCTCGTTGCGGGTCAGAACCAGCTGGTTGTTAAAGCTCCAGGAAGAAAACTCAAACGGACCGGTACCAACGGTCACTGCCGGATCCATACCAAACTGATCACCTGCTGCTTCGGTGGCCTCGCTGTCATAAATGGAAACACCCGGGGAAGAAATGCTTGCCAGGAAACCGGCAAACGGCTCCTTTAAAGTCACTTTGATGGTGTAATCGTCCACCACCTCAACACCCTCCAGTGTATCGGTCTCGCCAGCCAAGAGCTCATTCGCACCCTTGATCTGGTCGATAAACTCGGTATTCACGCCACCCTCAACGGTCAGCATGCGGTGGAAGGTGTAAGCCACATCCTCCGCGGTAAAATCATTGCCATTGTGGAACTTCACGCCCTGTCTTAAATGGAACGTGTACTCCAGGCCATCGTCAGAAATATCCCAATTCTCAGCCAGACTCGGAACGATCTTGGAATTGCCGTCCGCGTCGACCTCAACATCAACCAGACGATCGAAAATATTGAACGGAACCTCGTAATCCTTAGAGGTCTTCTGGACATCTGCCGTCTGGATATCCGCATTCAATGCAGCTACCAGGTAACCGGTCGTATCCACGTCCACGCCCTTCACCTCAGCAGCAGTTTCACTCTCTGCGCTCGCTGTATTCTCTATTGTATCGGAAGTTTTGCTGCCGCCGCAGCCGGTCAGCGCCAGGCCAGCCGTCAGTGCAGCCGCCAGCATAAGACTGAGCTTCTTTTTCATAATATCCTCCTTGATGCGAACCAAATTTTCGCTGCTGTTCACGCATGCGTGCCCAACAACATGATTTTGCCGATGCTTCGCATTCCAAATCGGCAAAATCTGCTGCCAAAACTGCATCATACGGGATTTTCAGTTCAGAAAATCCCTATCTGTGAACAGTAACGAGAGTTCTATTGCTGCAACCAAAAAATGGTGCATTGCCTCCTTAAGAGGATGCACCATTGCATTTGTATTGGCTGCGGCATCTGGAAATGTCCGCTAATGAAAAAATCATATCACATCGGAGTGGGATTTTCAACACCCTTTCGTAGCACTCCTTTTTATTTTCACTTATATTTTCTACTAGCATACAATCTTTCATATATACCCTTGTATGCTCATCGCTGCTACAAAAACAGGTCATCCAAGTCATCCAGGCTTCGCACAATCTTTTCTTTTTTTACTCCCGCAGCCTCTGCCAGCCTCACAGAATGCTCCGCCCGCTCACCGACAAAAGTATCGTCCCGGAACGTCTCCTGGATTTCCTGATATAATTCCCGGTATTCTTTCTCTACCTGTTTCACATACTCGGCAAGCAGTAAATCCAGATACTGGTCGTATTCCTGCATACGCTGATAAAATGCATGAATCCGCTCCCGCTCTACCGGAGTCAGATGATTTGCCATTTCATCCCAGAATCGTTCTATGATCTGGTCCGCCACCGAGCCTAGTCGAATTGCCAGTTCTTTTAATACCAACATCACCAGCCTTGCCCATCCTACCAGATTCAGATGACAGATAAAGCTCACAAAATTTCCACCTGCAAGTCCATGAACAGCTGCATCTGCTCCATCGATTATGCAAAGGGTTGCATTTCCTGTAATCAACATTATGCGCAAATCTGCATGTACCGAGCAGATTTCTCGATGAGGCTACCCCATTTGAATCGTTTGCAACCGATGAAGGATTCTCTTTGGAAGAGTTGGAGCAGCTTGCAGAAAGTATTGAAATCGAATGAATGCTCTGCTATTTTAAACAGCTGACAGATACCGATAACTCCATTCTGCGGCATCTTTTTCATGTCTTATTTCATTGTTACTTATTTTGCGGTTGGACATAATGATTCCTTCTGATAAACTTCACTGATTTTTTTCACATCATAATCCGGTGCATAGTCTTTGGCTACGTTGCATATTTCTTTCACTATGGCAAGATTAATTTCCAACATATCTGCAATCTGCTCCGGTGCAAGACCTCTTTTCATTTTTTTGATTATCAAATCCGTCAACACATAAGCTTCTCCCCGGGCTTCTCCTAAAGCCTCTCCTATTTTCTGTCCCCGCTCCATGCCTATCAATAAAATGCTCATCTGCACAGCCTCCCATTCTTCTGACTGCTTTACCTCTTTTACAACTTCATCAATCTGGGTAAGGCGGTTATCCCAACACAAAATATTGGGATTATCGCTTCTTGTGTCTTTCATATATTGTAACAAACTAATCAATTCCGGAGTGCCATTTTTACTGGTCATGTTCAGGAAAATGCAAGAAATTCTTCTCGACCATAATTGACATAAATCGCATCCATATTTTCATCTGCCGCTTGCCGAAAGCGCAGAAATCGAATGAACCGATAACAAATAAAAACAGCTATCCCGCACGCACTTGCGCAAGCCGGGACAGCCATTTTCTCATTTTCACCAATTTCAGGGAGCAATATCTCTCCCCCCAACCCTCACAACTCCTCCACATACCTCACAAATTCCAACGTCCGGATCTCATCCAGCAAATTCACCCGCATTCTTTTTTTCTGCATTTCTATGCTGATGACAACGCTTGGCACTTTATCCGGGCCTTTTCCTTTTGTCAGTTCCAGCGTGTTGACCTTGACTTCCAGTTCCTGCATGCGCTGCAGGAACTGGCTGACATTTTTGCTGGAATCAAACTCGATATAGAGGTCAAAGACTTTGGCATAGCGGTGGAGCAGGACATCGACCCGGGTCAGCACCTTTAATGTGAGCATCATGAAGATCAGGGTGAAGATGGCCCCCTCCGCAAAGCCGATGCCGATGGCCAGTCCCACACAGGCGCTGGTCCACAGTCCCGCTGCGGTGGTGAGACCCCGTATCTGGTTTTTTCCTGTCACCAAAATGGTTCCAACTCCCAGAAAACCGATACCGCTTATGACCTGGCTCCAAGTCTCGCCAGGTCCAGTTTTTCCCCCGGGAATGCATACACCATGTATTCACTGGTCATCATGACCAGGGCAGAGCCCAGGCAGACCAGCACATGGGTCTTGACGCCTGCGCCGCGCCGTTTGAGTCCGCGGTCGATACCGACGGCCATGCCGCTCAGCATCGCCAGCACCAGCCGCAGAAAAATTGCCAGAGTATTCCAGCCTGATGCTGCATCCATCAGACTTCGCCAGAGGCCTGTCATTGTTCTTCCGCCTTTTCCATGGACATTTTTTCCACCCGGTTCATGAAGATCGGGGACAGAATACCGAAGATGCAAAGGACAATCAGCACCCAACATACCGGAGTGGAGAACAGGATGGCTGGACTGCCTTTGGACAGTGCCAGAGAACGACGCAGACCTTTTTCACCGATCGGTCCAAGAATCAGAGCGAGTACAACTGCCGCATTGTTTAAGTCAAACTTGCGGAGCAGGTATCCTAATACGCCGAAGATCATCATGATGACAACGTCCAGGAAGTTTTTGTGGATCGCATAGGAACCAACCACACAGAGTACGGATACTGCCGGAATCAGAATCGCGTCGGACAGTCTGGAAATCTGTGCAAAAATCCGGCAGCCTAACAGGCCGATGCCGAGCATTGCAAACTGGGTCAGTACAAAGCCGGCAAAGAAGGTGTAGGTCATCTTTGCGGTCTCACCCACAAACAGATCCGGTCCGGGAGTCAGCCCCTGAATGATCAGGCCGCCCATCAGCACTGCCGTAACGCTCTCCCCCGGAATACCAAGGGTCAGCATCGGGATCAGGGAGCCGCCGGTACGGCATTGTTCGCTGCCTCAGAACCCGCTACACCTTCAATGCTGCCGTGTCCAAATTCTTCTTTGTGTTTGGAGAACTGGCGGGATGTGTTGTAGCCTAAAAAGCAGGCAATGGAAGCTCCGGCGCCCGGCAGGATTCCGATCAGGTTTCCAATGATCCAGGAACGTCCCACGGTAGGTGCAATCTGTTTTATTTCTTCTTTATTTAATAACATCCGGTCTTTGAATTTCTTTGCGGTTCCACGCGCACGTATTTCTTTTTCTGCCAGAATAAGAGCCTGGCTCATGGAGAAGAGACCAATGAGGGCACAGGTCACATTGATACCTTCATATAAGGAAGACTGGCCGAACATGAAACGCTGCACACCCTCCATCGGATCCATGCCGATGGTGGAAAGAAGCAGCCCCAGTGCACCGGAGATCAGACCCTTGACCATAGACTTGGAGGAGACGCCTGCAATGATGGTCAGACCGAAAATGGAGAGCCAGAAATATTCAGGTGAACCGAATTTCATAGCTAACTGGGCCAAAATTGGCGCAAAAAAATAAAGGGAGATGCAGGAAAGCAGTCCACCGAAGAAGGAAGCGATACATGCCGTTCCAAGTGCCTTTCCTGCTTTGCCCTGCAGCGTCATCTGATATCCCTCGATGGCAGTCGCTGCAGATGCCGGTGTACCCGGTGTATGGATCAGAATCGCGGAAATAGATCCGCCAAAAATCGCGCCACAGTAGATCGCCCCCAGAATGATCAAACCGGTGGATGCTCCCATGGAGAAGGTCATCGGTAACAGTAATGCAACACCCATGGCTGCAGAAAGTCCCGGAAGACATCCGATGACGATACCAATGGTGGTTCCGGCTATGATCGCCAGAATATTGATGGGATTCAGCGCACTGATGAAACCGCCGCCCATTAAGCTTAATGTACCTAACATATGCCAGACCTCCTCTCTATGCGAACACAATTCCCATCGGCAGCTTCACGCCAAGGAACAGGGTAAATGCGCAGTATACCAAAAGCAGGATGACTGCTGTCGACAGCAGGATCTGCCATTTTTTCACTTTGAGAAATAACAGGGATACTACCATGAACAGTGCCGTGGAAATGTAAAATCCCACAAAATACATCAGAACCAGATACACCACGATCATGACCAGAATTGGAAAAAACTGTTTTGGAAGAAATCCTTTAAAATCCTCCAGACCACTCTCAACGCCCTTCTTTTTTGCCCCGATGATCATCTGCACCACATAAAGTGTGGTCAGTCCCAGCAAAAGCACAATGATAAAAAGTGGATATGCCTGCGCTGGTTTCGGAAGCTTTAAGGTCATGGATAAAAATAACAGAGCGACTGCATACATAAATCCTACAACACCAATGTCTGTTTTTTTCATGCTCTCATTCCTTTCCGCCGAAATGTATACTCAGATTTCCTTTGTGCCTGTTTTACAGACATGCATCCATTCTTAGCGCATATGGGGACTGTTCCCATTGTTCGCAGTCCCCATATGCAAGATGAAACAGCCTGATTTCTGTCTCATGGAAAATCAAAACCAATCTGACTCTTGCTGCACAAGCTTAATCGTTCCAGAGTTTGGAGGTAACATCCGTACAGAAGGTGTACTGGTCATCCAGCAGCTTCTGGGTTTCGGCCGGATTCATATAAGCGGTGGTTACGCCTGCTTTTTCTGCTGCTTCCACATATTCCGGATCTTCCATAGCCTGCTTGAATGCATCTGCATAGAAGTCGATGATCTCCTGCGGAGTTCCCTTCGGTGCTACGATGGCACGGGCACTGCCATACCACTGGTCATAATAGCCGAGCTCGCCAAGTGTCGGAACATCCGGCATGGACTCCATACGCTCCGGGCTGAATACGCCAAGAACTTTTACTTCCGAAGTCATGGATGCAATATCTGCCTCTTTTGCTACAGAGAAATCAACCTCGCCTTGTCTTAATGCCAGCAGCTGGTCTGCGGTACCGCCATAAGGGATGTCGGTGTATTCAAAGTCTGCACTGTTTGCAAGAAGCTGTGCGCCGATGTGGTTGGATGCCTTGTTGCCGTTGGTGGATGCCTTTAATTCACCCGGATGCTCTTTTGCATAAGCAACCAGATCATCCAGCGTATTAAACTGGCTGTTTGCTGCCACCAGAACCAGTGCCGTCTCATTTACATGGTTGCAGATCGGAACGTAGTCTTCCATTGTATAATTAGCAAGTCCGTCTACAATATTAGAACAAAGAGTCGGCAGATTTACAAACCCCAGTGTATAACCATCCGGCTTTGCGTTTGCCAGAGCAGTCCAGCCAATGGAACCGGAACCACCTTCCTGGTTATCGATGACAATGGTCTTTCCTACATATTTGGTTGCATACTGGGAAAGAACACGTGCGGTATTATCGGTACCGGAACCTGCTTTATACGCTACGATCATGGTCACATTTTCTTCCGGGGTCCAGGCAGATGCAGAACTCTCGCCAGAAACTGCTTCACTTCCTTCACTCTTTGCTTCTGCTTTGGTCTCTGCCGGTGCTGCACTTGTGCCTGCGCTTTCCTTATTACCGGATCCGCACGCTGTCATGGAACACATCATAACGGCTGCCATACACATTGCTGCTGCTTTTCTCCATTTTCTCATTTCATAACCCTCCTTAATATAAAGTTCCTTTTTTAAACTTGAATCTTAACGACAATTCAACATCTTTTATGCGTTTTGTATGTTTCTTTGTCGTTTGTTGTTGAGTTCATTGTATATTTTGTGGTAATATGTGTAAAGTACAAAATATACGGAAATTGAACTATGTACAATTTTTGAACCTGGAGGTAGTTTTTTATGGGTAAAACAACAGACCGTTTCCTCCCTTTTCCTGTTTCTGACAGAAAACTGACCGGAACCTTAAAGCGGCAGTTCCGCTATATCCTGGCCGGTGTTCTTACTCTGGCACTCGCAGTATCCCTTTTATTTTCCATGACCCGCTTTTTTGAGCAGATCACCTACGATGCCATTTCCGATTCCAACCGCGACTTTGCCGTTTCCGTGAATGCCATGACGGAAACCCTGAATTCTTCCATGGTAAATTTCGAGCGGCAGCTTTTCTATTCTAATACGATTTCCACGCTGTTCCGGAAAGACGGCTTTACCGAGGCAGAAAAATCTTACATCATGAAGGACTTGAACAGTTCCCTGAATGCGGCAGATTTCACGGAAGCCATCTACGTTTACAACGGTTACACGGATACGGTTTACTCTACCGGTCCGTTCTTTGCCCGCAAGCTGGAGGATGTCAATGCAATTCCCATCCGCGATCTCCTCTCTGACCGTTCTGTAGACCAGCGCTTCCATGCAGTCTACTGCCACGAAGACGGGGACGAGGAACACAGCGACCACAATTACTATGCCTTTATCTTCTATGAGCTCTACCCGGACCGCACGCCGAAGCCAAACGCACTGGTTGTCACCATTCACGATGACTGGTACCAGAACTTTCTTCTGTTAGCCAATCCTTCCTCCGACTTTATCGTTCTGGACCTTGCCGGTAACCCTCTGCTCTACGCAGATGAAGCCCTCTGCGCCTCCAGCCAGCCTTACTACAAGCAGATCCATGAAGATACCGAGAATCCGCCATCCGGCTACATTCTCGGAAAAACCGGAATGAAATCTGTCTCTACTATGAGTCACCGGATAGCGGACATATTTATCTGCGGATCACCTCCATCCGGGAGCTGGTTCCCCGTTTTTACCGGTTCCGCCAGATCACGACCCGCATCATCATCGGCTTAAGCTTTCTGTTCGGTGCTTTGCTTCTGGCACTTCTGTTTTACAGTTTTCTGCCTATGCTCCGAATGAAAGATGCCATCCGGCAGATTGACTCCTGTCTGACTGGTGAGCCAGAAACAGATTCTGCACTCAAAGCAACAGCAAATGAAGAAACACTTCCGCTAAAAAAACAGCTTGAGAATGTCGTTTCCAAATCCGAGCGCACCAGTCTGGAGCAGATTCTTTATGATATGCTGCTGGAAAAACGCCCGGCAGATGCAGACCGCCTTTTCAAGACAGCTGTCCCGCCCTATGGACTGATGCTCATTCAGGCACATCACCGCAGTGATATTTACCGTGCCGCCCTGCAGGAGCACCCGGAAATCCTGATCACAAAATCCGACAATATTTATGCCTGCATTGCCTCTTACGCTTTTCCGGATGCACAGAACGCATTCGCAAAACAGCTTGCGGATACGCTGGAATGCCGGGTATTTGTCAGCACACTCTTTTCTGATTTTCAGGAACTGACCTCTCACTTTGGCAATCTGCGGGAGCTGCACCGCCTGGCGCTGGTACTGGATGCGGCACAAACCGTTGTTATGGAAACTGAATTGGAAAAGAAGACTGCGGAAAACTCGGTTTCCACCAAAGATTTTACAGAACTGACTGCACGCTTAAAAGCCGGCAAGCTGGAATCCAGCCTCGCCAAGTGGCAGGAAATCCGGGACCGGCTTTATACCTACCGCTACGATTCGTTCCAGTATATCCTGAACCGTACGGAAGACACGATCTGCCGGATCTTAAAAGACCTGCATTCCGATCTTCTTACAGAGGAAGAACGCCTGCTGCCGGAACATGTAGAGCAGATCTCCGATTTTTCCGAGATTGACCGGACTTTCGAAAAAGCTTTTGCTGTGATCTGCGAAAATTACAGTGAGAAAAAAGCACAGAAATACTCCAATCTGGCGCAAAAGGTAAAGGAAATCGTAGAGCAGGAATACCACGATCCGGAACTGAATGCCCAGAGCATTGCCGACCGCCTGCAATTAAACAACGCCTACTTGGGGCGCATGTTCCGCAGCGCCTACGGTCACTCCATCAACGACTGCATCAACACCTGCCGCCTGGAGGAAAGCAAAACACTCCTGCGAAACAGTCAGGAATCCATAGACAGCATCGCGCGGAATGTGGGATTCTCCAATGTGAAATATTATTATGTGCTATTCAAGAAATATACCGGACAGACACCGGCTGCGCACCGGAGCGGAGAAGAAACAATATAACAGCATTGTTAACACAATGAATAAGGACCGAAAGTTCCTGCCCAGCCATACGGCGGGGCGGAAGCTTTCGGTCCTTTCGTGTTTTATGTATCAGATTGCTATTACATCAGAGACTTATACAGCTCTTTGATCTCTTCTACAGAGGTGTCTCTCGGGTTGCCCGGACGGCATGCATCTGCGTATGCGGACTCGGACAGGAAGTCCAGATCCTCTTCTTTTACGATTGCCTTTAAGTCTGCCGGGATACCTACATCTGCGGACAGTTTCTTCACGGCATCGACTGCTGCCTTGCGGTACTCTTCCTGGCTCATGGAATCGACACCTTCAACGCCCATTGCCTTTGCGATGTATTTGTACTTGTCACCGGTGCACGGAGCGTTGTACTCCATGATCGTCGGCAGAAGGATTGCGTTTGCTACACCGTGCGGGGTATCATAAACAGCACCCAGGGAGTGTGCCATGGAATGAACAATACCAAGACCTACGTTAGAAAAGCCCATACCTGCTACATACTGACCAAGTGCCATGCCTTCTCTGCCCTCTGGGGTGTTTGCTACTGCGCCGCGCAGGGATTTGGAAATGATCTCGATTGCTTTTAAGTGGAACATATCGGTCATCTCCCATGCACCCTTGGTGATGTAACCCTCGATTGCGTGGGTTAATGCATCCATACCAGTGGAAGCGGTCAGGCCCTTCGGCATGCTGGACATCATATCCGGGTCGATCACTGCAACAACCGGGATATCGTGGGTATCTACACAAACGAATTTACGTTTTTTCTCAACATCGGTGATTACGTAGTTGATGGTAACCTCTGCTGCGGTACCTGCAGTGGTTGGAACTGCGATGATCGGTACGCACGGTTTCTTGGTCGGTGCTACGCCCTCAAGACTTCTGACATCCTCGAACTCCGGGTTGTTGATGATGATGCCGATTGCTTTTGCGGTATCCATGGAGGAACCACCGCCGATTGCGATCAGGTAGTCAGCGCCAGATGCCTTGAATGCTGCAACACCAGTCTGCACGTTCTCGATGGTTGGGTTCGGTTTGATGTTGGAGTAGATCTCATAAGCAAGACCAGCCTCGTCTAATACGTCGGTTACTTTCTTGGTTACGCCAAATTTGATCAGATCCGGATCAGAACATACGAAAGCTTTTGCAAAGCCTCTGGTCTTTACCTCATTTGCGATCTCTTTGATAGCGCCTGCGCCATGATAAGAAGTTTCATTTAAAACGATTCTGTTTGCCATGATAAAATCCTCCTTGAGTCTGTGCTCATTTGATTTCTTGTTTTGCTGAATTTCTTCGTGACACTTTGCCAAAACGAAATCGTTTGGCATTTTTCCTCTCACGAACTGATATTATTTTAACAAGTATAATGAGAAAAAGAAAGTGACAAAGTATCACTTCTGTCACTTTCTTCTCATTTTTGTGGATTCCTCACAATTTATTTTGTTTAATTTGTAACATTTTATAAGAGTTCCAGTTCTGAAAAGACTTTTTCCAGCTTCGGCGGCATCGCCTCAACCAGCTTATCAGACATCCGGCGCGGTGAATCCTTCATGCCGCCAAGCACCCATTTTTCTGTCATGTACACCGAACCGCGGCAATACATCTCCAGTAAAAACTCAAGTTCCTCTCCCAGCGGACGGCTGGTCTTTCGAGCGATCAGATCCTTGTAAAACTGCAGGATCAGCTCAAAGTCATGCTCCTTAACCGAGTTATAGTCATCGGAGCGGAATGCCTCGGTAAAAAATGCTTTCTCATTTAAAATGAACTCAAATTTCTGGGTCAGGCTCTCGCCCACCGTATTTCCCATACCGATCTGCTCAAACGACTGTAGCACCAGCTTATCGAAATACCAGTTGATGAGGTCATACTTGTCCTTGAAATTGCGGTAGAAAGTCTGACGGGTGAGTCCGCTGCCCTCCACGATATCCTTTACAGTGATGCGGTCGACCGGCGTGGTCTTCATACATTCCTTGATGGAGGCCGCCAGCTTATATTTCGTCCGGTCGTGCTTTTGCAGAGCCGGTAGCATTGCAGTTTCTGCTGATCCCGTTTTATTCCTTCTTCTTTTGCTCGCTTCCGTCATTCTCGCTTCTTCCGTTCCCGTTTCTGCTGCTCTCGTTTCCGTCATTCTCACTTCCGCCGTTCTTGTTTCTTCCGTTCTGCTTTCTTTCATATAGATACGTTTTTTCCTTCCTATATAAGAGGGGTTCTGTTGTTTTTTCATGATTATTTCTATTCTATCATGCTTTTTTTGCACCTTCAATAGCGGTTGCGCATCCGTTAAGGATATGCTAAGATAAAAGTAATGTCAACGGGGACATTGTGTGTTCAGGTGCAGTGTCTCCTTTTTTACTGCATCAGCAGCCAATCGGGCTTTCCCGCACCAATGCTTTTCCCCAATTCAGATTTTTCATTACTGCTCACAAAAACGTGTCCAGTAGTGATCTTTTACAAACATTACCAAAGAGAAAGGGGTATACAAGTATAAACGAAAAAAGAAAATGTCATTGGCAATGAAAATCTTCATTGCACTGGTCCTCGCCATCGTCGCCGGACTGCTGCTGCAGAGTCACGCAGATTTTGCAGAAACCTTTATTAAACCATTCGGAACCATCTTTCTGAATCTGGTCAAGTTCATCGTCGTACCGATTGTTCTGTTTTCCATTATGTGCGGCATCATTTCCATGAGTGATATCAAAAAAGTCGGTGCGCGATCGGACTGAAGACCGTCATCTTCTACCTGTTCACGACCGCGTTTGCCGTTACCATTGGTCTGGTCGGCGGAAAAATGTCCGCGTCGTAAATGCTTTCAATGACTTAAACGAGATTTTCATGAAATGCATGGAGGTGCCGGTATGATCATGCTGGCTATGGTACTGACCTCTGTCGGACTTCCGGTCGATGGCATCGCCCTGGTAGCCGGTGTGGACCGTATCTTCGATATGGCTCGTACCACCGTCAACATCACCGGTGACGCAGCCTGCACCATGGTTGTTTCCAACTTAGAGGCGAAGAGAGAAGCAAAAAAATCATAAAGGAGCATATCTATTATGTCTGCAAATGTTATTTTAAAGAAAGGCGAAGGCCGCACCTTAAAATCCGGCGGCGCCTGGATCTACGACAACGAGATCGATAAAATTGAAGGGGATTTTGAGAACGGTGATATGGTCACCGTCTCCGACTTCGACGGCTATCCTATGGGACAGGGCTTTATCAACACCCGTTCCAAGATCACCGTCCGCATGATGACCCGCAAAAAAGATACCGTTGTAGATGACGCATTCATCGAGATGCGTGTCCGCAATGCCTGGGAATACCGCAAATCCACCGTGGATACCTCCAGCTGCCGCCTGATCTTCGGCGAGGCAGATTTCCTGCCGGGCATCGTCATCGACAAGTTTTCCGATGTTCTGGTTGTCGAATCCCTCGCATTGGGCATTGACCGCTGGAAACCGGTGATCCTGGACAAACTGAAAAAGGTTCTGGCAGAAGACGGTATCTCCATCCGCGGCGTTTACGAGCGCAGCGATGCAAAGGTACGTCTTCAGGAAGGCATGGAGCGCGTAAAAGGCTTTATCGGCGAGCCATTCGACACCAAAGTAGAGATCGTGGAAAACGGTGTCCGCTACATCGTCGACGTGCAGGACGGCCAGAAAACCGGCTTCTTCCTCGACCAGAAGTATAACCGCCTTGCGATCCAGAAGCTGTGCAAGGGCAAAAAGGTTCTGGACTGCTTTACCCACACCGGTTCCTTTGCCTTAAACGCAGGCATCGCCGGAGCCGCTTCCGTTCTTGGTGTCGATGCTTCAGAACTGGGTGTGGCACAGGCCCGCGAGAACGCAGAGTTAAACGGTCTTTCCGACCGCGTCACCTTCCAGTGTGCCGATGTGTTCGATCTGCTTCCGGAGCTGGAGGAAAAGGGCGAGAAGTTCGATGTTGTCATTCTGGACCCGCCTGCTTTCACGAAGTCCCGCAGCTCCATCAAAAATGCTGTGAAAGGCTACCGCGAGATCAACCTGCGCGGCATGAAGCTGGTGAAGGACGGTGGCTATCTTGCGACCTGCTCCTGCTCCCATTTCATGGATCCGGAACTGTTCACCAAGACCATCCGCGAAGCTGCAGGAAACGTACACAAACGTCTCCGCCAGGTCGAATACCGCACCCAGGCAGCCGACCATCCGATTCTTTGGACCGGCGGTGAACAGGCTTCCTATTATTTAAAGTTCTACATCTTCCAGGTGGTGGATGAAAAATAATATTATTGTTTCACAGTATATCCGGCAAATATCACTGCTGCAAACAGGGCCTGCCGCTCTCTGAAGAACCAGAGAGCCACAGGCCCTGTCTTTCTCAGCCTTTTATGATCAGAACTTGTTTCCCTTCAAACGTAAATCCGTCGTATCACAGCTTTACTGTTTCCCGTTCTCCAGCCATGTGAAATTCGTCCAATGCCTGGAATACTTCCTGCTCTGTAAAGCCAAACGCATCCGCATATTCTTCTGATGTAGTCGTAATCACTTTCAGATTATTTAGATCCGAGAAAATTGATTCCTTGCTGATCGTTGTGATTCCAGTCATCATTCCACGTTCCATATATGGATTGTTCTTAAATGTGGAATTGAACAGACTTCTTGTAAAAGGCACTATTTTCTCCCAGTAATCATCTGCATAAGCCTCCTGCATTGGCGTATCGTATTCATCCAGCAGTATGATCACCTTTTTTCCATAGTACCGGTTCAGAAAGCTGGATAACTGGTACAGAGATGATGTCGCGTCGCTGTCTCTCCCCTGTTCAGACAGCATCCGGTTGAAAAATGCACGGTCTGTATCCGTCAGTTTTTCGCTGTCTTTTAAATAAGAAAACTTCACAAACAGATTGCTCCTCCCCGCATATTCCACGGAAAAAAACTGCTCCAACATGCTCATGTTCAGGGTCTTTCCAAAACGGCGCGGACGGTTGATCAGCGTTGCACTGTCACCACGTTCCCACCACTGCCGGATAAACTCTGTCTTATCAATATAGAAATAATCCCGCTCTACAATAGAAAGGACCTGATTCTACAATCAAAAGAAAAAGATCCCGGATGGAACATCCATACGGCAGTTCCACGGGATCTTTTCCACAATCATTCAATTACCATAACACAGTTCAAATCTTTCCGTAATACCACAGAAAGTATCTTGCGCCAAGATTACAGCAGAATATATTTCAGCACAAACAGCACAGCCAGCACGTACATCAGCGGTGTGATGTGCTTCTCCTTTGCCTTTCCGGTCACCAGGTTGATGAGCACATAGGAGATAACACCCATGGCGATTCCTTCGGAAATGCTGTACATAAACGGCATAGTGATCACTGCGATGTATGCCGGGATCGCCTCGGTATAATCCTCAAAGTTTACCTTCAAGATTGAGGTCAGCATCAAAAATCCTACGGTGATCAGTGCCGGTGCCGTTGCGAAGGACGGAATTGCTAAGAAGATCGGGGACAGGAACAGGGATAATGCAAACAGGATTGCAGATACCACTGCAGTCAGGCCGGTTCTTCCGCCCTCTGCTACACCAGATGCACTCTCTACGAAGGTTGTGGTCGTAGAGGTACCAAGCACTGCACCGACTGCGGTAGCAATGGAGTCAGAAAGCAAAGCACCACGGATACGCGGCAGGCGGCCCTGCTCATCCAGCATGTTCGCTTTGGATGCCACACCGATCAAGGTTCCCAAGGTATCAAACATATCTACAAACAGGAAAGCAAACATCACAACCACGAAATCAATAGATGCCACACGGCTGAAGTCCAGCTTCATAAAGGTCGGTGCCAGGCTCGGAATTGCGATTCCATTGGAGAAATCCGGGAGCAGACTGTAGCAGCCGGCTTCTGGGTTAATCTGATACAGACCGGTCAGCTGGCATACAATGCCAAGTGCCCAGGTGATCAGGATACCCCAGAGGATATTTCCCTTTACATTTTTTACCAGCAGCACTCCGGTGATCAGGATTCCAATGAGCGCAAGTAAAACGGTGATTCCTTCGCTGTGGAACAGGCCGTTTGCGATCGATGACTTAAAGGAATACATTCCTACCAGGGTTGCACTATCTACAACGATCTTTGCATTCTGCAGTCCGATAAATGCGATAAACAAACCGATACCAGCAGATACCGCATACTTTAAGTTCATCGGGATGGAGTTGAAGATCTGCTCACGCACATTGGTTAAAGACAATACCAGAAAGAGTGCACCTTCCACAAATACTGCTGCCAGTGCCATCTCCCAGGTGTAACCCATGGAGAGAACTACCGTATACGCAAAGTAAGCATTCAGTCCCATGCCCGGTGCCAGTACAAACGGGTAATTTGAGAATAATGCCATGAGCAGGGTTCCGATTGCGGATGCAAGCGCTGTTGCGGTGAAAACCGCTCCGCTGTCCATGCCGGACGCGCCCAGCACACTTGGGTTGACCGCCAGAATATAGGCCATAGTCATAAACGTGGTAATACCTGCCATGACCTCCGTTTTCACATCGGTATGGTTTTCTTTGAGATGAAATAGCTTTTCCAGATTCATAAAACTCTCCTTTTAGTAACAATAACATTTTACGATTTTTTAACAACATCCCTATTTTATCATCTATTCTTATAAATTGCTATGCATTTTGATGTTTTTCTGATAAAAGTTCGCTTGCATATATCCTTGCCATTTTGATATGATAAATACGTATAAATAAAAATATATAAATATAAATAATTTGTACCGGGCGCCAAAAGTCTTTCTGGAACCTTTGAGCATTCCATCCATGACCACCAGCTACCGTACAGTTTTTAATCTTCCGCCAAAAGCAGCTGTACAGATGGCCCGCGTTACCAAAGGCTATCCTTTTGCTTTCCAGATTCTTGGATACCTCAAATGGGAGCACAATGCAAGCCTGGAGGAAATTCTGCCGGAATTTGATGAGGCACTGGCCTCCTATGCCTATGAAAAAATATGGAGTGAGCTTTCCGACCTCGACCGCAAGATCGTTTACGTGATTTCGACCGGCCTGGAAAAAACAATCGATATCCGGACGAAGCTTTCCCTCTCCCCGCAGCTTCTCAACGTCTACCGCAAACGCTTGATGGAGCGTGGAATCGTAGATGGCTCTGTGCGGGGTCTCCTGACACTGGCTCTGCCGAGATTTGTGGAGTATATTGATACGTATTGTGAGGTGGAGATATAAAAAAAGTTCCGTGCCCTTGCAGTCCATAAGGACTGCAGGAGCGCGGAACTCTTTCATTTTAATAAGATTAGATAATAACCTTAGCCGGGCACTTCTCTGCGCACTTGCCGCAGTTGGTGCACTTCTCGTAATCGATCACAGCTACGTTGTTCTCCATATGGATCGCATCGGACTCACACTGTTTGGTACACAGGGTACATCCGATACAGCCAGCGGTACAAACCTTCTTGACTGCCGGTCCTTTGTCGTGGGAAGAACACTGAACCAGATGCTCTGCCTTGTAAGGAACAAGCTCGATCAGGCCCTTCGGGCAGGTAGCTACGCACTTGCCGCAGGCTACGCACTTCTCTTTGTCAACAACAGCAACACCGTCTACTACGTGGATTGCGTCGAACTGACATGCCTTTACACAGGAACCGTAACCCATACAGCCGTAAGCACAAGCCTTCTCGCCGGAACCCGGTGCTACGGTTACCATGGAACAATCGGTAATTCCATAGTAGTTGTACTTCACGTTGGTCTTGTCGCAGGTACCTTTACATTTTACGAAAGCTACCTTCTTCTCAGAGCTGCCGCTCTCAACACCCATGATCGCAGCGATCTTGTCTGCTACCGGAGCGCCGCCGACCGGACATCCGTTAACCGGAGCGGTGCCTGCAGCGATTGCTGCAGCCAGACCGTCACATCCCGGGAAACCACAACCACCACAGTTGTTGCCCGGAAGTTCTGCACGGACCAGAACTTCTTTTTCGTCAACCTCAACTTTAAACTTCTCACTGGCAATGCCCAGGAGCACACCGATGATGATACCGATGGCACCGATGACAACTGCCGCTAAAAGCAAACCTGTCATATTCTACTACCTCCCATTAAATCAGTCCGGAGAAGCCCATGAAGGCAATCGCCATCAGACCAGAGGTAATCAGAACGATCGGAGAACCCTGGAAATTGTATGGGATATCATTGTCTTCAATACTCTCACGAATGCTTGCCAGCAGTACGATTGCGACGGTGAAACCAACCGCAGTACCGAATCCGTTTGCTACACTGAAAATGAAGTTATAACCCTTCTGTACGTTGGTCAGGGCAGAACCCAGAACTGCACAGTTGGTCGTAATCAGCGGAAGGAATACACCCAGCGCGGAGTACAGGGACGGCATGCTCTTCTTTAAGAACATCTCAACGAACTGTACCAGTGCTGCAATTACCAGAATGAAGGCAATCGTCTGTAAGTACTCTAAGTGCAGCGGAACCAGCACCAGAGAGTAAACCAGGTTTGTTGCAATGCTTGCCAGCGTAATTACGAAGATAACGGCTGCACCCATACCAATGGAGGTGTCAACCTTCTTGGAAACACCAAGGAACGGACACAGGCCCTGGAACTGGCTCAGGATGATGTTGTTAACCAGAGCAGATCCGACAATAATTAAAATTAACTCTTTCATTTACCTGTCCCTCCTTATTCGTCTTTCTTTTCAGCCTCGGCTGCTGCCTTAGCTGCCTCTGCTGCCTGCTTCTTAGCGAGAGCTGCTGCAGCTGCTGCCTTCTTGGCCTCTTCTGCTTTCTTGAGCTCTTCTGCCTTTTTCTCTTCCAGGACAGAGTGGTTAGAGGAACATGCAGAACCGCTGCAGGATGCGCAGTTGCCGCCGCATGCCAGTGTGGACTGCGGTACGGAACCGTTGGTTGCACTCGGAGCTTTGAACTTGTTCTGCAGTGCGGTCAGGCAAGCCAGTACAAAGAATGCACCCGGTGCCAGGCCGATGATGGTTACGTGGAAGTCCTCCGGAATGATCTCCATGCCGAAGAAGGAACCACCGCCAATAAGCTCACGCACGATTGCGATACAGGTTAAACCTACGGTGAAACCAAGGCCCATACCGATACCATCGAATGCGGACTCGATTGGGCCGTTCTTTGCTGCATATGCCTCTGCACGACCCAGGATGATACAGTTAACAACGATCAGCGGGATGTAGATACCCAGTGCGCTGTACAGGCTCGGTACATATGCCTGTAAAAGCAGCTGAACGATGGTAACCAGGGATGCTACGATTACGATGTATGCCGGAATACGTACACGATCCGGAATAATCTTCCGCAGTGCGGAAATAATAAGGTTAGAGAAAACCAGAACCGCCGTGGTGGACAGTCCCATACCGATACCGTTGATCGCGGTGGTGGTTACTGCCAGGGTCGGACACATACCAAGCATCAGGACGAAGGTCGGGTTCTCTTTAATAATACCGTTGTATAAACGTTCGATACATTTATTCATGACTTCCTACCTCCTACTGTGCCAGGCAGTTATCTACAAAATAAACTGCCGCATTCACCGCATTCGTGACTGCTCTTGATGTAATGGTAGCGCCACTGATTGCGTTGATCTGATCGTCAGAAGTTGCGCCGTCTTTGGTTACGGAGAACACTTCTGCCTTCTTGCCTGCAAACTGACCTTTCCACTCAGGCTTGTCCGCATTCATACCAAGACCTGCGGTCTCAGCCAGGGTTAAGAACTCGATACCATTTACGGTACCGTCAGACTGAATACCTACGGAAACGGTGATCGCACCGCCGAAACCGTCGTTGGAAGTAGCGGTTACAACGTAGCCTGCTGCTGCGCCGGAAGCATCGCTTGCTGCTACAGCTTCATCTACCATAACTTTGCCGTAGCCAAGTCCTGCGATCTCCTCGTTTGCTGCCGGAATCTTGTCTGCCAGGTCACCTGCGTCGAAGCTTGCTGCGTCCGGGAATACGGTACGGTAAGCTGCCTCTTTTGCTGCCAGGTTTGCTGCATCGATCGGAGCTTTTGTCATTTCATAAACGCCGCCCAGTAATGCGCCGGCTACCAGGGTAATGCCGCACAGAACGAAGGCATCTTTCATAAATCCACCTTTACTCATGCCTTTTTGCCCTCCTTTCCAAATGCTACCGGAAGGGTATAGCGCTCAATCAGCGGAACCAGCAGGTTGCTGATGATGATTGCATAGGAAACACCCTCTGCAGAACCACCAAACAGACGGAATGTTCCGGTCAGCACGCCAAGCAGAATACCGAATACGATCTGTCCCTTCGGGGTGATCGGGCTGGTTACATAGTCGGTTGCCATGAAGAATGCACCGAAGATCAGTCCGCCGCCGCAGATGTGAGCCAGAACAAAGTTCAGATCCTGTCTGCCGAAGATGAATACGAATACTGCAACCGTTGCGATATAGGTTAACGGAATGCGCAGGGAAATTACTTTCTTAAATACCAGGTAAGCAGCACCGATTAACAGGGCTACTACAGAAACCTCACCGATGGTTCCCGGGATCTTACCGATGAACATAGCCATAAGGTCTACGCCAAGGTTAGACTCGCCAGCCTTCCATGCAGTCTTCATCACGTTCAGAGGAGTAGCGGTGGTTACGCCATCCAGGGTGAAGGAAGACATCTTGCCTGCGAAGGAAATAAGCAGGAAGCATCTTGCTGCCAGTGCCGGGTTCATGAAGTTCTGACCCAGACCACCGTAGATCTGTTTCACGATCACGATCGCAAATACGCCGCCGAGCATCGGGATCCATAACGGAATTTCAGACGGGCAGTTCAGTGCAAGGATCATACCGGTTACAACGGCACTGAAATCGCTGATGGTAATTGTTTTCTTGGTTACTTTTTCAAATACGTACTCACTCAGTACGCATGCAAATACAGTCGCAATGATCACGAGCAGAGCATGCAGGCCGAACTGGAATACACCGAAAGCGGTGGCCGGCAGCATGGCAATTGCCACGTCCATCATGATGCTGCGGGTAGTTTCCTCGCTCCGCACATGCGGGGATGAGGATACGTTAAATAATTTAGCCATGGTTTACTTTCCCCCCTGTGCTTTTTTTCTGCGGTTGGCTGCAACCGTTTTTCTCATTTCCTTGAAAGCCTGGGTCAGAGGACGTTTTGCCGGACATACGAAGGTACAGCTTCCGCACTCCATACACTCCATACCGTTGAGTTTCTCAAAGGTATCGCAGTCGCCCTTTAATGCTGCTTTCATCATCATAACCGGAACAATATGGCTCGGGCATGCGCTTACGCACTTACCGCAGCGGATACACGGAGTCTCCACGTTTGCTGCCACCTGGTCCTTGGTCATGCACAGGACAGAACCGTTGGTCTTGATGACCGGAACGTCTAAGTCGAACATAGCAAAGCCCATCATAGGACCACCGGAAATGACTTTCTCCGGCTCGGTCTTGAATCCGCCTGCTGCCTCGATCAGTTCCTGGGTGTTGGTTCCGATCTTAATACGGAAGTTTCTCGGATCTGCGATCGCATCGCCGGTTACGGTGAATACACGCTCGATCAGAGGAGTAGTCTTGCATACTGCATCGTAAATAGCAATCACAGTAGCAATGTTGTCCACGATGCAGCCTGCATCTGCAGGAAGCATGGAGGAGTTTACTTTTCTGCCGGTGATTGCGTAGATTAAGGAACGCTCACCACCCTGCGGGTACTTGGTCAGAAGCTCGCATACCTCGATACGCGGCTCGTCTTTTACTAACTCTTTCAGCTTTTTGATTGCTTCCGGCTTGTTGTTCTCAATGCCGATCACGCCCTTTGCCTTGTCAAACAGCTGAAGGATAACTTTCAGACCGCCGATGATTTTTTCCGGATCCTCCATCATGCAGCGATAGTCAGAAGTCAGATACGGCTCACACTCTGCACCATTGATGAGAATGTACTCGATTGCATCTTCGTTCTTCGGAGACAGCTTTACGTTGGTCGGGAAACCAGCGCCGCCCATACCTACGATACCAGCTGCTTTTACGATATCGCGGATTTCCTGCTTGGACAGGGTGGACGGGTCACGGTCTGCGCCCATGCCTTCTACTGCCTCATACAGTCCATCATTTTCCACTACAACGGAATTTACCATGCCGCCGCTGGCAACACGTCTCGGCTCTACAGCCTTAACAGTACCGGATACGGAGCAGATGACATTTGCAGAAATGAATCCGCCTGCTTCACCGATGATCTGACCAGCCAGGACTCTGTCGCCCTTCTTTACCAGCGGGTTCGCCGGTGCGCCGATTCCCTGGGACATCGGGAATACCAGATCTCCCTTCGGCATCAGGACCTGTACCGGCTTGCTCTCGGACAGTTCTTTACCCTCGTAAGGATGAACGCCGCCTTTAAATGTAGCCAATCCCATTTTCCTTTACCCTCTTTCTATACATTTTCAACTTGCTATCGACAAAATCTCTCGTTTTGCCATCATGGTCAGTATAACATAATTCGCGGTTTACGACAATCAAAAATTACATATTGTATACAATATAACAATCGTTTTTTCCTTTGAAAACATGTCAGATTCACAGTTTTTGGCCGAAATTTTTGTTAATTCGCGAACGATGTTAGCAGAGTGAAACCGCCGCTTGTTTTTGTAAAAAAACATGAATATTTCGACATGTTTCCTATAGCGTTCAATAATGGGATTCTGCCGGAATCAGGCTGGAATTTGTCAGAATTCAGTTGCGTTTCGATTTGTTAATTTTTCGTCGAAGAATAGCGTGTTTTTTCTGCTTATTAGTATTTATAGTTTTTACTTATATATATTATTTGTTGTGCTTATAAGTGCACACTTATCTCCCATACAGTCCCAGCATTATGATTCCTTGCACGTTCTGGATTTTTCACAGCCCCTGGTTCCTTCAGACTGCCTCTTTTCAGACCGGCTCCTTACTTTTTCACGCTTCCACAAAAAATTTCAAACTTTTTTCCTGACCATGCAATAAAACAACGATCTTTTGCATTAACCTTATGAACGGATGAAAAGAGTCCTGTTCTGTAAAAGAAAACAAGGCAAAACCAATCACAAATCAAACTATTTACGAAATCCTTTGATGCATTACACTCTATCACACCCGCTGCGTTTTCTTTTCCGGACATGGCTATTTTCAAAAAACCTTAAAAATTAGGGTTGCAACCAACGAAAAACGCGTCACTGGCGCGTTTTTTGTATGCCAGGCAAAAAGAAAGCGCCCCACCGGTGTTTTGTCCACCGGTGAGGCGTTTTCTTTTTTATTTATTTAAAAAGTCCTTTTTTCTTATGCTTCGTCTCAGCCGGAACTTCCCCGTGCATCACGGCATCGAAGTTCTTCAGTGCCTCTCTCTGAGCCTCGGTTAAGCGCTCCGGTACCTGTACCACCAGGGTAACATAATGGTCACCGCGGAGGTTGCGGTTACGTAAGGACGGTACACCCTTGCCCTTTAAGCGGACACGGGTATCGGTCTGGGTTCCTGCCTTGACCTCGTACTCTACCTCGCCATCTACCGTCTTGATGCGGATCGGACCGCCCAGTGCTGCTGTTGCGAAGGAGATTGGTACGGTGGAGAAGATGTTGACATCCTGACGCTTGAATACCGGATGCTGGGATACTACTGCCTCAACTAAGAGGTCTCCTCTCTCGCCGCCGTTTACGCCAGGCTCACCGCCGCCTGCGCAGCGTACACTCTGCCCGTTGTCGATACCGGCCGGAATGGTAACTTTGAATTTCTTCTTTTTGGTGATATAACCAGTGCCATAGCAGTCAGAGCATTTCTCTTTGATGACTTTGCCCTTGCCGCCGCAGTCCGGACAGGTCTGGACATTCTGTACCTGACCGAAGAAGGACTGCTGGGTGTAGATGATCTTACCTTTACCGCCGCACTTCTTGCAGGTTTCCGGTGAAGTACCAGGCTTTGCGCCGGTACCGTGGCAGGTTGCACACTCTTCTTTATAGTTGATCTCAATTTCCTTCTCACAGCCAAACACTGCCTCCTCGAAGGTAATGCGAACTGCTGCCCTTACATTGGCACCGCGCATCGGACCGTTATACTGGCTGCCGCCGCGGCTTCTTCCGCCGCCGAAGATATCTCCGAAGATATCTCCGAAGATGTCTCCCATGTCGGCTCCGTTGAAATCGAAACCACCGAATCCGCCGGCACCGCCGCCTGCGCCGCCCTCGAATGCAGCATGACCGAACTGGTCATACTTTCTTCTCTTCTCCGGGTCACTTAACACGCTGTATGCCTCAGATGCTTCCTTGAACTTACGCTCGGCCTCGGCATCACCCGGATTTGCATCCGGGTGATACTTTTTTGCAAGGACACGATATGCTTTCTTTAATGCGGCCTCGTCGGCGTTCTTCGGAACGCCGAGGACCTCGTAATAATCTCTCTTAGTCTCTGCCATGACGCACTATCCTTTTATTATACTTCTTTGAAGTCACCGTCGATGACATCGTCGTTGTTTGCGCCTGCGTTGCCGCCTGCTGCGCCAGCTGCACCCTGTGCACCTGCTGCGCCCTGTGCGTTTGCGGCACCCTGGGCTGCCTCATAAACCTTGCTGAACAATGCCTGTGCGCTGTTCATCAGTTTCTCTTTGCCAGCCTTGATGTCCTCAACCTGAGCATCGGTCATGTTGTCGATCGGAGCACGGTTGATCGCTTCCTTCAGGGCATTTAAGTCAGCCTCTACAGCAGCCTTGTCGTTTGCGTCGATCTTATCGCCAACCTCGCTTAATGCCTTCTCGGTCTGGAATACCATAGCATCTGCGTCGTTTCTTGCATCGATTGCTTCTTTTCTCTTCTTATCCTGAGCCTCGAACTCAGCAGCCTCTTTGACTGCCTTATCGATATCAGCCTCAGACATGTTGGAACCGGAAGTAATGGTGATGTGCTGCTCTTTGCCGGTACCAAGATCCTTAGCGGATACATTTACGATACCGTTTGCATCGATATCGAAGGTAACCTCGATCTGCGGAACACCTCTTCTTGCCGGAAGGATGCCATCCAGACGGAACTGGCCCAGAGTCTTGTTGTCACGTGCGAACTCACGCTCACCCTGTACAACGTGGATATCTACTGCTTCCTGGTTATCAGCCGCGGTAGAGAAAATCTGGCTCTTCTTGGTCGGGATGGTGGTGTTTCTCTCGATCAGTCTGGTAGCGATACCGCCCATGGTCTCGATGGACAAAGACAGCGGAGTTACATCCAGAAGAAGGATATCACCTGCGCCTGCATCGCCTGCAAGCTTACCACCCTGGATAGCAGCACCGATCGCTACGCACTCATCTGGGTTAAGGGATTTATTCGGCTCTTTGCCGGTCATCTGTTTTACTTTCTCCTGAGCTGCCAGCATACGGGTGGAACCGCCGACTAACAGAACCTTGCCAAGCTCAGCAGTGGTTACGCCGCCATCTTTTAATGCATTCTGTACCGGGATTGCGGTTCTCTCGATGAGGTCGTGGGTCAACTCGTCGAATTTTGCTCTGGTTAAGTTCATATCCAGATGCTTCGGGCCCTCTGCGGTTGCAGTGATGAACGGCAGGTTGATGTTGGTGGTGGTTGCGGTAGAAAGCTCTTTCTTTGCTTTCTCAGCAGCCTCTTTCAGTCTCTGCATCGCCATCTTATCGCCAGACAGGTCTACGCCCTCAGCCTTCTTGAACTCGTCAACCAGCCACTGGGTAATACGGTTATCGAAATCATCGCCGCCTAAGTGGGTATCGCCGTTGGTGGAAAGAACTTCGATAACGCCGTCACCGATCTCGATGAGGGATACATCGAAGGTACCGCCGCCTAAGTCGTATACCATGATCTTCTGCTCATTCTCGTTGTCCAGGCCATATGCCAGTGCAGCTGCGGTCGGCTCGTTGATGATACGCTTTACATCCAGGCCTGCGATCTTACCAGCATCCTTGGTTGCCTGACGCTGTGCATCGTTGAAATATGCCGGAACGGTGATAACTGCCTCGGTTACGCTCTCACCCAGATAAGCCTCTGCATCTGCTTTTAACTTCTGCAGGATCATAGCGGAGATTTCCTGAGGAGTATAGCTCTTACCGTCGATAGTTACTTTATAGTCGGTACCCATATGTCTCTTGATGGAAGCGATGGTTCTGTCTGCGTTGGTAACAGCCTGACGCTTTGCCGGCTCGCCGACCAGACGCTCACCGGTCTTGGTAAATGCTACAACAGACGGTGTGGTTCTGGAACCTTCCTGGTTCGGGATAACTACCGGTTTACCACCCTCCATAACTGCTACACAGCTGTTTGTGGTTCCTAAGTCAATACCAATAATCTTACTCATAGTGATTTCCTCCTAATCTATACTGAAACAAAATTTTGTTAATACGCTTTGTTACGCACAGCCAGTTTAGTTTGCTACCTGGACCATGCTGTGACGTACCACGCTGCCGCGGTACTTGTAACCCTTCTGCAGCTCCATGGCGATCTCATTCTCGCCATACTTCTCGTCCTCCACATGCATCACTGCGTTGTGTAAGTTCGGGTCGAACTGCTGGCCTACTGCCTCGATCGTTTCCACTCCGGCATCTTCCAGGGTTTTTACGAACTGCTTGTAGATCTTTTCAATGCCTTCGGCGAAGGAAGAACCCTTCTCATCCTCCGGCACGGCTGCCAGGCCCCGCTCGAAGTTGTCGAGCACCGGAAGGATCTTCTCGATGATGTCCTTCGCTCCGACCTCGTACATGGCTGCCTTTTCTTTTTCCGTACGCTTACGGAAGTTATCGAATTCAGCCATCTGCCGTTTTAAGCGGTCCTGCAGGTCCTCGATCTGGGCATCCTTTGGATCCTTCTTTGCTGCTTTGGCATCCTTCTCATCTTCTTTTGCGTCGTTGTTTTCTTTGGTCTCGGTTTCCTTCTCTGCAGTTTTGTTTTCCTCTGTTCCTGCGGAAGTTTCGCCGTTATCTGTTTCGGCGTGCTCAGCTTCGAGGTTTTCGTTCTCCGCCGCTGCCGCGCCCTGCTTCATTTCTTTCTCTGTCTGGCTCATGGTGATTCACCTTTCTTTATGATCATCCGCTGCCGTCCTGGCAACTCTAATTTTCTTCGTTTTTAAATGTGGCATCCAGCTGCTTCATCAGATGCTTCAGCGTGCTGAGTACCTTTTCGTAATCCATCCGTTTCGGTCCGATGATACCGATGGTACCGCGGATTCCTTCGCCCAGTTCATAGTTGGCAGTGACCACGCTGCAGTCCTTCATGGTCTGGAGCGGTGTCTCATCTCCGATATAAACCTGGATTCCATTGTTGTCCTCGGATTCATTTACATCTGTGATCAGCTCCTGAAGCTTATCTTTCTGTTCCAGGGTACTGATCAGCTGGCTTGCTTTCTCGCCGTCGCTCAGTTCCGGATACTTGAAGATGTTGGTCGCGCCGCTGGTGTAGATCTGAAGGTCTTCCTCGTCGGCCCGGATGGCTCCCGCCACTTCATTCAGCACCAGATCGATGATCTGGCTATGGGCACCGGCCTGCTGTTTGAGCTTCGTGATCACATCTAAATTGATCTGCTCAATGGTGAGACCGTTCAGCGCGCTGTTCAGCAGAATGTTTAAGTTCAGGATTTCCTCCTGGCTGACCGGCTCCGGAATGTCCACCATGGCGTTCTTGATGAGGTTTCCTTCCACCACGATGACCACCAGCAGCTTGTTTTCTTCCATCTGGGAAAGCTGGATGAATTTCAGTTTGTTCTGATGGTACTGCGGTCCGCTGATCATGGCAGCGTAGTTGGTGTTGTTGGCAAGGAGCTGTGCCAGCTTCTTTAATACCAGTTCCACCCGGTCAACCCGCTTGATCATCAGACTCTTGACTTCGGTAACCTCCTGCTCCTTCTCCTGCATGATCTGGTCTACATAGAAGCGGTAGCCTTTATCGGAAGGAATACGCCCTGCCGAGGTGTGCGGCTGCTGAATGTACCCCATCTCCTCCAGGTCCGACATCTCGTTCCGGATGGTTGCGGAACTTAATTTCAGATCCGTGTATTTGGAAATGGTTCTGGAACCTACCGGCTCACCTGTTTCCAGATAAGTTTTGATGATGGCTTTTAATATCGTAACCTTACGATCATCCAGTTCCATTCTGCCGCCTCCTTTTCTTTATTAGCACTCGCCATTAAGGAGTGCTAACATTCTGTGATTAATATACTTTACCCTATGTCGTTTGTCAAGAGGTTTGGCGAAAAAAACTATGTTTTTTCTGTGATTTTTAGGGATAGTTCGTTTTTTCCTTGACAAATCAAAAAAATCATGTAAAATAGGGTCTTATCGTTCATATATTACAAATTTGTTACATATATTTATTTTGTGTGAATCAAATATTTCTTTTTTACGCATAACAGACTTTGCAGCCTAAGCTGCAGAAATACCAAATAAGATACAGGCAAAAACAAGCACGCCTGCACCCTGCGACCGAGATCGTCACTGTAACAAATTTGGAAAAAGGAAGGATTGATCTTATGTTAATGAACAAAAAATTTTTTGTAACACTACTGACTACTGCACTGTTTCTCATAAGCGGCACTTTCACTGCCCTGGCATCGGACTTAGATGGCTCCTTCGATGATTTTGAAGGAAATACCATTGTCGGCTGGGGCTGGGACTCCACGCAGCCAAACACTGCAGTTCCGGTCACTGTTACCATCACCAATAAAGAAACCGGCGAGCAGGTAAAGAGCTTCCACCAGACCGCCATCACCTACCGCTCCGATCTGGAGGAAAACGGAGTCGGAAACGGGCGCCACGGCTTCCGCATTGCCATGAACTGGGACACTCTCCCGGACGGAACCTATTTAATAGAAGGAAATGTAGACGGCAAAGCACTCTCCAACCCCAAAACCTATACTAAGGGGGAAGTTGCAAAGAATAATAAAGAAGAAAGCAATGCTTCCGGCGATGCCCATGACCATGAGCACACTGCAATCGGCTTAAAATCCCTTGGTTTCTTCCGCACCACCGGCTACTGCCCGTGCAAACAGTGCTCAGAAGGCTGGGGACGCCGCACCAGCACCGGCTCCATTGCAAAATCCAGCCACACCATCGCCGTAGACCCGCGCATCATTCCTTACGGAAGCAAGGTTATGATAGGCGGAGTCATCTACACCGCAGAGGACCGCGGAGGCGGTGTCAAAGGAAACCACGTCGATATCTTCTTCGACACCCACGCACAGACCCGCCAGCACGGAAAGCAGACGCAGGAAGTGTTCCTGGTGCTCGGATAAAATATAACAATATCACACAGTAACGAACAAGGGCCGAAAGGTTTCGTCCCCGCCATTCGGCGGGGACGGAACCTTCCGGCCCATTTGGGTTTACTGTGCGATATTGTTTACTTCAGCTGCTCTTTGTAGATCGCAATGACCTTCTTCATTGCTTCCTGACCAGACGCGCCGATGGTGGTTCTCTTCTCTACGCAGGTCTTCATGCTAATAGCCTCGTAGACATCTTCCTCGAATACCGGGCTGATGGCCTTAAACTCCTCCAAGGTCATATCGTCCAGTGCAATGCCCTTGTCGATGCAGAACAGCACCAGCTGGCCTACAATGCCGTGTGCGTCACGGAACGGGACACCATGGTTTACCAGGTAATCAGCTGCGTCGGTTGCATTGGTGAAGCCATTCTTTGCACTTGCTTCCATAACTTCTTTATTAAAGGTCATGGTGGAGACCATACCGGTGAACAGTGCCAGACAGCCTTTTACGGTGTCGATGGCATCGAAGGTCAGCTCTTTGTCTTCCTGCATGTCTTTGTCGTATGCTAACGGGATGCCCTTCATGGTGGTCAGAATGGACATCAGTGCGCCATACACACGACCGGTCTTACCGCGTACCAGCTCTGCGATATCCGGATTCTTCTTCTGCGGCATGATGCTGCTTCCGGTGCTGTACGCATCGTCGATCTCCACAAAGCGGTATTCGTTGCTGTTCCAGATGATGATTTCCTCAGAGAAGCGGCTTAAATGCATGGCAATGGTGGAGAGGGCAGATAACAGCTCGATCACGTAATCACGGTCGGATACGGAATCCATGCTGTTTAAGGTCGGTCCGTCAAAGCCAAGCAGCTCAGCCGTGTAAGCGCGGTCCAGCGGGTAGGTGGTTCCTGCCAGTGCGCCGGAGCCCAGCGGGCAATAGTTCATGCGCTTGCGGATGTCGTGCAGGCGGCTTCTGTCTCTGGAGAACATCTCAAAATAAGCGCCCATATGGTGAGCCAGGGTAACAGGCTGTGCCTTCTGCAGATGGGTAAAGCCCGGCATATAGGTGTCGATGTTTGCTTCCATGATCTTTAACAGCTCTTCTAATAGTTTTTTAACCAGAACGTCAATCTCATCGATCTCGTCTCGGCAGTAAAGCTTCATATCGAGTGCAACCTGGTCGTTTCTGCTGCGTCCGGTGTGAAGGCGCTTGCCTGCATCACCAATGCGCTCAATCAGATTTGCCTCTACAAAGGAATGAATATCCTCATGCTCTTTGGTAAATACCAGCTTGCCGGACTCAATGTCGGCCAGAATGCTGTTTAAGCCATCAATAATCGCCTTGCGGTCTTCTTCAGACACAATGCCCTGCTTTGCCAGCATGGTAACGTGTGCAATGCTGCCCTGAATGTCCTGATGATAAAACTTCTGGTCAAAAGATAAGGACTCGTTGAAGTTGTGTACCAGCTGGTTTTCTTCCTTGGTGAAGCGTCCGCCCCATAATTTCATAGTGTTAGTCTCCTCTTTTTTCATATTTGTATCATGATTACTGTTCAGGCATACAAAACAGTAACCTATTATTTTCAGCAGTATAACTGCCTCAAGTTACCATTTAGCCGGATGTTCCGACTCTTCCATTTCTGGATTTTCCATTTCCGTTTCCTCAAAATCCTGCATTTGGGGATCTATCCTCTCAAAATCCGGATATTCTGTTTCTCTCCCGGTCTGCGCATGCATACTTCTTTCTTCCCCGTCATATTCACAGTGTTCATATGCGTCCGCATCCTGCTCATACGCCTGCTCTTCCCGGTATCTGCGAAGCAGCCAGCCACCCAGTGCGATCAGCGCCAGCAGCACTGCACTACCGCCCGAGATCAGCGCGCCCGGGATCAGTCCCTTCGGGGTGTATTCCATGGCTACGGTATGACTCCCGGCACTCAGCCAGATGCCCACAAACGAATCCAGGATTTTTTCCGGCTTCTGCTCTTTTCCGTCGACCAGGATTTTCCATCCTTCATCGTAAGGGATCGAAGTGAACATCCATCCTTCCTGATCGCAGCTGATCATTCCCTCTAAAGAGGTATCTGTCCAGCTCGTCAGGCTCCACGGATGTGCGGAAAGCTTTGCGGCAATGGAGCCAAGTCCGTTTTCTGAGAAGCGGTACACATCAGCCCACATTTCCTCCTTGCTGTCCTCCGCAGTCAGGGTAACTGCTTCCCCGGCTACACAGTAGCCCAGCTCCAGAAGGTAACCGCGGTCCACATTCGTAAAGGTTTTCGTGCCCTTCCAAGTCGTGGCAGTCACTTTTTCAATCTTTTTATTTCCCACGTAAGCGTAATATTCCCCGCTTGTTTCCGGATAAAAGGTCAGGTCACTGCCCTCAGTACTTGTGTCCAGAACCAGGTTCATAACCTGCTCTGCCCCAAGCGCATCGGCCAGACTGTTCTGCACATCCGCAGGATTGCCGGTTTCCAGATTCCACCGGGATTCAAAATCCGGCTCCACATAAAATCCAACCGGTAAGGTGTAGTTATTCTGGTACAGCCAGACTCCGTCCTGTTCTCCGATCACCGTGCGAAGAGACGTGTCATCCGGCTTTTCCGAATAAATGCCGTATTTTACGGAAAACAGGGCATCGACAAGCGGTGTGCTTCCGGTGATGCTGTAAGCATTCGTGGAGCTTTCACATCCCAGCTTCTTAAACAATGCCGAGAGGTCCGCATTTGCCGTGGAGGAAAACAGGGAAACCGATGGAAAATGCATCCAGGCTCCATCGTTCTTGGTTTTCCGCGTCACCTTTTCCATGCGGAAGAAAGAGTCGTTTGGCTGAACTGAATCCACCAGCTTCTCCGATGCTGCATTATCGTCCGTATAGGCCGTCCGGCTGGTTGTTGTCACACTGGTCACAGCCGTATTTACCGCTGCCTCAATGGAAACAACCGCCAGCGCATAAAACAGCGCCGGAAAATAATAACGCCTGCCTCTCTGGTAAAGGGCGATGGCCCCAAGATACAGTGCAAGGAACAAAATCGCCACATAATATACAATAAAATGGAAGTGATCCTCCGTCACCAGTTTCTGTGCCATCAACACAAAGACCACGGAACCGGCAAACGCTGCCGTCACATGCTTCCACGGCGTTTCCTTCAGATACATGTAAGCCCGGTAGCAGGCAAACAGCACCATGAAAATGTAAATGTAGGACTGTCTGCAAGGCAGGCTGTTTGGATAATGAAAGCCGTGCCAGATAAAATTCAAGACATTGAACGAAAAGCTCGCAAAGAAGAACAGCAGCATAACACAGTAAACCGCCTTTTCCTTTGCAGATATCTTTTTGCAAAGCAGGTAAAGGATAAAAAACATCAGCACTGCTACTCCGCAATACACATTCGGCCAGTGGTCCAGTCCGATCTCCGTCTCCACGTTGCCGATATGGCGAGCGATCATATCAAAGATTGGGAAATACTGGGAAAATGTTTTCGGAAAGCTCACATCGCCCGAAGCGGTCATCTGCAGGGCAAAAACCTCCGGAAGCAAAACTACCGCCGACAGGCCGCCCGCCAGCAGGGAATAGACCGCAAACTGGAAGCCGCGCCCGATAAATTTCTCCCAGTGCATATCCTCATCTAAAACCAGCAGTGCGATAAAATACAGCACCATAAAAATGCAGGTCATGATGGAGATATAATAATTAGAAAGAATGGACATGCCGAGCGTCAGGCAGTAAAGTATTCCTTTTCCATCTTTCACCAGCCGCTCCAGCCCCAAAACGATCAGCGGGAACAAAATAATGCAGTCCAGCCACATAATGTTCCAGCTATAGGCAGCCATATAGCCCGACAAGGCGTAAAAGATACCGAAAAATGCCACACCAAAATCGTTGGTCCTGCAATGCTTTCTTAAATAATAAGCCATGGTGAGACCACAAAGCCCAATCTTTAACACGATCTGGTAAGTCATAAACTCAATGACCAGATTCTTCGGGCAAAGGATCAAAAGCCAGTTAAACGGACTCGCCAGATAGTAGGCATACAGTGCTGAAAAGTTCACACCCATGCCGACATCCCAGCTATAGAGAAGACTGCCTCCGCTCTTCAGCTTGTACTGGAATTCTGAGAAAAACGGTGCATACTGATGATACATATCCGTCCGAAGAAAGGTTTCCTCTCCAAACGGGAAGATTCCCCGCTGCACGAAAATGATCAGCATGATCACCACCGGGATCAAAAAAGCTGCAACCAGGCATCGCCGGAACGGATCAGGTCCTCCTCTTCCATGGCCTGTTTGCGCAGGCGTTTTTTTGCACGCTTTTCCGGGCGGGTGAAACGCTTCCTGGGTTCTTTTCTCACAGATTTTACTGTTTTCGGTTCTGCGGCTTCCGTTTTCGGTGCTTCTGATTTTACCTCATTCCGTTTTGCGCATTCCCATGTTTCCGCCCGTTCCGGCATTCCTGCTTTTTTCGTCACTTCTGCATTCTTCGGCATTCCTGCTCGCTTAGGCATCTCTGCATCCTCCGGCATTCCTGCTTTTTCCAGCGGTTCTATCTTTTCTGGCGCTTCAGCGGTTTCCACCCCTTGCAGATGTTCCATTTTCTCCGGCAATTTCTCATTCTGACCACGCTTCGCTTCCACACTGGCAACTGCGCTCTCCATCTCCGCTAACAAGTCAGCAACACTCCCCTTTTTTTCCTGAAGCGTGCCTCTTTTTTCCTCAATCATAAGTAAATCCTCTAGTTCTCTCGTAACACAGGCGATTTTTTCGCTTTGCATGCTGCATCTCCCTACTTACGATGATCATTTTTTCCTGTCACTGTTAACATTTCCGTTACCTTGGAACACTTATGCAGTTATGATTCCTTCTTAAAAATAAACCATTTGCTAAATGCATAGTTCAGCACCAAGGAAATCGCCGATACTACGATCTTGCAAATGAAATCCTGCTTAATTCCCAGACCGTCTACCATAGCGATCATTGCCACCATGGTAAAAACACCGGTTGCGGCCCTGCAGGCCACAAAAGGCACAAATTCCGACCAGACCTTTTTCGGATGAAGGTCAAAGCTGCCAAATACAAACAGCTTGTTCGTCACAAAAGCAAACAGGACCGCTGCTGCCCATGAGCCTGCCGTAGCAACCCGGTAATCGATCCCGACACGGCGCATGTACCAGTAGCTGACCCAGTCCACCAGAGTGGTCAGCACACCGAAGACCAGGTAGGAAATGGTCTCCCGGTTTACGAGTTTCTTCCATAATTTAGTTATCATTTTTTTCTCCATATAAATATCAGTAAATCACTTATGCCCCATTATATGGCACGGAGCTAGAATTGTAAAGCACTCCCACCCCAGTCCAAAAAATTTTATAAGTTTTTTTAATAAAAGACTTGCTATTTATTTGTTTTGCGTATATCCTATTAGCAGAAGCTGCTTTCCAGGCACTTCCCCCCATAACCGTAACTTTACAGTTCTTGCAGCTGCCCTGTATTTCACAGCCGCAAACCATAAAAAACATTCAGTGAGGTATGAAGATGAAACCAGTTAAAGAAGGAAAGGTACGCGAAATCTATGACAATGGAGACAGCCTGATCATGGTAGCCACCGACCGCATCAGCTGCTTTGATGTGATCCTCCACAACACCGTTACCAACAAAGGTAAAGTTCTGACCCAAATGTCCAAGTTTTGGTTCGATCTGACCAAAGACATTCTGCCGAACCATATGATTACCACCAATGTAAAAGAAATGCCGGAATACTTCCAGACTCCGGAATTCGAAGGCAAGACCATGATGTGCCGGAAGCTGACCATGCTCCCGTTAGAGTGCATCGTCCGCGGCTACATCACCGGAAGCGGCTGGGCAAGCTATAAAGAAAACGGAACCGCATGTGGCGTGAAGCTGCCGGAAGGCTTGCAGGAATGCCAGAAGCTGCCTGAGCCGATCTACACTCCTTCCACCAAGGCAGAAATCGGTGACCACGACGAAAACATCACCTACGAGCAGAGCATCGGCCACCTGGAGAAATACTTCCCGGGCAAGGGTGCCGAATACGCAGCAAAGCTTCGTGACTGCACCATCGCACTTTACAAGAAATGCGCTGACTACGCTTACAGTCACGGCATCATCATTGCAGATACCAAGTTTGAGTTTGGTCTGGATGAGAATGGCAACATCGTCATTGGTGACGAGATGCTGACTCCGGACAGCTCCCGCTTCTGGCCGGTAGAAGGCTACGAGGTTGGTCACAGCCAGCCGTCCTTCGACAAGCAGTTTGCACGTGACTGGCTCAAAGCAAATCCGGACAATGACTGGACCCTGCCGGAAGATGTCGTCCAGAAGACCATCGATAAATATCTGCAGAGCTATGAAATGCTCACCGGAGAGAAGCTGAAATAAACAATTTGATTAACTTTAATAGGGCCGTGTGAGTTGCCTTTCGGCAACTCACACGGCCCTTTGCCATATCTTAAATTGTTATTTTCTATTCAATAATGCCATTTTCACTTGACAAACCAAATTTCCATGCTACGCTTGATGATAGAAAAAATGTAACGGTGCATATCTGCGCAGTTACAGAAAATAGGAAAAGAGGTTTCCCCATGCATATGATCGACAGAAACAGTCCCTGCTGGTGCGGCAGCGGACTCAAATACAAAAAATGCCACTACGATTTCGATGAAAAGCTGAAGATGTACGAGAACAAGGGCTGCATTGTTCCGGAGCACAACATGATCAAGACTCCGGAGCAGATTGAAAAGATCAAGGCCAGCGCAAAGGTCAACATCGAGGTTCTGGACTATGTTGCAGCGCACATCAAGGCTGGCGTCACCACCGAGGAGATTGACCAGTGGGTTTACGACGAGACAACCAAACGCGGTGCGATTCCGGCTCCGTTAAATTTCGAAGGCTTCCCCAAAAGTGTCTGCACCTCCATCAACGAGGTCGTGTGCCACGGCATCCCGGACCCGGACCGTGTCCTGCAGGATGGCGATATCATCAACGTAGACTGCTCTACGATCTTAAACGGCTACTATTCCGATTCCTCCCGTATGTTCTGCATCGGCGATGTCTCCCCGGAGAAAAAACGTCTGGTGGAGATCACCAAACAGAGCATCGAGGTTGGCTTAAAAGAAGTAAAGCCGTGGCATTTCCTGGGCGATATGGGTGCTGCGATCCATGACTTTGTCCGTGAGAACGGCTATAGCGTCGTCCGCGAGATTGGCGGTCACGGCGTTGGCATTCAGTTCCATGAGGAGCCGTGGGTCAGCTATGTTTCCGAGCGCGGCACCGAAATGCTCATGGTTCCGGGTATGATGTTCACCATCGAGCCGATGGTAAACATGGGAAAACCGGATGTTTTCGTTGACGCAGATGACGACTGGACCGTGTATACCGAAGACGGAAAGCCATCTGCCAGTGGGAGATCCAGGTTCTGGTAACGGAAGATGGTTACGAGATCATCGCTTATTAAAACAAAACACCTTTCAAATGGTAATACGGATTCCATTTAGGGTGGGAATATCATCTTCCTGATGTGTGCTGAGAAGCGTAAGCTTCCCAGCACTCTTTTTTTGCAGATAACGGATTCCTTCCATTCTGGTCCCGGCATCCAGCCCGGTAAACGGCTCATCCAGGATCAACAGGTCCGATGGTGCGCAGAGGGCACGGCAAAGGGCCACCCGCCGTTTCTGGCCGCCACTTAAGGTGGCTACCGGGCGGTTCAGTGCTTCCTGCGGCAAAAGCTCCCGGAGTTCCCGCTCCGCTTCTGCCCGGCTCATGGAAGAGGCTGCCGTCATGAGCACATTTTCCACTGCTGAAAAAGCCTCACACAGACGATCTTCCTGAAAAACGGCACCGATGCAAAGATTCTGCAGCGTTTCGTTCTCCTGCCAATCTGCTACTTTTTCATCTGCCGCTTGGCCAGCTTCTTTTGTTTTTCTTTGTACTATGATTTCACCGCTGTCTGCGTGTTCCAGCCCCATGAGGATCCGAAACAACGTGGTTTTTCCCGTTCCGGAGGGTGCCATAAGACAGTAGATATGCCCGCTCACCAGTTCCATGGAAACATGATCCAGAACCAAGTGTCCGTCAAATTGTTTGCACAAGTCATGAATCTGCAGCTTCATGCTTCCCCTCTCCTTTCTGTGGACATAACCTGGATAATGAAAACAGTACCAGCCATTCAAAGACCGCACTGATCAGAATGATCACCAGCGTCCAGGCAAACAGGTCTGCCGTCTCCAGATAGATTTTTGCCAGATACAACTGCTCACCAATGGAGTGCTCCGGCAGTCCGATCACCTCCGCTGCGGCGCCGGATTTCCAGCTCATCCCCAGTGCAATGCGGCAGCCGCTTAAAAGATACGGCATCAGCGCCGGCAGATAAATAAAGCGGATGCGCTTCCACACCGGCATATGGAACACCTCTGCCATCTCCAGAAGTTTCCAGTCCGTGCTTTTCAGGCCGGCTATCGTATTCACATAGATGACCGGCAATACCACCAGAAACGAGATTACCACGGAGAGATTGCGAGAGCCGGCCCAGATTAAGACAAGGATAATGAAGGATGCCACCGGAACTGCTTTCAGAAACAGCATGAACGGTTCCAGGATTTCTTCCAGAAGCGGCACTGCATACGCAAGAGCACCTAGCAGTATCCCGGCTGCAAATGCCGAAAAAAAGCCGATGCTGATGCGGCTGAAGGAGCCAAAAACAGAACGCCAGAAATCTGCAGACGGGAGCTGCCGCCACAATGCCTGAAGGGCCTCGAAAGGCCCCACAAGCATAATGGAATTGTGCACCACGAAAGCTGATGTCTGCCAGAATACCAGCCACAGGCAGATAATCAGCAGTTTCTTCGTTTGCGCAACATGGGAACAGTAGCGTTTCTTCCGCTTACTCATGCAGGTAATAGAAGCCGTCATCCGGTACCTGGCCGCCTACGGAAGAAGGATCTAGCTCAAAAAGAGCTTCCAGATAACCGGACAGTCTGGTCTTCATATCCTCCCCATCGATGCAGACAATGCTGCAGTACGGAATTGCTTTCTGGGCCACCGGGGCCTTTTCGATGATACCAGCTGCCGCTACCAGCTCTGCTGCATCTGCTACATTGGTATTCACCCAGTCTGCAGATTCCTTGTGTTCCTTTAAAAAGGTCTCCACCTCTTCCGGATTCTGCTCAAGCACCTCTTTGCGGCATACCGTAACACCAGTCACCAGAGAACTTCCATTTTCCGGCTGGGTCTTATCCCACTCTTCTGTCAGGTTCAGGACCATTTTTAAATTCTCATTCTGGGCCATGGTTGCAGTCACGAACGGCTGCGGCAGAAGGCCGATGGCATCTGGATTTTCTTTTAATACCGCTGCGACCTCCGTTGCCTCAGATTTATACTCGATCGTCACATCATCCGGTGTCATGCTGTTTGCACCGATCAGATACTGAAGTGCATAATCCGGTGTGGTTCCTTTTCCGGTCATGTATATGGTTTTTCCCTTCAGGTCTGCAATGTTATGGATAGAATCGTCTGCAGAAACTACATACAGCACACCCAGCGTATTGATATCAATGACCTCGATTCCCTGCTTGGTTTTCTGATACAGGACACTGGCCAGATTCGCCGGGACCAGCGCAATATCCAGATCACCAGAAACCACCTGTGCTGCCAGCTCGGAAGCATCTGCCGCCATGGTAAACTCATAAGCTCCCTCGGACTCGCCCTTGGAAGCCTCATCCATCAGGGATACCAGTCCAATGGTGGTCGGCCCCTTTAACGAGCCAACACGGAGTGTCGGTGCACCGGTCGTTGCTGCATCCGCTGCTTCAGATTCTTCCCCTGTTTGTGCCTCTGTGGTCTCCTCCGCTGTTTTATCAGCACTTGTCTGCTCTGCTGTCGTTTCTGCGGCAGAAGTCTGCGTCTTATCTGCGCCAGAGCATCCGGTCAGAACCGTAGCAGTCATGGCACAGGCCAACAGGGTTGCGATTGTTTTTTTCATGAAATCTTTCCTCTCTTTCCGCATCCAGCTTTTCCGTCAGAAACGATGGGAGTATTTTGCTCCTTTTCTGTTTTGTTTCTTCCAGATTAGTACGGATACCATTTTATTCTATCATAAAATCCAAAAAATTCCTATGTATCTCCAGAAACACTTGCGGTTTGGAAGATTTATGCTATAGTAAAGATGAACGTTATTCTTAGGAAAATGTATCATTTTACAGCCGGACGCAACAGACTGCGCTCGATTCATACAAAAACCCGTGACTGCAGCAAATTCCGTTTTCTGGAACACTCGCGTGAACAGAAGCATGAAGTCTATGCAGTTACGAAAAGAAAGAGAATTCCGTGCGGACCATTTTGGCTGCAACAAACTTTGTTCTCATTTCTATCCGTTCACAGGGAGCAGTATTCCTGTTACCTTTCACGCACTGCGTGTCTCGTAACACACTTCTTTATTCTGTCCTGTTTCCGTCTGCCTTCTTAAGTTTCCGTTCATTGTATCCCCAATCAATCTAATTTAAATGCTGAAAAACAGGGGACAAAAGCACTCCGCAGGGATGCGGCAGAGCATGCCGTTTTATCAGCGAAAAAGGAGAAAACAATGAAAACAGCAACAAAAAACCAAATCAGCTCTGAACTTTCCCACTCCCGGACTTCCTTTATGGTGAAGCTGGCCCTTATGGTGGCTATTATCGTAGTCATGGCATTCTCGCCGCTGGGCTATCTGCGTACTCCGGGACTTACCATTACCTTTTTAACCGTTCCGGTTGCCGTCGGTGCCATTATCCTTGGACCTACAGCCGGTGCCATCTGCGGTGCAGCCTTCGGTCTGACCAGCGTTGCCATGGCTTTAACCGGCGGTTCCGCTTTCAGCGCAGCACTTCTGCAGATCAACCCGTTCGGCCTTTTATTCACCTGCCTGGTTCCAAGAATCCTGGAAGGATGGATCTGCGGCCTGATCTTCCAGCTGGTAAAGAAGTTTTCCAAAAACGGTGCCTATATCGTTGCCAGCCTGGCCTGCCCGCTGCTCAACACCCTGTTCTTTATGGGTTCCCTGGTGCTATTTTTCTATAACACCGAGTACATCCAGAACCTTGCATCCGGTCTTGGCGCAGCAAACCCACTGATCTTCGTTATCCTGTTTGTAGGCGTTCAGGGTGCGATCGAGGCTGTGGCATGCACCATACTCGGAAGCGCTGTATCCCGTGCACTGGGTGCAGCATTCCGCCAGTAAAAACGGGCTATATATTTTTCATGAATTTTTGCTCGTGACTGTGAAGGTACTGAACAGTTACGAAACGATTTCATAAGCCGCAGGAATCCTGCGGCTTAACTATTTCAAACATGGAGGGTTCATCATGAAATTATTCGACTCTGTCAGAGAGATTCCCATTACTGATCTTGAGGGTCTTCGCATCGGCAACGCCCAGGATTATGAGGCCATGACCGGTGTAACGGTTCTGCTCTTCGACCACGGTGCAAAAGCCGGTATTGATATCAGCGGAGGGGGACCTGCTTCCCGGGAAACGCCACTTACATCCCCCATCACTGCAGACAATCCGCTCAATGCCATTGTACTCTCCGGCGGCTCTGCCTTCGGCCTGGCTGCCAGTGACGGGGTCATGCGCTATCTGGAAGAACACGGTATTGGTTATGAAACCGGATTTGCGAAAGTACCATTAGTCTGCCATTCCTGTATCTACGACCTGAGTATTGGACGTTCTGATATCCGACCGGATGCTGCTATGGGCTATGCTGCCTGTCAGGATGCAGAACATCCGCATCCGGTATCCGGCATCTTAGGCGGAGGTACCGGCGCCAGTGTTGGCAAAATCTATGGCCGCGACAAAGCAACCAAAACCGGTCTTGGCATGTATGCAGTCTCCATCGGTAACTTAAAGATTGCCGCAGTTGTAATCTTAAATGCCTTCGGCGATGTCTTCAATCCGACTACCGGCGAAAAAATTGCCGGTCCAAGAAAACCAGATGGCAGCGGATTCTTTGATACACTGGAAGAGCTTTACAAATTCAGCCAGAGAACCGACCAATTCCAACACGATCCAAACAGCAAAGCCAATACCACCATCGGTGCTATTATCACCAACGGCGCGTTTTCCAAAGCAGAATTAAGCAAAATTGCTTCCATGGCTCGCAGCGGCTACGCACGCTGCATTAACCCGGTAGGCACCATGGCCGATGGCGATTCCATCTATGCCGCCTCCATCGGAACCGTAGAAGCAGACTTAAATGTTGCCGGAACACTGGCGGCAGAAGTCATGGCAGAGGCAATCCAAAATGCAGTAAAGGCGGCCCGGTAGGCCGCCTTTTTTAAAACAGATTTCCATCCTCGTCAAATGTCAGAGGTGCAGGTTCTGACACAATTCTGTCAAACATCATCGGGATCTTTGCAGATTCCGTGAGGATGAAGAAAGTAAGGCTGAATTAAAGCGCAGAATGGACCATTGGCAGGAAATGGCACAAGAACTCAATAGTACGGTAGATTTGCACTAAGAAATCAAAGGGGCTGTCACAGATTTTGTGGCAGCCCCTTTTCAATTCTCTCTGTTAAGCACTAATAACCTGACGCTTCTTTTTTGATTTTTCTTTTACAAACACCTTATAATCCTCTGTCATTGGTTTATAATCGAATCCCCCCGCTTTTAACAGCAGATACATCTCGCTGTTGCGTTCAATAATATCGGATGCAATTACTGCATCTTTCATGGAAATTCCTACTCCTAACGCTCCATGATTTGCCATCAGAAGCCCGGCATTAGTTCCAATTCCCTCCTTTACATATTCAGCCAGTTCTTTGGATCCAGGAAATGCAAACGGAACAATATTAATATCTCCACCCAGATATAAAGACTGTTCGGTATCAATTGCCGGCATGATATCCAGTTCCTTAATCAAACTAACCGTTGTTGCATATTTTGAATGGGTATGTACCAGGGCCCGAAGTTCCGGACGTGCCCGATATACCCCTAAATGCATGGAACACTCAATAGATGGCTGGTGTTTTCCTGAGACTATCTCTCCATTCAGATTTACCACAACCAGATCCTCTTCTGTCATCGTATCATATGGCAGACTTGTCGGTGTGATAACGACCAGATCTGTTCCATCCGCTCTGGCACTCAGATTTCCTACTGTTCCTAACAGATAACCTCTTTCCACCATCAGACGGCAGCCCCATAAGACTTCCTCTTTTGCTTTTTGTAATGCATCTGACATATCCACAATTCCTCCATCCTATATTTTCAGACTGCTTTCCCATTCAATCAGCTGTACCAGTTCCTCTGTGTTTTCAGCCATCCGGATCTTATTTAAGTTAACTTCATTTTCCAGAAGATGAATCAGCTGATACAACGCTGTTAAATGGATCGTTTTATCCGGAGTAGCCAAAACCATAATGATATCTGCGTCCATATATCCATCTATTGATATTCTCTCTGGCATTCGGTAAAGTGACATTGCGGGCCTGGCTACTCCGTCATCTACACCTGCATGCGCAACAATCACACCATCCGCCAGCATGATATATGGCTGATTTTCCTGAATCAGCCGGATCATCTTATTAATATAGCGCAGCTCAATGCTTCCGTTTTCCCATAAAACATTGGACGCATTTCGAATTGCCTCATCCCATGGATAAATCTCCGCCGCAAATTCTATATTTTCCGGCTTCAGCAGATCCCGCAGGCAAAGTCCTTCATTCCGCAATTCCGGATATGCTTTTCCGGAAAATGATGACAAATACTGGTGCAGGCTTTTTTCCAGTTTATCCCGTTCCTGAACGACTGCATAACGCTCTATCAAAGCCATAATCCCTTCTGTCGTTACATTTTCATAGCTGACTCCCTCCAGCTCCCGAAGTACTTTTTGACGAAAAATCTTTCCTGTGTACTCATTAAATGAAGGGGTTACCACAAACTGAATCTTGTCTGTGTTTAATCTTGTCGTTGTAAAAACAATCTGGAAATCTTTCTGATATTCTTCGAATCCACGGATGGAAAGGCAAGCTGTAAATTCAATTTCCGGAAACATTTCTTCCAATGTAATGTGTAAAAAATGCGACACTGTAATTCCATTGCTGCATACAACAACTGCTTTTTTTCTTGGCTGCATGGTTCCCAGAAGACCTTCCTTTCGCAGCCATGCTCCAATCAATGCGGTTATGTAAATCGTTTCACGATCCGGCATTGTTTCTCCAAGCAGCGTTTCCAATGGAAATACAGATAGCTTTACAATTTCGTGCAAGTACTGATATTTTGGAAGAATCATATCTGAGATATCAGGCTGCACATGATAATGATACCGGATCCGGTATACCGCCGGCTGTAAATGCTGTAACAATGCCTCCAAAAGACCTTCCTTATCAGAAATCTGTACACAACTGATCCGTTCAAAGCACTTGATTGCATCCTGTGCTGCTGCTTTCAGCTGTGCCTGATTTTCACCTGCTTCATTCCGGCTGGAATACTTGGAAATCTGGAGCTGTATTGTAAAAAAGATTTTTTCTTTTTCACTGTCAATTCCATGCTTTATGCAAAAAAAGGACATAACCATATATTCTTTGGTGCCGGTTACATGCCTGCAGGACTCCGGCAAGTTCTGCAGCAGGCATCCGTTCCGAATCTGCCGTAAAAGGAATGCCAGAATATATGGAAATTCTTTCATCCGTTCATCTGCATAACAGACAGACAGCTTCTCTTCTATTTCTTTTATATCTGATCTCAGCTGTTCCAGCTCTGTCTGTTTTATGTGGTAAACCACAGCGAGACGTTCCTCGCCTCCAGGAATATTCAAATTCTCCCTTAATGCCTGGATAATCAATCCACGCTTGTCATATTCCTCTCCATAAACCACATATCCACGCTTTCTGTCGTAATTCAGCTCCAGGCCATAAGATTTCATAATTTCCTGAACCCGTTTCAGATCACTCATCAACGTATTTTTACTGATTTTCAATTCATCTGTAAAATGATATGTAGACAATTCTTCTGTGTGACATAACAGACGTAAGGTCAGCCAGCTGTATCGTTCTTCATCTGAGAGAACATAGGTGTACTCGGCTGTTTTCGAATCTTCTGACTGATATTCCCTGATTACCGCAAGCGAAACCAGAAATCTCCCCGTTTTCAGCCATTTGATTTCCTCGAAACCATTCTTTTTCAGGTAATCGTTAATTTTTCCAAGGCTGTAGCTGATCTGTTTCCTGCTCAGCCCTAAGGACTGTTCCAGTTCTTTTCCTGAAACCGACGGATCATTCACGATCATCTTTAATATCTTAACTCCCCTTTGATCCAGGTACACCTTCAATCTCTCCTTTCAGAACTATTTTTCCCCTTCCTGGGCCAGATCTTCGGCTTCTTCCTTTCTCAGTGCCTTATAATAAGAAATAAAGCATACAAACCAAACCACTAAAATGATCAGCGGAATAAAATTGCCCTGCAGGAACTGGAACACGTGTGAAATAGAATATGTAAATACCGGTCCATTGATCAGGCTGTTACTGATCAGTTCTCCTGCATTGAGTGATACACTTCCGGTAACCGTTGCAAGCTCTGTCATAAACGGAGCAAATGCAGTTCCCACCCATAAAAAGATGGGACAGCTGATTGCCGCAAGAATAAACATCTGAATCAGATTTCCCTGTGTTACAAGAAATGCTGGAACTGCCAGGGATGAGCCCATCAGGCCGGCAAACGGAAGAATTCCGTTTCCAGGTAAAATCGCAGAAAACAACAGCATAAATGGAATGCTCCAGAGAATCGTAAGCCAGATTTCGTTGCATCCTCCCATAATCGGCCAGTCAAGACCAACGTTGAGCTCTTTTCCTTCGAATTTCTTATTCATAAATTCGCTCATTGCCTCAGAAATAGGTGATAATGCCTGCATAAAATACTTAGCTACTACCGGGAAAAGTGTCATGGCAGTCGCCGACTTTACACCCAGGATCAACACATCGGCAAAAGCATATCTTGCCACCGCACCAAATAAACATCCTAAAATAAATCCCAGCACATGATTCTCAGCAAAAATACCAAACTTGTTTCTCAGAGTTTCAGTATCGAACTTGCGATCCATACCCGGAATTTTCTTCAGCAGGCAGGCAATCGGATACATAACTGCGCAAAAGGTTAATGTTGTATGCGTACAGGTCACTCCCGGGATTCCTGTCAATTTTTCGATTCTATGCTGGTTGGCATCTGCCGATTTCAGTTCTACCACAACCTGCACTGCTGCCACCACAAATGCCAGAATAACACTCTTTGTAATGGATGCCACTGCAACTGCTGTGAAAATCTTCAGCCATACATTCCACAGATCCGCATTGATCGTGTTCGTTTTATTTAACAGGATCATTAACACATTGATTCCGATCAGCAACGGAAACATTAAAAATGCATACGGCCAGGACCAGGAAATGGTGGCCATAGTAGTCCATCCACCGTCAACAACCGGAAATGACATGCCCGTTGCTGACATAATTGCCTGTGCCGCCGGATTCAGTGAATCCTTCATGAAGCTGATAATCAGGTTCATTCCGGTAAAGGCTACGGCCAGCGTAATACCAGATGAAATCGCATCTTTAACTTTCATTCTCACGATCAATCCGGCAATGATCATAATAAACGGAACAAATACTGACGCTCCAAGGCCCAGAAAAAAGTTCACTATCTGAGTAAGTATCTCCATAATTTCCTCCTGCTATTTACAAAGTTCAATCAGTTTATTTAATTCATCTGCCTGTTTTACTCCGGTTAAAAATGCAATTCCATTAATTACCGGAACCGGATATTCCTTTGTCGTTTTTGTAATGGAAATATATGCCACACTGTCTCTTAATTCCGTATCCAGGGAACGAATGTTTACTGCTTTCACTGCTGCATCCACATGATTTTCTTTCAGAAGACGATTTACCTTACTTGCTACTGCCTGGGAAGTTGCTACTCCGCTCGCACATGCTACTACAATCTTTTTCATTATGAATCCTCCAATCCATCCATTGATATAATCAGTTTCCAATACTCCTCAACCGTGTTTGCATGGTCCAATTTTTCCATCAGCTCTACCTTTTGCAGGTTATTGACCAGAATCTGTAAAAGTTCTATATGGCTTTCTCCTGCATCTGCTTCCTGGAAACCAAGCATAAATGCAAATTTCACCTGATGGATAATCTCATTTGCTGCCATTTCTCTCCATGGAATAGGATGTTTTAACCGAACACATGCAACAAACGGCTTTACAATACATTTAGGATCTGTATGCGGAATTGCCACCGGATAAGGTTCAATCGGCAATGCCGTAGGATAATTTTTTTCCCGTTCCTTGATTGCTTCTAAAAAGCCTGAACGAATATATCCCGCTTTTTCCAATTTCTCTGCCAGGATAGAAAACACCTCATCTGTACTTTCTGCTTCCAGATCCAGTTGAACAAGTTCCTTATAAATAATGTCTCTATTCAATGTTCCAGCTCCTTATTCTCTATTTCAGAAACAGACTCTTGCGCGCTTACTGACCATTTCTTATACTTCCATTATACGTATGCCTCCTTTTTTTTTCAATGATACCTTGGGGCATTCTTTGCACATGGCTGTGCTCATTCCTGTGAATGACAATCCGTTTGCGCAACAGAGTTCTGTATTTCAGAAACAAAAAATCCATGCTGCTTACGTTCACACGCAAACAACATGGATTTTTTCTTTTCTATTTTGTTTTTTTAGAACACGTTATGCCTGCTCCGGTGCTTTCTGTGCCTCTGCCCGGTCTTTCAGGATCTTATCAATACTTACGATCTTCGTGCACAGCGCGAACAGATCCATTGCCAGGATCAGATCACTCAGCGGCGGATAGGACGGTGCGATTCGGATATTGGTATCATGCGGGTCTTTGCCGTACGGATAGGTTGCTCCGGCACCGGTCATAACCAGACCGGCTTTCTTACAGCGCGCTACAATAGCCTTTGCACAGCCGTCCAGGGAATCGAAGGCGATAAAGTAGCCTCCCTTTGGCTTGGTCCATGTTCCGATACCAAGACCGCCAAGCTCACGCTCCAGGGTATCAATGACTGCCTCAAACTTCGGACGCAGGATATCCGCATGCTTGCGCATATGCTCTACCATGCCATGGATATCACCAAAGTAACGGACATGACGCAGCTGGTTTACCTTATCATGGCTGATGGTCTGGAATTTCAACTGCTTCTCAATATCCTCCAGGTTGTTGCGGGAGGTTGCGATGGCTGCAATACCGGAACCCGGGAAACTGATTTTTGAGGTGGAAGCGAATTTGTAAACCATATCCGGGTTGCCGGCACGCTTACACTCTGCCAGGATCTCGATCAGGTGGTCCTGATCGTGATCGTATAAATGATGTACGCCATAAGCATTATCCCAGTAGATACGGAAATCCGGAGCGGCCGGTTTCAGTCTTGCAAAACGGCGGACGGTCTCATCGGAATAGCTGGTTCCGGTCGGATTGGAATACTTCGGCACGCACCAGATACCCTTAATGCTGTCATCCTCTGCCACAAGTCTTTCCACCATATCCATGTCCGGGCCATCCGGAGTCATCGGAACATTGATCATCTCAATGCCGAAATACTGGGTAATGGCAAAATGACGGTCATAACCCGGTACCGGGCAAAGGAACTTCACTTTATCTAATTTGCACCACGGAGTACATCCCATTACGCCGTGAGTCATGGATCGGGATACGGTATCGAACATAACATTCAGGCTGGAATTGCCGTAAATGATGATGTAATCCGGAGCTACCTCCATCATGTCTCCGATCAGCTCTTTGGCTTCCCTAATTCCGGTCAGTCCACCATAGTTACGGCAGTCGGTTCCGTCTTCACAGGTTAAGTCATCACTGCTGCTTAATACATCCATCATTCCCATGGAAAGATCCAGCTGCTCCACGCTCGGCTTACCTCTGGACATGTCCAGTCTTAAATCCTTTCCCTGAAACTCTTTGTACTGGGCAGAAAGCTGCTTTCTGAGCTCCTGCAGTTCCTCTGTGCTCATCTCTGCATATGGCTGCATCTTCTTTTTCCTCCTCATCAGCTGTGTACTCCCTTTCTTCACCCAGGCACTGACACCCGGTGTTCTTGGTTTGCATTCCATTCTACACGAAATATATCGGTATTACAATCGCATTTTTCACAAATTTAATAGAATATATATTCGATTTCTGTCTCTGATTTTCCTGCAAAGACATCTGAGTGAAAACTGTCTTTTTTACCGGGACATCCGTTCACGCACCAGCTGATTCACCACAGCCGGGTCTGCCTTGCCCTTCATGGCACGCATGGTCTGACCTACGATAAAGCCCATGGCTTTCTCTTTTCCTGCCTTGAAATCCGCAACAGACTGCGGGTTTTTCTCCAGAAGCTCCTCGATGGTCTTTGTCAGCGCATCGGTATCATTTACCACCTTTAAGCCGTGTTCCTCAACGTAACGTTCCGGATCCACATCTTCCTTAAACACAGCCTCGAACACATCCTTCGCAACCGTACGGTTAATAACGTTCTTCTCTATCAGGCTGATGAGCTTTGCCAGATTCTCCGGGGAGAAGGTCATGTCTTCCGGCTCCTGCTCCTGCTCTTTTAACAGGCGCATAGCCTCTGTCATCAGCCAGTTGGAAACCTCCTTTGGCTTGCCGCAGATCGCTACAGTCCGCTCAAATACATCAGCCAGATGCTTGGATCCGGTCAGGATTTCCGCATCGTACTGTGGCAGTCCGTACTCACTCTCATAGCGTGCCAGCTTCTCGGTGCGAAGCTCCGGCTGTGCTGCCTTTACCCGCTCGATCCACTCATCCGAAATCCATACCGGCACCAGATCCGGATCCGGAAAGTAACGGTAATCCTGCGCATCTTCCTTGGAACGCATTGCATGGGAGGATTCCTTGTTGTCATCCCAGCGGCGCGTTTCCTGGATCACCTTTTTGCCCTCCTCGATCAGCTCGATCTGACGGGTACGCTCGCCCTCGATTGCACGGGCAATGGCCTTGAAGGAGTTTAAGTTTTTCATCTCAGTTCTGGTACCGAACTCCGGTGCGCCCACTTCGCGGACAGAGAGGTTGACATCCGCACGCATGGAGCCCTCCTGCAGCTTACAGTCGGAAGCGCCAAGGTACTGGATGATCAGGCGAAGTTTTTCCAGATAGGCAATGACCTCGTCAGCGCTGCGCATATCCGGCTCGGACACGATCTCAATTAACGGAACACCGCTTCGGTTGTAATCAACCAGAGAGCAGTCCTCCCACTCATCATGGACCAGCTTTCCGGCATCCTCCTCCATGTGGATTTCGTGGATACCGATCTTTTTCTTACCTGCAGCGGTATCGATCTCGACCCAGCCGTCATGGCAGATTGGCAGATACAGCTGGGAGATCTGATAGTTCTGCGGGTTATCCGGGTAGAAATAGTTCTTCCGGTCGAATTTGCAGTACTGGTTGATGCCGCAGTTCGTAGCCAGTCCGACTGCCAGTGCGTACTCTACAACCTGCTTGTTTAAAACCGGAAGGGAACCCGGCATACCGGTGCAGACCGGGCAGGTATGGGTGTTTGGCGCACCGCCGAATGCGGTGGAACAGCCGCAGAAAATTTTGGTTTTGGTCGCCAGTTCTACGTGAACCTCCAGGCCAATGACGGTCTCATACTGTTTGCTCATGTTACTGCGCCTCCTTTTCTACTGCTTTTGCTTCTGCCTGTTTTGATACGGCCGGCTCTCTGTCCTGCTTCGCTTCTGCCTCTTTCGCCATGACTGGCTCTCCATCCAGCTTCGCTTCTGCCGCTTTCGCCATGACTGGCTCTCCATCCAGCTTCGCTTCTGCCGCTTTTGCCAGTTCCGGTGTTTCGTAGCTTCTGCTGCATTCATACGCATAACCGGCGCGGATGATGTTCTTTTCCTTGAAGCAGTCTCCAATCAGCTGCAGACCGATCGGCAGTCCCTTGGAATCTTTTCCGCAGGGAATGGTCATGCCCGGAAGTCCTGCCAGGTTTACGGAAATGGTATAGATATCACCTAGATACATCTGAAGCGGATCACTTAAGGACTCGCCTAACTTCGGCGCGGTGGTCGGTGCCGCCGGTCCTAAAATGACATCGTATTTTTCAAAGGCCTGATCGAAGGCTTTCTTAATGAGCGCCTTGGTGCGGAGTGCCTTTAAATAGTAAGCATCGTAATAGCCGCTGCTTAAAACGAAGGAACCAAGCATGATACGGCGTTTTACCTCCGGGCCAAAGCCCTCGGAACGGCTCTTTTTGTACATGTTGTGAAGACCCTCGTATTCCTTTGCACGGTGTCCGTATTTTACACCATCGAAACGGGATAAATTGGAGCTTGCTTCTGCGGAAGCGATGACATAGTAAGCCGGAATGGCGTATTCCACCAGGCTTAAGTCAAACTCTTCGACAATAGCGCCCTTCTCTTCCAGAACCTTTGCTGCCTTTAAGATGGCATCCTTCACTTCCGGATCCAGGCCCTCGCCAAAGTAATCACGCGGGATGCCGATGCGCATGCCCTTTACATCGTCCACCAGGGCAGAGGTAAAATCGCAGTCCTCTCGTTTCATGGAAGTGCTGTCCTTCTTATCATAGGAAGAAATTGCTTCCAGGATCGTAGCACAGTCCGTCACATCCTTTGCGACCGGTCCGATCTGGTCCAGGGAAGAACCATAGGCAATCAGGCCATAACGGGAAACGGTTCCGTAGGTTGGCTTGATGCCGGTGACACCGCAGAAAGAACTCGGCTGGCGGATGGAACCGCCGGTATCGGAGCCCAATGCGAAGAAGCACTCATTTGCTGCCACTGCCGCACAGGAACCACCGGAGGAACCGCCCGGCACATGTTCCGGGTTCCACGGGTTTTTCGTCTCGCCGTAAGCAGAAGTCTCGGTGGTGCTTCCCATGGCAAACTCATCCATGTTTGTCTTACCAAGAATGATAGCACCTGCTGCCTCCAGGTTTTTTACTGCCTCGGCCGTGTAAGTCGGCTTGAAGTTATCCAGAATTTTGGAACTGCAGGTTGTCAGCAGGCCCTCTGTACACATATTATCCTTAATAGCAATCGGAACACCGGCAAGCGGGCCGGTCAATGTTCCGTCTTCAATCTGCTTCTGCACTTCTCCGGCACGCTTTAACGCACCTTCCTCATCTACGGTCACATAACAATTTAATACCGGCTCCAGTGCCTGATCTGCACAAGGGCTGCCTTTGTGGCTTCCACTGCCGTAATCTCGCCGGATTTGATCTTTTTTCCAAGCTCTACCGCTGTTAAATCTAAGATACTCACGTCGTTTCCTCCCTTTATTCTACCGTCTTCGGAACCTTAAACGCTCCATCCTTCTGCTCCGGCGCATTCAGCAGGATCTTATCCCGCTCATCTCCATTGGTTACCACATCTTCCCGGAACACATTTGTCACCGGAAATACATGCGACATCGGCTCGACTCCGGTCGTATCCAGTTCGTTTAACTTGTCAATATAGTCTAACATCCGGCCCATATCCTGTTTTGCAGCCTCTTTTTCTTCGTCCGAGAGTTCCAGTTTTGCCAGAATTCCTACATATTCGATGGTTTCATCGCTGATGATATTTGCCATATTTTCAATCCTTTCCTGCCGGTTTCCAGGTTGCACCGGCACCCTGTCTGTTTCTCCAACTGCCATGGTATTTTTCGTTTGCACCGGCACTGTCACAGAAACTTCCATTTTTATCGCCTTGCCACTGCGTTTTTCAAAACTGATTACGCTGATTACGGTTCCAGTCTGGTCACGTCACGCGGGAACAATGAAGTCTCACGTACATTCTGCTCGTCTAACAGGCGCATGGTCAAACGCTCTAAGCCGATGCCAAGACCACCGTGCGGCGGCATGCCATATTTGAAGATCATCAGGTAATCCTTGATGTCTTCCGGGTCCATTCCGCGCTTCGCCATCTTCTCCAGGATCATCTGGTAATCGTGGATACGCTGACCTCCGGTGGTGATTTCCAGACCCTTATACAGCAGGTCAAAACTTAAGGTGAAACGCTCATCTGCCGGGTCATCCATGGCGTAAAACGGACGTTTTTTCGATGGATAATGGGTGACAAACACGAAATCGCTGTCGTACTCTTCCTTGAAATAACGGCCGATCAGCACTTCCTCCTCTGGCTCTAAGTCGAATGGGTTGCGGATCTTCCGGTTATATTTTTCCGATACCAGCTGCTTTGCCTCATCGAAACGGACCTGCGGGATCTGGGTGATGGATGGAAGATCGATGTCAAGCATGTCCAGCTCTTTCTTATAATCTTTCTTTAACAGCTCCATGGTATATTTTAAGAATCCGGTCTCCATCGCCATGACATCTTCAAAGCTGTCGATATAGCCCATCTCAAAATCCAGTCCGATATATTCGTTTAAATGACGGGTGGTGTTGTGCTTCTCGGCACGGAACACCGGAGCCACCTCAAATACACGGTCAAACACGCCGACCATCATCTGTTTGTAGAACTGCGGACTCTGTCCAAGCTCTGCTTTTTTGTTGAAGTAGTTTAATTTAAAGACGTTTGCGCCGCCCTCTGCGCCGCGGGATACGATCTTCGGGGTATGCACTTCGGTGAATCCCTGACTGGACAAAAACTCACGGAAAGCGCGTACAATGCCTTCCTGAACTTTGAATTTTGCACGTTCGCGGACATTTCTTAAGGATACCGGACGAAGACTTAAACGTGTCTCTAAGGAGGTATTCATCTTCCATTTGTTGATGGCGATCGGCATAACCTCGGACGGCTGGGACAATACCCGGATACCGGTAAGACGGAGTTCAAATCCCTGCGGGGCACGCTCCTCCAAAGTAACCACACCGGTCACTTCCACAGCGGATTCTTCCTTCAGTTCTTTTAGATCGAAGTCGGTTTTTCGTTCCTCATACACACACTGCACCAGACCTTCTGCCTTGCGCAAAATAACAAATGCAAACTCACCCATATCACGGATGTTGTGGACTGCACCGTTCATTTTTACGACCTTTCCGACATAATCTCCGCTTAAGATTTCGCTGATTCCGATGGTTTCCTTTTCCTTTACACCTGTTAAAAATTCCATGCTGTTCTCTCCTTACCTGAATGTGGTGGTTCTGTATTCCGGAAGGAATTTTGGGAAACTATCAGGAAATACACGTTGGTGAATTTCTGATATGTAACACAAAAAATCCCGTCGCGGAATACTGTTACATATTCCGGGACGGGACACTATGATTTTGTTATGTTCCGCGGTACCACCCGCATTGAGACCTGACTTTCTTTCCCCTTTGAACGAAAGCGGCTCCACTCTTTTAAGACACGTAACGTGTGTCCTACGGATACCCCTACGCACATGACTGGCAACTTGAACCGTTTAACAGTCTATGTCTTTCGAAATACCGGCTCCGGAGTGTTCCCTGTGAGCCAGAGTCCAACCTGACGGCGCTCTCAGTCGGTGACGCCCTCTTCCTGTCGAAGTCCTGCTGGCAAGAGTCTCCTTCACTGCCATTTGTTTGGTTTTCTTTCAGAAGTGTTCCTCTGAAAATTGACATCATAATAACACAAGTTTTTTTGCTTGGCAAGTCCAAAATTTTAATTTATGAACCAATTGGCAGCGTTTTTATTCGTTTTTCCACAAATTCATCAAAAACATGCTGTTTCAGGCAGATTTTCCATATCTTTTTTCGAAGTCTGACCACCCGCATAGCAATGGCGCTTTCCCTCACACGGTCTATTCTTGCCACCTCCCGGTAAGGAAGCTCCTGCAAAAAGACAAGCCGGATCAGTTCCATTTCCTTGCTGCTAAAAAGACATAGGACACCAGGTGCACAGCTTTCCAGATTCAGCTTTTCGATGACTGCATTTTCCATGCTGCATGCACTGGTCTCCTCTCTAAGCTCGCTTCTTTCTGTCCGTTCCAGCTCTTCTAACTGCTCCCGCTTTCGTTTTTCCTGCCGTATGGTATCGATCAGCCGGTTGACCAGACACGTTTTAAAATATTGTTTCGCCTGTTTTTCTGTCAGATTTTCGAAGATTTCCAGATGTTTTTCATTCGCGATAATGGCTACAACTGCATCATGAATGATGTCTTCCGCATGGTACGGCAGCCCGGTATTTTTCAATTTCCGATATAAAAACCAATAGTAAAACTGCTTGTGTTTCTCATAAAATGTTCCAAGATCCATAAGTAAGTATCCCCTCTGGCTCTATGCCATTTTCTGTTGGAAACACTATAGCACGCAATATTTTTTGTAACTACAAAGGTGGCACATTCCGCCGCGTTTTTGACGAAATATGCCACCTTGTTACTGTTTTTTGGCTCAAATGCAGCGATGCATCGCACCATTTCGCTTCCGTTCCTGCCTCTGTTGCAGATAGGAATTTTCCTACACAAGCGTACTCAAAGCCTTCTTAAACTGCCGTCTGAATAAGAGTATCGTAAACGATACTGCCAGGAAATCTGCAACCGGTTCTGCCGTATAAACCGCCATAGTCTGGTTGCCTGCCAGCACATGCGGGAGGATATAGATCAGCGGAAGCAGCAAGATAAACTTTCTGGTTACTGCCACAACGATTGATTCCTTTGCAAAGCCAATGGAGGTAAATGTCATCTGGCAGGCGATCTGAATGCCAAACATAAAGATGCAGCCCATGTAGATGCGGAGTGCGCGGGACGTAAATGCAAGAAGCTCTGCATCCGCAGTAAACATCCCTGCAAAGGCCTGCGGAACCAGCTCCACAAACAGCCAGATCAGGACCGAATAGGTCAGGCTTACCTTTAACAGAAGCTTAAACGCGCCCTTTACACGCTCTGCATTCCGTGCGCCGTAATTGTAGCTGATGATCGGCTGGGCACCCTGACCAAGTCCCTGCAGCGGAAGCATCGCAAACTGCATGGCACTGGTTAAAATGGTCATGGCGCCGACTGCAATATCACCGCCGTATTTTAACAGAGAGGAGTTAAAGCAGACTGAAATCACACTCTCACTGGACTGCATAACGAAGGTCGCTGCACCCAGAGCCACACATGGCAGAATGATGGATGGATTCAGTCCCATTGTACTAAAACGAATCTTTAAGCGTGTCTTTTTTCCGGTTAAAAACGCCAGAACCCAGACCGTGGAAACCGCCTGGGAAATGACTGTTGCAAGTGCCGCTCCACGGACTCCCATATGCATTCCAAAGATAAATACCGGATCCAGGACAATGTTTGTAACTGCACCGATAAGTACGGAAAGCATGCCGGTTTTTGCAAAGCCCTGGGCTGTGATAAACATATTCATACCGAGTGTCAGCTGCACAAAAATCGTTCCCAGGGAATACAGATTCATATAGCTGACTGCATACCCTATCGTGTTCTCGCTGGCACCGAAAGCCAGAAGCAGGTTCCGGTTAAATAAAAACAGAATCGCTGTCAGGATCACGGAAATTACCACCTGAAGCGTAAAACAGTTCCCTAAAATTTTCTCTGCCTGATCATAATCCTGCTTTCCCATGTGGATGGAAGCACGCGGGGCACCTCCGCTTCCCACCAGGCCGCAAATGCCGAAACGATCATAATGAGTGGCATGCAGACTCCGACTCCGGTCAAGGCCAGTGCGCCGGATTCCGGAATGTGACCGATGTAAATACGATCTACAATATTATACAGCATGTTGATCAGCTGTGCCGTAATGGTCGGAATAGCCAGAGATCGGAGCAGTTTTCCGATGGGCTCTGTCCCCAAAAAATCTTTTTCGTTGTTCATACGTTTTCCTCTTTCATGTAAGGGCCTAAATGCCCTAGAACTTCTATTATACACATTTCTTATAAGTATATGCAAGCAGTACTTTATAAAATTGTATTTTTTCAAAGACTTTTCCTGTTTTTTGAAAATACACTTGCATTTCTAAAGCAAATCGTCTATGCTTCTTTGCAAGAAGCAAACTCTGGAGAGTCTCATGTATGGAGCGCCGAAGGTGTACAGCACGAAACGTGCCAATCTCTCAGGCAAAAGGACAGAGCACATGATGCAGCAATGCATCCGTCTTTCCACACTCTTTAGAGGGAGTTTTTCACCTGCAGTCACGCAGTTGGAATACTTCCTTTTTTGTTTACCAAAAACTGGTTTTCTTCCGGTTTTCTTCCCCCAGAGCTTCTATCAAACAAAACCCCTAAGGGAGAAAGAGTGAGTATTATGTTAACTAATGTAAGTAAGTTTCTGAACTGGCTGGATGGCTTTGTATGGGGCGTCCCCCTGATCGTTCTGATTCTGGCAACCGGAATCTTTTTGACGGTCCGCCTGCGCGGCATCCAGTTCCACAAGCTGGGCATGGCCTGTAAGTACATGTTCCAGAATGAAGGCGAAGGCCACGGTGAGGTCAGCAGCTTTGCAGCCCTCTGTACCGCCTTGTCCGCAACCATCGGTACCGGCAACATCGTCGGCGTCGCAACCGCCCTCGTTGCAGGCGGCGCAGGTGCCCTGTTCTGGATGTGGATCGCAGCCTTATTCGGCATGGCAACCAAATATTCCGAGGGCGTTCTCGCCATCAAATACCGTGTTGTCGATGAAAGCGGGCATGTACTCGGCGGACCGTTCTACTATATTGAAAACGGAATGGGCCAAAACTGGCGCTGGCTTGGTAAGATTTTCGCATTCTTTGGTGCCGGTGTCGGCCTTCTCGGAATCGGTACCTTCACCCAGGTAAACGGCATCACTGCCGCTGCCGGAGACTTTTTCGATAAAAATAATGTGCACGTGATCAATCTCTTCGGGCACGATTACAGCATCGCCGTTATCGCAACCGGCATCATTTTAACCATCTGCGTGGCTCTGGTCGTGCTTGGCGGCATTCAGCGTATCGCAAGTGTTTCTTCTATTGTAGTACCGTTTATGGCAGTTTTCTACATTGCATCCTGCGTCGTTATTCTGGTTCTGAATGCTTCCCGCATTCCGGCTGCATTTGCCGAGATCATCCAGAGTGCGTTTGGACTTCGGGCCGCTGCCGGCGGTGCACTTGGCGCGATTCTTGTTGCCATGCAAAAGGGGATCGCCCGCGGTATCTTCTCCAATGAAGCCGGACTCGGAAGCGCTCCGATCGCTGCAGCTGCAGCACAGACCAAAGAACCGGCCCGCCAGGGTCTGGTTACCATGACCGGAACCTTTATCGATACCATTATCGTGTGTACCATGACTGGTCTTTGCATCGTCCTGACCGGTTCCCATACCGTCGGACTGGAAGGTGTTGCCGTAACCACACGCGCATTCCAGCAGGGACTTCCGGTCCCGCCGCAGTTTTCCGCATTTCTCCTGATGATGTGCCTGATCTTCTTCGCATTCACCACCATCATCGGTTGGAACTACTACGGAGAACGCTGCCTGGAGTACCTCTCAAACGGAAGCAAAAACGCCGTCATGGCATACCGTTTCCTGTATATCCTGGCTATTTTTATCGGACCGTTCATGACCGTAGAAGCCGTGTGGACCATCGCCGATATCTTCAATGCGCTGATGGCACTGCCGAACCTGATCGCACTGCTGGCACTCAGCGGTGTTGTTGTCGCTGAGACACGCGACTACTGGATACGGATACTCGGAGACAAAATCAAATAACAATATCGCACAGTAACGAACGAGGGCCGAAAGGTTTCGTCCCCGCCATTCGGCGGGGACGGAACCTTCCGGCCCATTTGTGTTTACTGTGAGATATTGTTATTGTTTATAATCGGATAATATTGCCATTTCACCTTGCTATATCATAGTTTCGTTGTATAATAAAAACAGGCAAGCTCAAGACTTTGTTAATGCAGTCCTGCCTTGCCTGTTGATATATTCTTTCAACACCATATTGATATACTGACTAAACGACCGGTCATCCTCCTCTGCGTAATCTCTGATAATCTGAATAACGTCACTATCCAGTGTGATACTGACTTTTCCCTTTAACGGCCTCATTCCGTTATCCTCCTTCTTCTTTTGTATTGTCTACGGATTCCGTAAACTTTTTTGACTATAGCATGTTGGAGGATTCGATATTGCTAAGTAGTATAAAGTATGATAAAGTAGGATAAATTCAAGAAAAGGAACAGACCATGAAACGAAATCCATCTGTAACCAATCATAAAAATTCAGAAAAATACAGTGACAAATTACTGTCATGGGAGGAGCTTTTTGAAAAAGGAACACTGCTGCGCAACACCATAAAACAACTTTCCCTGACTCCCGGTGCTTTTTATTCTGTTACAAAATCCTGTACCGATGGAACCTTTCAGGCAGGCGATGTCATCACGCTGGAAGCAAACAGTGACTTTTTCTGCCCCAAAACCGGAAAACGGATCACACCAGGACAGTGTACGAAAGAAAATATGGATTTTTTATGTGTGCCGGCCGGTAACGACATAGATTAATACGTTTCTACTTCAATACCGGTTCCAGAAATCCCTGTACCGCTTCTTCCACTCCGTCTGCATCCGTTCCGCCGCCATAATCCAGGATCACCAGGCGGTTCTCATCGCTCAGGACCACTTCATCCAACGCAATATACGCCTCTGTGGCAGCCGCTTCTGCAGTCTTTATTGCGTCCTGTTCCTTCTGTAATTCCTGTGCAGTCCGCTCATCTGCCGCTATGACTTCTCCGCTTTTTGTGTCTGCACTTCTTGCATCTTCGCTTTCTGCTGCTTGATTCTTGACATTTTGATTCTCAGCACTTTGGTTTTCCGCATTCCCGTTTTCTGTCTCATTCCGTATATAATAACGATACCAGGAAACCTGCGCCCCATCCGGCAACGCGCTCAATACCTCTGGCACCTCCACTTCCCTGCAATCCCACAGTTTTGTCAGATCTTTCGGGTAATTCTGTCTGGTCTTTTGTATGATCCACGGAATCCGGCTTTTATAAACATTCACAACTACCGGATTCCCGGCTTTGTCAGCCTGAACCGTATTGCTCTGCCAGGTGGCAAATACCGTCTGCTTTACGTTTGTACTTTCTTCTTCATTCCCGATCAAATGCCCGGTCAGGGCTCCGGACAGTGGAACCAGGATCATGCAGATCGCAGTCACCCCGACCAGATATCCGATCCAGTTTTCTCTCTGATCTCCGCTTCCATGTTTCCGGATCCAGCTTAATACCAAACATGCACTTCCGCATAGGATCAGGCTGGAGGTTAATACCGTCACAAGCAAGTGGACTGAAGTTGAAAAAGCCAGAATAAGGAAAAGGAGGATTATGCCAAACAGCAGAGCTGCCATACGCTTCTTGGACTTCATCCTGCGTTTCAGATCTATGACCGGAAGTTTTCCGCGTTCTCTTAACGCATGTTCACTGCTTCTTACCCAACGAATCAGCTGTAGATAGGGAATGCCATAAGAAAAGATCAACAGCAGGCACACCGCACCGGAAAACATGCTCCAGGGATCCGCCATCGTTTCTGCGGGATATCGCAGACCCTGATACAATAACCACCCCTGCAGCACTACGATCAGCGGATATAAAATCCGGGTCGACCAGCCAAATGCCAGCGTTTTCTGAATCAAAAACTGATTCGCATCGCTCATCTCTTCGGTTCGTTCCAATGTCTCATCCGTGGTATAAAAAATCTGCCAGTTGATGCCGCTGCACTGGAATTTCCATCCGGCTGCCTCACAGCGCTCCCGGAATTTTCCGGCGTCCCAGGAATCTGCACCGGTAAGCACAGAAGTCTTTGGCGCCAAAACCGCGGCATAACGTCGTTTTTCCGGGTCTGCACGGTAACATTTCATACCTCCCCCGCCAATGCTCTCCGGATACCATCCTTCCTGTGCCAGCTGTTCCAGATACTGCCGGAGCGCATCTGCTTCCCACACGGAAAATGTCCACCAGATATGTTTTGTCTGCTTCATCGTGCCGCCTCCTTCCAATTTCCAATTACTTTCTTCTAATTTCATTATACAAAACATGCCCCCTTGCGCAAGAACGGTGCACTTACTACTTCCTTACGCTTTCATTACGGAATTTTCATCCTTCAGCCGTATTTTTCTTTATCCGTAACGGTCGCTCACAGCAATCCTGCACAATTTTCCATTCTTGCCATTTCCACATTCCTGTGGTACAATCCTAATCGGTTAACGGAATGCAGTGTGAGGGGGAGCGCCCTGACACTACGATCAGAAAAATTACTGCGATGACGAAAACCAGATTGCGAGGGAGTCCGTGTTCCGGGCTGAGAGGATCCCAGAAAGGATCGACCGTCCCCAGCTTGTACTCTGCCCAGATACAGGCTGTCAGCATTCTGTCTGAAAGTCATGTTCAGGCATGCTGTGGCATGCTTTTTTTGTACCTTTTCGAACCCTTTCAGCAGAATCCCGTAACTGCTGCGAACAGCAACCACATTTTTCACGGCAGCTACACGAAAATTTATTCTGCCCGAAACGGGCCATGGAGGTAGTATTATGAGAAAATTTGTTGTACCAGCTCTTTCCCTGGCGCTCTGCCTGGGTCTTATCACCGGTTGTTCTTCCAAGACGGATGCACCGGCTGCTTCTGAAGCAGCAGCTTCCGCAGATTCCTCTGCTGAAACTTCTTCCGATTCTTCTGCCGAAGCTTCCTCTGAGACAGAATCTGCCACAGAACCGAAGGCAGTAGATTCTTTAAAGATTGCCTTTTCCCCTTACGCCGATGCGGATACCATCACCACTGCCACCGAGCCGCTGGAAAACCTGTTAAAAGAAACGCTTCTGACCAAAGGTTATGATGTATCAGATATCGACATGACTGTCGGTACCAGCTACACTGCGGTCGGCGAAGCTTTGAGCGCGGGAAGTGCCGACATCGGCTTTATCTCCGGCGGCAACTATGTACTGTTCTCCGATGACTGCGATGTACTTCTGACCGCACTGCGCTACGCCATCAACAAGGATTCTGAAAATCCGAAAGACTGGAATGACGGCACGATTGAGGAAAATACCGATAAAATGAGCACCTACTACCGCTCCATTCTTCTGGCCGGACCAAGCGAAAAAGGCCAGGAGCTGCTTGCAAAAGTAAACAACGGTGAGGAACTGACCTGGGACGATTTAAACAGCGCAACCTGGGCTGTTATGGGACCGACCTCCGCATCCGGTTACATTTATCCGGCACTGTGGCTACAGGAGCGTTACGGCAAGACCATTGCCGACCTTGACAATGCCGTTCAGTCTGACTCCTACACCACCTCCCTCTCCCGCCTCGCTTCCGGCCAGGCCGATATCATGGTTTCCTACGGACACATCCGTACCAAATACGCAGCAGACTGGAAAGAAAAATTCGGCGGCACCGATGACATGGTGAACCAGACCGGTGTGATCGGCGTTACGGAGGGCATCTACAACGATATGATCGCCTACAGCAAAAACTCTGACCTGATGCAGGATGAAGATTTCCGCAAGGCACTTGGCGATTCCTTCATTGAAATTGCAAACACCGACGAGGGCAAGGACATCATCAGCGTATTCAGCCAGGTTGGTTATGAATGGGGCGACGATGCAAACTACGACGGCGAACGCGCTGCACAGGACCTCTTGAAATCCTTAAACTAAATGTTTCACGATATGCAAAGTCCGCACGGCACAGGCAGCTGCCCTGCCTGCGGATTTTTGCATTTGCCCCAAAATAATTTCGCACGAGACCACAGGCAGGTATTTTATGGAAATCGCACTCAAACACTTAGAAAAACAATTTCCAAACGGGACCACAGCCCTGAACAATGTAACTTTTACCGTTTCCCAGGGTGAATTTGTCTCTGTCATTGGCGCTTCCGGCGCCGGAAAAACCACGCTTTTCCGCATTTTAAACGGGATGGATACGGTAACATCCGGAACTCTTTTGTTCGACGGAAACGATGTTTCCACCATAACTAAGCGGGAGCAAAAGCAGATCCGGCGCTCCATTGGCACCATCTATCAGGATTTCTGTCTTGTAGAAAACTCCACCTGTCTGGCTAATGTCCTTACCGCCTGTCTTCCTGACATGAACCTTCTTTCTGCAGTGATCGGACTTTATTCCAGAGAACAACAGAACGAAGCGCTCTCGCTTTTAAAGCGGGTCGGTCTTGAAGAAAAAGCAGAAGAATCTGTAAAAAACCTGTCCGGCGGACAGAAACAGCGGGTTGCCATTGCCCGTGCGCTGATGCGCCACCCGCTGCTACTTCTTGCCGATGAACCTGCCGCTTCCCTCGATCCGGTCACCGGCAGACAGATCCTGGAACTTTTAAAGGAAATCCAGCAGACAGAGGGTGTCACCGTTTTGATGAACAGCCACAACCTGGAATTTTCCCTGGAGTTTTCAGGTCGCATCATCGGCCTGAAAGACGGAACTGTTGCTTTCGACGGCCGGCCCGATGCGCTGGACAAAGAGATGCTGCAGCAAATCTATCAGGAACAAGAATAACATTCCTGTAAAAACGAGACATGAAAGAATCAGCAATTTCCTGCCGACGTTTTCCCGGTATGCAACACTGAAAAATACAGCCAAACTATATAGAAAGGGAAACGAACCGTTACCAGACACGTCCACGTGAACAATGAGAACAAACCGTTTCAGAGGAGAGCACCCATGACACTAAATCTTCATTACAAAAGAAAAACCATCTTCCGTATTCTGGGCTGGTCTCTCTTTCTTTTTGTCTTTTTTGCCGCCGCAGCCTTCACCGGCTGCGATCCGGCTTATTTTTTTGCACGCCGGAGCCATCTGACGGACCTGGCTGCCGATATAATCCGTCCGGATTTTTCCTATCTTCCGAAAATTGTTGCCCCGCTTTTTTATACGCTGCAGATGTCTGTGACTGGCACGATCCTCGGCTCGGTTCTGGCACTGTTTGCAGCTCCGGCCAGTTCTGTTGCCTTACAGTTTCCAGCATTTTTCCGCCGGTTTACCCGCTTTGTGATCCAGATCCTGCGTTCGTTCCCGGCGCTTGTGCTGGCACTGATCGCCACCTTTTTATTTGGACTCGGAACCTTTGCCGGAACCGCTGCGATCACGCTCTACACCTTTGCCATTATGACAAAACTCACTTACGAGGACGCAGACAGCAGCAACTTAAGCGCTTACCTGGCACTCCGTTCCATGGGATGCAGCGCATTTCCGGCATTTTTTCACACGGTACTGCCGGAAATTCTTCCTTCTTACTTAACCAATGCCCTGTATCTTCTAGAAACCAACGTGCGGCACAGTTCCATTCTCGGCTATGTAGGTGCCGGAGGCATTGGTCTGATCTTAAATGAAAAGATTTCCTGGCGGGAATTTCATAAGGTCGGAGCCATTCTTCTGCTGCTGTTTCTTGCTGTATGTGTGATTGAATCCATAAGCCGCGCGCTCTCCGGCCTGATCCGCAGAGAATTCCTGCTGCAGACCTCGTCCGGACTGCACCGCAAATACATGCTCCGCTTACTTTCACTTGCGCTCATTTTTCTATTTGCCTGCTGTCTCATCACACAAACCCCGCCGGATTTTTCCCACACCAGTCCCGGAAACCTGCAGCACATGCTGTCCGGCTTCCTTCATCCCAACTGGAGCTTCTTTTTTTCCATGAAAAAAGACGGCCTTCTCTATCTTTTGATTGAGACCGTCTGTATTTCCATTGTTGGAACCGGGATTGGTGCACTGATTGCAGCACCTCTCGCATTTTTCGGCACACGGCGCTTTACACCCGTGCCGGTATGTGCATTGTTTCAGCTTTTGGTGATTGCCATCCGATCGGTTCCATTTCTCATTTATGGACTGATTTTTATCCGGGTATCCGGTCCTGGCGCTTTCACCGGAGTACTGACCCTGGCCATGTGCAGCATCGGCCTTTTAACCAAGCGCTTCACGGAATGTCTGGATGCACTGGATTTAGGCCCTTACCGGGCTCTCCTTGCCATGGGAATCGCACCACTTGCAGCAATCCGTCACGCCATTTTTCCGCAGATTGCCCCGGTATTTGCTTCCGCGATCCTCTACCGGTTCGATGTCAATATCCGCGAGGCATCCGTGCTTGGCCTGGTCGGTGCAGGCGGGATCGGAGCTCCGCTGATCTTTGCCATGAACAAATATAACTGGAGCCAGGCTGGTGCCATTCTTCTGGGACTCATTGTGCTTGTCTGGATCGTGGATACAATGTCAGGAAAACTGGCAACCCCAAAAACATAGCTATAAATTTCCTGCGGCACACACAGCAATGATATTGATCAGGAACTGTACCATGGCATCCATCATGCCACTCTCAGACAGAACACCTGCTATAACACCGGAAAGGAATACCGCACATGCAGTGGAGTACATAATCGCAGATTTCACTGACACTTGATCCGATCAGGAATGCTCCGATGATCGGAATGATCCCGTAAATGCGAACAGGTACTGACTTTCTTTTTAAGCAAAAGGACTGTGATAAGGATCATCATCACAAATCCGACAAGTGCGGTATAGCTCATGATTTTTTCCACCTGTAGCGTTTAGCGAACGAGACACGGTTTCTTGGAATCGTATTTCCAGTTCGGGATCAGATACTGCATTGCCATAGCATCGTCGCGGTCATGAGACGGCATCTGATTGTACAGCTTGTTTGCTTCCATAACACGGTCCATATTCAGGGTTACACCAAGTCCCGGACGGTCCGGAACCTCCAGATATCCGTCTTTGATCTTCGGAGCATCCTCTAAGAGACCCTGTCCATCCTGCCAGATCCAGTGAGTATCCAGTGCGGTTGGCTTTCCAGGTGCTGCTGCCGCTACATGTGCGAAGGTAGTCAGTGTGATATCGAAATGGTTGTTGGAATGGCTTCCCCAGGTAAGACCCCAGTCGTTTAAGATCTGTGCCATGCGAAGGCTTCCCTCTAATCCCCAGAAATGCGGATCTGCAAGTACGATATCCACAGCCTTCAGGGAAGCTGCATGGTAGAACTGTCTCCAGTTGGTTGCGATCATATTGGTTGCAACCGGAAGGCCGGTAGCGGTCTTGAACTCGCTCATGATTTCTCTGCTGGAGAAACCTGCCTCCGGTCCGCACGGATCTTCTACATAAGTCAGTACATTTTTCATATCCTTGCACAGCTCAATGGCTTCTGCCAGGCTCCATGCGCCGTTCGGGTCAATGTTGATACGGCCATTTGGGAACTGTTTTTTCAGTGCGCGGATCGTATCCATCTCGTAAGCACCCGCAAATACACCGCCTTTTAACTTGAAGTTGCGGAATCCGTATTTTTCCTGAAGGCAGCAAGCCTGCTCCACGATCTGCTCATGGCTTACCATTTCATTTCTTCTCATGCGGAACCACGGATCGCTGCTGTTATTCTCATCCAGGTAAGGAAGATCGGTTTTGTGACGATCAGATACATAGAACAGGTAGCCCAGTGTCTCTACCTTATCTCTCTGCTTTCCTTCCGCAAGAAGCTCGCACACCGGCAGGCCCAGATACTGTCCCAGAAGATCCAGGAACGCGCACTCGATCGCCCACTCTGCCTTTACCACGAACTTCAGCTTGCTGATATCCAGAGTCTGAATTCCTTCCCCGTCATCCTCTGCAGCCTTTTTGCCGCCTCTGTGGATGGTTCCCAGTACGGAACGGTACTTTCCGATTTCCTGTCCCACTACCAGCGGAATGCAGTTTGTCAGGCACTCACAGGTATATTCCCCACCGTGGATCTCACCGATACCGGTGTGGCCCGCACTGTCCTTTAAAATAACGAGGTTTCTGGTGAAAAATGGTGCATGTGCTCCACTTAATGTCATTTCCATGCTGTCATAGCCAGCTACCGGAATGACCTTCATCTCTGTTACAACAGGTGTTTTGCTAAAGCTCATCTTCCCTACTCCTTTTTCCTATCATGATTGGTAACTGTTCAGCAAAGCTGATTCAGTCACATTTGTTCTTTGCAAAGCTGATTATAAATGATTGACAAATTTCTGACCAATATTTAAAAATGATGCAATCCATCATTTTTACTTATTTTTCATTTTCACAAAATATTTCTTTAAAAAATACAATCCGATGCGTTATAATGTAACGAGCAGCAAGAGAGCCAGAAGCATGCTTGCATGATTATGGCGAACGGCGAGGCAAGCGAGTGACTGTGTCACGAGCACGAGCATAATACAAAGGAGGAACCCGATACGGACACTAAATATCTGAATTACATCCTGACCATTGCTAAAAAACAGAACATCACAAAAGCGGCGGAAGAACTGTATATTTCCCAGTCCTCCCTGAGCCAGTACCTTGCAAGGCTGGAGCAGGAAATCGGTGTTCCACTCTTCATCCGGGCCAAAGGAAAGCTGGAGCTGACAGAGGCCGGCAAGCTTTATATCAAGGCAGCTGAACATGTTATTCACATAAAAAATGACCTTTACTATCAGATGCGCAGTCTGAATAATAAAAGCCATATCACACTTGGGATCACATCCCTGTTTGGTTTAAAAATGCTCACGACCCTGATTCCGGAATACAAAAAAGAGTTCCCAGAAGTCACGATCGAGATCACCGAGACCAATCTTCCCAACATCCAGAAGCTGATTCTCGATGAAAATATTGACTGTGCCATGATCGCCCTCAACGATACTGCATCCTTTGATAAAAATCAGCTGGAGCTCATCGGGCAGGAAGAGGTGCTTTTGGGGATTCCAGCAACTCATCCCTACGCCACGGAAAATAACCAGACCCCCATCACCTGGGATGATTTTGCCCGTATTTTCCGAAATGATAATTTTATCCTGTCGAAAAAAGCATCCACGCTCCGCGTGCTTTCCGACAGATCTTTGCGGATATCCAGTTCCAGCCACGAACCATGTGCGAGACAAACAGCATCATCACCATCCGCTCCATGGTCGAGATGGGAATCGGCATCGCCTTTATTGCCAAAACCTGTGCGAAGGACCATCAAAACATCAAATACTACTCCATGAATCCGCCGATCTGGAGAAAAATCGCTTTCGTCCACCGGAAGGGCTGGATCCAGAACAAACCGGAGCAAGCACTCCGCCAGTACATAAGAGATTATTTCAAACAGGAAAAAATGCAGAACCTGATCGTCTGACCGGGTCCTGCATTTTTTCTGATTTCCCAACTTCTTATTTCTCACATTTTTTTGATTTTACGGCAACAGCTCCATGTCTTCACGACACAATCATTGTTACCATTCGTGTCGTGCGCAAATGCCAGACACAACCTATTCGACCACAGAAACTAGTTCCGTCATTTCATCCACGCTGATGGATTTCTCAACAGATACAGCATAACTGTACTCCCCATCGTTCCAGATGGCAAGCACGACTTTTTCTTCCTGCCCCTTCATGGTCACGGATTTCCCATTTACGTTTTCTGTCTTAATCTCCGGATAGTTCACATAATCACCGCTGACATCTTCTGTCCCGATCCCTTTGCGGACTCTCGCCACTTCCTGCTCTCCCTGATTATAATAGATCACTTCCAAAAGTTCCTGAGATAAATTGCGGAAAACCGACGCTGCAACACCAGGAATCTGGTCCGGGACCTGAAATGAAAGAGACCTTACTTGTTTTATTCCAAAATTCCTAACCCTGAATAAACCGGCTCAAGAACTCCTGTGTCTTTGCCTTCTGCGGATTGCCGAAGATATCTGCCGGCTTTCCTTCCTCTTCGATGACTCCGTCCGCCATGAATACCACATGGTTGGAAACATCACGGGCAAAGGCCATCTCATGGGTTACAATGATCATGGTGATGCCTTCTTTTGCGAGGGTACGCATAACCGCCAGTACCTCGCCTACCATCTGCGGGTCGAGTGCGGAAGTCGGCTCATCGAATAAGAGCACCTCCGGCTCCATAGCCAGGGCGCGGGCGATTGCCACACGCTGCTTCTGTCCGCCGGAAATCTGCTTCGGCTTCGCATTGATGTAGGGCGCCATGCCTACCTTTTCCAGATATTTCATGGCCATGGCCTTTGCATCTTCCTTAGAACGCTTTAACACCTTGGTCTGGCCGATCATGCAGTTTTCCAGAACGGTCAGGTTGTTAAACAGGTAAAACTCTGGAACACCATGCCTACCTTGGAGCGGTATGCCGGAACATTCACACCCTTGTCAGTGATGTCCTTCTCATGATAGAGGATTTCTCCGGTGGTCGGAGTCTCCAGCATGTTGATGCAGCGAAGCAGCGTGGATTTACCGGAACCGGATGCCCCGATGATACAGGTTACATCGCCGGTGTCTACGGTAAAGTCAATGTCACGCAGGACTACATGCTTGCCGAAGGATTTGCTCAAATGACGAATTTCCAATACATGATTCTCTGCCATCGTTAGTCTTCCTCCTTCTTTTTCTCTTCATAACGGTACATGCCGCTGGTGTGTGCCAGGGTATCCGTGGTTGCCAGATCGTAGTTGTCGGAACCGTCCATGCGGTTCTCCAGCCACCGCAGGATGCGGGAGCAGGTAAAGGTCATGATAAAGTACACGATCATGGTGATGGTGTAGGTCTCAAAGTTCATGTACAGCGCACCTGCAGCAGATTTCGTCTTGTACAGAAGCTCTGCCACACCGATGACGGAAAGCACGCAGCTGTCCTTGATGTTGATGATCAGGTTGTTGCCGATCTGCGGCATGATGTTTCTGAGTGCCTGCGGCAGAATGACATACAGCATGGTCTGTACATGGGTCATACCGATGGCCTTTGCGCCCTCAGTCTGGCCCGGGTCAATGGAAAGGATACCGCCGCGGACGGTCTCAGCCATGTACGCACCGGTGTTGATGGACAGAATAAAATAGGCTGCCTGCCACATGCTTAAGTTTAAGCCTAAAAGCGGAAGCATACCATAATAGATAAACATGGCCTGCGCCATCATCGGGGTTCCGCGGAAGAATTCCACGTAGGCGTTCATGATCAGCTTAATGATCCACAAAACTACCTTTTTTACCGGGTTGTCTTTTGCTTCAACCGGAATGGTCTGCACAATACCCACTGCGAAACCAATGATGCAGCCCACCAGGGTACCCACCAGCGCAATGCGGATGCTGACTCCTGCACCCTGCAGCATAGACATTCCGTATCTCTGGAATACGACCATTACACGGCCGAAAAAGTCTGTTGGCATAATACTTTCTCCTCTGAATATTCAATAACTGTAACTACACAGACGCGCCAAATGACGCGTCTGCAGCCCTGCATCATTGCAGGAATGATATAACTTCGTTCGCTAGATTCGCTTTATTTGAAGCGCAATCCTAGTTAGCTAACGGCTGAACGGAAATTGCCTCGTCCATCATGGCAGAGAAATCATCTTTGGTCATCTTGGTGAGGACGCTGTCGATGGCTTCTTTTAACTCGGTGTTGCCCTTCTTCATGGAGATACCGATGTTGATATCCTCATCGCTTACCTGGAAGTCGTTGTCGCCGCCGCCAAACTCAAGCATCTTGAAGTTCGGATAAGCAACCAAAGCGCCTTTACCGGTCGGCTGGTCGGTTACAACGAGGTCACACTTGTCTGCGTTTAAGGACATGAGCATATCCGGTGCACTTGCGGTTGCAGCCAGGATGTTTGCGTCCGGGATCTGCGGCAGGCAGTTCTGATACCAGATCGTGCTCTGCTGGGAAGTACAGGTTGCGCCAGCTAAGTCTGCTACGCTGGTTGCATTTGCGTACTTGCCGTCTTCTTTTACCAGGGTAACGATGGTTGCATAGTAGTACGGCTCGGAGAAGTCAACGGCCTGCAGACGCTCCTCGGTGATGGACTGGCCTGCGATGACGCAGTCAACCTGACCGGACTGGATAGCCGGGATCAGAGAATCCCAGTCAAGACGGACGATCTGGAGATCATAGCCTAACTCCTCACAGATCTTCTTTGCCATCATGACATCGTAGCCGTAAGCGTACTCGTTGCTGTCTGCGATCGGAACGGCACCGTTGGAATCGTCCGGCTGGGTCCAGTTGTACGGTGCGTATGCACACTCCATCGCTACCTTTAATACTTTCTTCTCGCCATCTTTTGCTGCCTCGGTCTCACCAGCTGCTGTAGTCTCTGCTGCATCTGCCTTGCTCTCAGCTGCTGCGGTGTCTGCTGCAGTGGTCTCGGTCTTGCTGCCGCCGCATGCAGTCATGGATGCTGCCATCAGGGCTGCCATAGCGGCTGCCATTAATTTCTTTGCGCTTTTCTTCATAATGTTTCCTCCTCGTGCATCAAGAAAGCAAAGAAACCCCTTGGTTGAAGGCTTCTTTGCTTTCTTTTTTGCGTATCTTATGGTTTTTTGCTTTTTTTATCATACAACCCGCCTGTGGCTTTGTCAATTGCTTTCTTTTTCCATGTCAAAACCAGTTACTGTTCACGCATGCGTGCCCAGCAACGGGATTTTGTATCGATTGTCTTACTGTCCTCCCGGTCCCGGAGTCTGTGCCGGGGACGGAGAGACGCTTGTTCCGGAACCCGGTGTGCTTCCTGGCCCTGCCTGGGTGTTTCCTGACGCACCTGGCGTACTCTGTGTTCCACCAGCGCTGCCGCCTGGTCCGGACTGGGAATTTCCGGAGGAACTGCCCTGGGACGCACCATTCTGTCCCGGATATGCCTGCGCACCGCCGGAGCCAGAGGTATTGCCCGACGGCTGTTGCTGGGCTGCTGCCCCTGGCTGGGCCTGGGATGAACCACCTGGCTGGGTTGCGGCCGTAGTTGGCTGGGCTGCTGCCCCTGGCTGGGCCTGCGCGGCTGTAGTCGGCTGCGCGGCACTCTCCTGCGGCTTTGACTGGCTACTTCCTCCATTCTGGGATTGCGGCTTTGTCTCTGCCGCCTGCGTACCACCTGTCTGCTGCGCCTTCGTCTCTGCCGGAGTCTGCGCTGCCGTAGTCTGCTGGGCATTACTTTCTACTGCCCCATTCTGGGCCGCTGTGCTGGTCTTGCCATCCCCGGTTCCATCTAAATGGTAGCAGATGACCGGCATTCCAGCAGAAATATTTTCATAAACGGTCTTGGCTACTGCCGGAGGCAGATTGATACAGCCATGGGAGCCGTTCGTTTTGTAGATTTTTCCACCGAAGCTGGAACGCCAGTAGCATCGTGCATTCCGATACCGCCGTTGAACGGCATCCAGTAGGATACCGGGGTCGAATAGTTTTCGCCCTTTAATGTAGCATTTCTCTGCTTGTAGGTCAGCGGATATACTCCAGCCGGGGTACTCCAGCCGCGGGATTCATTTCCCGATACAAAATCAGACTGTACGACCAGTTTTCCTTCCTTATAAAAAAACATATGCTGGGCTGTCAGATTGATTTCTGCGTAGGTTGTTCCGTAATCGTTTCCGTCGTGGGATGCTGCTGTCTGGCTGTAGACCGGCTCCCGCTCCTGGCTCTCGCAGGAAAGAAGGATCTGCTTTAGCGCAGCTGCCTCCTCACTCTGGTTGATCTTCCAGCCATAAACACTCTTACTGATGGTCACAGACTGTCCATAGGAGGTCCGGAAGGTTTTCGGTTTATAAGCGGTATTATAGTTCTGGGCCATCCAGGATACATACTCACTGATTTTTGACTCATCCAGGGAAACACCGCCCTGGCCATCGCTTACCAGCCAGGTATGAAGCTTTTCCCCGTCCAGGATCTCACTCTTACTGCCAAACCGGTACGTCACGCGGGTCTGCACATACTTATTCCATGCCGCAAGCTCTGCATTCAGTGCCTCATCGTCTGCTGTGATCTGCGGTTTTTTATAAACTCCTGCATCCTCCAGGGAAAGTGTTTCCTGGAAATTCAGGATTGCCTCATGGACAGCAGATGAGAGCAGCTCCAAGTCCGGTCTGGCGCCCTCATTCTCCGGCACGATTTCATAACCAGTCCCGGAAATGTAATCCGATATGTAGGCATTCTCCGGCTCAACCGCCTGCTCCGGCTTTAAACAGGAAAGTGCAGCTACCGCATCAGAAAGCTTCGCTTCATCAAACACAGCCATGGTGTCGATTGTGTAATCCACATACCTTCCAATATGAAACCCCCATGCAAAAACACTCTGGTCATTTAAGATCTGCTCCAGGGTTCCGTCAAATTCCGGGTGAAAGCCAATATCGCTTCCGCTTATAACCTCACTGGCCCCGCCGCGTTCCTGCAATGTCAGGGTATATCCGCTGGTCTCTGCCGTGATCCGGTCTTTGGTTTCCTCCGGAGTAAGACCGGATACATCCAGCCCGTTGATCGTCGTGTTTGGGAAATAGACCCTCTTATATTTCTGGCCCAGGCCCACATAGACGGCTCCGGCTGCAACTACTACTGCCAGCGCTGCCGCACCGGCTATGACCGCAATCTTCTTCCCGTTATTTTCCCGTTCCGGCTCCTGTCCCTGCTGTCCCAGCGGAGCACTCTGCTGGTTCTGCTGCTTCTGCGGCTCCACCAGCTTCTGGCTTTCCTTCTGTGCCAGTCTCTCCTGTTGTTTCCTTTTATTCCACTTTCCGCGGCTGCGGCCGTAGCCCGCCTGCTGATTTCCTGTTTCCATAAATCTAATTCTGTTCCTTCTATATAATAATGCCGCGGCCAAAAGCTTCTGGTCCCTGTGATACCGGATCATGCTTCACTGTAAACGCTCACAATGTCCATGACCTCAAGGTTTATTTAATTGTAGCAAATGACCGGAATCCCCGTATAAACCAGATCATAAAGTGCTGCTGCCTTCTGCGGCGGCAGGTTCACACAGCCGTGGCTTCCGCTTGTCTGGTAAATAGTCCCGCCAAATTTGCTGCGCCAGTTTGCATCGTGGAAGCCAATGCCTCCGTTAAACGGCATCCAGTAAGATACCGGTGTCTCATATTCATATTTGCCGTCTGCCTGCTTCTGCCCGCGCAGGACGCGGTCACGCTGCTTGTAGGTCAGTCTGTAGAGTCCCGGCGGTGTCGTATAATTTTTCGATACATTACCGGTGACACAAGGTGCATCCCAAACAACCGTTCCTTCTTTGATCATGTATACATGCTGGGCAGTCAGATCTGCCTCCACATAAGTCGTTCCCCATTCTGCCGCACTGCGGTCCACTGCACGAGACGCATAGACCGGCTCCCGGCTCTGGGACTGGGCCGTGCGGATGACTGCGGCAAGCGCATCTGCTTCTGCTGCCTGATCGATCTTCCATCCAAAAGATCCGCTCACGCTGACATCTCTTCCCGTCGCGGTGTGGAAGGTCCGTGCAGTCCCGGCAGTATCGTATTTATCTGCCAGGGTCTTCACATACGCACGGACTTTTTCCATATCAAGCTGGATCTGCCCCTCTGCACTTCCCGTGATCCAGGAACAGATTGAGGCAGAATCCAGTGTTTCGCTCTGCTCTCCAAAGGTATAGGTAACCGTCATCTCCCGGCACTGGTTCATGGTGCCACAGAGCGTCTTTAATGCTTCATCATCCTTGGTGACAGAAGGTGTATAGTAGCAGCCTGCTGCTTCCAGGTCCACCTCAGTCTCGCCCTTTGCTGCGGCATCGCGGATGAGCTGCGCTGTCTTTTCGCGGTCCACGTTGTTGCCACGTACTTCCGGGACGATGGTAAAAGGCTGACCCTCCTGATATCCGGATACGTATGCATCTGCCGTTGTAACAATGCTGCTGCCGCTGATGGCATTTAAGTTTCCAATCTTTGCATCAAGCGCTGCCTGGTCAAAGCTTCCTGTCATCTCAGTGCGGTGCTTATTGTCTGCGTCTGGTCCGGAAAGCCGGCCGGATGCATTCTGTTCATCCAGGATCTGCTGCAGATATCCTTCCGGCAGCCCAACCGAAAAGCCAATTTCCGGTCCCGTGATCACTTCCGTCTTTCCGCCTTTTTCCCTGATCGTAAGTTTATAATCACTAGCGTAAAAATCCGCAACACGCTGCGTCGCCTGCTCTACAGTCATATTGCTGATGCCCAGACCGTTGACCGAGGTCCCAGATACAAAGGTTGTTTCATTTGCATAGGCACTGACAGGCCATAAAAGAGCAGCCCCAATCGCAAACACGGCACTCTTTGCATTTCTTTTCCAGCTTATTTTCATAATAATCCTCCCAAACGAGTCAACACACGCCCGAAACAGTTTCCCGGCTGCACAGCGTACGCCAGGCGCCCTTCCTTGCAGGAACGTACTGCCCCGACAGATATATGTCCCATTATAGAAGCCGTCTGAAAAACCGTCAAGTAAATGCACCTGACGGTTTTCTTACATTTTATTTGAATTTACAAAATTAACCACGCAAAATATGCAGTGTAGCACAGAAGCATCAAAATGCCAATGCCTCTGCCGAGTTTCTGTTTCCGGAACGTTCCAAGAAAAAGCAGCACAGCCGCTCCGATTGCAACCACGGTATCCATCCGGAAATTCGGCTGAAAACTTACCGGTGTGATGAGCGCTGCCGTTCCAACTACAAACAAAATATTAAAAATATTGCTTCCTACAATGTTTCCGATGGCAATATCGGCTTTTCCTTTTAATGCAGCGGACACCGAAGTAAACAGTTCCGGCAGGGACGTGCCGAGTGCAACAATGGTAAGACCGATAAAACGCTCACTCATTCCCATCAGTTTTGCAATTTCCGTAGCCGCATTCACCGTCACGTCGCTTCCTGCCACAATCAGAAAAAGTCCAATAAGCGCACCCAGAAACATCCGCCAAAGCGGCACCATTTGCTGCTCTTTTACCGCCTCTTCCCTTCCATTCATGGCCATGTACAACAGGTAACCCAGATAGATGAGGAACAAAACCCACAGCATGGCTCCTTCCCCACGTCCTACAACATTGCCGCTCATGCCAGCCAAAAGCAGCACCACCGTGATGAAGATCATATACGGGATTTCAATCCGTACCGTTGATCTTGCCACAGCTAACGTCGTGATCGTGGCTGTAATGCCCAAAATGATCAGAATATTTAAAATATTACTCCCCACAATATTTCCAATGGTGATCTCCGCATTCCCCTTCAGCGCTGCCGTAGTGCTAACCGCCGCTTCCGGCGCGCTGGTTCCCATGGCAACGATCGTCAGACCGATCACCAGCTGCGGTACCCCGAAACGGTCTGCAATTCCCGAGCTTCCATCCACAAACCAGTCCGCTCCCCTCACGAGCATAAAAAATCCACCTGCAAGCAATAACAATTCCATGATCATTTTCATAGTCGTTCCTCCTCTTTTTCCGGTCGGTGGGGTCTGTAAATAGAAAACAAAAAAGAATGTGCCTTGGCACATTCTCGCGCCGAGGCGCGGTTGCTTCAGCAACCATCTACCTTTGCGCCGAGTGCGCTTCCTCGCGGAGCATTTTTATATGATAGGACGCAATTTCCTATCATATAAAAAGCGAGGCCCCCACCGCACCTGTTCTGGTTATACGGTGAAAGTCTCGCTGCTTAGTCACTAACCGGGTTTCGTATCTTCGAAACCGTACTGACGGTTCTGCAAACATCTGCCATGGCTGGCAGCCTGTCAGCTACTCCCTTTCTCTTATAAAGGAAGCATAGCAGATTTTTCCAGAAACCGCTATGCTTTTTTCCAATTTTCACAAATCTTAACAAGTTGTTAATTGTTCTTCTTCTCTGCGGCCTGTCTCTGAAGCGCTGCGGAAGCTGCCTGTGCGATTGCCTGGTCGGATGCTGCCTGTGCACGGGCTGCCGGATCGGCCGGTGCCGGAACCGGACGGTTCACTGCCAGCGGAAGGTTGACACCCATGATATTTAAAACAACGCCCTTTGCCTCTTTGTCCAATACCTTCGGAAGCTGGGCAGCTCCTACGATCACCGGCTTGAACGCATTGTTGCGGTTAAAACGGCTGAATTCCACTGCATCGGTAAATACCAGCTGGTATTTGTCACCGGTATTCAGCTTGACAAGCGGGGTTCCCTTGCCGTCCTGCTGCAGGGCAAAGATGAATTCGCTCTTCAGGAAGTCAGCTGCCATCTCCTCCTGAAGCTCTGCCATACGCTTCGGGTCCTGAGCTCCTTCGGTCTGCGGACCTCCTGCGCAAATACAGGGCAGTCAGATGAAGCTGTGGATTCTCGATCCACTTTTTGCCCTCTTCCAGCTGCGGGTTTTCTCTGCGCTTTGCAAATTCGTCGATCTGGACCAGCTCTTTCTGGTCATCGTAATAGATTTCCAGCGCATTGACACCCATCGTGTAAAGGTTTGTAAAAAATAACAGCATATGGTTTGCAAGAATCGTTGCAGCTCCCACCGGAATCTTTTCTTCTTTTAACTCTTCTGCTTTTGCCTTTGCCGCATCCTCAGACAGATAGATAAATACCTTGTCATCGTAGGTTCCTTGTCACATTCCACATATGGTTCTTTTGTAAATCCAGATATCAGTGCGTAAACTGCGCCCTCTGGGTCTTTCATCTGCGCAAGCAGTCTGTCCTTTGCTTCACTCATTTCGCTACTCTCCTGTCCGCGGCCATACTGTATATTCGTTCCTGTTCACGGATATTCAGCCATACGGCTCCGCCTGTCTTTCTATTTTTCAGCCGCCTGATCGCGGCCTGAACTGCAGCAGTTCAAAATTTTTGTTTACGCATTGGCAAATAAAAATGTCTTCTGGCTGCACTGTTCCTAATTATACAGGCTTTTGGGTTCTTTTTCAACCCCAGTTCATCCTTCCGTAGCGCAGTGTCATACCCCGGATCTCGTCCTTTAGGTCTTCCGTCAGGTCATTTTCCCCAAGGCGCCATCTCCAGTTCGTTCCCACGGTGGACGGCTTATTGATGCGGCTGCGGTTGTCGAGTCCCATATAGTCCTGGACCGGGATCACGCAGAGTGCCGCACGGCTTCTAAGAATCAGACTGATGAACGATTTTCCAAGCTTCGACTGCGGCGTGTACTGGTCGCAGAGATAATCCCGCGCCATCTTCTGCTCAGCCGGAGTGATGCTCTTCCACCATCCGGCAAGCGTCTCATTGTCATGGGTTCCGGTATAGGCCACAGAATTTTCCGGATAGTTGTGCGGCAGATAGTCGTTGGCACAGCCGGAATCTCTGGAATCAAATGCAAACTCCAGCACCTTCATGCCCGGAAAACCGCTCTCCTGTACCAGCCTGCGCACGGAATCGGTCACATAACCCAGGTCCTCTGCAATGACCTGTTTCCAGCCAAGCGCCTGCTCCACCTTGCGGAAAAGGTCGATGCCCGGTCCCTTTTCCCAGTGCCCATGGATCGCGGAGGTTTCTCCGTAAGGGATCGAATAGTATTCATCAAATCCACGGAAATGATCGATCCGCACCACATCATACAGCCGGAAGCAGTGTGCTAGTCTGGAGATCCACCACTGATACCCCGTCTCCCGGTGATACTCCCAGCGGTAAAGCGGGTTTCCCCAAAGCTGTCCATCGGCCGAAAAGCCATCCGGCGGGCAGCCTGCCACAGCCAGCGGCACATTTTCGCTGTCTAGCTGGAACAATTCCGGATGCGCCCAGGCATCGGCACTGTCCATGGAAACGTAGATCGGAATATCGCCGATCAGCTGGATTCCACGTTCATTGGCATAAGTCTTTAACTGGTTCCACTGACGGTAAAACTGATACTGCAGATACTGCTGGAACTCAATGTCAAAATACAGCTCCCTGCGGTAATAGTCCATGGCATTGCCCCAGCGCAGGCGGATATCCTCTGCCCATTTGGTCCATTCCACGCCATCGAACCGGTCCTTCACTGCCATGAAAAGCGCGTAGTCCGAAAGCCACCAGCTGTTTTCTGCCACGAATTTCTGGTAATCCGGATTTTCGTGGATGTGGCTGCGCTCATACGCTTTCCGAAGCAGCGGGTAACGGCCCAGATACAGCTTTTCATAATCAATATCCCGCTCTTTCTTCCCGAAATCGACGGCATCGCATTCCTCTTTTGTGAGAACGCCTTCCTCGATCAGGGTCTCCAGACTGATAAAATACGGATTTCCCGCAAACGTAGAAAAGGACTGATACGGCGAATCCCCGTAGCTGGTCGGTCCGAGCGGAAGGATCTGCCAGTAGCTCTGTCCGGCTTCCTTTAACCAGTCCACAAATTCATAAGCGCTTTTTGAAAAACATCCAATGCCGTACTCGGACGGCAGACTGCTAAGCGGCAGTAAAACTCCTGCTGATCTGTTCATATCGAAAATACTCCCTTATAATATCTCTGCCATAACTCCAAAATGGTCTGACACAACCGGATAAAATGTCCCGTTGCAGATCACACGGCTCTGTGCGACTGCTTCCGGACGGCTGCTGAAAATATAATCCAGACGGCAGCTCTCCCCTTCTGCCATCCGCTCCCTCCAGCCATCGATCACATGATCCACGGTTGCGCCATCGTCTTTTTTCTGCGCCAGACGATAGCTGTCCAGCCAGCCGCTCTGCCGGATCAGGCTGTAGCCCTCACCTGCGACTGCGGACGGACTGTTGAAATCACCAAGAAGCCAGACTCTTCCGGTTCCGGACAGTCTTCCCTGTTCCCGGAGCTTCCGGTTTAAGGTTTCCCACTGCCCGGCAAACGGGTCTTCCTCATCTTCCCACCAGCCCATATGGACCGTGTAAAACCAGGTATCCGGATCCTCTTTTGTGCGGATGCCAAGCACCCGGCGGGTCTTCCAGTAATGGTAATCCGAAGACCGGCTGATCTGAAACTGATCGGTATCCGCGATCGCTTTTAAGCTAAACAATGCCATACCCTCGTCATAACGGTCATAGCCCAGCTTTGCCGAGATCCAGGTCCAGGAATACGAAAGGCCGCGCGCCGAAAGCAGCCCCGCCAGCCGCGCCGCATGGTTTCCCTTCCGAAGTGGAAGGGAAAAGCCGCTGCAGCGCACAAATCCCGGGATCGTCTCATCCGGCAGGATCTCTTCGCTGGCCAGCTGGTTGACCTCCTGCATAGCCAGGATATCCGGGCGTTCTTTGCAGATCAAGTCTGCGAAGGCACGTAATTTTTCCTCATAGTGCTCCTCGATCAGACTGTGCGTGTTGAGTGTGATCAGTTTCATGCATGTTTCCTCTTTTTCCTACAGAATTTGGTTCAAAAATCCTCTTGCATCGGATTTTTGACCTTTCGACCCTGGTATCACAGAATATCATTAATATCCGACTTTAAGACATCGGCCTTCGGTCCGTAAACAGCCTGGATTCCCTGATCTTTTTTGATCAGTCCCAATGCGCCTTCCTTCTTCCACTCCGGAAGCTCGGCAACCTTATCCAGATCGTTTACCGTAACTCTGAGGCGGGTCATGCAGGCATCGACCAGAACAATGTTCTCTCTTCCGCCGAGAAGTGCAATGATGCGCTCGGCCTGGCTGCCACTTGCTGCCCCAGTGCCATTGGCACCGCTGTTATTTCCAGCTCCGTTTCCATTTTCCGGCAGCGTTCCGGCTGTATTTCCATCCGCCTGCTTATTTCCACTACCACCTGCAGACTTTGCGCCATCGTCGGCTGCACCTTCATCGGTATAGTTTCCGAGACGTCCCGGGGTTGCGAACTGGAATTTTCCGATCATGAAATATGCAACAAAGTAGCCGATCACGAAAAATACCACAACGCAGATTACAAAGTTGATCAGGTCACCGCCCAGACCAGCCTTGATGGACATCGGGATACGGGTGAAAAATTCCAGGTTTCCAAAGGAATGGAGACGCAGGTGGATCACACCAGCCATAGCAAAAGCGCATCCCTGCAGTACTGCGTAAACCACATACAGCGGCAGTGCGCAAAACATAAACATAAATTCCAGCGGCTCCGTAACACCAGTCAGGAATACTGCTAAAATCGTGGAAACAAACATGGAACGGTAATTCTGCCGTTTATCCGCATCGACTCTGCGGTACATCGCCAGGGCAATTCCAAGAAGCAGACCGGTCGCGCCGATCATCTGGCCAACCTTGAAGCGGGCCGGGGTCACGGTGGTAAGCAGGTTCTGGTACGCTGCCATATCACCGGCATTCTTGTAGTTGATCAGGTCAGTTGCCCATGCCAGCCACAGCGGATCCTGGCCAAACACCTGGGTTCCGGCGTTGATACCGGTTGCAATGGTATAGGTTCCGCCAAAGGAAGTATAGTTCATCGGGATCGTCAGCATATGGTGCAGGCCAAACGGCAGCAGCAGACGCTCCAGGGTTCCGTAGATAAACGGGGCCAGGATTGGGGATGTGGAAGAAGAATTCGCGATCCACACACCAAACGCGTTAATGCCAGACTGTACCACCGGCCAGATCACGGCCAGGACCAGGGAAATGATCACAGACCAGGCAATGCAGACCATCGGAACAAACCGTTTTCCGTTAAAGAATGCCAGCGCATCCGGCAATTTGCGGAAATTGTAATAACGGTTGTAGATCATACCACCTGCAAAACCGGAAATGATTCCGACAAACACACCCATATTCAGAGCCGGTGCGCCAAGAACGGAAGTGAAATAACCATTTACCAGGATTTCCTGTCCAAACAGCGTATGGGTCACTGCATCCGGGTCATTTAACATCGCGGAGGTTACACCAAAAATGGAACCCGTGATCTGGTTGATCAAAATAAAAGTAATGATCGCCGCAAATGCACCGCCTGCACGCTCCTTCGCCCAGGAACCGCCGATTGCGATTGCAAACAAAATATGCAGATTGTTGATCACGGCCCAGCCGATATTTTCCATCGTGCTTCCGATCGTCATCAGGACGGACAGATCAGCCCCGCCCATCTGGACCAGTTTGCCAAGACTGATCATGAAACCGGCTGCCGGCATAACCGCGATAACCGTCATCAAAACCTTGCCGAGCTTCTGAAGAAAATCGAAGTTAAAGCTTAAGGCAGGTTTCTTTTTCGGGTTCTGGCCGCCAGCTGTTTTATCTGTCTGACCTGTCTTTTCCTCTGCATTGTTTTTTTCATTCGCCGCTTTTTTGTCCGCTGCCTTGTTGTCTGTAGCTGCGGTTTCCCCGCTTCCTGCTTCCACCTGCATCAGCACAGTCTCTCCCGCTTTCACGGCACCCTCTGTCGGACAAAGTTTCTTGCCTTCCATGCCGCCGCACACCAGAACCGGGGTCACCGGGTTGATGTTATGCTCCTTTAAATATTCCAGGTCCACCTCTGCCAGGCGGTCACCCACCTTCACCTGATCTCCCGGTTTCACAAAAACCTGAAAGCAGGCTCCGTTTAAATGAACCGTCTCAAGGCCTACATGGATCAGCAGCTCCACTCCATCTGCCGTGCGCAGTCCAAACGCATGTCTGGTATCTGCCACGGAGATCACTTCTCCGTCTACCGGGCTTACAATATTTCCCTCGGACGGGATTACCGCCATGCCATCCCCGACGATCTTCTGGGAAAACACCGGATCTGGAACCTGTTCCAACCCTACCGCTTCTCCCGTCATCGGAGAGAAAATCTTACTGCATTTCATAAAAAATCCCCCTCATGTTCTCTGGCTGCATTCCTGATCGCGTTTGCGTACGCCCTGGCACTTGCTGTCCGATTCTTCCTGCGCTTTTTCTGCCATGCGTTATTATTTGCGCAATCTATGCAACCGTTTGCATTAACTATATCCGGTTTGCACAAAGAATGCAATAACATTCTTTTATTTCGCGTGGATTCTCTGATTTTCACAACTTTTATGCTTTTGTTTTGTGCGGAATGTCCAGAAATTTTTGTTTCTATTTTTATGCAACTTTTGCATGTATTTGCATAGTATCGTTGACTTTTTTTCTGCAATCCCGTAAAATAAGAAGCAGCATAACGGTTCAGCAGCTATGCCCACATACGTGAACTGCGGCAAAACAGCCGAACCCAAAACTGACATAACAAACACTTGAAAGAGAAACACATCTATATAGAAAGGAAGCAGCACCGATGTCCGTAACCATCAAAGATGTAGCTGCGCTGGCCGGGGTATCCGCTTCTACGGTTTCCCGCACCTGCAAAAACAGTCCTTCCATCAGCGAAGAAACCAAACAAAAAGTACGCAGTGCCATGAAAGAGCTGGGATACGAGCCCAATTTCCAGGCCAGTAACCTGGCCTCCCGCAACACACGCACCATAGGGATCATCTTACCGGTCTCTGCGCGTGAAGTTTATGAAAACTCCTTTTATCTGGAAGCGATCCGTGGCATCAGCCAGGTCTGCAACCAGCAGCAGTACATCAGCACCATTGTGACCGGGCAGGATGAGGAGGAAGTGCTCGAAGCGGTCCGTTCCATGACCCGTATCGGCCAGGCAGATGGCTTTATCCTGCTTTACTCCAGGCAGAATGACCCGGTCATCGAATTTCTCCACCGGGAAAAGCTGCCCTACGTGCTCATCGGGAAGGCCTGCCAGTACGCAAACCAGACGGTTTACATCGACAACGACAACCTGCTGGCCGGTGACGAGGCAACAGAATATCTTTACCAGCTCGGTCACCGTAAGATCGCCTATCTTGGAGTCGATAACAGCCTGGTTTTCTCCGCAGACCGGAAAAGTGGTTACCTGCTTGCTCTGGCGCGCCATGGGATTTTGCCGAAGCCCGGATACTGTCTGGAGCTTCCATCCATCACGGCAGAGGGTCACACTCCGGTCCACGCATTACTGGAATCTGCTGACCGCCCCACCGCGATCGTGGTCAGCGACGATATCCTCGCACTGACGCTGGAACGCATCTGCATGGAAACCGGCCTTTCCATTCCAAGGGACCTCTCCATTCTTTCCTTTAACAATTCTTTGTTTGCAAGGCTCACCTCACCGCAGCTGACCTCAATTGACATCAATTCCTGCCAGCTTGGCATAGAAGCAGCCGGTCAAATGATCAGCCATATCGAGCGTCCTGAGCTTCCGGCCACCAAAATTTTAGTGCCGCATCAGCTGATCGAACGGGCAAGCTGTGCATGCCCTTCTATACACTAAAAAGCAGCAGCGCATGTGCCCTGCACATGCTTATGCCAAAGAGCGGTTTCTTTGGCAGACATTTTTTCTATTACTGGGGGAAACGTTACAAATGAGTACAACGCGAAGAAGCGATATCGACATTGCCAAGGGCTTTGCCCTGTTTCTGGTGGTGCTGGGCCATGTCGTGACCATGCATCATACCATTTTCCGGTGGATCTACGCGTTCCACATGCCGGCCTTTTTCTTTCTCTCCGGCATGACCTTCCGTCCGGAAAAATACAAGACATGCCTGGATTACATCAAAAAAAGAGGAAGGACACTCATCCTTCCTTATTTTGCGGTCACACTGACCGCACTCGCTATCTGCACCATCCGCCCGTATTATCATCTTGCGATCGATGAATACGGATGGAAGCATATCCTGACCTGGATCTTTTACTACGGACAGCCACAGCAGATCTATGTAGGGCAGTTATGGTTCCTCCCGGCATTGTTTTTTGCCGGATTGTATGCCCTCATCTGGCTGAAGCTCTTTGACAATCGCTCTCTGAGCGTGCGCTGCTATGCGCTCGCAGCCCTGGTGCTTGCGGGGACCTATATCCGCCTTGCTGATCCGCTTATCCCGGTCATGGACCGGCTTCCCTTGAAACTGGATTCCGCGCTCTGCGCAGCTGTGTTCCTAATCGCCGGGTACTACGCAAACCAGGAAAAGCTTCTGGAAAAGATGGAGCCATATACTGGTTTTCTGATTCCGTTTTTCGCAGTCTTAAGCTTCTTTTTCGGTCCAGAGCTCAGCACTTACGTGAATCTTTGTGACTGCCGCTACACCGCTCCGCCTTACTATTTCGGGGCTGCATTTTCCGGCATTGCCGCACTGCTTCTTGCAGCCCGCATGGCTGCCCGCCCGGCTTTTTCGGGCAGTGTATTTTCCAGATTCTGGCAGTTTTGCGGCCGCCGCTCCATGCTGCTGTTTTCCATCCAGAGCTTTGCTTTGTATTTCTTTGTGGAGCTCATTTTGCGCACGACCGGTGTGGAATTAAAGCCCATGGAATGGATGCCGACACGCCTTTCCACCTTTGCCCTGACCGCAGCCACCTTTGCACTTATCTGCCTCATCGGATGGCCATGGGACTGCTATCAACGAAAGGCACATAACAAAAAACGGTAAAAAGGACAACAAAAAAACAGGCACCGCTGATCGTTGATATGTCCCCGTCTGCTTGACAGGGGCATATCACATCATGCGGATGCCTGTTTTTTGTAAAATGATATTATAAAGTAATGCTTCCCAGCGATTTTTTCAGCTGCGCGATTTCCTTCTCCAGCGCTGCTTTTTTCTTCTGGTCTGCCTCAAATTCTGACATTTCCCCGGTCTGGGTTTCTTCCCCTGCAAAGCTTAAAAAGCCCTGGGTAAACACTGACGGATACTTGAATTTCTTATCTGCCTTTTCAAAATGAACCAGAAGGGTTCCGTTATCATTCGACTGTACCACACCAGTACCATACGTCTTATGGCTTACCTGTTTTCCAACTACATCCGGAAGGTTCACCGGTTTTTCCTGCAGCTCCTTTAGGCGTTTTTCCTTTAATTCAATCTCCTGCTTCAGCTTTTCCTGCGCTGCCTTAGCTTCCGCCGCTTTTGTGCGCTCTCTTCCCGGTACTTTACGGATGTCCATGCCTGCATAATAGCGGTACAGACTCGCACAGTCCATGATATCATATACCAGAATATGAAGCTGGTCATCGTAGCCATCTAATTCTTCCTCAAACAGATTGCTGTAAAGCCCTGTCAGTTCCTCATTCTCGCGGATCTCCTCCAGCAGCTCGTCGCACATCTGGTAATAACTCTCCAGGGAGAAGTTCTTACTGCTGAAATCTCCGTCAAACTCTGTGCAGGCTGCCCAGCCAGAAGCGGAGGATGCTTCAAACACATAGTTTTCTTCCGGTTTCCAGAGATTCAGATAGTAGATAACATGATCCCGGTTCTGAAGATATTTCTTCGTTGTACGCTCGTAATAACGGATACGCTCGTTGATCTTATCTGCAAAGAACTCAGCGCGGTCCTGGCGCTTTTTAAGGTCTCCTCCGTCATCACTGAATAAAAAGCGGAAGCACTCTCTCACGTACTCGACCTCTGGCTCCCTCGCAAGCAGCATCCGAAGACCTGCTACCGGCTGCATGGCTGCATCGTCAAGAAGATTTCCAGCCTCCTGCATAGCCTTTTCAAACATTCCGGCAAAATCTGCCGCTTCCAAATTCCAAAACCGCTTAAAACAGCCCACTGCACGCCATTTGTAAACCTGATCGCTGTCATCTGCCTGCTCAAGACCTGCCAGGCGGCCCATGTACTGTTCCAATACCGTTTCAAAATTCTTTTTGTTCATATTCCTCACCTGTCTGTTAAATTTGCAGTCTGTTTCCGGTTTTCCAGAATCTGCATGTTATTTCTATGGATTCCCATTATATAGCAGAGAATATTCGCATTCAAGACTTGACATCTGTTTCACAATATGCTTTTATCATAATTCATCTGTGAAGCACGAACATTTGCAAATAAATCCTCCACTTGCTATAATGAACACAGCAGTTCTGCAAAGATTCATTTTACACTTCAGGAGGCTTTATTATGAAACAGCCCGTTCATGTCAGAAACATCCAGATTGGGGATGGCGTCCCTAAAATCTGTATACCAATTGTCGAAAACACATCCGATTCCATTCTTACCGCTGCCAAAAATGTCCTGATGGCCTGTCCGGACATCATAGAGTGGCGCTGCGACCATTTTGACCAGGCCGAAGACCCGGAAGCTGCCCAAGCGGTACTCAAGGATCTCCACGAAGTCCTGGGAGACATTCCGGTCCTTTTTACTTTCCGCACGGCGAAGGAGGGCGGAGCAAAAAGCATCTCCCCCGCTTCTTACCAGCAGTTAAACTGCCAGGTGGCAGAGAACGGCCTTGCAGACCTGATCGATGTTGAGATCTTCACCGGCGATGATACCGTCCGTTCCATTCTTGATACCGCACACCGTGCAGGAATTCCGGTCGTTGCCTCCAGCCACAACTTCCAGTCCACGCCAACGCAGGAAGAGATCCTTTCCATCCTAAAAAAAATGGACCTGATGGGCGCTGACATCTTAAAGATTGCCGTTATGCCGCAGTCCCGGAAGGATGTAGTAACGCTCCTTTCCGCCACAGAGGAAATGGACCGCCGCACCACACGCCCGCTCATTACTATGTCCATGGGGCCGCTTGGCATGATCAGCCGCCTGTGCGGGGAAGTTTTTGGCTCTTCTTTAACCTTCGGGTCAGTCGGCAAAACTTCTGCACCGGGTCAGGTCAGTGCAAAAGAGCTGGCTAACGTATTAAAGCTGATCCACGAAAGTATGGGGAACTGATGCCAATAGCTGTCCAGGGCAAATCCAGGTTCCAGAAATTTTCACGTTACTGTACACGCATACGTGTCCAGTAACAATTTCTCACCGTGCATAATCACGAACCGGCAGCGGATTTGCCCAGGGAAGCTTCCCGGTAATAACAGTTTCCGCTGCAGCCATGCGGAAATAATTCCTGTTTCATCTGCCTTTTATAAAATTCTTCCAGACAAGTTCCTGCATTTCTGGCAACCTTTCGCGTTGCGATTTCGTCTGTCGGTATACCGCCAGCAGCGTTTAGCCCTGCACTACGGACCGATTCCTGCAAAATTTCCAATGCTCTCTTCAGATTCCGGATATCCCGTTCCATAAAATCTACATAATTTCCACGTCCGACCAGTTTCAAATGCGTAACTCCCGCCTTTTGCAACTGATACAAAGCGCAAAGTCCGCAGCCGGTAGCACCACAGAGATAGCCATCTTCTGCATATCGTTCTCTGTCATTCCATGCTTCTATATTATGCGCCTTATCAGCCAGTTCTCTGTCACCCATTGCTTCAACATTCCATTCTTCATTGTCCTGCTCTTCTATATTCTGACCTTCCGCCTTCACACCATATACCTGCATTTTTCCTCGTCTAAGCGGTCCCAGGCAATACGGAACCCGGCACAGATACCCCATTTCATCACAATGCAGGGAGTTACAGAATGCTCCGCTAAACTGACACAGTTCATTTAAGACAAAGGCCTCATATTCCAGCGTTTTTCCCTCCCGTTTTCCATTCCGGATCACGGATCTCATGTCAGAAAAGCTATTCTTTCTATGAAAGATCAGGCGCTGAATCCCATACTCCTGAAACACAGAAAGCATACGACTGTTCACCTCCCCTGTTTCCCCACTCAGGTGGATCTGGCAATCTATTTTTTGTGCCCTGAGATAAACGATCAGAGCCGGATCTGCCACAATAAAGGTCTGATAACCCAGCTCCATGCAATGCTTAATAATGTCCGCGATCTCCAGATATTGCTCCGGGAGATAATACAGCGCATTGAAGGTTAAGTGCACCGGCCTTTTGTATTTTTGAACCATCGCAGCCAGAATTTCCAGCTCCGAAAATGCCCCAAGCTGCACATTGCTGCAAAACACTTCCCTGCGGTTTAACGACATCAGCGTGCCATATTTCCGGTTCCATTCATACGGCACATACCCGGCAAAAAATTCGTCTGCACCTGCCTCACAAAACCGGATATATTCTTCGATCGAGCCAAGTCCCGCTACGATTTTCATTCTGTTTTCTGCCACAGTTCTTTATCTGCCTCCTCGTTTTCCTGCTTTTGTTTTCCTGCTTTTGTTTTACTGCTTTTGTTTTACTGCTTTTGTCTTCTTTCTATTTTGCTTTCTCCACTGCCTTTATCAAATTCTCTTGTGAGTAAGCCTGTATCAGTTTTCAAACCTTGGCGCCCTGGTATCATAGAATCTTTTCCCATATCCATCTGCCTTACCACCAGCAGGCCACCACCAGGCGCTGATCCGGTGATTCCTGCAAAATGCCACCGTCTTGTCCCAATCCTGGTTTGCAATGCCGGTTTGTCTCATAATATCCGTATCCATTCCAAACAACGAGTTTCCACGCCCCACCATATGCAAATGTTCCGGGTACAGATATGCTGCTGCCTGGCAAAGCCTGCTGCACTCTGTCACCATCTGCTGTTTTCCCCTGTCTTTCCAGCAAACCCCTGCATACAAGGTGCAATACTGAGAAGTATTCGTCTGGTAAAACGGCAGATGCAGATGGTTTTCTGCGTTTGGAAGCTTCTGCTCATAACCGCAGCTTTCCCATTCAAAACGTATGATTCCAAAACGCTGTTTTAGATCATCACGGTAGAAATCTGTGTTCAGACTATTTTCTTCCAACAGCCTGTGGTCTCCCATTTTGTATGCCATACGCGGGTCTTTTTTCCGCTTATTCAACAGCGTGCCAAGGCACGGTTTTAAATGTCCGGTCCGCTCTTTTAGCATATCTGCCATAGCCCAGTCATTCACTGCAATTTCGATTTCTGCCCCGTATTCTGCACACCAGTCTTCCAATTTTTGCAATAGTATTTCTGTATATTCCAGCTGTTCTTCTCTTACATAAGAGAACGTAACCGTAACTGCAAGCTTCTGCTCTTCTGCCTTTTTTAACATGGCAGACAGAACTGCTTCCTCCGGAAATAACAAAGGACAAAATGCATTTCCGATGTAAATGCGGTCTGGATTTTTATGAGAAAAGCAGCGTTTTATGATCGGATCTTTCGTTTTGTAATGGCGCAAAAGTTCTGCAAGGTCCTCCTCCAGAAATGCCGCATACTGCGCTGGATGGTCCAATTCCAGAGCCAGTTCCACCTCATCTTCCAGGCTGCTTTTTCGCTTCTGCTCCTGTTCCAAGTTTCGTTGGCATTCCTGTTCCGGTTTCATTTTTGCCTTTTCCCCTACCCCGGAGCACTCCATCACATCTCCTGTTTCTGCATTTTTCCTGCTCATTTCCGCTTCCCATTCTTTGTTTAACCCGGTCTCTTCATACCAGTTCTGCATCTGCTCCGCAAAAGAATCTGCAAAAATCTCATCCTCCAGAGCCGGATACCCCGTCAGTGTTTCCGCTAGAAGTCCATCGTCCTCCTCCAGCTTCAGCCGGATATAGCGGTCATACTGCCCGAACAGCTTCCGCACTGCCTGACAGTAATCTTCCTGTGTTACAGTCACCGCATAAATATAGAAGAACTCCGTCTGACCTTCCAGCTTCCAGCACATTGCCCGGACCATTCTCTCCTCATACTGATTCCGTTCCATATCATAAAAAGAAAGCAAAAAATCCGTATCGATTTTTTCAATCTTTTGTACAGTCCGAAAACAAAATCCTTCCTCTGAGAGCTTTGTAATGCGGATTTCTTTTTCTTTATAAAAACCAGCCAGCAGCGCAAACGGGATCATTTCCACCGCTGATTCTGTCCAATTCCAGAGTTCCTGCTCCATCGTAATCCGTACCTTTTCCTCTTCCGGTTTTCACTCCGCTTACCATTCACAGTACGGTTCACGCGCAGCCCATTCACCTTCGCAAAAACACTCTGGTATCGCAGAAGCAAAAACCTTTTCCTCTCAGCATCATTATATCAAATTTTGTATGCACCGCATATCTATTTTCTATTTGCTATTTACTTCCAAATGCGTTATCGTAATATAAGAATCAACAAAAAACAGGAGAAGATACTATGGCAAAACTCGATCATGCAGCAATCCGCACCACTTCTTATGAAGAAGCACAGAAATTTTTTGAAGATGTATTTGGCATGCACATGTGGCGGGAAATTGGAGAAAAACCAGCCAGAAAATGCTGGTACCAGGAAGGCATCCAGCTCTGTGAGACAAAAGAAATCTGCGTCGACGGCCAAAATGGATACGATCACATTTCCATCGCGGTCGATTCTATCCCGGAAATTATGGAAAAGATCAAAGCTTATCCTACAATCGTCATCAACGATCACTGGTTTTCCCTTCCGAATGGAACCCGTATTGAGCTAAAACCTTTAAAAGACTGGAAATTGGATTAATAAAAAACGATAAGCAAAAGGCAGGTTACAGACAATATGGAACGAGACAGTGCACAGGAACAATATGACAAAATGACAAAAACGCCGGTTCCCCGGCTGGTACTGCGGCTGGGACTTCCCACCACCGTCAGCATGCTGGTGACCAGCATCTACAATATGGCAGACACCTTCTTTGTCAGCCAGCTCGGAACCAGTGTCAGCGGCGCCACCGGCGTGGTATTTGCGCTGATGGCGATCATTAACGCATTTGGATTTATGTTCGGACATGGTGCCGGAAGCAACATCAGCCGCAAGCTGGGCGGACACGACGTAGAGAGTGCCCGCGTATTTGCTTCCACCAGCTTCTTTTTGTCACTGCTTGCCGGAGGCTGCATCTGTGTATTCGGCTTTCTGTTCCATGCACCATTTATGCGGCTTTTGGGAAGCACTGATTCCATTCTTCCCCACGCCATTGAATACAGTACCTGGGTTCTCATTGCCGCACCGGCCATGGCATCCAGCTGTGTCATGAACAATATCCTCCGATACGAAGGAAAGGCCTTCTTTGCCATGCTTGGTCTGGCATCCGGCGGCATTCTCAACATCTTCGGGGATATGTTTCTGATCTTCGGACTGAATCTCGGGGTCCGCGGTGCCGGTATTTCCACCGCCGTTTCCCAGTACATCAGCATGGCGATCCTGATCAGCCCGTTTCTCAAGGGGAAAGTCCAGAGCCGCATTCATATCCGCTACGTAACACACAGCTTTGCGGATGTAAAAAATATCATTGCAACCGGTTTCCCAAGCCTGATGCGCCAGGGGCTCAACAGCATTTCTGTCATGATTCTGAACTTGTGCTCTGCTCCGTACGGCGATGCCGCCATTGCCGCCATGAGTATTGTCACAAGGATTATCATGTTCCTGTTCTGCATCGCGCTCGGTATTGGCCAGGGCTTCCAGCCAGTCAGCGCTTTTAACTACGGGGCAAAAAAATACAGCCGCGTGCGGGAAGCCTTCTGGTTCAGCATCCGCAGCAGCCTGGTCGTTATGAGCCTTTCCGCCCTGATTGGAATCGGCTTTTCCAGCTTTATTGTGAAAATGTTCCGGGATGATCCGGCGGTTATCTCAATCGGTACAACAGCACTGCGCATCCAGTGCTTCGCCCTTTTCTTCATGCCATTTTCCCTCTGCGGAAATATGATGTTCCAGAGCATCGGGCGCAGCGGGAAAGCAACCTTCCTCTCCATGATCCGAAGCGGACTGGTCTTTATTCCGGTCCTGTGGATTCTCAGCCACACATTGGGCCTTCTTGGAATCCAGATGGCCCAGACTATCGCGGATGTCATTGCCGCAGCCATCACACTGCCCATGGTTGTGCAGTTTTTCCGCACAATGCCAGAAGATGTGCCGGATCCGCAGTAAATCAACAATTCAAATGTACAACAAGGGCCGTGTGAGTTGCCTTCCGGCAACTCACACGGCCCTATTAAAGTTAATCAAATTGCTATATTTTGCGGTTTCACCACTGCCACCTGCTGCAGCATCTCCTCATTGAGCTCTATGGAATTGCCCGGATATTCTACTACGCAGTCACACAGCGCCGTGAAATCCTCCAGGGTTCCCAGAACGTCATAGCCGAAGGATTCACCACGGTAGTGCATGGGAATAGTGACTCTCGGCTGGATCTGGTCAATAAGAGCCTTGGCCTGGGCAGCATCGATGGTATAAAAGCCGCCGACCGGGATCATGACTGCATCGAGTCCTTTTAGCTGTTCGGTCTGCTCTGGTTCAAGCTCGCATCCAAGATCTCCCAGATGCGCCACGCGGTAGGTTCCGTCATCGAAGATACGGATGCAGTTTGTGCCCCGCTTCGTGCCCTGTGCCTCGTCATGCCAGGTGTGGATCTCTGTGACCGTAAATGGCGATGGAGCGCTGTCCTGTTTCAAGGTTACAGTCTCTCTCCCATTGTGGTCACTGTGCTCGTGGCTGCAGAATACGGCATCTGCCCTTTCCCGCACCGGTGCAAGCCCCGGCACATAGTTATCCTCGTACGGGTCCAGAATGAGCGTGTAACCGTTTGATTCCAGCTTAAAGCAAGAATGTCCAATCCATGTTAATTTCATAGTGCTTTCCCTCCTGTTTATTTTATTTTATCTCAGATACTCCGCCAGCTCGTACACGCGCTCCTGAGTCAGCTCTGCCTCTTTCAGATTCTCCGCAGATATTCGGCCGGTTCCTCCTGCCCATTCCTTCCCAACAGCTTCGACCTGTTTTTGCTTCTCAGCAACCCATCTGCGCTCCTCCTGCGTAACATGCCGGACCTCAAGCCTTAGGCTTCTGCCGTTTTTTTCTTAAACATTCCCGTCAGCTTCTCCACATACGGTTTTGTCCACGGGATGTTCCCAAGCAATACCCATGCAATACAGATGACCAGCAGAATGGTCTGCCAGTGGCCGAAGGTTGTCATGAGCGGGTGATCCGATGAAGATGCCAGGGAAACTGCCTGACGGAAGTTGGAATCCATCATCTGTCCCAGCACCATGGCAAGGATCAGCGGAGCGACCGGATAGTCGAACCGGCGCATCAAAAAGCCGATCAGTCCAAAGGCAAACATCAGCGCCACGTCGAACAGGCGGTTATTGCAGGCGAAGGATCCGATCACGCAGAGGCTGGTTACCACCGGGATCATAACATTTTTCGGAATCGTGATGACACGGCTGATATGCGGTGCCACTAAAAGTCCCAGAAGAAGCAATGCGAAGCAGGCAATGATGCCGGCCACCAGGATCGCGTGGAATGCCTCCGGATTTTTCCGGATGAACATCGGGCCTGGCTGCAGTCCGTGTACATAGAACACGGATAGGATAATGGCCGTTACAGCATCGCCCGGAACTGCCAGGGTCAGCATCGGAATAAGTGCACCGCCGATGCAGGCATTGTTTGAGGACTCGCTGGCCATAATACCCTCTACTGCGCCCTCTCCAAATGGAACTTTCGGATTTTTCACGATCCGCTTTGCCTCATTATATGCAATAAACGATGCCACTGGACCGCCTGCGCCAGGCAGGGCACCTACCAGCATGCCGATCGTAGAGGTATACAGGGAAAGCTTCCAGTGCTTCAGCACCTCTTTTAAACTAACTTTTGTTTTTTCCATGGACAGGACATTCTGTTCCTGCCCCAGATTGTATACAACACTTAAAACCTCCGCAAAGCCAAAGAAACCGACCAGCGCCGGTACCGTGCTGATACCGCCTGCCAGGTTCTGGATTCCAAAGGTCAGCCGCTTGGTTCCCATCAGCGGGTCCAGACCGATCATGCTGATGATCAGGCCAAGCATAACGCTGACCAGGCCCTTTGCATAATTTTTGGTGCTGACCGAACCGACGGTCACCAGACCAAAGAGTGCCAGCAGGAAGTAATCCATCTTGGTGAATTTGATGGCAATGGCCGATACCGGCTCAGCTAAAAGTCCCAGTGCGATAAAACCGAAAACACTTCCCAGGAAGGAATAAATAGTCGCGGTGAACAATGCCTTATAGGACTGTCCTTTTTTCGACATCGGGTAACCGTCCAGAGTTGTTACGACAGAGGACGGTGCACCCGGAATGTTGATCAGGATTGCGGATACTGCTCCGGAGAACACACCGACTACATAAACACCCATGATCATTGCCAGGGCATCAGAATGATCCCAGGTGTAGGTGATGGATACTAAAAGTGCGGTTGCCATAGATACGGAAAGACCCGGAATGGCACCGACAAACAGGCCCGCCACAGATCCCAAAAGGACCATAAGGAGGAACCGCAGATCTACGATGGATAACATTTCTAACATCTGTTTTCTCTCCTTTCTTTACTATGGCAGCATCACATGCAGGCATGTGCGGAATGCAATACTTAAAAACAGGGAGGTTCCAAGCGGGACCAGGACCAGAATCGGCACCTTGCGCACACCCATAAATGCCATCATGGCGATCAGGAATACGACCGTTGCCACCTCAAAGATGGAGATGGTGATGCTTAAGGACAGGATACCGATGGTCACACGCGGAATGGAAACCTCTGCAAGGACCAGATAATACAGGCAGCAAAGAACCAGCACAACCAGAATGCTAAGCAGCTTGCTGCGGGACTTTGTGCTGCCCGCCATTTTTGCGGCAGCAGCATTCTGATCTCCCGTGTTTTGTGCCGCACCGCCCTGTGTTCCTGCGCTCTGGCTCTCACTGTTTTGTGCCGCACCATTCTGCACTGCAGCACTTCCAGCCGCTGCCCGCTTCATGGCAAGGACTCCCTGGCCCATGATCCAGACAGAAAGTCCGACCAGCGCCGCGCCAACTAAGGCCGGGAACAGGTATGGAGACTGGCTCCATGCTTTGTTAAAGGATTTTGCATAGGACATAAGAGAATACGAGAGCAGCAAAATGCCGCTCCCGCAAAATAAGATTCCCTCTGCAATTAAAGAAGGTACTTTGTTTTTCATGGATTACTCCTCAATTCTTGCAATGCCGAACTCTTCCGGGCTCTTCTCTGCAACGCCGTTGTCATACTGCAGCCAGCAGATTACAGATTTCCAGTTGTCGTAAAATTCTTTAATAGAAGCATCGTCGATGTATTTCTCAAATACCGGATCTGCCGCATTCTGCTTTACAAAATCAGTCCACTCCGGATCTGCGAATACCTTCTTGGCAGCTGCCTTTAATACGTCAACAACCTCCTGCGGAGTATCATTGTTTACAACGAAGCTTAACAGGGTGTACGGGATATTTAAGTATTTCTCGGACTCCGGAACCACCTCAGTGAATGCCGGGATATCCGGGTATGCTTCCATTCTCTCGTTGGAGAATACTGCTAACGGTTTTACGTCGCCGCTTTCGATGTAACCGCCCAGAGTAGAGATGTTCGGGTTGGTGAAGTCTACCTGTCCGCCGATCACGCCAAGTAATGCATCGTTACCGGAATCGAAGCTGGTCATTGCTACGTCGTAGCCAAGCTCTTTTAATACAAGACCCTGATTGTGGCCGCTTCCGCCAGGGCCGGAATGGGACATGGTCACTTTTCCAGGATTTGCCTTGATATCATCGAGCAGGTCTTCCAGAGTGTTGTACTTGGAATCCTTGCCAACGACCAGAACCTTCGGGTCACCGACTAACGGGGAGATAACAGTGAAATCCTCGTAATCCAGGTCGCAGATGTTCATGGTGCGGTAGGTACCCATAGTCTCTGCGCAGACTAACAGGGTGTAGCCGTCAGACGGCTGCTCTTTTACGGACTGGCAGCCGATGGAACCGGATGCGCCGCCCTGGTTGGTCACGGTGATGGACTGTCCTAAATATTTTTCAAGAAGGGCTGCAAGCTTTCTGCCCCACACATCGGTGGTTCCGCCTGCTCCGTAAGGATGATCATGTTGATCGGTTTGGTCGGGTAATCTGCAGTTGCCACCAGATCGCTGTCTGCTGCTGCCTCGCTGCTTTCTGCTGCAGTGGTCTCTGCGGTAGTCTCTGCTGCTTTTGTTGTCTCGGATGTGGATACGGAAACGCTGCATGCTGTCATGGACAGGCACATTGCGGCAGCCGTAGCCAGTGCAATGATTTTTCTCATAGTTACTACACTCCTCTTTTTCTACGTTCTTCCCCAGAGCACGGTGCGCTTCGCCATAAGCGCTGCGGATCCGGCAGCACCGGATTCCGAAAGCCCAATGGCCATTTTACGCCGTGCAGTGCTAATCCAGATTATAACACAGGAAAAGACAGGATTCAACACAAAGCTTTTGCGAGTTAAAGTTTTAAATCATAACAGTTAGTTATGGCAGTTATTCCACTTCAGGAAATCCCTGCCAGCGAACCAGTGCCAGTGTCCGCGAAATAATCCGGGATTGTGTTCTTTCTATAAAAATGTTATGATTCTGGTATTGACTCTGAATAAAGTGAGGAATCGCAACATGATAACAAAACCTGTTTTTCTGTGCGGATATACCAGCAGTGGAAAAACAACCGTAGGAAAAGAACTTGCAAAGCAGCTTGGTGTTCCTTTCTTCGATACGGACACACTGCTTGAGGAGCAGACCGGGCAGACCCCCCAGCAGCTCTTTGCCGAAAAGGGCGAGGCCTGTTTCCGTGATCTGGAGCATGAAATCGCCCGGCAGGCTTCCTGCTATCCACCTGTGTCATCTCCACAGGCGGCGGCATGCTGGCCTCGGAACGCAATGGAAAGCTTCTCTCCGAAGCCGGCACCATCATTTATTTAAACCGCCCCTTCGAAGACTGCTACCGCAGCCTCATGCAGACTCCCGAGCGGCCGCTCATCAAGAACAATACCAAAGAAGAACTGCGGGAACGCTACGAAAAGCGTGCCGTGTCCTACCAGACCTACGCAGACTTTACGGTTAAAAATGACCGCACACCGCAGCAGACAGCAAAACGGATCCTGGCGCTGCTGGGCACGCATGCGTGAACAGTAACCAATTCTGGGATTACGTCAGCAGCATGCAGATTTTATGCTTGCATTTTTGTCACAGGCATACTATAATACGCTTTAACGCGCCAACGTGTGAATTCATTTGTGTCGCTGAACTTAAACGTGCACAGATCATTGCTTATCCACACGCATCAGACACAACCGCATTTTTACAGCACATTATTTACAAAACGAGGAGAAAATTATGGCATTCGAATTTATAAACAAGCTGCCGACCCCGGCAGAGATCAAAGAACAGTTCCCGCTTCCGGCGGAATTCGTAGCACGCAAGGCAGAGCGCGATGAGGAAGTCAAAAAAGTCATCCGCGGCGAGAGCGACAAATTTCTGGTCATCATCGGACCGTGCTCCGCAGACAACGAGGATGCAGTGCTGGATTACACCAGCCGCCTGATCAATGTCCAGGAAAAGACCAAGGACCGCCTGCTGATCGTACCGCGTGTTTACACCAACAAGCCGCGTACCACCGGTGATGGCTACAAGGGCATGCTCCACCAGCCGGACCCGGAAAAACGCCCGAGCATGGCAGAGGGACTTCATGCGATCCGTCATCTGCATATGCGTGTCTTAAAGGAGACCGGATTCTCCACCGCAGATGAGATGCTTTACCCGGATAACGTCAGCTACTTAGACGATATCATGTCCTACATCGCAGTCGGTGCCCGTTCCGTAGAAAACCAGCAGCACCGCCTGGTATCCAGCGGCTGCCACGTTCCGGTTGGCATGAAAAACCCGACCAGCGGTGACTTATCCGTTATGATGAACTCCGTCCAGGCCGGCCAGCACAGCCACGAATTCATTATGCGTGACTGGGAGGTAAAGACCGACGGCAACCCGTACACCCACACCATCCTGCGCGGTGCAGTCAGCAAGCACGGCCAGTGCCTGCCGAACTACCATTACGAGGATCTGATGCTGCTCCACGAGCTGTATGCAAAACGCGATCTGGTCAATCCGGCCTGCATCGTAGATGCAAACCATTCCAACTCCAACAAGCAGTACATGGAGCAGATCCGTATCGTCAAGGAGATCCTGCACAGCCGCAGACATTCCGCTGACTTAAACAAGCTGGTTAAGGGTGTCATGATTGAAAGCTACATCGAGCCAGGCAACCAGAAGATCGGCGAGCACTGCTACGGAAAATCTATCACTGACCCATGTCTTGGCTGGGAGGATTCCGAGCATCTGCTGTACGAGATCGCAGAGCAGGTATAAAAAAACGGGAGAAGCTGCATCCGCAACAGCTTCTCCCGTATTTTATTGCTTTATTTTTATTACTTCATTTTGTCACTTCTTATTACTGCTCCAATTCCTTCCAGTTCACGATATGCCCCGGCACTTCTCCTTTTGCGACCTTCTCGATATCATCCCAGATCATACCATAACCGCGGCGGAAGCTGCTTCCTGTAATGCCTCCGATGTGCGGGCTGAATACGATCCGGTCCAGAATCTCCCTCGGCCAGGAAAGCATCGGGTGATCCTTCTGCACTGGCTCATGATCTAAGGTATCCAGACCAGCCATTGCAATGGTTCCGTTCTGCAAAGCCTCCAACAGTGCATCATCGTCCACCAGCTCGCCACGGGATGTGTTAATGAAATAACTGCCCTTCCGGCATTTTCCGAAGAACTCCCGGTTGCACATACCAGTCGTTTCCTGCGTAACCGGAAGATGCAGGCTCAGCATATCACAGGTCTTAAGCAGCTCGTCCATAGGAAGATAGCAGACCTGATACTCCTTCTCTTCTTCTGCCGTTAAGCGGTGGCGTTTTGTATAATAAACCTCAACACCAAAACCCTGAAGCATTCTGGCAGTTGCCTTGCCGATCGCGCCAAAACCGATCAGGCCAGCCTTACAGTCTGCCAGCTCCATCAGGCTTCCGGCTCCCATATAAGCCATCTTTACATCCATCTGGTTTCCATCGCGCACGGCAGCATCCCCGGATACTACATTTTTGACCACGCCAAGCATCAGAAGAAGCGTCTGCTCTGCCACTGCCTTGGCATTCATCCCTGCACAGTTGCAGACATAAATCCCCCGTTTTCCTGCGGCAGCCAGGTCGATCCGGTTAAAGGCAACACCTTCCGAATGGATCAGCTTTAAGTCTGGCAGCTTTTCGATCAGCTTTTCCGAAATCTCCGTGATCGCGTCTACAATGATCATCTCTGCATCCGGTGCCAGCCCTGCATAGGCTTCATCTGTCAGGCCAAGCGGTGCATTGACAACCTCTGCGCTCTCTGTAAACGGCGTTTTCTTTGTGTAATTCTCCACATTGTTCACATTGCCGATATGTAATATCTTCATGGCGTTCTTGTTCCTCCCCGTATTATCATTTTTGCAGATTCATTTCCGAAATCCGTTTATTAATTGAAACTGGAGTATAGCTTCCCGGCCTCAAGCGTCTTTCCTTTTGCTGCCGCCATCTGGCTCACGGTCACCATCTGGAAGCCACGTTTGTGAAGCTCCGGCACAATACGCAAAACTGCATCTCCGGTCGAAGCGTAAAGCTCATGCATCAGGATGATATCTCCGTCTTTGACATGGTTCAACACGGCAGCTACCGTCTTGTCCGCATTTCTGGTCTTCCAGTCGAGTGTATCCACATTCCACTGGATCATCGGCATTCCGGCATTTGCCATTACGGTTGCGTTATGGTTTCCACCCGGGAGACGAAGCAGGGTCGGGCGGACACCACAGGCTGCCTGGATCGCATCATTTCCCTGGTTGACCTGCGCCTGGATCTGTGCTGCACCAAGTTTCTGCAGGTATTTGTGGTTCATGGTATGGTTTGCGACCTCGTGTCCCTCTGCCACCATGCGCCGCACCTCTGTCTTGTAGGAGCCAACACGGTCACCCACCATAAAGAAGGTTGCCTTTCCGCCATACTGCGCCAGACAATCCATAATGCGGTTTCCAACAGACGGCTGCGGTCCGTCATCGAAGGTCAGAGCCACCATCGGTCTGGACGGGTCTACGGTTCCTGCCTGCTGCGCTGCAGCCTGTCCCGCGTCCGCCGCCTGGGCTGCGTCCTGCGCCGCCTTCTCCTCCGGCAGTACCGGTGTCACCGGATCACTCTTGATGCCGCCAGGACCCTCCGGGATGCCGGTCACCTCACCTGCAGAAACCGGCGCGGAAGATGCGTTTGTTTCTGCTGTTCCCGGCGCTGCGGTCTGGTTCTGGCCGGATGTAATGGTCGGGGACTGGTGTAAGTTGGCGCTGTCTGACTGCTGAGCTGTCTCTGCTGCAGTCGGTGCCTGGCTCGCTGCGTTTGCCTGTGTCGGTGCCTGATTTGATGCTGCCGCCTGGTTATCGTTGCCAGCCGGTGCCTCTCCCGCAACAACACCAGATGACTGAACTGCCTCCTGTGCTGCCTCCTCCGGAGTCTGCACACTCTGATTTACGCCTGCAGTAACCACCGGCGCTGCATATGCAGGCTGTGCTGCAAGCAAAAAGCTGAGAGCCGCTCCCAGTGTGATCCATTTTTTGAGTTTCATTTTCCCATTCCTCCCCTATCTTCTTGTATCATAATTATTCAGCTGCATCACTGCTGTCTTATCTGAGTTCTATCTTAATCGAAATTCACTACTGAGGCAACCATTTCACCTGCTTTGTAATGAATTATTAAGACTTTGCAAAACAGGGCATTCCGCAATATCACGGAATGCCCCTGGCAAAAATGGGATTTCACTATTAGATTATTTCTGCGGATGCAAAGCACCTTCACTCTTTGCTACCACAACTGCTGCCGCTGCGTCACCGACAATATTCGGAATAACACGGGCCATATTCAGAATACGGTCGATTCCGGCTAACAGACCGATCGTCTCTAACGGAAGGTTTACCGCATTCAGAACGATTGTCATCATGACGAGACCGGATCCCGGGATTCCTGCTGTACCGACAGATGCCAGGACTGCAGTCACCATAACCATGATCTGCTGGGTTACAGTGAGTTCGATGCCGAATACCTGGGATGCGAAAATAACTGCAACTGCCTCGTAAATTGCCGTACCATTCATGTTCATGACTGCGCCGAAGGGAATGACGAAGTCTGCGATCTTATCATCGACACCAAGTGCCTTGGTACATTTTAAGTTCAGAGGAATGGTTGCTACACTGGAGCAGGTTGCGAATACGAACAGAATTGCTTCTTTCATGGTGCCAAAGAATTTCACCGGGCTGATGCCGCCGTAAAGCCCAACCATCAGACCTCCCTGCACGATGATCGTAAACAGCGCACAGGTCAGATAACATGCTCCGATGGTCTTAATATAAGGAAGAAGAACATCCATGCCGTACTTTCCGACGATGTTTGCCATCAGACCAAATACCCCATACGGAGTAAATTCCAGAACAATGTTGGTGATTTCTTTCCATGCTTCGGTCCATGCGCGGAAGAAATCCAGTACCGGAGCCCCCTTGTCTCCCAGTTTGATGAGGGAGAATCCCAGCAGAAGAGCAAAGCAAATGATCTGCAGCAGGTTCTGCTCACTTAAGGAATTGAATGGGTTGGTCGGAATGATGTTCATCAGCGTGTCTGCAATGCTCGGGATTTCCTTTGCATCATAAGCTGCCTGCGTTTCCATGACAAATCCCGCACCGATCTGCATCACGTTGCAAAGTACCAGGCCAATGGCTACCGCTACAGCAGTACCGCCAAGGAAGATTGCCAGCGTCTTTCCGCCAATCTTACCAAGTGTCTTGAAATCTTTCACATCGGCTGCTGCACAGATCAGAAGTCCCAGAACCAGCGGCGCAACTACCATAGTCAGAAGTCTTGTCAGGATGGTTCCCAGAAATGCAAGTTTCGTTGCGGATTCGCCCAAAATGACACCTGCTGCGATTCCCAATACAAAACCAATCATGATTTTTGTAAAAAGACTTAATTTGTTCCACATCTTAATCGGATTCATCGCATTTTCTCCGCCTTCCTAGACAAACCGGCATACATGGTCTACTGCGATGTCAGAAAAACCATATGCCTCTGCTTTTGTCATTTTTCCATTGCAAACCTGATTGATCTCTTCTAACAGCATTTTTCCGCTCTCCTGAATCGTAGCGGTTCCATCCATAATGCCGCTTAAGTCGACATCCATATTGTCTTCCATCATCTGATAGGTCCGTTTGTTTGCGGTCACCTTCAATACCGGAGCAATCGCATTTCCGGTTGGGGTTCCGCGTCCGGTCGTGAAGACAACGCAGGCACATCCTGCTGCTACCATGGATGTTACGGAAGAAATATCATAACCTGCCGTATCCATAACGATAGCGCCGTGCTTCGTTGGGCGTTCTGCCTGCTCAAGCACTTCTACGATCGGTCTGGTACCGCCCTTGCGGATACAGCCCAGGCTCTTCTCATCCAGAGTGGAAAGACCGCCAGCCTTATTGCCTGGTGTCGGCTGTCCGGCACGGCAATCCTGACCTGCTGCCTTCAAATGTTTTTCATAATCTTCGCATACTTTGATGATCTGGTTATGGATTTCCGGAGTTGCCGCACGCTTTGCCAGCAGATGCTCACCGCCAATCCACTCAATCGACTCACTCATGATGGTGGAAGCACCAAGATCTACCAGAAGGTCGCTCAGTTCTCCTACTGCAGGGTTGGAAGCGATTCCGGAGGTTGCATCAGAACCGCCGCACTCGATTCCCATAAGCAGTTCGGAAATGTCACACTCCTCTTTCTGAACAAGCGCTGCCTGTGCAGCCATATCTCTTGCAGCACGCACTGCTTTTTCAATGGTCTTTAAGGTGCCGCCCTCTTCCTGGATACCAAACGATACCACCGGTTTGTCGGTCATGGCCTGAATTTTTTCTCTCAATTCTTTATGCGGAACAGTCTCACAGCCCAGTCCGATGATCACAACTCCGTATACGTTCGGGTTGCAGGCAAAACCGGTCAGAACTTTCTGCGACATTGCCGTGTTTGCAGCAACATCGGAGCAGCCCGTGTTAAACACAATGTTAACGGCTCCTCTTACCTGACTAGCTACAATGCGGCTGGATTCACTTCCGCAGGCACAAGCCGGTAAAATTAATACATGATTTCGAATTCCTACACGTCCATCTGAACGACGATAACCCATAAATTTCATAACTTTCCTCCTAATTTTTATGCCTCCGGCACATACTCACTTTCATAATCACGCGGAACACTGTAAATATTTTTGTGATCTACCAGGCAGCCTTTTCCGATCGGAGACATTGCTTTTCCAATCAGCTCTCCATATTTATAAATTTCTGCCTCCTTCGCAACTTCCTCCAGTGCGATCTTATGTCCGAATGGGATATTTTCTTTCGCATCCACATTCAGGAACGCATCTCCATTTCGGTAGCAAACCGTTTCGCCAGCCGCAACATCCCGCACGCAGGTCACTACGTTGTCTTTGGGATCCAGCATAATTGCATCAATCTTCATCTCGACTCCTATTCTCCGAATTATCCGGTTTTGACACAATATGATGTTGGGTTCAAAAATTGTCTTGTGCACAAGCTTCCAACGGATTTCCAATCTTTTTGCCCCTGATACCATCATCGTTTTGTGTCAGGTTTTTATTTTTTCTGTTGTCCTTATTATAAGTTCGCGCTATAATTAAATCAAATTTATCGTTTTTATTTTATTATAAATCAATTTTATACGAGGTATCTTATGCAGCAGGAAATGAAATATATCTATACCGTATATCAGAAAGGCAGCTTCTCCAAAGCCGCTGAATCCCTTTACATGACCCAGCCCGCCCTCAGTATTTCCATCCAGAAAGTAGAAACTGAGATCGGCATGCCTTTATTTAACCGCGACAAAAAGCCTCTGGAATTAACAGAGGCTGGAAAACTTTATATTGAAAAAATCCGTCAGATCATGCACCTGGAAAACGAATTGGCCCAACAGCTTGGAGACCTGACGTCTCTTAAAACCGGCAATCTGCGTGTCGGAGGATCCCATTATTTTAATTCTTATATTCTGCCTCCGGTCATTGCAGATTTCAAAAAAAAATGGCCCGGCATCGATCTGCAGCTGACCGAAGCCGGGTCCAATGAACTTTTGGATATGCTGAAAGAAGATCTGATCGACCTGACCTTTAACTGTACACCAGATCCTCATGATAAATTACGCCGGGTTCCAGGTTTCAAAGACACGATTCTCCTGGCTGTCTCTACCCGTTTTCCAGTCAACGACCACTTAAGAAAGGCTGCGCTTACCACCAGCGATATTCTTTCCCACCGTTATCTGGAAGAAAATTGTCCGGCTGTCACGATGGAAGCATTTGCTGATACCCCATTTATTTTACTCTCTCCCGGAAACAACCTGTACAGCCGCTCCCAGATTCTTTTTCAGGAAGCAGGCGTTATACCTCCGGTTGCCATGCAGGTTTCCCAGCTGGTCACCGCTTACCACCTGGCACAGTCCGGAATCGGAGCTACCCTCATCAGCGACTGGATGGTTATTGGAAAACACCCGGAAATGGTGTACTACAAAATTGATTCTCCGCTTGCATCCCGTGTCTTTGATATTGTAACTCCGGGAAAAAACTATCTTTCCAATGCGCAGAAGGCTTTTATTGCGCTGTTCCAGGAATATTACAAAAATTCACTATTGTAAGATCACTTTTTTCCCGCGATAATACGTATTTCCTTCTTCATCTTTCGTAAACTGGCACAAAAACTGGTCATAGGAGATCCAGCTTTCCTCTGGATAATTGGCATGGACCATATTTGACACCACACCAGCCACCAGCATCGGAATGCCCTGCTCATTTGGGAAAGAATACCAGGTGATGGGGCAATCCGACCAACTTTCCACTCTGGAAATATCCAGATGCCTGCTCTTAATCTTTTCCATTAATGCAATGCGCATACTTGGTGCCGGTGAAAACGGCAATTCCGGATCTTCCTGATGCGAAGCACATAAAAAATCCTGGTCTCCGTAAATCCACATTGTCGGAACGGTCCGGCTGCCCGGCTGATAATTCGTTTTCGTGATATCGTTTGAACGCAAAGCAGACCATGGCGCCACTGCAGTAAAAATATCTCCGGCTGCATAGCCAAGCACATCGCTCATCATCCCGCCGCTGGACTGTCCCATGGCATAGACACGACTCTGGTCGATGCCATAGCGGGTCTGGATATCTGCATAAATCTCCCGGATAAATTTCACATCGTCGATCGACTTTCCCTGATATTCCCCGCACCAAAGCAGCACATTTCTTAATCCATGCTCTTTTTGCTGGTAAATTCCAGCCTGTGGGATTACGGCAATAAACTGTCGTTCTTCTGCAAGAGCGGAAATTCCACTCAGGTCAAAGAAGGTTTCTGCGGTACCTCCGCGTCCATGAAATACAAAAACAAGCGGCCATGTTTTATCCGGTGTGCAGCTGGACGGCACATATTCATACCAGGTACGCATGATGCCGTCCACCTTCTTTTCCCATTTCACTGCCCCGCAGGCAATCGGGTCTTTGAAATAACGCAGACACTTTCTGCCCTGTCCTCTGTGACGACGTGCTAGGCCAATATACTCCCATGCCTGTTCTATGTACTTCACGGAAAAATCTTCTGTGTCAACTGCAACCCGGACCTGCGCAATATACTCTTCATTCACCTCACTGCGGACCCTGACCGGAGTCGGAGCCCAGATTTCATCTGCCCCACCTCCGGACAATGCGATTCCGGTCACGTGATTTTGCTCTTTCCAGTATGCGATCGCAGAACAATTCTCCCGGCTGTTTCGTTCTGATATCCGCATCCAGACCGGAAGCTGCGCCCTCGTTCCCATGATTTTCAGTTCTACTTCGCCCTGGCTTTCCTCCCCATGCAATATCTGTGCATCCTGAGTAAGATTTCCATTCAGCTCGCCGAACGTCATCAGTCCGCTCCACTCACTGGCCATACGTTTTGCTGCCTGATGCGCTGCAAACGAAGCATCCCCGATTCCACAAAGATAAATATTATCCTGCATAGTAATGTAAAAGTCTCTCGCCTGGATCGTCACATAAATCGCATTCAGATAATCTGCATCACTTCCGTCCGGATTCCAATGATCCTCCGGATAAGCCACATGCAGAAACAGCTGTTTTTCCTCTGCAAAATCTTTTAAACCAGAAGTTTCCAGATATGCTTCCGGATGCACCCCGGAAGGAATTGCGGTTACCAGACATGGCTGACAGTATTCCAGATTTTCCGGAATATACGTGAGAAATCTGCGCGATGTGCCATGAACCAGCGTATGCTCTTCAAATAAACCATGGACCAGCGTCCGGTTTGGATGCATCAGATCTACCTCAAGATCTGCCATGCAGGAAGGAAATGTTTTTGCTTCCATATTTCTTTGCCTCCATATTATATTTTGTAATCGCTGTTCTGCTTAGAACGGATATACCGTCATGATCCAGAAAATATTTACCAACGATAAAAGAATCGCCGGAAACACGGACTGCTTCAACTGAGACTTCACATCGTATCCACCGATATCCATAATCATCGGAACACACGCAGTTGCCATTGGCGTCATAAATGCGGTACAGCAGGCTGATGCAATCAGAAGCACCGGTTCAACACAGCTTACCCCCATACCCTTACATGCAAGAATCGCGATCGGCTGGAACGTTGCCATAACCGTACGGTTCTGCATGATCTGGGTGAGGAAAAACGGAACCAGATAAAATACAGCACCTACGAGATACGGATTCCCCAGATTTCCTGCAACCGAAGCAATGGCTCCACCAATCAGATCTCCACCACCAGTATTCGCCAGGGCAGATCCCATGCAAAGGCTTCCTGCAATCAAAAAACCGAGATCCCACGGAACAGACGCAAATGCTTCTTTACTGGAAAGAACGCCAGTCAAAACCATGATCACAGCACCTGCAAGTACAATTTCCCAGGAAGCCAACGGTGCCAGACCCACCGCCTGTAAACCTGCATTCAACTGCGTGTTGAAGATCAATGCCAGACTTACCAAAAAGAATACCAGATATCCACATTTTTCTTTAGCAGGAGATAACGCTTCTGCTTTCTTATTCTTTACAGCCAGATCTGCTCCATTTTCCATCTGAATCACAGGTTGTTCCGGTGAAAAACGATAGCCAAGGAATACACAATAAATAACCAGTACCACAAGGCTCATCCAGCGTCCTTTAAAAAGATCTGTGACAGCCAGCTGATACTCTGCGTAGTCATTTGCTGTAATATATCCATTTAATTCTGCAAACATCGCAAGTGATCCGCCTACCGGAATAATTCCACAAGCTGCGATGCAGGTAAGACCAACACAGAACGTAACTTTGCTTGGACTAATATGTAATTCCTCACAACTCGCTGCCACAATCGGAGCCATAATACAAAACGCTGCTGCCGCACTTCCGGTTAAAGTCGCCGCAAGGACGGATGCAAAGATAAAGCCAAACATAACTTTTGTAATGCTTCCCTTAGACAGTACGTTTACACTTCGTCCGATCATCTTAACAAACTGTGTCTTGTTAAATCCAGCGGATACTACAAACATACTGAGCACCATAATGACATTGCTGTTTCCAATATTGCCCAATGCATCCTTCGCTGAAATGCAGCCTGTCAGCAGAAACAAAAGCATACTGCACGCCGCAACTGTGCCAAGTGTCATTTTCCCCCAGACATAACCCAGGATTGTCAAAAGACAAATGACAAGGCAGATTCCTAATAATTGATTCATGACTCTTCTCCTGTTCCCCATAAATTTATCTATGGTGTTTTTACTTTTAGCTACATTATAGGAATCTGCCTGTTTAAAATCAAATTTATAGATTTTATTTTATTATAAATTCATTTTATGCGCATGAAAATTTTACATATTATTACTATTACAATTCTCCCCTCAGATACGCGATCACCCCAGCCGCACTACGCTCCTTCACCGCCATGGTATACTCTGCCTCATGGATATGTTCCAGATAATGTGCGTCGGAGTTACAGATCGTGCGGCACTGTGTAAGATATGGATTGCTCTTTTGCAGCTTGGAAAGCTTTTCCATGTCGTGCAGCTCGATGGTTCTAAACTGGCTCTCCGGCGGCACAAAGCCCAGATTCGAGAGCAGGCTGTTGGCATTTTTATCGATATGGGCCGGGATCATGATGCCACCGTACTGCCCAGCCACAATATCCCAGAGTTCATCAAAGGAAAGCGATGTGCTGTTGATCAGCAGGTTCGGCTCGATGCCGATACAGATGTCTTCTTCGTTCATGATCTGCTGCTTTCCAAAGATGTCTTCCCGGTTTGGAAATTTTATCAGTTTTTCATAGACAAACCGGTCAAACTCCAGCGCAGCGGAAAGCTCCGGGAAAAGGCAGACTGCATGAACTTCCTCTGCCGTGGTCAGTTCCATGCCCGGAATGACCAGAATTCCATACTGTTCCGCCAGCTTCATGACCGCTGGACAGTTTTTGCAGGAATTATGGTCCGTCACTGCGATCACATCCAGCCCTTTGATCGCTGCCATACCCACAATATTTCCCGGTGTCATGTCATCGTCCCCGCATGGAGAAAGACAGGAATGGATATGCAGGTCATAGCTCAGGGTTGCGCAATCCGAACATCGTTCCGACAGTTTTTCCTGCGCCTGCACCGCATGCGCATCCCGGTTCATAATTCCTGCTCCCCACCCTGCATCTGCTGCCAGATCCAGAGTGCCGCGTCAAACACCGGAAGCTCCGTAGCCAGCACCGTAATGTCCTGCTGCGCTGCTTTCTTTTTTGCTGTCTCATCCAGCGCAGCATCTTCCGCCAGCACAATACAGGCCGCATCTGCCAGCGTGGCCACGGCCAGTGTATTCATATTTCCCATAACCGTGACCCAGACACATCCGGCCGGAGCCTTTCCCATGGCTACACTAAGAAGATCGCAGCAAAACGGGGTCGTAATTTTCCGCTCCAGATCATCGCCTGCATGGATTACCTGAAATTTTTTACTGTCAAGAAGCTGTTTTACGTTCATAATTCCTCCTTATCACCTGTCTTTTTGCAGGCCTTTTCTGCACATTCTGTCACTCAGACTGTGTTTTCTCCTGTGTTTTCGTCCGCATTTTCGCTTTTTTCACGTTTTTGTTCCTCCAAGAACTTCTGCATCCGCTCCTTCATCACATACACACAGTCCTCTTCCTTCGCCTCGCCTCTTGCAATATCCTCTGCAAGTGCCCGGCAGGATGGCGCCCCGCAGGCACCGCAGTCGAGTCCCGGAAGCTGTTTGCTCAAAGCCTCAATCCGGCTTAAACGGGCAAAGCTCTCCATCATGCTTTCGCCCAGGTTGTAGACCGGCTCATATTCAACATTTTCTGTCCATGGGAGCAAGCCTTCTGCTTTCTCCTCAGTCTCTGCATCCATATGACTTCTTGCAACCGGCATATACTTGCGCAGATGTTTTAGCTTTACTTCGGCAACATAAGGGTTTTCTACCGTCAGCACTCCTCCTACACAGCCGCCGCTGCAGGCATCCAGCTCCACAAATTTTAAATCGGTAAATTTCTGGTCTTCCATATCCTCCAGCACCCGGATGACATTTTCTATTCCATCTGCCGCCAGATAACTCTCCGTAAACAGACCTCCGGCCTCTCCGCCGCTGTGTCCCCAGCTGATGCCGATCTTGCCGGAAATGCTGATATTTTCCGGATCTTCCTCCACCTGCTTCATATATTTTAAAAGCTGCGGATATACATCCTTGATCGCAAACACACAGTCGATCTCACTCTTTTTTGTCCCGATCGGAGATCTCGCATAAGTCACCTTGGACGCACACGGGGAAAGGAAACAGATTCCGATTTTTTCCCTTGGAAGTCCTGTTTTTTCCATAGCCCGCTTCACTGCAAGTCCCGCTGCCACTTCCACTGGCGGATTTAACGGCAAAAGATGCGGGATCAGATTCGGAAAACGCACCCGGATCAGCCGTACCACGCTCGGACAGGCCGTACTGATCAGAGGCAGCTGTTCTTCGTGTTCGGTTATGTAAGAGCGGGTTGCTTCGCTGACCAGCTCCGCCGCGGCACTCACCTCAAACACATCGTCAAAGCCCATATGCAAAAGGGCATGCAGCACAATGTTGATATCGTCCAGATTATTAAACTGGCTATATAAAGAAGGGGCCGGAAGCACCACCGTATATTGAAAACGATTCATTTCCTCAAGCGGATCATAAACCGCATGCTTTGCATGATGCGGGCATACCCGGATACAGGCTCCGCAGTCGATGCAGAACTTTTTGTTGATCCGGGCTTTTCCATCCTGCACGCGGATGGCCTGGGTGGGGCAGCGTTTGATGCAATTGATGCAGCCTTTGCACAAGTCCTCATCCAGACGTACGGAATGGTAAAACTTATCCATCCGTTCTCACCTCCAACTATCATTTTGTTGCCGTTCGCATGCTGTACACCAGCAGCGGGATTTTTCCAGTCCCGCCCGGCACATGCTCACCCAAGTAATACTTCCATCGTGATCTTGGTCCCGACGCCAATCTCTGTCTCTATTTTCATATCATCGGTATATTTTTTCATATTCGGAAGTCCCATTCCTGCTCCAAAGCCAAGATTTCGTACCTCATCCGGTGCCGTGGAATAGCCCTCCTGCATGGCACGCTCAATATCCGGAATGCCAGGACCTACATCATCTAAGATCATCCGGACCTTCTGCGGCGTGATTTCTACCGTGATCTCACCGCCCTTTGCATGAATCACCATATTGATCTCGCCCTCATACATGGCAATGGCAACCTTGCGCACGGTCGCCGGGCTGATGCCAAGCTGCTTCAATTTCCCTTTTACATCACTGCTGGCCTCCCCCGCCCGGGTAAAGTCATCTGCCGAGATATGATACTGTAATACGATCGCATTTTCCATTAGACTGCACCTCCGCCTAATCCCGCCTGGTAGAGCATACCGCAGGTGGAATACATGCGATGCCCCGTTTCCATGACAATAAGTTCACGTTCTTTTGCCATGGAAAGAATCGTCTCATCTGGTTTTTTTTTGCGGACAAAGATCACACACACAATGTCTAACATCTCTGCAGTCCGGATCACCTGCGGATTGCACAGTCCTGTAATGAGGACCGAATGATCTTTGGAAAAAGCCAGCACATCGCTCATCATATCGGATGCGCAGGCGCTTGTGATCTCACGGTCCAGAAACGCTTCTCCCGTAAGGACTCTCGCCCCGAGGATTTTCTGAACATCTCTTGCTGTCATAAGCAGATTCCCCCTGTCATAGGATACCTGTAAATGATCGCAGATGGCTATAACCGGCCATATTGATTTAGCCATTTTCCGTCATTTTTTTAGGTTTTATTTTGTCACATTTTTGTCAGACTAAACATATTTCCAAGGTAAGAATATCATCTTTTCTGTTAATAATCAACAAAAAGATGAATTGCGTTTTTAAATTAACACAGAAAATTTGTAGATTTTTTTTCATCTTCATGTTAAGATATTATAAACATTTCACAATAGCAATAAGGAGGAGGGTTACCATGGCTTGTAAAAAAGAATGTGTTCCTTTCAGCGGAACCCCCGAGCAGGAAGCGGCTCTGAAAAAGGTGATTGCTGAATTGAAAGACACCAAAGGCGCACTGATGCCGATCATGCAGCAGGCGCAGGAAATTTACGGCTATCTGCCGATCGAAGTCCAGACTATGATTTCCGACGAAACCGGAATCCCGTTAGAAAAAATCTACGGCGTTTCCACATTCTATTCCCAGTTTGCCCTGCAGCCAAAGGGCAAATATCAGATTTCCGTATGCTTAGGCACAGCCTGCTACGTCAAAGGCTCCGGTGCGATCTTTTCCAAACTGGAAGAACTGCTCGGCATCACCAACGGGGAGTGCACCCCGGACGGACGTTTTTCCCTGGATTCCTGCCGCTGTGTCGGCGCCTGCGGACTGGCTCCGGTCATGATGATCAACGACGAAGTTTACGGACGGCTTACCCCGGACGATATTCCTGGCATCCTTGCCAAATACCAGTAGCCTATGATGCCGGAAATTTCTTTGAACATTCTTGATGTAGCAGAAAATTCCACCCGGGCAGGCGCATCTTTCATCCGGATCACGGTAGATATCCAGCCGGAAACGGACAGGCTGACCGTCATCATTACTGACGACGGCTGCGGCATGACAAGCGAACAGTTAGAGCGGGTCACGGACCCATTCTACACCAGCCGCACAACCAGAAAAGTGGGGCTCGGTGTTCCTTTTTTCAAGCTCGCTGCGGAAAGCACCGGCGGAAGCTTCCGGATGGAGTCGGAACCCGGGAAAGGAACCACGGTCACCGCGGTCTTTGCACTCGGTCACATCGACCGGATGCCGCTTGGCGACATGACTGCCACCATCCACACCCTGATTCTCGGGCACCCGGATACCGATTTTCTCTACCGTTACCGTTATCGTCAAAATGAATTCACGCTCGACACCCGCGAAATGCGAGAAATCCTGGGCGGCGTTCCTTTTGACGCACCTGAAATTTCCAATTATATCAGGGATTATCTGACAGAAAACAAACTCGAAACCGACGGAGGAGCTGTTTATTAAATTTGGATTACAGGTCTGTTTTCCAAAAACCCCGTCAGAACAGGAGGATTAATCGAACATGAAAAGTCTTGAAGAATTAAGAGCGATCCGCGAGAGAATGCAAAGTCAGGTCAGCATGCGTGCGGAAGACCACACCCACACCCGCGTTGTGGTCGGCATGGCTACCTGCGGCATTGCCAGCGGCGCAAGACCGGTCCTTAACACCCTTTCCACACTCGTTCAGGAAAAAGGTCTGACCGATAAAGTTTCCGTTACCCAGACCGGATGCATCGGTCTTTGCCAGTATGAGCCGATCGTAGAGGTCATGGAACCTGGCAAACCGAAGATCACCTACATTAAGATGAATGCAGACAAGGCAGCCGAGGTTGTAGAGCGCCACCTCATCGGCGGACATATCGTAGAAGAATACACATTAAATTCAGCAGATCTGAAATAAGGAGGAAAGCGGATGTATCGTTCACATGTATTGGTTTGCGGCGGAACAGGCTGTACCTCCTCCGGAAGCCAGCAGATTATGGAAACCTTAAAAGAAGAGATCAAAAAAGCCGGACTGGAAAAGGAAGTCTCCGTTGTCCAGACCGGATGCCATGGTCTCTGCGCCCTGGGTCCGATCATGATCGTCTACCCGGACGCAAGCTTCTACTCTATGGTCAAGGTAGAAGATATTCCTGAGATCGTTCAGGAGCACTTATTAAAAGGACGTGTCGTTACCCGTCTTCTTTACCAGGAGACCGTTACCCCGGCCGGCGTCAAGGCTCTTATCGACACCAACTTCTACAAGAAGCAGCACCGCATCGCACTTCGCAACTGCGGTATCATCAACCCGGAAGTCATTGAAGAGTACATCGGAACCGGCGGCTACGCTGCCCTCGGTAAGGTTCTCACCGAGATGACTCCGGACGACGTCATCCAGTGCCTGTTAGATTCCGGCCTGCGCGGACGCGGCGGCGGCGGATTCCCGACCGGCCTCAAATGGAAGCTGGCAAAGCAGAACGATGCCGACCAGAAATACGTCTGCTGTAACGCCGACGAGGGTGACCCGGGCGCATTCATGGACCGCTCCGTCTTAGAGGGCGACCCGCACGCTGTCCTGGAGGCTATGGCGATTGCCGGTTATGCGATCGGCGCAAGCCAGGGCTACATCTACGTGCGTGCAGAGTACCCGATTGCCGTTGAGCGACTGAAAATTGCAATCAAACAAGCTCGCGAGATGGAGCTCTTAGGCAAAGATATCTTCGGCAGTGGCTTCGATTTCGACATTGACCTGCGTCTCGGTGCCGGAGCATTCGTCTGCGGCGAGGAAACCGCCCTCATGACCTCCATCGAAGGCAACCGCGGCGAGCCAAGACCGCGTCCTCCGTTCCCGGCACAGAAGGGCCTGTTCGGCAAACCGACCATCTTAAATAACGTAGAAACCTTTGCAAACATCCCGCAGATCATCTTAAATGGTCCGGAATGGTTCGCTTCCATGGGTACCGAAAAATCCAAGGGCACCAAGGTCTTCGCCCTGGGCGGCAAAATCCACAACACCGGTCTGGTCGAGATTCCGATGGGTACCACCCTGCGCGAAGTCATCGAGGAGATCGGCGGCGGTATTCCGAACGGCAAGAAGTTCAAGGCGGCACAGACCGGCGGTCCGTCCGGCGGATGTATCCCGGCGAAGCATTTCGATATCCCGATTGACTACGATAACCTCATTTCCATCGGTTCCATGATGGGCTCCGGCGGCCTCATCGTTATGGACGAGACCGACTGTATGGTAGACATCGCAAAATTCTTCCTGGAGTTCACCGTTGAAGAATCCTGCGGCAAATGTACACCGTGCCGTATCGGCACCAAGCGCATGCTGGAGATCCTCACCAAGATCACCAAGGGCACCGCAACCATGGAAGACTTAGACAAGCTCGAAGAGCTCTGCTACTACGTCAAGGAAAACTCCGCCTGCGGTCTTGGCCAGACGGCTCCAAACCCGGTGCTTTCCACCCTCCGCTACTTCCGCGATGAGTACGAGGCACATATCAAAGAGAAACGCTGTCCTGCAGGCGTCTGCAAGGCCCTGCTCTCCTACCACATCGACGCAGACAAATGTAAGGGCTGTACCCTGTGTGCAAGAAACTGCCCGGTTGGCGCCATCATCGGCACAGTCAAGAATCCGCACATCATCGACACCGACAAGTGCGTCAAGTGCGGTGCCTGCATGGAGAAATGTAAGTTCGGCGCAATCTACAAACAGTAATGGAGGATGGATATGGAGAATATTACGATCAAAATTAACGGCATAGAAGTCAGTGCTCCAAAAGGCTCCACCATTCTGGAGGCAGCAAGACTGGCGCACATTGAAATTCCGACACTCTGCTTTTTAAAAGACATCAACGAGATCGGCGCATGCCGTATCTGCGTGGTAGAAGTAAAAGGCGCAAGAAGCCTGGTAGTTTCCTGCGTCTATCCGATCAATGAAGGCATGGAAGTATGGACCAATACCCCGAAAGTACTGGAATCCCGCAGAAAAACCCTGCAGCTTTTACTTTCCAACCACGACCGCAAGTGCTTATCCTGCGTCCGCAGCGGAAACTGCGAGCTGCAGCAGCTCTGTAAAGAACTCGGCGTGACCGACGAAGGCTATTACGATGGTGAGCGCACCCCGTCCATGATCGACGACAGTGCCGTTCACATGATCCGCGACAACAGCAAATGTATCCTGTGCCGCCGCTGCTCTGCAGTCTGCGAAAAGGTACAGGGCATTGGCGTCATCGGTGCCAACATGCGTGGCTTTGCTACCTTTATCGGCTCTGCTTTCGACATGGGCCTGGGCGAGACCTCCTGCGTCTCCTGTGGCCAGTGTATCGCAGTCTGCCCGACCGGTGCCCTGCAGGAAAAATCCCAGGTGGACGAAGTTCTGGCAGCGATCGCAGATCCGAAGAAACATGTCATCGTGCAGACCGCCCCGGCTGTCCGCGCAGCTTTAGGCGAAGAATTCGGTTATCCGATCGGCACCAACGTACAGGGCAAGATGGCAGCTGCGCTGCGCCGCATCGGCTTTGACAAGGTATTCGACACCAACTTCAGCGCTGACTTAACTATCATGGAAGAAGCGCATGAATTCTTAGACCGCGTGCAGAACGGCGGCGTGCTTCCGCTCATCACCTCCTGCTCCCCGGGCTGGATCAAATACTGCGAACACTACTTCCCGGATATGACCGAGAACCTCTCCAGCTGCAAATCCCCACAGCAAATGTTCGGTGCCATCGCCAAATCCTACTACGCAGAAAAGATGGGACTGGATCCGAAGGACATCGTGTCTGTTTCCATCATGCCGTGTACCGCAAAGAAATTCGAGATTCAGCGGCCGGATGAAGCCGCAAACGGCGTCCCGGATGTTGACTACTCCCTGACCACCAGAGAGCTTGCCCGCATGATCCGCAAAGTCGGCCTGAAATTCAACACACTTCCAGACGAAGAATACGACGCACCGCTCGGTCTTGGAACCGGTGCTGCTGTCATCTTCGGCGCAACCGGCGGTGTTATGGAGGCTGCACTGCGTACTGCAGTCGAGACCCTCACCGGCGAAGAATTAAAGAATCTGGACTTCACCGATGTCCGCGGCATGGAAGGCATCAAGGAAGCTACCTACCCGGTAGCCGGACTGGAAGTCAAAGTTGCCATCGCCTCCGGCCTCGGCAACGCAAAGAAGCTGCTTGAGAAAGTCAAATCCGGCGAAGCAACTTACCACTTCATCGAGATCATGGGCTGCCCGGGCGGATGCATCAACGGCGGCGGCCAGCCGCAGCAGCCGGGCTATGTACGCAACACCGTCGATATCCGCGGCCTGCGTGCGAAAGTCCTCTACGACTCCGACAAAAACAACCCGATCCGCAAATCCCACGAGAATCCGGCCATCAAGGAGCTGTACGCAACGTTCCTCGGCGAACCAGGAAGCCAGAAGGCACATCACCTGCTGCACACTACATACATCAAACGCAAAGTAAACGAAATCTAAACAATATCGCACAGTAAACACAAATGGGCCGGAAGGTTCCGTCCCCACCGAATGGCGGGGACGAAACCTTTCGGCCCTCGTTCGTTACTGTGTGATATTGTTTACTTAGTGTCTGTGCATTGCCACCTGGTCTACGCCCAGATTCTTCAAGTTTGCATGCACTTCGCGGTCATCTGCCTGACCGATGAGAAGGTCTCTTGCCTTCTTTGCCTCCAGCTCGGTCTTATGCTTGCTCGGACCGCCTACACAGCCGCCTACACAGGCCATACCCTCTACAAAATCTGCCGGAAGCTTGCCGACTTTCATGAGAAGCAGGGCTTTCTTACACTCTGCAGCGCCGTTGCACTTCATTACATTCGGGGTGATATCCTCGTTCATTTCCTTGAAGCACTCTACCACCGCCGCGGTTACGCCGCCTGCGTTGCCGAAACGCTTGCCGAATACAGAACCTTCCTGATAGGTGTTTTCCTCCGGCTCAAGTTCTACGCCTTTCGCGCGCATCATGGCACGGATCTCACCAAAGGTCATGGCATAATCCGCGTTGTCCTTGATGTTTAAGTCCAGAGTCTCGCTTTTCTTTGCAATACACGGTCCGATGAATACGGTAACGGTCTCCGGGTCCTTCTCTTTCAGCATTCTGGAGATCGCGCACATCGGGGATACGGTGGTGGACATGTTATCTAACAGCTGCGGGAAGTGCTGCTTGATCATGTTTACGAAGGCCGGGCAGCAGGAGGTGGTCATCTTCTTACCCTCTTTGTAAGCCTCCGCCCACTCAGCTGCTTCTGCTGCAGCGGTCATATCGCCGCCTAAGGCAACCTCTACCATATCTGCGAAGCCAACCTTCTTTAACGCGGTCTTCCAGCTTGCCATGGTAATGTCAGCTCCAAACTGGCCCTCCGTTGCCGGTGCCACCATGCTACTACCTTCTTGCCTGCATTGATCATGTTGATGACATCTACCATAAAGGTTTTGGAGCCGACTGCACCGAACGGACAGCTGTGGATGCAGGCGCCGCATTGGATGCACTTATTTTCATCAATCTCGCATACGCCATACTCGTCGTAGGTAATCGCGTCTACCGGGCAGGCCTTCTTGCACGGGCGCTCCAGATGTGCGATCGCGTTGTACGGGCAGGCATTTGCGCACTTGCCGCATTCCTTACACTTGTTCGGATCAATGTGGGCGCGGGTATCCCCCATGCTGATAGCTCCGAAATTACAGGAATTCTGGCAGGCCTTTCCCATACATTTTCTGCAGTTATCGGTTACCGTGTAAGATGCGATCGGACACTCCTCACAGGCTGCCCCAATGACCTGGACCACGTTTCTGGAATCTTTACCACTGGTCGGGCATTTGCCCTCTGCCAGGCGGACACGCTGACGGATAATCTCGCGCTCCTTATAAATGCAGCAGCGGAACTGTGCCTGCGGTCCCGGGATGATGGTGTACGGAACCTGATCCTTGTGTTCCTCATCCAGCTCGCCAGCCCATGCCAGCTTTGCTACCTCATACAGTACGTCGTGTTTGATGCGTAAGATTGTTGCGTCATTTGTTACCATAGTTTTCTTTTCCTCCTCATTTCCGGATGTCCGCCTTTCGGACCCTTCCTCAACTCTCTATTTTCATATCATTTAATAATAAGTTACAGTTACCTGTTTTCCCATATCTTCCACAACCGTCTTCAGCTGCTCTACCAGATTCTGACGGATGCCTAAATCGAACGGCAATCCCGGATTCTGGTAAGCACTGTTGATGGCTTTTCCGACATACAGATGCAGCTCCGTACAGTCCTCGATCAGCATCTTGGCTACCATGGACGCGCCGTTTGGCTTGTCCAGTTCCAGGAAGAACTGCTCGGATACCGTCTCATTCTTGACATATCTTCTTAACAGCTGTACCACACGGTTCAGCGTCAGAACACCTTCCGTCACCAGTTCGATGCCATCCATATACGCGATCGGCGGAATGTCGGGATCTACGTATTCCATGGACACATCCAGACGTTTCTTTAAAACCCTGGAGACAATGGTGGCGCTGGTTCCGCCGCAGACGATCCGCCTGGTGGAATCGTCACCGGACATAAAGCTCTTCACCATCTCTTCATCCATGGAAGGATCCTGGGCCGGTCCAGTCATCAGATGTACCGGCTTCGCGTTGATGATGCGCATGCACGCCACCGTGGTGTCATCACCCGGCCGGTACTGGTAAAGCTCATCGCACGCCTGGCAGATGGATGCCGCCAGACGCATGGCCGATATTGTCAGCGCGTACTGTTTTACTGCATATTTGGCAATATCTTCCCAAAGCCAGCCGAAGTTTAAAAGCTGGCCCACACCTGCATGGACGGTTCCATCGCTCATGAGGATCAGCGCATCTCCGCGCTGGACCTTAAAACGGAATTCATTAATCTTTTTGCCCTGGACTTCCCGGATATTCTGCGGGATCGGCACCAGCTGGCCATTCCGGATAAAGATGCAGCTCGGATTGTCAAACTCGACCAGATACGCATCTCCGCTGTGAAAGACCTGCAAAATGCTGAATGTGGAATATGCGACCTGCCGCACCTTACAGATGGGCAGCGTCTCCACGATCGTCTCCACGCACTCTTCCAGGGTTGCCCCGTTTAAAAACATGGTTCCCAGGATCTTGGAGGTCAGCGTGGCAAGGATATTCGCCTTTACGCCGCTTCCCATGCCGTCTGCCAGGATCATGATGTTAGAATCGTCTGTTTTTAACAGCTCGACCTTGTCCCCGCAGAGGACCTCCGAAAACTTATTCAGGCTTTTATAAGCAACATCTACGGTAATTGCCATTCTACTTACCTCCGTTGTCGCTTCCATCCTCCAGAAGGGATCTGCAAAGCTTCGTCAGCGTCGTCTTGGTCTCTGCCGTTGTCTCGCCGAGAAGGCCCGCGATCTCCTGGGCTACCATCATCTGCTTGTGGATGACCTTCTGCGCCAGGTCGATGGTGTCTAGCTTGCGCTCATACTCCAGTCTGGCCTGCTCTTCCTCTTTCGTAATATCGATAAAGGTAGCAAGCACCACATTCTGCTCCGGTATGTATACAATATTCTGAAGCGTATCCAGCTTAAACTCTGGATAATGCACCTTTTTGCCGTGGATATTCTGGTGCGTATCGAACACCCACTGGAAATCCGACGGATCGATGAACTCGTAAAGGTACATCTGCAGTGCTTCCGCACGGGTCTTTCCAAAATATTTTTCGCCCACAGCAGAATACTCCAGAAGCTTCATATCTGCATCGACGATCAGGACCACATTCGGGGATGTCTCCATGACCAGATTCGCAAAGGACTTAGACTTCTCGTACATGAACGGGATGCACATGTCAAGCTCTGCCTTCTTCTGGTACACTGCAATGGCCTTTTCGCGGCAGGTCGGATACCCGCAGGCACCGCAGTTTAACTCATCGTCCGGACGCACCTTGCCAGTCTTTGCAAGAATATCGCGGATTTCTTCTTCGGAAGGAACCGGATCCTTTGGCGTGCGGTCCAGAAATACCTTGTGCAGGGATACTTCTTCCAGCAGCGGCTTTGTTTCCGCTTCCGGTACCGGGTCACGGGAAATCCGATCTTCCATGTCGAGCTTCACCTTAAACCGTGAGATCGACTTATCATTTACAGTCGGCCCCTTGATGCAGCCCCCTGAGCACATGTTCATCTCAATGAAGCAGCCGGTGATCTCGCCGCGGACCATACTCTGGCACAGATCGATACAGTTGCTCTCCCCATGCACATAAAACTTGCGGTATTTGTCCTGCTTTTCCTCTGTGACCATAACCGAATTGATCACTCCACTGGTCACCGGATAGAGCCGGTTTACCCGCGGGTCCAGCCGCTCAAACGGCGTGTCCTCACAGTCTTCAATGACAATGTCTTCCTCATTCAGCCAGCGGCTGATGTCGTTGAAATTTAAAACGGCATCGACGCAGTCCGCATGGCGCGGATCTAACGCTTCCTGCTTTTTGGCAATGCAGGGACCTAAAAACACCACTTTCGTGTCGCTTCCCAGTTCCTGTTTGATCATGCGGCCATGCGCGATCATGGGAGAAACCACCGGGGCCAGATACGGAATCAGCTGCGGGTAATATTTCTCGATCAGCGCATTCACGCTTGGGCAGCAGGTACTGATGATATTTTCCATCGTCCCCTCAGAAAGCAGCCTTGCGTACTCCGCTGTCACCAGCGCAGCGCCCTCTGCGGTCTCACGCACATCGGTAAAGCCTAAACGCATGAGCGCGCAGCGCACCTGACCGATAGTATGGTATTTCAAAAGGCCCATGTAAGATGGCGCAATGGAAACAACGACCTTCTCCCCCGCCTCGATCATATCTTTTACCCTTCCAAGATCACTGACCAGTGTCTTGGCAGACTGGGGGCAGATCTGCAGGCAGCGCCCGCATAAAATACAGTTGTCCGGCATGATCTCCGCACGGCCGTCCTTTACCATGATGGCTTTGACTTCGCAGTTTCGCACACACTTGTAACAGTGACGGCATTTTGTAGCTTTAAAGTCAATGATCGCCATGCTTACAGCCTCCCTAAAATTTCCTTTGCAAAGAAGTCATCGGTTGTTTCCGGCTTTAAGGAGAATAATTCCCCGTCTACCGTCACGCAGACACCATTTACACAGTTTCCGCTGCAGAATGCTCCGTTTAAATCTACCTTATCCGAAACACCATGCTCTTTTACCAGTTCCTGAAGACGCTGGATGATCTCTCTGGATCCCTTTAAGTGACATGCACTTCCAATACAGATCGTAACTCTCATAACTCAATCCTCCAAACTTGTTCGTACTGACCCATTGATTCTGGTTCACAAATCCATTAAAACATATGACTTACACGAATGCGCATAACACTCCTGTTTTCTGTGCATACTATAGGTTTATTTTCTCATATTGACACATTTTTATCAATTAGCAAATTGCATAAAACGGGAAAAATACGTGTTTTTTCTTTCATACACGGCATGGATTTCCCTTTTTCTTTTTTCCCCTGCCCGTTTCACACTTTTCAGCAGCAAAAAACCGCTTCCAAAAAAAGATAAAATTTTTTTCAAATTTTTTCAAAAAAGTGCTTGCATTATTTTTCAAAAGGTGCTATATTATTGGAGTCGCTTCGAGGCGTGGCTCAGTTTGGTAGAGCGCTGCGTTCGGGACGCAGAGGTCGCAAGTTCGAATCTTGTCGCCTCGATTCTGGCCTCATGGTCAAGCGGTTAAGACGACGCCCTCTCACGGCGTAAACTCGGGTTCGATTCCCGATGAGGTCATAGAATCAAGAATCAAAGCGAGAAAACACCAGAGCAAATGCTCTGGTGTTTTTTGTTTACTGCTCTCACTTCAAAACAAATATTCTCATACACTTCATGTATACAGCAATAAAATTTTTTCACTGAAACTTCCACTTGTGAAGATTATGAAGAGCACACAAAAAAGACGAGAAAACCTTCCATATAGGTAAAAGTTTTCTCGTCTTTTTTGTAGCTGGGCCAGCGGGATTCGAACCCTCGAGTGCAGGAGTCAAAGTCCTGTGCCTTACCGCTTGGCGATGGCCCAATGATTTATACGAATATAAACGCCTGTCTATTATATCTGATTCCAGTCAAAAAAGCAATAGCTTTGCATTCCAAATTCGGAAAATCCCCCTCCCGAAACCTTCGATTCAGTTGACGTGCCCCACGGAAAGAATTATAATAGAAGAATCAGCGGCTGAGCCGCACAAAGAATAAAGGAGTCCATATCATTTATGAAACAGATCATTCTGACCGGCGACCGTCCTACCGGCCGCCTTCATGTTGGCCACTATGTTGGCTCATTAAAAGAGCGTGTCAGACTGCAGAACTCCGGCAAATTTGATGAAATCTACATCATGATCGCCGATGCGCAGGCTTTGACCGACAACGCAGAACACCCGGAGAAAGTCCGCGACAACATCATCCAGGTTGCGCTTGACTACCTAGCTTGCGGTCTGGATCCGGAGAAATCCACTATTTTCATCCAGTCCATGGTTCCGCAGCTGACCGAGCTGAGCTTCTATTACATGAACCTGGTTACCGTTTCCCGCCTTCAGAGAAACCCAACCGTAAAATCCGAAATCAAAATGCGTAATTTCGAGGCAAGCATCCCGGTCGGCTTCTTCACCTACCCGATCAGCCAGGCTGCAGACATCACCGCATTCAAGGCAACCTCCGTACCGGCTGGCGAAGACCAGATGCCGATGATCGAGCAGTGCCGCGAGATCGTGCACAAATTCAACTCTGTATACGGTGAGACTCTGGTTGAGCCGCAGATCATCCTTCCGCAGAACCAGGCATGCCTGCGTCTGCCAGGTATCGATGGCAAGGCAAAAATGAGTAAATCCCTCGGAAACTGCATCTACTTATCCGATGAGCCGGAGGATATCCGCAAAAAGATCATGTCCATGTTCACCGATCCGAACCACCTTCGTGTGGAAGATCCGGGACAGGTTGAGGGCAACCCGGTATTTATCTACCTCGATGCATTCTGCCGTCCGGAGCATTTCGCAGAGTTCCTGCCGGATTACAACAACCTGGACGAGCTGAAAGACCACTACCGCCGCGGCGGCCTTGGCGATGTCAAGGTCAAGAAGTTCTTAAACAATGTGATCCAGGCTGAGCTGGCTCCGATCCGTGAGCGCAGAAAAGACTGGGAGCAGCGTCTTCCGGATGTTTACGACATTCTGGCAGAGGGCAGCAAGCGTGCAGAGGCAACTGCTGCAAAGACTCTGGCCGATGTACGCCACTCCATGAAGATCGATTACTTCGAGAATGGAACATTGAGCAAATAATCCGTGAAATAAGACTGGCAGGGTTCTGCAGCACAAAATATCACAAGACCCTGCCAGATACACAAAAGGCCCTGAAGAACAGGGCTTTTTTGTTGCACAAATACGCAAAAAGCTCTGTTTTCCAGAGCTTTTTTGTTATGCGGGCAACAGGACTTGAACCTGCACGTCGGTGACACCAGAACCTAAATCTGGCGCGTCTGCCAATTCCGCCATGCCCGCGGATATGAAATTGTCTGCCTCAAACTGCTGCAGTCTTCCTGATATAATCAACTCTTTCAGGACTTCTTCACCGCACTTTGAGCAAATATCAGATTGTAAAAAATCCTTACGCATTGCTTGCATAAGGACTTAACAATCAGGGTGGATAGAGGGATTCGAACCCTCGGCCTCCAGAGCCACAATCTGGCGCGCTAACCAGCTGCGCTATACCCACCATTATGAAATTCATCTTTCACTTTCGTGAAAGAAACGAGCCTGAAGGGATTCGAACCCCCGACCCACGGCTTAGAAGGCCGTTGCTCTATCCAGCTGAGCTACAGACTCACTTTTGAAAAGACTAGCTTTTCAAGAGCGGGTGATGGGAATCGAACCCACGTATCCAGCTTGGAAGGCTGGTGTTCTACCATTGAACTACACCCGCGTATTCATTTTCAATCGGGGTGACAGGATTCGAACCTGCGACCCCCTGGTCCCAAACCAGGTGCTCTAGCCAAGCTGAGCCACACCCCGGATCACTGAAAACCTGTTTGTTCTCCCGCGCTCTTTCGAGAGCCATCGAACAACGCGAGAGTAATTATATAATACAGGTCTTATTTTGTCAACACTTTTTCAAAACTTTTTTTACATTTTTTTCTTACGCTAATCTCCCAGAAACATCAGATGATATTTCGCGGTTCCATCGTCTTCCAGATCCATGACAATATAAGAAGGCATTCTGCCCTCCTGGCGCGGATAAGACAGGCTTCCTGGGTTTAAGAGCGTGATCCCTTCCCGCTCTTCCAGATACGGACGGTGCGTGTGGCCGAACATGGCGATGTCGCAGCCCCGGTCGGATGCTTCCTCCCACAGCCGGTCCACATCCAGCGATACATTATAGTAATGACCGTGGGTCAGAAAAGCGCGGTGTGGTCCCAGATCCAGCTCAATCTCGCGGTCCAGCTTAGAAAAGAAGTCATTGTTGCCCTGAACCATCACAAGCTCACACCCCTCATTCAGCCAGTCTGCAATGACATATTCGCTTCCCTCCGCATCGCCTAAATGAATGAGCATGTCGAGCGGCTTCTCCTTCTCGATCACATCGTACAAATTTCCGTCTTTTCTGTGAGTATCGCTCACGATCAGTATCTTCATCAGGATTCCTCCTCAAAGTAATGCGCTAACTCCCGTTTCATTGCCTCCAACGCTTTCCCGCGGTGGCTGATCGCATTTTTCTGCTCCATGGTAGCTCCGCAGAGGTCATGCCAAATTCCGGCAGGTACAGGATCGGATCATAGCCAAAGCCGCCGCATCCGGCCGGCTTTTCAGCAATCTGTCCTTCCATCGCCGCCTCTGTGTGAAGCACGCGTCCGTCCGGAAGCACCGCTGCAATGTTGCAGACAAAGCGGGCACTGCGCTCCTCTCCCTTCGCATCTGCAAGACGGTCAATGATATTCTGGTTTTTGATCTCATAGGAGGTATCCTCTCCCATATAGCGGGCAGAGTAGATGCCTGGCTCGCCGCCGATGTAATCTACCACGAGTCCGGAGTCATCGGCCAGCACAATATCGCCGGTGCAGTTCCAGACTGCACGGGCTTTGATCTCAGCGTTTTCCGCAAAGGAAGTTCCATTTTCCACAATTTCCGGATTTGCTCCGGCTTCCTTCATGGATACCACTTCGCAGTCAAGATCTGCCATGATCTGGCGGATTTCTTTCATCTTTCCGGCATTGCCGGTCGCAAATACGATTCTGTGTTTTTTCATGATATTCTCCTTATTTCTCCAGTCATTCCCATTCACGCGTCGGGAAATGTTCCAGCTCAATGTATGCTTTCAGGAATTTCTCCAACACTGCGCATGCTTTCCGATTACTCCCATGCCGTGTATGCTTTCAGACAAAGATTGCAGGCCTGCTGCTCCTCCGCAGATTCCCACAGATCCCCGTCCGCGCTGATATAGCCCTCACCATCGGTAAGATCAACCCGGCACCGTCCATCCTGCGAATCATACTCGATCGCCATAGGGTGGACTGCGCCCGGTGTTTTGAGCTCAACCAGCACGGCAAAACGTTTTCCCGGCTCAAGCTCCACCGGCTCTGCAAGCGGGATCGTATAATATCCCGCATAAGAAACACTTCCGTTTGTCGTTCCAAGCTTCTGCCGTTTCAAAGCTCTCCAGTCTGCATCAGACGGATGCTCCGGCACATTCTTTAGAATGCTGATCTCATACTCGGTATTCTGGCCAACTGCATAAAATCCTGCCGCCTGAACCTTCTGTGTTTTTCCAGCCGTCTGTTTTTTCTGTCCGTTCCCGGATTTTGAGTCTTTCTGAGCGTTCCCAGACTCCTGACTTTCCTGTTCGCTCGCAGTCGCCTGGTACACATTTGCCGCCCAGATCGTCTCACCTCCGTAGCCGATCTGTCCCAGCCAGCCGCAGAGATCACTCTGATAAATCTCATCATAATTATCTGCCGGTTCTACGCCAGAATAAACCAGATTGGTTGCTCCCAGATTAGTATCATAATAGGAAACATAGAAAAACCCGTCTTTTCCGAATCCGGTTCCCCAGCTGTTTTCGCAGAGAAATGCACCGTTTTCCGGCGGCAGGGTTGTAAAATTTTCAGCCGGATAATCATCGTCCCAGCCCACGATCACCACGTCATGGTTGGGCTGCTGCGTCCCGGAATAATAATAAGCCCCGTTTTCCTTCTTATAATAACGGCTGTCCTGTGTCTGGCCCTGAAGCGTTGTGTAAAGGGCGCTCTGCACGCCTCCGGTCCGGTACACCGCCTCTTTGATGGCATCACGGTCATATTCCGGCAGAATCTGGATTTCCTGCACATGACAGACTGCCTTTAAGCCCTCCGGCGAAATGCCGTCCCCGTAAGGATCCTCCTCCTCCAGAACAGGTCCGCGCCAGGAAAGCAGGTATGCCATGGACATAATATAATCTCCGCCGCTCTTCTGGTCCAGAAGGAAATACGGATCGTGGGACATATGGTCCTCAGAAAAATCGTATGATTTGCCCGGCAACATGCTGCTTTCAAGTGACAAAAGCGATGCAAATGCCCAGCAGGTGCCCAGGTCACCCTGATTTTTTACCGGGGCCGTGCGGCCATCAATACGCGCATCGTAACGGGAAGGGAGATCGCCTTTTTCCACCTTATCCCCGTTTTCCAATGCACTCTGATCCGATAATTCTTTCTCCGTTTTATCTTCCGCTTTTTTCTCTGCCTTTGGTTCGATTCCCTGTTTGCCTGCCTTTGATTCGCTTTCCTGTTTACTTGTCTTTGATCCGCCTTCCTGCTTATCCGGCTTTCCCCGATTCTTCCACTGCGCCTGCCTCGACTCAAAAACACTTCCCGGTTCAGGCTTTGGCAATGCCTGGCATCCGCTTATGGAAGCAATGAATAAGAATGCGGCAAGCATCCCGCAGGTTTTTCTAAAACATTGTTTCAACTTGGTCTTTCTCCACACTACTTGCGAAATTCTCCATCCGGCTTTCTTCTCGGCGGTTTCGGTCCAAGGAACTGATAAAAATAAGTCTTCATCATACCATTGTAGATCTTACGGTTTTTATCTGCCTTGCGGCCCATATATTTTTCTACATCTTCATAAGAAGTGATGATAAATGCAGACCAGCTGTCCAATGCCTTAAAGCGGTCACCGATCTGGGTATAGAGAGCCGGAAGATTTTTCTTATCTTCAATTCGCTCGCCATACGGCGGGTTTGTGATCAGGAAACCATATTTTTTCGGATGGCTCAGCTCTGCAACCGGACGCTGCTGGAAATGGATCATGTGCGCCACACCGGCAAGCTCTGCATTAGCTCTGGCTGCCTTGATGACCTCCGGATCCAGATCGTAGCCCTGGATGTCCACAGTCACGGTATCGTCCACCATCTCATGGGCCTCATCCATCGCCTCATACCAGCACTTGCGCGGGATGATCTGCTTCCAGTTTTCAGACAGAAAAGAGCGGTTCATACCCGGTGCCATGTTCGCTGCCATCATGGCTGCCTCAATCGGGAAGGTTCCGCTTCCGCAGAACGGGTCGACCAGAATACGGTCTTTGTTCCACGGAGTCAGCATAATGAGAGCTGCCGCCAGTGTCTCCTCGATCGGAGCTTTACTGGTCATCTTGCGGTAGCCGCGCTTATGCAGGGACTCTCCGGTGGTGTCCAGCGCCACTGTCACAATATCTTTATACAGAGATACCCTCACCGGATAATCTGCCCCGGTCTCCGGAATCACAGAAACCTCGTACGCCTGCTTCATGCGGTCTACCATGGCCTTTTTCATAATAGACTGGATATCCGACGGGCTAAAGAGCTTACTCTTGATGGAATTGGCCTTCTTGACCCAGAAACGGCCATCCTGCGGGATGTACTCCTCCCACGGTAGCGCCTTGGTCTCCTGGAACAGCTCCTCAAAGGTTGTTGCCTTGAAGCTCCCACCTTTAACAGGATGCGCTCTGTCGTGCGCAGAAAAATGTTTGCCCGGCAAATAGCCTCCGCATCTCCCCAAAAGGTTACTTTTCCATCTTCCACCTGGGAAATCTCGTAGCCAAGATCCAGGATTTCTTTTTTCAATACTGCTTCCAGCCCAAAATGGCAAGGTGCAATCAGTTCATATACTTTTGTCGCCATACCGTTCCTTTCCTAATTAACCCAGTTTTGCCTCTTTGACTACATTTCCGTCAAAGTCGAAGATCTTAAAATCCTGGTCTTCCAGAATTGCATAAGTTGCCGGATTTCCACCCTTCGGGATGGAGGTGGAACCCGGATTTAAGATGTAATGTCCGTTCACCTTTTCTGCTTTCAGAAGATGAGTATGTCCATGTACCAGAATATCACCAGCTTTAAGCGGCGGCATCTGGTCCTGGTTGAACAGGTGTCCGTGGGTAGCAAAGAAGGTCAGGCCATTCAGCACCAGAATAGCATAATCTGCCATAACCGGGAACTCTAAAACCATCTGGTCCACCTCAGCCTCGCAGTTTCCGCGCACGGCAATGATCTCGTTCTTGTACTCATTTAACATAGCAATGACCTGCTTTGGCGCATACTCCTCTGGGAGATCATTGCGTGGTCCATGATATAAAAGGTCTCCAAGCAGGATCAGGCGCTCTGCGCCAGACTCGCGGTAAACCTCCAGAAGCTTTCTGCAGTAATGCGCAGAACCGTGAATATCAGATGCAAACATGTATTTCATTGATTTTTTCCTCATCTTTCCTTGACATTAATACTGTTATTTTATTACCCACCCATAAACTTGTCAACGAATTACCCTATGTTTCGTATTTCTTGCATGTTACTGTTCACGCATGCGTGCCCGGCAATGGAAAATTTCCTCACTCCCACTCCAGGTATTTTCCGCGGTAGGCCTGGATCCCGCCGTATACATCAACCGCCTCGTATCCGAGCGAAGCCAGCCACCTTGCTGCCCGCATGCTGTTCGGTCCGTGATAGCAGTATAAAACGATCAGGCGGTCCGTCGGAAGTTCCCGGACACGCTGTTTCAGTTCATTTGCCGGAATGTTTACCGCTCCCCGGATATGCGCTTTGCAATATGCATCCGGATTCCTCATATCCACCAAAAACAGTGGTATTTCCCGGTCCAGATATTCATCCAGCTGTGCCCCGCTGATCAGATCCCACATACCGCCTATCCCCCGCCTGTCCCTGCTTCTTACTGTATCTTATGCAAGGGAACGGAATTTGGACAATCCGCAGCTGTACCGCCGACATTTTGGTACTATTGTTTACGCAGGCGTGTCCAGCAACGGGATCCTGACGCATCCCAGCGGAACTTTTTTGCTTCACAAGACTCAATTTCTGACAGAACAAGCAAAAGGAAGCCCCTTTCGAGACTTCCTTCCTATTTTTTCTGAAATGACTGCAACGCATACCCGGTCATCTGTTTCAGGCGCTCGTCCAGCAAAAATACTTGTTCCGGCGGACACAGGCACCATTCATACAAAACTCCCCGGAAAACAACAAACAGATATCCATTGATCTCTTTGGCAGAAGCATCTGTCTGCAGCTCACCTGCATCGATGGCCTTCTGGATCAGTTCCTGCATCCCCATATAAAGCCGGTCTCTATCATCGCTGTGCTTTCGCATCTGGAAGATGCGGTAGCAGGTAAATTCCCATCCGTCCGCCAACACTGCGGCAGATAACGTCTGTGCAAAAAACGTCCGGATCTTATCACAGTACGGTCCCTGTTCCTGTGCCCACTGATGCAGAAGCCTTCCCATTTCTATATCGTGATCCTGATACAGCTGGTCGATCATGTCATCTTTTCCAGTAAAATAATGATAAAAGGTTCCAGTTGTACAGCCAGCCGCGGACGCAATCTCCCGGACACCGACATCGGATATCTTTTTTTCAGAAAATAGTTTTCCCGCTGCCTCTAACAGCTTTTCCCTGGATCGCCTGGCTTTTTCCTGCTGTCTGTCCTTGCTCATCTGCATGTCTCCTGCTCAAACTAGATAAGATCGTAACCATATCACGACTGAATGCTTACGTAAAAAACATTATAATCCATTTTTCTATATTTGAAAAGAAACGAAATTTCTATTTTGCCATGCATATCCTGCCTAAAGAACAATCTGTACGGAATCAGTGAGGCAAACAAAGCAGTGGCATTAGCCAATCAGAGTAAAACCGGATAAGGTCACCATACCAGCAAACATTGCAGCCGGGATCACACCTACCCAGATATTGCCGAATTTACGGTACAGATAGGTTACAACTCCGGTTGTGCCGCCCATCATATAGCAGTAACCAAAGGCAAAGTCCAGTGCTCCGCAGCTGGTATTTTTTCCGGTTCCATATACATCGATCTGCGGAATCAGGGTCTGGCCGGTTCCAAGCATCATACTTCCGCCGTACTGGATCAGAAGGAGTAAGAACAATGCAAGCGCCGTCATCACCGTATTCACTGCAACGGCGATCCACATATCCTTCTTTTCATTTCCGGTGGAAGGCAGCACTCTCTGACTCATATTTCCGGTGAACATCACAAAGAAAATGATCAGCACATACGGAATTGCGCGGAAGATCCGCATCGGACACATTTTTAAATAAGTAGAAAGGTTCCACACCTGACAGTTGATGCCAAGGAAGCCCTCTAACAGTCCCAGCCATACAAACACAAAGGTTACGCAAATCAAGCCCATAAGGAATCCCTTTGCCGGTTTGGTCCAGTCAATCCTGCTTTCTGCTGCACCACCCAGAGCAAACTCGGACAGATGCATCGGATTTCCTTCTTTTTTCCGCTTGGAAGCAGTCAGAAGCATCCGCACGATACCGATCGCTGCCAATACCAGAAGCCAGCCCATGATACCATTTAAGTTTGCGGATGTCAGAACCTTAGACCAGACAGTTCCGGCTCCGGTCCATACCATCACATAAGCAGACACCGGAACAAAAATGATCATCGGGATGATCACTGCAAAGAGAACATCCAGAATCCATGCCTTGGCCCCACTTCTCGGCGCTTTTACCGGCACCGGATTCGCTGCTGATGCAAAGAAGGGATTCTGCATCAGCAGGTTCACCAGAGCCGCCAGTAAAAACATCATGGTCACGCAGGCAATTCCAGAAAAGATCTGCTGCGGAAGCCATGCCGTATCATCTGCCGGACGGCTGACCGGTTCTTCATTGACCGTAGATTCGAAGGATAAAATTGCCTGGATCGTCTCACCACTGATATTTCCAGTCTGATGCAGGGTTCCGCTGATCTCAGAATAGCGGAACAGCTTGCCATTCCGGTCATAATCTTTTCCGGAAACAACCTCCGGAAGACCAGCTGCTTTTGTCACATACTCTGTACAAGCCTGCGGATCCCCAATAAAGAAATAGTCGTACTGGTCTGCGTCGGACTTGATCAGACAGAAATTCGTGTCCACATCATCGATACCGCCTGCCATCTGGATCATAAACGGACCAAATACCTCACAGATGCTCTTGATCTGATCCGGCATTGCTTTATAAGTCTGAAGAACTGTCTGGGTTCCCGCAGAATAACCGATCAGATTGATCGCATCCTTCTCTACATAAGGCAGGCTGTTTGCGTACTCTGCAACACTTTTTGCCTGGATGCTGCGGTCTACAGACGGGTCGGATTCACCGCCGCCCTGCAAATCCGGTGATAAAACTACATAACCGCGGCGTGCCAGCTCCATGCTCCAGGTATCGTTGGAATGGGCATGGTTGGAACGTCCATGGTAAATGACTGCTACCGGAGCCGGTGTCTCATTGGTTGCGTTTTTCGGTATGTAGATAAGGGAACTTACAGTAGTTCCATCCTGACTGGTGAGGTTCAGCCGTTTGACCGCTACATTGCCCCAGCTGGTCTGAAAGCCCCAGACCAGAACTGAGCACATGACCAGAATTGCCATACAGGCAGCAAAAAACGAGACTGCCCTATTCTTTTTTCTTTCCATTTTCTTCTCCTTGTCTGCTTTGGTAAAATCGTTGAACAGAAATCCTTGACCCGGTTTCTGCCCTTAAAAATATAACGCGTTATGTTTTATAAAATATAACATGTTATATTTTTAACGTCAATTCAAGATGCACATTTTTTCTCCTAATTTCCTACTTTCAGCATTCTTGACAATTTTTTATCGGAAATCTATGCACATTTCCCATGCAATAATGTTGGAATAAAGAAAGAATGCAATTTCCTACAAAATAAAAAGACCGTCTTCCTAATAAAGAAGGCGGCCTCTTTTGCTAAGTCGTTGTCCGATTGTAACTTGATATCCTTAATTTCTTGCAGAGTTGTCCATATTACTTCTGCTGCTGTTCTGTGCCCGGTTCTTGGTACTGTTCTGCATATTATCCTGACCGGAATTACGGCTGCTGTTCTGAGTCTTATTCTGGCTGTAATTACGGCTGCCGTTCTGGGTCTTATTCTGACTGGAATTGCGGCTGGTATTCTGGGTCTTATTCTGACTGGAATTGCGGCTGGTATTCTGGCTGCTGTTCCGCTCAGAATCCATAGAATTGGAAGTGTGGCAGTCTCTGCTGTTGTCCATATCACTGTAATGATCTCTCATTGTGCATACCTCCTGTTTGGCTTTAACAAATTTGTTACGGGATTAGTATGCGAATTTGAAAGGAGAATATACCGATGCGCAGCTGTCGGTTTTTTCCAGTTTTTAAACACCTGCAATAGCTGTTTTTTCCGAATTTTCTTTTCACATCAACGTGCTGACCAGACAGGAATGCACACAAAGCGAAAAGCCAGACAGGGGAGCTATCTGGCTTTTCTTAGGGAGTATAAATAATTAATAAGGTTGAAGAAGCTGATTAAGGGGATCAGCATTCTTCAACCTCATTATAATGGAAAACAATGGAAAAAGCAACGTCCGATTGTTTTTTGGATACACGTTTTTAAGTTCCCAAGTTCCAGATTCCATGCGTGAAGAACCCACGACTGAAACCACGAGAATGTGGCGGCTGGTTTCTTCAATATCTGCTAGAACATGCTTACAATCTTGACTGGATTACGGTAATTCCACTTGGAAATTTTGATGCCGGTTGCATAGGTGGAGGCATGAACGATTTTTCCATCGCCGATATACATAGCTACATGGTTGATGCCTGAACCACCGGAATAGAATAACAGGTCGCCCGGCTGCATCTGGCTGGAGTTTACTGCATGTCCCTGGGTTGCCTGGGAACCAGAGGAACGGTTCATGCTGATACCTGCGCCATGCTGCATGACATAGCGCACAAAACCGGAACAGTCAACACCGGTATGCGGGTCATTGCCGCCTGCGCGGTACGGGCCGCCCACAAACTGGAGCGCATAGTCCACGAGATTCTGGCGGGCACTGGCTGTCTGGGCTGCTGCCTCTGCTGCAGCTGTTTCTGCTGCTGCAAGCTCCTCCTCCAGCTTCTTTGCTGCCTGAATCTCTGGAGCCGGTCCGTTGTCTTCGTCGGAATCCTCTTCCGCTGCCACTTCAAGTACAGTAGAAACCGGAGCTTCCTGGATCACTTCCGGCTCTGCGTGTGCAACCATAGGTTTCTGCCACATTAAACCGCCTGATACTGCCAGCACTGCTGCTATGTATAATACTGTTTTCTTCATGAACCGCTCTCCAATCGTGAATGATTTATTTCTAAATATTACGTAATTGTTAACTATGTTACAAACTGATTATACACGTGTGACGCTTTTCCGTCAAGCAATCTGGGCAGAATTTACTATTTCTTAATAATTTCCTTCATATTTCTGTGATAAATGTAAAAAACATGCATTCTCGCAGAGCATTTTTGTTTCTTGGAACGCAATTTCCTATGAAATCAAAAGAACCAGACCGTTCCGTACAAAAAACGTGAACTGTCTGGTTCTTAATTTGCAACTTTCGTGCTGCAGAAGATACTAAAATGAACAGCAGCGCTAAAGCTGCCGGGCACACTTGCATGAACAGCAGTGTTTTATCGGCGCGGCCCCTGCACAAGCCACATGATCAAAATTACAATTCCGATTACCGGAAGCAGCGGTATTACCAAAGTCAGAAGTCCTCCTATGATCGTAAGCACTAGCGTAAAAAACGCAATCACGATTACAACTGCCAGAAGCTTCCAATACCATTTATTCAGGTTATAGTAATGAATATTCCCGTTGCTGCCATAGGTTCCGTATGCTGTCTGCTGTTGTTCGTCCTGTCTGCTTCTTTCACTATTTCCCGTAAATCCGCCAAACGGATGATACTCCTCGTATTCTCCCTCTGCCGCCCCAGGCGTGGTGTCCATGATCGTGCGGGCAATCAGCCGCGGGTCACCAAGCTCTTCCATAATGTCCGATTCTGTGCGGCCATTTTGGCGCTCAGAACGGATATAATCATCATAATAACGGAGCTGGTCGCGCACTACCTGCGGTGGTACATTGCCGGAAAGCGCATTCTCCAGTCCCCGGAGAAATTCTTCTTTGCTCACGATGCTCCTCCTATCAAGCCCTCGTATTGCTGCTCAGGCACGTATTGCTTCTGCAGCAGCCACATTGCTTTTTTCCTAGAAGTATAGTACCATAAATACAACAAATTGAAAAGTTGTTACTTTGTTAGTTTTTATTTACAAGGAGTGAAAAAAATTATGGAAGAGCTTTATGTGTTTGGAACCGGCAATGCAAATGCCACTCATTATTACAATACCTGCTTTGCCCTGCGCGATGAAGACCAGTATTTCATGGTCGATGCCGGTGGCGGAAACGGCATTCTCCGTATTTTGGAAGATATGAAGATCGATTATCCGCAGATTCACCATCTCTTTGTTACCCATGAGCATACTGATCATATTCTTGGCGTCATCTGGCTAGTACGTTTCATTGCAACCCGCATGAAAAACGGCAAATATGAGGGTGATTTTAACATCTACTGTCACGACGGTCTGGTATCCACCATCGATACCTTTTGCAAGCTGACCTTGCAGGACAAATTCTACCGTCTGATTGGTGACCGCATCCACTTGATTCCGGTTCACGATAGCGAAACCCTGCACATTCTGGATTACGATGTCACCTTTTTCGATATCCACTCCACCAAAGCACGCCAGTTTGGCTTTACTACCGTCTTAAAAAACGGCAAGAAACTGACCTGTGCCGGAGACGAGCCATATAATGCCGCCTGCGAACCATACGTCAAAGGCAGCGACTGGCTGCTTCACGAAGCGTTCTGTCTCTACGATGAGCGCGATCGTTTCAAACCTTACGAGAAGCACCACAGCACCGTCAAGGATGCCGCTGAGCTTGCAGAAAGCCTTCATATCCCGAATCTGGTGCTCTGGCATACCGAAGATAAATCCGTCGGAAAACGGAAAGAGCTTTATATGGCCGAGGGAAAGGCTTATTACCACGGCAATCTCTATATTCCGGAGGACCGCGATATCCTGACGCTTTCTTAATGCTAAAGAAGCCGGACAGTTACAAGCTTTCTCAATACATATCGACCGTCTCCCTCTCATAAAATGAAATGGCAAAGAACTTTACCAGTCTGCCGTATTTCTTTTTATGGGAGGTTTTCAGCCATGAACGATCCAAAACAGACAGACAAAAAGGACATGCGCCATTCCCAGTGCAGTGTCCTTTTTCTCTTATACACACAATGCTTTCGCTTTACACAATTTCTGATTTATGCAGAAATCCTGACATTAGCCCTGCTTTTTTTCTCTTACGCGTTTCCGCTTCCTCTGGCACAGCTATTTCAATCAGGCAGCCCTGCTGCTGCCCATGTAAGTACACATTCTGATAGCGCAACCTCCCATAACGAAAAAAAAGATTTTATCCACTGGGTCGACTTTACTGTAACCAATGAGGCGCTCCGCCAGGCACTCCGTCTGGATGTCGACAGCTACACGACCGATTATCACTTAAACTGGATCGAGCTTCTTGCCTATCTTGCCGCACGCTATGGCGGGGATTTTTCGCGCTACAAGGCATCCGACATGGACACACTTGCCGAAAAGCTCAAAAGCGGAGCAACCATGGCATCTCTGACCGATGGGATGAAATACTATGCATATTATTTAGAGGCTTATACTGCAGTTCTGGGCGGGATGGTGGGTGTTTATGAGATACAGGACCTGTCGCCCAGAACATCAATGATGATTCTGCTTCTGGTTCTGCTTCTGGTTCTGCTTCTGGTTCTGCTTCTGGTTCTGCTTCTGATGCTGGCCCTGGTACGGCTCCCGGTGCTGATCCGGATGCTGCCCATAACTCTGCTTTGGGCAGCCGCACCCCAGCTTACCGCTGGGTCCGCAAATACGGCCTCAAAGCCTTTTCTCCCATTGCCAAAAACTTTCCTTATCAGGATTTCGATGATTTTGGTGCTGCACGCAGTTATGGTTTCAAACGCCAGCATTTGGGTCATGATATGATGGGGCAGGTTGGGACTCCCATCATTGCCGTGGAATCTGGCTACGTGGAAGCCATCGGCTGGAACCAGTATGGCGGCTGGCGGCTCGGTATCCGCAGCTTTGATAAAAAACGCTATTATTACTATGCGCACCTGCGAAAGAACTATCCCTATCACAAATCCTTAAAAGCGGGAAGCATCGTCCAGGCCGGAGATGTGATCGGCTATCTGGGCCGCACCGGCTACAGCCGCACGGAAAACACCAACAACATTGAAGAACCGCATCTGCACTTTGGCATGCAGCTGATCTTTGATGAATCCCAGAAGGATGGAAATCATGAAATCTGGATCAACTGCTATGAGATTGTAAAGTTTCTGCAGCTGAACCGGTCTGAAACCGTAAAGAATCCGGAAACCAGGGAATATTCTCGGGTGCTGGACATGAAAGACCCCGCCGTTTCCGGCGGGGTCTGATACCTTAATCGTCACGCATATGCCACCTCTGACATAGCTTCAATCCTATGTGTGAAATGATTACGGTATACTGTTTTATTAGTTTCTCTTGATTCTTCCATCGTAATCCAGAATATAGCCATCCGGAGTCGTGGTGTTTTTCAGCATGGCACCGGAATTATCACAATAATACTGTTCACCATTCCAGTCGATCCAGCCGGTTCTCATGTATCCATTCTCATCGAATACATACCACTTGCCATCAATCTCTTCCCATGCATTCTTGCTGTAGGTGCCATCGCTGTGCTGATACCACCAGCCATTGTTATCGCTCTTCCACTCACCGGAAACTGGGAGACCGCCAGCCTCACCTGCGCGGATTGCCTTAACCTGGTCCGCATTGTAGGAAACCACGTTGGATTCTACCCACTTGCCTTTGTTGGAAGCATTTTCTCCATTTACCGGACGAACCTTTACCTGATAGCTGGCTGCCCTGGTCACCTCGTTTTTCAGGTTATAGTTTGTTTCTGTGGTTGTACGGGCAGTCACACCGACTGCATTGCCATCGCGGTAAACCATTACCTCATAGCTTCCTGCACCAGAAATCGGGTTCCAGGTTGCAAAACCATTGTTGGTCAGATTTACCGTCTCTTCCTCTGAAAAATCTGCTACATACTCAGACAGGGAAGGAAGCTTTACAACCACCTTTAATGTTTCCGATGAATCTGCTTTCGATGCTTTTACCAGAGTTGCGCCATCCAGTTTAATATCGCTCAGTTTTGTAACCGAAAAATAATATCCGTCTTCCGCACGCAGATAAATCGTAATTTCCGGAACATCCGTTGCTACCCACTCAAAACCACTGTTATTTACTTCATAAGTATCATAGGAATACTTACTGCTGTCCTTAACATCGACATCGATATCTTCCGAACCAATCCGGGTTTCCGGCGTGATCGATGCCTCTACTTTTATATTTACCGATTTGATTTTCTTTCTGCTGGCCGCCATAACCGGCATCGCCATCAGTCCGGCGAACAATGCTGCCATCGTAAGCATTCCGATCCATCTCTTTTTACTCATCATATTCCCCACTCGCTTTCTATCTTTATTTGCAACTGTTTTGATACCCTCACCGTTATCATTGGTTCCTTGCTGTTTTTTAGCATTTTCTATCAAGTTGGATTAGCTGTTTTTCTTCCAGCTACAAATGGATTATTACAGTTTCACTCTATTACATCCTATTTCCAATGTCAAGCTATCTGGCAAATTCGTAAGTTTTCTCATAAAAACGTAAGAAAAAAGACCGGCATTTTCTCAATACCGGTCTTTCATTTCGTTTCTCTTGTGTTACCCGTTTCAATTGTTGTTCTCTACCCGATCAGGCTCATTAAGTATCCTACAAATGCGCCGCCCGGCGTTCCAATAATATTGCCGAGGAGAGCCATCAGAATACCGATCGGGACCAGTGCGTTACTATATGCACCTGCAAGTACCGGTGCTGTCGCAGTTCCTCCGATATTCGCCAGCGAAGCAACGCCACAGGTAAAGATATCCAGCCGGATCAGCTTTGCGAGGATTACCATAACCGTTACATGGATCAGCAGGATCAGGAATCCGGCTGCCAGCCATACCGGTGCATTTCCCATAGCAGAGATATCTGCTCTGGAAGCGATCATCGCAACGACAATGTAAAGAATGATATTGGAAACCTCTTCCGTTCCCTTAATCTTTCCAAACGGAGTCATCGCTGCGATCAGGCCGGCAGCTGTTACGAGAAGGACCGTCCAGGTTGCCTTATCAAAAACAGGCAGAACGGAAGCAACCATAACACCGGCATCCTTGGACAGAGAGGATACAAAAAAGGATACACCGATCAAAAGAAGCATGTTTTTCCATGCAAGAGGTCTCTTGTCCTCCCTTGCCTCTTTTTCCAGAGATGCTCCTACTTCATCGATCAGACGTACATCTGCCTTTGTCCAGGAGTTGAATTCCTTAGAGAAATTGATCACCCACAGAAGGAACATAACATAGATCACTGCACAAACCGAGTCCATTACCAGGCATATGCCAGACTTTCTTCACTTACATCCAGAATTGCCTGAACCGCCAGCATATTACTGCCGCCGCCTAACCAGCTTCCGCACAGTGCTGCAAGTGCTTTCCAGCTGTCCGGGCCCAGTAATTTATGGAAAATACCATAGCTTACTACAAATCCAACACCGATTGAAATACTTGCTGAGAAGAAACCGATCAGCATTTTCGGTCCTAATTTAATAATCTTTTTCAGATCACAACGCAACAGCATTAAAAACAGCATCGCGTAGAGTAATGGATTTTTAATTGCTACATAAACGGCTGACGTATCCTGCAAATCCCATACTTTCATAGTGCATAAAAGCATCATGCCTAAATAGATCAGAACGATCGGCGGTGCAAATTTAAAAAAAGTCTGTGCGCCTTTTCCCCGCAGGTACACAGGAAGATTGACCAAAATTGCTGCCAGCAGCATTAAAGTGGCCAGATAGATAAATCCATCATGAATCATTTGAAATGCTCCATTCCGCCACCAGATATCGGTGGGCTTTATTTTTTTCAGAACAAGTCAAAACAGGCAGTTGAATTTTCCTCCTTCCCCATTTCAATACCTTTTCACGAACCGCAGGACAATGTGAGAATGGCGTGGCAGTATGCCGCCTTCTCCATAAAATTGTCGCAAAAGCTGAAAAAAAATGTACCTTGGCGCGTTCTTGTATGACAGGACGCAATTTCCCATCATACAAAAACGGTCCAGAATCATGTTCTGGACCCTTAAGTGACTTCTCGAATCGTGTAATGTCCTTTCACATTGCCGTTTCTTATTTTGACTTTTCTTCTATGTAGTATAAAGGGTGACAGCAAAAAAGTCAATTTTCAGACATAAATATCATTCAACGCTATAGAGCTTTTATATCACAATAGCGTGCAGAGCATGATATCGTATATAATGAAAAAAGACCGGCATTTTCTCAATACCGGTCTTTCATTTCTGCTGCTATACTGTACTGCTGTCCGCATAAAAACGATTATTTTGCGTAATCTGTCACACGGGATTCGCGGATCACATTAACCTTGATCTGACCCGGATATTCCAGCTCATCCTCGATGCGCTTGGAAATCTCACGTGCCATCAGAACCATGTCATCGTCACTTACCTGCTCCGGGATAACCATGATACGAACCTCACGGCCAGCCTGGATTGCAAAGGATTTGTCTACTCCCTTAAAGGAGTTGGTAATCTCTTCAAGCTGTTTTAATCTGTTGGTGTATGTCTCCACAGTTTCTCTTCTTGCACCAGGTCTTGCTGCGGAAATGGTGTCTGCAGCCTGTACCAGACACGGAATCAGGCCCTGCGGTTCAACATCGCCATGATGGGACTCTACTGCGTTAATAACGGTAGCAGACTCTTTGTATTTTCTGCAAAGATCTGCACCAAGCTGTACATGGGAGCCCTCCACTTCATGGTCAATGGATTTTCCAATGTCATGTAACAAACCAGCACGTTTTGCCAGACGGACATCTGCTCCGACCTCAGCGGCCAGAAGACCTGCCAGCTGTGCAACCTCAATGGAATGCTTTAACGCATTCTGACCGTAGCTGGTTCTGAATTTCATCTTACCAAGCAGTTTGATCAGTTCCGGATGGATTCCGTGAATGCCAACCTCAAGGGCTGCAGCCTCACCATCCTCGCGCATGTTTGCTTCTACCTCACGCTGCGCTTTTTCTACCATTCTTCGATTCTCGCCGGATGGATACGTCCATCCACGATCAGTCGCTCCAGGGCAATTCTTGCCACTTCACGCCGCACCGGATCAAATCCGGACAATACGACTGCCTCTGGGGTATCGTCGATGATCAGTTCAACGCCGGTCATGGTCTCAAGGGTACGGATATTACGTCCCTCACGTCCAATGATGCGGCCCTTCATCTCATCGTTCGGAAGCTGTACCACAGACACGGTAGTTTCAGCCACATGGTCTGCAGCACATCGCTGGATTGCAGTAACCACGTACTCCTTTGCCTTTTGTCAGCCTCTTCTTTTGCTTTGTTCTCCATCTCTTTGATCATCTTGGCAGTGTCATGCTTGACCTCTGCCTCAACGGATCTGAGCAGATACTCTTTTGCCTGTTCGGAGGTTAAACCGGAAATCCGCTCCAGTTCCTGTATCCCTTTTTCGTACAGGGCCTCGACCTCACTGTTACGCTTGTTTAAGGCTTCCTCACGGGATGCAAGTCCGGCTTCCCGCCGTTCCATGTTCTCTGCTTTTTTGTCTAAGTTCTCTTCTTTGCTCAGCACACGTCGTTCATAGCGCTGAAGTTCAGCTCTTCTTTCCTTTGTCTCTTTATCCAGCTCATTCTTAGTCTTTAAGGACTCTTCCTTCGCCTCCAGGAGAGCTTCTCGCTTCTTTGTCTCTGCCGTCTTTAACGCTTCATCTATTATTTCCCTGGCTTTTTCTTCCGCGGTTCCGATCTTGCTTTCGTAAGCATTCTTCCGATGCGCGGTCGCAACAGCCCAGCTAATAGGCGCCACAACACACAGTGTAACTACAACTGCTATTATCGTTGACACAGGAGCACCTCCTTATTTAGTTTTCATTGTACACCAATACAACACTACAATTTTAAACTGTTTTGTGCATTATGTCAATAACTCTCTGGAAGTTCTTCACGTCCGTTGCGTTCCTTATCCTGCGTCTTCAGACATACGGTCCGTGACCCTGCGGATGGCTTCACTACTGAATCCACGCCGTCCCAAAGTACCCATGAGCCTCCGGTAATCTGCCGGTTCCATGCGCTTTCCCGGCTCATAACCCTTCTTTAAAAGAAGCTTTTCGATCTGGCTTTCCTCGTCCACCGCCTCCTCCTGGAAAGAGAGGTCAATGATCTCCCGCGAAACTCCCTTGCGCTCTAAATCTGCCCGGATCTGGCGGCGGCTTTTCCGGGACGCGCAAGAGCGGATATACCGCCCTGCATAAGCCTCATCGTCTAAATAACGGTACTCCTTTAAAAAGAGTACCGTCTCCTCGATCTCTTCCGGGCCATATTCCCGTTCTTTTAACTTCTGGCGCATTTCCCTCTCGGTGCGGTCACGAAACTCCAGGAGTGCGAGTGCGCACTCCCGGGCTGTTTTTTCTGAACGTGCAAACCTTCCTGACTGGCTGCCTTTCTTTGCCTTGGCAGTCTTCCAGGACTGCCCGTGAAGCTTCTGGCCTTCTTCCGCCTGGACGATGTCTGCATCTGCCTTATCTGTTTTTTTGTTTTGCGGCATGTCCCTGCCCTGTACGGTCCAGACTTTCATGGAATTACTCCTCGTCTGTCAGCTCAGCACCGGTATTTTCTGCGTCCTGTGCTTCTTCCTCTGCTGCATTTGCAGCCAGTGCTGCTACAGTCTCGTCCGCCGGAAGGCCATGCTTCTCGCGGACCTTGCTCTCCACCTCGGCACAGACTGCCGGATGTGTGCGCAAATAGGTCTTGGCATTCTCACGGCCCTGGCCGATCTTGGCTCCAGCATAAGCATACCATGCACCACTCTTCTCGATGATGTCGTCCTTGGCTGCAAGGTCCAGAATATCGCCTTCTTTGGAAATGCCCTGACCAAACATAATGTCAAACTCTGCCTCTTTGAATGGCGGAGCGATCTTGTTCTTAACCACCTTCACACGGACATGGTTACCGATGACCTCGCCGCCCTGCTTGATGGACTCTACACGGCGCACATCCATACGGACAGAAGAATAGAACTTCAGTGCACGGCCACCGGTCGTAGTCTCCGGGTTTCCGAACATAACACCGACCTTCTCGCGAAGCTGGTTGATGAAGATAACGCAGCAGTTGGATTTGCTGATGATACCGGTCAGTTTTCTTAAGGCCTGGGACATAAGACGTGCCTGAAGGCCTACGTGAGAATCACCCATCTCGCCGTCGATCTCGGCCTTTGGTACCAGGGCTGCAACAGAGTCCACGATGACAATGTCTACTGCACCGGAGCGGACCATGGTCTCGGTAATCTCCAGCGCCTGCTCGCCGTTGTCCGGCTGGGAAATGTAAAGGTTGTCGATGTCCACACCGATGTTCTTCGCGTATACCGGGTCTAAGGCATGCTCAGCGTCGATGAAACCGGCAATACCGCCGCGCTTCTGCACCTCAGCTACCATATGGAGCGCTACGGTTGTTTTACCACTGGACTCCGGTCCGTAGATCTCGATGACACGGCCCTTCGGCACACCGCCAAGGCCCAGTGCGATATCCAGGCTGATGGAACCGGTCGGGACGGTCTCGATGTTCATGTTTGCACCGGAATCTCCCAGCTTCATGATAGAACCTTTTCCGTAAGACTTCTCAATCTGTGTAATGGCAGCATCCAATGCTTTTAATTTATCGTCTTTATTCATGTTATAATCCTCCAACTGTAGAACCACCGTACCCACTGGCCCAGCGCCAGCAGCGAACAGATGTTCTTTCCAATGTTATAATCATAGTATAAACTGCTTCAAATGTCAACAAATTATTGTTCTTCGGGGTGGGAATTTTTGAATTAAAATTTTTTAGAAATACGGGCAGAACTGCCCATTTGGACTGCACTTTCACTATAGCATGCCGCAAAGTACATGTCAAATAAAAGAACACGAGAAATAAAAAGAAAAAAGCCTGTGCCGTGATGGTTGCACAGGTTTTTCTTACATATCCGTTTCAAAAAAGTTTTAAGGAGTTCAGATGTTTATCTTTTTTCTGACTTTAGTATAACATATGCCTTACGAAAATGTTTGTATAATGTTTAAATAGATTATGAAGATATTCTTAAATCGGCCAAATCCGCAGACAGGACTTTATCGTGCGGATTTTCCAGTTCAGAAAATTCCTGCCTGCATCCTGTGTCTGCAGCCGCACAACTGCCTTCTCTCCAGAATATCCTAACAGTAAAAAAAATGCCGGGGTTCCCCATGAGTACAGCCTCCCCATTTTCCCCTGCACACAGCCCGGACGGCCTTACCGGGCGCGGTATCGGCGTAGCAGTTCTGGATACCGGGTGTTTTCCGCATGAAGACCTTAAGCCGCGCATCGCTGCGTTTTTTGATATGGTACGCCGTCGCAGAGTCCCCTATGATGACAACGGGCACGGCACCCATGTCTGCGGCATCATCGGCGGGAACGGAAAAGAAAGCGCCGGGCGTTTTTGCGGAATCGCCCCGGGCTGCCACCTGGTCCCTGTAAAGGTACTGGACAAACGGGGCGGCGGCTATGTTTCCGACGTGCTTGCCGGGCTCCATACCATCATACAGCAGCGGGAACGCTACAATATCCGGATCATCAATGTTTCGGTCGGCTCCTTTTCTGGCCGGAGCATGAACGAAAACTCTGCCCTGGTCCGCGGTGTGGAAGAAGCCTGGGACTCCGGCTTTACCGTGGTCGTTGCCGCCGGTAATATGGGGCCAAAAAGCGGCACCATCACCACCCCCGGCATCAGCCGCAAGGTCATCACGGTTGGCTGTTCTGACGATCACCAGGAAGTCAACGTTATGGGAAACCGCATGTCTGACTATTCCGGGAGAGGACCTACCCGCGCCTGCATCTGCAAGCCGGACATTGTCGCACCCGGGGCTGCCATCAAAAGCTGCAGTCCCGGCGGCGGTTATGCCGTTAAAAGCGGCACCAGCATGGCTACCCCTTATGTTTCCGGTGCTATTGCCCTCCTCTTAGAGCAGCACCCGGAAATGTCCAACCGGGATGTAAAGCTCTTTCTCCGGGAGCGGGCAGTCGACCTGGGACTCCCCAGAAACCAGCAAGGCTGGGGACTTCTTGATATCCCCAGCCTTCTTCGCTAATTTTCTGACGGGAAACAGGCCGACATCACTAATGCGCTGTCCTCCCTGTCCCGGCAGTCTCTATGAAATTCCTGCGTTTTTCTTCATCAGATCAATCTGACTCTGCACACGCCTTCGATGGCATTGAGCTTCTCCACCATAGTCTCATCCGGCACATGCTCCAGATCCATCAGCGTATATGCGAACTTATCGCGGCTCTTGTTGGTCATGTCGGAAATGTTGATCTTTCCGACAGCCAGCACTCCGGTGATCTGGCCGATCATGTTCGGAATGTTTAAATGCAGCACAGCCAGACGGCAGGCTGTCTTCTTCACACCCATATCACACGCCGGATAGTTCACGGAATTGCGGATGTTGCCGTTCTCCATATAATCCATGATCTCCTGAACAGCCATCTTCGCACAGTTGTCCTCGGACTCCCCAGTCGAAGCGCCAAGATGCGGGATCACAATGGTATTCTCCAAATTTACAGACTTTGGATTCGCAAAATCGGTCACATATTTTTTGACTTTGCCTGACTTCAATGCCTCTGCCAGATCATCCTCATTTACCAGGATGTCACGGGCAAAGTTTAAGATCACGACACCATCTTTCATCTGGTCAAGTGCATCTTTATTGATCATGCCTTTTGTGGAATCCACAGCCGGGACATGCAGGGTGATGTAATCGCACTCCTGGCAGATGGTATCTAAGCTGGTGGTGTGCTTAACATCACGGGAAAGACGCCATGCCGCATTGACGGAAATGTATGGGTCATAGCCGTAAACTTCCATGCCCAGGGCGATTGCTGTATTTGCAACCTCGGCACCGATCGCGCCAAGACCGACCACGCCCAGCTTTTTGCCCTTGATCTCACAGCCTGCAAAAGCTTTTTTCGCTTTCTCAGCCGATTTGGCAATGTTTGCATCCTCTTTGTTGGCTTTGCACCACTCGATGCCGCCCACAATGTCACGAGATGCCAAAAACAGTCCTGCCAATACCAGCTCTTTTACGCCGTTCGCATTGGCACCCGGGGTATTAAACACCACAATGCCCTCCTGTGCACAGGCCTCTAACGGAATGTTATTCACACCTGCGCCTGCACGTGCAATAGCAAGCAGGGAGTCAGAAAACTGCATTTCATGAAGGGATGCGCTGCGGACCAGAATACCCTCTGCCTCATTTACCTCATCGGTCAGCTGATACTCCTGCGTAAACTGGTCTGTGCCATATTTGGAAATGGCGTTGATGCAATGGATCTTTCTCATGCCTGATGCGCCTCCTCAAACTTTTTCATGAACTCTACCAGCTTCTCTACACCTTCCATCGGCATGGCATTGTAGATGCTGGCACGCATGCCGCCTACGGTTCTGTGTCCCTTTAAGTTTACAAATCCTGCGGCCGTTGCTTCTTTTACAAATTCTGCATCCAGGTCCTTGTCGCCGGTAACGAACGGAACATTCATTAAGGAGCGGTCTTCCTTGGCAACCGTTCCATGGAACAGCTTGCTCTGATCCAGGAAATCGTAGAGGATCTTTGCCTTTTTCTCGTTATACTCTTTCATTGCCTCCAGGCCGCCGCGCTTCTTTAACCACTTAAATACCTTGCCGCAGATGTAGATGCCGTAGCATGGCGGGGTATTGTAAAGGGATTTCGCGTCTGCCTGCACCTTGTACTGGCAGATGGTCGGGGTTCCGGCAAGGACATCCTCCGTGATCAGGTCCTCGCGGATGATCACGATCACAACACCGGCCGGTCCGACATTTTTCTGGGCTCCGCCGTAAAGCAGGCCGTACTTGGTTACATCTACCGGCTCGGAAAGGAAGCAGGAAGAGATATCAGCCACCAGCGTTTTTCCCTTTGTGTTCGGCAGAGTTTTGTATTTGGTGCCATAGATCGTGTTATTCTCGCAGATGTAAACATAGTCCGCATCATCGTCGATCGGCAAGTCAGAGCAGTTCGGAATGTAGCTGAAGGTCTTGTCTTCACTTGATGCAACAGCCACTGCCTTTCCGTATTTCTGCGCTTCTTTGAATGCCTTCTTCGCCCACTGACCGGTGATGATATAATCGCTACGCCGTTTTTCATCAGGTTCTGCGGAATGGCGGAGAACTGCAGATGGGCGCCTCCCTGCAAGAACAGCACTTTGTAGTTATCCGGAATGTTCATCAGATCCCGAAGGTCCTGCTCCGCTTCTTCGATGATGGTCTCAAAGGCTTTAGATCGATGGCTCATCTCCATCACTGACATTCCGGTGCCTCTGTAATCAAGCATTTCTTCTGCGGCTTCCTTCAGGACTTCCTCCGGTAATACGGCCGGTCCTGCTGAGAAATTGTAGACTCTTCCCATTGTTTCTTCCTCCTTCTTTTCATATTCCATTTATTTTTTCGATACCATTTGACCAGGTTCAAAACTCCTCCTGCAGGCAAGCCTGCTCCGGATTTCTGACCTTTATCTCCTTGGTATCAATATATAATAACGATCCGGAACAGAGGTATGCAAAAAACACCTGTCCCGAATCGTTACGGACAAAATATAAAGATAACCTTTTCTCTGTTCTCTAAGTCATCCTGTTATTCAATTATATAACTGTTTGATACGTTTCCAGTTATTTGATCTTCAGATCGGTATCATCGAATGCATCCTGGATCGGGGCACCCGGGGATACCATCGGGTAAACCTTATCATCGCAGTTGATCTGGCACTCGATCAGTACCGGTGCATTCAATGCAATGGCCTCTTCCAGGACCGGCTTCAAATCTTCCTGTCTGGTCACGCGGTAGGCTTTTGCTCCCATGGCTTCAGCCAGCTTCACAAAATCAACTGCGTCATTTAATACGGTATGTGAATAGCGCTTTCCGTAGAACAGGTTCTGCCACTGGCGCACCATTCCAAGTACATGGTTGTTTACCACAACCTGGATGACCGGGATATTGTAGCGGGTCGCTGTAGCGATCTCATTCATGTTCATGCGGAAGCAGCCGTCTCCGGCAATGTTGAACACCGGGGTATCCGGATGTCCCATATCGCCGCAGGCCATCTTCGCTCCGATGGAAGCACCGAGGCCGTAGCCCATGGTGCCAAGACCGCCGGAAGTGAGAAAGGTTCTCGGCTTTCTGTATTTGTAGTACTGGGCAGCCCACATCTGGTGCTGGCCAACCTCGGTACAGATGATAGCATCGCCTTTGGTCAGCTCATCAATCGTCTCCATGATAAACGGGCCGGTAAGCTGGGTCTTATCGTAGCGGAGCGGGTACATGTCTTTCATCCGCTCTACGTGCTGGATCCACTCCTCATGGTTCATCGGGTCCAGACGGGCATTCAGCTTGCGCAGGACAACCTTTAAATCGCCGATGATGCTTGCGCTGGTGTGGATGTTTTTATTGATCTCAGCCGGATCGACATCGATCTGAAGGATTTTTGCGTTCTTTGCGAACTTCGAAGCATTTCCGGTCACACGGTCACTGAAGCGGGCACCTGCCACGATCAGCAGATCGCACTCGCTGATGCCGAAGTTGGAAGTCTTGGTTCCATGCATACCTACCATGCCGGTGTAAAGCTCATCGGTTCCGTCAAATGCGCCTTTGCCCATCAGGGAATCGGCAACTGGTGCCTGGATCTTGTGCGCCAGCACCTTTAACTCGTCGGATGCACCGGAAAGCACGGCACCGCCGCCTACGAAAATAAACGGCTTCTTGCTGTTGCGGATCATCTCCAGTGCAGTCTCGATGTCTTCCTCACGGATAGTATCGGTCTGACGCTCAATCGGTGCCGGATCCTGCGGCGTATACTCATACTCTGCCGCAGTTACATCTTTTGTGATATCGATGAGGACCGGGCCGGGTCTTCCGCTCTGCGCAATGGTAAATGCGCGGCGGACGGTATCTGCCAGCTTTGTAATATCTTTTACAATGAAATTGTATTTGGTGATCGGCATGGTCACACCGGTGATGTCGATCTCCTGGAAGCTGTCGCGGCCAAGCAGGCTCACGCCTACGTTACAGGTGATCGCTATCATCGGGATGGAATCCATAAATGCGGTCGCGATACCGGTTACCAGGTTGGTCGCACCCGGACCGGAAGTGGCCAGGCATACACCGACCTTTCCGGTGGCTCTCGCATAACCGTCTGCCGCATGGGATGCGCCCTGCTCGTGGGAGGTCAGGATGTGGGTAATCTCATCCTGATGCTTGTAAAGCGCATCGTAGATATTTAAAATGGCTCCTCCCGGATAACCGAACACGGTCTTTACACCCTGTTCTTTTAAACATTCGATTAGGATTTCTGATCCATTAAGTACTCTGGTCTCCGCCATGTGAAAACACTCCTTATCTATCTCTGGTACGGGTTACATGAATTAGTTTCCTTTTAAGATAGCGCCCTTGTCTGCGCTGGTTACCAATGCTGCGTAACGCTTTAAGTAACCGGTCACCTCTTTGGTCTTCGGAGTCCAGTTTGCACGGCGTCTTGCCAGTTCTTCATCGGAAACCTTCATGTTGATGGTGTTGGCATTGATATCGATGGAAATGATATCGCCCTCTTCTACCAATCCGATCGGGCCGCCTGCTGCTGCCTCCGGGCTTACATGTCCGATGGAAGCGCCACGGGAAGCTCCACTAAAACGTCCGTCGGTGATCAGGGCTACGGTAGAGCCAAGGCCCATACCAACGATAGCGGAGGTCGGGTTTAACATCTCTCTCATGCCCGGGCCGCCCTTCGGTCCCTCATAACGAATGACTACAACATCGCCTGCTACGATCTTGCCGCCCTTGATGGCTGCGATCGCCTCATCCTCGCTGTCGAAGACGCGGGCCGGTCCCTCATGCACCAGCATCTCCGGTGCAACTGCGGAACGTTTTACCACGCAGGAATCCGGTGCCAGGTTACCGCGGAGCACTGCGATACCGCCGGTCTTGGAATATGGGTTGTCAACCGGACGGATGATCTCCGGATTCTTGTTGACACAGTCTTTGATGTTCTCGCCGACGGTCTTACCGGTTACGGTCATGCAGTCCAGATTTAAGAGACCTAACTTACTGATCTCGTTCATCACTGCGTAGATACCGCCTGCCTCGTTTAAATCTTCCATGTAAGTATGTCCGGCCGGTGCTAAGTGGCACAGGTTCGGAGTCTTCGCGCTGATCTCATTTGCGATGTCTACGTTTAACTCAACGCCTGCCTCATGCGCGATCGCCGGCAGATGCAGCATACTGTTGGTGCTGCATCCAAGAGCCATATCCATGGTCAGGGCATTGCGGAATGCAGCCTCAGTCATGATATCTCTCGGACGGATGTTCTTCTTTAACATATCCATAACGGCCATACCTGCATGCTTTGCAAGAACCAGACGCTCGGAATAAACAGCCGGAATGGTACCGTTGCCCTTTAAGCCCATACCAAGAACCTCGGTCAGGCAGTTCATACTGTTTGCGGTATACATACCGGAGCAGGAGCCACAGGTCGGACAAACCTTACACTCGAACTCTTTCACATCTTCCTCAGTCATAAGGCCTGCTGCATAGGAGCCTACTGCCTCAAACATACTGGAAAGGCTGCGCTTCTCACCTTTTACGTGACCGGCTAACATCGGGCCGCCGCTGACGAACACGGTAGGGATGTTTAAGCGGGCTGCTGCCATTAAAAGTCCCGGAACGTTCTTGTCACAGTTCGGAACCATGACCAGTGCGTCAAACTGATGTGCCATAGCCATGCACTCGGTAGAGTCAGCGATCAGGTCACGGGTTACCAGAGAATACTTCATTCCCACATGGCCCATGGCGATACCGTCGCACACTGCAATGGCCGGGAACACGATCGGGGTACCGCCTGCCATGGCAACGCCCTGCTTTACTGCGTCCACGATCTTGTCCAGGTTCATATGTCCCGGAACGATCTCATTGTAGGAGCTTACAATACCGACTAACGGGCGCTCCATCTCTTCATCGGTCAATCCCAGTGCACGGAACAGGGAGCGGGCCGGTGCCTGCTGCATTCCTGCTTTTGCATTATCACTTCTCATATTCTGACTCCTCCTCATGTGAATGCCGGTATCCGCATACGCGGACACCAGCCTGTCAATTCTATACTGTTTATTCTGAAAATTAATGGATGCGTGCTGCGATCAGATCGCCCATCTGGGTGGTTCCGACTTTCTTGCAGCCTTCGCTGTAAATATCTCCGGTGCGGTAACCGTCGGTCAGTACCTGCTGCACAGCTGCCTCGATCGCATCGGCTTCTTTATCCATATCGAAAGAATAACGAAGCATCATCGCTGCGGAAAGAATGGTTGCGATCGGGTTTGCCAGGTCTTTGCCTGCGATATCCGGTGCGGAACCGTGGCTCGGCTCATACATACCGAACTTGGTCTCGTTTAGGCTTGCAGAAGACAGCATACCGATGGAACCGGTGATCATGCTGGCCTCATCCGAAAGGATGTCACCAAACATATTCTCCGTCAGGACCACATCGAACTGAGCCGGGTTCATAACAAGCTGCATAGCACAGTTATCGACCAGCATATGCTCCAGCTTTACTTCCGGGTAATCCTTGGCAACTTCCTCGACTACCTTTCTCCAGAGTCTGGAAGAATCCAGCACGTTTGCCTTATCCACGCTGATGACGTGTTTTCTTCTCTTCATGGCGATGTCAAATGCCTTGATGGCAATCCGGCGGATCTCGTTTTCGTTGTAGGTCAGGGTATCGGTTGCCTGCATCACACCGTTTACTTCCTCAGTATGACGCTCACCGAAATACAGACCACCGGTCAGTTCACGGACGATGATCATGTCAAAACCGTCGCCGATGTTCTCTTTCTTTAACGGGCATGCATCTGCCAGCTCATTGTAAAGGTAAGCCGGACGCAGATTCGCAAATAAATTAAGACCTTTGCGGATTGCCAGCAGCCCCGCCTCAGGTCTTAAGTTCGGTGCCACGTCGTACCATTTTGAATTTCCTACATTGCCGCCCACAGCGCCAAGTAAAACTGCATCGCTCTTCTTTGCGGTCTCCAGTGCCTCATCGGTTAACGGAACTCCGTATTCGTCGATGGAGCAGCCGCCCATCAGGATTTTTGTGTACTGGAAAGTATGTCCGTATACCTCTCCTACTTTATCAAGGACTTTGCACGCCTCGCGCACAATCTCCGGTCCGATTCCATCTCCAGGGATCGTTACGATATTACAATTCATGATGTCTTACCTCTTTCTGATCCATTCCCTTTTTCTTGATCGGTGGTATTTTCGTTCCTGTTCAAAGCTTTTCATTTCTCAGGCAATGATTCTATAGAACAAAAAGGAACGTATTTCTTCCCATATTAACGCATTTATTGTCATTTTTCAACTGATACACTGGAATTTATACAGAAAAATCCATACGAGATAGGAATTGTCTTCATAACTTGCAGTTATCAGAAAGGTAAAAAATATCGCCGGAAGGCATATCCCCTCCGGCGATTCCAGTACTTTTTCAGATATTTCCGACTGCCAAACATGGCAAAACATGTTTTGTGGATTTTGCATCCCCGCAGTCATTGCCATCTGTCCCTCATTCGGTCATTTGCGGCTGTCCCAGGCTCCGTCCTTGCCAACATAATAGCTTCCAATGGTCTCATCCGTTGCCATGGCATGGTCTTCCCGGAAGTAATACCACTTGTCATCAATCTCTTTCCAGCCGGTTACGGCGGCACCGCTGGCATCCAGATAGTACCAGATATGATCCTGTTCATGCCACTTGGAGGTAGCCATGGTGCCATCTTCCTCGATCCAGAAGAGCACATCGCCATTCTTGATCCAGGTGTTTTTTGCCATCTTCCCGTTGGAATAGTAATAATTCCATACACTTCCGCTGCGTTTCCAGCCGTTCTCCGCAAAGCTGCAGAATGCAGAAGACAATGCCAGCACTGCTGCCATGCAAAGCACTGCTGCTTTTTTCATAAACGTTGTCATCGTCCTGCATCCATCCTTTCCTTAGCGGTCGCGCTTGCCATCCGCACCAACGTGTCCGCCGCCCGGAATGTTCACGTCCGTTGCCATGGTACCGCTCTTTAAGAAGTAATACTCTGCATCGTCGATGGTCTTCCAGCCATTCTTGACTGCTTGCCATCCTCACCCATGTAGTACCACTTGCCTTCCTCGTTCTGATACCAGCCATTGGTCAGCATTTTTCCATCGGCATCGAGGTAATACATATCCTTGTTCTCGGTGTAAACCTGGTCTTTCATGATCATGCCCTTGTTATCTACCCGGTACCAGGTGTCGCCGTCCGCTACCCAGCATCCGGTTGCCATAACACCATTGCCCTGTACCCAGTAGGAAGCGGCAATGCTCTTGCCCTCCTCGGTCACGAAATCCTTGCTGCCAACCTGGTAGCTCAATTCTCCGGACTCATCGTTGCTGACCAGTGTATTGATCCAGGTATTTCTTGCCACGGTTCCGTCCTCCTGGTAATAATACCACTCACTGCCAACCTTGCCCCAGCCTGCTGCAAATGCTGCCGTGCTGGATAATGTAGCCATAGCCAGGCTCAGCGCCATAACCTTAAACATATTTTTTCTCATAACGATCGATCTCCTTTTCCAGTCATAACACCCTAATTGCTATAGCTTATGATACCTTTTTCTACTGGTATTTGTCAACGCATTTGAATTGCAATAATCTGACGATTTTCTTTCAATTCGCGATATTGCAATATTGCACAGTAAACATCAAAGGGACGAAAGTTCCCGCAGCCGCCATGTATGGCGGCTGCGGGAACTTTCGCCCCTCGTTTGTTATCGTGCGATATTATTATGTTTAGTCGAGTTCATCCTCGCCTACGATCTCGTCGAACTCCTGGTCATCCAGCAGCTCGTCGAAAGCATCTGCTACAACTTCATACTCGTCGTCATCCTCGATGTTATCCAGGCTCGGATTACCGTCTTCATCTTCCTCATAACGGTATAAGTATACCTCGCCCTCTTCTGCCTCTGCGCCCTCGGTCGGGAGCAGTGCGATATAGTCACGGTCGCCTGCCTCAAAGATGGTGAGCACAACACACTCTACTTCGCTGCCATCATCTAAGGTGAGGGTTACAGTCATCTCCTCCTGCTCTAAATCCATCTCTTCGTTCTGGTTCTTTGCCATAAAAATGTACCTCGCTGATTTTTCTTGCCAATACGTTGCCAGTTCATTATAGCTGACCGGAATGTTTTAGGCAATATGTTTTGCGGATTCCGGTGATATTTTTTCGGCTGACTTTCGGCTGGCTGTTTTAAAATTCAATACCCTTCCTCGCCGGAATTCCCTTTTGGTAAGGGTGCTTTACCATGTGGATCTCCGATACATAATCCGCCTGCTCCACCATTTTCTCCGACGGGTCCCGTCCGGTCAGGGCAACCTCAAGCCCCGCTGGTTTTGTATGCAGAAATTCCAGTACAGACTGTTCCTGCACCATGCCATAATTGCAGGATGCCAGGATCTCGTCCAGGATCAGCAGGTCATAGTTTCCGCTTTCTGCTTCTTTTTCCGCTGTCTCAAAACGTTTCTGGTAATACCGGGCGGCTTCTGCCTTCTGTTCCTCGTTCATGCGGAACACAAAGCCAAAGGTACGGTCACAGTGGGTGACGGTGATGCCTGGAATACTCCGAAGCACTTCCACTTCCCCGGAGTTTTCTGTTTTTAAGAAACGCACTACCAGGACCTTCATGCCGCGACCTGCCGCACGAACAGCCAGACCCACGGCTGCAGAGGTCTTGCCTTTGCCGTCACCGCAGTATATGTGCACAAGACCCTGTCTATTTTCCTCCATTACTGTACCTCCCTGCCATTCCTTTTGGCGCTGGCCCAGGTTTAAATTCCCCAGGTGCTGTGTTTTCCGGATACAGATACTCATCAATGAACCTCGACCGTTCCTGCGGTTTTCCGTACCGTTCTTTTGTGTAATACACATGGAGCCGGTCTTTGGCGCGGGTCATGGCTACGTAAAACATGCGCCGTTCTTCTTCGAGATCCGCGTCCAGGACAGCTTTGTGGTGCGGGGTTACCCGCTCGTTTGCATCCATGATATAGACAATCGGAAACTCCAGCCCTTTTGAGCTGTGCATGGTCATAAGAGCCACGCAGTCCTGATCCCGTGCTTCCTGGTTCTGCGCCTGCTGCTTGAGCTGTTCGCCGTATTCTTCCATATGAAGGAGCCAGGCATCCATAGTCTTATACCCGGATGCACTCTCCTGGATCTGGTCTGCCAGTTCCAGGAGTTCCTCCGGCTTCATGCGGCGGTACTCTGCATAATCCTTCAGATATTCGTCGTAGCCAATGGCTTTGCGGATATAATTGACTGCAGCCACCGGTGCCAGTTTTTTTAGTATCTTTAAGTCATATTCCAGATCTTCGATGCGCTCCACCATCCAGTCCTTCGACCGGTACCAGGATTTGACCTGATTCCAGGAAACGATCTGCCCATCCAGCGCTTCCCGGCTGATGTAGCGCTTCGGCCGGTTGATGATGCGCAGGGCATCGGCACGCTTTGCCTGGTGTTTTTCCGCCAGCGGGTCTGCCGCGATGCGGATGTAGGTCAGAAGGTCCTGGGTGATCCAGTGCTCATAAATGTTTGGCAGTGCATCCCGCATCTGGAATGGAATGTTGTATTCCATCAACCGTTCCATGAGGAGTCTCGGCTCCATGCTGGTGCGGTAGAGCACGGCAATATCCGACAGGCGGTAGCCCATCTGCACATAATCCTGGATTTCTTTTATGATCGTCCTGGTCTCGGTCGGGGCATCCGCGAATCCGACCGTCGTGACTGGTCTTCCAGCTCCCCTTGCTGCGCGGATTTCTTTCTCGAAACGGGTTTTATTGTGGCGGATCAGACGGCCGGCGTAATCCACAATATTGGAAGTAGAGCGGTAGTTTATCCCCAAAAGAACGCGTTTTGCCTGGGGATAGTCCTTCTCAAACCCGAGCATGATCTCCGGCTTCGCACCGCGGAAGCGGTAAATGGACTGGTCATCATCACCCACGATAAACAGGTTATTCTGCGGTGCTGCCAGCATCCGGACAATCTCATACTGCACCCGGTTGATGTCCTGGAACTCATCGATCAGGATATACTGGTACTTTCTCTGCCATGCCTCCAGAATGTCTTTTCTCTGGGTAAACAGCTCATAGCAGAGCACCAGCATATCATCAAAATCCAGAAGGCTTTTCTCGACCATGGCTTTTTCATAGCCCTGGTACAGCTTCTTGAACATTTCTTCTGAACAGTTTTTGGAATAATAATAGTCCAGATTCATCATCTCGCCTTTTACCAGGCTGATCTCCGAAAGAATCTGGGAAATGAACTCTGCCTCGTCCTCGACATCCATCTGGTAGCGGTCTACCAGCTCCCGGATGATGGCGGTGCGCTGTTCGTCCCGCGCGATATTGGAGGCATCGTAGCGGTACACACGCTTTAAGATCGCAAAAAATACTGCGTGAAACGTACCGAAGCTGACGGGGAGTCTGCGTCCCTCCGTCAGCTTCTCAAATCGCTGCCGCATTTCCTGTGCAGCGGCCTTTGTAAAGGTAATGACCAGGATGCTTCCCGGCTCCACGCTGCACTCTTCCACCAGATATTTCACCCGGTGGGTAATGACCGTGGTTTTGCCGGATCCCGGTCCTGCAAGCACCATCATCGGACCCTGCCGGTGATGGATGGCCTGCAGCTGTGATTCATGAAACGCCATGTATGCGGTTCCTTTCTTCGTCTGGCCGTCTGAAATCTCTCTGTCACAAAAGCATCCCAGACAGGCTCCATGTGCAGCTTCCTATGCGTTCACTGCAGAAAGCATCTCAATGCCCTTGCGGATACGTGCCAGGGACTCTTCCTTGCCAAGCACTTCCATGATCTCGGTCGCACCGGCCGGGGTCATCTGCTTGCCGGATACAGCGGTACGGATCGGCCACATTACAAAGCCGGTCTTGTAGCCTTTCTCGGATACATAAGCAGATAATGCTGCGTAAAGTGCATCGTTGGTGAAATCCTCCTGTGCTTCCAGGATCGGCAGCACATCATTTAATACCTGCATGGAATTCTCGGAGTTAGTCTTCATCTTCTTGTGGGTGTACATAGCCACATCGTACTCCGGCAGCTCCTGGAAGAAGTCTACCTGTGCCTCGATGTCCGGGAAAATCTCGATACGGGTCTTTACCATGCCTGCGATCTTCTTTAAATCGAGATCTTTCTTGATGACAGCCTTTAAGTACGGCTCTGCCAGCTCGTAGAAACGGTCTGCGTCCATTGCCTTTAAGTACTCGCCGTTCATCCATTTTAATTTTGTGATATCGAATACAGCCGGGGACTTGCTGATGTTGTGGTAATCAAATGCCTTTACCAGCTCCTCCAGGGAGAAGATTTCCTGGTTGTCGGTCGGGGACCAGCCAAGCAGTGCCACATAGTTTACAACCGCCTCGGATACAAAGCCCTGCTCGATCAGGTCCTCGAAGGAGGAGTGGCCGCTTCTCTTGGAAAGCTTTTTGTGGAACTCATCGGTGATCAGCGGGCAGTGTACATAAACCGGAACCTCCCAGCCAAACGCATCGTACAGACGGTTGTACTTCGGGGAGGAGGACAGGTACTCGTTGCCACGTACAACATGGGTGATTCCCATTAAATGGTCGTCTACCACGTTTGCGAAGTTGTAGGTCGGGTAACCATCGGATTTGATGAGGACCATATCGTCTAACTCAGAGTTGTCTACGGTGATGTCTCCATAGATCTCGTCATGGAAGGTTGTGGTGCCCTCGGTCGGGTTATTCTGGCGGATGACATATGGCATGCCTGCTGCCAGGTTTGCCTCTACCTCTTCCTTGCTTAAGTGCAGGCAGTGCTTGTCATAGGTCATGATCTCCTCGCCGTTTACGGTCTTCTTTAAGGAGTTTAAGCGCTCCTGGGTGCAGAAGCAGTAATAAGCCTCGCCTTTTTCTACCAGCTTTTTGGCATACTCTAAGTAGATGCCCGCTTTCTGGCGCTCACTCTGCACGTACGGACCGCAGCCGCCGTCTTTGTCCGGACCTTCGTCGTGTACCAGACCGGTCTCAGCCAGAGTGCGGTAAATGATCTCGGTTGCACCCTCAACGAAGCGCTCCTGGTCGGTATCCTCGATACGTAAGAGGAAATCGCCGCCCTCATGCTTGGCGATGAGGTATGCGTACAGTGCGGTTCTTAAGTTACCTACATGCATGCGGCCGGTCGGGCTCGGTGCATATCTTGTTCTGATCTTTGTCATGATATGAAACTCCTTTGTTTTTCTCAAAGATTTTTATTTTCCATTTTTGCGCGTTACACTTCCCACGCAGACAGTAATCTTTGCGCCCATTATAACGCGCTCTGCCCTAAATGGCAATTTATTTCCTGTGCATGGAATTTTTTTAACCTAAACGGTAAGCCCCGTCTCCTTTTCCGGTAAAGCTTCCGGAATAAAGGACCTTTGCTGCCTCAATGAGGTATGCAGTGTCGCGGCTTCCAGCGGTCTCATAGCTGGAGTGCATGGCAAGCTGCGGCAGGCCGATATCTACGGTATTTAATGCAACCTGGGTTCCGGAGATGTTGCCCAGGGTGGAACCGCCGAGGATATCGGAACGGTTTAAGAATACCTGGTACGGAACCTCTGCCTTCTCGCAGATGGTCTTGAATACGGCTGCTGAAACTGCATCCGTGCAGTACTTCTGGTTTGCGCTGTATTTGATGACGATCCCCTGGTTCATATACGGGCGGCTGGTCGGATCTGCCTTATCCGGCTGGTTCGGATGGATGGCATGCGCATTGTCTGCAGATACCATGAAACTGGATGCCAGTGCGGTTAAGTACTCTTCCTGGGTGCGGCCCATGCCGGTATTGATGCGGTTTAACACATCCTTTAAGAACGTAGATTCTGCGCCCTGTTTGGTTCCGCTTCCCACTTCCTCGTTATCGTATACGCAGTGAACAGCTACGCTGTCCTTCGGCTCTGCTGCCAGAAAGCCCTTTAAGGATGCGAATGCACACTGCAGATCATCCAAATGCGGCTTGCGATAAACTCGCCATCTGCACCGAGCAGGGTACCTTTCATGCGGTTATATAAGAACATATCCATATCCAGGATATCCTCTGCCGTTACACCGGCCTCATTTGCGATCAGCTCAGTAAAGCAGCCCTTTACCTGCTTTTCGGCAGCTTCGCAGAAGAGCGGAAGCATATCCTTCTGGGCATTGAACGCATACCCGTCGTTCACCTGGCGGTTCATGTGAATGGCCAGATTCGGGATGATCATCAGGTCACGGTCTACGTTAACTAACTTTGTTGCAATGCCATCAGCAGTGCGCACGATCACGCGGCCTGCCACGGAAAGCGGACGGTCCAGCCAGGTGGAGCAGATCATGCCGCCGTATTTTTCCACGTTCAGCTTCACATACTGGTTCTCCACGGCAATCTCCGCATTCGCCTTGATCTTAAAGACCGGAGAGTCACTGTGGCTTGCCATAATCTGGAAGCCTGCGAAATCCTGTTTCGGGATCTTGAATGCGATCAGGGCAGAATCGTTTCTGGTCACATAGTAACCATTTCCTGCCTCCAGGTTCCATTTTTCTCCTTCATACAGACGGGTAAATCCAGCGTTTTTCAGCATTTCACACATATTTGCCGTTGCGTGGAATGCACTTGGGCTGTTGTCGAGGAACTGAAGCAATTCCTCATTGGTCTTCTCAAAATTCAAATTTGCTTTACTCATAATACCTTCTCTAAATCCTTTCTCAGATTTTCCATGCTGCCATCTGCGAAGCAATGCCCATCCATACCACAGGCTTTTGCTCCCTCAATATTCATCGACAGATCATCGATAAAATAACACTCCTCCGGCTTTAATCTGAAGCGGTTGAAGAAATGCTCATACATCTCTTTCTGCGGTTTTAAGCATTTCACCTCGGCAGAAAAGAGCAGTCCATCGAAACATTCGACAGCCGGGATCACCTCTTTGTAGCAGGACGGCAGCCGGACAGACGCATTGGAGCAGACATAAAGGCCATACCCTTTTGCTTTCAGTTCCCGCACCAGTGCCTCCATATCTTTATTTTTCCACATGCAGTATTTCTCCCAGTTGTCAAAACACAGCTTCGCCGCTTCATGCAGACGCTCTGGAAGTCTCGCGCACATTTTTTTGAGTCCCTCTTCTTCAGAAATGACTCCCATATCCAGCAGGATCCATTCCGGGGAATCGAACACAGCCGTACAGACCGCTTTCTGGTCTTCCTCATTTTCAATAAAATGGCGGCATGCCCGCATGGATTCGTAGTAAATCAGAACTTTCCCCATGTCGAATACAATATTTTTTATCATCGCATCTCCTCCTATTTATTTATCACAGATCCATCACACTTCACAGTGGTTGTGATGGTGACAGACAATCGCAGACAGCTTCCCCGGATTCCCCAAAATAACCATTTATCTGCCCATTCATCTGTCTCCCGTCAGCAACCTCCATACACGCGGCAGGTACCTTCGCATCCATGCCCCGGTCACACTGCTGATCACAAGCACCAGAACCGGCATGAACAAAAACAAAAGGAACGGTCCATACCAGTTTGCTGTCCCTATGATTCCGATCCGGGCTGCCGTCTTGTTGATGAGCCGAACAATGGCAAAGTGAACCGCATACAGGAAAAAATTGTGTTTCATAAACTCCTTCGCCGCCGGGAGATGTTTTCCCGGAAGCACAAGCCAGAATCCCGCCACCGCCAGAACACGGCACAAAACAAAGGATGGGATATGTGCCTGCCAGAGTCCCACATAATAGACGGCCGCCGCTGCTGCCATACTAAACATTCCGGTCCAAAAGCACATCCTGCTTTCACACTGCTCTGCCACTGCCTTCCAGTGCAGTGCAAGCATGGCACCCGTGCCGTAATAGATCAGCGCATCCGGGTTTACCAAAAGTCCGGATGGACTAAACCGCACCAGAATCCAGCAGGCAGCAAGCAACAGACAGCCGCTCCATACACGCTTTAGCAGCATATAAAGAACCGGTGCCAGCACCACCAGCCAGATGAGCTGGTACAGATACCAGAACACATTGTTGTAGGTGTGGGCCACCACGGCTTCCACCCCCGCCTGAAGCGACAGCTTTACGACGCCTTTTCCCACCACATCAGACAGTGCCGGAACGCGGCTTGCGATCACATAACAGATATAGTAAAGAAAGTTCCAGACAATATACGGCACAAGCAGGCTTTTTACGCGCCTCTGCCATTTGCCTTTCAGTTTGTCCCAGCTGAAATTCCGGTAAAACTGGTACCCGGAGATCATAAAAAATCCCGGCACCGCAATCTGCCCAAACCAGTCTCCGATCCGGTGCTCCAGCACATAAACCGTTCCGGTCATTGCCTGATAGCCCAGAAACAGCTCTGCATTATAGGAATGGACCCAGATCACCAAGAGACTGAGCGCAAAAGAGAACCATGTGACTTTGTTGCGAAATTCTAACTCGGTCATATGATTCCCCCTTATCTGTCATACGTTTTCTTTTTACCGGAACTGCCAGCTTAAAACGCAAGAAACCATTTTCTTTTCAAGCCTTACAACACGTCAGAAAAATGCGGTCTTAACCGTTTAAACACCCGGAGTCCCAAAAGCCCGATGACGAGCGTTACCACCCAGAAATAAATGCCAAGCTTCGGGCGTTCCCAGAACCAGTTTCCGGTGAGCATGCTGTCGCGGTATCCGGCAACCACATAGTAAAACGGATTCAGCTTTAAGATCGTCACAAACCACGGAGCCTTGTCCGCAAACATGGTCTCCTGGTACATGATCGGGGTCAGCCACATGCCAAACTGCAGACAGATGCTGACAATCTGCGCCATGTCTTTAAAGAAGACATTGACCGCAGAGGTCAGGTAACCGAATGCCAGGGCCAGCATGGCTGCCGCGAAGCTGTAATACAAGATCTGGATCCAGGTTGCCATCGGCAGTCTGCCGTAGCATAAGAACACGACCAGCATGATCCCTGCGAAAAAGGCATGCACCAGCATACAGGAGATCAGCTTGATGATCGGAAGGATCTCAACCTGGAACACAACCTTCTTCACCAGATAGCTGTATTCCTGCAGACACCCTGTCACGCAGTTTAAAGCCTCGCTGTAGAAAAACCACGGCACAATGCCCGGGATCAGCCAGAGCACATACGGCACTCCCGGAACCGGCGGCACACTCTTAAATCCCACCTGGAAGATGAAGAAATAGATGAGCACCGTGACGATCGGCTGCACCAGCATCCACACGATGCCAAAGTACGAACCGACAAAGCGCTTTCGGAAATCAGCCTTCGCCAGATCCCAGATGAGTTTTCGTTTCCTGACGATTTCTTTCATCAGAGAAATTACATAATTCATAAATTTTTATTCCTCATTAAATTTGAAGGTGTCCTTCAGACCACTCCACTTTTTATCTTTCTCAGAGATGATCAGCTCCACACCTTCCTCGAACGGCCAGTCAATGCCAATCTCCGGATCGTTGTAAGCCAGACCGCCCTCATCGCCCGGATGATAGAAATCGGTGCACTTGTAGGCGAACTCTGCCTCATCGGACAGCACTAAGAAGCCGTGTGCAAAGCCCTCCGGGATGTAGAACTGCTTTTTGTTCTCAGCAGTCAGCTCCACGCCAAACCACTTTCCGTAGGTTTTGGAGTTTGCACGCAGGTCTACTGCTACATCGAATACGGCACCACGGATGGCACGCACCAGCTTGCCCTGCGGATACTGTTTCTGGAAATGCAGGCCGCGCAGTACACCCTTCACGGACATGGACTGGTTGTCCTGTACAAATACCATGTTCAGTCCGGCTTCCTTGAAGTCATTCTGGTTGTAAGTTTCTACAAAATAGCCGCGCTCATCCTTAAATACGGTCGGCTCGATCACATAAAGTCCCTCGATATCACAGGATGTTACTTTGATCTTTCCCATTATTCTTGTTCCTCACTTTTCATTTCTCTAAGGTTTTACAAACGGATGCACACAATGCTGAACAGACGCACCAGCGCATAACCGTTCAGACAGCACATCAGATACAATATACTACGGTTTTTATCCTTTGTCAAAACTACCGTATGATTTTTCAAAGCCAGCAGAAGCACCGGCAGAAATGGCAGGAAATACCGGCCCTGCACGCCCAGGATCACCCGGGAGCTGAGCGGTGTCCACGCGATCAGCATGGACAACATGGTAAGCCCCGCGCAGGCCGCTGCAAGAACTCCCACCCAGAACCGCTGGCGCAGATTCATGCGGATCTGCTCGGCCGGAATCTTCAGTGCCAGACCGATCAGACATAATGTAAGGATCCACACAACCAGATACGGCACATCCAGCACCTGGTCCAGATTTCCAAGCCATCCTCCGATCATGGTGATATGCATGTCTTTCGCATTCCACACCAGGGTCTGGTAAAACATCCGCACCAGAAGCACCGGATTATGGATGAGAAGGTTCATGCTGAAACCGGCTTCTTCTGCCCAAGCCACATAGCTGTCTGCCTCCGTCGCCGTCGCGTAAGTGGTGATGACCTGGCTATTAACCAGATACATGGACACGGCCCACGCACCCGCCACGACAAACGCACTGACAAACCAGTTTCTTGCACCGCCAAATTTTCGGACCGGAACCAGCAGGCACAGGCCAAGCATCGGCGCGTAGACCATCTTGCACGGACCTGCCACCGCCGCCAGAACTGCTAACAGCACCACATCCCGGATGCGGACCCGTTCCGCTTCAAAAGCCAGGTCCAGACAGACAGCTGTTAAAAGGAACATGCAGCCGAGGATCATGACATCATAAGAGAACGAAGCCGCAAGGTGCAGCGTCATCGGCAGAAGTGCCACGCCCAGAAGCACTTCTTTCCCAAACGGGATCCGCTTCACCGCCAAATAAAGCATTCCTATAAAAAAGAGCAGGTTGCACAACCGTCCAAAGTACAAAAGGCAGACCGTATTCAGCCCCAGAAGCCTTGCCGCGCTGATGCCGATCGCCTGGGGCACATAGGCAAGCGGCGTAGTCGTGACCGGCGGGTAGGTGGAACTCACGTAAGCACCCTGTGCCTGAATTTCGTCAGTACGCTCCGGAGCGTACTGACCATTGATTCCTAATGCATGAAATAACTCATAGGTGGACTCATCCAGAGTCTCGCCCAGCTTCACCGCCTGTTCGTGGCTCTCCTCCGTCACCTGAAGGTTTCCATCTTCATCGGGTTCGTAGATAAAATCCCCGTCCAGATCCTCCACCCAGGCATCCTGCGCCCGTAAAAGCACCCGGCCGTAGCGGTCGCGCTGTGGCTGTCCAATTAGCTGGGAGGATAGGCGGTAAGCACTGACATAATGGCTGATCTCGTCCGGCGCCGAAAGCGGCGGCAGCACAAAGAGATACAGCACGCCAAGGCCTCCTGCCATGAGCACCGCCAGCTTCGGAAATGACCATGGAATGTTCTTTTCCAGCAGGAAATACCCGCACACGGCAGCAAGCGCTGCCACCAGAGCCGACAACAGCAGATACTGTCCCATCTGCCAGGAAGCACCGGTCGCCTGAATCCCGGTCTTAACATCCAGACTGTGCCAGGCAGCTGCAACCGCAAGGCACAAAATGCCGGCGATCAGACTAGCGTTTTTCTTCTTCATACTTTTTCTCCTCAAGTGCCATGGCCTGGACCAGCTCTTTGATCTTACTCTCCAGCTGTGAGATGTGGATACTCATAAAAAAGACCTTTAAGATCAGCACAAAGATCGCGAACAAAAACAGAAAATTCGTTGTGGCGTAGATTCCAAGCAGGCTGGCGCAGGCATCGGCCACCTTCGGAAATACACTGTACACCACCAGCACCAGGGCTAACACAATCCAGAAGATCGCGCTCTCGATCTGCATCCGGGACTGGCGGATCTTGCGCATGATCATGGAAAAGGTGCCAAGAGACACCAGGATCAGTGCAATGCGCAGGGTTGTGGTCATCATGCTTTTCTCCTCCATTTCTTTTCCCAGTATAGCGGGCTCATGCTGCACCAGAGGATCATCTTTTTCGGAAGTTTTTCATAGTTTCGTCCCAGCTTGTAGCCGAGATATTTGCAGCCGCTGCTGACAACCAGCTCCGGGATCAGAAAACCCTTAAAGTGCAGCAACAGGTACTTTGCCGTCTGTTTCACGAGGCGGATTCCCTCTCCCTCTGACTTCAGATCCGCGAACACCTCCGGATGCTCCGCCTGGGATACCGCCAGATCAAAATTGCGGTGGAACTGCTGCATCGGCGTCAGATTGTGCGAGTGGACTACCTTGGCCTCCGGCACATAAGCCACCGCGTAACCGGCATCCATAGCCGCTGCCGCGTAGATCATGTCCTCATTAAAGATGGTGCTGTTCACAAAGCCCTCCAGCTTGCGGAAAATGTCCTTGCGGTACGCACAGCACACATTGGAAGCAAAGTAGGTCTTGATCCCCATGGTACTGACATCTTTTTTCGTCTTTACCATCGGCGTATCCGGATAGTTGAATGCACGGGTATAGCGCTCGATCGTGCGGCAGTCCTTTGCCGGAAGCTGTCTTGCGTAAGCCACTGCCACCGCTTCGCCGTCCGGTCCCTTCTGCTCCAGTCCCTTTAACAGGTTCTCGATCAGGTATTCATCCTGCGGAACTGCGTCATCGGTCATAAAGATCATGATGTCCGATTCCGAGTACCACGCCGCCAGATTGCGGGTACCGCCGTGGTCAAACTCTTCTTTTGTCAGATGATGGACTTCCATTCCAGGGATATCCCGGTATCCGTCCGCATTCCAGTACGCTTTTTCTGTATTCATGATAATGATCCGGTCTGGCACTACCGTCTGCTTTTTCAGCATCTGAAGCAGTCTGGCAAACCGCCGGTCCGGCTTGTACACCGGGATCAATACATCAACCGTCATGACGCTCCTCCTTCATTTCCCTCTTGATTTCGATCCAGGCGCCACCCACAAATCCGGCTGCCATGATGACCATCAGCACCAGATAGGCTGCTGCCGCGCCCAGAATCCCAAATGCCACCGTCATCTTCGGAGCCAGGACTGCCGCCAGTACCGTGAGCACCACATAAATGCCAAAGATCAGCTTCTGCTTCCGCAAAATGACCAGCGCATAATAATAAAGATTTAAAACTGCATAAAAACCGCCGCCCAGCACGATCATGACAAAGGCGGGCCAGAGTGCTGTCAGCTTTCCGCTGTATGCCGCACCAAGCAGCCATTCCAGAAGCACAAGCACCGGCTTTCCAAGCACCACGGTCCCGCCGACCGCCAGAACCGTCAGACCACCGATCACTGCCATGATCGTGAGCAGCTTTTCGAAAATCTGAAAAACGGTGCGCATTCCAGCAGTCCGTTAAATAGGTCAGATATGGGCGGATCACAAAACCTGCCGCCAGATTGATAACCGAGGTCGGCATAAAGATCACATTGAAATAGCCGCTGGCTGCATCGCCCAGGTGGGCATCGATGGCATACTTCGCTGCAGAAAAAATATAAAAATCCAGAAACACCGACACAAACAAAAGAATGGCCGATGCGGTCAGCGCCCTTGCCTGTGTTCCGCTCCAGTTATAATCCACCTTGGGCAGTTCTTTTAACACTACAATGTCAAACAAAACAACGCCCGCGATCTGTCCCAGCACCGCAGCCACGCAGGCTGCAAAAAGTCCTGCCCCGGAACATAACGTTACCAGGAAGACTCCGACCGAGAGAATGGTACGGAATGTATTGGAACGTCCGGTCAGGTACAGACACCCCTGCCGCTGGAATTCCGATTCGTACACATCGGCAAAACCATCGATCACCTTATAGGCGATCAAAAGAAAAATGATCTGGACCTTCTGCCAGGAATACCCGGTCACAGCCAGATATCCGGCCCCCAGAAGCAGCGCCAGAAAGCAGGTCCCATAGCGGTGATGGAGATAATCCCCAAACCGGTACTGGTTCGCCCCGTCGGTAATGTGAAACGGCCGGATGCCAAAATACGCCAGCAGAAACATCTGCTGCCCGACCGTGCTGAACCCAAAGGAAAAAATGCCGCCCTGCTCTTCTCCGGCTATGCGCAGCACCAGAAAGGAAAGTACCATGCTGGCAAACGCATAGAAGAAGCTTCCGGTCATGTTCCAGATCATATTTTCTTTTTCCAGGCTCAGCCTTGTTTTCATGAGAAGGTGCGTCCAGTGTTTCATGATTATTTTCTCCCTTTTCCGTTTACCAGCTTTTTGCTCCGGAAATTCTGGATCAGCAAAATCGAGAGCAGCATCCGCGCCATATAACGCACCGCCACCATCGGCTTTAAGTAGCTCTCACCACCGGCACGCTCTGCGATATGCACCGGCACTTCAGCCACCTTTGCCCCCTGCTTGAGCAGGTAAGACACGGTGTCCGGCTCCGGTCCGTAATTTAAATTCAACGCAAATTCCCGGATCATCTCCCGGTTGAACATCCGCATGCCGGATGTCGGATCTGCCACGGTCACGCCTGTGGTCAGTCGGATAGCCGCCTCAATCAGACGGCTTCCCACCATACGCATGGACCAGTCCTTCTTCCCGTTTACAAACCGGCTTCCAATGACGATCTCGTATCCTTCTTCCATCTTTTTCTGCATGGATTCGATGAATTCCGGACGGTGCTGTCCGTCTCCGTCAAACTGGATCGCATATTCGTAGCCCTTGTAATAGGCATATTTCATGCCTGCCTGAAAACAGCCCGCCAGTCCCAGATTGACCGGAAGATCCAGCAGGTTAAAGCCATGTTCCCGGCAGATTGCCGCAGTCCGGTCCCTGGAGCCATCGTTGACCACCAGATAATCAAACTGCGGATAGCCTTCCTCCAGTTCCCGCACAACCATCTCAATATTCGCTTCTTCGTTGTAGGCGGGAATTACGATCAGCACCTTGTTCATTGTTTCTTTTCTCCACATTTCAGTATGATATCACAGATCTCATCCACCGTTTCGAGGGAAAGATCCGGGTATAACGGCAGGGTCAGAACCTCCGACGCAATCCGCTTTGCCACCGGTGTGTCATCCGAAGAAAACTGGTCCCGGTAGCAGGCATAGTCATTGATGCACGGGTAAAAATATTTCCGTGCATAGATATTGTACTCCTTCAGTGCATCAAAAATCTCGTCCCGGTCTGCTCCGTAGCCTTCAAATACAACCGGCATGTAAGCATAATTATAGCGCACCCCTTCTTTTTCTTTGCACAGGCGGATACCCTGCACGCCGCCAAGCCGTTCGCGGTAACGCTCCGTCAGTCTTTTCCGCTTTTCAATATCCGCATCTACATGGCGCAGGTTGCAAAGACCCATCGCAGCCTGGAACTCGTTCATCTTTCCGTTTGCACCCACATATTCTACCTGCTCATAGCCAGTGATTCCGAAGTTTTTCAGCTGGTATAACAGATCCTTTAATTCCGGATCCTGAAATGCGACCGCACCACCCTCGATGCTGTGGAACACCTTCGTCGCATGGAAACTGAACATGGATGCATCGCCAAACTGACCGATCCCGACTCCGTCGATCGTCTCGCCAAAGGTATGTGCCGCATCGTAAATGACCTTCAGACCATGGCGGTCCGCAATCTCCTGAATGCGTTTCACATCGCAGGGATTTCCGTATACATGAACCGGAACAATCGCAGAAGTTTTTTCCGTGATCAGGCTCTCCAGTTTGTCCACATCGATGGTGTAGTCCTCTTCATTGATATCGCAGAAGACCGGAGTCAGACCATTGCGCACAATGGCGTGGGTCGTGGAGGCAAAACTGAACGGCGTGGTGATGACTTCCCCGGTCAGCTTCATAGCCTGCAGCGTCAGTTCCAGCGCCATATGGCCGTTTACAAACAGTTCCAGATTCGGTGTCTTTAGATAGGTTTTCAGTTTTTCCTTTAAAGTTTCGTGGTATTCCCCCATGTTGGTCAGCCAGGCGCTGTCCCAGATGGGTTTTAACATCTCCACATATTCTTCCAGCGGCGGCAGTGAGGAACGTGTCACCATAACCGGCTCTTCGTATCGTTTTATCATCTGTTTTCGTCTTCCTTTCCCTGAACTGCACTGGTTTCCTGGCTTTCTCCATGTACCCAGTCAGCGTTGGTTTCCTGGTTTTCTCCATTCATCTGGCATGCGCTGGTTCCCTGGTCTTCTCCAGCCGCCCGGTCTGCACGATCCATTCTATATTCTGCATACCGTCTCGCAATATACTGTTCCCCGGTCACAGCTATTTCTTCCAGCTTTTCTCCCGTAAAGCAGCGGATATGATTTTTCACCATATCGTAGCCCGCCGCCCCGGAAAATGCCACGCCGCCTGCAAACCGCGGGTTGCATTCCAGAAAATAATACTCCCCTGCATCCCTGTCTGCCTCAATAAATTCCATATTTACACAGCCACGGATTCCAACCGCTTCGGCAATATCCCGGCACTGCTGCTCTAACAGCTCACTGCGAAATACACAGACAGAAGTTCCCGCGCCATTTAAGGTACGCAGAAGCTCCCGTCTTGGCAGACAGAAGGTCTGCTTTGTTTCCGGATTCCGCACCACATCCACGGTGATGACAGTTCCGCCAATCTTCGGCTGCACCAGATACTGCTGCTTTCGCTCTTCGCTACAGCTATTTAACAGAAAACGAAGATCCGACTCGGATTCCAGGATTTTCAGTCCCTGACTGCTGCGGCCGTCAAACGGCTTTGCAACCAGAGGAAAACGTAAGGCTGCAAAGCCGGAAACCCGTTGTTCATTTTCGTTCTTCCAAGATTCTGCCGGCAGACCACCACGCTCCAATAATGCTTCCAGTTCCGGCAACCGCACGCCTGGAATGGTCCGGCAAAGCTTCCGCTCCCGTAAAAATGTTTCCATCTTTTCCTTATTCCGGCATAAACGGATCGCGTCAACATCGGAAATCCACACTTCTGCGCCTAATTCTTTAAAATCTTCCGAAAATTCTGTTCTCCACTCCTGGAGCACATCAATTTCTACATCCGTGAGGGGGATCAGCACATCTGCCTGCTCCTTTTTACAAAGCTCCTTTAAAAAATTCCGGTAGTTTCCGCGGTCTGTCGCGTAAGGCGCTTTATAAAACACATCTACATCCTGCGAATTGACCACCCACTCAGCCGGGTAAATATCACATCCAACAACGCGCATTCCCGCCGCATGGCAGGCCGAAATAGACGCCTGCGCGGAAAAGGAACCGATTGCCGTAATGATCACTGTTTTTTTCATAACTTTATTTCTCCTCGAGTGCCGGACTGCCCAGCGTTTTCCTGCTGCGGTTTACCCGCTGTGCGTACCTGGCAGCTTTTTCTTCTCGTTCTTTACACATTGCGCAGCTTCTCTTTTACCATTCCCATCAAAAAGCAAAAACTCTCCAGACGGAAGGCAGCAGCCAGCACAATATAAACAACCGCACCGCAGATAATCTGCAGTCCCAGTTTCAGCCATACTGACATGTCCGGAAGCCATGCGCCAAATGCCATAACTGCCGCGCACATCACAACCGACAGCACCGCCGGCGGAGCTACATCCATCCACTGATGGGCGATGTCGTATCCAAGCAGCTTCTTATTCGGTGCCGCATTGACAAAGGTACACACAAAATCCTGAAAGGCTTTGATGCACACCATGATAAACACATTGAACTGCATGCCGATCACCAGTGCCAGAAGGCTGAGTGCCTTCTTCACCAGCTCCAGTTTTAAAAAGATATCGCTGCGCCCCACTGCATTGATGGCCTGCAGATTCGTGATATGGATCGGCCAGAAGCAGTAAGAAACGCACATGATTCGGAGAAACGGCACACAGATCAGCCATTTTTCTCCAAGAAGTGCTAAGACCAGAGTGTCCGCCACGGCGAAAAGCCCCATCAGCATCGGGATGACCGCAAAGGAGCTTAAGCGGATCGCCCGGCGCACCATCTCCCGCACCTTATCGGTATCGTCCTGACTGGCAGAAAACGCCGGAAGCAGGACCGCCTGGATCGCCGCACCCAGATTGGTGGCGATCAGCTTTGGAAACTGCTCTCCCCGGTTGTAGCTGCCCAACAACTCTTCATTATATATCTTTCCGATCAAAAGTCCATACAGATTATTAAATACCGTGTCCAGAAGGGAAGCACAGAGAAGCTTCCAGCCAAACGCAAACATCGTCCGGATCCGGTCGAAAGCAAAAAAGAGCCCCGGCTTCCAGGAAACCGTCAGAAACAGCACGATCATCAGGCTGATGTAATAGCTGATCTGCTGTCCCACCATGGCCCACACGCCAAGTCCACGGAGCGCCATCACAATACTGATCACACCGGAAATGGCCGAAGCCGCCAGTGTCGAAAAGAATAAGCCGCGAAACTCCATGTTCCGGGACACATACGCCGTCTGCACCGAGATGACCGCACCCGGAAACAGCACGATGCCAAGCACCCGCACAATAGACTTTAATACCGAAATGCCATAAAACTGCGCAATCGCCGGTGCCGCCAGATACAGCAACAGATAAAAAAGTACGGATGCCGCAAGTTCAAAATAGCAGACCGATGAGAAATCCACCTCGTCAGCCTGCTTTTTCTGCACCAGAGCCGTGGAGAAACCGCTCTGGACAAATACATTTGCAATGGTGATAAAGATCATGATGATCCCCACAACTCCGTACTCCGCCGGAGTCAGAAGCCGCGCTAAGAGAATCGCGATCACAAACTGAATGCCCTGGCACCTCCATTTTCCAGAAGCTTCCAGAACAGTCCGCTTGCCACCTTATTCTTCATTCCTGTTTCGTTCATAAATTAAATCTCTTTCTCTTATTTCCAAATGCCTGATGCACCTCTTGTACAATCTGGATGTTCGAAAACTGCATCAAAATTCTCACTGTTTCCAGATCATCCCCTGTGGAACTGCTGCTGCAGCCACGCATATAACTTTGGTGCTGAAGTTTCAAACCGGATAAAGAACCGTGTCCTTGCATTTAATTCCCGGTAAAATTCCCGGTTTTCCTTATTTAACACCGTATCAAAATGCTTTGTATTTACCTGCGTCAGGAAAATGAGCCGTTTTATGGCATGCTCCACCGTATTGTGGAACCGGCCGCCGCTGAATGCATCGAACCCGCGGTACATCTCTGTCATGGCAGCGGCATAGTCCTGCTGCTTTTTCTCATAGTTGCCCTGCTTCATGAGCGTGTCCAGGAAGCGGCACCGCCCAGCCGGTAAACGCACATGGGCTCATCCATATACCACGCCCAGCCACGGTTTGCCGCAAGAAGCTGCAGCGGGATATCCGCAATCGGTGCATGGTTGTAAAAGTCCGGCAGTGCGTCGACCATCTCCCGGTAAAACATCAACGAAGCGGTCGGATAGCCGGATGTCTTGTCGATGATCTCCTCCGGCGAGATCATGCGGCTTCCTTTGTAAGGCCGCATGTCATGCTCTGTCAACGCCTTTCCCTGCACTTCTACCTTTGCACTGTGAAAACAGAGCGAGCAGCCTGGATTTGCCTCCAGATAATCCACCTGCTTTTGCAACTTTTTTGTGTCGGTCCAGTAATCATCGCCCTCGCACATGGCAATGTATCTGCCCCGGGCCCGTGGGAAATTAAAAGTGCCGCTGACATTGGTCAGTCCTTTGGAATACTGGTTTTCCGTCTGTAAGATTGGAAAGATCCGTTCCGGATACCGGTCTGCATATTCCTGAATGATCTGGGCAGTGCCATCGGTCGAGGCATCGTCATGGATCAGGACTTCATAAGGAAAATCAGTTTCCTGGTTTACAAAACCCTCCAGCGCATCGCGGATATAAGCGGCCTGATTGTATGTGATGCAGCAGATGCTGACCATGATATCCTGACCTCTTTCCATCTTTCCAGAATTATGTTTCTCTGTCTTTTCAGAATCCTGTTTCTGTATGATATCCTTTCTGCTCATTTCTACACTCTGTTCCATTGCTTTTCTTTCCTCTTGCTTTTCCATTTTCCCGCCCCGGACTTCCACGGTTTTCCATTTCTATGACAATTTTGTTACGATTTTATTGCCAATCTCTTTTATTTTACATGATTGCCGATAAATTGTAAATCAGATATGGTCTTTTTACCTCTTTTATGATAGATTAACAATGAATGGTAATATTTATTATTTTCAGGAGGTTTTTTCCATGCGTAAACATACAAAAGCAGGACTTGCCCTGCTTATGGCCGGCATGATGATGGCCGGATCTGTTACCAGCGCCTTCGCGGAAACAGATGCCACAGCAGCGACAAGCGGCGTGATTGACACTACTAAAAAGACCGAGGTGTCCGGTCCGGGAAGCACTGCAGCTTCCCCGGAAAACACATCCGGCGGTCATACTTTTTCCACCGAAGCTCCGGGATCCGGCAGTTCTGAATCCGCTTCACAGACTCAGACATCCGGCACCTCACAGGCAGCTTCCCAGACCGGAGCGCAGACCTCCGCACCGGAAACCAGTGCAGCTGCCGACAATTCCCAGGATGCCACAAGCGGCCAGACCAACGCCCTGACCCAGGATCAGGCAAACCAGCTGGAATCCGAGCAGGCTGCTGCAGAAGCAGAAGCAGCTGCAAATCATACCAGTCCGCTGTCTGTTCCGCTGCGCCAGCCGCGTCTGACCACCGCAATCTTATACAACGACAGCAAAAACTGGTCCGGCGCTTTCTTAAATGACCAGCAGATTTCCACCGAGAGCGCAGGTTTCACCGCCATCTGTACTTATCTGGAGAACATTTTCGGCGATGTCCGCTACCGCACCTACAACTCCACCACCGGATGGACCGGATGGGCAGTCGGCGGTCAGCAGACCTCCTTTGACGGCAATGCCTGGTATCCGGTTGAAGCGATCCAGTACCGCTTCGCAGGTCCGGTCAACGACCAGTACGACATTTATTACTGCGCAACCTTGAGCGACGGCACTGAGACCGGCTGGGGCAAAAACGGAGAAACCGTTGGTACCATGAACACCGGACTCCATTTAACCGGCTTCCGTCTGGCTTACTTCGCAAAGAACACCGACAGTGGCTTAAATACCTCTAATCACCTGGTATCCGCCCACGCAGACGGCATCCAGTATGTAGACGGCCAGATGCGCTACATCCATGGCAACGGCGACAATTACACCGGCTGGGGCTGGCTTGGCAATGACCGCTACTACTTCAAGGACTCCGTTCCGGTAACCGGCTGGCAGTACATCGACGGTCTGAAGTATTACTTCGGGGAAGATGGCAAGATGTGGAGTGATGTCGAATCCCTCCTTGGCAGCAACGGTCCGTACCTGATCAAGATCAACAAAGAATTAAACTGCATGACCATCTACGCACAGGATGGCGGAAATGGTTATATCATCCCGGTAAAATCTTTCCTGACCTCCGTAGGTGACGATACTCCGGTTGGAACTTTTAAAACTCCGGAAAAATACCGCTGGAGACTCATGATCCACGATGTCTACACCCAGTATGCAACCCGTCTTGGTGCCGGACTCCCGATCCTGATCCACTCCATCATCTACGATGCTGCAAACCCGATGACCGTATGGGCAAGCACCTACAACAACATGGGAATCGCCCGTTCCGCAGGCTGTATCCGCCTGATCAGCGGCGATGCAAAGTGGGTTTACGATCACTGTGCACTGGGAACCACCGTTCAGGTTTACAACTCTTCCGTTGTTGGACCGTTTGAGCGCCCGACGATCGCATACGAGATTCCATTCGAGCAGACTTGGGATCCGTCTGATCCGAATGTCACCCAGGATATGATCAATGCAGAAACTGCTCGCATCCTTGCAAAGTTCCAAAATCAGTAATTGGACTGCTGCACATTCGTAATTCATTCATAAGCATTAAAAAAGCCCGGAACGGCCGCTTCGCGTCTCTCCCGGGCTTTGCTGTATCGCATAGTAACACGATTCCGTAACCCATCTGCCTGATAAGGAGTTTCTATGACTGACAAAAAAACATTCCGCCTCCAGACCAAATTCACCCGATGCCTCTTCTGGGGCATCCTCTCCGTCTGTGCCCTGGTATTTCTGATCTGGTGCGACAAAAAAGCCTACGGCATTCTCCGTCCAAACCACGTTCTCCTGTTTGGGGTTCTTGCGCTTTCTTCCCTGTTTCTTCATCTGAGAGACAGAAAAACATCCGTCAGCACAGCCATCGGCTTTACCGCCGCCACCCCGGCCTACGACATCCGCTTCGACTATATCCGCCTGTTTGCGGTTTTCTCCGTTCTCATGATCCACTGCATCGACATTGCCCTGCCGGTGCTTTCCATGGAGATTAATGAAGAAACTACCGCCTTGATCCAGGAAGTTCCACCGCTTCTTTTGAAGACTGCAGCCGTCCTTCGTACCTGCTTCTATCTGGGCAACACCTGCTTTCTCATGCTGACCGGTGCCCTGCTGTTTGGCCGCGGAACCAAAGAAGGGATCGGAGCCTTCTACCAAAGGCGCTTCTCCAAAGTCGTGCTCACATCTGTCATTTACTTTTTCTTTTATATATGGCAGAACGGAAGACTGCATCCGGTGTGCGCAGCCACCGTCAAAGATGCCTTTTACCGGATCCTGACCGGTTCCATCCAGGAAGACTGCCCGTTTTTGTGGCTGGTCTACATGACCATCTCCATCTATATAGCAGTACCCTTTCTCCGCTACATGTTTGAATCCATGACCTACCGCACCCTTACTGCTTTATCCGGTCTCATCCTGCTGTGTTCCTTTCTTCGGACCTACACCACCATGACCGCGGACCTGCTGCCCTTTTTCGCCCAGTGGATCGGCATCGCATGATCGGCTACTGGGTATCCCGCCCGGAAACACGGACTTACGACCGTTGGATCTGGATTGCTGCCCTGCTGTCCTTTTTGAAAGTGGTCCTGTCCGTGAACCCTTATGTGTACTGGCAGGCTTATGTCAACTACTATGTCCACATGGCTCCGCTTTCCATTTTCATGGCCTGCGGCATCTTCGCCCTCGCCCTGCACAAAAAGCCGGAACGAAAACATTTCTGGGATTCCCTGGTCATGATGTTCGGAAAACACAGTTTCACGATCCTGTTGCTGCACTGGTGGGTACTCTACCATATCGTCATCTACACCCTGAACCTGGACATCACCTGGAAGCAGCCTCTGGTTTTTGCAGGAACCGTCATTTTCGTCATCCTTGCTTCCTTTGCGTATGGGTTCCTCATCGACCAGACGGTGGTGTATACGATCCGCGCTTGCTACGAGTGGATGGTCAAACACATCCAGCGTATATATCAGAAATAACAATTTAAGTATATGACAAGGGCCGTGTGAGTTGCCGAAAGGCAACTCACACGGCCCTATTAAAGTGAAATAAATTGTTATATCTTACAGCAGCTTGTCCACCTCACCCATCAGCGCTTTTCCAAGTGCCTCGGACTTCGCGTCAGCATCCTCTAAGGAGGTTCCCTTGATTCCATAGTAGAACTTGATCTTCGGCTCGGTGCCGGACGGACGGATGCACAGCCATGCATTGTCGTTCATGTCGTAATAGAGCACGTTGGAGGACGGCAGGCCGGTCGGAGTTACTTCTCCGGTTGCCATGTTGCGGATGGTGTCGTTCTTGTAATCTCTTGCGGAGAGTACCTTGTAGTCGCCAAAGCCTTCCGGTGTATTATTGCGGAAGTGCTCCATGATGGACTGGATCTTTGCCAGACCTTCGATGCCGGACAGACCGATGGATTTTACAGCGTCTTTGTAGTAGCCGTATTTCTCATACATCTCTACCATGGCATCCCACAGAGTCATGTTTTTGGTCTTGTAGTATGCAGCAGCCTCACAGAGGGCAACGGTAGCGGAAACGGCATCTTTATCGCGGGCATAGGTACCGATCAGACATCCGTAGCTCTCTTCCATGCCGAACATATAGTGACCAACGCCGGTGCGCTCTTCTTTTAAGATCTGCTGGCCGATCCACTTAAATCCGGTCAGGCACTCTACCAGCTTGCAGCCGTAGGAAGCAGCCACTGCGTCGATGAGGTTCGTGCTTACGATGGATTTTACAACTTCGCCGTCTGCCGGAATCGCGTTCTTTGCAGCCTTCTGGCTCAGCACGTACTCGCACAGCAGGGAACCGGACATGTTTCCGGTAAGGGAAATGTATTTACCAGATTTGGTATCTTTTACATAAACGCCAAGACGGTCTGCATCCGGGTCGGTTGCAAGAACGAGGTCTGCGTTCTTCTCCTCAGCCAGCTTTAAGCCGAGTGCAAATGCTTCTGCTGCCTCCGGGTTCGGATAGCTTACGGTTGGGAAGTCACCGTTCGGAAGCTCCTGCTCCGGTACTACATAAACATTCTCAAAACCGATCTCTTTTAAGACTCTGCGCACCGGGATGTTGCCGGTTCCGTGAAGCGGGGTGTAAACGATGGTAATGTCCTTCTGCATCTTGTCGATGGCATCCTGGTTTACAACCTGTGCTTTAACATGTGCGATGTATTTGTCATCGATTTCCTTGCCGATCACCTGATAGAGGCCTGCTGCCATGGCATCCTCTGCGCTCATGGTCTTCACGGTGGACAGATCCTCAATGGCAAGAACCTCTTCGGTTACGCCTTTGTCGTGAGGCGGGGTAAACTGTGCGCCATCCTCCCAGTATACTTTGTAACCGTTATACTCCGGCGGGTTGTGGCTTGCCGTCACGTTGATGCCGGCGATACAGCCTAACTCGCGCACTGCGAAGGACAGCTCCGGAGTCGGACGAAGAGACTCAAACTTGTAAGCCTTGATGCCGTTGGCTGCCAGGGTGCGTGCTGCCTCATCCGCAAACTCCGGGGACATGTGTCTGGAATCGTAAGCAATGGCAACGCCTTTACTGCTGCCTCCCTGTTTGATGATGTAGTTTGCCAGACCCTGGGTCGCACGGCGCACTACATAAATGTTCATGCGGTTGATGCCTGCACCGATAATTCCGCGCAGACCTGCCGTACCGAATTCCAGATCCATATAAAAACGCTCTTTGATCTCGTTTTCATCATGTTCGATTGCCTTTAATTCTGCCTTGGTGTCCTCGTCGAAATACGGATTAGACAGCCATTCCTGGTAAATCTTCATGTAATCCTTCATAAAAAACCTTCCTCCTGTGCTCCCTCATGATTTCATGCTGTAACTGCCAAGTATCTTCACAGTTAACACTATCTTTATTATACCTCAGCAAGGGAAAAAAAGGAAGCCGAAGATGTCTGCATTGTCAATTTATGAACGACAAAACACGACAAAATTCCGATAATTTCAAATTCTTATAATCCTAGCCAGAAAAATCCGGATCTTGAAATACATTCTGCAAAAAACGGTTTCTTGAGCCCTGCTGTGCTTCCAGCGTCTTTAATTTTTCTACATTTTTTTCCGGGATCCAGGCCTTATTCGCATTGTAGTAGTAGTTCAGCTGTTTCCAGTATTTTTCCGGATATAAAAACAGGAAATACAGATAGTTCCGGTCATCCTCCGTCATAGGCAGCACAGCATTATAGGCCTCCAGCATGGCATATCCCAAAAATTCATCCCAGCCATGCTTTTCCATGACTTTCCGCATAAAACGGTACAGATCGCTCATCTGACGTCCCAGATGCATCTGGCTAAACCCGGTAAATGCCGCTGTCTGGCTTTCTGGCAAAAGCAGGATGTGATGCTGGTCTAAATCCCCATGACACAAAAAGAGCCGGTTTCCCGCCTGATCGTGATCCAGCGGCTCCAGCCCTTTTTCTGCATGCAGTGCTTGATGGTAATACTCATCAAAGTTCTGCATGACACGTAATTCAAATTCTGTTTTCTTTCGTTTCGTGCGGATAAAATTCCGCACCCGCTTCATTTCCCGGTTGTGACGTGCCATTTCCTCTGAAAGCGCCGGCAGCACCGTGGAGCCAAGGCTCCATTCCTCCCGCCACAGAATCTTCTGGAGTGTCTTGTGAAGCGCAGCGATCTGGCGAATACAAAAAAGGATCTCCTTCCGGTCACGCAGACTGCATTCGCGCTCAGAAAACCAGTTCTTTAAAACATACTTTACCCCATCCGGCCCAGCTGTCATCAGCCCGTCTTCCCGGTTTTTCACATAACTATCTACCCGGCAGACTGCCATCTGCAATAGCTCCTCCTGCACCGCACTCTCAAACTCCAGGCGTTTTTGTGTTCCCCGGTATTCCTTCAGAAGCCGGAGTCCATCCGGATACTCACAGATCCAGGCCCCACGTCCGCGCCGTACGCTTATTGCTTCTCCTTCGTACTGCTTTAAAACCTCCAGATAACTGTCGATCACGCTCACCCCTCCACTTCATATGCGGCAATCCGGCAGTCCCCCAAAACTCCGGACCAAACCTTCATTGCTGCCACGCCTTTCGTGAACAGTAATGTAACGTTTTCTCCAACCTATGAAATGGATTTCCGGATTATGCCAAGCAGCGTCTCCTTTTCATTATCCTGCGGTTTTTCCAGCACATGCTCTAAAAGCCCGTGCAGCATGGATCCCATCTCTTTTCCTGGCTTTACCCCTGCTGCGATCAGGTCCTGTCCCTTGACGGCAAGCTCTTTTAAGCCCAGACAGTCACCACGCTCACGGATGGTTTCCACCAGCGTGCGGATTTCCGATCCATATCCGTTTAAATCCATCAGACTGTCCCAGACCTCCGGCTCCATGCGGCTCATCATGCGGCGCACCTCCACCTCACAAGCTTCCGGCACCACACCGGCCCAGGTAACCAGTGTCTTCACCTTGGAGATCGTGTCATTGTCCAGCTTTAAGTCGCGAAGCACCTGCACTGCCTGCTCCGGTCCCTTGCCGCAGCGAAGGAAAGCTGCCCAACGCACATACTTTTCCTTTGGAAGCTCTGCCGATGTCCGTGCCTGCTTCCAGTCAAGCTGTGCAAACACCGGTGATACATAGGTGCTGATTCCGGTCTCATAAACTTCACGGATCTTTTCCGGGTGGTCGGAGCAAAGAAGCTTGGTCAGCTCCATCTGGATACGCTCCTTGCTGACCTTGGCCAGATTTGGCGCGATCACGGAAATGGCATCAAAGGTTTCCTTTTCAATCTCGAAATCCAGCTGGGCAGAGAAACGGATGGCCCGGAGAATACGGAGTGCGTCCTCCGTAAAACGCTCCATGGCATTGCCCACGCAGCGGATCCGGTGCGCTTTTAAATCTGCCATGCCATCAAAGGCATCTACAATCCCGGTTTCATGGCTGTAAGCCATAGCGTTGATGGTAAAATCCCTCCGCCGCAGATCCTCCAGAAGGTCAGAAGTAAATTCCACCTGTTTCGGATGCCGGCCATCCTCATACTCCCCGTCGATGCGGTAAGTCGTTACCTCGTAGCCGGTGCGGTCCAGCATGATGGTCACCGTTCCATGCTGGATACCGGTATCGATGGTGCGGCGAAACAAGGCCTTTACCTGCTCCGGTCTTGCCGAGGTTGTAATATCCCAGTCTCCCGGCGTTCTTCCTAAGAGTGTGTCACGCACACAGCCGCCCACCGCAAAGGCTTCGTAGCCGTGGCTGTTTAAGGTCCGGATGATCTGCTCCACATGGGCAGGAATCTGCATGCTGTTCATATCGTAAATCTCTCTTTCCTGTTTGTTCCAACATTTCAGAATCATTATAAGGGTCATCCTGAAAAAAAACAAGAAAATCCTCCGAACTTGAACGTCCGGAGGATTTTCCTGTTCAGATTTTCACCGGCTGCATGACCTGGCAAAATCCCATTGTCTTTAATTTTTCCGTGAAATCTGTTGTAAAATGCATACAGTACACATATTTCCTCAGATCTTCCGGAATATCGCGCTCCAGTTCTTCTAATGGACAATGCGAGCGATGGCCGGAAGAAAATTCCGCAGTATCCTGATAAATCCGGATGATCTCTCTATTTCGGAATTTTTGAAGAATGGATTCCGGAATTTCATAGGAATCCCCACTGTAATATATGCTCTCCCCGTCGCACTCGATCACATAGCCATAACAGCGCATATCATCTGCATGTCTGACCGGAACCGCATTGATGTTTAACTTACCATCTTCCAGAGCATGGCACTCCAGCCGGTGATAGGCCGCGCGGTCAATCCCCATCAGATCCAGAAGCTGCCACAGCCCGGGATCAGGATGCATGACCATCACCGTTTTTCCCAGCACATAATATGCATATGAAATAAGCGACGGCAGACTTCCCACATGATCTGCATGCAGATGCGTGATCAAAATCAGGATTTCATCATACTGTCTCAGAAGATCTTTCTGATACAGCTTCAGAAAAACACTTTCTCCAACATCCACAATGTACAGCTTTCTTCCGATCGTAAAGTATGCACTGGTGTTTCCATCCAACGGATTAAACGCGGAACCACAGCCCAAAAAATTTAACTTCATACCTTATCACTTCCGATAATTATTTTCCCTGAGATAATTGACACAATGCATGGTCCAGTCTGTCTGGATAATATCAAAGCCCTTCTGAGCAAGCCATCCCCATCCCTGAGCCGGATCTTCCAGCAGTGAAATATCATCGGAATGCCCTCCCGCCAGCGGCACACGGCTGGAATACAAAATCGCGTTGCCCCATAAAACACGACCTTTCTTCTTCTGTTCTTCCAGGTAGGCTTCCTGCACGATCGGTGACTGCTCTGTCTTAAACACAAGTTCTGCTCCGGCATAATGAATCTTCATTTTTTCGATTTTCTCTGAAGCATGGTCCTCCTCCATAAAGATCGGCATATAATCGATATCCGGTGCATATGCTTCGATCAGCTTCAGAGACTGCTCCGAAGGATCGCTCTTCATCAGGATCTGGTCTTCCATTCCATGTCTGCGCACCATTTTCATGACAGGCTCAATGATGCCGATGCTTCGGTCCAGATTCATTTTGCATTTTCCCTTTAAATGCTCCAACACCTCGTCAAAGGTATTGACCGGAAGAAAGGTTTCGATCAGATCACAGTTGCACAGACGCATCTGCTTAATCTCTGCTGCCGTGTAGGTTTCAATCTTGATATGATGATCCAGATGACTTGGCTCCATTCCGGTATGGAATACAAAAATTTCACCATCCGCACTCTGAAAGAGATCCATCTCCAGAATGTCTGCACCCTCCTTCAGGGCAATATCAAACGCTGCAATGGAGTTCGGAGGAATATTTCCTGCGCTCGTTCCTCTATGGGCCGCAACCAATACTCCCTTTTCCTGTCTCAGCTCTTTTATTGATTTCATGATGCTTTCCTCCTGCTGTTTTCTTTTGCAAAAAATGATTTTATGGTCTGGATTCCATGATATCGGCCAAGCCACAGGGCAATCGTAGAAATGATCATCAGGATTACTGTGTATACAAATGCCATAGCCTGGGCATCGATCGTTGCTGTCTCATCCGTGGCCATTTTAATCACAATGCCAAGCGGCTGATAGGAGGGATGATACAGGAATACCGACAAATCGTACTCCGATAACAATCCATTAAAGTTGAGAACGATCACAGACAGAACAATCGGCATAAGGATCGGAAGAATTACCTTGCGCATTGTATAAAATGGTTTTGCTCCCATAACCTGAGCTGCTTCCTCCATGTTGCCGTCCAGTCCGATAAAGCCCGCGCGGATCATACGGTAAGAAAACGGAATCTTGATGATGATATACGCAATCAGCAGAATCACCGGAGTAGCCACCAGTACTTTGTCTGCGAGCAGAAATCTCGGTTCATCGTAGGTCATCATAAGTCCAAGTGCGATCATCGTAGACGGAAGCAGCCATGGAATCAGAATGAAAATCTCAAAAAGCTTATCATATTTTTTCCTTGCCTTTGTCACAATACGGGCCACCACAATACAGATTACCGCAACAGCCAGTGCCGCCAGAAGGGAATATACCACGCTCGCGAGATATGGTTTGAATGCGGCCGGAGACCGAAACAGCTTGGCATAATTTTCCAGCGTAAAGGAATCCTTCCGGATCTGACCGGTCTTAATGGTCAGGCCATCGGTAAAGGAAAACACCAGTACATTTAAGATCGGAAGCATATAGATGACCAGCATCACATATGCTGTGATATGAGCCAGTACATTCAGTACCGGATTCTCAATCTTCTGTTTTTCCATCCGCGCTTTGGTCTTGGAAACAGAAATGAAATTACCCTTTTTCTCAATATGCTGCATGATTGCCAGAAGAACGGTTGTTGCAAGACCCAGGATGATGGCAAGCAAAGCGGCGATATCCCGGGAACCTGTCATATTAGCAAAGGTTTTGATCATCGGATTAATGGTCTGGAAATCCGGTCCGCCCACGATCAGAGGTCCGGACATCGTGCTGAGTGCCGCGATAAAGGTCAGGACCGTAATGGCAAAGATGGTCGGCTTCATCGTCGGCAGAACGACTTTAAACAGGATCGTACGCTGAGACGCACCCATGTTTTTTGCCGCTTCGATCGTATGATAATCGAGTCCCCGTATGGCACTCGTCAGAAACATCATATGATTCGATGTGGCGGAAAAGGTCATGATAAACAATACCGCTCCAAAACCCGTAAACCAGTTTGGATTGAGGTTCGGAAAAATCTGCAGCAGCACCTTCGTAATAATTCCGGTGGAGCCATACACAAATTTATATCCGGTAACAAGAACGACACCACTGTAGATCAGAGTAGTCATAAATCCCATACTCAGGATTTTAGCACCTTTGATGTCAAAATATTCCGTAAACAGCACGATCAGAATACCGGAAATATTCACCGTAATGATCGATGCGATTGCCAGGATAAAACTGTTTTTCAAGCTCTTCATTGCCCTGGCTGAGCGCATGATCTTAGAAACTGCTTCCAGAGTAAAGTGTTCATCTTTTATAAATACCCGCAAAAGCAGATTCACATTCGGAAACACCAGAAATGTAAGAATAAACCAGATCAGAGCGATTTTTATGATCAGACCGGGAATATCTATCGTTCCATCCTGGATTTTTCCCCTGAATTTAGCCATAAATATCCCTCCTAAAACTGCATGATGTCATTCGCATTGACATACAAATCCATCTGCTCGCCTTCTGTGTACAATCTGCGTCCGTCATTCTTTTCCAGATATTTAAGCCTCTGACCGTAGCATTTCAGAACATATTTGGTCAGCACACCATTGAACTCTGCTTCTTCAACCAGTCCGGTAAGATGGGCATAACCCTCTTTTGGTTCTCCGATACATCGCTCAATCCGCACAAATCCGGTTTTCCCGGTATCAAGCTTTCTTGCTGACTGACGGTTGATTTCTTCCAGAAGCTCCTTCTGCATACGGTTGATATCCCCGATGAAATCACATACAAATTCACTTTTTGATTCGTTATAGATCTCATAAGGGGTTCCAACCTGTTCTACATAACCATTGTTAAAGACTGCAATCCGGTCAGACAATGTCAGTGCCTCTTCCTGATCGTGGGTGACATATAAGGTTGTAATTCCGAGTTCCTTCTGAAGACGCTTCAGTTCCATTCGCATGTCAATTCTCAGCTTCGCATCCAGGTTGGACAACGGCTCATCCAGACAGAGGATTTTGGGCTCCAGTACAATAGCTCTGGCCAGCGCCACTCTCTGCTGCTGACCACCGGACAGATCAGCCACGTTTTTGCGCAGCTGCTCCTCCGTGATCTTGATCTTGGCTGCAACCTCATGCACCTTCCGGTCGATTTCCTCCCGGGTCAGCTTTTTGACCTTCATGCCAAACGCGATATTGTCATATACCGTCATTGTCGGAAAAAGTGCATAGCTCTGGAACACCATGCCAATATTTCTTTTCTCGACCGGGAGATTCGTAACGTCTTTGTCTCCCACATAAACCTTCCCCTTTGACGGAGTCAGAAAGCCAACCAGTGCTCTTAAAGATGTCGTTTTTCCGCAACCGCTCGGTCCAAGAAAGGTAAAGAATTCTCCTTCTCTGATGTCAAGGTTCAGATTGTCAATGGCCACAAAATCTCCATATTTAATTTCGATATTTTCATATTTTATCATGGTGTTCTCCTAACTATGTTTCCGGCAGTGCCGCCTGTGTTTTCGCTCTCATCCAGGCACTCTGCATTTTTTATTATTACTGCACGTATTCCAGTTCCGCTTTCTCAACCCAGGAGTCCACATTTTCAGCGATAAAGCTCCAGTCAAGATCCTGCGGCTTCAGAATTTCCATCATTTCCTTGATGTCGTCAGATACCTGAGCCAGTGCTTCTTTCTGGCACGGAATGGTTCCATAATGGTTAGACCAGTCAAGCTGAACATCAGAGCTTCCCAGCCAGTTTAAAAATGCAACACAGGTATCGTACTTCTTGGTTCCGGAAGAAATTGCCAAAGACTCTACGACAAACGGCTCGCCAACCTCCGGAGTCATGATCTGGAATTTATAATCACGCGCTTTCTGTTCCTGAAGAACACCAGATGCCCAGTGCTCATCTAACGGTAAGCTTCCGTTGATAACATTACCGATTGCATCTTCACCACTGTCTACGATGTTGTGCGCATTACCCAGGAACTTAGAAGCGATTTCCCATCCCTCGTCAGAGATTCCCAGATCACCGTTCGGATCCGGATAACGGCTGATGATGCTGGCAAATACAGTCTTTGCAGTTCCTCCTCCCAAACGGTGTAGCTGATACAGTCCCTTATATTCATCTTTGACCAGATCTGTCCAATCCTCCGGCATCGGACTGAAATCTGCATTTCCCATCAGAACCAGAGGTGTTGTTGTGATCGGATAATAATATCCCTCCGGATCGATCAGGCTCTGGTCGACTCCGTCTGTCCAGTCCGGCTTCCACTGCTGTAAAAGACCATTGGCTTTTAATTTTTCGTACTCGATGTTATTCAGGCCAAAGGTAACATCGCAAAGCGGGTTATTCTTCTCAGCGATCATTCGCTCGGTAACCTCAGATGCCCCCAACGCAACCACCTCAATATCAAAGCCTGCCTCTTTCGCTTTCTCGATCAGATACTCTGAACGTCCGTCGGTGCCGCTGTTGGTGTAGACAACCAGTTTTTCACCGGATGCATCCGAAGAAGCTGCTTCGGAAGATTCTTCTGCCGCACTGCTGTCTGCAGCTGCCGCGGTTGTACCGTCAGAGCTGCTTTTACCGCCGCAGCCTGCCAGAAGGCTTGCGCCCATTGCTGTAATCAGTGCCATTGCTAACATTCTTTTTTTCATTGTAAAACCCTCCCTGTATTTGATAATCCAATCATACACTGCTTTTTGAAACGTGTCAATCTTATACTTGTGTATTTTGCTTCTATTTTCATTTTCTTTTTCTCTTTTATTGTGATTTTTTCATGTGTTTTCCTGGCAACTTTGTAAACAGTATAAAAATATGTACATTTTCAGAATCTATCTGGCGCCATCTCGAAACTTCTTGACAATATTCCGTACCCTGTTTCGTCCTTATCCTATCATGGTTTTCTCTTGTTTTTGATAAAATCCCAGTAAAATGTAAGTAAATATTATAACGTTATAATTTGCATCATTTAATATACGGCACTATCGCTGCCCGACAGACAAAAAAAGAGAGCAGAACCTTTCTTTTCATTGTTCTGCTCTCTTTGCGCCACGCACTGCTAAACAGCTGTGTTAATTTCTTCATCTACCAGCTGCTGGGCCCGGTTTAGGGATTCCTCCACCGGCAAAAATCCCATCAGTACATTTTCCACCGCCATACCAAGAATATTTAAAAACTTGGTCTCATTAAATGTCTTGTCAGAATCTGCCGGAATCCTCTGGGTATGGGATTTGCCGAAACAATCCTTTGACAGCTCCAGCCATGGAAAAACATCAATAATATGGTATTTACTGTATGTTTTGATGCTGGGAGAAACACTTCCCAGAGCTGCCATGCCAGAAGCCACCGGGTCGCTGGTCAGCCACTTTATAAAAGCAAGCGCATCCTGCTTGCAGCTGCTGTTTTTCGAAATGCCAATCGTGCCTCCGCCGTAGATTGGATTGCGTCCCGGCACCATGGCAACTCCGATATTACCGACAACCCTGGAGCCTGCTCCCAGAATTTCTGATGCATAGTTACTGAAATTGATCATCATGGCCAGCTTCCCCTCCGCAAAATCCTTTGCTGAGGTCGTCCACCATCTGACAACCTTCTTGTCAGAATACCGTTTTGCCGTCACCAGCTCCTCGAGGGCCTGAATTCCAGCCTGGTCATTGATCACCACTCTTCCGTCCTTTTCATAAAGATGCTTTTTATGGCTGAACAGCCTTGTCAGAAATTCCGTTGCCGTAACACCCAGATTTCCCAATGTCAGATTTGAATAGTAATTCTGCTCCAGATGTTCATTTTCCGCAAAAAATTCTGCAATCTGATTGTACTCTGTAAAGCTTTTCGGCACCTTCAATTCTGAATGATACGTTTCGCTGTAAAGTCTCCGCACGGCAGTGTTTTCAAAGAGATCTTTTCTGTAAAACAGAAGCTGCGTGCTCGGTGTAACCGGAAGCGCATAGGCTCTGCCGTGCACCACAGAATACTTTTTGATCAGAGACGGAATATATTCCTGATAGCAGGAGCCAATATCTGCGTCAATTTCGTCCAGCGGTACCAGAATGCGCTCCGCCAGCCACGACAGCCAGGTAACATCCAGGCGGAAAATATCATAGACATCCTTTTTCTCTGCTTTCAGAAACTGTTCATAAATATCGTCATAAGCATAGACATCAAACAGGATCTGTGTACCGGTTTCTTTTGTATAAAGCCTTGCGAGTCCCTTTAAGATCATAGTCTCCGGGCTGTCAATCGTAAGGATGCGCAGCTGCTTTACCGGCCTGCTGCCACACTCCATCTGATTCCACAGGCGAAATCCATCATTTTCAAAAAGCTGCTCCGGCTGTGCCTGCTTCTCACCGCTTTCTCCAATGAGTGTTTCTGCAACAGCCCGCCCCAGCAGGCCGTAATTCAGTTCATATTTCCGGTAATCCTGCTCCGGAAGTGATGTCACGGAAGATAGCGTAAAAATCGGAATTGGCTGCTCAAGAGAAAAATTCTCCACCACATGCCGGATTTTTTCTGCAAACCGTATATTACTTGTCACCACAGCATCATAATCCTCTTCCTTCATCAAAAGATCGATCATGGAATGAGAAACACGGCGGTTATCTGTTGTAATATGTGTATATTTTACTTTTCCACCACGGAACCGGCTGCACAGTCCTCTGCTGAAATCATGCTCATTGGAAAAGCGCATGGATCTGTGATGACTGCAATGCGATGAAAATCCTCTGAGATCACTTTTTCAGCAATCCGTTTTCCTGCCAGTTCATAATCAAATCCAAAATACGGATAATGTTCTGCCCCGTGCCGTTCGACAAAACACAGGTTTTCAAATCCGGCATAGGCTTCCCTGCACTCTTCCTGATTCATGCAGGTGACTGCTGCAACTCCAAATGCCATCACTGCCTTAGCTCTCTGGAGCATATCATATTCGCTTTTGCGATTATTATTTGTAACCAATAACTCTACAATAAACCCCCGGACCTCTGCATAATTTTTCAGGCAATAATAAAAATCCCGATAATTCCGGTTTTCCATGGAAGGGACGATCACACAGATGATATTTCCGCTTCCCTTGCGAAGAATCCTGGCCCTTTCATTTATCGTATAGCCCAGCCTGCGCGCTGCTTCTTCCACCGCACGGATTTTTTCGCTACTGACATTTCCCTTACCGTTTAAAACATTCGACGCTGTTCCCTGTGACACTCCTGCAAGCTTTGCAACATCGATGATCGTTGCCATCTTCTCCCCCCTGACATTCTGCTTTTATCGTAACTGTTCATCCGCATATCCGTGCAGCAAAGGCACAGGTCTGCTGAACAGTTTCCTTTTATCCATATTGTAGCAACCCGCTGTGCAAAAAACAAGAATGACTTCCGGATTTACAAACTGCGCTACAAATTATATAATAGAGCCATTACAGCAGCTGCGCCTCCCTGCGCAGCTGCCAAAACATGATTCAGAAAGGATTTTTACCATTGATTACAAAGCTCATTGAAACCGTTTATGCCTTTTTGTGGGGTGATCTGTTTACCCTTCCGGTCATGGGAAGCTCTGTGGGCATCTCCCTGATGCTTCTGCTGCTCATCCCGGCCGGAGTCTACTTTACCATCCGTACCCGGCTGCTTCCGGTTCGCCTGTTCTCTGACATGATGAAAGCCCTGAAAGAGAAAAAAGAAACGCCGGACAGCCTGTCCTCATTTCAGACGCTCATCATCTCCACTGCCACCCGTGTTGGCATGGGAAATCTGGTAGGCGTCGTAGCTGCAGTTTCCCTGGGTGGTGCCGGTGCCGTATTCTGGATGTGGGTGACTGCCCTTCTCGGTGCTTCTACTGCCTTTGTAGAAGCTGCTCTGGCACAAAAATACAAAGAACCGGACCCTCTTTACGGCGGCTATCACGGAGGACCGGCTTACTACATTCACCATTTTGTCGAAGCAAAAACCGGAAAAACCCTCAGACATTCCCTGACTGCCTCCCTATTTGCCATCTCCGGCCTGATCTGCTGGTGCGGCATCAGCCAGGTAATCAGCAATTCCGTAAGCTCTGCTTTTGCCAACGCATTCCGGATTCCGCCTATCGTCACCACGATCCTTCTGGTATTACTGGCTGCAGTCATTGTGCTTCGGAAAAACGCAACCATAAAAGTTCTGGATATTATGGTTCCGATCATGGCGGTTGGTTTTTTCCTGCTTACATTGTTCATCATCCTGGTCAATCTGCCAAAGCTTCCGTCCGTATTCAGCCGTATCTTTTCAGAGGCCTTCGGCATGCGTCAAGCGGTATCCGGCGGTTTCGGAGCTGTTCTTATGAACGGGGTCAAGCGCGGTCTGTTTTCCAATGAAGCTGGTTCCGGCTCCGCTCCCTGCGCGGCTGCCGCCGCCCAGAGCAAAGATCCGGTCCATACCGGTCTGACCCAGTCGCTTGGCGTTCTGATTGACACCCTTGTAATCTGCAGCTGCACTGCCATGATCATGCTGCTGGTTCCGGAAGAGCTGACAGGCGGCCTTACCGGCATGGATCTCCTGCAGACCGCCATGCAGTACCACCTGGGATATGCCGGTGTCATTTTTATTGCAGTGACCCTGGCTTTGTTCAGCTTCTCCACCTTCATCGGCATTCTCTTCTACGCCCGTTCCAACGTGGCATACCTCTTTGGAAACCGCTGGTGTTATCAGACTGCCTACAAGGTGCTGGCTCTCATCATGCTGTTTATCGGTGGCCTTGAGCAGTATACGGTTGTCTGGGATCTGGGCGATGTAGGAATCGGACTTATGACACTGTTTAACATTGCAGTACTGTATCCGATGTCAAAAGAAGCACTGGAATTGTTGAAGCAGTATGAAGAGAAGAAACATTTGCAGTAATTACTAGAATATGAAACAATTATAAAGTTTATAAATACAGAATTTATAGAGATTCAAGAAAAAAGGGGGAATCATTCATGCCGCTGTCTGTCCTGATCGAGATGACCATTTCCGCCATTCTCACCGTGTGGTCACCGGGCCCCAACAATATCCTGTTGCTTTCCACGGCAAGCAAGTACGGGGTGTCCGGCAATCTGCGTTTTATGACAGGCATCTGGAGCGGTTCCCTCACGCTGATGTGCCTTTCCGGGCTTTTTTGCAGCACGCTCGGCACGGTGATCCCGGGAATCCAGCCTGTGATGAAGTATCTGGGAGCTGCCTATATTTTGTATCTGCCTGGCAGACTTTAAAGCGGCGTCCGCCCTCCGGCCAGACGCAGGAGAAAAAGCCCACCTGGCTGATGGGCTTTTTCCTGCAATTAGTCAATGTAAAGATCATCATTTACGGACTTACCATGTTTTCCGCGTACATCCTGCCTTACGAATCCAGAAGTTACATGCTCTTTTTCTTTGCCGTTTATCTGATGGTCCTTGGCGCACTCGGAAATCTGATCTGGGCCTTTGCGGGAAATGTGCTGAAGCGGTTCTACACCAGCTGCTATAGCTGATGAACGCTGTTATGGCATTGCTGCTGGTGTGGTGTTCGCTGCGGATCATAGGTGTGTTGTAATCCACTCCCGCAATCCGGCAGCCACCCTCTTCACCAGACCATGATTCTTCCCACCTGCATTGATCCCGATCACAACCAAATCGTTTCGCACAATGGCAGGAAACTGGAAATCACACTGGTTCTGGTCACCGGCATGGTTGACCGGAATGCCGCGTTCATGGCAAAGACGTGCAATTTCATCGTTCACAGCCGAGTTATTGGTTGCTGCAATAACCAGAAATGCCTGTTCCAGATCCTGTTCTGTAAAAACGCGGCGTTTCCAGGTCAGAAGTCCTTTCTCCGCAAGTGCCGGAACCGGAACGATTCTACATTCCCCGATGGATTGTTGATTCTTGTCTGATTGGTCTGAAAACTCATTATTTTCCTCCGGTGCCACCACCGTCACATCCGCGCCAAATTCCACCAAAGCCGTGGCGCGCCGGGCCGCAATCTTCCCGGCTCCTGCAATCAGTATCTTTTTCCCGCGCAAATCTACAAATAGCGGGAAATATCCTGTATCATATCCCATCTTTTCCTCCATGTTACTGTTTCCGCGTCCTGCAAACGAGTGTGCCATGCAGCCACCTGACAGACCATCGTTCCCTCCGTGTTGCTCTTTCCACGCTGCACAGCCAGCAGCTGCCGGAATTCTATAACCGCTGTCCCTGCAGCTGCTGTTTTTTGTTTCAGACAGCTTACAGCATGCCTTCCACATCTGCCTGCATCACGGCCGCCATGCCCTCCGCTGTATACTCCACCGCATCTGCGTAAACCGGAAGTCCCAGTTCCTGAAGTGTTTTTGTGGTAGAGGGGCCGATGGAAATGAGCTTTGCAGTCATCTGCACCTTCACCTCCTGCTCCAGCATTGCAGCCAGCGCCTGGGCCGCAGAGCTGCTTGCTACGGTCACATAGTCCACCTCCCGGATCACCCGGTTTAATTCTTCTGCGCGTCGCAGGTCGGTCCAGGTTTCATAACAGCCGATATCATCGTATGCAATTCCTGCCTTTGCCAGTGCCTGCGGCAGTACCACAGAGCCGCGTTCAGCGCGGAATAAGGCAACCGTTTCCTCCGGCTTTAAGGCCGGGATCCACTCTGCTGCCAGATCCGCCCCGGAAAAGCTTTCCGGCACAAAATCACTCTGGAAACCATGGCGTAAAAGTGCCTCCGATGTTTTCCGTCCAATGACTGCGAACTTTACATTCATGAGGCTGCGCAGGTCAATCCCCTGTTTTCTTAACATCTCAAAGAAGATATCCACTCCATTTCCACTGGTGAACACGATCCACTGGTAAGTTCCGATTTTCCTAAGCGCCTGCTCAATCTGTTCATTCCACAGTGGTCTTGTTTCGATCAGGCTTAATGCGATCAGCTCCGCTCCAAGCGGATGAACCGTATCTTCCATCTCTTTTGCAAAGCCTCTGGTTCCGGTCACCAGGATCCGTTTTCCGGAAAGAGCCCCTTTTCCAAACCAGGAAAGGGAATCCTTTAAGTCCACTACCGGGCCTATCACGGAAATCGCCGGGGTTTTTAAACCGGCACGCTCTGCCGTCTCTGCGATATGGGCCAGATCGGCCTTCACGCTTTTCTGGGCTGCCGTGGTCCCTCGCTCCAGGACGGCAGCCGGTGTTTTCGGGTCTTTTCCATTAGCAATCAGATTTGAGGCGATCTTATCCAGATTTTTCAATCCCATGAGGAAAACCAGCGTTCCCTCTTCCTTTGCAAGGGTCCGGTAATCCAGTGCAGACTCTTCCTTGCTGATATCCTCATGTCCGGTGATCACATGGAAAGAAGAAGCCAGGCCGCGGTGTGTCACCGGGATTCCCGCATAAGCCGGTACACTGTAGGAAGATGACACACCAGGTACGATCTCAAACGGAATCTTTCTTTTCGCAAGCTCCAGTGCTTCCTCTCCACCGCGCCCGAAAATAAAGGGATCGCCGCCCTTTAAGCGGACAACTGCTTTCCCTTCCAGCGCCTTTTCCACCAGCAGCGCAGAAATCTCCTCCTGGCGCATGTGGTGATGACCGGAACGTTTGCCTGCATAGATCAGCTCTGCATCCAGCCGGGCCTCATTTAAAATAGAACCGGAGATCAGGTTGTCGTAAACGATCACATCGGCTTTCCGAACGCAATCCAGCCCTTTTTTCGTAAAAAGGCCGGCATCTCCCGGTCCTGCACCAACCAGATAGACCGGTTTGCAGCGGACCGCAACCGTCAGGTCGTGAGCCAGCTTTTTCGCACAATCGAGAGGTTCTGCCTCCAGCACACAGCTCTGGCTCCGGTACTGCGGGTGCACGCCGTCCTGTGCATACATCACATGCATCGTCAGCTCACCGGCTTTTCTATCCAGCCTGCAGTGCGCTCCGCACGGGGCATTGCAGCCACCGCCCAGGATTGTCAGAAACTCCCGCTCTGCCGTAAGCTCCGCCTCTGTCTCCACAGAATGGATGGCCTGCATGATCTCTGCCAGCTCTCCTTCCCGGATTTCCACTGCCAGGATTCCCTGCCCTGCTGCCGGCACAAACTGTTCCCGGTCAAGATGCTCAAAATACAGGGTATCCGCAGCCTCACTTCCCGCACTCAGTTTTTTCCCCTCGATCTCCAGACGCTTCAACCCCGCTGCAGCCAGCAAAATCCCGTCATACTGCCCGCTCTTTAACTTTTCCAGCCGGGTCTGTACATTTCCGCGCAGCAGCTTCACCTGCACCTGCGGGTTCATCTGCTGAATCTGGATCTGTCTACGCAGGGAGCTGGTTCCAATTACACTTCCCGGCGCCAGTTTCCGGGCCGGAGTGCCGGTTGTCGTGACCAGCACATCGGACGCATCCTCCCGTGAAAGCACTGCTCCAAGAGCCAGTCCTTTTGGAAATTCCATCGGCATATCCTTGGCACTGTGGACTGCCATATCGATTTTTCCTTCCAGGAGTGCTTCCTCCAGTTCCTTAGTGAAGACTCCTTTTCCACCAAAGCTGGTCAGCGAACGGTCCAGGATCTTATCTCCCTTCGTGCTCATCGGCACAATTTCGATCTCTAAAAATGGAAAATGTGCCAGAATCACTTCCCGCACAATTTCCGTCTGGACCATTGCCAACCGGCTCTTTCTTGTTCCGATCCGCAATGTGTTGTTATTCATTTACAATTCCTCTGATTTCTCATTCACTTTTTGTGTTGCCACTCACGCACAGCGCAGACAACGGCGGATTTCCCGCACAGTCACGGCTTTTATTCCTGTAGTAATCCAAGCTTCTCCATGGCATACCAGATGCCGTCCTGCTCCACGGTTTTCGTCAGAAAACTGGCATACGGCTCCAGCTCCGGGCTATGTTTTCCCATAAGCACTGCATTCGGCACATGCTCAAACATGGCCATGTCGTTGGTGCTGTCGCCGAATACATAAGCATCCTCAAGCGTCAGTCCGTAATGCTTTAATACCACGTCAATGGCAGTTGCCTTGCTGAAGCCCTCCGGAACACACTCATAAAAGCCGTCTCCCCGGTCGATCACAGAAATATCCAGATCCAGGTTCCGGAAAAAGCCGGTCCGGTCACTCTGCCCGTCGGTCAGCACACAGAACTTATTTACTTCCTCATCTACCGCTTCCGGCGCAATCCACTCCACCAGCTTTCCGAAATTACTGCGGAGCTGCTGCCCAAACGGCATACGGCCGGAAGCGCTGCAGTAATAACAGGTTCCCGGTCCCTCCAGGAAGATATCCGCGTCAGAATCTACCGCAAGTCTGGCAATGCGCCGGACCTGGGCAGCTGGCATCAGCCGGTTTAAGAGAATGTTGCCTTCGGATTCCACATAGGTTCCGCAGCCGCAAAGCCAGCCATCTGCCTCGGCAATATTGTGGATTTGCTCCGTTTCCCCGTAGGAACGCCCGGTGTTGATAAAAACCAGATGTCCCAGTGAGCGGGCAATGGAAATGGCTTTCTTGGCACTCTCTGGAACCGTTTTTGTTACTTCACTGAGTAACGTTCCGTCAATGTCAAAAAATAACGCTTTTCTCTTACTCACGCTTCATCTCCGCGGAACACGATCGTGCCCGTTTTTTCATCCATACTGTCAACGATCGCAAGGGATTCCAGACGGATTCCCTTAGAACGGATGATGTCTCCGCCTACCTGGAAGCCTTTTTCGATGACAATGCCAGCTCCTACTAACTCTGCGCCGGATGCCTCAACCAGGGCAGCCAGTCCCTCCAGGGCCTTTCCGTTTGCCAGGAAATCATCGATCAGAAGAACCTTATCGCCTTTTCCAAGGAACTCCTTGGAAACAATGATATCGTAAACACGTCCATGGGTATAGGATTCTACCTTGCTGGTGTAAACATCTCCGGCGATATTCTTGGTCTTTGTTTTCTTCGCGAATACCACCGGCACATGAAACTGCTGTGCAACCACGCAGGCAATGCCGATTCCGGATGCCTCGATGGTGAGGATCTTGTTGATCTCACAATCCGCAAATCTGCGCTTGAACTCCTTACCGATCTCCACGAAAAGATCGGTGTCCATCTGGTGATTCAAAAAACTGTCTACCTTTAATACGTTTCCTGCTTTAATCTTTCCATCCTTACGGATTCTGTCCTTTAAGAGCTGCATCTGGATATCCCCCTTGTATTTTTCTGGTTGTCTCTTTTATTTTTCCCTGTAACTTTTTCTGTTACCATTCACACAGATAACTATTTATTTTACTACTGCATTATCAGCAATAAATTCAATTACCTTATAAATCATGGCTCTCTCGTCGATGCCATCCTCCCCGTAAGTATCCTGCAGGGTCTTTAGATCACTTCCATACTGCTGTGCAATGTTCTCACGGTCAGCATCCTCGATCGTGAGACCTTCCTTCTCTGCAATGGCGTCGATCAGAAGCTGCTGCTTAATTCCGTTTTCCGAATCCTTTCTTAACTGGTCTTTAAACTCGTCTTCGGTCATTCCGCTCATCTCTGCATAGCTCTCCAGGGTAAAGCCATAATAGGAGAACATATTTTCGTAGTAGCTGAGCTGGTTTTCGTATAACTGGTCTACTGCTGCCTCGTTCACACTGAATTCAGAATTGTCCATAGCTACCTGGAACGCATCGTTCTGCAGCTGCTGCTCGGCATTCTGCTCCTTCTCACTCTGAAGAGTGGAAAGGGTGTCGGCACGGAACTCATCGACCGTGGAGAAATCAGAAACACGCTGTACAAACGCATCGTCTAAAACAGCTGATTTCTTTTCTTCGATCTTGTTTACGGTTACATCAAATACAACCGCCTGTCCGGCCAGATCTGCATTGCCGTAATTTTCCGGGAAGGTCAGGTTCAGGCTGCGCTCTTCCCCGGTAGTGGCACCGATCAGACCGTCCTCAAAGCCATCGATAAAGGTACCGGAGCCAAGCTCTAAGTCATACCCCTCTGCAGTTCCGCCGTCGAATGCCTCGCCGTCCTTCATGCCTACATAATCAATATTTACCGTATCGCCTTCCTGGGCCGGGCGGTCGGTGATCTCAATGATCTCCGGGTTTGCTGCCAGGATATTCTGGATGCGGGCTTCCACTTCCTCATCGGTTACGGCAGTATCTGCCTTCGTCACCTCAACACCCTTGTATTCGCCAAGCTTTGTTACTTCACCCTTGTCGGTGATCTCAGCCTGGGTCTCGCTTGCTGCAGTGGTTGTCTCAGTTGTATCTGACTTTTTGCCGCAGCCTGCCGCCAGAAGTACTGCTGCCGCACAGCAAAGGGTCAGTTTCACATGTTTTCTCATAATTCTTGTCCTCATTTTGTCTTTCTCAATATTTCCTACAGTTATAACATATCGCAGGCATGAAAAAAAGCATTTCCTTATAATTTTATCATTTTTTTAGACAGACGGCTGCTGTTTGCACAAGCATCCCCAGCAGCCGTAAGTGACACGCATTCCCTATTTATAAAACGCGCAGAACGCTTTGTATGTATTGTATACATCCAGCTTGGAGGAAAGCTCAAACGGCGCATGCATGGAGAGAATCGGCACACCCAGATCCACCACATCGATGTTCATATGCGCTACATACTTGGCGATGGTTCCACCGCCACCCTGGTCTACCGCACCAAGCTCACCGGCCTGCCAGTACACTCCGTTTTCTTCCATGATTCCGATCACCTTTGCCATGGTCTCTGCGCTGGCATCGTTGGAGCCAGACTTTCCGCGTGCTCCGGTGTACTTGGTCAGGACACAGCCCTTGTTGATGTAGCAGGAGTTATTCGCCTCATACACATCCGCAAAGGTCGGGTCGTAAGCCGCGTTGACATCGGAAGAAAGGCAAAGTGCGTGCTCGCACAGATCCTTGACATCTGCCCCCTGCATCTGGGCCAGACGCTCCAGATAATGCTTTAAGAAATCGGAATTCATGCCGGTGTTGCCCTCGGAGCCGATCTCCTCCTTGTCAACCAGCGCCGTTACCGTGGTGTATTCCGGGCGCTGTGCCTGTATTTCTGCCATCAGCGCCGTATAAGCGCAGACGCGGTCATCCTGTCCGTAAGCACCGACCATGCTGCGGTCCAGGCCGATATCGGCAGCCTTGTATGCCGGGACCATGACGATCTCAGCCCGGTAAAAGTCTGCCTCGGTAATACCATATTTCTCATTTAAGAGCTTTAATGCCATCAGCTTCACCGGCTCTTTTACGCTGTCATCCACGAACGGAATGGAACTGATGATCACATTCAGTTCTTCTCCCTTTAAGCCTTCGCTTAGCTTGCGCTCATTCTGCTTTGCTGCCAGGTGCGGGAGCAGGTCACTGACGCAGAATACCGGATCGCCTTCTTCTTCACCAATTGAAATTTTTACGGTCTCGCCGTTCTTCTTAATGACCACGCCGTGCATGGCAAGCGGGGTGGTTCCCCACTGGTATTTACGGATTCCGCCGTAATAATGGGTCTTGAAATAAGCAATATCCGTTTTCTCATAAACCGGATTCGGTTTTAAGTCCAGACGCGGGGAATCGATGTGTGCGCCATTGATGCGGACACCTTCCTTTACCGGCTTTTCACCAAAGGTTGTCATGATGATCGCTTTTTTGCGGTTGATGAAGTATACCTTATCCCCCGGCTGGTACTGCTTTGTAAAGTCAATGGCATGGTAACCTGCTGCTTCCAGGCGGTTTACCGCGGCCTCTACGCACTCGCGCTCGGTCTTTCCTTCATTCAAAAATGCTTTGTATCCTTCGCAGAACGCTGCTGACTCGTCCACCTGCTTTGGTGCTTCCTTTCCGATATGTGGGAAAGAAAATGTCAGCTGCTCTTCTAACAGCTTTCCTGCGGATTTCTCTTTTTTACTCATGATGTCTGCTCCTTCTTCTGTTCCTGTTTGCGCAACGCGTGAACAAGAATCACTTTTTCTTTCATCTACGCATGAATGCCGTTTTCATCGGCATCCAGCACCAGCGTAAACGGCCCGTCATTTAACAATTCTACCTTCATGTCTGCGCCAAAGCTTCCATGCTCCACCTTCGGAACATACTGCCTGCAGCGCTCCACAAAATACTCATAAAGCTGGTTTGCCTTATCCGGCGCCCCCGCCTTGATAAAGCTCGGCCGATTCCCCTTATGGCAGTCCGCATACAAAGTAAACTGGCTGACCACTAAAAGCTCCCCGCCTACATCGGTCAGGGACAGGTTTGTTTTCCCGTTTTCATCGGCAAAGATCCGAAGCTTGCAGATCTTATCTGCCATTTTATCGGCTACCGTCTCATTGTCCTCATCAGACACGCCAAGAAGGATCAGAAATCCGTTTCCGATCGCCCCGATGACCTCACCGTCGACCTTGACACTGGCCTGTGTCACTCTCTGTAAAACTACACGCATAGTATTCTCCTGTTGTAATGGTTTTCGATTCACCGTTGTTCTGTATTCTATTCTCTAGTCTGAAGCATCGCCCGGCACCATTCTAGCGTAATACCAGCTTCAAATACTCCAGCAGGGATTCCGTTGCCTCTTCCCGGTAGACGATCTCCCTCGCCAGCACCGGACGATCTGTGATAATGCCGTCTACCCCGAGAAGGGTCAGCCGCTCCAGTTCGCTCTTGGTATTGACCGTCCATGCATAGACTGCCTTACCTTGTTCATGCGCATTCTGCATCAAGGCAGAGGTCACAAAACCGGAACGGATGCTGATAAAATCGACATCCTCATTGGAATAAAAATTTCCGTAAGCCGCAGAGATAATGTATCCGGTACGGATCTCCGGCAGCACCTCCTTCACCCGCTTTAAGTAAGACAGGTTGGTGGAAGTGATCACGCACTGGTTCTCCATTCCGTATTCTTTGATCATCTCCGCCGTTTTTTCCGGCAGCTCGCTGTTTTTTCCTACATATTTGATCTCGACATTCAGACCAATCTTCTGGCTGCACAGCTCCAGCACCTCGCTAAGTGACGGAATCCTGGTGCCCTCATATTCCGGTGAAAACCAGGAGCCCACATCCAGCTTTTCCAGCTCCGCAAAGGTCATCGATGCGATCGACCGGTTCACCCCTGCCACCCGCTTCAAGCTGGCATCGTGCCCCAGAACGATCACCCCGTCTGAGGTCATCTGTACGTCGATCTCCGCACTGTCTGCCATTTCCTCCATGGCTGCCTCAAGCGCCGGAATGGTGTTTTCCGGTGCAGTGACCGAGCTTCCGCGGTGCGCCGTGATCTCCGTTTCGATGAGAAGCTCTTCGGAAAGCTCCGAGCCGTTGCGGACCAGATCATAGATATAAAACATTCCGACACAGACTGCCGCGGTCAGGACAATCACCAGTGTTTTGCGGTTTATGCTTCCCTTTGCCGGATAACCAAAGTCCCATCGTTCTGTGTGGAACCGGCGGTTTCTATACTGGTAATAAGCCACGGAAAGTGCCGCATACACCGCCACAGTTGCAAAAATCGAAGCCAGATAGATGATTCCGGTCTCCAGCCGGCCAGCCGCGGAAAGGAGGATCGCCATAGACAGGCTCTGCCTGAAAAAACGTACCGCACAAATTGCAGCAATGCAGACGGAAGCCGCATACACCGCTATGGCAAACGCGATCACCACAAGCTCCCAGAACATGGCAAGCGAAGCGATCTTCCATTTCCGCTTGTGGGTCATCTGCCAGCTCCGCACTACCCCGCTGTGAAAATGCTTTTGCTCGATCATACAGCCGTAAGCCGTGAGACACCTTGGAATGAGCGCCAGTATCCCAAACAGCAGCAGGATCAGCAAAAATGCCACTGCGACCGGCTGCTTTTTCAGCTCCTGGAAAATAAAATTGGCCGGCTTATAGCGGACGATCGTCCGCAAAATAAACGGCAGATGGATCAACAGATACTGGGCTGTCACCAAAAGCGGCAAACGCCAGTTTCTCTTTAATATCTCATCCTTTAATTTCTGGATCCCGCCCCACAAAATATGCAAAGGGGTCAGCTTCTGATAATAGGCTGACCCCTGAAATGCAGTAATCAGTCCGGCCGTCTCCAGCGACAGCAGCAGGATCCCGGCAAACGCCACCGCGGCAAATATCAGCAGCGTCACCGGCCGTATCAGGAAGTTTCCGATATTAGCCGGTGTCAGATAGCTGTAGCCTGCCGCCTTCAGCGCAAGCCGGATCCCGCGGCTGACAAGCCGCATATAGACCGGTGTTGTGATTCCACGGTATAAAAGCTCGAACAAAAGAATATTTTTCCAGTTCTGCCGTATGATCTGCCAGGTATCTTTTGTCAATCTCTTCATAGATTACTCTTTCGGCTCCGGTTCGTCCTCCTGGGCCTTTCTGGTCTCCAGGATCGACTGGTTCAAAGAAAACATCTTTGCATCCAGCATATCGACCATATCGGCGCATGCCTTCAGCTCAGCCTGCAGCGAATCCGGACCGCTTCCTTCAAACTTATAATAGATCTTGTGCTCCAGGCTGGCCCAGAAATCCTGCGCGATCGTGCGGATCTGGATTTCCACCTTGGTTTCCACCGGACCTTCCGTGAGATAAATGGGGATCGTCACCACCATGTGATAACTTTTGTAGCCGTTTGGCTTGGGTTTGCGGATGTAATCCTTCACATAAAGAACCGTAACGTCTTTTTGTCTGGCGATCATGTCCGCGATCTGGTAAATATCCTGGTTAAAAGAACAGATGATGCGGATTCCCGCAATGTCACTGAGTTTCTCTACCATGTTTTCAATGGTGACCTCATAGCCATTGCGCTTCATTTTCTTGACGATGCTGTCCGGAGTCTTGACCCTGGATTTGATGTGTTCGATGGGCGTATGCCCATACATATGGATGAACTCTTCGTTTAAGATCTCAATTTTGGTGTTGATTGCCTTCAGTGCCGATTCGTACAGAAACATGACAGAATTCCATTGATCCAGCTGACTGTAGGCATTTGGGATATATACCAACCCTATCCCTCCTTTGATTGATGCGCTGCAGCCGGAAAAAATCTTAGAACTTCAGGCCCTGCAGCAATGCGCCTAAACCAGTCGTTGCCTCGCCGGTCTCTTTGTAGTCGAATTTTTCTACCGGCTCTTCCGGCTCGCCGTCTGCAGTCAGAGCTTTCATGCTGAGGCTGATCTTGCCGTCTTTTACGCCGGTAACCTTTACGGTCACGTTCTGACCCTCTTTTAATACTACGCCCGGATGTTTGATGCGCTGGTTGCTGATCTGGGAAACGTGTAAGAGTCCGCTCAAACCATTCTCCAGATTGATGAATGCACCGTAGTCCTTTAAGCTGTCTACGGTACCATTCACAACAGAACCAACTTCAACAGCAGCAAGTTTCTCTGCACGCTCTGCTGCCTTTTTCTCCTCCAGGACTGCTCTTGCGGAAAGAACCAGTCTCTTTTTCTCCATATCTACCGTGATCGGAACCACCTCGAGGTGCTGGCCTACCAGATCTTCCAGCTTCTCAACATAGTGATCTGCTGCCTGGGATGCCGGGATAAAGCCCTGAATATCGTCGACAAATGCAACCAAACCGCCTTTGACAGCCTCTTTTACTTTTACCTTTAATACGGTTTTATCCTGCATCTGCTGTGCAAGCTCTGCCCACTTCTCTGCGTCCGGACCTTCCTGATCCTGATATGCATTACTGCGGCGTGCGTCATATTCCTTATAAGATGCCTCCAGCTCGCTGGCAAAATCTTCCATTGTTTCTTTTACTTCGCTCATGATGTTTACTCCTTTTCCCGTTCCCTCTGGGAACGTCTCAATACTACTACCCACTTTACCATATTTCCTGTCAATTTGCTATAGTTTTCTGGTTTTCTCCCGAAAAGCGTGTTATAATTTTCATGTTGGAACCGGACCGTCCTGCCCGGATCCGGCAGGCTTATTTTGATTACATCCATGTCATATTTTATCAGGAGAACTTACACTATGATCCACGATATTTTAGATCTTCATACCCATACGATCATGAGCGGACACGCCTACAATACCATGCAGGAAATGCTCCGCTCTGCATCCGAAAAAGGTGTGAAACTTCTTGGCATCACCGAGCATGCCCCGCGCATCCCGGGTGCCTGCCACCCCTTTTATTTTATTAACTTCAAGGTCGTCCCAAGGCAGCAGTTCGGCGTTAAGCTGATGCTGGGCTGTGAGCTGAACATCATCGACTATGAGGGGAACATTGACTTAGAACCCCGCTATGTGAACGGGCTGGACTTTGCCATTGCCAGCATCCACGATCCCTGCTATACCAGCGGCACCGTTGCCCAGAACACGGCTGCCTACCTGGGCGCCATGAAAAATCCGGCTGTTCAGATCATCGGCCACCCGGACGACGGACGTTTCCCAGTCGATTACGAGACCCTGGTCTGCGCCGCAAAGGAGAACCACGTACTTCTCGAAGTCAATTCCAGTTCCCTGCATCCGCAGTGCCACCGCCTGAACGCAAAGGAAAACTATATCACCATGCTGGAGCTGTGCCGCCGCCACAGGGTATCCGTCATTCTCGACAGCGATGCACACAGTGATGCCGACGTCGGCAACCACATCCGTGCCTGGGAACTGCTTCACGAGATTGATTTTCCGGAGGAGCTCGTTGTCAATTCTTCGATAGAAAAGGCGGCACAATATATTCCTTACCTAAACCAGACACTTTATCTTGGAGGTAACATCCATGATTAACTTTTTAAACCTGGAATATTTTCTGGTTGCCGCCGAGGAACTGAATTTTACCAAAGCAGCCAAAAAGCTTTTCATCTCCCAGCAGTCCTTAAGCAACCATATTTCCAATATGGAAAAAGAGTTCGATGTCATCCTCTTCAACCGCACCACACCCCTGACCCTGACCTACGCAGGCCAGGCTTTAAAGGAAAAGGCAAAGCAGATGCTGGAGCTGCGCGACGAGACCTACCGGCAGCTCGCCGATATCAAAGACTTCTCGGTTGGTCAGCTGACACTTGGACTTTCCCATACCCGTGGCCGTGTCATTCTGCCGGAAATCCTGCCTGTATTTAAGGATCGTTTTCCGAACATCGACTTAAAGCTGGTCGAGGGCAATTCCTCCGAACTGGCAGACGACCTTCTGCACGGCAACATCGACCTGATCATCGACATGCTTCCATTTAAAGTAGAAAATGTCGAAACCGTACCGATCTGCGAAGAGGAGATCCTGCTCGCCGTCCCGGACAGCGTTCTGGAACATGCATTTCCGGGGCGCTTAAAAGAGATCAAAGCCCAGCTTTCCGAACATACCGACTTAAAGCTTCTGGCAAACTGCCCATTTCTTCTGATCAACAAGGGAAACCGTGTCCGGACCATTGCGGACGAGATGTTTGAGGAAGCCCAGATCACACCGGATATCGTGCTGGAGACCGAGAATATCCAGACAGTCCTGGCTCTGGCCGAAAAAGGCATGGGTATTACCTTTTATCCGCGTATGTTCATCTCCGGCCAGGAGGAATCGCAGGAAAAAGCCAAGTCTGCGTTAAACTTCTACTCCCTGGACTATTCCAAAGCGCACGGAGTTTTAGCTATCGGTTACCACAAAGGTCATTATATGTCGCAGGCAACCAAAGAATTCATACAAACCGCAAAAGAAATGATTTAAGGAAAAAAAGACTTGACAGTCTGCTCCGTATTTGCTATAATACAATCATAGTAATCATTACTATTATTTATTGATGAAAGGAGCCGCGATGAAAACATTAAAATACAGCCGTCAGAGGGAATCCATCAAAGCTAGTCTCATGAACCGCAAAGATCATCCGACTGCAGACGCCGTATACGCAAGTATTCGCGAGGAATTCCCGAACATCAGCCTTGGCACTGTCTACCGGAACTTAAACCTCCTTGTAGCGTTAGGGGAAGTCCAGAAGCTCACCTTTGGTGATGGCAAGGACCACTTCGACGGAGACACCAGCCTGCATTATCACTTTGTATGCAGAAGCTGCGGTGCTGTCATCGATCTCCCCATGGAGCCACTTTCCGATATTGACCAGAAAGCGCAGGCTTGCACCGCAGGCGAAGTGGACGCGCACACCGTATTCTTTTTTGGACGCTGCGCAGAGTGCCTGAAACAGGTACAGCATTAATACCAAACCGTATCTGAATCGCAAATGCGTATTACCGTTTTGTACCTGACTGGACAATTTCCCGGCAGGTTCTGAAAATTTCGAGCTTCACTGAGAGATCCCGGCAGGTCAGTGCCGGAATCTCTCAACACAATAAAACCTCCAGCCAAAAAACAGCTGGATAATTACAAAATTCACATGTAAAGGAGAACTGAGTTATGAAGAAATGGGTTTGTACTGTATGTGGTTACGTTTATGAGGGAGATGCTGCACCGGAGTTCTGCCCGGTATGTAAGGCACCGGCTTCCAAATTTAAAGAGCAGGCTGGCGAGATGACCTGGGCTGCTGAGCATGTAGTAGGCGTTGCACAGGGTGTCAGCGAAGATATCTTAGCAGACCTGCGTGCAAACTTCGAGGGTGAGTGCTCTGAGGTTGGTATGTACCTGGCTATGGCAAGAGTTGCACACAGAGAAGGCTACCCGGAGATCGGCCTTTACTGGGAGAAGGCAGCTTATGAGGAAGCTGAGCATGCTGCAAAATTCGCAGAGCTGTTAGGCGAGGTTGTAACCGACTCCACCAAGAAAAACCTGGAGATGCGCGTTGCTGCTGAGCATGGCGCAACCGAAGGCAAGTTCGACCTGGCTAAGAGAGCAAAAGCTGCAAACCTCGATGCAATCCATGACACCGTTCATGAGATGGCAAGAGACGAAGCAAGACACGGGAAGGCATTTGAGGGTCTGTTAAAGAGATACTTTGGTTAATCAATAAAGCATCCGCATATATGGGCTGCAAAATAAGTCACTGATCAAAGAACGCCAGAATCGGGCATACCGGTTCTGGCGTTCTTCTTTCTCTGGTTCAGGCCGTTACAGGGCAGATAAAAATGTGCAATAAAAAACGAAGACCGTCTGATTCTATGACAGTCTTCGCTGCTTTAGCTTTGAATTCCTATGAATTTTGCCACCCTCATCTCCAAGCGTATTCCCGCAAACCACAGCTTCGCCAGATACTCCTGCCATGGTGAAACATTCAGATACCGCTTCATGTAATACAGCGTACTCTCTTCCCGGATTTTCTGGCGTTTCATGGCATCGGAAAAGGATTTGCTAATGGATGTGGAATGTTCGTGGTCATAATGCTGGTTTAACAGCAGCACACTGCGGTATCCCGCCTGCTGCATCCTGCGGCCCAGAACCTGCTCCTCCTCATAGAGAAAGATTCCTTTATCGTAGCCTCCGGCTTCCAGAAATTTCTCTCCGTCCACCATTAGCATGGAACCGTGCACGGCTCCCACATATACCGCATTCCTGCCCTGGAAGTAAGAATCCGGGTAATCAAATGACCTGCCAAACAGGCGTCTGCTCACCGGTCCCATGCTGAGAAGCTCCCGTGTAAAGCTTCGGAGCGGCCATCCATTTTTTAAATCCGGATAGCGGGCATCGTGAATCCGGGTCGTCACAATCCCCACCTCCGGATGACGGGCAAATACTGCCAGCATTGCTTTTAAAGACTGCTCGGAAAATACCACATCCGGATTTGCGATCAGCACATGGGTGGCACCGCCCTTCTCTACCGCATAACGGACACCGGTGTTGTTGCCGGAACCGTAACCGCCATTTTTTTGCGCAATCAGGATTTTGATTTTCTTAGTCTGGCTGCAGTTTTCCTGCCCTTCCAACTGTTTCAGCCTCTCCAGCGAATCGTCTGTAGAAGCATTATCCACCACAATAATCTGATGCAAACACTCGTAATCTGCAATTAACCTTACCAGTTTTTCCGTTGTCTCTGCATCATTATAATTTAAGATCACACAACTTAGTCGCATACTCATACTCCCGACTTTTCCGGCCACTGCGCCCACTCCTTTGTTTCGGGATTTTCTGCGTTTTCCTCATCCACTTTCGGCTGGCGCATTTTCTCCGCTTTCGGGATCGTTACGCACATCGCCAGGGTCTGCAGCATGGAATTCTTATAAAAATGATTATAACGGATATTTTTCAGGCGACCTGCCACAGACTGGTATGGGAGTGCCAAAAAGGCTCGAAGTGTCATGCGCTCGCCCTTATCCATCTCTTTCCAGAACATGCGGCCAAACGCAATGCCCTGATTCAGCATCCGGCGGTAATTCCGCTCCACCTCTTCCCCGCGACCGAGGCGGGCCTGCATCTCCTCAAAACTACCTGCATCCTTTGCGCCCAATACATTATTTCCATGCTGGCGGTATTTGGATAAAGCCCTCGGTATAAATTCAATCACACCAAAGCAGGAGGCGGTAAGCGCGATCCACCAGTCATGCATACAGCAGATTTCCGGCTCCTTCGCACAGCGCTCAAGAAGGGCACGATTGATCATCGAAGCGCCACCGGTCACCTGATTTTCCACCAGAAGCTCTGCAAAGCTGTTCCGGTCCGGATTCTGATGCGTATAGCCTGCAAAGCTCTCATGGATCTCGTACATGTCCTCATCCACCACTTCCATATCCGAGTACAAAAGAATCGGACACTGCTTTCCCAGTCCCTTTTCCAGCACCCGCATCCGGTGCAGCATGACCTTTACCTTGTTGTTTTCCCATACATCATCCTGGTCACTGAAGAAAATGTATTCGTTTTTTTCATCCTTCAGGGCTTCTTTCATCAGCCAGAAAAAGTTTCCGGCAGCACCGCCTGTATGCTCCGTTCTGTGGTGTAAAAAGACCTGTTTCGGATACCATCCGGCATAATCGTTTAACATTTCCCGGGTTCCGTCATCGGAACCATCGTCGGAGATCAGGATCTTTACCGGAACCGTCTGCGCCAGAATCGAATCCAGCTGCTGCTCCAGATACTGCTTTCCCTGATATGTTGCCATCAAAACCGTAATCATTTATTATTTCCTCCGATTTTCCACAAGTTTCATTCCCAGCTTCCGGCTCACCATCCGCCGCACCGGCGGGCAAACGGCTGTCGCATAATCCAGCATATGGTAAGCCAGCATATACATCCGCTTTCCCTCTTCCTTCACGGCTCCTGCCCACGGAGTCTTTGCCAGATACAACTCGTAGGCCCTGCGGTAATGGTTAAAGTTTCCCGCGATCCATGGCCGCTCATCACCCATGTAATGGATGATCGACGGATGCTTTTTCGCGATCTGCAGCTCTCTCGGTGTGACTGCCTTATACGTTTTTCCCTGGCGCACCAGCTCCCGGTACGAAAAGTAGCGATAGTTGGTGAAGAAATTGTAGCGCGGCATCAGCGTATGGATCTGCCCTTTCAGCGTGCCATTAATCACATCCTGGTCGCTGGCAAACAGCTTTCCGCCTTTGCTCTTCCAAAACTCCAGAAGTTTTTTCTGAACTCCTTCTTCGCGCCATTTTTTTAAATCAACCAGAAGAACGCCGGAATTATAGTACGGATTTTCCTCGTCCAGGTCAATGGATTCCTTCACCGCCTGGTAGATCGTCGGCTCCATCACGGCTCCAACGATGTTCCCCTCCAGATTTTCCTTCCACAGATGCTTTAAAGACTGGAGCACCACCGTATCGCAGTCCAGATACAGCACCCGCTTCACGGACTCCGGAAGCATATCGCCCATAAACAGGCGCAGCATAACACTGATATCGAAACCACCGGTATCCACCTCATAGCCGATCCGCTCCCGCAGGTCATCCATGTTAACGCAGACCAGTTCCCGCCCAAAATGCGCTGCGATCTCCTCTAACCGCTCCTGGTTTTCCCTGGAAAGGCCCAGTGTCAGGACATAAACCGTAATCTCTGCAAAGTCCCGGTTCTGGTCAAGCAGCGAGTACATTGACGTGCCTAAATGCCTTGCGTAAGCATCATTCGAGGCGTAAACCACATTCATACATTCCCGGTCCATCTTTATTCTCCCATGCACTCTTTCGTGCGCTTCAGCGCAGAAGCAATAACCTTATCCATGTCATAGTACTTATACTCTGCCAGGCGGCCGCCGAAGATCACATGTGCTTCCTTCTCCGCCAGAGCCGCATACTGCTGGTACAATGCCTGGTTCTTCTCGTCATTCACCGGATAATATGCCTCCATGCCCTCTTTCCAGTCAGCCGGATACTCTCTGGTGATCACAGTCTTTGGCTGCGTTCCAAACTCAAAATGCTTATGCTCGATCACACGGGTATACGGAGTCTCACGGTCTGTATAGTTGAGCACCGCAACGCCCTGGTGATTCTCCTCGTCAAGCACCTCCGACTCAAAACGCAGGCACCGGTACTCCAGCTTGCCGAACTGATACTGGTAATACGCATCGATGGTTCCGGTATACACCACGGTTTCGCCAAGCGCATCGTAATGCTCCTTATGCTCCAGATAATCCACGCCGGTCTCAATATCGCAGCCTTCAAACAGCTTGTTGATGATCACATTATAACCGCCGATCGGGATACCCTGGTACAGGTCATTAAAGTAGTTGTTATCGTAAGTAAAACGCACCGGCAGTCTACGGATGATAAAAGCCGGAAGGTCCTTGCAGTCTCTTCCCCACTGTTTCTCCGTATAGCCCTTCACCAGCTTCTGGTAGATGTCGGTTCCAACCAAGCTGATGGCCTGCTCCTCCAGGTTCTTCGGCTCCCCGGTCACTGCCGTCTTCTGCTCCTCGATGATAGCCTTCGCCTCCGCCGGAGTGCTGATGCCCCACATCTTGCTGAAGGTATTCATGTTAAACGGCATGTTGTACATCTCGCCCTTGTAATTTGCAACCGGGCTGTTGGTATAACGGTTAAACTCCGCTAGCCCATTCACATAGTCCCACACCTGGCGGTCACTGGTATGGAAAATGTGGGCGCCATAGCGGTGCACATGAATGCCCTCGACATCCTCACAATACACATTTCCGCCGATGTGATCGCGTTTTTCCACAACCAGACAGGTTTTTCCTCGCTTTTTTGCCTCATAAGCCCAGACACCTGCGTAAAGTCCGCTTCCTACCAGTACATAATCATATTTTTTCATAGTAAAATCCACCTTGTCTTTCTTTTGATCTGATAGTTTGTTGCTGTTCACATGCTGCGCAAACAGCAGCGACAGTTTCATTTTTCTCTGGAAACTGCCATGATTTCTCTGTTATCTAATATACTATAGCTTCCCCAAAAAGTAAATTTGTTACTGTTTTCGCTTTGCCCTGATCCAGAAACTTCCTGCCTGTGAACAGTAACTCGTGGACACCTCTTCATTTTACTGTTATAATGGGAAGACGGAACAACTAAAAAAGCTGCCGTACACATATATGACGCATATATGGGCGGCAACGAAACGTGACATACAATGTAAAACAAACCGTAAATACGAAAGGTGGAAAAAATATATGTGGTTAGCAGATGGCTGGAAAGATTATCAGGTCATTGACTGTTCAAAAGGAGAAAAACTGGAAAGATGGGGCGAGTACCTCTTAGTCCGCCCGGACCCGCAGGTCATCTGGGACACTCCAAAGACACACAAAGGCTGGAAACATATGAATGGTCACTATCACCGCAGCGCCAAGGGCGGCGGCGAGTGGGAGTTTTTTGATCTCCCGGAGCAGTGGACCATCGGCTACAAGGGCCTTACCTTCAACTTAAAACCATTCAGCTTTAAGCACACCGGACTCTTCCCGGAGCAGGCTGCAAACTGGGACTGGTTCGGCGATAAGATCCGCAATGCAGGCCGCCCGGTCAAGGTCTTAAACCTCTTTGCCTACACTGGCGGCGCTACGCTGGCTGCTGCCAAGGCCGGTGCCTCCGTCACTCATGTCGATGCCTCCAAGGGCATGGTCGGCTGGGCAAAGGAGAATGCCGCATCCTCTAACTTAAGCGATGCCCCGATCCGCTGGCTGGTCGATGACTGTGTAAAATTTGTAGAGCGTGAGATCCGCCGCGGCAACCACTACGATGCCATCATCATGGACCCGCCATCCTACGGCCGCGGCCCGAAGGGCGAAATCTGGAAGATTGAAGATGCGATCCATCCGCTTGTAAAGCTGTGTGTCCAGCTCTTATCCGATGACCCGCTCTTCTTCCTCATCAACTCCTACACCACCGGACTTGCTCCGGCAGTCCTCACCTACATGATGAGTACCGAGATCGTACCGAAATTCGGCGGTCACGTGGAAGCCCAGGAAATCGGACTTCCGGTCACCGAAACCGGACTGGTGCTGCCATGCGGTGCATCTGGACGGTGGGAGAAGTAAATAACCATTTGATCCATGAATCACGAAAGGGCCGGAAGCTCCGCCCCGCCGCATGGCGGGTCAGGAGCTTCCGGCCCTTGTTCATTCCGTTAACACAATTGCTGTTTTACGCTTCCGGCTTCTCAACCTGTACGATTGCTGCCTTCTGCATCGGGATACGGCAGTTCTTGTTGTTGCCGAACTCGATGATCACGGTATCATCGGTCATGTCGATGATCACGCCGTAGAAACCACTGCTGGTTAATACGCTGTCACCGATAGCAAGGCTTGCCATCATCTCGTCGACTCTCTTTTTCTCTTTCTTCTGCGGACGGTATCCCATGAAGTAGAAGATACCACCAAAGATTACCACGTATAACACGATCATCATGGTCGGGTTCATGGTTGAAGTTGCTAATAACATGTTGTCCTCCTTGCGGCTGTACCTGCGCCTCGCCCGGGTCAGCCTACTTTCGTTTTTGTTTCAATCCCTTTGTGGAACACCCAAAAGCCATCCACAGATCCCGTTACTGTTCATGCATTACGCAAGCAGGAACCGGATCACTCCTTCGGGCCCTCCTCCATACCGGCAAGCTTCTGTGCTTTGTACTCTGCGTACCGGTGCTGTTCGATCGCGTCGCGGATCTCTTCCATCATTTTATTATAAAAATACAAATTATGCAAGACGCATAAACGCATTCCCAGCATTTCCTTCGCCTTGAACAGATGGCGGATATATGCTCTGGAATAGGAGCGGCATGCCGGACACTGGCAGCCTTCCTCGATTGGACGCGGGTCAAGCTCGTATTTCTGGTTTAACAGATTGAGCTTTCCGTGGTTGGTGTACACATGGCTGTGGCGGCCGTTGCGGGACGGATATACACAGTCAAAGAAATCCACACCGCGGTCTACTGCCTCTAAGATGTTTGCCGGGGTTCCGACACCCATCAGGTAGGTCGGCTTGTTCTGCGGCAGGTACGGAACGGTCACATCGAGGATGTGATACATCTCCTCGTGGGTCTCGCCTACAGCCAGGCCACCTACTGCATAACCATCCAGATCCATATCTGCAATAGTCTTTGCGTGCTGGATACGGATGGAATCTACCACTCCGCCCTGGTTGATACCGAACAGAAGCTGTTCTTTATTGATGGTATCCGGCAGGGAATTTAAACGTGCCATCTCTTTTTTGCAGCGCTCCAGCCAGCGGGTCGTGCGGTCAACAGAGTTCTGGATATAAGAAAGCTCTGCATGGCTCGGCGGACACTCGTCGAAGGCCATCGCAATGGTAGATGCCAGATTGGACTGGATCTGCATGCTCTCCTCCGGTCCCATAAAAATCTTGTGTCCGTCGATGTGGGAACGGAAGGTTACACCCTCCTCCTTGATCTTGCGCAGACCAGAAAGGGAGAATACCTGGAATCCGCCGGAATCTGTCAGGATCGGCTTATCCCAGTTCATAAACTTGTGGAGTCCGCCGAACTGCTTGATCAGCTTGTCGCCAGTCCGCACATGCAGGTGGTAGGTGTTGGACAGCTCCACTTGTGTGCCGATCTGGCGCAGGTCATCGGTGGAAACCGCACCTTTGATGGCGGCCACCGTACCTACATTCATGAAAACCGGAGTCTGGATCGTACCGTGTACGGTCTCTACCTCAGCCCGCTTGGCACGTCCGTCCGTTGTGATCAGTTTATATCTCATAATTATTTCTCAGCCTTTTTCTGTTTTCTGGTTGTCAGGACATACCAGAGAGCACCGGTTACGCATACGGAAGAATAGGTTCCGCAAACGATACCAACCATCAGCGGCAGGGCGAACTCACGGATAGAGGATACGCCCAGTAAGAACAGGACAAATACCATGATAAAGGTCGTCAGGGAAGTGTTGATACTTCTGGTAAAGGTCTGGGTGATACTTAAGTTTACGATCTCCTCCAGGATCTGCTTGCTTCCTGCCTTCTTCAGTGCCAGGTTCTCACGGATACGGTCGAAAATAACGATCGTCGCGTTGATGGAGTAACCAACGATGGTCAGCATACATGCGATGAACGTCGAACCAACGGACCACTTTGCAAGGGAATAGAAGGTTACAACAACCAGTACGTCATGTACCAGAGCCAGGATCGCGCTGGCAGCAAAACGGATATCCTTAAACCGGAACCAGATGTATAACAGCATCAGAACGGTTGCGATCGCAACAGCCCATACTGCATCCTTCTTCATCTCTGTGCTGACTGCACCGGAAATACTCTCAGCAGTGATCTTCTCAGCGTCAACACCGAAGTTTTCAACCATGGCATCCTCAAGCTGCTGTCTCTGGTCAACATCCAGGGTCTTAGTCTTGATGATAACCTCATTGGTACCTGAAACCTTCTGGGTCTGCACATCGGCATCGCCGGTGATCTTGGAAACAACCGGAACAACCTTTGCAGAGATGTCATCCAGACTCATATCCTCATTGAAGGTAACATTGGTGGAGGTACCACCGGTAAAGTCCATACCGTAATTTAAGATGTAGCCGGTCTGTCCCTTATGCAGAGCCATGCCAGCCCAGCCTGCAACGATCACAACGATGGAAAGGATGAAGCACAGGTTCTTCTTTCCAAGGAAGTTGATGGCCTTGCCATCCTTCTTGGTTCCGTAGAATTTCGGATTCTCAAAGCCGGCTGCATATAAAGCGTACAGGCGCCTTGGTGATAAACAGTGCAGTAAACATGGAAAGCACGATACCGATCGCCAGGGTGCTTGCAAAGCCCTTTACGGTACCGGAACCACGGAAATACAGGACTGCTGCAGCGATCAGGGTGGTGATATTACCATCCAGGATTGCAGACAGTGCCTTGGAGAAACCAGCCTTGATCGCAGATTTGACACTGTGTCCCAGACCGATTTCCTCTTTGATACGGGTGAAGATGATGACATTCGCATCCACTGCCATACCAACAGAAAGGATGATACCTGCAACACCCGGAAGGGTCAGGGTCACATCAAATGCAGTCAGCATGATCAGTACCAGGCCAACATACAGAGCCAGGGCAATGACAGCTGCAACGCCCGGGATCAGGTAAACCACCATCATGAATACGGCAACGATCGCAAAACCGATCGCACCTGCCTTTAAGCTGGTGGAGATTGCCTGCTGGCCAAGCTGTGCACCAACTACGTTAGAACGCAGCTCCTGCAGCTCCAGGGAAAGGGAACCGATACGGATGGTGGCTGCCAGGTTCTCAGCCTCGTTGTAATCGGTCATGCCGTCGATCTGGCACTGGCCTCCGGTGATCGCCTCACGGACAACCGGGTTGGAATAGATCTGGTTATCATAGATAATGGCAATACGCTTGCCCACGTTTGCGGAGGTTGCGTCAGCAAATGCCTTGGTACCCTCCTCAGTAAAGGTCAGGCTTACCACATAGGATTTCTGGCCATTCTGCTCAATGATGCCCGCCTTTGCGGATGCTACCTGGTCACCGGTTAAAATGGTCTTACCGGTTTCATCGGTAAAGATCAGGGAACCTGGCTTACCAAGCTCCTCCAGGATCGCGTTTGCATCGGAAACACCCGGGATATCGATGTTGATCCGGTTATTTCCCTCCTGGTAAACTGCAGCCTCTGTGCTGTAATTCTGTACACGCTGCTGCAGCTTGTAAATGGTATCGGACATTTCCTCCGATGTCGGATTCTCCTCTACTGCCTGATACGTGATGCTGACACCACCAGCCAGGTCAAGACCCAGCTTGATGTCATCCATCGTATCATAGCCGAAGAATCCGAACAGCCCCACTGCAAAGAGCAGGACCAGCAGGCCAATCAGGCCTTTTACTTTGCTGTTCTTCATCTTTCTTCTCCTTTTATTCTTCATCGGCAAGAGCCGCCTTAATCATGATCGCACACTCAATACGCTTTTTCTGCATCTCGCATCCGATCTCATAAGCATCGGTAATGGTTCCGTGGAAGTTGTAGGAATTGGCTGCGCATCCGCCGCTGCAGTAAAATCTTGCAAAGCAGTTTCTGCACTTCTCTTTTGCGTAGACATTGCAGAGCTTGAACTCATCGCGGATATCGGTTCTGGTGATACCGGTGTCTACGTTGCCCATCAGGAAATCCTCCTGGCCTACAAACTGGTGGCACGGATAAAAATCGCCCCACGGGGTAACTGCCAGATACTCGGTACCTGAGCCACAGCCGGAAAGACGCTTTGCCACGCACGGACCCTGGTTCAGATCGATCATAAAGTGGAAGAAGTTAAATCCTCTTCCTTCTTTCTTGCGCTTAATATACTCAACAGCCAGCTTGTCGTACTCCTCCATGATCTTCGGAAGGTCTTCCTCGCGGATCGCATACGGCTCATCCTCCGCGCCGACTACCGGCTCAATGGACATCTGGTCAAAACCAAGATCTGCAAAATGCTTTACATCCTCAGAGAAGTCCAGATTATTGCGGGTGAAGGTTCCGCGCACATAATAATCCTTGCCGGCGCGGCTCTTTGCGAACTTCTGGAACTTCGGAACCGTGATCTCGTAGCTGCTGCCGTGGCCGTTACGGGTCGGGCGCATGTAGTCGTTTACTTCCTTACGTCCGTCCAGGCTCATGACCACATTGCTCATCTCCCGGTTGCAGAAGTCGATGATCTCGTCGTTTAACAGCACGCCGTTGGTCGTGATGGTAAAACGGAAACGTTTGTTGTTCGGCTCCTCTAAAGAACGGCCATACTCAACCAGCTGCTTTACGACTTCCCAGTTCATAAGCGGCTCACCGCCGAAAAAGTCAACCTCAAGGTTGTGGCGGTTGCCGGAATTGGCTACCAGGAAATCCAGTGCCTTTTTACCTACTTCAAAGCTCATGAGAGCACGGCGTCCGTGATACTCACCCTCTTCTGCGAAGCAGTACTTGCAGCCCAGGTTACAATCATGGGCAATGTGCAGGCAGAGTGCCTTCACAACGGTTTTTCTCTTTTTGAAATCCGTTACATAGGTCTGGTAAATATCCTTTGTATACAGCTCCTCGGCATTGATCAGCTCCTGGACCTCATCCAGTGCTCCTTGACATCCTCTGCCGGATAGGTCTTAGAAAGCTCGGCCTCCGCATTCTTTCTTGCGGTTTCCGGGATCTGTACCGGAGACATTACCTCGCCGATCACCGGCTCTAACAGTGCAACCGCATCGTAAACTACATCATCGACTACATGGACAGAGCCGCTGGCAATATCCATGACGATGTTATATCCGTTATTCTTATACTGATGAATCACTCGATTTCTCCTTCTAAATGAAACTTTTTCTTTCTTCTTATCACCAATCACTGCCATTTTCACACTCAAAAACCACGAAAACAGCGCTATGTGTGTAAGTCCCTAACACACACATAGGCAGACGCAGACAAAAGTTCCGGTTTCTCCGGAACCTCTGTCTACCTCTGCCATCGTAAAAAACCGTTATATGCCAGTATCTAACAGACTGATTATCTGTTTGCGTTCTCGCAGCTCTGGTTGCCAACGGTGCAGGAAGTCTTGCATGCAGACTGACAGGAAGTCTGGCACTCGCCGCATCCGCCCTTCTTCATGGACTCCTTCAGAGTTTTATTGTTTAAAGTCTTAACATGTTTCATATTCTTAACCTCCTGTATTGTCGTTGCCTTTTGCTTATGCTCTTTTGGGATCAAATGCCTTTCTGAGTCAGCAAACGCACTACCTGGCGCCTCCGTGACTGCAAATGCACTCTGATCCGAAAAAGGCTGCAATGGCATATTTTCGCGTTGATTATACCATATACAGGGAGTGTCCGCAAGTTGTTTCCAACGACAGGCAGTAATTTGTCAGCAATTTCTTCCTGTTCACAGGTAGGAATTTTCTGAGTTAAAAATCCCGTTGCTGGACACGCATGCGTGAACAGTAACGGTTACAGCTCCGTTACGCCCACTGCTTTCAGGACAGTCTTTAAATGCTCCAGATCTGCCACGGAAACCTTCCCGCTTTTTTTCAATGCAGTAAATGTCTCGGCAAAAATTTCCGGTGCCCTTCCATGAAAAGAAGGAAGACGTTTTTTCCCGGCAAACTCCACACCCGCAATAAAACGTCCCACATTCATTTCCGTAGGCTCCTCCTTTGCTTTTAAGGCGAGCTGCATTTCCCAGTATGGATGCAGTCCCTTAAACGCCCGGAGCGCATAAACTGCAGCAGCAAAATCCAGAAGGAACGCGGCACCTGCTACTGGCAGTTCCCGGACACTTAAGAAAAATACCGCAAAGAATATGACAGAGAGCAAGATGAAAAAATAACAGGTGAAAATATTCTTCCGGTTCCTCTCATATTCCTTTTCCACAATAGTCTGATAATCTGAATATTTCATCTCATTCTTTTCCTTTCTGTGCTACTGGAAAATACTGTATCAGATACTATGCGAAATCAGCCTGGCAGTAAACACATTCCCCATCTTTAAAGGTCATCTGCGGAACAAATACCTGATTGCCCTTAAACTCATGTCCTGCAAGATCCGTGTACTGCATTTCTTTCTCCTTGTGCTTTAAGATCACAACGTCTGCAGTAGTTCCCTCAGCCATGGAAGCCAGCTCCGGCATACCGATCAGCTCAGCCGGCTTTCTGGTCGCGCAGTCCAGAACATCCATCCAGTCCATACCAAAATCCACAAACTTGGAAAGGATACGCGGCAGGGAATGCAGTGGCTGTAAGAAGCAGCTGGAGGAATTGATATCGCTGCTGATCACATCCGGGACAAAGCCCTGGGCTACTGCTGCCTGGCATACCTCCAGGTCAAAATTGCTTCTTCCGTTGGATGCATCGAAAAGCACGCCGCGTTTTCTTGCTTCCAGTAAGCCCGGAAGCACCTTGCCGTCCTCTCCTAAGCAGGTATGATCCTTGCCTTGGTAAATGTGGCAGATCATATCGCCCGGACGCAGCCAAGATGCCAGCTCGTCCAGTCCGACCGGACAGTCCGTCACATGGACAATGACTCTGGTTCCGGCCTTTTCGGCAATCTCAACTGTGCGGCAGATGGAAGCCTCTACCTTATCTGCCTCAATGATTCCATGGGAGATTCTGGTTTTCAATCCCACCAGGTTTTCCGGATATTTCTTAAAGAATTCTACAATCTTTTTCTCATCCATCAAAGCTGGATCCAGGTTTTCCGGATACTGATTATTGGACTGTCCGCCGGAAGCAACCAGAAGCATATTCAGGAAGCGCACCTGGGAATTTGCCACGATCGTGCGGTAAATATGCTCAAACATTCCAGTTCCTGCAGTTCCACCATCAACTACGCTCGTAATGCCGCTGCAGAAGGAAACAACATCTGCCTGTACACCACCTTCAGAAGCGCCGCGCATGTAATGTACATGGTAGTCGATCAAACCTGTCGTGACGATACAGCCTTTTGCATCGATGACCTGTCTGTACGAATGGTTTTCGGAAGGTGCGGCAATTTTTCCATCCACAAGGGCGACATCACCTTTCCATGTCTTATGCTGTGCAGGATCATAAATTGTTCCGTTTTTAATCAAAAAATCCATCTTTTATCCTCCGGCTCTTCTCAAGAGTTAATATCGTTTTAAAAACTGATGCTTTTAAAAGGGAGAGGCATTTCTGCCTCTCCGCATAGGTTTAACACTGTGAATTTCTTTTGTGATACTTAGTTTCTTGCTGCATCAACTGCATCCAAGAATCCCTGTACTACGTCATCGCCAAGGTCTTCCTTAACCATGTCGTATACAACCTGTGCTTTATCTCTTAATACAGCCAGATCATCATCGCTGAACTGTACGATCTCGCATCCTGCATCCTCAACAGTCTTCTTATCCTGCTCGATGGATTCACTTGCAACGCCCTTAGCATACTCAGCAGCCTCAGCAGCACACTCGTCTAACAGGGCTTTGGTGTTGTCCGGAAGGCTCTGGTACAGATCATTGTTCATGAAGAATACGATAATGTGGCCTACATGGTTGGTCTCAACAACGTATTTCTGAACTTCCTGCAGGTTGTTACCAACGATGTTCATGTACGGGTTCTCCTGTCCATCAACAGTACCCTGCTGAAGTCCCATGAACAGCTCATTGAACTGCATCGGAACTGCAGATGCACCGATTGCGTTCCAGTATGCAATGTGGTATTTGTTGGTCATAACACGGATCTTCTGGCCAGCCAGATCTGCAACAGATTTGGTCGGAACGTTGGTGGTCAACTCACGGAAACCAGCGTCAGAGAAAGCAAGCATATGGATACCGGATGCCTCACAGTAATCGTTGATCTGCTTCTTTGCATAATCGCCTTCCAGGAAGTTTCTCATATGGTCGATGTTATCGAATACGTTCGGCATATCGAACAGAGCCATCTCTTTTACGAAGTCAGTCAGATCAGCGGTCATACCGGTGACCATCTCGATAGAACCGGATACACAGGCCTCATCCTGCTCAGTGGTGTTTGCCAGCTGTCCGCCCGGATACAGCTCGATATTGATGCTGCCGTTGGATTTTTCTTTTACCAGGTTTGCGAAGTACTCAACCATCTTATAGTTGGTGGTAGTCTCAGATACAGTCATAGCCAAGTTCCAGCTGTAATCGCCGTAATCCTCGGAGGTGTCTGCTGCGGTGTCTCCACCCTCTGACTTGGTGTCCGCTGCTGCAGCTGCTGTAGTATCTGCAGTGCTGGAAGATCCGGAATTTCCGGAGGAACATGCTACCAGGCTCATGGCCATGGTTCCTGCAAGTAACATAGATAACGCTTTCTTCATAATAGTCTTCTCCTTTTTAATATATAAATATTATACTTTCCCTTTTGTTTCGTATTATCCAAGGATGGATGGAAGCCATAAGCTCAGTCCCGGAACAAATACGATGAGTGCCAGACATACCAGGAACGCGATCAGGAACGGAACCGTTGCCTTAGCAAGATTCAATAACGGGATCTTGGTCATGCCGGAAGCAACGAACAGGTTGATGCCCATTGGCGGGGTAACCATGCCCATTGCCAGGTTACAGGTCATGAAGATACCAAGGTGAACCGGATTAATGCCCAGTGCATTTGCGATTGGGAGCATAATCGGGGTCAAGATCATGATGTTCGGGATGTTATCAATGATCATACCACAGACGATCATGATCAGGTTCATTAACAGAAGAATCAGAATCTTGTTGTCTGTTACGGACAGTACCATCTTTGAAATGGACTGCGGGTACTTCAGCAGAGTCATGGTTCTTGCAAATGCGGATGCTGCTGCAATTACGAACAGAATGTTAACATAGGTCTTGGAACCTGCCAGGAAGATCTTCGGGATTTCACGGATCTTGATGCTCTTGTAAACCAGAATGCATACCAAGAAACCGTAGATAACGGAGATAACAGCTGCTTCAGTCGGAGAGCAAATACCAGAGTAGATACATCCAAGGATGATAACCGGAGTCATCAGGGCGAAAAAGCTTTCCCTGAATAACTTCAGGAATCCTTTTTCGCGGATCTTGTTGTAGTTCTCCTGCAGCTTTTCTTTGTCCTCACCATTCTTTTTGCAGTAGTACCAGCAGTATCCCATCAGGAAGAAACCAATCAGACATCCAGGAATGATACCTGCAATGAACAGAGCAGACGGTGAAGCGTTTGCCGCTGCAGAATATACAATATAGGAAATGGACGGCGGGATGATAACCCCCAGCGCTCCGGCTACCGTAACGATTGCTGTGGAGAATACCACATCATATCCCATGTTTACCAGGAATGGAATGGTCATGGAACCTACTGCAGATACAGTTGCCGGTGCGGAACCGGAAATTGCTGCGTAGAACATACAGGTTACAACCACTGCACACGGGAAACCTGCGGTCTTGTTGCCGATGAAATATCCGAAGAACTCAAAGAGCTGTTTGGAAATACCTCCCTCTGCCATGATCATGCCGGAAACCATAAACAGCGGCACTGCTAACAGAGTGAAGCTGTTCATACCGGAGAACATTGCTCTGGCTACATCGATTGCTCCGTAATTCAGTGTTCCCATCATCCCTGGAAGGATTGCCATCAGTCCGAATACGGCACCAACCGGAAGACTGATTACCAGGAAAATTGCAAGAAGAATAAAGAATAATCCGATTGTCATTGTTCTTTCTCCTTTCCAGTCACATCAAGAAATACTACCTGAACTGCTCTGAGTACAGCCAGTACAAAGCAGATGGTCATAATCCAGTAGAAGTTTGCTACCGGAATCTGTAAAGCCGGGCTGCGCTGTCCGGTCTTTGCGGTAACAGCAATCAGATCAAATCCGCCCTTTACCAGAAGTACAGTGAACGCACCCACGATTACCGTACATACAATGGTGATGATCTTCTGCACCGGTTTGCTGAGCATGGTGGTAAAAGTATCCACACGGATCATAGATCTGTTCCGGATTGTTGCCGGCAAGGAAAGAAATGCGCTGATTGCCAGGCAGTAACAGCAGATCTCATCCGACCAGCTTAACGCATTGTTGAAGCAATAACGCATCACAACATTTGTGAATGAAAGGACTGTCATAATTGCCAGTAACACAGACATACAGCAGATTTCAAAATTCTTGTCGAGCCATTTTAAAGCTACCATTTTTTCCCCTCCTTAAGTAGTATTAAAACTGCTTTTTCTCACTTGACTGTATTCTATCATGCGAGTTAAAATAAGTAAAACAGCTAATAGTGATACACTCTAGAAGTTCTTCTTCTTTTTTGTTTATCTTATAAAAATATATTTGAGAATTTTTGTGCATTTTGTCTGAAAATAGATTATGTTGCAACATTTGCCAGAAATTTTCAGAAAGGAATTTATTATGAATTTTAAAATACTAGAATACATTGTCGCAATTGCAGAAAGCGGAAACGTCACCAAAGCAGCAGAGCGCCTATTCATTTCACAATCTGGTTTAAACCAGCAGCTTATTAAACTCGAGACAGAACTTGGAACCCCACTCTTTCACCGCTCTAAAAGAGAAATGCGCCCAACCCACGCCGGGCTCATTTATATTGAAAACGCAAGAAGAATTTTAAAGATGGCCCAAAACTGTATCAGCCAGATCAATGATCTGTCCGACAATCCCCGCGGCACCATTTCCTTTGGACTTCCCTATGAGCACGGAGCTGACCTATTCATTAATATTGCAAAGGATTTCAGCCATGCTTTTCCCAACGTAGCCATCACTCTGACTGAGCAAAATGTACGGGAGATGGAGGAAAATGTCCAGACTGACCGGCTAGATCTGGCCTTTGTCATGATAAAAGACAAGCCTTCTTCCCGCCATTTTGACTATGTACACCTCTGCACGGAACGGCTGGTTCTCGGCATTCCGCGTAAACATCCCATGGCACAATATGCCGCCCCCACGGGGAAACCATTAAATACAATGGACTTAAAACACTTTAAAAATGATCCCTTTGCCTTCATGTTCTCCGGTTCCACTATGCGAAACGTCATTGATCCGCTGTTTGAGGATGCTGGATATCTCCCGAAAATCCGCTACGAAACCCATATGAACAATGTGCTGTACCGACTGGTCAGCAACGGACTGTGCTGCACCATTATGCCACAGTCCTATGTACAAAATGGCAGCGGCTCCGTCTGGTTTTATCCGGAACAGGAACCATCCTGGGACTGGTATATCATCTTCTCCAAAGACCGTATGCTAACTGCGGCAGACAGGTATCTCATCCAGCTTTCTCAGAACTACGCACAGAAAATAAAAGATTACTGGAATCATTATGGTGTCGGCTTTCCTCCTGCTCTCCTGCCAGACACTGACTACAGATGAAAAATGCGGCCTGCCAGCTTCCCCATCGTGAAAGCTGGCAGGCCGCATTTACCATCTGTTTTTATTTTTCATTTGTCTTCACTAGCCGAAACTGCGAATAGCTTTTTCCCGGTATCATACCGCCCCGGTAGGATGACAGCTCGCTGACCGTCACCAGCTGGAACCCGCGCTTTACCAGTTCCGGGATGATCGTCTCGCTGGCATCTCCGGTGGCATCATACAAATCGTGCATCAAAATGATATCCCCGTCCTTTACCTTATCTAACACGGTCTGGATTGTCTGCGATGCATCACGCGTTTTCCAGTCCAGCGTATCCACGCTCCACAAAATAGCCGGCATGGAAATCGCTCCGGCAATGTTCATACCCGCATCTGTCTTCGCTCCGCCGCAGGGGCGCATCAGCACCGGCGAGATGCCGCAGGCATCGGAAACCACCTGGTTCGTAGCCACCAGCTGATTCGCCAGATCGGTCGGAGACACCTTCGTCATAAGAGTATGGTCAAAGGTATGGTTTGCCACCTCACAGCCCTGCGCTACCATCTGTTTAAGACATCCGGACTCTTAATAACCTTCTGTCCTACCATAAAGAACGTCGCGCGGCCACCGTTTTCTTTCAGACAATTCAAAATACGCGGCGTCACAGTTGGGGACGGGCCATCATCGTAGGTCAGCGCCACCATAGGGCGGTTCGGGTCAATATTTCCCGCATAAACCGTATCGCCGGTCCGCTTTACCACGGAAATACGCACGCCATCGACCCGCAGTCCCGCACCAACCGTTCCGGCTTCGGCTCCATCGGAAACCCAGTCTGTCCATTTAGAATCCTGAAGCACGCTGTAAAGCACCTCATAATAAGTTCCCAGGTCTCCGGTCAGTTCCATGGCAATGCCTCAAGCGGAGCCGTACCAGCCGAATCCCCGGCCTCAGCGCCGTCCTCCTGCCAGTCCAGCCAGCCCGTACCGCTCAAATTCACGCGGTAGCGGATCGTGCCGCTCATGCCCTCCGGCTGGCCATTTAACGTCGCACGGATCGCCGTCACATAGGAGGTTGTCGGTGCCATGCTGTAGGAATTATCCGCAAAGAAATGGCTCCAGCCCACTTCACTGACCGCAATGCCGTAGATTGCACCAACATCCGGCAGGGACTGGACATATGCTGCCCGTTCTTCCGCTTCCTTACTTTCTTCCTCGGCAGCAGACGCGCTCATGCTCTCCTGCAGATCCGCAGCCTCCACAGCCGCTTTCTCCGCCTTCCGTTTCCGCACCGCCCCCGAGATTGCAGCCACCAGCACCCCCGTCAGAATGCAGACAGCAAGTAATCCCAGAATCAGAATGCGGCGCCGGCGGCGCATGATCTTCATCTTCCGTGCTTTGCGCGCGCGCAGTTCATAAAGTTCGCGCTCGGAAAGCGGACGCTTCGGTCTTTGCCCAGTATTTGGCGGCATATTTCTTCTATTAACAGTTTTTTTCTCAATTTCCTGCTTTCCCCCATGTTGTTTTTGTTCCATAAAACCCTCTTATCTCTACATAAAAAACAATTCTGTTTTCCGTTTTTCATAAAGGTCCGAAAGCCACCGCCACGCATTACAGAAACGCATTTTGGTGAAAATCCTTTTGCTCGTGGACTGCGCCGCCTGTTGTTGGAACTGCGGCCCAAACTCGCACGCGCTGCGTGCTCAAACAAGGGTCTCCGTTCCAACGCTATGCTCGCCCACTCACGGATTTTCAAACAAATGCTTATTCTGTAATGCGTGGCGGTGGCTTTCTACTTTATTGGCTATACTTGGTAATAAAACCCGCAACCATTACAATACTGCTCAAAATGAAAAGAAACAATTTTACCTCACAATGCCAATAACGTAGAAAACGCCTGTCCCGCCTTGCTGCATCGCGTAGCCATAACCCGATGTCCGACGTGTCCGGCTGTGTAGCGACTGGTGTTTGAGGTAGTCGGACATTTTTGTCCGACTATCCGCAAACAGCTGTCAGCTAGCACCGTCCGAACACGGGACTCTGGGTGAAGGCGAAGCGACGCAGTAAGGTGGGGCAGGCGTTTTCGGACCTCTATTAGCAGAAAAGGCGGTTCATTTTATTTACTCTTCGCTATCGTCGATATCGAATACTTCCGGAGCTTCCTCCGCCATATCGTCATCGCCGGAAAGCAGGATCTCGTCATCATCCTCCAGAGCGATCTCTTCCTCTGGCTCAGCATCTGTGTTGAGCTTTACGGAACGGTAACGCTTCATACCGGTACCAGCCGGGATCAGCTTACCGATGATAACATTCTCCTTCAGACCAATCAGATGGTCAACCTTACCGTTGATAGCCGCCTCGGTCAGAACCTTGGTGGTCTCCTGGAAGGATGCTGCAGACAGGAAGGAATCGGTAGCCAGGGATGCCTTGGTAATACCAAGCATAACCTGCTTGCCCTCTGCCGGCTGCTTGCCCTCTGCAATCAGAGCCTCGTTCATCTCGTTGAAGTCGAGGACATCCATGGATACGCCCGGCAGCACATCGCTGTCGCCGCTCTCCTCGATGCGGATCTTCTTTAACATCTGACGAACGATCATCTCAACGTGCTTATCGTTGATTTCTACACCCTGCAGACGGTATACACGCTGTACTTCCTGGATCATGTAATCCTGTACGGCACGGACACCCTTGATCTTTAAGATGTCATGCGGGTTTACGCTACCTTCGGTCAGCTCATCACCGGCCTCGATCACCTGCTCGTCCTGAACCTTGATTCTGGAACCGTACGGGATCAGATAGGTCTTGGAGTTGCCGGTCTCCGGATCGGTAACCACGATCTCACGTTTCTTCTTGGTATCTTTCAGGGTTACAACACCACCGAACTCGGTAATGATTGCAAGACCCTTCGGCTTACGTGCCTCGAACAGCTCCTCGACACGCGGAAGACCCTGTGTGATATCTCCACCTGCTACACCGCCGGTATGGAAGGTACGCATGGTCAGCTGGGTACCAGGCTCACCGATAGACTGTGCAGCGATGATGCCGACTGCCTCACCAACCTGTACAGGCTGGCCGGTTGCCATGTTGGCACCATAACATTTTGCGCAGACACCGATATGGGACTTACAGCTAAGGACGGTACGGATCTTTACGGAATCACGGCCCATCTTGTTCAGTGCCTTCATAACAGCAGCAGCACGCTTCGGAGTACACATATGGTTTGCTTTTACAACCACTTCTCCGGTCTCCGGATCAGTGATGGTCTCAGCGATATAACGGCCGGTGATACGCTCCTCCAGGCTCTCGATGGTCTCTTTGCCATCGGTGAATGCCTTGATCTCCATGTACGGGATATCCTTGCCTTCGCAGCAGTCTACCTCACGCACGATCAGATCCTGGGATACGTCTACCAGACGACGGGTAAGGTAACCGGAGTCTGCGGTACGCAGTGCGGTATCGGACATACCCTTTCGTGCACCATGAGCGGAGATGAAGTACTCCAGTACGTCAAGACCCTCACGGAAGTTGGATTTAATAGGAAGTTCGATGGTGTGACCGGTTGTATCTGCCATAAGTCCACGCATACCTGCCAGCTGCTTGATCTGCTTATCAGATCCTCGCGCACCGGAGTCTGCCATCATGAAGATGTTGTTGTACTTATCCAGACCGCCTAACAGGTCTTTGGTCAGCTGGTCATCGGTGGTCTTCCAGGTTTCGATAACCTCTTTATAACGCTCTTCCTCAGTGATCAGGCCACGGCGGAAGTTCTTTGCGATACGGTCAACGGTCTCCTGGGCATCAGCCAGCAGCTTCGGCTTGGATGCCGGCACGGTCATATCCGCGATGGATACGGTCATGGCAGCTCTGGTGGAATACTTGTAACCGATTGCCTTGATATCATCCAGGGTAACAGCAGTCTGGGTAGCGCCATGTACGTTGATGACCTTCTCCAGGATCTTCTTTAACTGTTTCTTTCCTACGTGGAAGTCAACCTCAAGAAGCAGCTCGTTGCCCGGAATGCTTCTGTCTACAAAGCCAAGGTCCTGCGGGATGATCTCGTTGAAGATGAAACGGCCTAAGGTAGATTCTACCACACCGGTCATCTCGGTGCCATCCGGCATGGTCTTGGTGACTCTTACTTTGATGCGGGAGTGCAGGGTCACAGCAGCGTTCTCATAAGCAAGGATTGCCTCGTTGACGCTCTTGAAGATCATGCCCTCGCCGGTTGCGCCTGGGCGCTCCTGGGTCAGATAGTAAATACCAAGTACCATATCCTGGGAAGGAACAGCTACCGGGCCACCATCAGACGGCTTTAACAGGTTGTTCGGAGACAGGAGCAGGAAACGGCACTCTGCCTGTGCTTCCTGGGAAAGCGGAAGATGTACTGCCATCTGGTCTCCATCGAAGTCTGCGTTGAATGCGGTACATACAAGCGGATGCAGCTTGATTGCCTTACCCTCAACCAGGATCGGCTCGAATGCCTGGATACCCAGTCTGTGCAGGGTAGGTGCACGGTTTAACATAACCGGATGCTCTTTGATAACATCTTCGAGGACATCCCATACCTCAGACTGCAGACGCTCTACCATCTTCTTCGCACTCTTGATGTTGTGAGCGGTTCCGTTCTGTACAAGCTCTTTCATAACAAACGGCTTGAACAGCTCGATCGCCATCTCCTTCGGAAGACCACACTGGTAGATCTTCAGCTCCGGTCCTACGACGATAACGGAACGTCCGGAGTAGTCAACTCGTTTACCAAGCAGGTTCTGGCGGAAACGGCCCTGTTTACCTTTCAGCATATCGGAAAGGGATTTCAGTGCACGGTTTCCAGGACCGGTTACCGGTCTGCCGCGGCGTCCGTTATCGATCAGGCGTCAACAGCCTCCTGCAGCATACGCTTCTCGTTGCGGACGATGATGTCCGGAGCACCAAGCTCGAGAAGACGTGCAAGACGGTTGTTACGGTTGATGATTCTTCTATATAAATCGTTTAAGTCAGAGGTTGCGAAACGACCGCCGTCCAGCTGTACCATCGGACGGATATCCGGCGGGATAACCGGGATCACGGTCATGATCATCCACTCCGGCTTGTTTCCGGAGTTGCGGAATGCTTCTACAACTTCCAGTCTCTTGATGATTCTTGCGCGCTTCTGGCCGCTTGCGTCCTTCAGCTCGCGTTTGAGCATCTCAGACTCTTTCTCAAGATCAATGCTCTTTAAAAGCTCGAGAACAGCCTCAGCACCCATTCCGACACGGAAGTTGCCGTAGCCCCACTTCTCGACCTCTTCACGGTACTCTTTCTCGGAGAGTACCTGCTTGTACTGCAGGCTGGTCTGACCTGCATCCAGAACGATGTAGGATGCAAAGTACAGAACCTTCTCCAATACTCTCGGGGAGATATCCAGAATGAGACCCATACGGCTCGGGATACCCTTAAAGTACCAGATATGAGATACAGGAGCAGCCAGCTGGATGTGGCCGATACGCTCTCTGCGGACGCTGGACTTGGTTACCTCAACGCCGCAGCGGTCGCAGATTACGCCTTTGTATCTGATTTTTTTATATTTACCACAATGACATTCCCAGTCCTTGCTCGGTCCGAAGATGCGCTCACAGAACAGACCGTCGCGCTCCGGTTTTAAGGTACGGTAGTTGATGGTCTCCGGCTTTTTTACCTCGCCGTGTGACCACTCCAGAATCTTCTCCGGGGAAGCCAGGCCAATCTTAATGGCATCAAATGTCAATGGCTGATAAGTTTCATTTGTCTCAGGCATGAGCGTTACTCCCTTCTATTATTCTTCATCAAAGGAATCGTCGGTGTAATCGTCGGATTCCCCTTCGAAATCATCGCTGCTGTCGTCGTTGTTATCGACATCAACCAGCTCTTCACCCTTGAACTCCTGCTTCTGGTAACCATAGTCACCGAAGGATTCGTCGCGGTTGTAATGGCGGTCGCCCTCGATGATGGCACGCAGGTCGGTCTCGCCGTAGTCTACGTTCTCGCCAATCTCAACCTCGGTTCCGTCATCACGCAGTACGCTTACATCCAGGCCAAGGGACTGCAGCTCTTTTAACAGTACCTTGAAGGACTCCGGAATACCCGGCTCAGGGATGTTCTCGCCCTTGATGATTGCCTCGTAGGTCTTCACACGTCCGACAACATCATCGGACTTCACGGTCAGGATCTCCTGCAGGGTGTAGGATGCACCATATGCCTCCAGGGCCCAAACCTCCATCTCACCGAAACGCTGTCCGCCGAACTGTGCCTTACCACCCAGAGGCTGCTGGGTAACAAGGGAGTATGGGCCGGTGGAACGTGCATGGATCTTATCGTCAACCAGGTGATGCAGCTTCAGGTAATGCATGTGACCGATGGTTACCGGGCTGTCGAAGTACTCGCCGGTACGTCCGTCACGCAGTCTTACCTTACCGTCGCGGCGGAGCGGAACGCCCTTCCACAGCTCACGGTGCTCCAGATGGGAACCTAAGTAATCCATAACTTCCGGTTTCAGGGTATCTTTGTATTTCTCTTCAAACTCCTCCCAGGAGGTGTTTACGTAATCGTTTGCAATTTCCAGGGTATCCATGATGTCTACCTCGTTCGCGCCCTCGAATACCGGGGTGGAAATGTTAAAGCCAAGTGCTTTACATGCAAGGCTTAAGTGCATCTCCAGGACCTGTCCGATGTTCATTCGGGAAGGTACGCCCAGCGGGTTTAAGACGATATCCAGCGGACGGCCATTCGGAAGGAACGGCATATCCTCTACCGGAAGTACGCGGGAAACGACACCCTTGTTACCATGACGTCCTGCCATCTTATCGCCGACAGAGATCTTACGCTTCTGTGCAATGTAGATGCGGACACTCTGGTTTACGCCAGGAGCCAGCTCATCGCCGTTCTCTCTGGTAAATACTTTTGCGTCGATGATGACGCCGTAAGCACCGTGCGGTACTTTTAAGGAAGTATCACGTACTTCTCTTGCCTTCTCACCGAAGATCGCACGGAGCAGTCTCTCCTCAGCAGTCAGCTCGGTCTCACCCTTCGGGGTAACCTTACCGACCAGGATATCACCGGCACGGACCTCAGCACCGATACGAATGATACCTCTCTCGTCCAGGTCTTTTAATGCGTCGTCGCCGACACCCGGAACATCGCGGGTGATCTCTTCCGGTCCAAGCTTGGTGTCACGGGCTTCTGCCTCATACTCCTCGATATGAACGGAGGTGTAGACATCTTCCATAACCAGTCTCTCACTTAAGAGAACCGCATCCTCGTAGTTGTAACCTTCCCAGGTCATGAAACCAATCAGCGGGTTCTTACCAAGAGCGATCTCACCGTTGCTGGTGGACGGACCGTCTGCGATGACCTCGCCTGCCTCAACGTGGTCGTTCTTGTAAACGAGTGGCTTCTGGTTGTAGCAGTTGGACTGGTTGCTTCGTGAGAATTTGATCAGATGATAAACATCTTTTGCGCCGTTGTCATCACGCTTGATGATGATCTCGTTGGAAGCGGAACGCTCAACAACACCGGCATGCTTTGCTACTACGCAGACACCAGAGTCGACAGCAGCCTTGCCCTCGATACCGGTACCTACTGCAGGCGCCTCGGTTCTTAAAAGCGGAACGGCCTGACGCTGCATGTTAGATCCCATCAGTGCACGGTTTGCGTCATCGTTCTGCAGGAACGGGATCATGGATGTTGCTACGGAGAATACCATCTTAGGAGATACGTCCATTAAGTCGATGGCTCTCTTCTGGAACTCGGAAGTCTCCTCACGGAAACGGCCGGCTACGTTATTGTTAATGAAATGGCCTTCCTCGTCGAGCGGGGTGTTTGCCTGTGCGACAACGAAGTTATCCTCCTCGTCTGCAGTCAGGTATACCACCTCGTCGGTTACACGCGGGTTAGCCGGGTCGGATTTGTCTACCACACGGTACGGAGCCTCGATGAAGCCGTACTCATTTACCTTTGCATAGGTTGCAAGGGAGTTGATCAGACCGATGTTCGGTCCCTCAGGAGTCTCGATCGGGCACATACGTCCGTAATGGGTGTAGTGTACATCTCGAACCTCGAATCCGGCACGGTCACGGGACAGACCGCCAGGTCCCAATGCGGAGAGACGTCTCTTGTGGGTCAGCTCAGACAGCGGGTTGTTCTGGTCCATGAACTGGGACAGCTGGGAACTTCCGAAGAACTCCTTCACTGCTGCGGTAACCGGCTTGATGTTGATTAAGGACTGCGGAGTGATGCCGTCCATATCCTGGGTGGTCATACGCTCTCTTACCACACGCTCCATACGGGACAGACCGATGCGGTACTGGTTCTGTAACAGCTCACCAACAGCACGGATACGGCGGTTGCCAGATGGTCGATATCGTCTGCGTTACCGATGCCGCCTTCCAGATGCATGTTGTAGTTGATGGAAGCGATGATGTCTTCCTTGGTGATATGCTTCGGGATCAGCTCGGTGATGTTCTTATGAACCAGTTTCTTTAATGCTTCCTGGTCATCGCCAGCTTCTTCCAGAATAGTTTTTAATACCGGATAATATACTAATTCTGTAACACCGACTTCCTTCGGATCGAAGTCTGCATAAGCTGCCAGGTCAACCATTAAGTTGGACAGGACTTTGTAGTTGCGCTCCTCGGTCTGGATCATAACGTACGGAACTGCTGCGTTCTGCAGAGTGGTTGCCAGCTCTTTGTCGATCTTTGCGCCAGCCTCTGCTAAAACCTCTCCGGTGGTCATGTCCACTACATCCTCAGCCAGGATCTGGCCCTTGATGCGGTTTTTGAAGTGAAGCTTCTTATTGAATTTATATCTGCCGACTTTGGCCAGGTCGTAACGGCGCGGGTCAAAGAACATGCTGTTTAACAGGCTTTCTGCACTATCAACGGATAACGGCTCGCCCGGACGGATCTTACGGTAGAGCTCTAACAGGCCATCCTGATAGCTCTCTGCAGTATCCTTGCCAAAGCTTGCCAGCAGTTTCGGCTCCTCGCCGAACAGATCGATGATCTCTGCGTTGGTGCCATAGCCCAGTGCACGCACCAGTACGGTTACCGGAACCTTACGGGTACGGTCTACACGAACGTAGAAGATATCATTGGAGTCGGTCTCATACTCCAGCCATGCACCACGGTTCGGGATAACCGTGCAGGTGTACAGCTCTTTACCGATCTTATCATGGCCGATTCCGTAGTAGATACCCGGAGAACGAACCAGCTGGCTTACGATAACTCGTTCAGCGCCGTTGATTACGAATGAGCCGGTATCGGTCATAAGCGGAAGATCTCCCATGAAGATCTCGTGCTCGTTGATCTCTTCTTTGTCCTTATTGTAAAGTCTTACCTTTACCTTTAAAGGTGCAGCGTAAGTTGCGTCGCGTTCTTTGCATTCTTCGATGTTATATTTGACTTCATCTTTACATAATGTAAAATCAACGAATTCGAGGCTTAAATGACCTGCGAAATCGGAGATTGGGGAGATATCTTCAAATACTTCCTTCAATCCTTCATCGAGGAACCACTGATAGGAGTCTTTCTGAATCTCAATCAGGTTTGGCATCTCAAGAACTTCTTTCTGTCTTGAGTAGCTCATTCTAACGCTCTTTCCCGATGTTACCGGGCGCATTCTGCTTTTCTCCATTGACGTTTCACCCCTGTTTTCTAATCTAATTTCTGGCATATTTTTGGGCGCAAAAAGCCCAGAACGCCACAATAGTGCACACTCCATAATATCATACGTCTGTCAAGCTGTCAAGTTTTTCCTTGATTTTTTTTGCCGGAAATGCTATACTTTTTGTACAGGTTTGTCCTGTTACATAAAAGAACCTAATGGAGGTATTCCCCATGCAGACTTTTTTAAACGTTTTGCTGGTAATTCTGGTGATCGCAGTGATCGCCCTCGCGGTTCTGTACTTCTTAGGAAGAAAGCTCGAAAAACGTCAGGTAGAGCAGCAGCAGCTTCTGGAAATGTCCAAACAGACTGTATCCATGCTGGTCATTGACAAAAAGAAAATGAAGATCAAAGATTCCGGTCTTCCGAAAATGGTCTACGAGCAGACTCCGAAGTACATGCGCTGGGCAAAGGTTCCGGTTGTAAAGGCGAAGGTAGGTCCAAAGGTTATGACCCTGATGGCAGACGAGCGTGTATTTGCATCACTCCCGGTTAAGACCGAGGCAAAAGTGGTTGTGAGCGGTCTTTACATCACCGAGATCAAGAGTGTCCGCGGCGGAGCAATCCCGCAGGCACCGAAGAAAAAAGGTTTCTTTGCAAGATTTAAGAAAGAGAATTAATCTTGTCCGCATGTCCCACGGGGCAGAAAAAGAGGCAGTGCGTTTTGCGCAATGCCTCTTTTTTTTTATGTCTTTTGTTTCTTTTCCTATTGTGCATTTCCCAGATCCAGCTTCGCGCAGTCCTTTGAAGTGATATCCAGGACAATGCGGCAATCCGAGACATGATCATAATTGATGTCGAGCGCATATTCCACCTCAACCTTCAAATGGTCATTCTCCTCCTCAAACCCGATCCGGCTGGTCGTCATTTCCACCAGCAGCTCTCCCATCGGGGTTACATAATGAGTCTGGGTCTTTTTGTCCAGCTCAAACACCATATTCGCAGATACCGGTCCGCTTTTTTTGATCTCCAGCTTCTCCGGAGTCAGCTTCATGGTGTTGCGGATGGCTCCATCCATCCCTTCCATCACCTCATCGTAGATCAGGTAATGCTTATTGTTTTTCCAGAAGTAATCCCCCGAGGTGATCACCTCCACCGTTCCTTCATCGCCCTCCATGGCTGAAGGCCGCTTAAACGGATCAATACATCTCTTGTCATAATCTCAACTCTCTCATGGCATATCGTTTTGTTTCCCGTTCTGGCAGTTCTCTCCGGTTCTGCGTTTCACAGGCAGGATCAATATTCCTCAATGTTGATCTTCTTTGTCTCTTTCACGTCCTGCGGCAGGATCGAGCTTGCAAAATCCGTAAACTTTTCCGCAAGGTCACTGACATAAAACTGGTGCTTTTCCCCTGCAAACGGCGCAAATGGGTCGCGGCTTAAGCCCTTCTCCGCAAGAAGCCCACGCAGCTCAATGGCGGTCTCGTAGGCCGGATTTACCAGCGTCACATCTTCTCCCATCAGCGTCTCAGCGTCGATCGCAGAAGCGGGTAATGGGTGCAGCCCATTACCAGGGTATCAATATACTTTTCTTTCAGCACGCTTAAGTAGCGGGATGCGATCTCATCTGTCACCGGATCATGAAGCCATCCTTCCTCTACCAGCGGACAAAAGAGCGGGCACGACTTGCCAAACACCTGAATTCCCGGCTTCATCTTCTTCATCACTTCCGTGTAAATACCACTGCCGACCGTTGCTTCTGTTCCAATGACACCGATCCGCCCGTTGCGTGTTGCATCCACGGCGGCCCGGGCGCCGGCATTGATCACACCGATGACCGGAATATCCGACTCGGCCGCCACGGTATCCAGTGTCAGGGCTGTTGCCGTATTGCAGGCAATGACGATTGCCTTTACCTCCTTTGTCCTAAGGAAACGGATGATTTGTCTGGAATAGCGGAGCACGGTATCTCTGGACTTGCTTCCGTACGGTACCCGCGCCGTATCGCCAAAATAGATGATCCGCTCGTCGGGCAGCTGCCGCATGATCTCCCTTGCTACCGTCAGGCCGCCCACACCGGAATCGAATACGCCCACCGGCGCGTTTTTGTCGATCATGTCACTTACCTCTCAAACGCCAGGCTGATCAGACGTTCTACCAGCTCTGCCTTCGGGATGCCTGCTGCCTCCCAGAGCATCGGATACATGCTGATGGCGGTAAAGCCCGGCATGGTATTAATTTCGTTGAAGATGACCTCGCCTTCCTTTGTCACAAAGAAATCGACACGGGACAGGCCATAGCCATCGACTGCGTTAAAGATCTTTGCTGCTGCCTCGCGCACACGTTCAGCGGAATCTCCCGGAAGCTCCGGTCCGATGACAGTACGGGACTCTTCATTGTTATACTTTGCATCGAAATCATAGAACTCTGCTGCTGCCAGGATCTCACCGACGCCGGAAGCCTTAACCGGCTTCTGTCCGCCGCCTAAAACTGCGCACTCTACCTCATGGCCCACAATGGTCTCCTCCACCAGGATCTTGCGGTCATGCTTTGCTGCCTCCTTCAAGGCTGCTACCAGGCCTTCCCGGTTTTCTGCCTTGCTGACGCCGCGGGAGGAACCAGCGTTGGACGGCTTTACAAAGACCGGATACTGAAAGCGTGACTCAACCTGTGCAACCACTGCATCGATATCCTTTTCCATCTTCCAGCGCATGACCGGAACATAAGCTGCCTGGCGGATACCCAGGTCATCTACAATGATCTTGGTGTAAAGCTTATCCATGGAAACTGCCGATGCCAGCACGCCGCAGCCCACGTACGGGATCTTAGCCAGCTCAAAGATTCCCTGAACGGTACCATCCTCGCCGTAAAGTCCGTGAAGGACCGGGAATGCCACATCGATCTTCTCTTCCCTGGTCACGCCATTTTCCGTGATCATGGCACACTTCTTGGTCGCATCCGGGGAGATGATAACGTCTGCCTTGCTCTCTCTCCACGCCCCGGAACGGATTTCCTCCACACTGTCAGCCTTGACCCAGTGGCCTTCCTCGGTGATACCGATCAGAAGCAGCTCATACTTTTCTTTATCTATCTGGTCAATCACATTTGCCGCAGACACACAGGATACAACATGCTCCGATGACTGTCCGCCGAACAGAACTGCGATTTTTTTCTTACTCATAACAAGATTTCCTTTCTTTATTCAAAATGTCTGATTAATTATAACATACCTGTCAACACTTAAAAAGTGACAGTACACAAAAAAAGATTGATGAAGCGGAGGTTTTTCCATGAAAACTAAATCTATGTCGCGTCCACTCTTTCCACCCTTATTTTTCCTGCTGCTTCTGTTCTTTCTGCTTCTCTCCATGGGAAGCCTGCAAAAAAGCCGGGAAGATCTGGCCGGACGCATCGCACCATCCATCCTGCGGTTTCACATTCTTGCAAACAGCGATTCCAAAGAGGACCAGGCCGTCAAGCTGGAGGTGCGCAGCTACCTGCTGGACTGGATCTGTGACCGGCTGCCCGAAACCGTAAACAGCAAAGAAAGCATGGTTTCCTGGCTGGAAGAAAACCAGTCCGGCCTGGAAAGTGCCGCCGGCCATTTTCTGATGCAAAAAGGGATATCTTACCAGGCGCATCTGTCTCTGGAGCGCACATACTTTCCCACCCGGGTCTACGATGACCTGGTCATTCCCTGCGGAACCTACGACGCTGCGCGGGTGATCCTCGGAAAAGGGAAGGGGCACAACTGGTGGTGCGTGCTCTACCCGCGCTTCTGCTTTCTGGATGAAGTGTGCAAAGAGATCCCCGAAGAAAGCCGGGATAAGCTCCGGGATAAATTAAATCAGGGCGATTACTCCCTGTTAGAGGATCATCGCCCTGATGTCAAAATCCGTTTTTTCTTTTTTCCTTGTCTTGATCCTGTGCTGCCATCACACGGCACAGGCCAAATGGCATAGCAGCTATTCCACGGTTGCCAAGCCTTCAATGCCCCAGTCATAGGCATTCATGGCCGACCACAGATCAAGCTCTGCCGCTTCCTTTGCAGCCTTCTTCTGGTTGTAGCTGATCTGAGTGCCGACGTACTGCATCTCAGACAAAAGACCGTTCTGGTACTGCCGCTGCGCTGCCCCATTGCTCTTTTCAGCAGCCGCATAGCCGGTCTGCGCGGCCTCGTAAGCAGCCTTTTTATCCAGAACATCCTGGTAAAGGCGCTGCATCTCGATCGTCAGCTTCTGCTCACCCTCGTTGATCGTGTTCAGTCGGGCTGCGATCTGGGCGTTGGTCTCGCCCTTTGCAGAGGTTCTCTGGCCGATCAGCGTATAGTTATTGCCGATTGCCTTCTTTGTGTCTGCTTCCAGATTCATGCCATCTAACCTGCCCATATCAAAAGCCGGAAGGTTCTGGATCTGCACACCGCTGTTAGTATCATAGCCAAGCAGCAGACACAGGGTACGATACACGCTGTCCTCCTGGGACTGCAGCGAGGCCAGCTGGGCCTTCGCCCCGATGAGAGACGTTTGTGCACTGACTAAATCCGTCTGGTTTGCCAGTCCGAGTCCTGCCATCCGCTCATACATATCGCACTGTTTCTGGTACAGGTCCACCAGCGTCTCCAGCGTCGCCTTATTATCCACGATGGTATTGTAGCCGATCATGGCACTCTGGGCACCGGAGACCACCTGTTTTTCATACTGGCGGATCGTGGCCGTGTTGACCTTGCTGGTGTCCCAGTTCGTCACTGTATCCCGGATTCCCTGGACCAGACTGTGGTAACCGCTCTTTAAGCTTTCCATCTGCTTCACCGAACTTTTCAGCTGCGGCATCAGCTTTTTCGCCTGCTTTAACGGCTTTAAAACGTCATCAATATTGTCCATGGATTTATCATAGGTGCTTTCCAGCTCCGTCAGCATATTCTGGTAGTCTTCCTTCGACTCTCCATACTTTCTCCAGGCCTCCGAAATGTTCGGGTTATACTCCCGCACACGCAGGGTAAGCTCATCGTATTCCAGAACATTGTCCTGCAGCTTTGCCAGCGTTTCCGCATCGTATTTTTCAGGTCCCGGCTCTGCTCCGGGACCGGTAGGCGCATACCCGGCAAAGGCCGGAACCACCGATGCAGACGCAAGAACTGCCGCAAGCCCCAAAGCAAGGATCTGATGTTTTCTTTTCATATCACACACGCTCCTTATGAGGTACTTGCAAGACCGTTCACTGCCCAGTCATAGGTTTCCATGGTCTGGAACAGGGTCAGGTCTGCCGTCTTTAAGGCAAGCTCTGCATTTTCTACGGTGATCTGCTGGTTCTCCAGCTGGTTTCTGCTGGCCTTTCCCTGGTCAAACTGCAGCTGCATGCTGTTTAAATTCCGCTTTGCCAGATCCAGGTTTGCTTCTGCCTGGTCATATGCCAGCTTTGCAGTCAGCACATTCTGGTAATTAGTCACCAGGCAGAGCCGATCTTTCTCTCATTATCCTCGATGGTCTTCTGCAGGCTTTCCTTCGTGTTAGCGCTGGTGGCATTTGCCAGCTTCTTTTTATTCACCTTTAAGGTGTAATTGTTTTCCAGCGCCTGCGCCTTATCTGTCTCCGGGTTCATTGCCGCGATGCGGTTCATATCCGAAACAGGTACCGCTGTAATTTCCGGGGTATCGTTGTACTTCCAGCCCAGCATAACCTGAAGCTTCTGGCGCACATTCTCAATAGCTGCTTTCGAGGACTCCACCGTGCGCTCTGCATTCTGGATGCTTTCCTGCGCATTTAAAACATCTACCTGCGTACTCATGCCAAGGGCTGCCTGCGTCTGTGTGGAGGTTAAGGAAATCTCTGCCTGACGCTTTGCAAGCTCTGCCTGCTTTAACGCCAGCTGGTCCTTCTCATAACTGATCATGTTGGACTGTGCCACCGTCACCAGCGTTTTTTCTGCGGACTTATAATTCAGGTAGACGATCTCACTGTCCTGCAGGTTATCATCTGCCTGCGATTCCATATTCTTTGCCTGGACCTCTGCCATGACAACCGAACCGACCATCATACCGTATGTCGCCTCGTCGCTGTCCGGGTAAGTAATGCTGGAATAGATTTCATCGGCCATATCACGGTATTTGGATGATACATCGTCCTTGGTATCACCATATTTCCGCTTAAACTCCGCCAGGTCCAGATTGTTGGTCTGCACGGTGGCGTTGTATTCCTGGATCAGGCCTTCCAGTTCATCGTACTCAATCGTATTGTCCCGTAATTTTGCCCACTCCTCAGCGCTGCGGGCGAACTCCGGGCTGGCGGCAAACGCCGTCACCGGCGCTGCCGTCACCATGACTCCGGCAAGTGCCAGAGACAATGTCTGTTTGAATCGTTTCATTATAAACATCCTCCGAAGCCGTCTGGCTTATTAATCGTAATGAGGTTCCGGTTTCTTTTTCGGGCTCATGACCTCGTAGTAGATCGGCAGCATTAAGAGTGCCAGAATGGTAGAAGCTACCAGTCCGCCTACATCTACCAGGGCAAGACCCTGCATGCTCTTACCACTGTCGCCGTAAGCAAATGCCATCGGGACCATGGATACAACGGTGGTTAAGGTTGTCATCAGGATCGGGCGAAGACGGGTCGCACCAGCCTCAATGAGGGCTGTGTCACGGTCCATTTTGGTCCGGTACTGGTTTACGGTATCAACATACAGGATACCATTGTTTACTACGGTACCGACTAACATCAAAAATCCAAGTAAGGATACCATACTGATCGGGCAGTCTGCAAGGAATAACAGTCCAAAGGAACCGATCAGGGAGAACGGGATGGTAGTCATGACCATCAGGGAGAACTTCGGTGACTCAAACTGTGCTGCCATGACAACGAAGATCAAAAAGATCGCGGTGATGATGGCGGTACCCAGGTTGCCGAACTCCTCCTTCATGCTCTCATCCTGGGAGTTTAAGGCACGGGTGATGGTCGGGGTCAAATGCTTGCTTACAACTTCATTATATAATTTGTTCTCGATCGCATCGATCTGGCGCGCATCGTCGGTCGGTACATCGCCGGTGATGGTCACCTGATACTGCTTATCTTTTCTGGTAATGGTATTCGGGCTATCCTGGAATACCACATCGGCTACATCAGCCAGGGCTACGGAACCGCCTGCGTTGTTCGGAAGCACAATGCCCTTTAACTTGTCGATGGTGTCGTACTCATCATCTGGGTACTCTACCATAACACTGACATCGTCACCGTCTACGTTTAAGGTTGTTGCCTCTTTACCACCCAGCATGGCACTGACCGTACCTGCGATCTGAAGCGGGGTAATGTTCTCTGCGTCCGCCTTCATGGCATCGATGTTCAGCTTAACAACCGGCGCCGCGTTCTCCAGGGTACTGTGCACCTTAGATACCTCCGGGCGCTCCAGAAGTTCTTTGGTGATCTGGTCAGATGCATCCTTTAATTCATCGTACTGTGTACTCTGCAGGATGTACTCAATGCCACTGCTGCTGGAGGAGGACATGCTGGAGGAGGATGCGATATCCATGGAGATGTTCGCACCTGCGATCTGGTTTAAGAGCGGCTTCCACTCCTTAATAACCTCGCTGGTCTCACGTTTTCTGTCATCCTTTAAGTAGGCAGTCAGGGTTGCACCTGTGCTGGTCATGGAGGACATACCGCTTCCGCCGGACGTCAGCATGTAGGAATCCAGGTCTTCGTCGGCTGTTACGATTTTCTCGACCTGTGCGTAGATCTTATCTTCTTCTTCCAGAGTCAGGCCCGGACGGGTCTCAATGGAAACGGAAATCTCACCGGTATCATCGGAAACCATCAGCTCCATGCGCAGCTGTGAAGCCATCCAGAAGGCAGCCACCAGAAGTGCGATGGAAGTAAAGATCACGGTTTTCTTTTTCGGAAGAAGAACCTTCATAATGCTGCGGTAACCGTTCTGCATCGCACGGATCAGGCCTCCCACCGGGGACTCCTCCTTCTCCTGCGGACGGTAGAAGCAGTAACACAGCGGAACGATGGTCATTGCGCTGATGAGGGATGCCACCATACAGAAGATGATGGTAAAGCCTAACGGTTTAAACATCTGTCCGGTCAGACCCTGTAAGAGAGCCAGCGGAAGGAATACAACGCAGGTGGTCACGGTACCACCGATGATGGACTGCAGCACGATGCCGCTTCCTTCCAGGGCAGCTTCCCGGTAGCCCACAATGCCTTTTCCTTTCGTTGAACGGAAGCAGCTCTCCAGCACTACGATGGAGTTATCTACCATCATACCTACACCAAGTACCAAGCTCGATAAGGTAACTACGTTTAAGGAGAAGCCCATAACCTGGATCAGGATCAGGGCAGCCAGGATAGAGATCGGGATCGAGGTACCAACGATCAGGGATGCCTTGATCTCACCAAAGAACAGGAAGATGATCAGCATGGAAACCACAACTGCCATCACCATGGTCTGCATAACACTCTTTAAAGAAGAAGTGATGTTGTCACTGGTATCGTTTACGGTAACGATCTCCAGGTTTTCATCGGCATCCATCAGGGTTTTGATGGTCTGCTTTACGGACTTGGAAACATCAACCGCAGATGCACTCTGCTGTTTCTTGATGCCGATGGAAATGGTATCCTCACCATTGTAGCGCGCGATACTGTCCGCATCCTCCTGAGCCGTCTGGACATTCGCAATATCAGATAAGTAAATGACATTGCCATTTCCAAGGTTCAGCGGAATGGTCTTTAATAATTCCTCTGTGTCATACTCGGTTCCGGCACTGACAGAAAGCTTCTGTCCACCCACGATGGTATCGCCGGACGGGTAAGTAAAGTCTGCACTTCCGATGGAGGATGCCACGGAAGCAAGGGTTAAATGATACTGTTCCAGCTTTTCCGGGATCAGCTCTACCTGGATGTACTCCTTCTGGCCACCACTGATGCTGACATCGGTAACGGTGGTGATCTTCTCAAACTCCGGAACGATCTTGTTGTTAACATAGTTATAAAGATTGGACTCTGCCTTGTTATTGATCACGAGAGACACGGTATCCATCTCATCGATGTTTAACTCCATGATGACCGGAGCATTGCAGTCGTCCGGAAGATCGCCCTCTATGGCGTCCATCTTTTTCTTTAAGTCGTCGTATGCTTCGTCAATATCTTTACCATAGTCATACTGGATGATGACCAGGGAAACGTTCTCCATAGAACGGGACTGGATCGTATCGACACCACTTAAGGAACCGATCTCGTCCTCAATCTTGGTGCTGACCAGATCATTGACGTCTTCCGGGCTGGCACCCGGGTATACGGAATATACAATAAGAACCGGCATATCCATGCTCGGCATCAGCTCCAGCTTAGATCCAAGCACGGACTGAAGACCGAACACGATCAGGCACAGGATTACCATGACCACGGTAACCGGCCGCTTCAGGACTGATTTTGTTAATCCCATTGATGTTTTCCTCCTTCTGCTTTACCCTTAGTTACCGTTTGTCTCGGCAGCTGCTCAGTGCTTTCTGCATTTTCGGTGGTCTCTGCATTGTCTGCTGTTTCGCCCTGTGCATTGCTCTCAGAATCCGTGGAAGCTGCTGCATTTGCGTCTGCCTTCTGCACCTGAGAGCCCTCATACAGCTCAGAGCTCCAGGTGGTAATGATCTCATCGGAAGCATTGATACCAGAAAGAACCTGTGCCTTCTCAGAATCGTAAAGGCCAATTTCAACCGGAACATAATGCACGGTTCCGTTGTCATAGGTATAAACGTAAGCGTCACCGCCGGAGTAGTAACTGCGTCAACCGGAATGGTCAGCACATTGTCTGCGCGGTCAGAAATGACAGACAGCTTCGTGGTAGATCCGGTCGGAAGCGCATCGCCGTTGTCCACAGATGCCTTGATCTTAAACAGGCCGGTGGAATCGTCGATCATGCTGCTGACCTCGTTGATGGTACCCTGGTAATCGGTTCCGTTTTTATCGACCGTAACCGGGTCACCGACATGCAGCTCAGAAGCGATCTTCTCCGGAACAGAGAAGGTAATGGACTTGCTGCCCTCGCCGGAAATAACAGCCAGCAGAACCTGGGATGCTACGTTGTCATGGACCTCGACGTTGCAGATCTCCACCTTACCGGAGATCGGTGCAGTCACGTTTGCAAATTCCACCTGATAATCATAGTTCAGCTTTGCGGAATCATAAGCGATCTGTGCATTCTTTGCCTGGGTCTGCGCCTGCTCAAATGCCACACTGGCGATATCGCCTGCCGCAAACAATGCCTGCTGGCGGGCCAGGTTGGTATTGGCATCGCCTAAAGCCTGCTGTGCAGATTCCATCTGGAGTCTCGCGGCTTCCACCTGCTTGGTATCAATCTTGCAGATCGGCTGGCCCTCCTGGACCATGTCGCCTGCTTTCACAAACACGTCGGTGATCTCACCGGCTGCCTTCGGGTAAATATAGACCACATCTGACGGCTCAACCTTGCCCACCAGGCTGCGGTACAGTTCAATGCTTCCGGTCTTTGGACTTTCCACATTTACAACCGGTATCAGGGTTTCTTCTTCGGTCTGCTTGCCGCGGGTCAGGCTAAGACCTGCCACAACCGCAATCGCCGCAACTACCACTCCTGCAATTACTACTTTCTTTTTCATAGCTGTCTCCTCTTATCCTCGTCTTTTTGTAACTGTTCAGTACCTTCACAGTTACGTCTTTTTTACTTTTATGGGTTATTTCTGCTGCCGGGCACGCTTACGTGAACAGCAGCTTACTTTTTTAACACGCCATACTTTAACACTTCCATCGTATCCCGGTAGCGGGTCCGGATTGCTTCCAGATCAGCCGGATTCTGATAGTAAGCCCGGATAGCCAGAAGAAGGGATACCATACCAAGCTGCATGACGGTATCGAGTTTCTGTTCCGACTGCACTGCAAAATCCTCCAGGCGGATTCTCTTTAACAACCATTGTACGGGGGACTCCTCTGGTTTTATTCCTCCCATCGGCGGTTTGCAGCCAAATTCAATACCAAATGCACTGGTATTCTCCTGGTAGGAAAATACATGCTTCACCACCTCGATCATTTCCTTCGACTCCGTCAGCTGGCGGATCGTAAACTCAAACAGCCAGTCTAACATGGTAAAAAAATCACCGCCATTACGGTTCAGCTCGCTTTCGCAATAATCCTTGAGCTGTGCTGCATGATCCTCAAAAATATAGCGGACCACATCCTGCTTGTCCTCGAAATATGTGTAAAAGCTTCCGCGGGAAATATCCGCATTCTGAATGATCTGGTTAATAGAAGCCTTATCAAACGGGACTCTTGCGAATTCCTTGATGGCTGCTTCCCGGATGATCTGCTTTTTCGCTTCCGGAAGACGGTAAAATCGCTCCGTAGGCATGCTTTGCACCTCCTTTTTGTCATTTTTATGACAAGCTGTCACTTTTTCACATGACAATATGTCACATTATAATGACAAGCTGTCATCTTGTCAAGTATCTGAATGTGATTTTATAATTTCTTTATGGTTTTCTTACGGAGTTCCCATGCAATTGTTTTTCCCAAAAATAAAACAACGACAGAAACTGACGCATCTTCTGCATCGGCTTCTGCCGTTATTTTCTAATATTCCCTATTCATTTTTACCCTATTTCAGGTATTTATCGAAGAATGCAACCTGCAGCTCCTTGGTGCTGTCCTGGAAGAACTCTCTGGTTCCATGGCCAGCGCCTGGGATCACATAAAACTCTGCCTTATCCTCCATGCCTGCTTCCACGATCTTCTGGTAGAGCACCTCACTGCTGATCGCTACCGGCACAAGCGGGTCGTTGTCGCCGTGAAGGATCTGGATCGGGCACATACCCGGATTTACCATATTGACCGGACTTGCCTTTGCCCCACGCTCCTTCATGGTAGTCGGGTCTCCGCCGATCAGGCAGCCTCCGTGTGTTTCCTCAATGCAATGCCAGCGTGCGGAAGGATTTGAAAACTGTTTTTCCTCGTTTTCCATCAGAGCCTTGATATCAACCGGTCCAAACATGTCACTGCAGGCCTGAACCTTAGAAGAATAACCGCTCCACTCTTCGCTGTCAAAGCCATCCTGGTTCATGGCCGCTGCAGCTGCGAGGTGTCCGCCTGCAGACCGGCCAAAGATGCCGATACGCTCCGGGTCGATCTCGTACTCCGCTGCATGGGCGCGAAGGAAACGGATCGCAGTCTTGACATCGATCAGCTGATCCGGGTAATGTCCCTGGGCACTGCTGCGGTAATAAATAGAAGCAACCACATAACCCGCGTTGGCAAACTCGGTCATCTCGCCAAGCATCATATTCTTATCTGTGCCTTTCCAGCCGCCGCCTGGTACCCATACCAGAGCCGGCTTCGGGCTGTGGTCCTCTTTCGGATCATCTTCACCCACAGCAGCACGCATCTCACTGTTTCCGTTCTGGAGCAGGACAGAAAGCTTTAATTCCAGCGGGTTGCCCTCCAGGTCTTTTACTGTAGAATATACGATATTATCAACCAGTGTTAAGGTCTTTTTCTTTGTACCCGGATCAAATACTTTTTTCATGATTCATTCTCCTCTTTTCGATGCAGGATTCTTTTCGCTGCACCTTCATTTTCATGCAACATCGTGCATTCTCTTTCCATTATATTTCATGCAGGAAACCTGCACCCTCATCCGGATGCAGGTTTCTTTCTTCTTAACCGTAGATCGGGAAGAAAATATTAATGCCAATGATCAGTGCAATCAGCGTAAGAACCAGCAATGGCAGCGTAAACCTCAGTGTTTTTAACGGGTTCTGGTTTCCGATACCAAACGCCATCATGGTTCCGGAGCAGCCGGTCGGCATTACGAATGCCAGCCATGCAGATACGCAGCAGCAAAGAACAACTGCTTTTACGTTCATGCCGCCTGCCAGTGCAGTGGAAGCTGCAATCGGGCTCATCAGTGCCATGGTTCCCATGTTAGACATGAAGTTGGTCATCAGTGCGCAAGCTACGCAGAATACGATACTTACAAACAGTCCGCTCGGATGTCCGCCAAGGATGTTTAATACGGTCTGGCCGATCAGCTCGCCGACACCGGTTTTGGAAAGTGCGGTAGAAACAACGCTCATTCCGGCAACCATCCATACCATATCGCAGGTCAGGGTCTTCATAACCTCCGGGATCTCCAGTACCTTAAATACGATCAGGACCAGAAGTCCTGCAGACGGGATCACGTTGGTGATATCGCTGCCAAGCTGGTTGGTGAACATGAAGCCAAGCATGATCACTGCAAACACACCAAAGATCATGTACTCATCCTTCTTAGAGATCGGAGCTGTGTCCTTTACATCCTTCACCTGGCTCTTATCAATGGACCATTCGGGATCAGGCGGTAGCACAGAATGCAGTAAATAGTTCCCACGATCAGCGGAAGGATTCCTGCTTTGAAGAAATCGGTGATCCCAAGACAATCCTCCGGACCAACCAGACCCTGATAATAGGAAGTAATGGTTCCCGGCATGGTTGCACCCATACCGATCGGGAACTTGGAAGTTGCCAGACAGTTGATGGTAGCAACCAGGAATAACAATCTGGACGGGGAATACTCGCTGTCATCATCAAAGGTCTGGATAAACAGGAGCATTACGGAAATGCAGGCAACCTGGCCCATCAGCTGGGACAGGATAATGGTCATTCCACATAAACCTGCGATCAGAAGAAAACCGCTCTTACCCTGAAGCTTGCCCATCACGCCTCTTAAACGGTGGATCAGGCTTGTCTTGCCGAGTGCGCTCGCAACTACGATCATCGGCGCGATCATCAGCGTAGTGCTGCTGGAAAGGCCGGAAAAGGCCGTCTTTAAATCTAAAACTCCGGTAAATACAAACAGAACACAGCAGATCATTGCTGTTACACCATATGGAAGCACATGGGTCAAAAGCATTACAACCATGAATACCAGGATACATAATGCCATAATCATCTGTACATTCATCTCAATTTCTCCCTCATTACATTTTTAGATAAAAAAGGATAGACTTTCTGCGCAGTTCATGATCATTGGCCTTACAGCACAGTACCTTTTGCTCTTTTATCTCTTTTGTTTATGTAGAGATTGTACCATTCTGTTATCTAATAAACAATCCATTTCTCGCTATATATATTATTACAAAAAACTATACATTGTTGACTTTCCAGGTGGGATACAGTATGCTGAAAGCATCCCAAAACACGGTTGTCCTGAAATTTCCAAGCTGTAAGCAAAGCGGAGACGGCTGCAGGCAACACAAAGGCAAATCGCAGGCTCTCATTGCCAAAGAACGAAAGGACCAGCACATGCAGATCAAAAATATGTCCTACCTCATTGCCCTCGCGGAAGAGGGTACTCTTTCCGGGGCCGGAAAGCGCCTCGGCATCTCTCAGCCGACCTTAAGTGTTTTTCTGTCCGGCTTAGAACAGGAGCTGGGAATGGATCTGTTTCTCCGAGACAAAAAGAAACTCATCCTGACCCCTGCCGGTCGGATCTATCTGGAGGCAGCAAAGCGCATTCTTGCCACACAAGAACGGACACTCCAGTCCATCCGCCAGCTCTCGGCCACGGCGCCCATAGAGCTTCTCATCGGCGTTACCCCACTGCGCGGTTCCGAGATCGCCTCCAAGGTGTTTTCCCAGTTTTCTTCCCGGTATCCCTCCATCCGCGTCAGCCTCCGCGATGGCTATATGCGGGAGCTTCGCCAGATGGTCCTTGAAGGCGTGCTCTCCTTTTCCCTGGGAACCTGCTTTGACACAGAATCCGCAGACTTCGACTACATTACCCTGTTCCGGGAAGAGATCGTAGTCGCAGTTCCTGCCTTCCATCCGCTTGCCCTGCACAGCAGGCAAACGAGCAGCGTTTTGGATTCCCACAGTGAATTTCCACAGGTTAAGCCCGAAGAACTTTCCGATTCCCCCTTCATTCTCATGACCCCAGGCAATACCATCCGCAATATATCGAGTTATATTTTTACCCAGGCCGGCTTCACCCCCACGGTCGTGTACGAGAGCAGCAATACCACCGTTATGCGCAATATGGTCCGCGGCGGTTCCGGAATCGCGTTTCTTCCCCGCTCTGCGGCCCAGTTAGATGATCCGGAGATTGCCTACCTGTCGCTCTCTCCCCGCTACTCCTTAGATCTGTGTATTATATTAAGAAAAGGAAAGGTGCTGTCCGAGAGTGAGCGCTATTTTATCTGGCTGATGATCATGGCCGACAAAGAGGTTCCCTATTATACGCTGGATCTTAACGAAGCCGGCAGATCCATCTGGAAAGAATTCCAAAGCGGACAGCTGCTCTGATAAACAGCCAGAAAAGCTGCTTTTGCCTTTTCATCAGACACCTGACACGAAACAGAAAGGAAACTACCATGACATTTCAGACATTAGAGTATATCATTGCCATTGCCGAGGAGCGCTCCATGTCCCGGGCTGCCGACCGGCTCCTCATCTCCCAGCCCACTTTAAGCCGACAGCTCAAACGTCTGGAGGATCGCCTGGAGACAAAGCTCTTTGTGCGCGAACACAATGAGATGCGCCTGACCGACGCCGGGAAGATTTATGTAAATGGAGCCCGTTCCATCCAGAACATCCACGAGCACGCCTTAAGCGATATCCGCAAGCTCTCCCAGTCTGGAAAGCGCCAGATCACCTTAATCTACAACAATATTCTGCTGCCCAATTTTTCCGTGGACATCCTGCCCGCCTTCCGAAAGCTCCACCCACATACGCTGATCAGTACCATTGACGGAAATGCCTCCATTGCCAAAGACTATCTCTCAAACGGTATGGCCGATCTGGCTGTGGCTGCCACCGGGGAAGCGGCCCACACCATGCTGGAATTTCTCCCACTCCGGGAAGAAGAGCTGATGCTGGCTCTTTCCGTTTCCCATCCGCTTATTCCGTTCTTCGAGCAGCATGGAGCCGATCTCTCCCAGCTTTCCGGAGAGTCTTTTATCTTAAACCAGCACAACAGCTTTTTCCGCACCCTGGAACGAAACATTCTGTCCGGTCTTTCATTCGCTCCCGATATTCTCTGCGAGATCAGTGATATCAACGCAGCCGGAAACATGGTCGCACACCAGAAAGGGATCGCCTTTCTGCCCCGCTCCGCCGCCGGGCAGCTTCATGGCTGCCGCCTGTTTTCCTTGCAGCCACCGGTCCTTTTCCAGATTGTCATTGCTTACCCGAAAAGCAGTATCCTGACCGGTCCCGTGAGAGACTTAATCCTGCTGCTCTTGCAGGATGCAGAGTCCCATATCAACGGTGTCCGAACAAAATCAGCAGCAGTTTTCTAAAGAATCAGAAGTCATAATTTCCTAAACATTCAGAAGCTATGCCGCTCTCACCTGCTCCATACATCATACGAAATAAAAAGCCGCCCGCGCAGATTTTATTCCACGCGGGCGGCTTTTTTATCATATGTAATTAAGCGTTAGCTTTTTTTGCTGCTTCTTTTTTCTTGGTGTTTCTGTCATCGTAGATTGCGTATGCAATGGAGATGATGATCAGAACCCAGATGAACAGACCGATCGGTCTGGAGAAGAATACACCAAGGCTTCCGTTTGCTGCGGATACTGCCTGAATGAAGTAGTTCTCAAGGTCCTTACCAAGGATGAAACCGATTAAGTAGCAGGATGCCGGGATCTTGATCTTACCGAAGATATAGCCAACAACACCGAAGATGAGCAGTGCCCATACATCGAAGATACGGCCATTCTTGGTTGCGTATGCACCTACGATACAGATCATGATGATAACCGGGTACATTCTCTGACGCGGAATGTAGATGATCTTGCTGATCCACTTGATCGGGTAGAACATGCAGATGAACATTAAAATGTTACATGCAAGTAATGCAAGCAGGATGGTGTTCCAGGTCTCCGGGTTCTGGGTAATGAACAGCGGACCTACCTGTACGCCCTGCAGCATGAATGCACTGATCAGGACTGCAGTTGTGGAGTCACCAGGGATACCAAGGCTTAATAACGGGATTAATGCACCACCGGTCAGACCGTTGTTGGAAGACTCGGATGCTACCAGACCCTCTGCAACACCGGTACCAAGCAGTTCCGGATGTTTGGAGAAGTTCTTTGCCTGTGCGTATGCCAGAATGGAAGCAGCGGAACCGCCTACACCCGGAAGTACGCCCATGAAGGTACCGATTAAGGAAGAACGAAGCAGGTTGATGCCCTGACCCTTGAAATCCTTGAAGGAGAAGGTGGACTTGCCGTCCATCTCGCCGTCTACTTTGTCAATCTTGAAGCGCATGCCTTCCTCTGCCTCTTCGAAGATCTGAGCGATCGCGAACAGACCGATCAGAACCGGGAGCAGCTGGAAGCCGTCCTGCATTTTGGACTTGAACATAGCCGGAACCATACGGTAAGCGTTGTTTACGCTGAACATACCGATCAGGCTGGTTAATACGCCAAGGAAACCTGCGAATACACCACGAAGCATCTGACCCTTAGACAGAGCTGCGATAACGGTCAGTGCAAACAGGATGATCAGGAATTTCTCAACTGCGCTGAACTTCAGTGCTGCTGCACTTAAAAGCGGGGTGAACAGCCACAGGCAGATCAGGGAAATAAGACCGCCGATGAAGCTGGAGAAAATACCGATCTTAAGTGCTCTCTCACCCTCGCCGCGTTTTGCCATCGGGTAACCATCGAAGGTAGTGGTGATGGAAGACGGGGTACCTGGGATGTTGATCAGGATAGCCGGAACAAGTCCACCGGAAATACCGCCGACATACAGGCCAAGTAACAGATACAGTGCCATTTCAAGATCATAAGCATAAGTCATAGGCAGGAAAACTGCTACTGCCATGGTTGCTGTCATACCTGGGATCGCACCAAACACGATACCGGCAACAACGCCGAGTGCTGCAATCAATACATGAGCAATTGAAATCATTTATGTTTTCCTCCCTTCCTTAATATAAAGTGAATCCGAACTGCGGGAATGCCATGGTGCAGATACCGCTCGGCAGGGTGATGTTAAATACAACACCGAACAAAACAGCGATCACGATGGAACTTACCAGCGCAATGATAGCACTAACTAACAGAGACTTTGGTGCAACTCCTGCATAAAGCACATTGAACAGGAACACGAAAACGATACTGGTTACAGTAAAACCAATGACATTCAGACATGCGATGAAGCCAATGAATAATACCAGAGTACCAAACAGCTTCACATAATCGCAGTTGTCGATAAAGAATTTTCCCGGTTTCTTAAAGAACGGCTCACCGTTTTTCACACGAGCCATACCTTCGGTCAGAATGATTGCTGCCAGAAGTACAACCAGAATACCCATAACAATGTGCGGAACGATCCAATGCTGGGTTGAGTATACGATCTGAATCATAGTTATCCCTTTCCTTTTGTTTACCTACATGTTAAATCTTTGGATGCGCGGCTGCACATCCATGTTACTTTTTACAGCTGTCCGAGGGACCGGAACCGCTGCCATTTTTTGAAAAAGAATGTGCCCTGCACACACTCCTGTAAGCCTGCGCAGGGCACTTTTTTAGTTTCTTGTGTTGTCCTGATACAGACAGATTACTGAGTCAGAGTATCCAGAGACGGAGCCTTCTCGATCAGGGCTTTACACATCTCACGCTTGTTGTAGATGAACTCCTTGGAAGCCTCTACGCCAACCTCGTCTGCGCTCAGTGCGTTGTAATACAGTTTCTGCATGTCTGCTACGAATGCCGGATCCTCGGTAACTTTCTTCATAGCTGCCTCGTACTCAGCCAGTACGCTTGCGTCCATATCTTTCGGGAAGTACATGCAGAAATCTTTTGCGAACTCAAACGCTCACCATCAAAGGTAACGCCATCTTTTGCCATGGAGTCGATCTCTAAGCCCTCAACCTCGCCGCAGGAACCGAACATGGTCATCTTTAACTGGTTCTCAACACCATCTTTGGTGTACTGCTCAAATGCAGAAGTATCGCCGTAGATAACGTCTGCGTTACGATCCCACAGTCTCTGCAGTTTCTCAGCGGTGGTACCACCAACGATTGCTTTGATACGTCCAGCAACTTCATCGCCGTAGGTCTCCTGAACATACAGGTAGTAAGCAACGAATGCCAGATGAGAGGTTGCGCCGGACTCGATGTTGAAGGATACGGTAGCATCCGGGTTGTCCTGCAGATATTTGGTGATATCGCTTAAGTTGTTCCAGCCTTTCTCAGCTGCTGCACCGAAGCATGCGCCCGGGTTCTGGCCGATACGCGGACCAACAGTCATGTTCTCCAGAGCATACTGCTCATCAACAGAACCGAACAGAACGCTTAAGAAAGTCATGTCGTGGAACATCATAACAGTCTTGCCGTCGCCCTTTGCGTTCTGCATCTCGTCCAGGGCTGCTGCATTACCGATCGCATCAACTTTACCGTTGAAGCCCATCTCCTTGCTTAAGTAACGGGTTACCAGATCAGCGATCATGTAAGAGTCGCCGGAAGTAGAGGTAGAACCAATTACGACACGAACGTTCTGTCCCTTTAAGCTGCTCTCACCGCCGCCTACGTTTGCTGCCTCGGTAGCTGCCTCGGTAGCTGCTGCCTCGCCGCCCTGTGCTGCCTCAGATGCTGCAGCGGTGGTCTCGGTAGCTGCTTTGCTTCCGCAGCCTGCCATGGACATAACCATTGCTGCAGCTGCTACAACTGCTGTTGCTTTCTTAAATACTTTTCTCATTTTCCTTCTCCCTTCATAAATGTAAAAATGAAAAGTTTATAATATCTTCACCTTTCTGTGGCCTGCCTCACGGACCGCACCACCAGAAAGGGGATATTCCGGTTAATCGATGACTTTATTCTTTCTTAACAAAGTTTATCATCTTTTAACGATATATTTATCATATCGCATAGTCTTTTTTTCGTAAAGTATTATATTTTTAGGTTTCTCTAAATTTTTCTTATGGTATTTTAACGTGCCATACAGAAGATATTCAGATAGACCCTCGAATCCGTACAGATTCTGTTAATAATTATATTCCCTTTTGTATTCAAAGTAAATTTAATTATTTTACGAGTTCCGTTAATTTTTTTAATCGAAATAGTTTCAATATATGACAAAGGCCGTGTGAGCTGTCTTTCGGCAGCTCACACGGCCCTATTAAGGTTCAATCAATTGTTATATTGTTTATGCATTCTTTGCCTGTGCTTTTTTCTTGGTGTTTCTGTCATCGTAGATCGCGTATGCAATGGAAATGATGATCAGTACCCAGATGAACAGGCCGATCGGTCTGGAGAAGAACACACCAAGACTTCCGTTTGCTGCGGATACTGCCTGGATGAAGTAGTTCTCAAGGTCCTTACCAAGGATGAAACCGATTAAGTAGCAGGATGCCGGAATCTTGATCTTACCGAAGATATAGCCAACAACACCGAAGATGAGCAATGCCCATACATCGAAGATACGGCCGTTCTTGGTTGCGTATGCACCAACGATACAGATCATGATAATAACCGGGTACATTCTCTGACGCGGAATGTAGATAATCTTACTGATCCACTTGATCGGGTAGAACATGCAGATAAACATTAAAATGTTACATGCAAGCAGTGCAAGCAAGATGGTATTCCAGGTCTGCGGGTTCTGGGTAATGAACAGCGGACCTACCTGTACGCCCTGCAGCATGAATGCACTGATCAGGACTGCAGTTGTAGAGTCACCAGGGATACCAAGGCTTAATAACGGGATCAGCGCACCACCGGTCAGACCGTTGTTGGAAGACTCGGATGCTACCAGGCCTTCTGCAACACCGGTACCAAGAAGCTCCGGATGCTTAGAAAAGTTCTTTGCCTGTGCGTAAGCAAGAATGGAAGCAGCGGAACCGCCTACACCCGGAAGTACACCCATGAAGGTACCGATCAGGGAAGAACGGAATACGTTAATGCCCTGGCCCTTGAAATCTTTGAGGGAGAATGTGGATTTTCCGTTCATCTCGCCATCCACTTTGTCAATCTTAAAACGCATACCCTCCTCTGCCTCTTCGAAGATCTGGGCGATCGCGAACAGACCGATCAGAACCGGGAGCAGCTGGAAGCCGTCCTGCATTTTGGACTTGAACATTGCCGGAACCATACGGTAAGCATTGTTTACGCTGAACATACCGATCAGGCTGGTCAATACGCCGAGGAAGCCTGCGAATACACCGCGGAGCATCTGGCCCTTGGACAGAGCTGCGATAACGGTCAGTGCGAACAGGATGATGAGGAATTTCTCAACTGCGCTGAACTTCAGTGCTGCTGCACTTAAGAGCGGGGTGAACAGCCACAGGCAGACTAAAGAGATCATGCCACCGAAAAAGCTGGATAAAATACCGATCTTTAATGCTCTCTCACCTTCGCCGCGTTTTGCCATCGGGTAACCATCGAAGGTGGTGGTGATGGAAGACGGGGTACCCGGAATGTTGATCAGGATTGCCGGAACCAGTCCACCGGAGATACCGCCGACATAAAGACCAAGTAACAGATACAGTGCCATATTCAGATCATAGGCGTAGGTCATAGGCAGGAATACTGCTACTGCCATGGTCGCAGTCATTCCAGGGATTGCTCCGAATATGATACCTGCAACCACGCCGAGAAGCGCGATAAGTACATGAGCCAATGAAATCATAATCAAGCTCTCCTTTCCTTAATATAATGTAAATCCCCAGTCCGGGAACGGCATGGTGCACACTCCGCTCGGGAGAGTAATGTTAAACATTACGCCAAACATTACGGAAACCACCACAGAGCTGATCACTGCAATGATAATGCTGACCAGCAGGGATTTTTTCGAGGTTCCTGCATACAATACGTTAAATAAGAAAACAAAGATAATGCTGGTCACGGTAAAGCCGATCACATCCAGACATGCTATGTAAGCAATAAACAGGATCAGTGTGCCAAACAGCTTTACATAATCGCAGTTATCAATGAAGAATTTTCCAGGTTTCTGAAAGAACGGTTTGCCCTCTTTTACACGTGCCATTCCCTCTGTAATGATGATCGCTGCCAGAAAGACGATCAGGATTCCGATCACGATCTTCGGCACGATCCAGTGCTGTGTCGAATAAACAATATGGATCATAGATAGTTTCCCCTTTCTGCTTGTCTGCCGGGCAGTATTCCCAGCAGTGCATTTCTTTAAAAGCAATGCCTGTGGCTGTCATTTTTCCGGCAGCCACGGCATGTCATTTTGGTTTACTGGGTCAGGGTATCCAGGGACGGAGCCTTCTCGATCAGGTCTTTACACATATCACGCTTGTTGTAGATGAACTCCTTGGAAGCCTCTACACCAACCTCGTCTGCGGTCAGGGCATTGTAATACAGCTTCTCCATATCTGCCACAAATTCCGGGTCCTCGGTTACTTTCTTCATAGCTGCCTCGTACTCAGCCAGTACATTTGCGTCCATATCCTTCGGGAAGTACATGCAGAAGTCTTTTGCAAACTCAAACGGCTCACCATTGAAGGTAACGCCATCCTTTGCCATGGAGTCGATCGCTAAGCCCTTTACCTCACCACAGGAGCCAAACATGGTCATCTTTAACTGATCCTCAACACCATCCTGGGTGTACTGCTCAAAGGAAGAGGTATCGCCGTAGATCACGTCTGCGTTACGATCCCACAGTCTCTGAAGCTTCTCAGCAGTGGTACCGCCAACGATCGCTTTGATACGGCTTGCTACGTCATCGCCGTAGGTATCCTGAATATACAGATAATAAGCAACAAATGCCAGATGGGAGGTTGCGCCGGACTCGATGTTGAAGGATACGGTAGCATCCGGGTTGTCCTGCAGATATTTAGTTACATCACTTAAGTTATTCCAGCCTTTTTCAGCTGCTGCACCGAAACATGCGCCCGGGTTCTGGCCGATGCGCGGACCAACCGTCATGTTCTCCAAGGAATACTGCTCATCTACAGAACCGAACAGAACGCTTAAGAACGTCATGTCGTGGAACATCATAACCGTCTTACCATCGCCCTTTGCATTCTGCATCTCATCCAGGGCTGCTGCATTACCGATCGCATCAACCTTGCCGTTAAATCCCATCTCCTTGCTTAAATAACGGGTTACCAGATCTGCGATCATGTAGGAGTCACCAGAGGTAGAGGTAGAACCGATCACCACGCGGACGTTCTGGCCCTTTAAGCTGCTGTTTCCTCCCCCTACATTTGCGCCTGCATCTGCTGCTGCAGTCTCAGACTGTCCGCCTGCTGCGGTGGTTGCTGCGCTTTCTGTTTTGCCGCCGCAGCCTGCCATAGAAAATACCATTGCTGCGGATGCCGCAACTGCGATTACCTTTTTGAATGTCTTTTTCATTTTCTTTCTCCCTTCCTGTTAAGAAAATTTAATATCTTCACCTTTCCAGATAACTGTGCTAGAATGAATACACAATTTTTGAAAGGGGATATTCACAAATGATTTCAGAAGATCTGACACTTGTTTCGCACGCCTACCGGCGTTACCGGCTGTGCGTACTCTTCATGCTTTTTTTCCTGATTGCCACACTGGCCATGTTTTTCATCACGCGCCCGCTGGTCTTCGTTATGCTTGCCATTGCAGTGGTATTCCACCTGTTTGTGCTGCGTCCGAACCAGAAGGCTTACACCAACGCATATTCAAACGCAAACTTAAAGCTGACCGTCTGCAAAAAGCTTGGAACTGACAAGATTCTGGAAAAAGCACACCAGAACATCACCGAGGAGACCTTAGAGCAGGCCCGCCTGATGCCGGTCCACAGTGAAAAGGGCGGTGCCCCGCTTTTTCGCTGGGAGGTAAGCGGAACTATCAAAGGTGTTCCTGTCACCCTGTGCGATGCCACCATCCCGCAGAGCTTTAAGCTCGCCGCAAAGGGCAAACCCCGTGTCCACTTCGATGCCGGTGTCTGGGCCCATATCACACTGCCATCTGACTCCGGACTGCATTTTAGGGTACTGGATGAAACCTCGGTCCCGACCCCGATCCGCATGGAGTACTTTGCAAACAGCATCAGCTACGAAAATGCCCCGTTAGAGGATGAGGACTTAAAGTCTCACTGCGTGCTCTACCGTCCAAAGGGAACGGACCAGCAGCCTTCCTACTCCTTCTGTAAAAGCTTAAAGTCTCTTATGAAGTACACTCCCGGATACGTTGCGGTAAGTGTCCACGGTTCTTCGATGGATGTCTTCATCCGCGGACGGTTTTTAACCCGTGCGCTTTCCCTCACAGAGAAGCCTACAGAAAAAACGATCAGCTTCGATCCATTTCCGGAGCTTTCTTACCTGGTTGATCTTGCCAGATCTGTCTCTTAAAAGACTAATGTTACTCTGCAAATCCTGTTGCTGTTTGCGCAACGCGTGGACAGTAACAGGTCTGACAAGATTTCTTAACACCCATCTTTACATTTTTTTAATGCCAAACAAATTTTTCTTTACGCATTTTTAATAGTTTTGCACAAATTCTTGTCATTTTATTCGGCATATTTTGATTATATTGCATAATACTTTTCTCGTAAAGTATATATTTTTTAGTTTTCTCTAAATTTTTCTTATATTAAATTGTCACAGCAGGTTTCCTGTGCTATAATTCCTATTGAAAATATTTCCCATCACGGTCCACGCATGCGTGCCCGGCAATACCTTCCGAAAAAATAGAAGCATCAGGCAGAGCCTGTCTGATATGGAGATTTCATATGGATTTAAAACAGATTGAATATATTTTAAAGATTGCAGAAGAAAACAACATTACCCATGCAGCAGAAAAGCTGTTCATCACACAGCCCGCGTTAAACCAGCAGCTCTTAAAGCTGGAAAAAGAGCTTGGCACCCCGCTGTTTCACCGTTCCCGCTCAAACTGGAGGCTAACCGAAGCAGGGGAGATCTATGTAAAGAACGCAAAACAGATCCTGCAGATCAAGAAAAATACCTACGAGCAGATCCGGGATGTGGCTAACCGGCAGAAAGGCATGCTCTCGATCGGCTTTACGCCGGGACGCGGCGTTGCCATTTTCGGAAATGTCTACCCGATCTTCCACCGGGAATTCCCGGAGATCACAGTTGTCCCAGTCGAAAAGCGGGTAAAGGAAATGCAGACCATGATTGCCGGGGACCAGCTCGATGTGGCCTTCATGACGTTAAACGAATACGACCGCACCAAGGACAACTACATCAACCTCTCCAGCGAGGAGATCCTTCTGGCTGTCCCGGACGGACACCCAATCTGCCAGTCAGCTGTTCCCTGTGCCGGACACCCATGGCCGGTCCTCGATCTAAGCCTGCTCAAATACGAGCCATTTGTGCTCATGGACAAGAAATCCACCATGTGGAGCCTGGTCGAGCATATTTTCCAGGAATCCGGGTTTGAGCCGAATATCTTATTCGAAACCCAGAACAACAACACCATTCTCACTATGATCCGTGCGAGGATCTGCTGCGGTCTCATTCCGGCCTACTACGTTCAGGGAGACCTAAGCGGCATTTCCATCTTTTCCATGCCGTCACACCCCTGCTGGCAGATTGCCGCAAGCTATAAAAAAGGGCGCTACTTAAGCCAGGCGGCCCAGCGCTTTATCGAGATTGCAAAAACCTTTTATATCTGTTAGTACGGCACCAGTTAATGTCACATTTATCGATTTTGTATCATTTGTAAATTTTGTATCATTTGTAAAAAAAGATGGGACCACCACATCATATGGCAGTCCCATCTTTTTTCATTTCTTATTCGATTACTTATTACATGCGCTGTTTTTCTCTGCATCTCGTTGCCGTTTCCCAGCGCAGCGTTCCTTTTTTATTTTGCAGAATAGGAATTAGCGCATCTGGCGCATTGCCTCGTGCAGGCATGCATAGCTCTCCTCGCTCTTCTCAACATACGGGGAGTCGATCAGGTAATCCTCAAGAATCTTTAAGTTCTCATCGGTACTCTCTACGCCGAGCTCATCGAAGGTCAGCGGCATATCCATGGACTTCATGTAAGCCTTTAACTGGTCCTTCTCCTCGATCAGATGATTGTAGTACAGCTGTGCAAACAGGCCAACTGCAACGATCTCGCCGTGAAGTGCCTTCTTTGCCTCCTGGGTGAAGAAGGTACGGGTTCCATCGTAGATCATGTGAGCCAGGGCAGACTGGCTGAAGCTCTTGGTGATGTTTGCGATGACACCGGTCACTGCGATATTCACGAAAGCAACCTCCTCTAAGATCTTGGTTACTTTATGCTGGCGGTTGTCCTCGATCGCCTGCTGGCCATATTTTTCCAGAACCTCATAAGTATTCTCAGCCATCTTGAATGCCATGTACAGATCGTATGGGTTGTCCTCCAGTCTCATAACCGGCTTTCCGTTCTGGATCTCGATCCGTTTTGCCATTGCATCCAGGATACCTGCTGCATTGTAGCGGATTGGGCACTGCGCGATCACATCCATATCAACCAGGACTGCATCGATCTCATGCTCATATCTCCAGCAGTTCTTCTTTGCGCCTTCCGGTGTGTACATAACGCTCATCGTGGTGAACGGTGCGCAGGTAGACATGGAAGTCGGGATATTGACTACGCCGAGACCTGCAGACTCACCAACAGCCTTTGCAAAGTCCATGATCTTGCCGCCGCCGATGCCGACAACCTCATCACAGCCCGCTGCAAGAGCCTTATCTCCGTACTCTTTTGCGCCCTCGTAGCTGCATGCTCCCTCGTAAATCTCGACTACGTATTCCAAACCTGCTTTCTCAAATCCCGGGATCAGGCGCTCTTTGACTGCTGCAAATGCACGCGGACCTGCAACGATATAAGCTTTTTTACCAAAACGCTTTACTTCCTCGCCGCACTGCTCTAAGAGCCCCTGCTCCTGACGGTATCTTCCTGCTCCAAATTTGATTGCGGTATCTAATACGATTTTTTCCATTTTCCTCTACCCCTGTCTTTTTGTTTTGTAATACTTTTTGTTTCTGGCTTCATTATAGCGTCCGGCGTACTATAAGTAAAACTCATAGTTTTTAGAATTCTCTAAATAATTCTTTGTCAGCACAAAAAGGAGACCCTGCTTTCGCAGAATCTCCTCAGTTTTACTGTGTGTCACTGACAATTTACAGCTATTTTCTGCCCTCGCACAGTTACAGGCAATTCTATTTTCTATCAGCCGTATGCCTTAGCCCAGCCCAACCGGGGTAATGACATTGCCGTTCTCATCGAACTCCAGCGGCTTCGGCTCGTCCAGAGCCTCTACGCCCGGGTACTTGCCATTCTTAACATCCTCGTAGTAGGACTCAGACAGCATGATCTCACCAATATGAAGGCTGTTTGCGATACGCACCATTCTTGCGTGTTCGCGGTCGATCTTGTTGCAGGTGCGCACACAGATCTGCATTGCCTCTTTATCGTTGGCAACGATGCATGGAATCCGCGCGGATGCCAGTACGGTACTGGTAATGCAGTTCGGATACATCTTCTCGACATCCATCTCATCGAAGATCTTCTTGGTGATGGCAGAAGCCAGGCCGCAGCCCAGTGCGTTTCCGTGAGACTCCTCACTTAAATTCAGGAAGCAGGTACGCTGAACCTTGATACCACCGGTTGCGTATGGGGTAGAGAAGGTTCCGGTGATGTTCGGGTCTACACCGGTGCCGCTGAAGTTCTTGCCAACCTCATCGACTACCAGGACATCGGTCTCCTCCACGATCAGCTTCGGCATGTTGGAGAACGCGAATTTTAACAGTTCCGGTTCTCTTGTCATGATATCCTTGGCCAGGATTGCCTCGATCTTGCAGGTCTCATCGTATGCATTCTCGATGCACGGGATCGCAAACAGAATCTTTGCCTTTTCCAGAACCACCTTTGCCATGGTCGGGATGTTCTTGGAGATAACATCCATACCATCGGTATGTACCAGGGAAGCGCCCTTCTGCTTACCAAGGCCTACCGTCATCATCTTGCAAGGGCCGCTCTCGTAAGGACCACGGAATGCGTTGTGCGGTTTCAGTCTGCAGGAAACAATGATACCGTCTGCCTCATAAGCATTCTTATCTAAGTAAACGGTTCTTCCGCGCTCGGAAACACCAAGCTCCACTACCTCCATGGAAGACTTGATCGGGCAGCCCATGGTCTCCGGGGTGATGTTGTAGCCTGCCAGGATTTCTAACTGTCCCTCTGCGGTTGCGCCGCCGTGACTTCCCATAGCCGGAACGATAAACGGATGTGCTCCCTTTGCCTTTACAAAGTCAACGATTGCCTTTGTGATAATGTCTACGTTGCGGATTCCGCGGCTTCCTGCGGTAATGGCGATCTCCATCCCCGGTTTGATCAGGGAAGAAAACTGCTCCTGCCCCATCTCGCGGTTTACCACTGCCGGAATATCCTCCGGGCGGATGAAATCACGCGGGAATGTCTGTCTTGCGTGGAACATTTTCGGAATGCTCACATCGCGCAGTAACTCAGAAACCTTGCCGTTTGACTGAATCTCTTTCATAGTACCCTCCTAATTTATAAAAAACACTTGTGACAGTTCTTATTTTTTCTGATACGTTTATCATATCAGCCCTATATAAGAAAGTAAATTTAAACCTTCTTGTGTTTTATTTAGTTAATCTTAATGTAAATCTTGCCTGCCGTCGTAAATCCGATTATACTGAAACTATCCATTTCGCATATCATTCCATACAGAAAGGAGTCCTGATTCTCATGAACCTCAAGGAAATCGAATATATCGTCACCATTGCCGAAGAACAGAAACTGAACCGGGCCGCGGAAAAACTCTTTGTTACTCCATCCGCCCTGACCCAGCAGGTGGCAAACCTGGAACGGGAAATCGGCGCTCCGCTCTTCTACCGTTCCCGCAATGGCTGGACCCCCACAGAAGCCGGCAACGTCTACCTGACATCTGCCCGGGAAATCTTACAGATCCGCCGCGAAACCGACAAACGGCTTCAGGATCTGGTAAACGCGCACCGCGGCACGCTCACCGTAGGCATCACTTCGGAGCACGGAAGCACGATGTTCACCCATATCTACCCGCTGTTTCACCAGGACTACCCGGAAGTCACCATCAGCATTTATGAGAACAGCGTCCGTGACCAGCAGCAGATGCTGCGAAACGGAGAACTGGATCTTGCGTTTCTCACCCTATCCGAAGACCAACGCACCGATGACATTTATACACCGTTGGCAAAAGAAGAACTCCTTCTGGCCGTCCCCGCCTCACATCCGGCCTGCCGGTACGCCCGTGAAACAGAAAAGAGCCGCTATGCAGAACTCGATCTTTCCCTTCTGCAAAGCGACCCCTTCGCCATGATGTACAAGCAGTCCACAATGTTTCGCATGCTGGCAAATCACTTTGAGACATGCGGCTTCTCCCCAAGAACCCTGTTCTATACCCAGCGTTCCGTCAATGCCCTGGAAATGGTCTCCGCCAACATCTGCTGCACCGTGGTCCCTGCGTTTTTCGCCGCCGGTGCCCACCGCAGCACCTTTGAAAATGTGGCATTCTTCTCCATACCCTCACATCCGGTCTGGGACGTCACCGTCAGCTGCAAGCGGGGCAGCTACTTAACCGATGCCGCCCACGCCTTTATCAAGCTGGCAAAAGAATACTGGGGGGCACTGGAACTGCGCTGAGGCAATTACCGCGCAAGCCGATATCCCGGACTTCATCCACCGCAGGGCCTTTCTTTGGCTTCTAGGCCTGCGGTGCCTCCATAAGTTCCCCGCGCATATATTTGTCCATCGCGTCAGCCACCATCTTGGCATAAGCCGTTGCCTGTACCACGGTCTTGGCACCCAGCACGACATCACCTGCCGCGAAAATGCCCGGATGCGTGGTCTCGCCAAAACTGTTGGTCACCAGAAGTCCATTCTCGGATGCTTTCAAGCCCTCAGTGGTATTGACCAGCTTGCTCTTCGGTCCCTGGCTGATGGAGATGATCACGCTGTCCGCATGAACCTGAACCGGCGTCGCATCTACGCCGGTCTGTTTGCCTTCTTCATCAAATAATACCTTTTTAAACACCGGACCGTCATCATTGATTTCTACCGGCTGCCAGCCAAACGCAAGCTGCGCGCCGTCTAACTTTGCGTAAGCCGTCTCGTCTTCGCTTGCCTGACTGGTCAGTCCGCGCGCATACAATGTTACGCGGCGGCTTCCTTTTCGAAGCGCGGTTCTCGCCACATCCATGGCAGAGTTTCCCATGCCAATGATTGCCACGCTGTCTCCCAGTTCATAAGAATCCGGGTTTGCCAGATAATCAATCGCAAAATGCACATGTCCCAGAGACTCTCCCTTGATACCCAGAGTCTTCGGTCTCCACACACCGGTACCAATGAAAATACTCTGATAACCGTCACGGAACAGATCCTTGATCTCCAATGCTCCGCCAATGGTGGTGTTCGGACGAATCTTAATGCCGATCTCACGAAGCTTTGTTTTATAACGCTCCAGGATCGACTTTGGAAGACGGAATGCCGGAATACCATACTGCAGCACACCGCCAATCTTATCTCTGGAATCAAAGATCGTCACGCCATATCCCTTTTTTGCCAGCAAGATCGCAATCGTAATTCCTGCAGGACCTGCGCCAATAACTGCCACTTTCTTGCCATTCTTCGGCTGGCACGGAATCTGCATTTTATCAAAATAAGTATCGGAAACATAATTTTCAATGCTGCTGATGTGTACCGGCTCGCCTTTGCGTCCCAGAACACAATGTCCCTCACACTGGTTTCCATGGTTACACACCAGGGAACAGATCATGGACATCGGGTTATTCTCAAACAGCATCTCCCCGGCCTCATTTAAGTTTCCTTCTTTAAACGCCTTGATCATCATCGGGATCGGGGTATGGATCGGACATCCCTGCATACACATCGGTTTCTTACAATTCAGACAACGGTTTGCTTCATTAATTACATGTACTGCCATAACATTCTCTCCCTTTCATCTTGACCAGTAATCAGACAACTGGCCTGTTTTTCATTTTTATACTCATGTTCTCAACTTCAGTCTTATTCTACACCTACTGTATTCTGTATACAAGTTAAGTTAAAAAGGCATCAAGTATTTTTGAATTTCGTACAATGTGCAGAATTCCTATGCCGGGAATGCACGAAAAAATGGCCTGAAACCGTTGGTTCCAGACCATTTTTTCTAATTTGCAACAGAATTTTTCAGCTGTTAATTAACAAACAGATTCCTTCTCCATCTATCTCCCAAAGAAACACTTCGTTCTAATGATCAGAAGTGCCGGTGATCGGCATGTTCATATAATAGGAAGTGCCGTCACTGCCTCTGGAATAGCTGCTCATGAAGTCATATAACGTATACACTTCATCCGGCAGCATTGCGTGGATTTTATCTTTTACCCACTGTTCACGCACTAAGGTAATGCCCTGCGTATTCTTAAAATCGTAACCATGGAAATTACCATTCTGATAAGTATAGGTGTTGGACTCATCTGCCGAAATATCATAGCGCACGCGCCACTCTCCAATGCAGGCAGGAACTTTTCCGTAGTCCTTTCCGCCCTCAACAAAATACTTATCTTTCTCACCGACAGACCACATATACGGCATAACCAGGGATGTGTTGACATTGGCAGTTTCGCTCGGCATAACACGCGCAGAGGTCGCTGCGCATGCAGCAATCCATTCCGGATGTGTTAAGGCGATCGTAGAACTCATGAAACAGCCCATAGACTGTCCGCTCACATAAATACGACTTGCGTCAATGGAATAGTTTCTCAGCATATAGGCACGCATTTCAGAGAAGAATGGAAGATCATCCACCTTCCAGGTTGTACTTGCCTTAAACTTACTGTCACTTCTGCATCCCGTTGGGAATACCACAATGAAGTTTCTCTCTTCCGCTACTTTGTCCCATCCGGAACGTGCCGCAAATTCCTCACCAGAACCGCCGCCTCCATGAAACGCAAATACAACCGGCACATTCTTCATGCTTCCATTCTTCACTGCGGTCGGAACATAAACATAAAACTCGCGAAGCGTTCCATTGGATTTCATGGTTTTCCGTTCAATTCCGCGCTCCGCATTGGTGCCAAATGCCCGCAGCGCGTTGATATCACCGCTGTCCTGACGGCGTGTCCGTTTCAGGAAATTGTTATACAGATTACTTGTAAATTCCGGTTTCTGCGTCTGATCCAGACCAAGCGTTACCATAACCTTGGAGCAATCCTGGTAAGTAATCTGATTGGTCTTTGCCAGATAGCCGACCGGCTGATAAATCATGGATGCATACTGATTGGATGAAACCTCGTTTCCACAGGAATTAGCCTGTTTCCAGAACTCAACCAGTTGATTTACCGGCTGTGTAACAGACTCTGCGCCAATCCACATCGGAACTGCCACTTCACTCTTCATAACTCCTTTTGCGTTGCTTGGCGCGGACTTGGCTGCTTCCAGCAAACGCACATCAAAGTTATCTACACCAAATGCGGCAAAACCGGCAAATAATTCCGACTTATCCAGGGCAGCACTCATAACGGTATTTGCGCCATCCCCATAGCCTGCCATATAAAAAGCCGAATCCTGTGTCTGAAGATATTTGCGGCCATCCATGAACTCTACAACGGCATCCGTATACGCAGACTCATCCGCTTTCCAAGCGCCATTTTCCGCTGTCATCAATACAAGGCAGATTCCATTTTCATCCGCTACCGCTTTCCAGCCGGAATCAAGAATAAACTGGCCGGCTTCCGCTCCAGACGGCACTGCAATGGCTACTTCCGGCTGTCTGTATCCTACGGTTTTCGGCACATACTGATACGCGGTTCGGTTGCTTCCATTCTCCAAAGCAAGATCCACGGAATAATACCCGCCTGCCAGCGCCGTTCCCAATGGATTGTTCGGATCCACTGTTACCGTCTCCTGTACTACAGAAGTGAGCGGTACCGGATCCTGCAGCTGATTGCCGCTTGTGACGGTTGCCCCAAAGGCTGTCAGCGGGAATGCCGCCATGATCAATGACAATGTTGCTGTAAATACTCTTTTTGCTTTCATAACCTTCTCCTTCCCAATACGTTCTGTTCCCAGTTTAAAAAATCTCGCTTGAAAAAGCAAATCATAAACCATTATCCATTCATCACGAATTCTTATTTCTTATTTTTTCTAATGATATTCTTAAAAAACGGATCATTCATTTGCACTCTAACCTGTTAATATATATATGTACATTTAGACTGTAATCCACTACAGATATTTTTTAGAAAACTTCAAAGCAGGGAACCAACATTCAGAAGAACCAGAACAGGAAGGGATATTATGGAATTCAACCAGTTAGAATACGTTGTAGAAGTTGCGGATACAGGCAGTTTTTCCAAAGCTGCGGAACACCTTTTTTATTCTCAGCCTGCTCTTACCCAGCAGATTATCAAGTTAGAGAAAGAACTCGGTGTCCAGTTGTTCCACCGCTCGCACGGAAATGTTACCCTGACGGAGGCCGGAACTGTTTTCGTAAAATACGCCCACTCCATCCTTTTGAACAAAAATGACGCACTGTCTGTCATGAATGATTTTTCCCAGAATCAGACCGGTTCTCTTTCCGTCCTCCTGCCCATGGAGCGCGGAACAGAGATCATGACAGCCATTTTCCCGGATTTTCACAGAAAATTCCCCCACATCACGATGAATGCCATCCAAACCAGCGTGCATCGTCAGTTAAACCGTATCATCCGCGGGGCCGCTGATCTGGGTTTTGTCCTGCTTCCAGACCATTCAGAATTAAATGGGATTGCGTATCATGCACTGACAGAAGAGCAATTTCTTTTTGCCGTTTCCAGGGAAAATCCGCTGTCCCAGGGCGCCGCGGCAGGCAGCACCGCCCTTGCGGATCTTTCTGTCTGCGACTGCAGCCAGCTCTCCCAGGCATCTTACATTTTAACATCACCCTTTACTTCATCCAACAAGATGATCCTAAACTACCTTGCAGAATTGGGCATAACCCCCAATGTCATTCTGCATGTAAATGCCAACCAGTCAATTCTGGAACTTATCCGGAATAACGTTGCCTGCAGCATTCTTCCCGCCTGGTACCGTTCCTTTGATGATGAAATTGCGTACTTTCAGCTTCCGCAGAAGCTGAGCTGGTCCATGTACGCAATCTGGAAAAAAGGATACTACCGGACCAATGCTTCCTTTTTGACCGAAAATCTGATTATGAATTATCTGTCTAAAAAATAAGGTTTCCCCCTCTTTTAAAAAAACGGACCGAAAAGCTGCGGCGGCGGCTTTCCGATCCGTTTCCAATCCTTTTTCTATTTTCTCTAACTAGTTAACCGGAACAAATGTTTTCATAACATCTTCTTCATTGTTGATGATGTCACCGGTCTTCTTTAAGTTTACCGTATAGCTCTTGCCCTGCTCCAGGGAAGCAGCAACTGCCTCTGCCTGCTCTTTGGTCATGGCGCCGGTACGGATAATCTCTGTCCATCCGGTTCCGCGAAGGGAATCTACCGGACCGCTCAGCAGCTCAACACCCTGGTTTGCTCCCTGATTGCTGTAGACATTTCCATCGTAGCCATCATTCACATGCGCAGCGATCTGAACATACCACTTGTCCGGGTCATAGACATAACCGTCTTTTGCAAACGCAAAACCTTTTACTACATTCCAGTTGCTCTTGGCAATTCCGGTATCTGCAGATTTTGTCATGATCTTTGCACTCTCCGGTACTACGCCCTTATTCAGGAATACATCGTATCCATGCATAACCAGAATATCTGCCTGATCACTGATCTGAATGGTTGTCTGGCCGCCATTATGCTTGTACGGACCAGCATCCTCCAAGGTACTGTCTTTCAGCTTCGGACTTGTGATATCAGTCTTGATCTGAATTCCGTCATAGGTATAGAAAGGACTGCTGTTGCCATTTGCTTCGTAATCCTTCATATACTGTTTGGTATAGTCACTGTACAGCATAGCAGAAGCTCTCTTCTCACAGAAGTTGATGATCTCTTCCCGGCCTTCTCTCATGAAATGAAGGAAGCTATAATTCTGACCAGTTGCCTTATTGTACTCTTTCATAACTTCTGCAGTTTCCGTATACGGATACTGATTGGTATGCTGGGCAAGATTGTAAACGCCATCTGCCTTCCGGCCCTTCTGTCCCGGAACATCCATATTGCTGAAGACGCTCTCAATGTAACGCAGAGAACTTACAAAAGCAGTTCTCCGGAATCCGGCTGTTTTTGCGCTGTCCAGACCATTGATGCCGTAACCGCCCATATACGCGAACATGATGTGGTCACCAGGTTTATAGTCACTGTATTTGCGGACATAACCCTCGGAATCTGCAGCCGCATTGCCCGGCTCATACTCATAAGTCAGTTTTGCGTCTTTCATGGTTTCCTGCACCTGTACATCGAATACAGCAGAACCACAGCCCTGGGAATGACCAGGTGTCAAAGTCACCATCATGGATAATCCGTCGCCCAGCTTATTCCAGGTATCATTCGGATACCAGTTTGTGATGATGGAGCGGACAGACTGGTCATCATAGATTCCCTTGATCTCCGGGAAGTTATGAACATCAAAACCAATCGTATCCTCATAACTTTCGTAAACGATCGGGCTGATCTCATTATTCACATTATTTTTTGAACGCACAATGGTTTCCCACTCATCATACAGAGAACCATAGTGATCGCCATGTCCATGCGGAACCAGAAGCATATCCAGATCACGAGGATCGTTGCCGGTCTTCTCAATGTTCTTCATGTACTGATAAGCGTTACGCGGCCATCCTGTATCAAACTGAACCAGGAAGTTTCCGCCATTTTTATCGGTACCTCCTTTGAAGATCGGACAGTTGTCTTCAATATCTCCAATTGTCCACATCTTATTTCCAACAACTTCAATCGGACTTGCTGCCACAAGGAACGGTGCATTCGTCGGTTTTGGACTTCCCTGCTCTTTTGTAGAGAAATCACTTCCGATCCGCACGATTTCCGGCTTAAGTCCTACAAACTTGCTGACATCCTCATGTCCCTCATATTCATAAATCTCGGTTACCACAGCATCTCCGGAATTCTCACCGAAATGCTCATAATCCTGATCAAAGATTACCACAACCTGTGTACGCTTCTCTGACGGCGTATCATAAATAAAACCGTTTTTCAGTTCTGATGCAGTCAATACCTTCGATACGTCTGCCGGCGCGCTGCCCTCCTGCTCGGTATCCGGCACAACAGCCTCTCCGTTGAAGCTGATCTTCGTTGCGGAAAAATCCCCATCCGTCTTAATGCTGTATACTTTTACATTATCTGCAACCTTATAGGTTTCATTGAATACATCTGTTGTCCGGTTTCCATCGCCAACTGTGATGGTACGGTCAACTCCGTTTTTATTCAACAGCCATCCCATCGCTACCATTCTTCCGGCCGTACCGGTCAATGCGCCGGTTTTTCCGGAATCATCGCGGTAGATGTCGGAATAATTTACGCCTTTGTTTGAAACCGTGCTGCCAATTGCAGTCAGATCTCCGCCATATTTTGCGGTATCAAAGTTCAGTCCGCTCTGGAGTACTCTCCGGATATCAATGACCTGTCCTGCTTTGTTCAGGCAAATCTCAACAAAACTGCCTTTCGTACACCGGTTGACAATGCTTCCTGCCTGAGATGCTTTCGTCATGTCGTTCGAAGAGCCGTATCTCACTGCTGTGGTATACTCTGCCTCTTTGGTTTGTCCTGCTGGCATGATCCTGATACTGATAGTATGGTCGCTGTTTTCTGCTGCATCCTCTGTAACCCAGCCATAAACACTGTTTGCTACCACCATATCATCTGCAAGTCTTGTCACAATTCCGCTGGTTACCGCAGCTACTGCCGGAAACGGCTGTACGGAAGCCAACGCACCAATTGCCATCGAAGCACTCAGTGCAACCGATAATGCTTTTTTCATTCTTTGCTTTCCCATAATACCCTCCTGATTAACCTTGTTACCATCAGTTTAAGAATTTTGTCAGGAAAAAGCAAATCACGGTTCGTTATTCTTTTATTGTAAATCCTTATGCATTCATATTTTTTATAATGCTCTAAGAAAAATTTATTTCTCTGCTTCCACAGTCCTGGTCACAATGACATTGCTGCCCAGTCCCAGCACATTCTCAATGACAACCTCGCCCTCATGAACCGGCGCAGTGCGTTTTACCTTGCGGATTTCGTTCATGACATCGAAGATCTTTGCTTTCGGGATCGGTGCGCTTAATCGGACACTGGCAAGCGGCATCTCTCCGCCCTCTACCAGAATGGAGGTTGCGATGTTTCGCATCGGGTTTACCAGCTCCTGCTCGACATATTCATGACCACGTTTGCACTTATTGCCGGTAATGGTATATGGTGCTTCATTTCCCTCCGCAGTGATCTCGCAGCCCTGCGGACACATAATACAGGTAAAGGTTCTTAACATACCACTCTCACCTCCAGGTTATCCTTTTCGTTCAGCTCTTCCGGTTTCAACGCGATCTGGATCATCTCAGCCGGAAGTGCCTTCGGGAACTTCTTCTGTTTTACCAGATGATCACCCTGCCACAGCTCTACGGTACAGTTTCTCACCGGTTTTCTCATACGGAAGGACACGGTCACATTGCCGGTTCCGCTGAAACGGGCCGGGGTTAACTGACCTACCATGTTATCTCCGGTGATCGCAAGTCCGCACTCCGGAAGAGAACCCTCTTTGATGTAGCGGGCTGCTCCGTCTGCCAGCTCCTCTGCCTCCATGGAAACGAAATCTACCAGGTCATGCACATGGAGCACGTTTCCTGCTGCAAACACACCAGGAACGGTGGTCTGGAAGTTCTCGTCAACGGATGCGCCTTTGGTGCCCAGGTCTTCTTTCGCGCCAGCCATCCAGGTCAGCTCGTTCTCTGGGATCAGTCCGACAGAAAGGATCAGGGTATCGCACGGATACTCCTTCTCGGTTCCCGGAATCGGCTGCAGCTTGTCATCCACTTCGGAGATCACAACGCTCTCCAGGCGATCCACACCGCGGATCTCGGTTACGGAGTGGCTTAAGTGCAGCGGAATGTTATAGTCGTTTAAGCACTGCTCAATGTTTCTCGGAAGTCCGCTCGCATAAGGCTGGATCTCAAATACGCCAAGTACCTTCGCTCCCTCCAGGGTCATACGTCTCGCCATGATCATGCCGATATCGCCAGATCCGAGGATCACGACATTTTTACCCGGCATGCGGTTCTTTAAGTTGATGTAAGCCTGTGCCACACCTGCTGTATACACGCCAGCCGGACGGGTACCCGGTGTGCTGATGGCGCCGCGGGTGCGCTCTCTGCAGCCCATAGCCAGGATCACAGCTTTCGCCTGGATCTCCAAAAGTCCCTCCGGAGATGCCGCGAACACCTGCTTGTCCGGTGTCAGCTCCAGGACTGTGGTATCTGTCATGTACGGAATGCCCAGCTCTTTCACCTGATTTGCAAAGCGGGAAGCATATTCCGGTCCGCTCAAGGTCTCGCCGAAACGGGTCAGACCAAAACCATCGTGGATACACTGGCGCAGGATTCCGCCCAGTCCCTTTTCCCGCTCTAAGATCAAAATATCATGAATACCCTTTTTCCAAAGCTCCAGGGCTGCCGCAAGGCCAGCCGGGCCGCCGCCGATAATTACTACATCTACATTTCTCATTTTACGTCCCTGACCTTTCCTGTGAAAATATAAGAATCACGTTTGGAATAGCGTACCTCTTCCGGAGCAAGATGCTTCTCCTGCTCAATCATCTCGGTAATGCGGGTCTCGCAGTAGCCGCCCTGGCAGCGTCCCATGGTCGCGCGGGTGCGGTTCTTGATGCCGGTTACCGTGCAGACACCAAGAGGATTGCGGATCGCATCCAGGATCTCAGCCTTTGTCACGGTCTCACAGCGGCAGACCACCTCGCCGTACAGCGGATTCTCTTTGATTGCCTGCTGCTGCTCTTCATGGCTCATCTCGTGGAAGCGCTTCTTCACCGGACGTACCGGGTTAAAGCTTTCGTTCTTCTGCGGCTGCTCCTTCTGAACTAACAGTGCTACTGCACGTCTTGCTAACGGCAATGCGCAGGTCACACCCGGAGACTCAATGCCAACCAGGTTTACGGTATGCGGATGCGTATCATCGGACTCTAACAGGAAATCCAGGATCTCGCCAGTCTCCGGATTGTAACGTTTCCAGCGGATACCGGCAAAATTGCGGATAAAGTATTCGCGCTTCATCTGTTTGAACATCTTGCTTCCGTCACGGAACAGTCCGTCCATATGCTCCTTGGTCACCACATAGTCCTCGCGGCCTTCTGTCACATAGGAGTCCGGTCCTACCAGCACGTTTCCGTCAACCGTTGGGGTTGCGTGGGTGGAGAAACCGCCCTTGTCATTCGGCGCCGGGTAAACCGGGATGGAAAGGAACTTTCCTGCCTTTTTATCCAGCACATAATACTCACCCTTAAAGCCCTTTACCGGGTAATTCGGGTAACCCAGCATCTCAGAGATCTCAGATGCGTACATACCGGCGCAGTTGATGACCCACTTCGTCTCAAAGGTGTCGGTCTCAGTCGTTACTATCCAGACATCCTTTGCCTCATCTCTCGTGATGCCGGTTACCTTCTGTCCAAAATGGAATTTCACACCGTTCTGGCATGCATTCTCAGCCAGACCGATGGTGTACTGCATCGGATCGAGGATACCGGAAGACGGCACATACATGGCAAACTCACCGCCTGCGTTCGGATCGATGCGGTTGATCTCGTCCTTGTCGATCATGCGCATGCCCTTGACACCATTCTGCTCACCAATCGCTTTGTACTTTAAGATATTCTCGCGGTCATGGTCGGTAAAGCCGACAACCAGTTTTCCGGTCCGCTTGAACGGAACACCCAGCTCCTTAGCCACCTGGTCAAACTCCTGGTTTCCTTCCACCGCACACTCTGCCTTTAAGCTGCCTGGTTTGTAGGTAAATCCTGCGTGGAGCATACCGGTGTTGCGGCTGCTGTTTCCGCATGCCACATCCAGCTCCTTCTCCAGCACTGCCGCGTTTAACTGATAGCGTGATAACTCACGTGCCACAGCCGAACCGACAACTCCCGCGCCGATTACGATCACATCATAGGACATCATACTGATCCATCCTCACTTTCTCACTTCGTTCCTGCAAAAATCCCACTGCACTCACCGCTGCCCCGGGATTCTCGCTGTTCCAACTGCGCTGCCTTTCCAGCACAGCTTGTCTTATTGATAATCACATTGTATAATAAGCACGTATGTCAGTCAAATTTATATAAATAATACTTATATTAGTTTTTCTAACATTGATAATTCCGTATAACATCACCTGGGGACCTGCGCCAGATTTCTGCGCAGCCTGTATTTTTATTATAGGAAAGGAAATATGATCTTGGATACTAGACAACTAGAATATATCATTCAGATCAGCGAAGAACACAGCATCACCAAAGCTGCCGAAAAGCTTTTTGTCACGCAGTCTGCCTTAAACCAGCAGCTGCAAAAGCTGGAAAACGAACTCGGCATCGCCCTGTTTGTCCGAAACCGCTCCGACTGGCAGCTGACTCCGGCCGGGGAAATCTATGTGCGGACCGCCAGACAGATCCTGAATTTAAAGAAAGATGCCTACAGCCAGATTCAAGATTTAAAAGAAAGCGGCAGCCGCCGCATCACCCTGGGGCTCATCCCGGAGCGCGGTGTCAACATGTTTACAGCCATCTACCCGGAGTTTCACCGGAAATTTCCGGACATCCGCATTGAGCCCGTAGAATGTAATGTCCGCACCATGCAGAATCTGATCACACGGGGAGAACTCGATCTGGGCCTCATCACCCTGGTCCAGGCCCAGAAGGATGCTAACCAGTATTTCCTTATGAAAGAGGAAGAAATCTTTCTGGCCATTCCAACCTCGCACCCACTTGCGCAAAGCGGAAGCAGTGAAGCAGCCCTTGCGCCCCAGATTAGTCTTTCCCGCTTTGCACAGGATTCCTTCATCCTCATTGCACGCCGCTCTACCATGTATCAACTGGAGGAAGCACTGTTTTCCCAGGCTAAATTCCAGCCACAGGTGCTCTTTTCCACCAGCAGCAACGTCAGCAAATACCGCATGGTACTGGCCGAGGTAGGGTGCGCACTGCTTCCGGAAGTATTCGCCAAACCAGATCCAGGAATCCGCTATTTCCGCCTGGAGGAGCGTCCCAGTTGGGAAGTTACCATGTGCTGCAGAAAAGATGCCTACTTAAGCCATGCAGAGGAATATTTTCTGGAGTTATGCAAGAAATACTGGGAAACATAAATGCAATCTGGTAACTGCCGCAAAATGTCCACCGTCAATCACGATATGCACTGAAGCAAAAAACGCCAGGTTCCGGCGATTTGCCGGAATCTGGCATTTCTTTTTATTAAAACTTCTATTGAATGTTTGCGCTTGATTAGCGAACCAGACACGGTTTCTTGTTATCGAAGGTCCAGCCCGGGATTAAGTACTGCATACCAACAGCGTCGTTACGAGCGCCCTTACCGTAGCACTTATCCATGTACAGCTGATGAGCCTTCATAACCTGGTCACGGTCAACCTCTACACCAAGACCCGGCTTCTTCGGCAGGTCGATGCAACCGCCAACGATCTGCATCGGCTCTTTGGTCAGGCGCTCACGGCCCTCCTGCCAGATCCAGTGGGTATCAATACCGTTCATCTTGCCCGGGATTGCAGCTGCACACTGTACAACCATAGCCAGGGAGATATCGAAGTGGTTATTGGAATGGCAGCCCCACATCAGACCGAAGTCGTTGCACAGCTGGCCAACACGTACGGAACCTTCCATGGTCCAGAAGTGCGGATCTGCTAACGGGATATCTACGCTCTGCAGAGCGATTGCGTGGCACATCTGGCGCCAGTCAGTGTTGATCATGTTGGTAGCGGTCGGCATCATGGTTGCTTTTCTGAACTCAGCCATAACCTCACGGCCGGAGAAACCATCCTCTGCACCACACGGATCCTCACAGTAAGCAAGAACCTTCTTTAAGTCCGGAGCAACTTCCAGAGCCTCTTTTAAGCTCCAGCAGCCGTTCGGGTCAAGGTCAACACGTGCCTCCGGGAATGCTTCCTTGATTGCAGCTACAGCCTTAACCTCTTCCTTCGGAGCTAAAACGCCGCCCTTTAACTTGAAGTCTACGAAGCCGTATTTCTCGTTGGTAGCCTTTGCCAGTGCCACGATAGCCTCTGGAGTCAGAGCCTCCTCGTGACGCAGACGGTACCAGTCGCAATCTGCATCCGGTTCTTCCTCGTACTCAAGGTCAGTTTTCTTGCGGTCTCCTACATAGAAGAGGTAAGAAAGGAACTGAACCTTCTCACGCTGGATGCCGTCGCCCATCAGAGCAGCTGCCGGAACGTTTAAGAACTTACCAAGTAAGTCAAGAAGCGGAGCCTCTACTGCGGTAACTACATGTACGCCTACACGCAGGTCGAAGGTCTGAAGACCACGCTTGTCGTCTTTGATGTTAGCTGCCAGCCAAGCACGGATTTTGTTTAAGGTCTGCTTGTAATCGCCGATGCTGCTGCCGATTACGAGATCTTTGATCTGCTCTAATGCTGCAGTGATCTTCTCACCACCAGGAACCTCACCGATACCCTCGTTACCGGTGCTGTCGGTCAGGATGACGATGTTACGGGTGAAGTACGGAGCGTGTGCGCCGCTTAAGTTCAGCTCCATGCAGTCATGTCCTGCAACCGGGAAAACTTCCATCTTTGTGATTGTTGGAATCTGATTCATTGAAATACCCTCCTTAAAATTATATGAAAAATTTATTGAGTTCTTATTTCTCTTGCTGATGTTATCATAGCACCTGCAAGCAAATAAGTAAAATTAATAGTTTTTATGTTTCTCTTAATATTTTTATTTGTTTTATTTCTGCTGCAAACCTGTTATAATCGGTTCATGACAATTCTGTGGCCTGACCGCCACATCTGTTTATGGATTCTATTTACAATCGCGGCGTACCGCAGAAAAGCACCGTATTTCAACCTACACTATATATGGAAGAAACTCCGGTCCTGCGTATCTGCATGAGGAGGTTTACATGGATACCAAACAAATTGAATATATCTTAAAGATTGCGGAAGAAAACAACATTACCAAAGCCGCAGAAAAACTTTTTATCACCCAGTCTGCTTTAAATCAGCAGCTGCTCAAGCTGGAAAAAGAACTGGGCACCCCGTTATTCCACCGTTCCCGCGCCAACTGGCGCCTGACGGAGGCCGGGGAAATCTACATCGAAGGAGCCAAAACTGCCCTTCAGATCAAAAACACCACCTACAACAAGATTTACGATGTTGTCAGTGCCCGCAAAGGCCACCTGACCATCGGCCTGACTCCGGGACGCGGCCTGCGCATGTTCACCGCCATTTACCCCGAGCTGCACCGCAACTACCCAAACCTCGATGTACGGCCGATCGAAATGCGGGTACGCGCCCAGCAGGAGGCCATCGCAAGGGGAGAGGTCGATGTAGGCCTTATGACCCTCCGGTCCATTGACCGCACGATCGATACCTACTACCCTTTAAAAAAGGAAGAGCTGGTACTCATGATTCCGGCAGCCCACCCGCTCGCAGAAAAAGCCGCTGCGCCCGGGGAGCCACTTGCCACCATGGACCTGACTGCCCTGCGCTATGAGCCCTTTGTACTGATGGATAAATCCTCCACCCTGCGCTCTGCATGCGACACGCTGTTCGAAAAAGCCGGCTTTGTTCCCAATATCCTGTTCGAGACCAATAACACCGGCGGCATTGCCGCTATGGTGCAGTCTACCTTGTGCTGCGGTATCATCCCAAGATACTATACCCTCGGACTGGGCGATGGGGTTGCATGCTTTTCCCTGCCGGAGCGCCCTGCGTGGGAAATCGCCATCTGCTGCCAGAAGCACGGCTACTTAAACTCCGGTGCCAGAGAATTCATCCGTCTTGCACGGGAATACTGGGAGAACTCCGCACCGCTCTATTAAGCACGTTCCAGACGCCTTGCGAAGCAGTCCAGCTAAGATACACTATTAATTTTTTTAAGAGATGGCTTAGTACAGTTAATTTTACTTATGTATTAAATTTGGTTATAATGCCTCTTGTCTTTATTTTATCACTTACCGCAGTTCCTTTCAACACAAGGTTTGCGGCCGCATCCCCCACTATTTGGTGCGATAAAAGCCCTGGTTCCTAAAACCATGTTTCTGCTGGAAAATTTTTCCTGGTCTTCTGGAACAGACAGGGACAAAAAAGTGAGCAAACTTGTTACTGTTAGGCAACGCCAAAACGGTAACAGCACATTACAGAAAGAGGTATGAATATGTCACATGAAACCCAGATGCTGCTTGGCCTGTTCTTAGGCATCGCGATCATGATCATTCTGGTTATGAAGACCAGAACCCACACTTTCATCGCGCTGCTGCTTGCTGCACTGATCACAGGCCTGATCGGCAAAATGTCCCCATCCGATGCGATCACTGCAATTCAGGATGGCTTCGGAAACACTTTAAAAAGTACCGGTATCATCATCGGCCTCGGCGTTATGATGGGCGGTATCCTCGAGAAAACCGGCGCTGCAGAGCGTATGGCCTTTTCTTTCATCAAAAAGATCGGCAGCGGTAAAGAGGAGCTTGCCCTTGGTATCACCGGATGGCTGGTATCTATCCCGGTTTTCGCAGATTCCGCGATCGTAATCTTTGCCCCGTTATGTAAGGCAATGTCCCGCGTGACCGGTAAATCTGTTATTGCTCTGGCTCTGGCACTTGCCTGCGGTCTGCAGTGTACCCACGTAATGGTTCCGCCGACTCCGGGTCCGTTAACCGCTGCCGGTATGATGGGCGTTGACGTTGGCCAGATGATCATCACCGGTGCGCTGATGTCTGTTCCGATCCTCATCGCAGCTCTGCTCTACGCAAACTGGATCGCAAAAAAATCTACCAGATCCCGCGTGAAGATGGTACTTATGACCGCAAAGAGTTCAAGAAAGAGTACTTAAAGACCATGGATCAGTTAGATGAGATCATGGGTAACAAAGAGCTTCCGGGCCTGGGCGAGTCCCTTGCTCCGATCCTGATCCCGCTTGTTCTCATCCTGAGCAAGACCGTATGCGACTTCGTAGGCGTTGACAAAGAAAGCTTCGTTTACAGCATCATCACCCTGCTTGGTTCCCCGATCGTAGCACTTGCACTCGGAACCACCCTGGCTGTTTACGGCCTTGGCAAAGACATCCCGAAGGATGAGCTCATGAGCATCATGGGCGACAGCATCAAGGATACCGGTATGATCATGCTGATCACCGGTGCAGGCGGTTCCCTCGGAAATATCATCAAAGTCAGCGGTATCGGCGATGTACTCGGCGCAACCGTAGTTTCTTGGCCGATCCCAGCTATCCTGATCCCGGTTCTGATCGGTGCCTGATGCGTCTTGCACTTGGTTCCGCAACCGTAGCGATCACCACCGCAGCCTCCCTGACTGCTCCGCTCATCACCACCCTGGGCTTAAATCCGGTTCTGCTGGCACAGGCTTCCTGTATCGGCGCGATCGCATTCAGCTACTTCAACGACAGTGGTTTCTGGGTGTTCAACGGTATGTTCGGTCTGACCGAGATCAAAGACCAGCTTCGCTGTAAGACAGCCGTATCCTTCATCATGACAGGTGTCGGTATCGTTGAGCTGCTGATCTTAAATATGATCTGGAAATAAAATATTGCTTTATCATGAAACAAAAAAGAACCTTGCCCGATGGAAATATATCTATCAGGCGAGGTTCTTTTTTGCATCTTGTCATTTTTAATTTTTTAATACGCGGCGCGCACTGCAAAATTTTCCCGTGCTCCATCCACCTTGAAATACCTTACACTGTGGCGGTATTTTAAAGAAATGGCAGTTGACCGTCCTTGATCACCATTTTCAATTCCAGGTCTTCATCCAGCAGTACGATATCTGCTTTTTTCCCTTCCGAAATAGAACCGTAGGTGTCATACACACCCAGGCACCGGGCCGGGTTGGCTGTTGCGCAGGCCACTGCCGTTTCCAGCGGGATCTTCATAACCTTCACTACCGTGCGCATGCAGTCCATCAGATTGGTCACGGAACCGGCCAGTGCACCGCCATCCACCAGGGTTGCCCGGTTTCCGTTCACGCTGACATCCAGGCCGCCCAGCGTGTAAGTACCGTCCGGCATTCCGGTGGCTCGCATGCTGTCACTGATGAGGATCATCCGGTCCGCTCCCATCATGGCAAAGGTAGCCCGCACCACCGCCGGATGAATGTGTACATTATCACAGATCAGTTCCACCATTACATGCCTGCTGTCTGCCACCGCACCGATGACTCCCGGTGCCCGATGGGTAAAGGCCGGCATTGCATTGTACAGATGCACTGCATGGTTTGCCCCGGCCGCAAAGGCTGCCATGGCCGTATCATAATCTGCATTGGTGTGCGCCAGGGAAATATCCACGGAATCTTTCATTTCCTGAATAAAGGCAACTGCCTCGCTGCTCTCCTCCGGCGCAATGCCAATAAATTTCACCAGACCTTCGGATGCTTTCAGGAAACGTTTTGCAATTTCCACGTTGCAGGGAACAATGTTTTTCTCATCCTGCGCACCCTTCTTGACCGGGCTGATGAACGGGCCTTCCATATTCAGGCCGAGAAGATCTGCCTCCGGAAATTCCAATTTTCCTTCTGGCATCCCGTCTGCTCCCTGTTCTGCCTTCTGCACACTCTGACCTGCTGCCGCATTCGCCGCCCTGTGTTCGTCCTGCGCCCGCTTATAAGCCGCTGCATTCTGCAATATCTGCTCCAGCTCCTCCACCGGCAGCGTCATGGTAGCCGGAGCAATGGCTGTAACTCCAACAGATGCCTCATACTGTGCAATCTTTTTCAGCGTCTCCGGTGTTCCATCGCAGACATCTGCCCCCACGCATCCATGGAAATGCAGGTCAATAAGACCCGGAATGGCGTAAGCGCCTTCCCCGTCCACCACGACCTCTTCCGCTTCTTCATCTTCCGAAGATCCGTTTACTGAAGGCTCCGTTTCCAGAGCTTCTGCGGCAGTCTGTGTCTTCTTCCCATCTGCACGCACCTCTGTAATCCGGTCTCCCAGAACCACGATTTCGCCAGGTACAAATTTCTGTTCTTCTGTGTAAATCTTTACATTTTTAATGATCATGCGTATGCACCCCCTATGGGCGTAGTATAGTTGACTCTGCGCAGAATTACAATAGTTTTTGCTGAACTGTTTTTTCTATTGTATTTCCGCAAAAAACCGATATACTTAAGGTGGAAGGGGTATTTTATAATGAATAAGGGGGTATTACTTACTATGAACATCTGCAAAGCAAAAAACTATCAGGACATGAGCCGCAAAGCGGCCAACATCATCTCCGCACAGGTTATCATGAAACCTCACTGTGTATTAGGTCTGGCCACCGGTTCTTCCCCGACCGGCACCTACAAACAGCTTATCGAGTGGTACAACAAGGGCGATCTGGATTTTGCCCGGGTTAGCAGTATCAATCTGGACGAGTACAAAGGCTTAAGTCCGGAAAACCCGCAAAGCTACCGCTATTTTATGAACACCAACCTGTTCGACCATGTCAACATTGATAAAACCCGCACATTCGTGCCTAACGGTCTGGAACCGGACCCGGAAAAAGCCTGCGCGGCATATGAAGAAATCATCCGTCAGTCCGGCGGCATAGACTTACAGCTTCTCGGACTTGGCCGCAACGGCCACATCGGTTTCAACGAACCGGCAGACTCCTTCGCCCGCGAAACCCACTGCGTCAACCTGACCGAAAGCACCATTGATGCCAACAAGCGCTTCTTCGAGTCTGAAGATGATGTTCCGAGACAGGCCTACACCATGGGCATCGGAAGCATCATGAAGGCCAGGAAGATTCTGGTGGTAGTCAGCGGCGAAGACAAAGCCGATGCATTAAAAGCCACCATCTGCGGACCTATCACTCCGCAGGTACCGGCATCCATTCTGCAGCTGCATAATGATGTCACGATTGTGGCAGATGAATCGGCCTTAAGTAAAATGGAGATCTAAATCAAATATGGGATGAAGTCCACTGTGATACATGATCGCAGCTGAACCTCATCCCATATGTTATTTTTCATTTAAATAAGATTACCAGTTTAATCTGCTTTCCTGATTCCCAGAATCTTCTCGGCCCGCTCCACTTCTTCCTTCGTCGGAGCCGGTACACCTTCCAGCGTGTACGGAATTCCCAGATTCTGCCACTTGAACAGTCCCAGACTGTGATACGGCAGGATTTCTACCTTTTTCACGGTCTTTAATTCATCAAGCATACCTCGCATAGCCTTAAGATCATCTTCCTGGTCGGTGAGCCAGGTACCAGCACATGGCGGATCCACATATCTTTTCCGGTGTCGGAAAGATACCTTGCCAGATCCAGAATGTTGTCATTCGCAACACCTGTCAGTTCTTTATGGCGCACGCCATCCATCTCTTTAAAATCCAGCATGACCAGATCCGTCAGTTCCATTAATTTCCGGAACTTACCGAAGAACGGCTCTTCCCTGGTAAACGGATTTCCTGCCGTATCCAGTGTCGTGTGAATGCCTTTTGCCTTCGCCAGCTTAAAAAATTCCAGCAGAAAGTCGATCTGCAAAAGCGGTTCTCCGCCGCTCACGGTAATACCGCCGTTATTTTTCCAGTACGTACGGTAGCGGTACACCCGGTTGAACAGATCCTTTGCGGTCCATTCTTCGCCGCCGGACATACTCCAGGTCTCCGGGTTATGGCAGTAACGGCAGCGCATTCTGCAGCCCTGCAAAAATACCACGGTGCGGACACCCGGTCCGTCTACCAGACCAAAGGTCTCCAGGGAATGCACATGACCCACAAGTGCTTTGTTCTCTTCCATGAACTCTCCTCCTGTATTGTTTCTATGATTATAGTATCTCCCGAAAAGTAAAAACACTCCGGTATAAGGAAATTTTCGTTCCCCCCGGAGTGTTTTTTATCAGACTTCCGTCCGTAAATTACATGCTTGCGTGGCAGGTTCTGGAGATTACATCCATCTGCTGCTCTCTGGTTAAGTCGATGAACTTAACAGCATAGCCGGATACACGGATGGTGAAGTTTGCATACTCCTCTTTCTCCGGATGCTCCATAGCGTCGATCAGCTTCTCGGTACCAAATACGTTTACGTTTAAGTGATGAGCGCCCTGATCGAAGTAGCCGTCCATAACCTGTACCAGGTTGTCGATACGCTCCTGAGCGTCGTGACCCAGTGCGTCCGGATTGATGGTCTGGGTATTGGAGATACCATCCAGAGCCCACTCGTACGGAAGCTTTGCAACAGAGTTTAAGGAAGCAAGAAGTCCGCTCTTCTCTGCGCCGTAAGACGGGTTTGCACCAGGAGATAACGGCTCGCCTGCTCTTCTTCCATCTGGCATGTTACCGGTTGCCTTACCATATACTACGTTGGAGGTAATGGTCAGGATGGAGGTAGTAGCCTCGGAATTTCTGTAAGTGTGGCGTTTCTTTAACTTCTCAAGGAAGGTCTTTAACAGCCATACTGCGATATCATCTGCACGGTCATCGTCGTTACCATAACGCGGGAAGTCACCCTCAGTCTCGAAGTCCATGATCATGCCTTCCTCATCACGGATTGCTTTTACCTTAGCGTACTTGATCGCACTTAAGGAGTCTACTACGTGAGAGAAACCAGCAATACCGGTTGCGAAGGTACGGCGAACATCGGTATCGATCAGAGCATCTCAGCTGCCTCGTAAAAGTATTTATCATGCATGTACTGAATCAGGTTTAAGGTATTTACATACAGACCTGCCAGCCAGTCCATCATAACATCGTATTTTCTGATGACCTCATCGTAATCAAGATACTCGGAGGTGATCGGTCTTAACTCCGGACCAACCTGCTCTCTGCTCTTCATGTCGCGGCCGCCGTTCATAGCATACAGCAGGCACTTAGCCAGGTTTGCACGTGCGCCGAAGAACTGCATCTCTTTACCGGTCTGGGTAGCAGATACGCAGCAGCAGATGGAGTAGTCATCGCCCCATACCGGCTTCATCACGTCATCGTTCTCGTACTGAACAGAGCTGGTGTTGATGGAGATGTGGGCTGCATACTTCTTGAAGTTCATCGGAAGGGCGGAGGAGTACAGAACGGTCATGTTCGGCTCCGGGCTCGGTCCCATGTTCTCTAAGGTGTGCAGGAAACGATAGTCGGTCTTGGTTACCATGGAACGGCCATCTACGCCGATACCACCGACTTCCAGGGTAGCCCATACCGGGTCACCGGAGAACAGCTGGTTGTAGGACGGGATTCTTGCGAATTTAACCATACGGAATTTCATTACCAGATGGTCGATCAGCTCCTGTGCCTCAGCCTCGGTGAGTACACCGTTTGCAAGGTCACGCTCAATATAAATATCAAGGAAGGTGGAGATACGGCCGACACTCATTGCGGCACCGTTCTGGGTCTTAACTGCGGACAGGTATCCGAAGTACAGCCACTGAACAGCCTCTTTTGCGGTCTTAGCCGGCTGGGAGATATCGTAGCCGTAGGACTGAGCCATAACCTTCATATCTTTCAGAGCTTTGATCTGCATGGACAGCTCTTCTCTCTGACGGATTACTTCATCAACCATGGTTCCATCGCCGCAGTTTGCGAAGTCATTCTGCTTCTCCTGAATCAGGAAATCGATACCATACAGAGCCACACGGCGGTAGTCTCCTACGATACGTCCACGGCCGTAGGTATCCGGAAGTCCGGTGATGATCTTGTTGTGACGTGCCTTTTTCATCTCAGGAGTGTAAGCATCGAATACACCCTGGTTGTGGGTACGGCAGTACTCGGTAAAAATCTTGTGCAGCTCCGGATCCGGCTCATAGCCGTAGTTCTGGCAAGCCTGCTCAGCCATCTTGATACCGCCGTAAGGCATGAATGCTCTCTTTAACGGCTTATCGGTCTGAAGACCAACAATCTGCTCTAAGTCCTTATCAGCCTCGCTGATGTAGCCCGGGCCATGGGAAGTGATGCCGGAAACGATATGGGTATCCATATCCAGAACGCCGCCCTTTGCGCGCTCCTCTTTCTGCAGACCCTGCAGGATTCCCCACAGTTTGTCAGTAGCCTCAGTCGGGCCAGCCAGGAAAGACTCATCGCCATCATACGGCTTATAGTTCTTCTGAATAAAGTCACGGGTGTTTACTTCCTCTTTCCAGAGGCGGCCATCAAAACCATCCCACTGCTCAAAGTTCGTCATTTGGTGTTTTCCTCCTTAAAATTGTACTGTGTTCACACAACCTGTGTGTGAAACAATTGTCTGTATTTTTGCATACTGTATACATTACTGCCAGAAAAAAATATAACCTCTCAAATATTTCGCTATCTGATTAGTCATATCGTCTGTCCGTCACGGGCCGCTGCCTGTTTTTGCAGACCAGCAACGCCTTTGTATACATCAATACCGCCATGATTTGTTAAATTCATAACGATTCATTCTATAGCAGGCCATTCATCTGACCTGCATATAGAATATCATATTTTTTCTAAATTGCAAGCGGTATATTTGCGTTTTTTTCTCAACTTCCGGGAAGTATCTGTTTTTGTACAATCAGTTTTTTTGTTAGAGTAAATAACTTTTTTTCTGCAAAATCCGGTGTAAAAATCCTACAAACTATGCCAGGCTCTCCCTGACCAGCTTTGCTGCCTGGATCACTACAGTTGGCACAAATGCGCATACCCCTACTGCAGTCACCTGGCGCAGGCTCAGATCAGCAGCCGCAAACAATACCTGCAGACCCGGCAGAAACAATACGGCTGCCAGAAGCAGCACCCCCGCCTCAAACGCCATAATGCTCCACATATTGCTGCACAGTCCAAGGCGCAGCACCGAACGGCTGCTGCGACAGTTAAAGCCGTGAAACAGCCGGGCAAGCGTCAGGGTAGAAAAAGCCATGGTACTTGCTGTTCCCGCCCCTCCTGTTTCCCTTCCCATATGGTAAGCCGCCATGGTGCCTGCCGCGATCAGCAAGCCCTGTGCAAACAGGCGGATGAAAAAAGGAAGCGTCAGGATCCGCTCCTGCGGGTTTCTCGGCGGCTGCTCCAGTAAACCCTCCTCCTGCGGCTCCATGCCAATCGCGATGGCGGGCAGGGAATCCGTGAGAAGATTGATAAACAGCAGATGGACCGGGGCAAAGGGCATCGGGAAATCCAGAACCGACGTATACAGCACGCACAGAATTCCTGCCATATTCCCGGAAAGCAGAAACTGGACCGCATTCCGGATATTCCGGTACACATTCCTGCCGTTGGCCACCGCCTTGATCAGGGTCGCAAAATTATCATCTGTCAGGATCATGGACGCCGCATCCTTGGAAACCTCGGTTCCCATCAGCCCCATTGCCACGCCGATATCGGCTTTTTTTAAGGCCGGGGCATCGTTCACACCGTCTCCGGTCATCGCTACAATCCGTTTTTTCCCCTGCCAGGCCTCCACAATGCGGATCTTATGCTCCGGTGAAACCCGTGCATAGACAGCAATGGAAGAAAGCTTCTGCCCAAGCACCTGATCATCCATCTGGTCTAATTCCTGCCCGGTCACCGCCAGATCTCCCGGTTCCAGGATCCCCGTTTTTTCTGCGATCGCAGCGCGGTCACCAGATAATCCCCCGTGATCATCACCGGGCGGATCCCCGCCCGCTTTGCCGCCAGAACCGCAGGCTTCGACTCAGGCTCGGCGGATCCGCCATCGCCGCCATTCCCAGAAAGATTCCCGAATTCTCCAGCTCCAGGCTGCAGGCCTGCAGCTGCTCCAGCGGATGATAGGCCACCGCCAGTACTCGCAGCCCCTGCATGGCCCAGTTTTCATTCTGCTTTAAGACCTGTCGTTTTTGCTCTGCCAGAAACGGCCTTATCCCGTTTTTCGTCAGGATTTTTTCTGTCCGCTCCAGAATAACATCCGGCGCTCCCTTCATAAACAGCACACAGGCTCCGTCACAATGGTGCATGGTACTCATCCGCTTTCTTGCAGAGTCGAACGGAAGCTCCCCAAGCCGCGGCATCTCCTTCCGCACTGCTTCCGGGGAAACTCCCGCACGGAGAGCCATCGACAGTAGCGCTGTCTCAGTTGGGTCCCCGGTAAACACATCTCCCTGCACAGCGGCATCATTGTCCAGCACGGCTCCATACAAAAAATACCGATGCACCGGGTCATATACCTTAAGCTGCGGCGGTGTCAGCTCCCGCCCATCCACAAATACCTGCTCCACAGTCATGCGGTTCTGCGTCAGGGTCCCTGTCTTATCGGAACAGATCACCGACACACATCCAAGACTCTCCACCGCCTTTAAATCCTTAATGATGGCATGCTCCTTCGCCATCTGCTGGGTCCCCATGGCCTGCACGATCGTCACGATAGAGCCAAGTGCCTCCGGAATGGCAGCCACCGCCAATGCCACCGCAAACATCAGCGATTCCAGGACCGGGGTTCCACGGTACAGACTCAGCCCAAACACCAGCGCACAGATTCCTAAGATCAGCGCAGCCAGACGTGCGCTGAATTCGTCCAGACTGATCTGCAGGGGTGTTTTCTTCTCCTGCGCCGCATTCATAAGGCGGGCGATCTTTCCAAGCTCCGTATCCATCCCCGTCGCAGTCACCACAAACGCTCCCCGGCCTCCTGTCACCAGAGAGCCCGAAAAAACCATATTCTTCTGGTCCCCCAGGGCAATCCCGGATTCTTTTTCCTGTTTGTCCCCGGTATCTTTTTCCCGCCCGGCCTCCACCGTTTTTTTCAGCCTGGCTGCTATAGCATTCTCCGGTCCATCGCCTGCTTCGCCCTCTGCCTCTTCGGCCGCCCTTCCTGTCACCTTTTTCAATCTGACTGCTGCAGCATTTCCCCTAGCACCGCGAAAACGAAGTGCTTCTGCACACTTCTCCACCGCCAGGGACTCCCCCGTCAGTGAGCTTTCATTCACCTGGAGATGATAGCATTCCAACAACCTTCCATCTGCTGCCACCAGACTGCCCGCATTTAACAGGACTACATCTCCCGGCACCACCTTTGCCGCCGGAATTTCCTTTGGGACTCCATCACGCAATACCTGTGCGGCTGGTGCGGACAGCTTTTTCAGACTCTCCAGTGATTTTCTGGCCTTCTCATGCTGGACCGTCCCCAGCACCGCGTTCATAAAAAGCACCGCAAAGATCACCACTGCGCTCTCCCCGCTGCCGGAAACCACAGAAATTGCGGCTGCCGCGATCAGGATCAATACCAGAAGATCCTGAAACTGCTCCAAAAACACCTGCCAGAGCTTCTTCCCGGAATGCTCCTGCAGGATATTTTCCCCATACTGTCCGCAGCGCACCTCCGACTGCTTCCAGGAAAGGCCACTGTGGCTGCTTTCCATTCCGCGCAAAACCTCCTCTGGCGTCATCCGATACCATTCTTTCATTTTGCCACCGCGTTTTTCTTTTCCGGCCACGGCCTGCGACACCGTTACTGTCCATGAAGCGTAACACGGCACCTGCCAGCAGCACTCTTACTTTTTATCATATGCGGCGGGCAGAGCATTCATCCCTTTTTACCATTCTTTCTTTCCCGAAGCTTCCTCCACACCTGTAACAATGCCATCACCAGAAGTCCACCAAAAAAGAAGATTGCTCCAATGCTCACTGCAACCAGAAGAATTTTGGTTACCTTCTCTAAAAACTCCTGCAGTCTGGATTTTTGCCGTTTCGATTCCAGTTCTGCTTCCTTTTCTTTCTCTTCTATCTGCACCATTGTCTCCTGCCGGAGCGGTGCTTCTGTCTCTTCCTCAGTTTCAGGTACTTCGGCTTCCTGCACCAGAAGCTCTGTTTCCTCTCCCTGCACTGCACGCTTCAGCTCATTCCAGCGCTGTGGATCCACATATCCCTCATACACCACGCGGTAATCCCGGAGCAGACGGCTGCCATGCCCCACAGCATCCCGGCAGATCACGCCTTCTTCATTCACATAAGCCTCCCCGGACCAGGATAGCCCGGATATCTCGTACTCATCTGCCGGAAGATCCATGCTTTCCAGTAATTCCTCGCCATACTCCTCGACGATATCTGTCAGATTTTCCGCTTTCAAGGTCTGTTCTCCAAGCCGGTACTCCTCTGCCCCATAATCATAAAAGGTCAGTGGAAACGAAAAGTCATCCTGCCAGTAAGCATTCTCCTCCATCTGCTCCACAGCCCGGCATGCCACCAGCTCCTCCTCATTTCCTGCCAGAACGGAAACATCGATCTCAGACGGCAGATCTGCTTCCCCCTCAATTGCCTCATAGGTCACCTCACGGCGCACCATCTCTGCGTGAACCTCCAGACACCCGACCACTGCCATCTGGACCAGAACCAGGCCCACCCACAGCGCAGTCTGTATTGCTTTCACATTTTCCTTTGTCATGCTCTTCCCCCGGATCAGTCTCCCATTGCTATTTCCTCATGGTTTCCTTACCCGCATTCTACTTCGGGCCGGAACACGCGTCAAGCGCATTCCGGCCCGGTCCACACATTCCATGCCGCAAAATTCGACAATTCTTTTTTTCATCTACTGGCTTTCTCTGGCCCTTTCTCGTTTTCTTTGGCTTTTCCTGGTCCTCTCTGCATTCCTCTGGCTCACCCTGATTCTCTCTGTTTTTTCTGGTTCTCTCTGTTCCCTTCTTCTTTTTTCTGCCTTCCTCTACAGTTTCTTCCGCAATTCAGGCTTCGTACACCATATGGTACAGCCGCTCTAACTCCTGAAACTGGGCCAGCTCCCGCAGCTCCTCAAGTCCGTCCAGAATTCCTTCCAGATACCAGCGGTGGGATTCGCGGTGTTTTTCGTTAAATCGCTGCCAGATCTCGTCGCCGATCACCATGTAATCGCGGGCCGTGCTGCGCATATTGCTCAGCTTGTCTCCCAGAGTCAGCAGCTTCACCTCCCGCGGTGCCCGCTTCAGATGCGCCACCGTGTTGGCTTTGCGCTCCCTCCAGGTCAGTGATTTATCCTCACTCTCTGCCTGCACCAAAGATAATACCCGCGCACCAAACTCACCCTGAATTTTCTCCGGTGTCACGCTGGTATCCTCCAGCACATCATGCAGGTACGCCGCCGCGATGACCTCCGGGTCATCCGTCATCTGTGCCACGATCAGCGCCACCTCCATTGGATGATAAATATAAGGAATCCTGCTCCCCTTCCGCATCATGCCCTCATGGGCCTTTGCCGCAAATGCTGCCGCTCTCCGAATCATCTGCTTATCCCCATTCTTATTTTCAGTTACTGTTCACACCTGTGTACCAGCAACCCTTTTATCCAGTTTCGTAGAATCCGTTACTGTCCACGCACTACGCAAACAGAAACTCCCCTGCCACTTCTGTATTACTAATTGCTATGATTCCATTTTATCACACTCCCACACTCCCCGAAAGGGGAAAGTTGCAAATCCCATCAAATGAATTTAGAACCCCAAAAAATCTGAAAATAATATAGAAGCTCTTTCGTTCACACAGACAGGCCCGGTAAATCAGAGGTAAGGCAGAATCATGGAATCGTAAGAAAAGTTGCCTTGTAAAAACACCATTTTTCTGCTATGCTATTGGACAGATCATCGGGCATTTTGCCTTGCGATAAAAGGAGATTTTATGGAACAGAACCAACAGCCTGCGTCCCACCGCGACCGCCGGTACCGCAGGAAAAAACAAAGTGAATGGCCACATATCCTCTTATTTTATGTGCTTCCATTCATCGTATTCAACAGCATCTTATTTTTCTGCTTAACAGCCAAACCAAAACTCAGCGTTGTCGTGGAGGACACCAACGACTATCTTTCCACTAACGTTGTCCTGACTGTCAGATCCTTTTTCCCGACCAAGTCCATCAGCATGACACTGGACGGCGAAGCACTGGAGCTGGAAAAGGGCAAACACCGCACCTACACCGCAACCGTTTACAAAAACGGTTCCATCGAAACCACTGTCGTGAACTTAAACGGCATGCCATCACTGTGTTTGAGCATGTCAATGTGCTGGATGACAACCCGCCGGAGTTCTCCCAGACCGATATCCAGGATGGCATCGTTACCATTACCGTTGCCGACAGCCAGTCTGGCATCAACTTCGATTCGATCTATGCACTAAATTCTGCCGGTGAGCGCGTGGAGCCATCCAGCGTAGACCGCGCCAGCAACACCCTCTCCTTCGAGATGGACCCGGCCGGACTTCATGTTTATGCCCGCGACAAGGCCGACAATGAAGTACAGGGCACCTTCACCTCCCACAAGGAAGGCAGCGTAGAAACCCTGGAAGGCGGAGCAGTCGACCCGGAAGAGGCTGCAAATGACAACAGCGTGGCAGAAGAAACTACCGCAGTGTCCGTACAATAAACAATACCGCACAGTACATATCAAAGGGGCGAAAGCTCCCGCAGCCGCTGTATCTGACGGCTGCGGGAGCTTTCGCCCCTCGTTCGTTAAGTAACGATATGATTTATTTTCTGACACGTCCGTACGTCTCTGCCAGCTCCCGGCACCTTGCAAGAAGCTCCGGAGTCAGATCATCCTTCTTCATGCGCCAGCGCCAGTTTTTCCCAAGAGTAGACGGCTCGTTGATGCGGGCCCGGTTGCCTAACCCCAGATAATCCTGAACCGGGATCACTGCCAGCTTTGCCACACTAGCCAGTGCCAGACGGATATAGTCCCAGTGGATCTCGCCCTCCGGTGTATGGGAATTCCAAGATAGCGCACGGCAAACGCCTTTGCCTCCGGTTCCAGGCTGCGGTACCAGCCCTGCAGGGTCATATTGTCGTGGGTCCCGGTATAGACCACACAGTTTTTCGGATAGCGGTGCGGCAAATACGTACTCTCGCCGCTGGCATCGAACGCAAATTCCAGAACCTTCATGCCCGGGAAACCTGTTTTCTTAACCAGTTCCAGAACCGACGGAGTCAGAAAGCCCAGGTCCTCCGCAATGATCGGAAGCTTTCCAAAGCGCTTCTTCATAGCTTTAAACAGCGCATAGCCCGGTCCCTCCTCCCAGTGGCCAAACTCCGCAGTCTTGTCCTTTGCCGGAATGGAATAATACTCATCGAAGCCGCGGAAATGATCCACACGCACTACATCATACAGGCGGAAGCTGTACTCCATGCGGGCCAGCCACCACGCATAGCCCGTCTTCTTGTGATAATCCCAGCGGTACAGCGGATTGCCCCAGAGCTGTCCCGTCTCAGAAAATGCATCCGGCGGACACCCGGCAACAGCCTCCGGCTGTCCATCCGCAGAAAACTGGAACAATTCCGGATGCGCCCAGCTGTCTGCGCTGTCCATGGCAACATAGATCGGGATATCCCCAATGATCTTCACACCCTGTTCATTTGCATAGCACTTTAGCTGTGCCCACTGCTCCTGAAACTCGTACTGCAAAAATTCATAAAACAAGATTTCATCCTGACAAAGCTCCTGATACTTTTTCACGGCTTCTGGCTTTCTTGTCCGGATATCTTCATCCCACAAAAGGAAGCTTTTTCCCTCAAAATGATTTTTCACCGCCATGTAAAAGCAATACTCCCTGGTATCTGCGGTAAGCGCATACTCAAACAGCTCCCGCAGCTTCTTTTCGCCGCGTCCTTTCTTTTTCTGCTGCTTTTTCCAGCGCTCAAATGCCTTTTTCAAAAGCGGGAAACGGTTAAAATACTGCTTCTCGTAATCAATATCCTGCGCATCGGAACCGAGGTCTGCCGCATCGCATTCCGCTTTCATCAGCAATCCCCTGGCAATCAGTACTTCCAGATCGATAAAATACGGATTCCCCGCAAATGCGCTGAACGACTGGTAAGGAGAATCCCCGTAGCCGGTCGGCCCCAGCGGCAAGATCTGCCAGTACCGCTGACCGGCCGCCGCCAGCTGGTCCACAAAATCATACGCTTCCTTTGAAAATGCACCGATTCCATACTCCGATGGCAGACTCGCCACCGGAAGCAGCATACCACACGCCCGCTTCATACCCATTTCCTCCTGTTTCTTTCACTTTCAAAATTCTGTAACTGTTTCGTGCCTGCTCACCGCTCAGACCTGGCGCACCCGCGCCGAGAATCCCTTAAACCTCCATACAAATACTACCAGACGGAAGATCCAGTCCACAAACATCGCATACCAGATTCCCAGGACACTCATATGAAGTCCCTTTACAAACACATAGCCAAGACCAATGCGGAACATCCACATGGAAAAGACTGAAACCATCATTGTAAATTTTGCATCCAGACCGGCACGCAGTGTATTCGGCAGTGCAAAGGCCAGCGGCCAGAGCACCATGCCACAGGAATGCGCCAGCAAAAGCTTCTGCGCCAGGTCCGATGCCTCCGGAGACAGATTATAAATTCCGACCACAAAGCTCCGGAATACTGCCATCAAGGTACAGATCACAAGCAGCAGCCCGTAATTGACTGCGATCACCTTCTTTGTATACCGCTTTGCCTGCTCCGGCTCGCCCGCGCCCACGCACTGCCCCACAATCGTAATGAGGCCCAATCCAAGCGCCACACCTGGCAGATACTGGAATGTCACCAGATTCGTTGCCACCGCATAACCGGCGATCGATGCCGTTCCCAGCGTCGAAACCAGACTCTGCAATGCAATCTTTCCAAACTGGAACATGCCGTTCTCCAGTCCGCTCGGAACTCCAACGGCCAGGATCTTGCCGATCATATCCAGCTGCGGGACCAGCTGGCGGAAGCTGTATACCCGGATGCTGTTCTTCGGGCTGCGCACCAGGATCACCATTACCACCGCCGCAAACATACGGGAAACCAGCGTCGGGATCGCCACACCCTCCACTCCCATGTGAAGTCCGAATACGCAAAGCGCATTGCCCGCCACATTGATGGCATTCATCGCCAGAGAAACCTTCATGGAAACCTTCGAATTTCCCATAGAGCGGAACAAGGCCGCCCCGGAATTATAAAGTGCCAGAAACGGATACGACATTGCCGTAAACCAGAAGTAAGTCTGTGCGTTATCCATGACCGATGCTTCCACCGAGCCAAAGATCAGCCGCAGCAAATGCCGGTTCCCAATAAACGCCACCGCCGCGATCAGCAAAGAAAGCGCCGCCGTGATCAGCACCAGCTGCCCCGCCGCCCGGCACGCCTGCTCCGGCTTTTTCTTTCCAATATACTGGGAGCAGACCACCGCTCCACCGGTTGCCATAGCCGACAGCACCTGAATGATCAGCACGCTGATGGAATCCACCAGCGCCACGCCGGAAACCGCTGTTTCCCCTACTGCCGCCACCATGACAACATCCGCCATGCCCACTAAAACAGCCAAAAGCTGCTCTACCAGAAGCGGGGCAAACAGATGGACCAGATCCTTCCTAGAAAACATATCCATGAATTTATCCCCTGAGTTTCTATAATTTATAAACAAATCTATAAACAGATATCTCAATGATACCTATTTTGCCAAAACTTTACAAGTATTACTTTTCAGAAAAGCAATTCTGGGATATACTAGGAATGTTGTTTACGCTATATAGATAATCAGAAAGAGAGACCCTATGATCAATCCAATGAAATTAATGAAAATGAAAAATGCATGGTCCCGCTTCGCGGCCAACCATCCTAAATTTCCGCTCTTTTTAAATGCTATCGTCAAACGTGGCGTCCAGGAAGGAACCATTTTTGAATTCAAGATCACCTCACCGGACGGCCAGGAACTCGTAACCAATATGCGCCTCAGCGCAGACGATATCGAGCTGTGGAAGGAACTATCCGAGGCCATGCGGTAGGCATGGCAAGCAGAATTTCCGAAGCCATGCGGCAGGCAACGACAAACGAAACTGTCCAAGGCCATACGGCAGGTGATGACAAACGAAACTGCCCAAGACCATGCGGCAGGTGATGGCCGCATGCCAGACAAAAAGGAGGATACCATGGCCAGAATCCGCAATCGCGCCACCGGCGCCTTTCCAACCCGCACTATAAAAATACTGGCGATGCTTCCCTCCGTCGCCATTGCTGCTGCCATTTTTTATTTCTCCAGCCAGCCAGCTGACCAGTCCACCCTTATGAGCAACGGTGTCACCCAGATGCTTTTATCCATCGCAGATAAGCTCCATCTGCTGGAACTTAAACAGATCAATGTGCCTGCCATCTGCGAATTTCTCAGCATGCCGGTGCGAAAATGCGCCCACATCACCGAATACACCGTACTCTTCCTCTCCCTGGTCTTCGGTCTGCGAACCTGGGGACTGCATGGAAAACGCCTGCTGAACGCAGCACTCGCCGTCACCTTTTTCTATGCCTGCACCGATGAATTTCACCAGCTGTTCGTGCCTGGGCGGGCCGGACGCTTCAGTGATGTGCTGATCGACAACATTGGGGCGGCTGGGATCAGGCTGATGGTGCTGATTTTTTATCGGCAGAGAAAAAACGGACTTCTACATAATTACACAACTTCGTAAGCTCATAGCTCCACAACTACACAAGCCAAAACCAAGCCATAGGCAGATGAAAAAACGCTCTGTCTTCTCCAGAAAATCCTGCCCAGCAGTCCCAAAAACATCTCCCGCAAACCCTACAGGGAATACTCCTGTATTGCCGCAACAATGGCGCTGCGCTGCCACTTCACTGTCACCCGGCAATTGATCTGCATCCACTTCGGCGCCGGACTGTCATCGCGCGGGCGCACCCCGATCAGCGGTTTATGGAATTCATTCGCAAATTCAATCGCAAAATCCGCCCATTTTCCATACTCCCCATACATTTCTGCAAAAAGCACCACACAGCTGCACTCCGAAATGCGGTGACGCAGAAGAAGCTGGCGCCGCTTCCATTCCTGTTCATCCAGCCCATTATTAAAGCTCACCGAATCATCCGTCCATTTAAAATAATTTGTCGTATTCAGCCACCCACACACCGTATCATAAAGCTCACGGCAATTTTTTGCACGACTGATCACAAGATGTCTATTTTTCAGTACCGGCATCCTCATCCCCCTTTGCCCCCAATTTTCCTCTTTGACAATCGTCTGTTAAATAAAAAAGAATACACATCCCAGCGGAGCGTTTTTGTTCCATAAGACGCAGATTCCCCTGAAACGCAAAAAGACAGTTCACTACGGACTGTCTTTTGTAATGTAATGCCTTTATTCTACTGTACTTTTCTGAAAAGAGACACCTTGCTGTCAACTTTCCCTGTTATTTGTCACCTTTTGTGTTACTGCTCGTGCGGTATGCCCGGCAATGCATATTTTCCTGCATTTCCTGACGTGAAAAGAATGTGCCTTGGCACATTCTCGCGCTGAGACACGGTTGCTTCAGCAACGCAGCCTCTCCGTTCCGGGAAGTTCCTCCCTGTATCCAGTAACTACTCTACATATTCGAAATGGCGACATCTGCAAACAGATTCACTGATTTCAGAATTCCTACCAGCCAGCCTCCATGCGGGAAGCAATCTTCTCCCGGTACTTCGGCTGATGCGGAACACCTTGCCATTCTTCATGCGGATTGCCTGACTCTTCACCGCATCCACATATTTTAAATTCACCAGATAGCTGACCTGAACCCGCACAAAATTATAATCCTGCAGGATCTTCTCCATGTCATCCAGCTTACCGCGGACCAGCGGCTTGTTGCCATTCGCCATATACACATCGATGTAATGGTTGCGGCTCACCAGGTACATGATATCATTTACGTCCCACACATGGTACTTTGCACCCTCCGGCACGATCACCTGTGTCGCAGCAATCTTTCTTTTATAGGAAATGATTGCCTGCTCCAGATCCTCATCCAGGTTATTTTTTCGGACGAAATAAAGCGGATTTGTGTCAAACGAAGCAAACACCTTATCGTCGTATGCGGAAACAAAAACCACTTCCCCAAAGCGGCCGGAATTCTTCCACTCTCTTGTAATATTGATTCCATCCTGCTCCGGCAGGACAATATCCATAAATACCAGCTGATACGTTTTCTCGCAGGATTCCAGCTGTTTAATGCTATTCATACGGTCTACCTCAAACTCCAGATCGTATTTCCGAAATAAAGCTTCCACCTTCAGCTGTACAAGTTCTGCCAAAATTTTATTATCATCAAAAATTAACGCATTTCTCATAGCTACTCTTTATCTCCCCAGTAAAGCTCCTATCCTGTTACTGTTCACGCATACGCGCCCAGTAACCCTATCCCTTATTAGTGAAACGAATTCATTATACTAAAGGGAAATATTTTTGTAAAACGGATTTCAAAGATTCAGAACATCGCACAAAGGAATGTAGGAGAAATGTGGGAAAACTGGGGGATTTTGCCATATGAAATTTGTCAAAAAATGTCGTGCATCCTACTGCGTGGGATTCCGAAATAGCATAGGCGTACATCTGGAACAAATGCATATGAAAAGTGTTACACTTCCTGCTTCCTTTGCAGACTTTCAATCCCACTTCTTACCAGAGAACCAAGCAACCGTTCCCCAGATTCATTCATCTCCAGCCAGAGCCTGTAACCATTCTTCTCCCCATCTTTAAAATCATAAAGTTCTCCGCCTCGGGCGATCAGCTCCCGGGATTTTCCCTCCTGTTTATAATCCCGATACTGGATCCGGTAACGCTGTGTCCAATTAACCAGGCAATAATATCCCTCCTCGTGGACTGCATTCTGTATGATCTCTTCCCATCGTGCAACCGGCTCCGGTGATTCCTCACCAAAAACCTCAAACCAATCTCTCTCAAAATCATATGGAACCCTTGTTATCTCACTATATCTATCCCAAAGAAGTGTTCCCATCTCCTGGGCACGATCATCGAAGATCCGAATTTCACATACCGGATCAAACGACAAGCTTCCATCACGGATGTCACCTCCGGTATTTCTGATAATATAGTGATTATCCACCTCCGTCAGTTTCTGGTCCCAGGCAAACGAAGGCTGCTTTTCCTGCTCCAGGGCCTGCCTTTCCTGTGCCAATATCTGCCTTTCCTGCTCCTGTTCTAAAGCTGCTGATTTGCTTGCATGGTAATTGCCCCATGTGAGCAGAAGAGCAAAAATAGCTACCACGGTTCCTATTGGACCAGCATTTTTCTGAAAAACCTTCCATAGTTTTTTGAAAGACTTTTTTGCATTTCCTTTTTTAATCCGTTCTTTCTGTGTATTTTTCATAAACCACCTCTTTTATGGTCTTCCCGCCTTTCAACGCCTCATAGTACTCCTGCATTCTTCTGGAAAAAGAAGCATTTCTGTTTGATGTTTCTACGTCCAGTGTAACACTGCCTGCGATTTCCTTATCCATAGTTGGCCCTCCATCGGATAAACCGATTATTATCAGTTTTTCTTTTCAATTCACGCATCCATACTCAAACCATATGGAATCCCATTGTCTGTCATGGTATAATAACTATATCATACATTGAGGGGGCGTTTCCATGAAAAAATTATCGAAAAAGGTATCTGTTCTTTTGTCCTGTCTTGTTCTCTCCACTGCCATGCCGGTTATTCCGGGTACCAGCCCGATCATCGCAGAAGCACACCCGGGACGGACCGATTCCCAGGGCGGTCACCACGACTATAAAAACCGAAGTGGTCTTGGCAGCTATCATTATCACTGCGGCGGTTACCCGGCACATCTTCACGAAAACGGAGTGTGTCCTTACAAATCCGGCGGGCAGAAAAATGTTTCCCAGAGTTCTTCCGGCAGTAATTCGTCTGGAAGCAATACTGCTGCCAACCAGACCAGCATCACCACAGACCTTATGAATTCTTACCAGGCCGTATTTGATGCTGACTATTACTACAGCCACAACAGCGATCTGCAGTCTGCCATCGGCAACAACAAATTAAAACTCTTCGAACACTTCTATACCACTGGCATGAAAGAAGGACGGCGCGGTAATGAAGACTTTGATGTAGCATCTTATAAAGAAAATAACGATGATTTAAAAACTGCCTTTGGCGATGACTGGAAAGCTTATTATGATCATTATGTTCAGAGTGGTTGTAAGGAAGGGCGTGCGCATTGATTTAGACAGCCCTAATTTCTTATTGTAGATTTCTGTAGCATACTGGCACATTCATTTCAAGGGAAATGATGTGCCAGTATATTTCACTTTTATCCTTTCTGCCCGTCTATCATATTCATAATCCATAAAATAACACCTGTTCCACACTCCAACGCCGCTGCACGCTCGTCTTATACGCTTCCGCAGCATCTGACAGCCATGCCTGGATCCAGGCTTCCCGCTTCAGATCTCCCTCATAAAGTCTCCTCTGATGCTCCAACACATCACACACAAAATGATGCCCAGCTTCACTCACAGCCGCCACATTATTCAGCGCACGGGGCAGATACGTAGAAAGGCCAAAACATTCCCTGTCTTTAAATTCCGGGCACAGACATAGTTCTGTCAAACGGGCAAGCTCCGGCCAAAGTGTTGGTGCTTCCACCACTGCAATAGACTCCGTCGGCCCACAACCGGTACTATCCCCTAAAGCTTTCTGTTCCCGTTCCAATAACTCCCGGTACGCCCGTAGTCCCCGGACATCCTGCAGCTGGATCAGCCATGCATACACAGTCATGCGCAGCTCCTCCGATGCCTGCCCAGCCTCCCACAACTGCTCCAAAAACACAGGTTTCCAGACTGCCTCCCCTACTTTATTTTTTACCTTTTTGTCCCGGATTGCCTGCATCACACCCTCTGCTGCACGGCTCCAAAGGCGTCCGTTCAACGTAGGTAAAAGTTCCCGGCATATAGCCATTTCATCTGCAAGCTGCACAAATGCGTTGATGCTGCGCACCGGATAAATTCAGGTGCCGCTTCTTCAAGCGCCGTCTGCCGTACTATTTCCAAACATTCCACACACTGATATTCCCCACACAGAGTCAGATGAAGCTCCAGAGGATCTCCCTTCAAATCCTTTTCCAGCAGATTCTTTTTCACTTCCCGGCACAGTTCTTCCTCCGTCAGATACTGCTTTAACAGTTTCTCCATCTCCGCCTTATAAAAATGGCCGCCAAAAAGAAGTAGTCCCAGAGCCTTTTCTTTCCCCATCGGAAATTTCAGCCGCTGTGCAAAATAAATCAGATAATAACATTTCCAGTCCTTACGCTGGTAATGTGTATGATCTTCCCAAATCTGGCACCCGGCAAAATCTGCTGTCTGAATATACTTCCCATAAAATGACTCTGCAACGGTCTGGAAGACCGCCGGAATCTCCTTATCTTTATGCTGCATCCAATGCCATACAATCCATACCTGAAGTCTCTCCCACACCAAATCCTCTTTGGCAAGCAGATTCATCCACTGGCGCACCGATTTCTTCTTCCCAGCATGCATACGGTAATCCTGCATTACTTCCTGTAAATCAGTCCGGTCCTCCAGGCGGTAAAACAGATCATCCGACTCCCGTACCTCCTGCGGACTCATATCGTCCACATCCATACGGCTCAAGCATTCTTCCAGCAACTCCAGATAATATGTCCGTTCTCCCACTGCCTTCTGATAAGAAGCATCCCCTTCACGTCGCCGGGCCTCGTAATCAATATACGGCCGCACACTGATGGTCTTTTGAGTCCTGTTCTGATACAGCATCCGCAATTTCTCACATACCGGATTTCCGGTATTCATAAGATCCAGACAGTACGCAGCCTCTGCATCCTTCAATTTCTGGTCCCGATACTGCTCCAGAATCCAAAGCGATACCGGCTCATCCAACAAAGGAAGCAGAAGATACACCTGCGCACGCATTCCCGCCTCTTCCCGACTCATGGCATCCCGCAAAAGCTGGGCAAATAACTCCTGCTTTGTTCCAGTCTTTTCAAAATACTGCAGGACTTCCCGATCCACGGTATGCATGCTCTGGACTGCGGCAGTCCCGTAAAAATCTGCCATTGCCAGCCAGTTCGCATCCTTCTGTCCAGAGTATGCCTCTGCCATACAGAAAACTGCCTGTCTCACAATTTTTTCCACCTCATAAATATGAGTATAAACCAGAGTACCTGTCAGCAGCTCCAGAAGTCTGCAAGCCGCAGGTGCAGTCGATACGGAAAGCAATGCCAGATGCAGTTCATACGACTCGTTTCCCAAGCGGTTTTCTTCCCGACTGACTATGTACGGAAGACCTTCCAATAAAAACTCCATCTGTTCATCTGTCTGTCCAAGCAGCTGGATAGCCGCATACAACGGATAGCGCACCTGCGATTCCGAATTTTTCCCAAAACGGTTCAAAATCATCCCCAGCAGTTCCACATCCATCAGCTGAAGATCAATAGGGCAATGATTGCCCGCTCGTAAACCCACGGCTCCTGATCCGACTGCAAGACAGCCCAAAGAATATCCCTTGCCTCCTTCTCGCATCCATATGTGTCTGGACTATAACCAAGGAGCAGAATTGCATTTTTTAGTGAAATCTCATCCTGCGGCTCACGAATTTCCCCCAAAAGCAATCGAAACACCTCATACCCCATTCCAAACTCCGCCAAATCGCTGAGCCTGTAATTCTGATGATGAATCCAGGCATGAAGCTGTTTGCTTTTTTCCCATTCACGAAGCAGAATCGCACTCCGGTCCGATGGGGAAATCCGGTTCCAGTCCGTATCCAGAAACAAAGTAAAGTCCTGCTGCAGCAGCCAATCCCAGATCTCCCCGTCGCAGATGGACAACAAATACGAAAGCACATGATGCCAGTTTCTGCTGACACCAAGCTCCGGATGGCCCAGACACACCAGTTCCTGAACCTGATCAAGCGGACAGCCTGCCAGATATTTTGCCGCCAGATACTCGCCAAAATTATTGTGCATAAACTGCCAGTTCCCATCCCGGAGCACCCATAAGCCACTGTATTTCAGCAATTCCCGCTCTGCCGCAGATGCAATCAGACGTTCATATTCAAACTCTGTCAGCACCCGCGTATCCATCGCATGCATCGCCACTGCAAGACGTTCTAGCAACAGTTTTGCCTTTTCTATGTTTTCCTCAAAATCCAGTTTTCCCGTCATCCGGTACTTGTCCAAATCCTGACCAAGTTTCCGTTCTGTCAATGTCTGCATCAGCTGATCCCGATCCGGCACCTTCCCACATTCCAGATAAAGCTGGCATAGTTCCACCAGATAAAACGGATTTTCCACTACCGTAGAAAGACGTCTCTCCTCAATCTGCCGTTTCCAGTTATCGTACAGAATTCCCATTTCCGTCACATAACATTCTATATCTGACTCGGTCAGCGGCTGCATCCACACAGCCTCAAACGCTTCACCAAACAGGCCTGCCCTGTAAAAGTGGTTTCTCGTAGAAATCAGAAAACGCGCTTCTTTATTTTCCTGCTGATACAATGCCGCCTGTTTTAGGAAATTCTGCTTATGCACACCGGCTATCTCATCAAACCATCGATCAGGAACAACAGATTTTCCTGATTTTCCGGTTCCACGCCACGCTGCCTTGCCAGTTCTGCCATAGATTCATCCGAATACGTTCGCAAAGGTATCCGCACCGCCCGTGGCAGATTGACATCTTTATAACAGCAGAATTCCATCCACTGCAACTCTTGCGTCTTTCCACAGCCCGCCTCTCCTAAAAGAACCACATTCTGATGCTCCATGCAATAATCCAAAAGAGAAAAACCATACACCTCTGCTGCATCCCCGTCCACTCCCGGATGCTCCTGATCGGTGCAAAGGCGGGGGATGTGATGCGTGGGCGCAATGGGTGCTTCCATAGCCTTCTTCTTTTTCTTCGAAGCAGCATGTCCCACACCCTGGGTTACGCCGTATTTTACGATATCGTAGGCCGCAGATAACTTCATGCTATCCGCAAAGGGAATAAGAAATGAGGGAATCGTGAACATGATAAGCTGCCTCCTTCCAGGTGAATTCAGAAAACAGACAATCCGGCCCAATCAGCTTTCCGGATTCAGTTCCGTTGCGCTTAATCTTCAACGATAACCGCTTTCATTTTCCATTCCCTGTATAAATTATGACGATAAGTATTCAACTAAAACATTTAGGAATAAACCGTATTGCAGTACTGAGTAGACACGTAATGATTTACGCATAACTCAAAAATGTAGTTTCATGCATCTTCTAATGTTAAATCATCCAGATATTTCCTGCTTGTGCAATTCAAAAATGTTCGAATAATGGCAACATAACAATCAAAAGTAGTTACCTGTAAGTTTCACAATAAATGAGGCAAAGAAAGAAGCCGCTTCCGTATTTCAGTTTGCCAGCTGCGTATGCTTCCGAATGGATATAGCTGATTTCCTTCATCTTAAGGCTGCCCTCCAAGCAAATGGCATGTCGATGCCGCGGTCGATGAAGAAACCCACTATGTTTACAATACCCAGGATATGTACGCCGTGCTCTTTCGCCTTGCGGAATGCCGCCAGACTATCTGCAGTCTCGCCGGACTGGCTGGCGATGGCTAGGGCATTTTTGTTAAGGATGGGACGTCGGTAGCAAAACTCGAATGCCAGTTACATGCGCACCGAAATCCGCACAAGGTCTTCCAGCACGTACTGGGCCGTCATACCGACATAATGAATATTACGGGCACTTTTACACCACCTGTCCGAACTAGGAAGCCATTATTCTGGATTAATAGAAAGTACTATTCCGATTATTAGGGAACCGCTCTTATAATGAATGTAAGCATCAGTTCTGATGCTAATTCGTAAAGGTCAAATTCTTCGCTCCACGGCAAATACAGCGCCGCTTATTTGCGGCGCTTATAGCATTCTGCAGGAAGCATTTTTGACCACGGCATAAGTTCTTCCAACGCTGTTTCGTCTATACTTCCATCGGCACGAACTGACTTCACCAATTCTGTTAATAAATGTTTTACATAGTAATAAATATTCAATCCATTTGCGCGGGCTGTCTCGGTAACGCTGTAAATTATCGCGCTTGCCTGAGCTCCACGTACCGTGTTGATCGTCATCCAGTTTTTTCGACCAATCGTAAAAGTTCTCAATGCGCGCTCACTGGCCAGGTTATCAATCGGTACTTCTCCGTCTGACAGGAACACCTTCAGGTATTCTTCCTGATTCAAGTAATAGTTAATACCTTTGGCTGTTTCACCTTTCGGAAGAACCGTCTGGTCTGTCTGTATTTTTCGAAGCCATACAAAGAATTCTTCAAGCAGCGGTTTGATGGAAGACTACCGTTCTTTTAATCGTTCTTCAGGAGTCAAGTCCTTTAACGCACCTTCCAGATCATAAATAGCTCCGATCCGTACGAGTGCCTTATACGCAACCGATGCTTCAACCGCTTTGGGATTACTTTTTCCGATTGCCTTAATCGCATTTGCGAAATGACGTCTTGCATGGGCCATGCAGTTCGCATTTTTTATTCTTTCCAGATCACGTGCCAACTTATGATACTGTTCCAGATCATCTGTCATAAGAATTCCGGAGAAATCCTTATAATACGCTTTTGGATGATCACTATGCCGCGTCTTCTGGTATTCATATACAATAATCAGCGGAACTGCGCTCAATTCTCCAGTGATGTGCACCCACATATAACTCTGGCTGCCTGCAGGTCTGACATCATGAATCACTTCCACAGGCGTTTCATCACTTTGATTTACGTGTGCCTCCAGCTAGCGTTTTTTCATCTGTTCATACACCGGTAGTAAATAACGTTCAGCCGTCCAAACCGCCCAGTTTGACATCGTCTGTTTGGACAGGTTCAGACCATTCGCTTTAAAATCTCTGGAAATACGATCAACTGGATTGCTGTTTACATATTTGGCATTGATAATCGCCGCTTCAAGAAAAGGTGTTGCAATGCTGCCTTTGAACATCGTTTCCGGATGGTCACCACGTAAAAACTCATCCTGATGAACCCCATCTGTTCCAACATAAACATTTATGATGTGTTTTTCTGCAACCCATTTGGCCGGTTCAAAACGAAGCTGCCAGAAAATTTCATCTGGTATATTTTTCCAGTTCCCCTTACCAAAAGCTTCATTTAATTCCTGCTCTGGTATATCATGAGGGATTTCTTCCTGAGGAAAATCTTGCAGATCTTCCTCACGCTGCCCCTTTTTTTTTGGTTTCTTCGGGACTTTTCTGGCTGAATCTATGACTTCTTCCACAGTTGGCTCCGGAACTTTTTCATCGCAGTTCGCCTCTGCCTCATTAAAAAAGGAAAGCTGACCTGCGATGTCATCCAGCTTTTCTGTCTGACGGCCAAAACGCTGCTGATTTGCGAGGTGGACCTGCTCCATCAGATTTTCATAGTTCTGTTCCAGGCGCTCAATCCGATCCTACATCTGGTAGATGACATCGTTTTTGGTCTTATGATCCATCTTATTCAGTTCATCTGGAGTGAATTTTTTACACATGTTGTCCGCCTTCTTTCTAAAGAAAGTATACCAAAAATCTGTGATAAATGCCAATCTGCAGCCAAACAGATACCGTCATTTTTTCCTGTTACAGAAATCATCAGAATCCTTATGTAGGCCTTTGGAAATATAGGATTTTCAAGGTTCAAATGAATCGTTTCTGCTTCATAGCAGGCAAACGAATCGTTCTATCCGGTCATCTATCGGAAACGAAAGTCTCTCATTTTAACAATAAAACAGGGACTATATTTTCTCTGTTTTGCACAAATGTTTCAATAGATATTTTTCGGATCCACGTCTTTGATTTTCGGATCCAGGGGATTTAAACCTATCATGAGATACTTGTATTGTTCTTCCGTAAGATCTGCAGCCTCTTGTATATTTCTTGGCCAGGATAACCGCCCTGCTTCGAATCGTTTATAAAGAAGTAAAAACCCTGTGCCCATCCACAAGAGTCCTTTGCATCGATCAGAACGTTTCCCGCAAAATAAAAAGAGGGTTCCCTTTTCAAACGGATTTTGTCCGTACTTATCGCCGATAATTGTTGCCAGACCATCGATGCCTTTTCGCAGATCAACGGTACCGCAGGCAAGAACTACCCGGCGAATACCGGCTGCATCTTCAAGCATGAGACACCTCTCGGAAAATCCGGCTCAGAAGAACAGCGGAAATATCATTAGAAATATCAATCTGAAATGCTGCAGTACGGATTGTTGCAACTGGTTTATTGGAAACCGTGTGCGTATTTATTTCTGCTGGGGCAGCACAAGGAATTTCAACAAAGGGCAGTTCTGCTTTTTCTGCTACGGCAGGAACAGAAGTATTTTCCTTCATTTTTTCATACGCCTGTTGCCGAAACCGTCTTTGCCAGTGATAATAACTTTGTTCGCTGATTCCATTCTCATCCATCTAGTTTTTAGCTGATTGGCCTGCTGGTCGCTGACTGCAAGCCTGAATGATTTTTCTCCAGTATTCTGCACGTACTTCGTGAGTACACTGATCCATAGTCTTTAGTCCTCCTTGAAAAACTCCATTGTTTTTTTCAAGTATGCACTAAAAATGATTTTAGTGAAAGGCGAGTGGTTTGACCTTTACCATATTCTAACCTCCATAGTCGGTCAAAAAAGTTGAGTACTTAACTTTTTTGACTCTATACAGTGTAAGACTATTATCGCAGAATGTAGATGCTGGGAACAGGTACTTGCTTTGAAACGTTTACATTGTTATTGCATTTTAAAATCCTATCATTTTGATATGGTTTTATGTCTTATTAATATACTTGCAAAGCTGCTGTACCCAGAATAGCATATAAGCCGAAATTCGTTTTCACGATGCTAAACAATACCCCAGCTTTTATACGCTTCCTCTGAGTAATACCCCAAAGCGCCTCCCTTAGGATACCTTGAATTAACAACAGAGAACTGATTAATCGCGTCAAATATCGGTTCTTTTTTTAAACGGTATATGTATACAATGTGCCCTTTCATTTTTTATTCGTTCCGCTAAAGATTTTGTCCACATGCTATTTAATTCTAACGGTGCACCAATCTTAGAATACCCTGGATATGCTATTATAATTGGCAACTCATAATAATCAACGGCCTTTTCAATTTCCCAATTAAGAATTCCTCTGTCATAATTCGTCTTATCCGATATAATCAGAAGGAAATTCTTACTCGCTGATAATCTAGTTTCTAATCTGTTAAAAAGCGTTGCTTTTGATGAACTATCACGTACCTGATAAGTTTTTTCATGTGAATTAGTAAACTTAAAATCTATACTTCCAGATTTATCCCATGCCTTCAGCAGGTTAAAATAATGAATATCGCTTTCTGTAGGATCTGTCGAGCCCTGCCCGTCAAAGGCAACATATGTACCTGTTCTGTTCACGTGTAGTTCCTCCTCATATAATCAAGTGTTTTTAATTGAAAATTCGAGATTTTTTAACCTCTCTATAACATTTTCAGGTTCATCAAACCTAATTTTTCTTCTTTATCACTTATAACAATATGTATATCGCAATCTATTTCATCCTTAAAAAGCTCAATTGTTTTTATAATATAGACAACTAAGTCATTTACACTACCTGCATCAGCCCCTCCCGTCCCAATTACAGGCATATATGTAGAAAAGCCTTGAGAGCGTTCTGAAATATACTTTACTAAAGAAGCAATAGCTTTTATATAGTCTATCTTTTCGACATGGGCTCTTAATTCATTATCAAAATATGTTAACCCCAAGATAAAATACTGTTCATTATTGAGACCATTTATTTCAGCAACCGATCCGACATCATATCGACGTAAGTTTCCACTTCGTTTTTCTTTTTGTTTGAGATCCGTATACTTATATCCATGCAATGACAAATTGTTTTGTATTTCATTCGAGACTGTATCTGAATCCCTATTGCCTTGCTCATATATTCGTTTAAGTGCCATACCGTGAATTTTTTTTGACCCTATTAAATCATCATCCACAATCGTGTCGAAACATCGATTTCCAGCAAAAGCAATGTTCTTCTTTTCATTCGGATCTCCGCTATTAAATAAATCCCCATACTCCACAAACAACAAATGATTTGAGTGAAGATTAAAAATTTTCACTTGTTTTCTTTGGCTCGTATAAATCGTGTCCACTATTACTATAGCAAAATAGATTCCCAGCAAAATAAGCACGGCTATAATTATTTTCAGAACTACATTATCAATACAATCTAACATCGTATCTGTAGGTGTAACTAATGTAACAAACCCCCAAAAAGAAAATAGGGCTACTGCGATTTTATTACTTTGGGAAAATATGTAACGCCAGTTATACCTCATTGTACGAAATAATATTTTCATCGCATTTCTCCTAGAACTACTTCTCTCATTGGCCTAAATGTATCTAAGATATCGTTTCGAGGTTCTGTTTTATCATAAAAACTTGTATAATACTTATCTTCTTTATGCTTTGTGTAGAAATTTCCGATTTCCCAAGCACACCATTGGCGAATGCTGTTATTATTACCTCGAATTCGCAACTCACTATTCGTCGTTCTCAGGAACAAGAACTGATCGCTATCTTTTAAAGCATCTTCCAATTTCTCCTTGGTAGCGGAACTATGGTTATTTACTCCATCCCACATCCAGTTAACATATAAAAAACCAGAGCGAAGCCAAAAATAGTAAAACAAAGCTTGAGTTAACCCCTTGTCGTAATATGCGTATGACAAAAAAGTTTGCTTTCTCGCGGTACGAATAATCTCATCGTCCGAAAGCCCAATAAAATTGGTTTCTATAACTTCTTCTTGATAATCTGCAATAGCCTTTAATAAGTATCTAAAGTATGTTTTAAATGAGTTGGACGAAGACTGTTCTTTTTCCATTTTTTTACTCATTTGTTGCTGTATTTGATTAATTATTCTCTGCACGAACAAAAAATCTCGGACTTCGTTTGCATTACGATCAAAGATTCCTTGATATTCTTCCATTTGAGGCATTACCCCCTCATTATTAATAATGTCTTCAAAGCCCCGTATGAGCCTTGCAGAATCGTAATACATATTCTTAACTGATACGTAATCCCTAAAGCGTACTACTCCATCACCACTTTCTATTGAATCTCCGCTTTCCATAAAAAGATTATATCTTGTCAAAGAACTTAATCCCATACCGTATCCCTCTCATCTTTATCATGTGATTACATGGCGAATAGCTATGCCACTATTACGTTATCGTTTATACCTTCAATAATCTTCCGTATTCCCATCCATACGCTCAGATCCGTAATATCTCAACTACGCATTCCAGATCCATTAACAGAGATTCCTGTAACACAAAAAGATCCTTCATCTTTCCGTTATGGACAATGTACTAACCATCTGGTTCACAAAGTATATCTGCCAGCTATCAAGGTTATTGCTCTCAGGGTACTCTGAGAAAGTAGCTTTAGCTGCATTCATATCAAAGCCGACTATTTCACAGACAAGTTTCCCTAAAAAGCTTAGAGCTGTATTCTTGCTCATATTCTTCCTTGGGACCAAAGGGCTTTCTCTAACACCTTTATATCGCTATGTGAAAACAATATATTTGACTTAATTTTCAAATTTTCTCATACTCTTTTGAGGTTCGATTTTTCATAGTACTTTATTGTATTGTGTTTCAAAATCGTATTATTTTGATATGTTTTGTGTCTTGTTAATGTAATTTCAAATCTGCTGTACCCACGCTATTTTTGTGCGCTATTTTTCAAAATCAAAGGTGTCATTTTTTCCATAAGTGCATCTACAATACGTCTGCTTTTATCATCAAGAATTTTTTTGTTCACGAACCCATTCTACCACTTTCAATTGCTCTTCCGGGCGTTCACTTAATACTACATATTTTTCTGTCATAATATACGTCTCCTATCGTTTCTCATAGTTTATACCCACATTATAGCATTTTTTCAGAAAATAGTCCGCTGCATCTTGCAAATCTTTTTTAGAAACACACCTTTATCTTTACACACAAAAAGCAAGTAGTAAGTAACACACCTCATTAGCCCCGCTCTTGATATTCATTACCGTAATAACTCTCCCTCAAGCTCCGCACAGCCTTCACCACCAACGTCTTATAAGCCACACCAAACCATTTATCCGTGATTCCCAACAGCGATACCTCTGCACTTTTTCGGTCAGCAGCTTGTCTATGATTTTTGATAAGAAATATTCTTTTTCTCTCAAAAATCAATATCAACTTGCATTTTAAATTTGCTTTGTAGGTTTTACTTTTTATCCAGACTGTACATCTTTTTAATTTCACCAAGAATCTCTTTATCATCTTTTAAATCCGTATAATCCACATACACATGTCTCCCATATTTCAAGTACTCCAACCACCCTTCTAGGGCACACAAATATGCCTCTTCCAAACTATCTAAAGATGAATATTTTCCCACATAATTATTCCTTGCATCCCATGATTCCATTGTTACTGGAAATATTTTTGCTTCTTTAGTGTCTGGGATTACATGTACAAAACCATTTTCATCGATAACCAATACATTTCCCAGCCTATCATCTGCATTTCGCATCTCACGTTCTATTTCATCTTTCGTAAACAAATGTTGTGCTCTAAGCTGTCCTTTTTTTAATTCTATAGAAAATATATCTGCTGTATCCTCATATCCATAGAAACCCGCTTCTGTCAATTTGGTTATAACAAACTGTTTCATATCATCCTTAAGCTGGATTGCCTCCTGTTTATCAACCAACATAAGTCTGTCCTCGCAGCTTTGACTTGCAATATGTATTGATCCATCTGTTCCAAGATATTGCTCCTTCTTACTCAAAAAATTCGTAAGTACAACTTGGTCATTCCTATAAGACAAAAAATAGTAAATTTTCGCCTCCCTGTTTTTCGCTTCTATTTCGTTAATAGGAAATTTCCATTGCATAATATTTCTTGAATAAATTTTTCTGCAGCTATTTTATTCTTAATCGTCTTGTTCCGTTTTAATTTCAAAGTTTCCTTAGAATTTTGATTAAAGGGGTTATAAGAAACTCTGTTATCATTCAAAACCATTGCTGGATCCAGGCCTTTTTCTTTCGCAAGCTTTTCTATCTTTATTAACTGTTTTAGGTATTTCCGAAATTCTATATTTGCACAATCTCCGTGGAGTCCATCATACGTTGCAGAAATAGCATTGTACAAACCATATTTCATGACAATCAAAAATACACCATGTGTGTATCTTCTAATCAATTGCCAATTTTCTGGCAATGGTCTCCCTGATTCATAATCATAGACCCCATAGCAAGAATCCGTTGCATCTACATAATGCGCCGGATAATCTTCCACCAATGTTTCATATAATTTATCTTTTTCTGTCTTGTCAAAAATTTTTTCTTCTTCACATAGTTCTAACCGAAAATAATTCCATTCAATTTCATCTTCGAAACCTTCAAAAATCAGGCATTTAGGTTTTACTCTGTATCTGATGCCAAAATCCGAAACCAAATCTATCCAACCTTTTTCTTGACTTTTCTGAACATCTCTTAAATCCATTCCCCCTGTATCCGGCAATAACATGTGATTATATGCCGGTACTGATATTATTAGATGAAGTATTGATATCATATCATCAACATCATTCCAGACTACCGATTTTGGAACAATATGACCAAAAATCAATTTGGCCAAAAAACTCCAATCACTTTTCTGTGCACTTTCCTCTTCAGCAGATATTGCAAGCCATTTCTGAATAGCAAGTTGAAATTGTTTTCCCGTTGGCCGATCATCAGGTGCGTTGCTTGTGGCTTCATGAAGTAATTGTTCCAATTCAGCTAAATGCTCATGCATAAGTTCTTCTCTATACCTCAGTCCATGAGATGTATCCAAGTAATTATAAACACCTTCAAATCCAAGTTCATCCTTTGTTAAAAGCATCCATATTGCCTTTGCCATAGAATAAATATCTGCCTTTAATCCATCTGCCACACTCGGATATCTCATCATTTCTGGAGCAATTGTAAATTTCGCCCCTATATTTCTGCGATCATCTGTAATATTTTTTGCATGCTCTGGAAAATCAACCAACCCAAAATCCCCAAAGCAATATCGATTTTCATAATAATAAAGATTTCCTGGTTTTATATCTCTATGGGCAATTTTTCTTTCCTGCATTTTTACCAGCGTTTCTGTTAACTGCTCAATTGCATATTTTACTTCTTTTATTTGATTTTTACACTCTTTTAAGTGTTCCATGATTGGTTTTGCAACAGGCATGATATACCAGAATTCCTCTATATTACTTTCTATGATTGGAAGTACTCCAGGAATATCCATATTATCTTTCATTACTTTAATCTCATCGATAAACCTGGCTGTTTTTATTTTGTCTTTTTTATCATCTAAAATCTTTAGCGCATATTCCTCACCAACTTTATTTCGAACACGATAAACAGACGCATTTCCACCGCTGCCTAACTGTTCCTCTCTAAGATATTTTTCTTCCCATGAATATTTTTTAATTTTTCCTTTTCCCATACACTACCTATAGCCATTTCTTTAAATATTTTCTGTCTCTCAAAAATAAAAACCTCACATTGATGCTTTCATCTTACACCAACCTGAGGCTTTTCACAAATATATTTAATTGTATCGTTACCGTTTGCATCAAATATGAAAATAAAATGTGAAAATACCGATTTTATTCCCCCATTTTTTGTGTGAAATTCCATTATATTCCCTCATTTTTTGTGCAAGCCATAGCTAAAAGTTTCCGTACTCCTCCTCAAAGAATTTTTTATTTCCATAACAAAATGATACAGGTGGGTCATCGCTCCATTCACGATAACCCACCTGTGTCATTTTATTAATATCCCATCAGCTGCAACAGGATCACTGCCAACGAGGTCGCGAAGTGCGGGTCGGTCTTCGGGATGTAGGTTACGAAGTCTGCCGTATCTTCCATGTTGTAGTTGCTGTAGGTTGTGAGGCCCATTAAATAAGCGCCGCGGCTCTTGCGGATTTTGTCCGGGAGGGTCTGGAGTTCTTTGATGTAGGCGGTGTACTGCTCTTCGGTGATCTCACCGCGGACTTTTGCAAACTGGATTGCGAGCGTGTAAGCGGCTATGAGCTGTGTGCTGTAGGCTTTTGTGGTGGCTACGGAAATTTCCGGACCGGCCAGGGTGTAGAAGACATTGTCTGCTTCCCGGGCAATGGAGGAACCGACTACGTTTACGATACTCAGGGTACGTACGCCGTGCTCTTTCGCTTCGCGGAGTGCCGCCAGGCTGTCTGCAGTCTCGCCGGACTGGCTAACGATGATGGCAAGGGCATTTTTGTCAAGGATAGGGCGGCGGTAGCGGAACTCGGATGCCAGTTCCACGCACACTGGAGTCCGTGCGAGGTCTTCCAGTACGTACTGGGCCGCCATGCCGACATGATACGCGGATCCGCAGGCTACGATATAGACCTGGCTGATTTTTTCGATGTCTACGTCAGTGAGTCCTATGACTGTTGCATTGGCATATATCAGTTTAACCCCAATATCAGAAAAGACATTGGCTGTTTCTATGAAATGGTTAATCTTAAACAGCTAAAATTAGTCGATTCTATGCGGCTCTGGGTGGTTGAAACCTCCCGACGCTAACAATGGAATAAATTACCACTAATAATTTTGTCAATTTATGATATGCTAAAGCTGAATTATTTAAAAGGCATTACATAACATTGCAGAAGGAGATACCTATTATGTTTAAAAAAACTTTGAAGATGAAATGCAAGAAAATAATATAATGGATATATTAAATAAAATGCTTGCTTTGGAAAAAGAGATGAACAAACTTTGGAAAAAGAGATGAACAAA
>NZ_QUMD01000010.1 GCF_003481985.1 Clostridium sp. OF09-36
ACAGAGACAACCGTCAGGGCGGCGGCTTCGGTGGCAACAGAGACAACCGCCAGGGCGGCGGCTTCGGTGGAAACCGCGATAACCGCCAGGGTGGCTTTGGCGGAAACCGTCAGGGCGGTGCAGGAAGACCGGGTCAGAGAGACGGCGGCTCCAAGAACTATGATACCCCGATCCAGACCAAGCCGACCAACAACCGTCAGCAGACCAACAATGCACACAAGAAAGATAAATACGATAAGACCAGAATGATGGAAGACGGACCAAGAAACAAGAATGGCAAGGTTTCCAAGCATCCGTTCATCATGCCGCAGAAGCCGGTTGAGGAGAAGGTAGAGGAGACCGTAAAGGTAATTACCATTCCTGATGTTCTGACCATCAAGGAGCTGGCTGACAAGATGAAGCTGCAGCCGTCTGCAATCGTTAAGAAGCTGTTCTTACAGGGCAAGATCGTAACCTTAAACTCCGAGATTGATTTCGAGCAGGCTGAGGAGATCGCAGTAGAGTACGATGTTCTCTGCGAGAAAGAGGAGAAGGTCGATGTCATCGCTGAGCTCTTAAAAGAGGACGAGGAGAACGAGGAAGATATGGTTTCCAGACCGCCGGTAGTCTGCGTTATGGGACACGTTGACCATGGTAAAACTTCCCTGCTTGATGCGATCCGTCAGACCAACGTTACCTCCCGCGAGGCAGGCGGCATCACCCAGCACATCGGTGCTTACACGGTAGATGTACGTGGACAGCAGATCACCTTCCTGGATACCCCGGGACATGAAGCATTCACCGCAATGCGTATGCGTGGTGCTCAGTCTACCGATATCGCGATCCTGGTTGTAGCAGCAGACGATGGCGTTATGCCGCAGACCGTTGAGGCAATTAACCATGCAAAAGCTGCAGGCGTTGACATCATTGTTGCCATCAACAAGATTGATAAGCCGTCTGCAAACGTAGACCGCGTAAAGCAGGAGCTGGCTGAGTATGAGCTGATTCCGGAGGACTGGGGCGGAAATACCGTATTCGTACCGGTATCTGCACACACCAAGGAAGGTATTCCGGAACTTCTGGAGATGATCCTTCTGACTGCAGAGGTAAAAGAGTTAAAGGCAAACCCGAACCGCCGCGCAAGAGGTCTTGTCATCGAGGCTGAGCTGGATAAGGGCAAAGGACCGGTTGCTACCATTCTGGTACAGAAAGGTACCCTGCGTGTGGGCGATAACGTAACTGCAGGTCCGTGCTATGGTAAAGTCCGTGCAATGATGGACGATAAGGGCCGCAGAGTCAAAGAAGCTGGTCCGTCCATGCCGGTTGAGATCCTCGGCTTAAATGATGTTCCGGGTGCAGGCGACGTGCTGATGGCAACCGAGAACGAGAAAGAGGCAAGAAGCTACGCAGAGACCTTCATCTCTGAGAGCAAGAATAAATTACTGGCAGACACCAAGGCTAAGATTTCCCTGGATGATCTGTTCAGCCAGATCAAGGCCGGTAATGTGAAGGAACTGCCGATCATCGTAAAAGCAGATGTACAGGGTTCCGTAGAGGCAGTAAAACAGAGTCTTGTAAAACTGTCCAACGAGGAAGTTGTGGTCAAAGTCATCCATGGCGGCGTTGGTGCGATCAACGAGTCCGATGTATCCCTGGCATCCGCTTCCAACGCGATCATCATCGGATTTAACGTACGTCCGGATGCTACCGCGAAGTCCATTGCAGACCGCGAGAAGGTAGACCTGCGTCTGTACCGCGTCATCTACCAGGCAATCGAGGATGTCGAGGCCGCTATGAAGGGTATGCTTGATCCGGTATACGAGGAGCAGGTCATCGGTCACGCAGTTGTCCGCCAGACCTTCAAGGCATCCGGCGTTGGTACCATTGCAGGTGCTTATGTCATGGATGGTAAGTTCCAGAGAGGATGCTCCTGCCGCATTACCCGTGATGGCGAGCAGATCTTCGACGGTGCGCTTGCTTCCTTAAAGCGTTTCAAGGACGATGTCAAGGAAGTTGCAACCGGTTACGAGTGCGGTCTTGTATTCGAGAAGTTCAATGATATCAAGGAAGACGATATGGTAGAGGCATATACCATGGTAGAGGTACCGCGCTAGGATTTTAGGATTTAAAATTTCGTGACTGCGACTGTATGTCAGGCAGTCATGGATCCCCGAAACTTAAGGAAGGAAGCACTGGCAGTTTTGCCCGGTGCTTCCTTTAAGAGTATTTAGAGAGGAAGAAAAATAATGCGTAAAAACAGCATCAAAAATACAAGAATCAACATGGAAGTGCAGAGAGAACTCAGTGAGATCATCCGCACCGAGATCAAAGATCCGCGTGTAAATGGTGCCATGACTTCTGTTGTGGCAGTAGAGGTTACGCCGGATTTAAAATATTGCAAGGCGTACATCAGCGTACTTGGCGACGAGGAGCGCGCGAAGGATGCCTTGACTGGCTTAAAGAGTGCGGTCGGCTACATCCGCAGAGAGCTGGCACACCGTGTCAACTTAAGAAATACCCCGGAGATCACCTTTGTTCTGGACCAGTCCATCGAGTATGGCGTGAACATGTCCAGACTGATCGACGAGGTCACCAAAGACTTGAAAGACTGAAAGGAGTGACAGTAAATGCAGGAACGCAAACTGATGGAAATGGTGGAAGCCGCAGGCACGATCGCCATTGCCGGTCATGTGAGACCGGACGGAGACTGTGTGGGCTCCTGCCTTGCTGTGTGCAACTATATTACGGAGCAGTATCCGGAAAAGACGGTGGATGTCTATCTGGAGACTCCTCCGGTGAAGTTTTCTTATTTAAAGCAGTTTGAGCGGATCAGTTCCGATTCCAATACCGGAAAACAGTATGAGCTTTGCATCTGCTTAGACAGCGGAGACCGGGAACGCCTCGGAAACAACGTGGTGTATCTGGATACTGCAAAGACCAGCATCTGCATCGATCACCACATTACCAACAAAGGCTATGCTGCAAGCAACTTTGTAAATGCCAGTGCCAGTGCAACCTGTGAATTTTTGTATGATTTTCTGGACGAAGAAAAGATCAGCAAAGAGGTGGCAGAGTGCATCTATACCGGCATCATCCACGATACCAACGTGTTTAAAAACAGCAATACCACCGCAAAGACCATGGAAGTAGCCGGAGTGATGATGGAAAAAGGGATTAACTTCTCTCAGATCATCGACGGCAGCTTTTATAAAAAGACCTATGTGCAGAACCAGATTATGGGACGCGCTGTGCTGGAGAGTGTGCTGTTTTTAGACGGCAAATGCATTTTCAGTGTTGTGCGCAAGCAGGACATGGATTTCTACGGCGTGGAAGCATCCGACCTGGATGGCATTGTCGACCAGCTTCGGGTAACGGACGGTGTAGAGGTGGCCATCTTCCTTCATGAGACGGAGAACCATGTATACAAGGTAAGCATGCGCTCCAACAACTTTGTGAACGTCAGCAAGGTGGCTTCCTTCTTTGGAGGCGGCGGACATGTCCGGGCAGCCGGCTGTACGATGAGCGGAAGCGTGCACGATGTCATCAACAACCTTTCCGCACTGATTGAAAAGCAGATAAAGGAGTACAACGCCTAGTGGACGGAATCATCAATGTATACAAGGAAAAGGGCTTTACCTCCCACGATGTGGTAGCGAAGCTCGTGGCATCCTGCGCATGAAAAAGATTGGGCACACTGGTACTTTGGACCCGGCAGCGGAAGGGGTACTTCCGGTCTGTTTAGGCAAGGGCACCAGACTGTGCGATATGCTGACCGATAAGACCAAGACCTACCGCGCTGTGCTGCTTCTGGGACAGGAGACCGATACCCAGGACACTACAGGAACAGTTCTGGCAGAGTATCCGGTCGAGGTAACCGAAGAAGCCGTGCGGGAGGCAATCTACAGCTTTCTTGGTGACTATATGCAGATCCCGCCGATGTACTCTGCCTTAAAGGTCAACGGGAAAAAGCTTTACGAGCTGGCCCGTCAGGGCAAGGAAGTGGAGCGTCAGCCAAGACCGGTTCAGATTCTGGATATCCAGATCGGGCAGGTGGATCTGCCGCGTGTGACATTTTCCGTGACCTGTTCCAAAGGAACCTACATCCGTACCCTGTGCTACGATATTGGAAGAAAACTGGGCTGCGGCGGCTGCATGGAATCTTTGCTCCGCACCCGCGTGGACCGCTTTAAGCTGGAAGACAGCCTGACCCTGTCCCAGATTGAGAAACTTCGGGATGAAGGACGCGTAGAAGAATACGTGGTCCCGGTAGAAGGCGTATTCCTGGGACTTCCAGCGCTGGTGACAAAACCGGGAGAAGGGGACAAGCTGGTACATAACGGGAATCCGTTTACGGCGGAGCTGGCAGAGGAGATGAAGCATGAAATGCCGGATAAATCTGTGAGCGGAGGAAATTTGGACGCAGAATTATCTGCCTGCTCTGAAAGCGAACATAATTTGGCTGCATCGGCTGCAGATCGCTTCGATGGTGTCCGGGTCTACGACAGTGAGCATCATTTCATCGGCATTTACCGCTACAGCGAAGAAAAACGGCGTTATCAGCCACAGAAAATATTTCTTGGGGGAAACTAGTTATGAAGGTAATTACCGGGACCAGGGAGTTTTGTATCGAGGAACCAACCGTGGTAACCATTGGAAAATTTGACGGGCGGCATCAGGGACACCAGAAGTTGTTAAAAGAAATGCTGCACTTAAAAGCAAGCCGCGGATGGAAGACAGCAGTCTTTACCTTTGACATGGCACCGCTTGGTGTTGTGGAAGGAAAGCGGGCGACGGTTATTACCACCAACGAGGAACGCCGCAACAACATGCAAGCCATGGGTATGGACTATCTGGTGGAGTATCCCTTCAACCGGGAGGTGGCTGCCATGTCGCCGGAACGCTTTGTCACGGATGTGCTGGCTGGCCAGATGCACGCAAAGGCAGTGGTTGCCGGCCCGGACTGCAGCTTTGGCTATAAAGGAGCCGGAAACGCAGAGCTCCTTCGCAAGATGGGGCCGGAATACGGGTTCGAGACGATCATCATCGAGAAAAAGCAGGACGAGCACCGGGATATCAGCAGTACCTATGTCCGGGAAGAACTGGACCGCGGCAACATCGAGAAAGCCAATGAGCTTTTAGGTGAGCCTTATGCGATCCACGGAACCGTGGTACATGGAAACCACATCGGCGGCGATGTCCTGGGATTTCCGACTGCCAATATCCTTCCGCCGCCAGAGAAGCATCTGCCGCCGTTTGGCGTGTATGTTTCCCGCGTACTGATCGACGGAACGTTTTATGGCGGGGTCAGCAACATCGGCAGAAAACCTACGATCCAGGGAGAAAATCCGGTCGGGGTAGAAACCTATGTTATGGGACTGGATGAAAATCTGTACGGAAAAAACATTCAGGTCCAGCTTTTAAATTTTGAGCGGCCGGAGCAGAAGTTTGACTCCCTGGAGGCACTCAAAGAGCGGATCGGGAAAGATAAAGAATATGCGGCCGCGTATGTGGCAGCGCATCCGGAAATGTTTGGGACAAAAGCATAATAGAGCGGAAAAGGAGGCATTCCCTGTTTATGGGAATGCCTCCTTTTTCGTGAGATAATAGTAAACCAGAAAATTAGGCTATTAGTGATACAGCCGGTTGTTTTCGTAGATCGGTTCAGAAGTCAGGTTCAGGCCCAGCTTCTTGAAGGTGTTGGTATCAACAGAGGAGAGCATAACAGAGGTGTGAAGCTCGCATCCTCTTAATTTCGGAAGCTGCTCTAATGCAAGCTTTGCGTTCGGATCGGTTGCGGCGCACATGGAGAGGGCAATCAGTACCTCATCGGTGTGCAGACGTGGGTTTTTGCTTCCAAGGTATCCGGTCTTTAATCCCTGGATCGGCTCAATGAAGGTCGGGGAGATTAAGTGGATGTCGTCGGAAATGCCGCCGAGTTCTTTGACTGCGTTTAACAGGACTGCTGCGGAAGCTCCAAGCAGGGCAGTGGTTTTTCCGGTGACGATCTTTCCGTCCGGAAGCTCCATGGCTGCAGTCGGTGCGTTGGTCTCTTTGGCAAGGTTTACAGCAACCGGAACGACACTTCTCATGTCGGTTGTGATCTTAGCCTGCTTCATAAGGAGCTCAATCTTGTAAACCTCGTCCTTGCTGCCCTTGTCTTTTGCCACGCGGTTTAATGCCTGGTAGTAACGGCGGATGATTTCCTGGCGGGATGCTCCTGGCATGCTTCATCATCGATGATGCAGTTTCCGGCCATATTGACGCCCATGTCAGTCGGGGATTTGTACGGGCAGTAGCCGTAGATGCCCTCGAACATGGCAGCCAGAACCGGGTAGATCTCGACGTCACGGTTGTAGTTCACGGTAGTCACGCCGTAAGCCTCTAAGTGGAACGGATCGATCATGTTGACATCGTTTAAGTCTGCGGTAGCAGCCTCATATGCCAGGTTGACCGGATGCTTTAACGGGATGTTCCAGATCGGGAAGGTCTCGAATTTTGCGTAGCCAGCCTTGATGCCGCGCTTGTTCTCATGGTAGAGCTGGGAGAGGCAGGTAGCCATTTTTCCGCTTCCAGGTCCCGGTGCGGTGATGATGACAAGCGGCTTGGTGGTTTCGATATAGTCGTTCTTTCCATAGCCCTCGTCGCTTACGATGTGGGCGATGTTGTTCGGGTATCCGTCGATCGGATAATGACGGTATACTTTGATGCCAAGATGCTCAAGCTTTGTCTTAAAGACATCTGCGGAAGGCTGTCCGGTGTAGCGGGTGATAACAACGCTGCCGACATACAGACCCTTGTCGCGGTATTCCTGGATCAGACGGAGAACATCTGCATCGTAGGTGATGCCAAGGTCGTGGCGAATCTTGTTTTTCTCAATATCTGCGGCATTGATCGCGATGACGATCTCGGCCTGGTCCGCTAACTGCAGAAGCATTTTCAGCTTACTGTCCGGCGCAAAGCCCGGCAGGACGCGGGAAGCATGGTAGTCGTCAAACAGCTTGCCGCCAAACTCCAGATATAACTTGTCTCCGAACTGGCTGATCCGCTCGCGGATGTGTTCGGACTGCATCTTTAAGTACTTTTGATTGTCAAATCCAATTTTCATAGTAATAATACCCCTTTCCATGCGTGCTATTGTACCATATCTAATTCAGTTTTGCACCTGGATTTGTCAAAAAAATAGAATGTGTGTTATAATCGGCTTATACTGTGGGTTTACGCTACTGTACGCGATAGAAATTTCCTGAATCAATGGGTGTGCCACTGGCATCTCACTGATGTCTAACGAAACTGAAAATTCCGTACAGAATTAGAATGCAGGAGAGGAATTACGCGCATGAAAGAAAAACGAAGATGGCTTCTGGCCGGTCTGTTACTGTTTATTTTTGTAATCACGGGATGCAGCTTTCGCCATAATGCTGAGAAAATTGCCACGGCACCTGATCCGATCGTGGTGGGGAACGATGCGCAGGATCAGACGGAAGCGGATGCAGCAGCAGACAGAGCAGGGCAGAATGCAGAAGCCGAAGAACAAAAATTAATATCAGAAATTGAAATTGAATCCAGACCGCACCGGGATGCTATAAAGGCAAAGGGCATTTATATTTCTGCTTATGTGGCAGGAACTCCGGCCATGGTGGATAATCTGCTTCAGGAGTTTGATAAGACCGAGGCCAATGCGCTGGTCATTGATTTTAAGGATGACTTTGGCCGCGTAGTGTGCGAGACGGAGTCTCCGCTCATAAACCAGCTTGGTTCGACGAAGGTTTATATTGAAGATATGGCCGGGCTGATGCAGAAGCTGAAAGAACACAACATTTATACCATTGCGCGGATCCCGGCATTCCGCGATGCGTGGCTTTCTGAGGCACAGCCGGACTGGTGTGTGAAAAAGTCCGATGGAACCGTGTTTAAAGACCGCGATGACCACGCTTGGGTCAATCCTTACAAACAGGAAGCCTGGGATTATCTGACGGAGGTTGCACTGGAAGCGAAAAAGCTGGGATTCGATGAGATCCAGTTTGACTATGTGCGCTTCTGCACGGAAAAAGGCATGCGTGATGCCGTCTTTGATGAGGAAGACACAAAGGGGCGCAGCCGGACGGATATCATTCTAGAGTTTATGGAATACGAGTATGAAAAGCTGAGTGCAGAGGGTCTGTTTGTGTCGGCCGATGTGTTTGGCGCGATCATCAACAGTGATGTGAATGCGGATTCCGTCGGACAGATCTACGGGGAGATGGCGAAGCATCTGGATTATATCAGCCCTATGATCTATCCGTCCCATTATTCAGATGGGAACTATGGGATCGATCACCCGGATATACGTCCGTATGATACTATCTGTGCGGCGCTGACCGAGTCCAGAAAGGAATTATACTTTGCCGGATTAAATGGAGAGCATGTGGCAGAGGTCCGTCCGTGGCTTCAGGATTTTACGGCCAGCTGGCTGAAAAATCATATCCCATATGGCGGGGAGCAGGTGCGTGACCAGATCCGGGCAGTCTATGACTGCGGCTACAACGAGTGGCTTTTGTGGGATGCAGCCTGCACCTACGACTGGGACGGACTCTTAACGCCGGAGGCGGCAGAAGAGGAACAGAAAGCAATCGAAGCTTCCAGAGCCGGGCTTCCGGAGACAACCTATGCTCCGGAAGAAGCCGGGCATGATGCCCTGACGGTGCCGCCTGATGCTAGTGCGCAAACTGGAGCGGAAGAACGGAGCGGAGACGGAGCACAGAGTGGAGGCGAAACACAAAGGGAAAATTCTGCTTCTGCTGGAAAGGCCGGTGCAGTTGGGAATGCTTCTTCTGGCAAAAAAGGAGAAAAGCTGGCTGTCGGGGATTTCCCGGCGGCCCAAGCTCTTTCGGAAGCGCTGGAAACCGTAGAGGAGCCGGGAACTCCGCCGGAGACTGGGACAACACTTCCGCCAACCGTGTAAATAAAGAAAAAAGGCAGGAATCAACTATGACAGAGCGAATCGTAAGACCGGGTGAATTTTACCGGCATTTTAAAAATAAACTGTACCAGATCGTGGCGGTGGCAAAGCACTCAGAGACTGGAGAACGCATGGTAGTTTACCAGGCGCTTTACGGGGACTACGGGGTGTATGTGCGGCCCTACGATATGTTTACCAGTGAGGTAGATCACGAGAAATACCCGGAAGTGAGCCAGAAGTGGCGGTTTGAACGGGTAGAATTTTCCGGACAGAGCCCGGAGTTACCAGAAGCATCGCTGGACATGGCACCATTCGAATCAGACCAGAAAATTACGCAGCACTATGCCGACCGCGCTCCGGATCCGGCATTTATCCAGTTTCTGGACACGGAGGATTTTGACCTGCGTATGGAATGCTTAAAGCAGCTGGAAAACCGCATCACCCAGCAGGAACTGGACAGCATGTATCTGGTGCTTGACATGAAGCCAGAGCGTGGATCATTGCAGGAGCAGCTTTACGCGGTGCGCCGTTTCCTCACCATGCAGAAGCGGTATGATGGCAGCAGGCTGCGCTAAAATTTTTGCAGGGACAGTCGAAGCTTCAGCAGAATCCCTGGAAATTTTGACAGACAGTGCACGAGAAAGGGAAGACAGAAAACGATGTTATTTGATATTGAAGAGGAACTGAAAAAGCTTCCGTCCCAGCCGGGCGTCTACATCATGCACGATGCAAAGGATGAGATCATCTATGTGGGTAAGGCCATCAGCTTAAAGAACCGGGTGCGCCAGTATTTTCAGAGCAGCCGCGGAAAAACGGCCAAGATCCAGCAGATGGTCTCCCGCATTGCCCGGTTTGAGTACATTGTGACGGATTCGGAGTTAGAGGCCCTGGTGCTGGAATGCAACCTGATCAAGGAACACCAGCCCCGCTACAATACCATGTTAAAGGATGATAAGGCCTATCCATACATCCGTGTGACGGTGGGAGAAGATTTTCCGCGGGTGCAGTTTGCGCGGACCATGAAAAAGGACAAGAGCCGGTATTTTGGTCCATACACCAGTGCCGGAGCGGTAAAAGATACGATCGATCTGATCCACAAGCTTTATAAGGTGCGCACCTGCAACCGTTTTCTGCCACGTGACATCGGTAAAGACCGGCCCTGCTTAAATTATCACATTAAGCAGTGCGACGCGCCGTGTCAGGGTTATATCAGCAAAGAGGCATACGCAGAACATATCCGGCAGGTGCTGGAGTTCTTAAACGGACATTATGACAATCTCTTAAAGCAGCTGGAGCATCAGATGATGGATGCAGCTGAAAAGATGGAATACGAAAAGGCGGCGGAATACCGGGATCTCTTGGCCAGTGTCAAAAAGGTAGCCCAGAAGCAGAAGATTACCAGCAGCAGTATGGAGGACCGCGATATCATCGCGCTGGCGATGAATGACACAGACGCAGTGGTGCAGGTCTTCTTTGTGCGGGAAGGCAAGCTGATCGGGCGGGAGCATTTTGGCATCCGTATTGGTGCTGAAAAGGAAAGCAGCCAGATCCTGACCAGCTTTGTGAAGCAGTTTTATGCCGGAACCCCGTTTTGCCAAAAGAACTGTGGGTGCAGCAGGAGCTGGAGGACACGGAGGTGATCGGGCAGTGGCTCAGCACCAGAAAAGGACAGAAGGTCCGCATTGTGGTGCCGAAAAAGGGAGAAAAGGAGCGGCTGGTCGAGCTGGCCCGGAAAAATGCTTCCATGGTGCTGCGGCAGGATTTTGAGCGGAACCAGAGGGAGGAGATGCGCACTACGGGAGCTATGAACGAGGTGGCTTCCTGGCTTGGTCTTTCCGGGGTGCGCCGGATGGAGGCATTCGATATCTCCAATATTTCTGGATATGAATCGGTTGGTTCCATGGTCGTCTATGAGGACGGCAAGCCCAAGCGCAGCGATTACCGCAAATTCCGCATTAAGACTGTTATCGGGCCAAACGATTACGCTTCCATGCGTGAGGTGCTGATGCGGCGCTTTACCCACGGTCTGGAGGAATTATCCCAGCTGAAGGAACGCGGTGTGGAGAAGCAGTTCGGAAGCTTTACCCGCTTCCCAGACCTTCTGATGATGGATGGCGGCCGGGGACAGGTCAATATTGCGGAGGAGGTGCTTTCGGAGCTTGGACTTTCCATTCCGGTCTGTGGCATGGTAAAGGATGACAATCACCGCACCCGCGGACTCTATTACCAGAATGTGGAGATTCCCATTGACCGGCATTCGGAAGGCTTCCGGCTTATTACCCGTATCCAGGATGAGGCACACCGCTTTGCAATCGAGTATCACCGCAGCCTGCGCAGCAAGAGCCAGGTACGCTCGATCTTAGATGATATTCCGGGAATCGGCGATACCAGACGCAAGGCGCTGATGAAGCATTTCCAGTCCATCGAGGCGGTGCAGGCCGCCAGTGAGGAAGAACTTGCCCAGGTGCCTGGCATGAACCGTGCTGCGGCAGAGAGTGTTTACCGTTTTTTCCGGAAAAAGAAGGAGGATGTGCCGGTGGAGGTCGTAGAGGAAACCGGAAACGTGTAAAACAGTAACGCTGTAGTTTTACTGCATAAACACCGGACTTGGACGGTAATGACAAGTTGCGGAAAATATGATATGATAAAACTATTCTGAAAACAGGTATAAAAAAGATAAAGGAGCGGGGCAATATGTACGGTGTAACGATTACAGAACTGATCGATAAAATGAAAATGAGAAATGTACTTCCGGATATTGATACAGACAAGGTGGTTTTAAGCCATCCGGATGTAAACCGTCCGGCACTGCAGCTGACCGGCTTTTTCGACCATTTTGACCGGGAGCGTGTCCAGATCATCGGATATGTGGAGCAGGCTTATATCAATACCCTCCCGAGGGAAGTGCGGGTGGAGCGTTACGACAAGCTCTTATCAAGTGAGATCCCGTGCGTGGTATACAGCCGTGGGCAGGAACCGGATGAAGACATGCAGGATCTTTGCCTGCATTACCAGGTGCCGCTCATGGTATCGGATAAGAGCACTTCCGATCTTATGGCAGAGGTGATCCGCTGGCTGAAGGTAAAGCTGGCTCCGTGCATCAGCATTCATGGTGTTTTGGTTGATGTATTTGGTGAAGGTGTCCTGATCATGGGCGAGAGTGGCATCGGTAAGAGTGAGGCGGCTCTGGAGCTGATCAAGCGCGGCCACCGTCTGGTATCTGACGATGTGGTGGAGATCCGCAAGGTCAGCGACGCGACCCTGGTAGGAAGTGCGCCGGATATCACCAAGCATTTCATCGAGCTTCGTGGTATCGGCATCATCGATGTTAAATCCCTGTACGGTGTTGAAAGCGTCAAGGATACCCAGAATATCGACATGGTCATCAAGCTGGAGGACTGGGATAAGGACAAAGAGTACGACCGGCTGGGACTGGAGGACCGCTATACGGAATTCTTAGGCAACCAGGTAGTGTGCCATAATATTCCAATCCGTCCGGGCAGAAACCTGGCGATCATCGTTGAGTCCGCTGCGGTCAATTACCGTCAGAAGAAGATGGGCTACAACGCAGCCAGGAGCTTTACAACCGTGTACAGGCAAATCTGGGTAACAAGTAGAAAGAAAAGCATCTATGCGGGCTGCCGGGGACGCTTGCGAAAACAGCAGCCCTTGTGAGTATGAAAAGTGATCAAAAAAATAAAGGCAGAAGGAACAACATGAAACAGGCAGCAGAAAGACTGAAACAGGCGGTGACAGCGGGCACATGTTTAACAGATGAGCCCATGAGCCGCCATACTACCTTCCGCACCGGCGGACCGGCAGATATTTACATCGAACCGGCCAGCGCGGAAGAATTAAAGCAGGTGCTTGCCATCTGTAAGGAGGAACAGCTTCCATATTCTATTCTCGGAAACGGCAGCAATTTGCTGGTGGGAGATCTGGGATACCGCGGCGTACTGGTCTCCTTTGGAAAACCATTTGGCCAGGTTACAGTGGAAGAAAATTTCGTGCGGGCAGGTGCAGGTGCGCTGCTCTCTTATGTGGCAAGACAGGCCCTGTCTGCTTCCCTGACCGGCTTTGAATTTGCAGCCGGGATTCCGGGAACCATCGGTGGTGCCGTGGTCATGAACGCAGGTGCCTACGGCGGAGAACTCTGCCAGGTTTTAAAAGAGGTGACCGTTCTGACACCGGAGGGAGACGTTTTAACGCTTCCGGCAGAAAAACTGGAGCTGGGTTACCGGACCAGCTGCATCCAGAAAAAGGGTTACATTGTGCTGGAGGCAGTGCTTGCGCTGCAGCAGGGCAGCCCGGATGAGATCTGTGCCGTGATGGATGACCTAGCGGCGAAGCGCCGGGAAAAGCAGCCTTTGGAATATCCGAGTGCGGGGAGTACCTTTAAGCGCCCGGAGGGACATTTTGCAGGAAAGCTGATCCAGGACGCAGGGCTTCGCGGATTTACGGTGGGCGGTGCCCAGGTGTCAGAAAAGCACTGCGGTTTTGTTATTAACCGGGATCATGCCACATCTGCGGATATCCTTTCTCTCTGCAGACAGGTGCAGGAGAAGGTAAAGGAGCAGTTTGGTGTGGAGCTGGAGCTGGAAGTGAAGCTGCTGGGAGAATTTTAAAGGAGAGTACAGATGAGACTGGTAATCGTGACGGGAATGTCGGGAGCCGGAAAAACATCGGCTTTAAAAATGCTGGAGGATCTAGGCTTTTATTGTGTAGATAATCTGCCGATCCCCTGATGGAAGCGTTTGTGGAGCTTGTCATGCAAAAACCTGCAGCCCATGAGCGAGTGGCGCTTGGCATCGATATCCGTAGCGGCGAAGAGCTGCCGCAGCTGGAGCAGGTTCTGGAAAACTGGAAACAGCAGCAGGTCCCGTATGAAATCCTGTTTCTGGACAGCAGCGATACCACACTGGTGAAGCGCTATAAAGAAACGAGAAGATCGCATCCGCTTGCCGGAAAGGGCCGGGTCGACAGTGGCATCTGCCTGGAACGGGAAAAGCTTGGCTTTATCAAGCGTCAGGCCGATGTGATCCTGGATACGAGCAGTCTTCTGACCCGGGAGCTGCGCAAGGAGCTCGAAAAGATCTTTGTGCAGGATCATCGGTACCAGAATCTGTTTATCACGGTCTTGTCATTTGGGTTTAAGTATGGGATCCCGAATGATGCGGATCTGGTTTTTGACGTGCGCTTTCTTCCGAATCCGTATTATGTGGAAGCACTGCGCAGCCACACCGGCCAGGAGGCAGAGGTGCAGGCTTATGTGCGTCAGGGTGGTACGGCAGACCGTTTCCTTTCCATGCTCTATGAAATGCTGGATTTTCTGATTCCCAATTATGTGCAGGAGGGGAAAAACCAGCTTGTTGTTGCCATTGGCTGTACCGGTGGAAAGCATCGTTCCGTTACGGTTGCGAACGCCCTGTACCAGCATCTGAGCGGCTTTGAGGAATACGGACTGAAGATTGAACACCGGGACATTGAAAAGTAGCAGGAGTAAATTATGTCATTTTCTTCAAAAGTGAAGGAAGAGCTTTCCAGACAGTTGTCACCGGCCAGACATTGCCAGATCGCGGAGATCGCCGCGATCTTAAGTCTCTGTGGCCGCATCCAGATCTCGGAGAATAACCGTTACCGGGTAAAGATTCATACGGAAAATGTGGCAGTTGCAAGAAAGTACTTTACATTATTGAAAAAAACATTTAATATAAGAATTGATGTCTCCATACGGCAGGGCATCGGAAACCACAAAAACAGGACCTGCACCGTGGCAGTGACTCACCATGAGGATGCCATGCGGGTGCTTCAGGCAGTCAAGCTGATCGACATACGGGGAGATTGAGGAAAACCTGTCTCTGGCCCAGAATGTGGTTCTTATGCAGAGCTGCTGCAAACGCGCGTTTATACGGGGAGCGTTTCTGGCAGCAGGTTCCATCAGCGATCCAGAAAAATTTTACCATTTTGAGATTGCCTGTGCGACTGAAGCAAAGGCAAAGCAGATCCAGGGTCTTATCTTTTCCATGGGAATCGAAGCTAAGATCGTGCAGCGGAAAAAATATTTCGTGGTCTATATCAAAGAGGGCAGCCAGATCGTTGACATCCTGAATGTTATGGAAGCACCAGTTGCGCTTATGGAGCTGGAGAACATCCGCATTCTCAAGGAGATGCGCGGAAGTGTGAACCGGCAGGTAAACTGTGAGACAGCCAATATCAATAAAACGGTATCGGCGGCAGTCAAGCAGATGGAAGATATCATTTACATCAGGGACACGGCAGGGCTTAACAGTCTGCCGGAAACCTTAAGGGAAATCGCAGAGTTAAGGCTGGCCAGACCGGAGGCTACATTAAAAGAGCTGGGAGAGGCTCTGGACCCACCGGTCGGTAAATCAGGTGTGAACCATCGTCTCAGAAAACTGGGAAACATGGCAGAAGTTCTAAGACAGGAACGGCCAGAGTAAAGTTCACAGTATTGCGGCCGGACACAGGGGCATAACAAAAAACGAAAGAAGTTTGATTGTGTCCGAAAACGAGGAGGATAATTATGTTAAAGAAAACGATCACCATTGGACTTTCATCCGGACTTGAGGCAAGACCAGTTGCAATGCTGGTACAGATTGCGAGCCAGTTTGACAGTCAGATCTATGTAGAGAATAATAATGCCCGTGTGAACGCAAAGAGCATTATGGGGATGATGACACTTGGCATGGGTGCTGGTGAGGAGATTACCGTTTCTGCTGACGGAGAAGACGAAAAAGAAGCACTTGATAACATTGAAAAGTACTTAAAGGGCGAAAAATAAGATCCTTTCGATCGTTTCCCCAAGAGATAATTGATACAAAGATGCGAAAATGGCAGGGTGGAAATGAAATCATTTCCGCCCTGTTTTTCGATATACCATGCCTGCGCGAAAAGATGTGGGTATGGACCGAAAGGACAGTTCAGCATATTTCACATAATAAAACAGTTACAAAAAAGGAGGAAAACGTGGCATTTACACATTTACACGTCCATACAGAATACAGTCTTCTGGATGGATCCTGTAAGATCAAAGAGCTGGCGGCGCGGGCAAAGGAGCTTGGCATGGACAGCATGGCCATCACGGACCATGGCGTTATGTACGGCGTCATCGATTTTTACCGCGCGGCAAGGGAAGTGGGAATCAAGCCGATCATCGGCTGCGAGGTGTATGTGGCACCGGGCTCCCGCTTTGACCGGGAGAATACAAATGGCGAGGACCGCTATTACCATCTGGTCCTTCTTGCGGAGAACGATACCGGCTACCACAACCTGATGAAGATCGTCTCCAAAGGATTTGTGGATGGCTTTTATTATAAACCGCGTGTGGATTACGAGGTGCTGGAGACGTACCATGAGGGTGTTATTGCGTTAAGCGCCTGTCTGGCGGGCGAGGTCCAGCGTTATCTGGCCCACGGCATGTATGAGGAGGCCTGCCGTTCTGCAAGACATTATGAGGAAATTTTCGGAAAAGGAAATTTCTTTCTGGAGCTGCAGGACCACGGGATCCCCACGCAGAAGACCGTAAACCAGGGGCTTATGCGCATGAGCCGCGAACTTTCCATGGACCTGGTGGCAACCAACGATATCCACTATATCCTGGCAGAGGATGCGGCAGCACACGATATTCTTTTGTGCATCCAGACTGGAAAAAAGGTGTCTGATGAGAACCGCATGCGTTACGAGGGCGGCCAGTATTATGTAAAATCGGAGGAAGAGATGCGGGCGCTGTTCCCGTATGCGCAGGAGGCCATCGATAACACCCATAAGATCGCTGAGCGATGCAACGTAGAGATTGAATTTGGTGTGACAAAGCTGCCAAAATATGAGGTGCCGGAGGGCTATGATTCCTGGAGCTACTTAAACAAGCTGTGCCAGGACGGTATGGCAAAGCGTTACCCGGATGATGACGGGACCCTGCAGAAACGTCTTTCCTATGAGCTTGGCGTTATCCACAACATGGGCTATGTCGATTATTTCCTGATCGTATGGGACTTCATTCACTTTGCACGGTCCCATGATATCATGGTAGGACCCGGACGAGGGTCTGCGGCGGGCAGTATTGTTTCCTACTGTCTGGAGATTACCAATATCGATCCGGTGCGCTATGATCTCCTGTTTGAGCGTTTCTTAAACCCGGAGCGCGTGTCCATGCCGGATATCGATATCGATTTCTGTTTTGAACGGCGTCAGGAAGTCATTGACTATGTTGTGGAAAAATACGGCAAAGACCAGGTGGTGCAGATCGTAACCTTTGGTACCCTGGCAGCAAAGGGTGTTGTGAGGGATGTGGGACGTGTCCTGGACCTTCCTTACGCACGTTGTGATGCCATTGCCAAGATGATCCCGGGTGATCTTGGCATGACGCTTGACAAGGCGTTAAAACAGAGCCCGGACCTGCGGGAAGCATACCAGAATGATGATGAGGTACACTATCTCATTGACATGGCAAAGCGTCTGGAGGGACTTCCGAGACACACCTCCATGCATGCGGCTGGTGTCGTGATCGGCCAGCGTGCGATGGATGAATTTGTACCGCTTTCCCGTGCGTCCGACGGAACCATCACCACGCAGTTTACGATGACAACCCTGGAAGAGCTGGGGCTGTTAAAAATGGATTTCCTGGGTCTTCGTACCCTGACTGTCATTCAGAATGCGGTCCGCCAGGCGGAGGAAAACTACGGCGTCCATCTGGAGATGGAAAAGATCGATTACAACGATAAACAGGTCCTGGCTTCCATTGGCACCGGAAAGTGCGATGGCATCTTTCAGCTGGAAAGTTCTGGAATGAAGAGCTTCATGAAGGAGCTGCGCCCGGAAAACCTGGAGGACATTATCGCAGGCATTTCCCTGTACCGTCCGGGCCCGATGGACTTTATCCCGCGCTATTTAAAAGGAAAGAACGACAAAGATTCCATCACCTATGAATGCCCGCAGCTGGAGCACATTCTGGGACCGACGTATGGGTGTATTGTGTACCAGGAGCAGGTTATGCAGATCGTACGTGACCTGGCTGGCTATACCATGGGCCGTAGCGACCTGGTGCGCCGTGCCATGTCCAAGAAGAAGACTGCAGTCATGGAAAAAGAACGCCAGAACTTTGTGTACGGCAACCCGGAGGAAAATGTAAAGGGCTGTATCGCAAACGGTATCGATGAGAAAACCGCGAACCATATTTACGATGAGATGATCGATTTCGCAAAATACGCCTTTAATAAGTCACACGCCGCCTGCTACGCAGTGGTGGCGTATCAGACCGCGTATCTGAAATATTATTATCCGAAGGAGTTTTTTGCGGCACTGATGACATCGGTCATGGATAATGTCACGAAGGTTTCTGAGTACATCCTGACCTGCCGCCAGCTTGGTATCCGCATCCTGCCTCCGGATATCAATGAGGGGCAGAGTGGTTTCTCGGTTTCCGGCGATGCCATCCGCTATGGCCTGTCGGCGATTAAGAGCGTCGGCCGCAATGTGGTGGATGAGATCATAAAAGAACGCAAAAACAACGGACTTTTTACCTCCATCGACGATTTCGTGGAGCGCATGGGCGGACGAGAGGTCAACAAGCGGACCCTGGAGAACTTCATCAAGTCCGGAGCCATGGATTCGCTGCCTGGTAACCGCAGGCAGAAAACCATGATCGCGCCGGAGCTTCTGGACCAGAAAACCAAAGACCGTAAAAATGTACTGGAGGGTCAGCTCAGTCTTTTCGATTTTGCGGCAGAGGAAGAAAAGCAGCAGTACCAGATCACCATGCCGGATGTGCCGGAATTCCCAAAAGAAGAGCTTCTCGCATTTGAGAAGGAAATCCTTGGCATTTACATCAGCGGCCATCCGATGGATGAATATCTGGAAACCTGGAAAAATAGTATTACCGCGAAGACGACCGATTTTATGGTCGACGAAGAGAGTGGAAGAGCCGTTGTGGAAGATGGTGTCCGCGTAACCATTGGCGGCATGATCACGGCAAAAACGGTGAAGCTTACCAAGAATGGCCAGCAGATGGCCTTTGTGACTGTCGAAGATATGGTTGGTTCAGTGGAGGTTATTGTCTTCCCGCGTGATTACGAGAGCAAGCGCAATATGCTGAATGAAGATGCAAAGGTCTTTATCAGCGGAAGAACCTCCATCGGGGATGATCCGGTGGGCCGGCTGATCTGTGAGCAGGTGATTCCGTTTGACCAGGTGCCAAAGGATCTGTGGCTGAAATTTACGGACAAAGCCCAGTATGATGCGCTGTGGCCTTCCGTCAGCGCAGTCCTGCGCGGCTCTGACGGAAACGATACGGTGATCATTTACCTGGAAAAAGAGCGGGCAAAAAAGATCCTTCCGGCCAACTGGCATGTGGCAGCATCGGAGACAGTTCTTTCTGAGCTCATGAAAATTATTGGTGAAAAGAATGTCAAAGTTGTGGAAAAGGGATTGAAAAGATAGGGAAAATGATTTAGAATACACTTTGTATGAAAAAAAGTGCATTTGGATTAAAATAGAAAAATCGGAATGGAGAGGTTCTGCTGCCTGGCAAAACAAAAAGGGCAGCAGTGCTAAAACTGAAGGGTAACAGGAGGAGACAACTATGGCAAAGCAAGTAAAGACAATCGGTGTCCTGACAAGCGGAGGTGATGCTCCGGGCATGAACGCAGCCATTCGTGCGGTGGTTCGTACTGCGATCAGCAAAGGCATGAAGGTAAAGGGCATCATGCGAGGTTACGCAGGACTTTTGCAGGAAGAAATCGTAGACATGAGCAGTACCGATGTGTCCAATATCATTTTCCGTGGCGGTACTATCCTGTATACAGCAAGATGTATGGAGTTCGTAACTCCGGAAGGCCAGCAGGCCGGAGCAGAGATCTGCCGCAAGCATGGCATTGACGGAATCGTAGTCATCGGTGGTGACGGTTCCTTCCGCGGAGCCGGAAAGCTGGCAGCACTCGGAGTAAACACCATCGGTGTTCCGGGTACCATCGATTTAGATATTGCCTGCACGGACTACACCATTGGTTTCGATACCGCAGTCAACACCGCGATGGAGGCAATCGATAAAGTGCGCGATACCTCAACTTCCCATGAGCGCTGCAGTATCATTGAGGTAATGGGACGTAATGCCGGCTACATCGCATTGTGGTGCGGCATCGCAAACGGCGCAGAGGACATTTTGCTGCCGGAGCGTTACGACGGCAACGAACAGGCCCTCATCGACCGCATCATCGAGAATCGCAAGCGCGGTAAAAAGCATAACATCATCATCAATGCAGAGGGCATCGGACATTCCACTTCCATGGCACGCCGCATTGAGGCAGCTACCGGCATCGAGACCCGTGCAACCATTCTGGGTCACATGCAGCGTGGCGGCACCCCGACCTGTAAGGACCGTGTCTATGCGTCTATTATGGGTGCAAGGGCAGCAGAGCTTCTGTGCGAAGGAAAGAGCAACCGCCTGGTTGCTTACAAGCATGGCGAGTTCGTAGATTTCGATATTCAGGAAGCACTCCAGATGAAGAAAGACATCTCCGAGGAGCAGTTCGAGATCGCGAAGATGCTGGCTAAATAAGAATATGAAATTGATCCGCCCGGCGGCATATTGCGCCGGGCGTGTTTCGTGTATAGGAATATGAAATTTTTTTGACAATCTGCAGCAGGAGCATATGGACGGGCATGCATGCGTGTGACCTGTCGTTGAAAATGCGGCAGCAAAACAGATTCAGGAGGAAAACAACAGATGACAGGACAGGACGGAAATATCGTTCTTTGTGGTTCTAACAGCTACGAAAAAAAGTATTATTTTAATGAAGAGTTTGACAGTCTCCCGGAGGCAGTCAAGAAACAGCTTCACGTGATGTGTGTCTGGTTTACTGAGGAATGCGGCGGTATTTTAACCATGGAATTCGAGCCGGACGGTACCCTGGAGTTTAAGCATACCATTTCCGAGTACGACGCTACTGCGATGAAATCGGAGCCGATTTAAAGATCAAGCAGTACCGCCAGGAGGGACAGGAATTTTTAAAGGCCCTGGAGCTGTACTTTAAGGTATTTTATCTCGGGGAAGATGCGGAGGAAGTGGCAGAGAACTACGGAATTGACACCGAAGCATTCAAAGCGGGTTTTGGCGCAGATTCTTCTAAGACAGAGGAAGCTTATGGAACAGAGGCGGATCCGGAAACAGCAGGAATCTACCCGGCCGATCTGGATGATACAGGTGAGGGCCCGGAAGAATGAGACTGCGCATTGGAAATGTAGAACTGGAGAATAACCTGATCCTGGCGCCAATGGCCGGAGTGACCGATATGTCATTCCGCCAGCTTTGCAGGGAGCAGGGCTGTGGCCTTCTGGTGACGGAGATGGTCAGTGCAAAAGCCATTCTCTATAAGAACCGGAATACAAAGGACCTGATGGCGATCGGAGAGGGAGAACGGCCGGTATCCATCCAGCTGTTTGGCTCCGACCCGGAGATCGTCAGCGATATTGCGCATCAGATCGAGGACGGGCCTTACGACATCATTGATTTAAACATGGGCTGCCCGGTGCCGAAGATTGTGGGAAACGGCGAAGGCTCCGCACTCATGAAAAATCCAAAGCTGGTAGAAGAACTGCTGTCCTCTCTGGTGAAAAAGGTACACAAGCCGGTTACCGTCAAGTTCCGCAAAGGTTTCGACGATGACCATGTCAATGCCGTGGAGATCGCGAAGATCGCAGAAAGCTGCGGCATCTCTGCGGTGGCCGTGCACGGAAGAACAAGGGAACAGTACTATTCCGGCAAGGCAGACTGGGACATCATCCGGCAGGTAAAAGAAGCCGTGAAGATCCCGGTCATCGGAAACGGCGATATCTTCGAGCCGCAGGATGCAAAGCGGATGTTAGACGAAACCGGCTGCGACGGCCTTATGGTCGGCCGTGGAGCCAGGGGAAACCCATGGATCTTTCACCGGATCAATCATTACCTCGAAACCGGGGAAGTGCTTCCTGCTCCGGGACCGGTGGAGGTCGGGGAGATGATCCTGCGCCACACCCGCATGCATGTCGCACTGAAAGGCGAGTACATCGGCATGAAGGAGATGCGCAAACACATCGCCTGGTACACAGCCGGGCTTCCGCATTCTGCAACGATCCGCCGGGAGTGCAACATGCTGGAAACCGAGGAGCAGCTGGTGGAACTGCTGGGGCGGTACGGAATGCTGGGATAACGATTTAGAGCCGAAATTGTTTTGAACCAGTGGGGCGTTCGTACTATTTTTTCGATATGCAGCGCAACAAAAATCTGGCAAAATTCCGCGAAATCCGGCGCGATACCGTGCTTGACAAGAAAAGTGCTTTCAAGTATAATATTCAGAATGTATGACCAAAGAAAAATCCTGTTACTGCAGGCGGAATTGTGCTAAAAATACAAGACCGGCGCTGACAGAACGCAGTAATGATTTGAGGGGATTTTATTTTGTTGCCAGCAGTTACCGGCAACGTAAAAAGGAAGGAAATGAGCAACATGGCAGATGCTAAGAAACACATTTTAACCTATGCAGGTTTAAAAAAGTATGAAGATGAGTTACAGGACTTAAAGATCAACCGCAGACAGGAGATCGCCCAGAAAATCAAAGAGGCAAGAGAGCAGGGCGACTTATCCGAGAACGCTGAGTACGATGCAGCAAAAGACGAGCAGAGAGACATCGAGCTGCGTATCGAAGAGCTGGAGAAGCTGTTAAAGAACGCAGAGGTTGTAGACGAGGACGAGATCGACTTAGACAAAGTAAGCGTTGGATGTAAAGTAAAAGTATACGACGTAGACTTTGATGAGGAGATGGAATTCAAAATCGTAGGTTCCACCGAGGCAAACAGCCTTCAGAACAAGATCTCCAACGAGTCTCCGGTAGGCGCAGCTGATTGGCAAGAGCGTTGGTGACGTGGTAGACGTAGAGACCCAGGCTGGCGTACTTCAGTACAAGGTTCTGGAAATCCAGAGAGTATCCTAATCATACCATGGGGCAAATGCTTTTTTGCCCAACATCATTTATTTATAGAAGAAACAAAGGAGTAAGGGAAAAGATGGCAGAGCAGCAGAACGCAAAGCAGCAGAATGCAAAAGAGCCGGATACCAACCAGCTTTTGAAAGTTCGCCGTGAGAAACTGGCAGACCTTCAGGCAGCAGGCAAGGATCCGTTCCAGATCACAAAGTACAACCAGACGCATCATTCTGTTGAAGTGAAAAAGCTTTACGATGAACACGAAGCGAAAATCCTGGCTGGAAGAGCACCGTTCAGCGCAGAAGGAATGGACGAAGCACAGGCAAAAGAAGCATTGAATGCAGATTATAACGAAAGAAGAGCAATCATGGACGCACAGCCGATCCATGTATCCATTGCCGGACGTATGATGTTTAAACGTGTCATGGGTAAAGCTTCTTTCTGCAACATCCGCGATTTACAGGGAACCATTCAGGTATACGTGGCAAAAGATGCCATTGGTGAAGAATCCTATGCAGATTTCAAGAAATCCGATATCGGCGATATTTTCGGTGTAGAAGGCTATGCATTCCGCACCAAGACCGGTGAGATTTCCATTCACGCAGAGAAGATGACTCTGTTAAGCAAGAGCCTGCAGATCCTTCCGGAGAAATACCACGGAATCACCGATACCGATATGCGTTACCGCCAGAGATACGTAGACCTGATCATGAATGAGGATGTGAAGAACACCTTCATCAAACGTTCCCAGATCATCAAAGAGATCCGTAACTTCCTTGCAGGAAGAGACTTCATGGAAGTTGAGACCCCGACTCTGGTATCCAATGCCGGTGGTGCAGCAGCACGTCCGTTTGAGACTCATTACAATGCTCTCAACGAGGATGTAAAACTTCGTATTTCCCTGGAACTGTACTTAAAGAGACTGATCGTAGGCGGCCTTGAGAGAGTCTTCGAGATTGGTCGTGTATACCGCAACGAGGGTGTAGACACTCGTCATAATCCGGAATTCACCCTGATGGAGCTGTATCAGGCATATACTGACTATGAAGGCATGATGGAGCTGACCGAGAGCATGTTCCGTTATCTGGCTGAGAAGGTTTGCGGAAGCACCAAGTTCACCTACAACGGAACCGAGATCGATTTCGGCAAGCCATTTGCACGCCTGACCATGAACGATGCGATCAAGAAATATGCAGGCATCGACTTTGACGCAGTTGAGACCGATGAGGAAGCAAAGAGACTGGCAGACGAGCATCACATCGAATACGAGGCACGTCACACCAAGGGCGATATCATCAACCTGTTCTTCGAGGAGTACTGCGAGAAAGAACTGATCCAGCCGACCTTCATCATGGATCACCCGCTGGCAATCTCCCCGCTCACCAAGAAGAAACCGTCTGACCCGAACAAGGTAGAGCGTTTCGAGCTGTTCATCAACACCTGGGAGATGTGTAACGCGTACTCCGAGCTGAACGATCCGATCGACCAGAGAGAGCGTTTTGCACAGCAGGATGCAAATGCGGCAGCAGGCGATGACGAAGCACAGCACACCGATGAAGATTTCCTGAACGCACTGGAGATCGGTATGCCTCCGACAGGCGGTATCGGCTACGGTATTGACCGTCTGGTTATGCTTCTGACTGACAGCCCGGCCATCCGTGACGTATTATTATTCCCTACAATGAAGAGCTTGGATAAATAAACCTAGTGTTTATGCGGGGTTGAGGCATTTGAGTACGTCAAAGGACGCATTAAAAGACGTATTTTGGCATAGTCATTTACATCAGTATGAAAGAGTACACAATCTGAAAAGAAAAAGATTCAATCAAATATGAACTACTAAGAGGACATTTTCTAAAGAAATTTAGAAGATGTCCTCTTTTTTGCGTTATGGAGAAAATACGTCATTTGTTATGAAGTCAAAGTGAAAGGAGCACAGCAATGAATGAATCAAAGAAGAAAGATAGATATGAGGATGCAAAAAAGTTTGTAAGATATTCAGATGGTGCAAAGATGTACAGTATGGGAATGACAAAATTTCAAGAAGTGGCTAAGGATGCCAAGGCTTGTTATAAAATTGGTCAGCTTGTACTTGTTAATACAGAAATATTGGATAAGTATCTTGAAACTTTTCATATTACAGATTCTGAGTTTTATAAGTAGGTGATGTTATGGTAAATACATTGAGTGGTTCAGTTTGTGCCTATAGAAAAGAAACTGTAAAACCAAGATTTATTCGTATTGATGAGGTAATGGCTTTATTAGATGTAACACAAGATGAGGCAATGGATATAGCGTTGGCTGCTGGAGCAAGATATCAGCTTGCAAAGATTATATTAGTACATAAGGAAAGGTTGATGAAATTTATGAAACATTCTGCAAGAGTTCCTAGTTCAAATAAAATTGTGGAAAAGAAGTTTGTGAGAATCGGAGAGGGTTCAATGACTTACAGCATAGGACATCATAGATTTATCGAAATGGCTAGAGCAGCTGGAGCTGTATATAAGATAGGCGAAGCAAAAGGAAATACTATTCTGATTAATCTGGAGGTGTTTGATGAATATATGGAGCAATTCAGAGAACCGCCAACAGAAATGAAACATCCATTGCCAAATGTGAAAGGAGACTGATGAATGAGTTACTCATATAAGTGCTATTCAGATACAAAGGATTTTATGAAAAAATTTGTCAATGCAGAGGAAGGAGCGATTATTTATGGGATAAGTAAATCGAGAATCATAGTAATTGCGAGAGAGGCAGGAGCAGTCTATAAAGTCGGTAATTCAGCATTAATCAATACGGAATTATTTGAAAAATATCTTGAACGATTCAGAGAGCCGGCAAGAGAACTGCCTAAGCATACATGGGACAAATTAAAGGAAATGACAAATACACCAAAAACTGGTGAAAATTCGTAAAAATACACCAGTGGTGTCACTTCCGTAAAATTAAAGTGCATTGTAGAATATCAATTGTCCAAGAGAGATTGGACATAACAATTGAATAATCAGTTACAGATTTGCAAAGTAGTTTGCACTACAGAATTTCTGTAGGTAGTAAAATTACGGGGCATGTACCTGGAGGATGAAAGTCACAGCTATCATATTAGTAGTCTGATGGATCGAAAGATGAAGGGCGAGAAGCTGGATGGAAATCTGGTAAAAGGAATCGGCATGTTGCGTAAGGATAATTAACCACAGAGGGCGAGAAGTTCGTCCTTATCTTCAAAAGGCTAAAAGAAGAGATAGTGCTTCTGATAATTCAGAAGGGCGTCGTGAAACACATTTTGTGGCTCGTCTGTAACTCCCGGAGGTGAGAACACCTCTTTGTACACGGGGCGATATAGGAGTCTAGAAGACTGGCGTGTACCTACATGCTTAGCATTAAGCATAGCCATGTAGACTATATCACTTCCAAATTCAAATTTTGTCTATATGGCAACTAATTTGAAGGAGGATAAAGTGATGATGGGATTTAGCATAGCATTAATAATTATTGTTCTTATCGTATTGTATTCGTTAGCTAGGACGGCAGGAGAGTCGGACAGGACAATGGAACAGATAAGAGAGCAATCACTCCTTGGAAGGGAGGAGAGCTCTGGTGGGAACAGTTGAAAAAAGAGATAAGCATAAGAAACGCAGGTTTGTATCTCCAGAAGAAAAGCTTGAAAGAGAATTAAAAGATTGTATGCATTGTAGATTCTTCTGGGGACATAACAACAGATGTGCCAATGGAACATGTTGTAAACCATCTAAGAAAAAAGAACAGAAACTTCCGACGGAATGTGTCGGATGTCCATATTATCAGGGGAATGGTTATTGTTTTCCTTGTATGCGAAAGCTGATAGGAAAGTAGGTGGTTAAGATGTTCAAGTGGCTGTTTAAGAAGAAAGGATGTGCAAAACATATGAATAACAAGTTAGAAGTAATCGGCATTGATCATGGTTGGTCAATGATGAAAACAATCTCTCAGGTATTTGTCACAGGTGTTAAGGAGATTACAACAACTCCGGCACTTTTCGGCGATGTACTTGAGTATGAAGGAAAGTTCTATAAGGTTGGAACTGTGAGGCAGGAAGTAAAGGATACAAAGGTCGAAGATGACAGCTTTTATCTTCTCACTCTTGCAGCAGTTGCTAAGGAACTTAAAAGAAGAGGTCTTGCAGAGGCAAAGGTATTCCTTGCTGTAGGACTTCCACTTACAAGGTTTGGAGCTGAGAAGAATGACTTTATCAAGTACCTGACAAAGAATAAGCGTGTAAGCTTCAAATATGAGAATGAGCCGTATTATATTGAAATTGATGATGTGGCAATATTTCCTCAGTGTTATGCAGCAGTAGTGGACAAGATACCTACAATGGCAAAGAAAACGCTGATAGTAGATATCGGTAGCTGGACAATCGACATTATGCCGGTAATCAACAAGTCACCGGATGAATCAAAGTGTGTGACGATACCAAAAGGTCTTATTACCTGTATGCGTTCTATCAATGAACAGTGTGTAAGACAGCTTAACGGAGAGGTAGACGAGTCAGAGATACAGAACATCATGCGATATGGCAGGTCAGATATTGATGATGAATACTTTGCCATTATTAAGGCAGAGATAGAGGATTTTGTTGATAAGGTATATAACTCAATCCGTGAGTTTGGGTATAACTTAAAGACTACACCGATTGTATTTGTCGGTGGAGGGGCAGTTGTGATGAAGAATTTTGGCAGTCACGATGCAAAGAACATTTCCTATAACCTTGATGTAAAGGCAAATGCAAGAGGATATGAGCAGCTTGCCACGATGGGACTTAAAAGCACTAGGCGTTTATCATAAGGAGGCAGATGATGGGAAGAAGACTTGAATATGAAGTAAAAACTTCTGTCCGCCTTAACATGAGCAATCCACAGCATGTGAAAATCAATGATGTGATTCAGAACCTTGATCCGAAGATTTTCAAATCTAAGAATCAGTTCATCATAGATGCGATTCAGTTCTACATTGATAATTATGGAAAAGAAACCTTTGTTATCAAGAAGAAGGAAAAAGAGCGGGCTGAATATATCCGGTCAGAAGATATTGATGACATTAAGGAAGAGGTCATTGAAGCAGCAACAAATGAGGCTAGAAAAGAGGTAATAAAGTTGTTAGGCGGAGTGATATCCGGGATGAATGTTGGTCAGCCGGTACTAATGCAGGCAGCCAATAGTGAAGCACAAGAACCTACAGAAGATGTTATGGATGATGCAGATGTTGCAGGACTTGCAATGGGATGGATGTCGAAAGGAGACTGATTATTATGAGAAGAGTTATGGAAGTCGTAGGAACAGTGATTTTAGAGATCCTCAAGTGGATATTAAGGATAATTCTTGGAGCATTGAAGCTGGTCTTAGGACTTGCCAGAATAATTCTTCTTCTATTCGCTATGGTGGCAAGGATATTTCTTTCATTCGTAAGAATGGGTACATTCTGAGAGGAGGTGAGCGTATGCAGGTAAAGGGTTTATTCTTAAATTATAAGAAAAACAGAAGACTTATGCAGTATTTCTTTAAAATAAGAGAGCTGGTATAATGAAAGGAGTTTAAGATGCACAGAATACGGGACAGTCCTATGTGTCCCGTGCATTACAGATAAATAGTTCACCGCAAGGGTGGATGGCACGGAACACATAGCCCGTCCCTCTTGCGGAGAAGGGATGGGTGATTACTATGAAGAAGATAAGTATTATCTTATTATCCGCAGTACTGGTCTTTTCAATGGCTGCCTGTAATGGTGGTAAGGAAAAGGCTGATAATCAGACAGAGAAACAGACGGAAAGCGTAAAGCCAACTGAAGAAGTAGCAATGGCAACGGAAGCTGTCACAGAGGTCACAACCGAAGCTGGAAGTGAAGAGACAGAGAAAGATATTGCCGAGGTTAAAGATTCAGAAGAGAAGACTGATAAGGAAGATAACCAGTCTGCTGATAATGAAACTGCTTCAAAGCAGAAAGAAAAGTCAGAGCAGAATGACGAGCCGGAACAGAAAGCTCCTGCAAGTGGTAATAAGGAAGCTGGTGGAAATCAGAGTAATGCAGGTAATGGTGGTCAGACTACAGACAGTCCGAAAGACAATGTGAGCAATCCAAAGCCGGCATCCGTGGCGTACAGTCCACAGAATGTTGTGTCACTTGCAACAGCAAAGTGTCAGGCAGGAGGGATGATTACCACACAGCAGAATTTACAGAATCATTTGAATGACGGCAGTATCACGCAGGAAGAGTACAATGAGTATTATCCTTACGATGGTATGGAAGGCTCTTATTATAGTGTGTTTGTAGAGACAGACCTCAACAAAGCAAGTACCATTGATGGACAGCGGTTATCATCTGAGGATGCAATCGCAGAATATATTGCAAGTATGTTACTTTTGGAAACAGATCCGGTATTCTACATCAGTTATGATGGAGTTTACACGACAGGCGGCACAGACTATTACGAGTTTCGATGTCACAGATAAATAAAAACGAATAGAAGCAGAAGGAAGAAAGATGTAAGCCATAAACTTATGTCTTTCTCTTTTTATGCGAAAATTAAGGAGGAAAGAGCACATGAAACAGAAACTAAAGCGTTTTATGGCAGGATTTATGGCTATGCTCACAATGGTTGGAACACTCTTTACGAATGGAACAACAGCATTTGCAGCCAGTCCGCAGGCAAATATTGCGTTCTGGAATGCGTCAGTCAAAAATTCCGGAGAAGTAAGTGAGCTGAAGCCTGGATATAATCATGGCAAGATTCTGTATTCAATTCTTGACGGAAATTCTGCATATTGTATGAATTTCGGATTAAGAGCAGATGGCGGTCAGCTTATGAACAGCTACGATGATGCGAGCACATCAATGTCAGCACAGCAGAGAAAGCTTTTAAGTTACTGCCTTTATTATGGGTTTAACAGTACACAAAAGGCGGCACCAAGCAACAGTCAGTGCGATGAGTATATCGCAACTCAGGCAATGGTATGGGTTATTGTAGCAGATATCTTTGGAACCGGAAGTGGTGATTCGGCAGCAAGAAAGCTCTGTAACACAGCACCAAGTCCTGATTCTTCATACAGCTATTATGAGAGGCTCAGAGACAATATCAGCAGTTCCTACAATGCAACGCTCCAAGTTTTGCATCACGCAGAACCAGTGAGGCACCAACTTATGAGTTGAAGTGGAATGAGGGAAGTCAGAGATTTGAAACAACATTATCTGACAGCAATGGTGTCTTATCAGACTTTGATTTTGGCATCAGTGGATATTCTGTTGATAAGAATGGCAACAGTATTACAATCTCTTCAACGAGCGTGAATACCACAGCTACAACAGGAACATTCACATCCAATGCTGGCAAGGTTGAGACAACATCAAGCTGTGTATTCTGGCTTACAGGAAAGAGCGGATATCAGGAGTTTATTTCTGAAAGACCGACAGCAGATCCTGTCAAAGCCTATATCAAGGTCAAGACAGAGAACATCGGATATGGTGAGCTTACAAAGACAGATGAGTCAAGCGGAGTGAAGCTTTCCGGTGCAGTCTATGGAATTTATTCTGACAGCGGATGCACAAACAGAGTACAGACCATGACAACAGATGGAAACGGATATGCAAAGTCAGCTGCACTTGTCGCAGGCATTTATTATGTAAAAGAGATTACAGCACCAAAGGGCTATGTTCTTTCCGGTAAGGTTCATACTCTTACTGTAAGAGCGGGACAGACAACCGGAATCTCTGCAACAGATAAGGAGCAGCTTGGAGCAATCACAATCTACAAGGAAGGTGAAGTGCTCAGCTCATGGAATGGAAGTAACTTTATTTATGAGAAAAAGAAGCTTCCGGGAGCAACATTTAAGGTGACAGCAGGAGCAGATATCTACAAGGCAGATGGTACAAAGGTGTATAGTGCTGGCGATGTTGTAGCAGAAAGCCTTACAACAGGAACTGACGGACAGGTGGTATTATCTGACCTTCATCTTGGAACTTATGTGGTTACTGAGATTAAGAGCATTGACGGGTATACAATCAATACCACACCTCAGACAGTAGCAGTTGAGTATAAGGACCAGACTGTGACAGTACAGTATGAATCAGCTACGATTGAGAATACAAGACAGAAAGCGGATGTATCTGTCGTAAAGAAGGACTCTGACACAGAGAACCCTCTTGATGGCGGCAAGTACACACTTTATGCCGGAAATGACATCAAAAACTATGCCGGACAGGTTATTGTGACAAAGGGTACAGCTCTTGAAACAGTAACTACAGGTGAGGACGGAAAGGCGAGCTACAGCGTGGATCTGCCAATCTCTAACGGATATTATATCTCAGAGACACAGGCACCATATGCGTATATCAGAAACAGTAAAGATGTTTACAGCTTCAATTTCAATGTATTACCTGAAACACAGGCAAAGGCATCATTCAGCCACACATTTGTAAATGACAGAACTACAGCAAAGATTCATATCTACAAGGTAGACAAGGAATCAGGCAAGGCAGTTGCCCAGGGAGATGCAAGCCTTGAAGGTGCAGTTTATGGTCTTTATGCAAGAAACGATATCGTGCATCCGGACGGAGCAACAGGAGCTGTATTCAAAGCAGGTGACCTTGTAGCAACACTTACAACAGATAAGAATGGCGAAGCAGAGGTCAATAACCTTTACCTTGGAAACTATTATGTGAAAGAAATCACTCCATCAGAGGGGTATCTCTTAGACGAAGAGGAGCACGATGTAGTATGTGACTATGAGGGAGACCTTGTAGCAGAGGTATCAAGAAGCACAACCTCAGCAGAGCAGGTCATCAAGCAGCCATTCCAGCTTATCAAGGTATCTGACAATGGCGATGATACTGAAGCAGGACTGCTTGCAGGTGCAGAGTTCACAGCATACTTAAAATCTTCTTTATCCGTAAAGGCAGATGGAAGTTATGACTATGACAAGGCAACTCCGGTAGTAATCGGGGAAAACGGAGCAACAACAATCACATCCGATGACAAGGGACATGCAGTTTCCATTGCAATTCCTTATGGAACCTATGTGGTAGTTGAGTCAAAGACACCGCATAACATGAAGACAATCAAGCCATTTGAGGTAAAAATCAGCGAGAATCATCCTGACAAGCCTCAGACATGGAGAGTATTCCTTGACAGGGAGTTTACTGCAAAGCTCGTGTAATCAAGAAGGATTCCGATACAAAGCAGACAGTGCTTGTGCCAAATGCAGAGTTTAAGATCTTCAATATTGATAAGAACGAATATGTAACCCAGTACACAACTTATCCGTCAAAGGTTAAGCATACTTCATTCTTTACTGATGAGGATGGAGACTTAATCTTACCGGAAGCACTCAAAATCGGAAACTACCGCATTGAAGAGGTAAAAGCACCATTCGGATATGTGGTGAATGATAACTATATCAACATTTCAGTTGATACAGATACAGCATTTGAGACAGATGGAGATACCAATGATGCCATCATCACAGTGGAATATTCCGATGCCCCTGCAGTCGGAGAGCTGACTGTAGAAAAGAAGGGAGAGGTACTTGACGGATTTAAGGGTGGACTTCTTGCAAGCTCATATGAGAAAGAGTTTGTTTATAAGGAAGGCTCACTTGCCGGAGCAAAATTCAAAGTTTATGCTGCCGAGGATATTTACACAGCAGACAACCAGAAGGATGCAGATGGCAACCGTACAAAGTATTACAGCAAGGGCGACCTTGTGGCAACTCTTACAACAGGAAAAGATGGAAAGGCAGTAGCCAAGAATCTTCCTCTTGGTCAGTACAGAGTTGTTGAAGTAACAGCTCCTGACGGATATGTGTTAAATCCAAATGAGCAGAAAGTCACATTCACATATGTGGATGATAAGACACCTGTTATCAAGGAAAGCCTTACTTTCTCAGATGACAGACAGAAGCTTGATATGTCAGTGACCAAGCTTGATGCAGAAGATAATACACCGATTGCAGGTGCAGTATTTGGTCTTTATGCAGATGAGGATATAAGGAATGCTGATGGCAGGGTTATTATCGAGAAAGGTACACTTCTTGAGAAGGCAACATCTGATGAGAATGGAAAGATTGCTTTTGTTAAGGATTATCCATTTGCAAAATATGTTGCAAGGGAGCTTGTAAAGCCTGCCGGATATGTGACAAGTGAGGAAGCAGTAAACTTTGATACAAAATATCAGGGACAGGATGTTAAGACTGCTGTATATAACAGCGAGTATAAGAACACTCCTACAACCTTTGAGTTTACAAAGACAGATATCACAAGCGGTGCAGAGCTTACAGGTGCAACACTTACTGTACTTGATAAGGATGGAAATGTGGTAGACACATGGACATCTGATGCTAAGGAAGCACATGTAATCAAGAGACTTGTAGTTGGAGAGACTTACACTCTTCGTGAGGAATTTGCTCCTTACGGATATCTCAAGGCAGCAGATATCCAGTTTACAGTAGAGGACACGGGCAAAGTGCAGCATGTAGAGATGAAGGATGAAGTTCCTACAGGTTCCATCGTCATCAATAAGGACGGCGAATTTGTAACAGATACTACTCTTATGAAGGGTTACTGGTATGACTTTATCTTCAATTTCTTCAAGGACAGCCTTGCAGGAGTAACTTTTGATGTATATGCAAAAGAGGATATCGTAAGTGCTGACGGACTTAACACTGTATATCACAAGGCAGGAGACAAGGTGGCAACCATCGTGACAAATGATAAGGGTATCGCTAGAATTGATGACCTTCCACTTGGCAAGTATTATCTTGTTGAGACAAAGACCATTGATGGATTTGTATTAGATGAGACACCGATTGAGGCAGATCTTTCCTATATCGATCAGAATACAAAGGTTGTATTTGCAGGAATGGATGTGACAAATGAGCGTCAGAAAGTGCAGATTACTGTAACCAAGACGGATTCAGAGACAAAGAAAGAGCTTGAAGGTGCTGTATTTGGTTTATTTGCGAAAGAAGATATCGTAAATAAGGATGGAAAGGTTATTGTCAAAGCAGATACACAGATTGAGAGAGGTGTTACTGGAAAGGATGGCAAAGTAACATTTACCTCTGACCTTCCACTTGGACAGTATTATGTCAAAGAACTTGAGGCACCAAAGGGCTATGTGAAGTCAGATAAGACATTTGATGTGGATGCTTCATATCAGGGAGATAAGGTAAAGGTTATCGAGTTTGAGGCAGCATTTGAAAATGCACCGATCAAGGTAGAAATTTCAAAGACTGATATCACAGGCAAGAAAGAATTGCCTGGAGCAAAGATTTCAGTTATTGATGCTGATGGAAAGCTTGTTGAGAGCTGGACATCAGAGGCAGGAAAGACGCATATGATTGAGAGACTTCCTGTCGGAAAGTACACACTCAGAGAGGAATCTGCACCATATGGATATAAGGTGGCAAGTGATGTAACCTTTGAAGTAAAGGAGACAGCAGAAATCCAGAAGGTATCCATGAAAGATGAACAGGCAGTCGGTAAGATTGTCATTGAGAAAACTGACAAAGTAACCGGAAAGCCAATCGAGGGTGTTGTATTTGAAGTAAGGGATAAGGACGGAAAGGTGCTTGATACACTCACTACTGACAAGAATGGTCATGCAGAGAGCAAGGAGCTTCCTATCTGTACTTACAATGAGGATGGTTCATTTAAGGAAGATATCCATTATACAGTAGTTGAGACAAAAGCAGCTGATGGATATATCCTTGATGAAACAGCTCACGATGTAACTCTTCGATATGATGACAATGCACCGGAAGTTGTTGTAACAACACTTAAGCTTGTCAATGTACCGACAGAGCCTAAGCTTCCACAGACAGGTGACAATGCAAATCCGCTTCTTTATCTTGGAATCGGTGCACTTGCACTTATTACTGGTGTCGGAGTCGGACTTCGTGGAAGAAAGAAAAAGAATAAACAGTAAAAATTAACCTTGCGGGGAATGTAAGCCAGTAACTTATGTTCCCCGCTTTTTTAGATTAAGGAGGAACCGTAATATGATGAATTACGAGATTTTTAAGGAAGTAGTAAAAGAAAAGTTTATGGATTATATGCCTGAGAAGTTCAAAGGAATGGAGCTTGTGGCAGAACCCGTGGAAAAGGTGAATGTGACTCTTGATGGCATCATCTTAAGAGAAGAAGGCAGGAACATTTCGCCTACGATTTATATCAATGACATGTATAAGAAGTATCAGGACTGTGGGGATCTTGAGGAAACACTTATGGCTGCATGTGACTTTATGGAAAGGGCATATGAGCAGGCTCCGGTTGTTGATGTGGACAGCATTATGAAGGATGCTAACGAGAAGATTGTATTCCAGCTCATCAATACAGAGCAGAATAAAACATTTTTGGAACAGGTGCCTCACAGGGAGTTTCAGGATCTTTCTATTGTGTATAAGGTAATAATCAGTGCCGATAAGGATGCGGTGCAGAGTTCAAAAATTACAAATGAATTTGCGAAAAGACTTGGAATGAGCGAGGAACAGCTCTTTAAGTGTGCAGCGGAAAACACAAGAAGACTCTTCCCACCTGTCGTTCGTAGCATGAATGACATTATGAGAGAAATGTTCGCAAGGGATGGGATGCCACAGGAGATCGCAGAGATGATGATAGCTGAGATTCCACCGGAGCAGACGATGTGGGTGATTTCCAATGAAAAGGGTATCAATGGTGCAGCGTCCATGCTTTATGAGAATGAGCTTCATGAGCTGGCAGAGAGTTTAGAGAGTGACCTTTATATTCTCCCTTCGAGCGTGCATGAGGTTATTGCAGTATCTTCAGATATGGGAAGCCCTGAGATGCTTGCACAGATGGTAGTCGAGGTAAATATGCAGGAGGTGTCTTTGGACGAGAGACTTTCCAATCAGGTATATCACTATGATAAGGATTTAAGAAAACTCACCCTTGCAACTGATACACCAAACAAGAGACTTGATGGTATCGTTGCAGAACCTCCCCTTGTATATGACGCGAAGGAAAAGTCCAGATAGGAGGCAGCTATGGAGCAGGAACTTACAATGGAAGAACTCATTGCTCTCATAAACAGCCAGAAAGGTGACTTTGTTATCCGTGTCGAGTCTGGAGAGGAGGCGGTGTCTGATGCCAAAGAAGAATGACTTCAAGCTTGATGTGGTTTCGGTAAGACTTGTAAAGGATGCTCCGATTTATTTGGAGCACACCTTTAATAATCCGGCGGATATAGCTGCTGTCATGGGAGACTGTATGTGCCAGTTTGACAGGGAAGTAGTGTGTGTGGTCAATCTAAGGTCAGATTTAAAACCTATCAATGTGCATTTTGCAAGTGTTGGCTCTTTAAATGAGGCAATGGCACATCCGAGAGAACTGTTTAAATCAAGTATCTTAAGCAATGCCGCAAGCATGATGTTAATCCATTGTCATCCATCCGGAAATGTATTCCCAAGCAAGGCAGACACGATGATGACAGACCGCATGAACAAGCTGTGTGAACTGATGGGAATACCGCTCATTGACCATATCATAGTCGGTGGAGACAATCGTGAATTTTTCAGTTTCAGGGAAAAAGGCATGATTGATAATCCTAAGATTACCCTGAGCACAGATTACCGGACACTTGATATCAAGTCACCGCTTGTAGCAGAGCAGGGAAAGGCAAGGTGAAAGCATGGATGGAAGATTTACGGATGAAGAGCTTGCCATAGCAAAGAGTGTTGACCTGTGTGCAGTTGCTGAAAGCCTTGGGTATACAGTAAAGAGGATTGGCAAATACCACACTTTAAAGGAGATGGATTCCATCCGTATCTATAACAGAAGCCATTGGTACAGATGGTCAAGGCAATTTGACAAAGGCAACAATGGCGGCTCACAGGTAGATTTCTTGCGGGTGTTTTGTGGAATGAGTGTAAAAGAGGCTGTGTTCTGGCTTTTAGATTTTGCAGGATATAGAAGGATCGAGAATCCTGTAAAGCAGCCACTTGTTCATCAGGTATCGCAGAAGCAGGCAGAGGAGAGAAAGCCATTTGTCCTACCGGAACCGGCGGGAGATAATTCCTATCTTATTTCATATCTGAATCAGGAGAGAGAAATCAGCAGGACTGTCATAGATCTGTTTTTAAAAGATGGACTGATTTATGAGAGCAGGCATTACCACAATGTTGTTTTCAAAGGAAATGATAAAAATGGAGTGACAAGATTTGCAAGTATGCGTGGAGTGTTTGATAAGCAGGGCAAGCCATTCAAGTGTGATGTCACAGGCAATGATAAGAACTATGGATTTAATGTGGTAAATGTTAACAGTACAGAGCTTGTAGTATTTGAGGCTGCAATCGACCTTATGAGTTATGTGGATATCTTCACGGATTATGAATCAAATAAGCTGGCACTTGGGATGCTTGCAGATGCACCACTTGAAACATTTCTTCGGGAACATCCGCAGATAACTTCCATCCGGTTCTGCTTGATGGAGATGAGCCGGGGAGAAAAGCAGCAGCTGAACTTATGAGAAAGTATTATGAGCTTGGATATGAGGTAGAAGACTGTCCGCCTCCAGCCGGATATAAGGATTACAACGAGTGGCTTGTGGCTGCAAAGCTTAATCTGAACCAGATGAATCAGAGAGCAGATGAACCAGTCAGGGCATGAGAAACCGGATTTTGATGTGTGGGGGCAGAAAGCGCCCCCAAAACAGCAAAGTGGGGGCAGAAAGCGCCCCCAAAATGTCAAAGTGGGGGCGAAAAGCGCCCCCGCAATTCGGACACGACAAAATCCGGATGAAAGTCAGTATAAAAGTGGGGGCAGAAAGCGCCCCCAAAATAACAAAGTGGGGGCAGAAAGCGCCCCCAAAGTAGCAAAGTGGGGGCAAAAAGCGCCCCCACTTCCATAAACAGAGGGTTTTAGGGAGATTTTCTCCCTAACTAGATGGCATTAGGACAGAGATGTCTCTAATGCGTATCTAGCCGTAAACCTAAGAGATTCAGACAGGCGTGTGGGTGGAAGAGATATACAAAACACGGATAAGGGAGGTGCAGGAAAGCAATGGATAAAGAACTTACAATAATCGCAGAACCAGAGGAACTTATTGCCTGGGCAGACACATTTGATATCTTACTAAACCCTTCGATAGAAGATGCTGCAATTCTGCTTAACTATATGGAAGGACATGATTATGCCATTGGCATAGATTCAGATGGGAAGATGTACAGGCAGGATGTAGCTGAGGAGAATGGTGAAATTGAACCATACCCGATAGATGATGTTATAGATATTGTCTGTGAATGGAACTATGAACTGATACTTGATGCGGAAGCACACAGGAGTGATCCAAAGGATTTTAACGACTATAACGAGTATCAGAGCAAGTATGAAAGTCTGAAAGCAGATGAAAAGAGACTGGACAGATTGTTTGATAAAACCTGTTATGGTAAGGAACTTATAGAAGTTGCTACAGAGCTTGCAGACAGGGTTATTGCCCAGCTGGGTAATAAAGAACTGGAAAAAGCTGCTGTAACAGTAGCAGAAGGAGTAAGAGAATACAGTACGGGTAAGAGAGGAAGGTGATTCTATGGCGGATAAAGTTCATTGTATAAGGAAAACACTAAGACTTATGCCACAGGAAGCGAAGGTACTTTCTGATAAGGCAAAGGCAAATGGAATGAATGAAGCCGAATATATCAGGCTTCTAATCAGTCAGAAACCAAATGATTATCCGGAAGTAAGGAAACTTCTTAAAGAGCTTATCAATGAGATAAACCGAATCGGCATTAACATCAATCAGATTGTATTTAACAGCAATGCACAGCTGTATTCCAAGAAAGATAAGGAACAGCTTGTGGCATATATGAAAAAGCTGAATCAGTCTGTCAGCGAGGCGGTGGTAAAGATTGGCAATCAGTAAGATACTTCACATGAAGGACAGCGGGAATTCTTTTCATGCAAGGCATTTGAAACGGGCACTGGATTATGTGATGAATCCTGAGAAAACTCAGAGAGGAAGACTTGTGGGAGCTGTTAACTGTCAGGCAGATATGGCTTTTGAACAGATGATTGATACAAAGAAGCAGTTTGGAAAAACAGACAAGCGACAGGGGTATCACATCATTCTTTCCTTCAAAGAGGATGAGGTGGAACCGGACAGGGCTTTTGAGATAACACAGAAGTTTGTAGCAGAATATCTTGGCGATGCCTATGAAGCGGTATTTGTGGTTCATGATAATACAGACCATGTTCATTCACACATTGTATTTAACAGTGTAAGCTTTGTGGATGGGAAAAAGTATCGCTACGAGAAAGGTGACTGGGCAAAGTATATCCAGCCGATTACCAATAAGCTGTGTCAGGAGTATGGTCTTTCCATTATAGATGTGGAGGATGGCAGCAAAGAGAAACAGCACGAGAATTATAAGGATTGGAGCGAATATCGTGAAGGCAGCTTTGTGTGGGCAGATATGATAAAAAGAGATTTGGATGCCTGCATTTTACAGGCAAATGATTTGAGAGGATTTCTGGAACTGCTGTCGGAAAAAGGATATGAGGTCAAGCAGGGAAAGTATCTGGCAGTCAGACCACAGGGGATGACAAGATTCAGAAGATGTAAGACTCTTGGCGAGAATTATTCACAGGAAGCTATTGTGGAGCGTATTGCTAAGGAAGATTTATCTTTTTACCAGTCACAGAATGAGGAAAAACAGGCAGCGATAGTAAAGTGCTATGTCAAAAGATACCGCAGGGCGAAGATGTCAGGCTTGCAGAAAAGATATTATGCAAAGCTTTACCGGATTGGAAAGCTGAAAAAGAAGCCATATAGTCAGGGATGGAAGTATAAGGATGATATCCGAAAGATGCATAAGCTGCAGGAGCAGTATCTATTTCTGGTAAGGCATAAGATTGAGAGTGCGGAAGAACTTGTATCGGTACTTGATAATCTGATGGATAAGAAAAAAGAAGCATCAAAGGAAAAGAGTAAGACCTATAAGGCTAAGGAAAGATTCAAAGATATTTTTGACAAGGCTGAACAGATCCGGGGGCTTGATGATGCGGAATCGTGTTATCAGAGTGGGGATACCTTCTTTGAAGATGAGCACAATGCATGGGAAAGGCTTAACACTGAGCTTCTGGCACAGGGATACAGTGTGGAAGAGGTCGAGAGTCTTAGAAAAAAATATGAGAGCAAGTATGCACAGGACTGTAAGGCAGAACGGGCGGTATCAAAGGAACTTAATCTTGGAAGATCAATATGGAAGGAACTTACGGTATCAGCTTCGGCAGAAGAGAAGCAGTATGACAAAGAAACGATAAGAGACAGAAAAGAACAGCCGGTACGTTAGGCTGTTTTTTTAGTGGTTAGGAGGCATATATGGAAGAAAAAAGAGAGCCATTAAGTGAAATGGCGATTGAGAGAAAGATACAGATTCTTCGTAATAAGCATATGGACAGTGAGGTTATTGCTCTTGTCAAAAGCGATTATGAATATGGACTGACTGATGATGAAATCGATCTGTATCTTAACAAAAGTTATGACATTGAGCAGATGAAGGTGTTATCAAAATGTCTGCATAAGGGTGTATCAGAAGAGTTGTTAACGCTGCTGAAAGATAGCAGGATGGCAGCACCTAAGATGCAGACAGCATTGGATTACTATGAAAAAGGTGTGCCGATTGATGCAATCAGAGAGGTAGTCCAAAAAGATGATACAGCAGTAAACATGCGCAGGATGTTTGATGTGGTATTAGAAAAGCTTAATAAAGCCAAAGAGCAGATGCCACAGGATTTAGAGTATGTGAAAAGTCTTGTAGCTCAGATGGATGAAGTGGTTGCAAAGATCAATCATCAGAATGAAAGGTATGATGCCCTGAATAAGAAGCTTTCTGAAATAGAAACTTCCAAAGATGACGAGGAAGTCAGGGAGCGTCTGGTCAAGGAGAACCAGGATAAGGACGCTCTTATCAACAGTCAGCAGAATGAACTGAATAAGGCAAGCAGTACAATTGCAAGACTTAGGGATGATATTGAGAAAAAGGATAAGGAGATGAAGCGTATGGGAGACAGAATAGAGTCATTGGAAGATAAGATCATAAGTGTTGCCACAGAGAATAAGAAAGAGGCAGAAAGTAAGGCAGAGCCGCAGGAAAGCCAGTCCGTATCACAGGCAGATAAAAAGATGGTTGATACAGTTGCAGTTCCTCAGAATATGCAGGCTGTGGCAAATGGAATTCCGGTCTATTATCAGATTCCGGTAGTTGATGGTACTGGAAATGTGGTGCAGAGACTTCCGATTGAGCGAAGTGTGAGAAAGAGCAGCAACAGCGGAGTGGCAAGTCTTTTTGCAAGACTGTCATTTAAGAAAAAGTCAAGAGCAGACATTGTAAAGCTGGTTGCATCGGGAGACCTTGTTCCGGCGCAGCTTGTGCAGATTAAGAGTGCAATAGAAAAGGGACTTACTGAGTCACAGCTTGTAGAGCTTATAAACAACAACATTTCAGCGGAAAAGATGAAGGAGATCATTGAGATTGCTGTGCTTGAAAACAGCATGGCAGATTAGGAGGAACTTATGAATTTAGCAGTAGTAAATGAAGCAGTAACAGAGATGAATGGTGTGGAGCATCAATTTACAGAGGAAGAGAAAAACTTTGTTGTCCAGTTCGCATTCAGAAGCGGCAGCAAGGAAGACACGATTTCTCTTATTGAAGCTTTGGCACATTCAGCGGATAAGGCTGAGTCGGACGAGATTATGGTCACATACAGGTCTAAATATGATATGAAGCCTGCATGGGTGGAACAGGTGGAAAACCTGCTTGTGGCACTTGAAATGTATCGTATCGAGGAGGAGAAAGCAATCAATCATCTGGCAGATATTTTGACTACTTATGGTATTGATGTATCAGCCGAGGAAATCCGTACTACAGAGACAGAAACGCTTAAAACAACAGTTAGAGAGAAAGTGGAGGTGCGATAATGGCAGAAGAGATTCAGGAAGCGGTGCAGATCATCCGTGTAGCTTATGATGGCATTGAGATTGCCATGAAGGTAGGAAGCGGCGGCATTGCTGCCATGCAGAAGGCAATAGATTTCTTAAAAGGGATGCTTGATTATGAAAAGTCACTTGGCAAGACATCCATGAGAAAGCTGATCTTAAAAGGTGGCGATTTACAGGTGTTACAGTTTAATACCGAAGATATGAAAAAGGTTGAAAAGATGGCAAAGAAGTATGGAATCCTGTATTCGGTACTTCCAGACTGTAACAGGAAAGATGGACTGAGTGAGGTAATCTTTCATACAGAGGCAGTTCCCCGTGTGAATATGATGATACAGAAGCTCAAGTTTGGTAAGATTGCCACATTTGACGATTATCTGAAGAATGGAGATGAAAAATCCCTTGGCAAGCTGATGGATTTTTTGAAGAAACAGCAGGGAAACGAGAAAAGCCACACGATAGAAGGGGATAGGGTTAATACCGCTATTGACGGACTGATCGAAAAGGTCGGAATGTTTGCAATGGAAAAGAAAGCTATCAGTGTGGATCAGGTCAAGGAGAATTTCAGTATCAATGGTGAGCAGGCTGAAAGTGTTATCAAACAGCTAGAGACAATCGGTGTGCTTGGAAAGAAAAATGAGGATGGCACCCATACAGTCATGATGGACAAGGATGCATTTATCAATCGTGTTAGAGGCTATCAGGACCTTGCTGAGAGAATGAGGGCAGTTGCAGCATCAAAGAATGCGAACTTATCAGATGTGACTATCAGCAAGAAGCTGATTATCGAAGAGAATGACCATGCTGTTAAGACCAGAGTTCCCGGCACATGGGGAGAAGAGGCAAGATATGTATGGCTCCGTAAGGAAAACATCATGGAGATTCATGGTGGAAAGACAATGCTTACTTTCCTTGATTCCACCAAGGATTATAAGCTTTACGATGAGCAGAATCGTGTGGTGACAACCCAGAAAGGAACCGAGCTTTATACTCACTACGACAAGGTGGAGTCATCTGTCAGGGAGCGTTACGAGAAAGTACAGAAGCAGCAGAAAAAGACCACACAGAAGAAAACTGTTACCACGAAGAAAGCGAGGTAGCAGCCTATGCAGACAACAAAGAAAAAGCCGTCACTGATATTCATCCTTGTGGGTGCAGTGTTAGCCGGGTATCTTGGTTATCTGATAAATGGTGCGTGGGCAGAAGGGATTGCCTTTAATGAATTTATGGACAGATTCAATGAAGTATGTGCTGTTCCCTTTGCCAACTATTACAATTCCAATACAGTAAAAGCAGTAGCCATTGCATTAGGTATCTATGCGATGGCTATTGTCATGTATTACACCAGTCAGAGAAACTATATGCCCGGTAAGGAATTTGGTACGGCAAGATTTGAAAATCCGAAGCAGGTCAACAAGATACTTGCAGATAAGGATGAGAATTTCAACCGGATACTCAGCCAAAATGTGAAGATGTCGCTGGATTTTAGGAGACTCAAGCTCAATGGAAATATACTTATCTGTGGTGGTTCCGGAGCAGGAAAAACATTTTATGAAGTAAAGCCGAATCTGATGCAGATGCCACATAACTGTTCTTTTATCTGTACTGATCCAAAAGGTGAGATTCTTAGAAGTTGCGGGCAGATGTTAAAGAATAACGGATACAATGTGAAGGTCATCAATCTGCTTGAGATGGATAAGTCGGACTGCTATAATCCGTTTTCCTATATCAGAGAGGAAACAGATGTTGTAAAGCTGATTACCAATCTTATCAGTAATACCACACCAAAGGGTTCCACTCCAAGTGATCCATTCTGGGAGAAAGCAGAAGGATTATTTTTACAGTCAATCTTTTATTATGTGTGGCTTGAAGTACAGCCGGCAAAGAGAAACTTTGAGACAGTACTGAAGCTTCTTGGAGAAGCAGAAGTGACAGAGCAGGGAAAGGCGTCGAAACTGGATGTGCGAATGAAGTTCTTAGAGGAGAGTTCCCCACTCGGAGCTAATCATCCGGCAGTAAAGCAGTACAACAAATGTATGCGAGGTGCAGGAGATACCGTCCGTTCCATTATCATCAGTGCCAACTCAAGACTTGCATTTCTTGAAAATAAGCAGGTTTTACGATTACTCTCCAAAGATGAGCTTAATCTGTCCGATATCGGTATTGGTGTAAACGGAGATGGGGAGACAAAGACAGCACTCTTTTGTGTAATCCCGGATAGTGACAAATCCTATAACTTTATTATCGGTATGTTATACACGCAGATATTTCAGGAATTGTACTATCAGGCAGACTTTAATTGTGGTGGAAGGCTGCCAATCCATGTGACATTTATGTTAGATGAATTTGCGAATGTCGCATTGCCAGATGACTTCTGTTCACTGTTATCGACAATGCGAAGCCGTGAGATTTCAAGTATTATCATTATTCAGAACTTTGCCCAGTTAAAAGCACTTTTTAAAGATACCTGGGAGACAATTCCCGGCAACTGCGATACGTTCATCTATCTCGGTGGAAACGAGCAGAGTACGCATAAGTATGTGTCAGAGCTGCTTGGAAAAGGTACGATTGATAAGAAGTCAAGTGGAGAAACAAAGGGCAGACAGGGAAGCTCTTCAAGAAACTATGATGTATTAGGCAGAGAATTGTTTACACCCGATGAAGTCAGAAAGCTGGATAATAAGAAATGTATTATCTTTATCCGTGGTTTTGATCCTATCATGGACAATAAGTTCATACCGTTCAATCATTCGATGTTTAACCAGACAGCAGATGGCAAGGGAGAGCCTTATGTTCATCAGATAAGAGGAGCAGATAATCTTATCGGTCCGCCATTTGAGATTCTTTCAGACAAGGCAGTTAAGTATTATGAAAAGCTGAGGGATAAGGGCGAGAATGTGTATATAGATTCTCTTACCTATGAGCAGTTTATGATGCTTGGTGATGCGGAGTTAAGCAGAAGATTCTCCATGCAGGATGAGGCAGAGCAGAAAGCAAAGATTGACAGGGAGCAGGCAAATGAGCTTGAGTATGTCGATGAGTCACAGAAGTCTGATACTACAGAATGTGCTAACTCTTCTAATGGAAGTGCTGGTACTAAGCCTGTAAGGAATCCTGAGAGGGAAAAGCCTAAGTGGGAGGATACAATCACAAACCGAATGCTGCACTGGTCATATACACCGGAGCAGAAAGAGGAAGTGAAGAAGGCACTTGCGGCAGGAGTTCCGAAGGCAACGATTCTTACTTACTTTTATCCGGAGGTTACTGTGGAGAAGATGAGTTCATATCGAAAGAAGCAGTAATGTTTTTAGATATATTACAGAGTATATGATATAATTTGCTCACATAGTATGCTTCAGCTTATTGGACTACTAACATGTGAGCAGTTACAAAAGACAGAAATTATTTTATATTGGAGGTACAGGATGAATACGGAAAAGACTTTTGCAGATAGATTAAAAGAGTTGCGTAATATACGAAACTATACACAGGAAGAGCTGGGTAAGATAACAAATATATCTGTTCAGAGTATACGACGTTATGAACAAGGTAGACTCAATGAAGAGCCAAGTGCGTATAATCTTTTACAACTAGCAAAGGCACTAGATGTAACACCTGAATACTTATTGATAGGAGATAATAATATGACAAGTTACACGGAGGCAATTAAGAGAGAATTGAAGCAACTTAATGACTATGGACAAATATCTGAAATTAAAGAAACCGAGTTGAATTCCACGATTTTATCACATCTTGAGATGAGTAATGATTTAGTAGATGCTGTAAAGACGGATTGGAATGCAAAAGGCATATTTAAGAGGATAGAGAAAGAGGAAGATAAACAGATTGTGGTAGACAGTTATTGTACAAGACCTTATGTACAGGATGTCATATTACGATATTGCCAGAATAGATCTATATTTAAGACAAAGTTTGCAATAATTGATGGAATGCTTTTAGAATAAAGCAAATTTGAGAGTAAATTAGCACTTTAGCCATATGGTTAAGGTGCTTTTTTTCATACCTTGAAAGGAGATGGTCACAGCAAAAACGCATCGGGGAAAGCCCGATTAACCAGTACAACAGGCATTGCCTGATTATCATAGAGTAACTATCAACAGGACAGAAAGGAATGCATATATTCCGTTCGGAAAGCTAGCCGGATTGGAATATGTGTATTCCTTTCTGGCTTTTTCCGCTTCTGTCACTTCAAAAAAGGAGATTAAACAACATGAGAAAAGAACAGGTTATTTCAACAACAAACAACAATCAGATGGAGGAGAAAGGCATGAAGAGTAGATTCATTCACTTAAAAAAGAGATTCGTTCCGGCATTATCCGGAGCACTTATGGGAGTGATGCTTATGAGCACTACCTGTTTTGCAGCAGGTACAGGTACTTCCGCAGTAACACAGCCGCTTGAGAATTTAAAGACACTTATCATTGCAGTCATTGGTGCGGTTGGTGTCATCATTCTTGCAAAGAATGTTATGGAGTTCGCACAAGCCTACCAGCAGCAGGATTCATCTACCATGAACTCTGCACTGAAAGGAATTGTAGCAGGTGTCATGATGGCTGGTATTTCAACAGTACTGACATTCTTAGGCTTCTAAGATTGGGGAAATGCATTTCCCCTTTTAGTAAAAGGAAAGAGGTGAATAACAAGTATGGATATTTTTAAGCTTGGAGACAAGATCCTTGCACTTCTTGAGGCAGTGTTTGGGTTTTGGAACAATCAGATATCCCTGGTCTTTGCAATGCTTGGACAGTCACCGGTCAGTTTCAAGGGCGGAGGTCCCTGGGCAGTCATTGAGGGGATAGAGCCGGTCTTTGTAGCGGTCGGCTCTTCCCTCGTTGTGCTGTTCTTTGTTATCGGTTTCTGCTCGGAAAGCATAGATGTAAAAGATGAGATGAGGTTTGAATCAATCCTGCGTATGCTTATCCGACTGGGACTTGCAGAATGGTTTGTTGCAAATAATGTCACGATTATGAAAGCATTTTTTACTTCCATAGGAAATCTGGTAGGACTTATATCTGCCGGGACAACGACGCAGCTTGCCATTGACAGTACACAGGCAGATATCATTAAAGGACTCGGATTTGGTGAAAGTCTGGTAATGCTGATACTTACAGCTTTGCTTGCAATCATCATTATTATCTGTGGATTCTTTATCATCTACACAGTGTATTTCAGGTTCTTAAAGATACTGATTATTGTGCCGCTTGGTGCGATTGCATGCTCCACAATGGCAGGAAACAGAATGGTCAGTCATACAATGGCTACCTACTGCAAATATTTTCTTTCGTGTGTATTCGAGGCAGTAACGATGGCACTTGCAATTGTGGTATGTAATGCATTTATCAATGCAGGACTTCCAGCATTTACAGGAAGTTACGCTGACTGGGCACAGACGCTTATTTATTTGTGTGAAATGACATTTACGATAGCAATGACTGTTGGAAGTGTGAAGGGTGCACAGACACTTACAAGCAAGGCATTTGGATTATAGAAGGAGGCAGAAATGGATAATGAAAAGAAACAGGTTACTTATAGTTCAAGCATTACCGGAGAAACGCAGGTGACATTTGATATCCAGCAGTATATGAATAACAGGGCAATGTTTATCGGTCTTATGTGTAATGAAGATGGATATGAGGAGCCTTTTGGGGATGTGACTGTGAATTTGCCGGTTGCAGCACCAAATTACTGCGGATATCTGAATGTGAATGACATGCCGGATATTGAAAAGTTTATTACATATAACGACCTTGGAGAGTTTACAGGATTCACGCAAAGGAGTGGTTTCTGCGAATATCCGCTTTATCTGTTCAATGTAGATAAGCTTAGAGAACTGTGTCCGGATGGAATGGATAAGTATGAGGCGAATATTGGAATGACAAGAAAGCCGGAGACAAAGGATTTATCAAGATAGGAGGCAGGGACAATGGTAATCGAAGTAAACAAGGATATTGACCGCTATCAGGAATCGGTTGCGATGGGACTTACTGCAAGGCAGCTTATATTTTCTATTGCAAGCGTAGTAGTCGGTGGCGGTATCGTCCTTCTTCTTTACAAGTATATCGGTCTTACGGGTTCTGCTTATGTGGCAATTCCCTGTGTGGCACCGATTGCACTTGGCGGATTCTATTCCTTTAACGGGATGAATTTCTACGAGTATATGGGAAAGAAACTGCATTTTATGTTTGGAAACAAGGCACTTACCTATGTATCAACAGAAGGAGAGCCTGCAATAAAGCAGTTAGAAGTAGAGCAGAATGAACAGGTAAAGAAGAAAGGCAGAAAGGCTGAACCGGAGACTGTAACAGCTGATTCGGCTGTAAAGAAGCAGGAGGAGTTTGAAGCAATGAAGAAAAAGACGAGAAACATGCTGTTTGGACTTGTTGCAGTCATTGTGGCGGCAGTAGCAGGCATTGCAGCATATAAGGCAATGCATTAGAAACGAATAGTATCTGACCGAAAGGTCGGGAACACAGCCCGCAGGGTGAAGTTCCCGGCGGGCTTTCATTATAAGAAAGCGAGGTTAGAGACATGGGTTTATTTACAGACGGATTTAAGTTATTAAAGAAGGCGAGTGAGCCTTTGTATAAGACACCTAAATCCATTCAGGAAACCATAGAGATTATGGCGGTGGCTGAAAACGGCATTTTTGAAGTAAGCAAAAATAAGTATTCCAAATGCTACCGCTTTCAGGACATCAATTACACGACAGCAACCGAGGATGAGCAGATCGGTATTTTCGAGAGATACTGCAAGTTCTTAAATTCGCTGGACTGTAATTATAAGATTACGATCAACAATAAGAACAAAAACATGGATGAACTCCGTGACAAGGTTCTGATTGCTGAGAAAAATGATGGTTTCAATAATTACAGAAGAATTTACAATGACATCATTGAAGAGAAGATTATTGAGGGCAGACAGGGGATTGAGCAGGAGAGATACCTGACAATCACGATTGAGAGAAAGAACTTTGAGGAGGCGAAGGCACAGTTTGCAACCCTTGAGGCAACGATACACAAGGCTTTCATTGAGCTTGGTGCGGAGATTGTGCCTCTTAATGGAAATGAGAGGCTGAAAGTGCTTTATGACTATTATCATCTTGGAGATGAGGGCAGCTTTGATTTTGATATCAAAAAGGCAAAGAAGGTCGGGGCAGATTTTAGAAATGACCTGTGCAATGGGATGGTGAAATATTTCCCGGACCATTTTGAGGATGAGAGTAAATTCTGCAAGGCACTTTTTATCAAAAAGTATCCGAGCAGTTTGTCAGACAGATTCATCAATGAGATTACTTCCCTTCCGGTTCATTCTATCACGAGTATTGATGTGGTGCCTGTTCCAAAGGATCTGACAACAAAGGTGCTTCAGAAAAAATACCTTGGTATTGAGTCGGATATTATCAAACAGCAGAGAGTTCGTAATAAGAATAACGATTTTTCTACGGAAATTTCATACGCCAAGAGAACGGAGAAAAAAGAAATTGAGGAAATCATGGATGACGTCCGTGAGAATGACCAGTGCCTTTTCTTCGTGGGAGTAACCATTATTCTTATGGCAGAAAGCAAGAAGGAGCTTGAGAGTGTATGTGAGACTGTGGAGACCATCGGAAAGCGTAACAGCTGCACGATTGATATACACTACTTAAAGCAGAGGGAAGCTCTCAACACAGCACTTCCGATTGGTGTAAGACAGGTGGAGACAATGCGTACCCTTCTTACTCAGTCACTTGCGGTACTTATGCCATTCAATGTGCAGGAGCTTAATGACAGCACAGGCAACTATTATGGTATCAACCAGATCAGCAAGAATGTGAATATCGGTAACAGAAAGAAGCTTATCAACGGAAATGGCTTTGTATTTGGTGTGCCGGGTTCCGGTAAATCCTTCTTCTGCAAGATGGAGATGGGCAGCGTATTCTTGTCGGGAGATGATGAGATAATCGTCATAGATCCAATGAACGAGTACTTTGATATAGCTGATACTTATGGTGGAACAGTGGTAAATATGTCTACCTACACGGATAACTATGTGAATCCGCTGGAGATGGATGTATGGAGCCTTGATCCGAATGATTCCAAGGGAATGGTTAGAGAGAAGGGCGAGTTTATGCTTGGACTTTGTGAGCAGTGTATCGGGGATAGTTTAAATTCAAGACAGAAGTCAATCATCGACCGCTGTGTGAGAAAACTGTATATCGACATTGCAAGGAGCAAAGAGAAGTATATCCCTGTAATGAGTGACTTTTACGATATCCTTATGGCACAGCCGGAGGACGAGGCAAAGGACATTGCATTGTCACTAGAGCTTTTCGTAAATGGTTCACTTAACATCTTCAATCACCAGACAAATGTGGATGTGGATAACAGATTCACAGTATATGGCATCAGGGACTTAGGTACAGAGCTTAGTCCTATCACAATGCTTGTCATGATGGAGTCTATTCAGAACAGGATTGTTGAGAATGGCAAGAGAGGCAAGGCAACATGGCTCTATATTGATGAGTTCCACGTCTTACTTAATTCTGAGTATTCTGCAAAATATCTGCAGCAGCTCTGGAAGAAAGTAAGAAAGCAGGGAGGTCTTTGTACAGGTATCACGCAGAATGTCGTCGATCTGTTGCAGAATTACACAGCAACCACAATGCTTGCAAACTCTGAGTTTGTGGCACTTTTGAAGCAGGCAAATACGGACAGTTCCAAGATGGCGGAAGTTATCGGGGTATCAGAGGCACAGCTAAGATTCGTAACCAATACTGCATCGGGAATGGGACTTATCAAGTGTGGTTCTGTGGTGATTCCATTTGATAATCAGATTAGTAAGGATACAGATTTGTACAGGCTGTATAATACCAACATTCATGAGAAGATTGCGGAACAGAAGAAACGTGAAATGCAGAAAAATGTCGAATAATGTTGATAGAGGTCGCAATTTGCGACCTCAAAGCATAGCCATCCGGGAAGCTGGGTGGCTGTTTTGCATTTTGAGTGAAAGAAGGTGAGAACATTGAAGATAAAAAAGGTGGATGACAAGCCGATGATCATTCACACAAAGGAGAAAGCTAAGATTCATGCCCACGAGCCAAAGGGTGCCAAGATTAAAGGCAGCAACATCTATACAGTAGAGAGAGGTCCTAAGACTATCGGTGCAAAGGTATCTGATGATAAAAAGAAGTCCTATCGCAAGAGTACCATTCATCAGTCAGAGCCGAAGAATAGGGGACTATCAAGATTTAAGCGAAACTATAGAGAATCAAACACTTCCATCAAGACCAAGAACACCAATCTTCACATAGCAGGAAGAACAGGTGCACTTGCAGCCGGGGCAGTAACGGAGCAGGTGGAAGGCGGGCAGGAGGTATCGCAGGCAGCATATCTTGCATATGAAGCGAGCCGACCTGTTACCGGAACTGCTTCTAAGGGTGCAGCACTTTTCAGGAAAAAGGCGGCAGCCGAGGCAAGGAAGCGTATCAAGAAGGTAGATGCAGGAAAGAAGCTGGCAAAAAAGACAGCAAAGAAAGCTGCCAAAGATACTGCAAAGACTGTAGCTAAAGAGACAGCAAAAGAAACAGCCAAGACTACTGCCAAGGTTGCAACAAAAACTGCTACAAAGGCAGCTGCTACAGCGGCAGGAACAGCAGTTGCACCGGGAGTAGGCACGGCAATCGGCATGGCAGCCGGATATGCTGCAGGTGTGTCCATAGAGGTCAAGGATGAAAAGATGACCAACCGGAGCAGGAAGATAAAATTCTTTCTGGATAAGATGAAAGCACAGGAGAATCAGACAGATAGCGTGGCAAAGCTGGTAAAGGATCTGATTGTGCGAAAAGTGATTACCTGGGTAAAGGCAGCTGCACCGATTATTGGATTGGTGCTGTTGTTACTTGTACTTGTAGTTGCCATGATTGCGGTTCCGGTTATAGCGGTGATAGCAATCCTTTACAATTCTCCATTTGCTTTATTTCTGCCACCACTTGAATCAGGAGATACCGTGCAGATAGTAACGAGTGCTTATGTGCAGGAGTTTAACCGGGATGTGAATACGAAAGTGAATGAGCATACCGGATATGACCTTGGAGAGCTTGTCTATGTGGATTATGAAGGTATGGAAGAAACCCCAAGCAATTACTATGACATCATGGCAGTCTATATGGTCAAGCATGGTGTCGGAGATACTGCAACAGTCATGAATGAGACTTCAAAAGGCTGGCTGCAGGCAGTTGTAAATGATATGTGTTCATACACCACAAGCACAGGAACAAAGGATGTGGAAGAAACGGATGCAGACGGTAATGTAACTACTGTTACGAAGTCGGTTCTGTATGTGAATGTCACACTGAAATCGTACAGAGATATGATTTCGGTCTATGGATTTAATTCTGATCAGGTGGAAATGCTTGAGCAGATCATGAGTCCGGAGTTTATGGGACAGCTTGGATATGCCGGAAGCGGAAGTGGTGGCGGAGGCGGAAGTCCGGGAGTAAGCTCCATGACTGAGGATGAAATCAATGCCATCCTTAGTGGAATTACAGACAGCAGGCAGAAAACAGTCTGCTCCTATGCACTACACAGAGTTGGCTTCCCTTATAGTCAGGATTTAAGAGACAGCGGTAACTATTATGACTGCAGTTCCTTAGCCTATTATTCATGGAAGGATGCAGGTGTGGATATTAGTTACGGTGGTGCAACCACAGCGGCAGCGGAGGCACAGGGACTGGATGAAGCCGGAAAGACTGTTTCCTTTGATGAGTTACAGCCGGGAGACCTTATCTTTTACAGTTTTACAAGTAATGGAAGATATAAGAACATCAGCCATGTGGCAGTATACGTCGGAAATGGCAAGGTGGTAGAGGCACTTAATGAAAGTCTTGGCGTTGTTTACAGGGATGTGGCAAGCACAGGGAAGATAGTTGTGATAGGAAGACCATAACAGGAAATTTGCAGAGAGGGCATAGTCCCTCTCTGAGACTGGAGGTAAGAATGGATTTAAAAGATATGATACTGGTAACAGAAAACGACAGGGGAACAGAGACAAATATGCTGATGACTCTGGATGATTATAAGAGTTTTATAGCAGTTGATGACATGTCAGAGCTTGCAGACAATTTGTTGCAGCTTGGAAGGACGCTTGGTAAACCAGATAACTTCACAGAGTATTACAGGGCAGCAAATGTAACGGTATCTGCGAGATTCTGTCTGGATGATATTCAGCTGGGACACTTTCTTCAGGGATTTTATAACGATTCCAAAGAATTTCGGTTTGATAAAGAAGCCAGTTCTTATGAATGTGTTGCAAAGCTTAAGGAGATTGGAATGACCGATAAGGCTGGGTGGATGATTTTAACCTGCATTATGAAATGGAGAACCGCTCATTTGAAAGGGGACAGACATTTCATAACTTCAATGACCATGATTACATGGTGCTTGAAGCATTATCACCAAGAAATCTTGTGGTGATGGATATGAAGTCAGGTTCTCTTACAATCGCCCTTGGTGCGACAGAGTATAAGCGTTATCCGAAGGATGAGAAGCCTACAAAGGACAATACCACAATCGGGGTATCGTGGGAGCATGGCATTTATCTAGGTTCCACACTTTCAACTACAAATTTCAAGGCATGCAAGAGGGAGTATGGCACACCGGAAAAGATAGAGGATATCTATGATTACAGGGCAAAGCTAAAGCAGAAGTTCTATTTTTATCAGGATATGTCAAAGGATGATGATGTACCGAAGAAGCTGCAGAATGACTTCCTTCACCAGATGTATGAGGATTTTGGAACGATTGAAGAGGACTGTTTTTACGACAGGCTGGAAGATGGAAAGTACGATGAAGGCTTTAAGGAAAGACAGGTAAAGGAAGAAAAGAGCCGGTGATGAGATTTTTACAGGAGGCGATATCATATGGAACAGGAATTTGATGTTGAGATAAAAGAAGTGCTTTCACGAGTACAGAAAGTAAAGGCAGAGTCGCTTGACGATGCCATCAATAAGGCAATGGATATGTATTATGCAGAGCAGATAGTCCTTGGAGCAGAGGACATGAAGGGAGTTGATTTTGCGCCTATCAGCGAAGGTCAGCTCCCTTATTCATTAAAAGAAAACGGAGGAAAAGCAAGATGAAAAGTGATTCAACAACAGTAATTAAGAACATGGAGTTTTTAGTAAAGGAACTTCATAAGGAGTGGGACAGATCGGGTGCTTCTAAGGCATCCGTTATTATTTCCCTTGAGGAAGTAGATGGTATCAATGATAAGTTAAAAGAGATTATCTATCAGACACAGAAGTCAGTCGATGAGGATGAGCTGACCTTTAAACAGAGCATTGCAAAGTCCAAGGAGTGCTATGTGATTCTTCGTGTGGTGCGTAAGATTGCAAAGAAAAAGGATAAATGCGAAAAACAGGCAATCGACAATGAATTTGCAATCGAGCTGGATAAGGATGAGTTAAAGCTATTTAAGGGATTGTTTGCAGAGATGTTTAAGTAGAGGAGGACAAAGGTATGGGCGTTGATATGAAGGTCAAAGCGATATACGATTCTGAAATTGGTAACATCACAAGATCAGAAAAGAACTGGAAGGATGTGTTAAAGGTTGCAGGTCAGTTATACCGCTATGAATTTGACAATATCGTTATGGTAACAGCTCAGAGACCTCCGGAAAAAAGCACACTCATGGCAGATTATGATACCTGGAAAAAGGTGGGAAGATATGTAAAGCGTGGTGCGAAAGGCTGTGCTATCTTCCCATCAAGGGCACTGAATCCACGCATGAGATATATCTTTGATATCAGTGATACCGGAGGGAAGAATGTCAAACTGACATGGGACCTTGAGGGAGAAAATCTTAAGGATTATGTGGATTTTCTTGTGTCAGAAGGTCAGATTGAGCAGTACGATAACAGCGACAGGGAGTCTCTAAAAAATATATTAAAACAGTTTACAGGAACAGATGTTTGGCTTATAATAAAAGAAGAGTTCGGAGACCGAATGACCGAGCTTATGCAGCTATCAGGTAGTGTGATAAAGGAAGAAAGTAAGAAACGCAATGGCTTACAGCAGGAAATGGACATGGAGCAGCTTGTATATACAAGTGTCATGTATGCTGTAGGGACGAGATGCGGATTTGACTTATCTGTGCAAGAACAGGATTTTAGTCAGATCGTAAATATCAAAGACGAAGAGATCATTTACCGTCTTGGTTCCATTGTATGCGATGTCTCCTGTAGTGTTCTTAGAGAATTTAGTCGTAACTTAAAGGCAATCGAGAGCGAAAGGAGAATTGGATATGTTAGAAGAAATGGCTTACAAGGAAGTGGACGGACTGCTTTACCCGCAGATAGAGATGCCGGACGAGACGGAGGATCTCACGAAGCTGGGCAAATACGGAAGGATGGCGATGAGTTATCTTCAGGAGAACGAGCCGGCAAGATACAAGACGCTGATGAGATTCGGGAAGATGTACGAGAAGATGTCAGCGGTAGAGGAGGAAGCGAACCAGCTGTACGACCAGTTAGAGATGCAGTATCTGGCGAAGCACAAGCCACAGAATCCGTCATCGACAATGGAGATGTGGAAGATAAGGGAGCAGGCGAAGATGCAGGCAGAGGAAGTGGTACTCCATCAGATAGTGATGCGATTCCACTAGAATCTGAGGATACAGAACTGAATAGGGAACTTGATGAAATCAATTCATTGGGTGTTAGTAAGGAAGCCGAATATACACAGGCTTCCTTTTTTTTCGACCAGAACGGGCAGGCAAGCATTGGCACCATTCATACTGAGGACGAAAACAATAATCAGTTTATGCGTCAGTTCGAGCAGGACAGAAAAGCTGCATTAGCAGGTAAATATAATTACCTGAATCCAAAAAAGTCTGCAATAGTACCAGGTGAGTATATCAAACAGGTGCTTATGAGAGGTACAGGTTTTATCGGTGGCAAGGGCAGGGTATGCAAGATTTTTGAAACAGAGATTGATGCAGGAACCAGGGCAAAGCGTATCAAAGCAGAGTATGGTCAGGGAGGTGCAGGCTGGCCGGTTGACGGACTAGGACTGCACGGATATGACACATTTCATGGGAATGGACTGCGTTTTCAATGGCGAGATGAGGATGGAGAGGTTGAAGGATATGTTTCGTGGAAAGATATCGAAAAAGAGCTTGGTGTACTTATTCTTACAGGGGAATACCAGCCTGAGACACCTCGTATTGATGAGCTTGCGATGGACGGACTCCGTGAGGATGATGAGGTCATTGATGCCGAATACCGGGAAGTGGAACCGGAGGAGGCAGAAGCAGAGATTGATGATTATGCAATACCGGATGAGCCGGAGAGCTATGCTTCTAACAGAGATTATGTAAGTGCAAAAGGCATGACACCACATGACACTGCCGATGAAGACCGCATGGTAACACAGGCAGAATATGGTGCAGAGATAGAAGCTGAAACAACTGAAAAAGATCCATCAGAGCTTCAGTATATTACACCGATTGATTATGCCAAGCGTATTGCAGAGCTTGATGAAGACCTGCGTGATGTGGCGGAGATTCTTGTAACAGATTGCAGCTGCTACACTCCGTTTAGGGCATTCCTTATGGATGTGGTGCAGTCTGATTTTGCATTTATGCCCAATAAACTTGACCTTATCAGGGATATTGCATTAGGGACAGATAATGCAGAAAGAAAGGCATATTCCAACAATAAGTATGGTCTTGTGGAGTACTCAATCAGAAGCGGTTATGTGAAGATCAGCTATAAGAACAGGAATGGTGTGCGTAAGGAAGGTGCACTCGACTGGCGTGAGTTATACGAGATTTTATCCTATATGGTAAAACAGCCATTTTACTGTGGAGAAGACCAGAAGAAGTATTATCAGGAGACAAAACAGAAGGCTGACAGGGATAAGATGAATCCGGTCTATAAGAGATTCTTTGATATCGAGGATAGTGTAAAAGCCAACCGTCTTGAAACCAGGGAAAGAGCAATAGCGAATGGCTGGGAAACCAAGATTGATGAGAATGGACATGTGGTTTCAGATGATGCAGTACAGAAAAAACACAACTTCCACTACAATCTCTGGGAAATGGAAAAAGGCGGTGCCAAGACCAGATATCAGTGGAATATGGATGCAATCCGCACTTTAAAGCAGATAGAATCAGAAAACAGGCTTGCCACACCGGAGGAGCAGAAAGTTCTGTCGAAGTTTGTCGGATGGGGCGGACTGTCACAGGCATTTGACGAGGAAAACGCAGGCTGGAGCAAAGAATATGCAGAGCTGAAAGAACTTTTATCCGATGAGGAATACAGTGCTGCAAGGGCAACAGTAAACAATGCCTTTTATACTTCACCGGAGATTGCCATGTGCATGAACTCGGCACTTGTCCAGTTTGGTTTCAGAGGCGGCAATGTATTAGAGCCATCTATGGGTATCGGTAACTTTTTTGGAAGTATGCCGGCACCTATGCAGAGAAGTAAGCTGTATGGGGTGGAGCTTGACAGCATTTCAGGAAGAATTGCAAAGCAGCTTTATCAGAATGCCAATATCAGTATCACAGGATTTGAGAATACCACATATCCGGATAACTTCTTTGATGTGGTTGTCGGAAATGTGCCATTTGGTGATTACAAGGTATTTGATCCAAAGTACAACAAGTATAACTTCCGTATCCACGATTATTTTCTGGCAAAAGCACTTGACCAGGTAAGACCGGGAGGCATGGTTGCGGTGATTACCACAAAGGGAACACTTGATAAGGCAAATCCTACTATCCGAAAGTATCTGGCTGAAAGAGCAGAACTTGTGGGAGCGATAAGACTTCCGAATACTGCATTTAAAGATAATGCAGGAACCGAAGTGACAGCAGATATCCTGTTTTTGCAGAAAAGGGAGAGAAAGATTGATATTGAGCCGGACTGGGTACACCTTGGTGTAACTGAGAATGGCATTGCAGTCAACTCTTATTTTGCAGAGCATCCGGAAATGATGCTTGGATCTATGGAATATGACACAAGGATTTACGGACAGGACAGCAGATACACAGTCTGCGTGAATGATGATGAGAACTTCAATATTTATGAAGCATTAAACAAAGCTATCGGTAATATCAAAGCCAGATGACAGATTTTGAGAGAGTGGCAGATGAGGCGGAGCAGACGGAGGAAGTTATCCCGGCTGATCCGGATGTGAGAAACTACACTTACACATTTTTTGAAGGAAAACTCTATTACAGGGAAAATTCCGAGATGGTAAGAAAAGAAGTATCACAGACTGCCGAGGAGCGAATCAGAAGCCTTGATGAAATCAGACAGATAACAAGAGATCTGATTGATATCCAGATGGATGGCTGCAGCGAGGAGGAGCTTTCTGATAAGCAGAGACTTCTTAATGTAAAATATGATGCCTTCGTAAAGCAGTATGGAGCCATTACTTCAAAAGCAAACAGAATAGCTTTCAGAGATGACAGCGATTACCCACTTCTTTGCAGTCTTGAAGAAGTAAATGAAGACGGGGAGGTGAAAAAAGCGGATATGTTTTATAAGCAGACGATTAAGGCAAAGACTGTCATAGACAGGGTTGAGACTGCTGTGGAAGCATTGAATGTATCCGTCAATGAATTTGGATATGTAAATCTTGCCTATATGCTCTCTATCTATGAGCCGGATATTACTAATGTAAAGGAAGAACTTGCAGAAAAGTCCGGGCAGACAGCTGATGAGATAACATTTAGTGATGATGCTTTGGCAGAGCTTAGAAGGGCAGTTCTTGTGGAAGAGCTGGATGGATTGATTTTCCTAAATCCCGACCGCTACAACGAGAACAATCCCGACATCGGCTGGGAGACGGCAGACGAGTATCTTTCCGGCAATGTGAGAGACAAGCTTCGTGTAGCAAAGGCTATGGCAGCGGATACAGGCAATCCGCAGGCAGAAAAATTTGCAGGCAATGTGGCAGCACTTGAAAAGGTACAGCCGGAGTGGATTGAAGCCTCGGATATTGATGTAAAGATTGGCACGACATGGATTGAGCCGCTTGATTATGAGCAGTTTATCTATGAGCTTCTCAATACACCAAGACGGGCAAGGGCAGTCAGAAGCCAGTTTTACAATACAGGCATTCAGGTACACTTAAATAAGATGAGCATGGAATGGTTCATCGAGAATAAAAGCATGGATAAGCATTCAGTGGCGGCTACTAAGACCTATGGTACAAGCCGCATGGATGCTTATTCTATTTTTGAGGATACGCTGAATCTAAAGACAGTAACAGTCAGGGACAGGATTGATGACGGTGATGGCAGGTATCATTACGAAGTCAATAAGAATGAGACAATGCTTGCAAGGGAAAAGCAGAACATGATCAAGGAGAAGTTCAAGGAGTGGCTGTTTGCAGAGCCGGAGCGAAGACAGAAATATGTGGAGTATTACAACGAGACATTTAATAACATCCGCCTGCGTGAGTATGACGGAAGTCACTTACAGTTTCCGGGAATGAATCCGGCGATTGAGTTAAAGCCACACCAGAAAAATGCGGTGGCAAGAATTCTTCTTGGGGGAAATACTCTGCTGGCACACTGTGTCGGTGCCGGAAAGTCATTTGAGATGATGGCTGCCTGCATGGAGCAGAAGAGACTTGGACTTGCCAATAAGACAATCATGGTTGTACCAAAGCCGCTTATCGGTCAGACGGCATCAGAGTTTTTAAGGCTTTATCCGTCAGCAAATATCTTAGTTGCCACGGAGCGTGATTTTGAAAAAAGCCGCAGAAAGCAGTTCGTATCAAGGATTGCAACTGGTGACTATGACTGTATCATCATGTCACACTCACAGTTTGAGAAAATCCCAATCTCCGCAGAGAGAAAGGAGCGAATGCTTAACGAGCAGATTGATGAAATCAGCTATGCGATTGATGAGATGAAGGAGCGTAACGGAGAGCGATGGACTGTAAAGCAGATGGAAAGCCAGAAGAAAAAACTGGAGGAACAGCTGAAATCCTTGTCAGATGAGAGCAGGAAGGATGACCTTATTACCTTTGAGGAACTGGGTGTAGATTCTATTATGGTAGACGAAGCACATAATTTTAAGAACCTTGCGATTTTTTCCAAGATGAATAATGTGTCAGGTATCAGCAGTAGCGGAGCTAAGAAGTCAACGGATATGCAGCTTAAATGCCAGTATTTGTCTGAGATAAATGATGGCAGGGGTATTGTGTTTGCAACAGGTACACCAATATCCAATACCATGTGTGAGATGTATGTCATGCAGCTTTACTTACAGAAAGCGGCACTTGAAGAGATGGGGATTTATCACTTTGATTCTTGGGCAGCAAACTTTGGTGAAGTGACAACAGCACTTGAGCTTACTGTAGAGGGAAGCGGATTTCGTTTTAAGAGCAGATTTAATAAGTTTACGAATCTGCCGGAGCTTATGAATATCTTCCGTGAGGTAGCAGATGTGCAGACCGCAGACATGCTTGACCTTGATGTGCCAGCTCTCCGTGGCGGCAAGCCTATTATAGTGGAGTCGGAGCCTGACTGGTATGTGAAGCAGGTCATGGAAGACTTTGTTGTGAGGGCAGAGCGTATCAGAGGCGGTGGAGTTGATCCAAGCGTGGATAACTTTCTAAAGATTACCCATGAGGCAAGACTTCTTGGAACGGATGCCAGACTGATTGATAAGGATGCGCCGAACAATCCGGATGGAAAACTCAATAAGGTAGCGGAGAATGTATGGAAAGAATATGAGAAAGGAAATGCTGATGGTCATATAGGCTGCCAGCTTATTTTTTCGGACATCGGCACACCGGGACCAGATAAGGACTTTACCATCTACGATTATCTGAAAGAAACACTGATCCAGTATGGTATTCCGGCAGATGAGATAGCTTTTATTCATGATGCCAAGACGGATGCACAAAGGGACGCACTTTTTAAGGAGATGAGGACAGGTAAAAAGAAGGTTCTTATCGGTTCAACGGACAAGTGTGGAACAGGTGTCAATGTGCAGACACACCTTGTTGCAATGCATCATGTGGATTGCCCTTGGAAGCCTTCTTCTATTGAACAGAGGGAAGGACGAGGCATACGACAGGGTAATGAAAATGAAGAGGTGGCAATCTACAGATATGTCACCAAAGGGACATTTGATGCATACAACTGGTCGCTTGTTGAAAATAAGCAGCGATTCATCAGTCAGGTCATGACAAGCAAGGCTGTAAGCCGAAGCTGTGAGGATATCGACGAGGCAACACTTTCCTATGCAGAGATTAAAGCGGTTGCCACAGGCAATCCTTTAATCAAGGAAAAGATGGAGATTGACAATGATGTCCAGAGATTAAAGCTCTTAAAGGCATCCTATGACAATCAGAGATATGGCTTGCAGGATAACTTTATGATTAAGTATCCGAAGCTGATTAAGACAGCAACAGAAAAGCTTGCCAATGTAAGAGAGGATGTAAAGGCAAGGGATAAAGAGCTGATTGATAATCCGGAATTTGCCATTACCATAGGCAAAGTAACTTACACAGAGCGTGTGGATGGCGGAACGATGATGCTTGAAGCAATCAGTAAATGTAAGACCGGAGAGACAACTGTAATCGGTAAATTCCACGGATTTGAGCTGCTTGTGGAAAAGAACTTCCTTGGCATCAATTATATGGTGCTTCGTGGAAAGACAGAGTATAAAGCAGAGCTTTCCACAAGTCCTATCGGCAGCATGGTGAAGCTGGAAAACCTGTTCAATGGACTCCATGAGAACATTGATTTCTTTGAAAAGAAGATTGAGCAGTACCAGAATGACCTTGAAGCATCAAAGGCAGAGTATGACAAGCCATTTGCGTACAGCAAGGAACTGGAAGAAAAGCTGGCTAGGCAGTGTAAACTGAATGCCCAGCTTGACCTTGAGAACGCAAAGGCTGTGGATGCAGACCTGAGCGGACCGGAGGAAGAAAGAGAAGCTGATGACAGAATGGAATCTGCAGCAATTGTAGCAGAGGATAAAGGTGCTTATCCAGCCGACAGAGAGGGCAGAACACGATAGGAGAGTGAATAATATGAGCATAAGAAAAGTGGTCGCAGGACTACTGATTGCAGCAGGGATTGCCATTATGGCAGTCCCTTTTTTCTGGCGGACAACCGGAGAAAAACAGACAGAACAGCTCATAAGTGAATTTGAGCAGACATTGGAGGATGATTACGATGAAGAAACAGATGTGGAGGAAGAGCAAACCTCCATTAGTAAAGAGGATGAAGCCATTCTTAAAGAAGGCGGTGTTATCGGCATCATTGAGATACCGGGCTTAGATATCAGGTATCCGGTAATGGAAGGAACCACAAGTAAAGTGCTTAATGCAGGGATTGGTCATATAGAAGAGACTGCAGGAATCGGAGAAAGTGGCAACTGTGTATTGTGCGGTCATAATGGCAGCAGATATGGCACATTTTTTACACCACTAAGTCAGATATCCATAGGTGATGAAGTAATGATAACCGACAAAAATGGGCTGAAGCATATCTATGAGGTAATAGAGACAGAGGTAGTAAATCCGTATGATAACAGCATCAAGACACAGGGTACAGAAAAAGAATTAACTCTTTTTACCTGTTCCCAGAAAGGAACCATGCGTTTTGTGGTCAGGTGCATTTATAAGGAGGCGGTGATGGATGAATAAGAGATACCGATTAGGTGAGATAGAAGAGGCAGTAGCAGAAATGGAAGAGCTAATTGACATCGAGGATGATATTGCTGAGATTGATGATGACTTTCAGATAGTCGTAAGCGGCTGGTCTGTGTATGTCGAAAGCCTGAATCTGACACTCAGACAGGGAATAGCCTGTGTATGGGATGCAGAGGAAGGATTATTTATGCCTGATTTTGATGTGACTATCGTGTATGAGGGGAACATTGAAACACAGGAGTGGCTCTATTACGAGCAGGATGGAATGGTCGTTACACTTGGCAACTGGCTTAATGGCAGATTGTCTTGTGAACAGATAGAACAGCTTTGGTGTGAGCTTATCATACCGGAGCAAAACAAAGAACAAAAAGAAAGCGAGGAATAGCATATGAAGTATTCAATTAAAGTAAACGAAGTAAGAGCAAAAGAGGGCAGCAACATCAAAGGATTTGCAACAGTAGTATTTGGTGATTCATTTAAGATTACCAATATTGCAATCCTTGAGAATAAGGATAAGGGAGAGCTTTTTGTATCAATGCCAAGATACCGCTCCAATGAGCGTGATGAAAGCAACGGTGTGATCTATAAGGATGTGTGCAATCCTATCACAGCAGAGTTTCGAGAGGAACTCTATACCAATATCCTTGATGCCTATGCAAGAATTAAGGAACCGGAGAAAGAGGAGACACAGAAGCAGGAGCGTACACAGGAAATGCCGGAGTTTTCCGTAACTGTAACACCTTATGAGAGGGAAGGTAGTAACATCAAGGGACTTGCACGCATTTATTTTGAAAACAGTTTCATCGTAAATAACATCAATATCGTGCAGGGCAAAGAGAAAATCTTTGTATCAATGCCTTCTTATAAGACAAAGCAGGTGGACGAGCAGGGCAAGCCAATCTACCAGGATGTCTGCTATCCGGTCACAAAGGATTTCAGGGAAAAACTCTATAATGAGATTATCTCTGAATATGAGAAAGCAAAGGATAAGAGCAACGAAAATGCAAGAGAGAGTGCAGAGAAACATCATGGCAATCCCGATAAAGAGAAGGACAAAGAGGCGACGCCCTTTCGATAATCAGTAATCAGAGTACAGGGCGGCCAAGGCTGCCCCATTTACAGAATGGAGGAAACAGAATGGATATGGAAGCAGGAAAAACACTTACCAATGAGGAGGTCATAAGAGAACTTCTCGACTTATTAAAGAAAAATGCCATGAAAGAGCAGGCAAACGATGTATTTGAGATATGCAGCTATGTGGATGGACTGGAGAAAAAGATTGATTCCATGACGGAAGAACTCACCAATATGCAGAACCAGATCAAAGAAATGCAGGAAGATACTCTTGTCAATAATGGATAAGTTTTAGAATGAAAATCGACAAGAGGTTATAAAGCCTCTGCCGATTTTCTTTTTTTATAGGAAACAGCAGAAAAGAAGAGCGTGCAGAGCGTAAAAACTCTGACACGCTTATTTTTTTTACCATAAAAGCAAATGAGGACGGAAAGGAGCATAGAACATGGCGAAACGAAAGTACAAGCGTCTGCATTACGAGGACAGGCAGACCATAGAGGCTATGAGTAAGCAGGGCAGCAGTGTAAGTGATATTGCAGAGGCACTGGGAACGCATAGGGACACAATTTATAGGGAGTTCAAACGCTGCAACGCCACACTGAAAACCTACACGGCGGCAGCAGGGCAGCAGGCGTTATAAACAAGAATAACAAAAGAGAGGTAAGACACATGAAAAAAGTAGATTTTAATAAATTGCAGGCAGGCGACTTAGTAGAAGTGCCACGCACACAGTTTGCACCTATGCGTAGCGGCTGGAATGGCTGGTTATTCAGTGAGGCAGTAGTAATAAGAAAGGGCGTAGGAAGAAAAAGCAAAAAGAATGTAGTCGTAGTGGAAATGAGAACACCAGCAGGAAAGAACAGCTACGGGACTATAGAGGCTACATTTTACGCAGAGAATGTTTTTACTACGCCAGCAGCAAAGAACGCAAGAAACATTTTGAAGAAATACGGAATAGAGGACGCAGAGAGCTTTTACAAATTCATTGAGCGGGACGACGTAACGGGCTGCGATTGGATAAGATTTTTAATAGAAAAAGGCTTTTTATTTAATGAGTAGGCGGCAGCAGCCGCCACGAGTGCCGTTAGTTCAGCGGTTAGAGCAGCCGCCTCATAAGCGGCAAGTCGTGGGTTCAAATCCCACACGGCACATTGTGTAGCAGGCATGGCGAGCCTGCGGCAGAGGGCAGCAGGCTAATAGCTGCAATCTGTATACCGTGGAAAAATAGCGGCGGTCATACCAGCCAGAAAGTATGTGGACAGTCAACAGGTTTTCAGCTGCTTTTTAATGCGAAAAGCAGCCCGCACGGTAAAACCAAACGCCAGAACAGGAGAGCGGCACACATGGAAAGACAGAGAGCGCCGCCGAAAGGAAGAGAGGCAGAGAATGGCAGCAGAGGCATTGATAGTAGAGGACGCATACCAGAGAGGCTATGCAGATGCCATAGCAGATATGCGAAAGAAAAAAGAGCAGAGGCGGCAGCGGGAGCAGGCAAAGAAAGCCCGCCGCTGGTATTTCATTAAGCAGAAAGCCTACGGGCTTGCAATGCTGGCAGTTACCGTGCTGGCGGCATGGGCGACAGAGGGCGACATAACAATAGCGGTTATTACCGTACCGCTGGGGCTTATGTGCCTTTTCAGTAAAAAAATGCTGATAGTAGACAACTACTATTTTGCTACAGAAGAGAGGGCAATACATGGACGAAAAAACAATACAGCGTATTAAAAAGCTGCAAGCACTGGCAGAGCGGGGCGTAGGCGGCGAGAAAACGACAGCGCAAAAGAAACTTGCAAAGCTGCTTAAGGATAACGGTATAAATTCCTTAGACGAACTGCAAAAGGAAGAGTATGAATATACGATATTTTCCTACAACGGAAAGCACGAAATAAAACTGCTGCGGCAGTGTATGTATAAGGTCATGGGTGCTAAATCTGACAGAACAGCATACAAGCCATACGGACGGCGGCAGAAAATCGGCATATATTGCACGAAAGCGCAGAAAATCGAAATTGAGTTAGAGTTTGAATTTTACAGAAACGTATTTTATGAGGAATTAAGTACATTTATGGACGCTTTCATACAGGCACAGAAGATTTTCCCAGAAGATGCACCAGTAGGAGACTACGACGAATTTAACGAAAGAGATATGAAAATAGCGTTTATGGCTACGGGGATAGAACGGCGTAGCAGGGCTGCAATGATAGAGGAAAGCGAGGCGGGAAATGAGAAAACGAAAACGACAGGCAGTTAAGAAACTGATACAGTGCGCAGCCGTTATAGCGGTAGGCGTGCTGGCAATCATTTTGTTTATGCTGGCTATCTGGTACAGAGGAAAGAACAGCGAGCCAGTAACAGACGAACAGGTAGCAGCGCAGATGCAGCAGGCAGAGCCGCTGGTTATTGAAACACCAGAGGCAGCCACAGAGGGCAGTATAAGAGTATACGACTATGACGGCTGCTGTATTTATTCATACTACGGCAAAATTCGGATAAACAGCGACGGTAAGGACGGCAAGGAAATTGACGTAGAGGCATTAGGCTATTTAGAGGGCTACCAAGAACATAAAGAGGAAAGCGGGGCGGGAGAATGAGCCACAGATATTACAGCCCTTTACGCCCGTTATCGCTGGGAACATTTCCAAAGCCGCAGGGAAACGAGATTTTGCATATAGAAAATTTTGAGGAACGGCAGAACGTACCAGAGATAGCACGGCAGGCGTGGGGATACATTGAGTACAAAGAGGCGCTTACAGAAATAGAGGCGGCAGCTTATGAGCTGATACCGTCAAACTGCATTTCTGAAATGGAAAACTTAGAGGCAAGGAGATAAAGGCAATGAGCGAGGTATATATACGCAGCCAGAATAAAGAAAAGCTGTATAGACTGGGCGGTAATTACGCCTGCGTAGAGTATGGAGAGTACGAGGACATAAAGAAAAAGAGAGGCGGCGCAGAGGCAGACAAAAAGCGCCACGTAATTTGCATAAGTGACGGGTGTTTAGAAGAAATTGGAGAGTATGCCACAAAAGAGCGCTGCTTAGAGGTGCTGGACGAGATACAGAAAGCGTGCGTAAGCTATCTGTTTACGGCTGGCGGTGCAGCTGTAATAAGGGGCGGCATGGACGTACAGCCGTTTGCAGCAGTAATACCGAGGCTGTACGAAATGCCAGAGAAGTAGGAGAGGCAGACAGTGACAGTAAAGGAATTTATAGGCACGCTGGAGAGTTCAGACCGCCTGCGCATTATCGAGGGCAAAGCAGAGGTTTACGTAGGGTATCTGGCAGCGTTCAAACCGTTTGCAGACCATGAGATAAGCGAGGAATACCGAAAATACAGCGGGCATGAGGTAAAGAAGTTTAGAGCAGTGCCGGAGATAACGCACAGACGCTGGAAAGAGCTGGGGCTTTTGAAACCATTAGAGCCAGACCAGACAGCACAGTATAAGTTTAGTGATTTGCAGATGTCGCTTTACTACACCATTTACATATAAGAAAGGAAAGAGCAGGAAGTATGACAAAGAAAAAGCCGGATTTTTTACGGGATTTAGATACTGCAATCATGGACGAGCTTACAGGTGGCGGTATCAAGGAAAATGCAGCGGGACTGGTAGGAACGCTTACACAGATTAAGGAAATTAAGCAGCTATGTGGGCTGCCGTTTTGTGGCTATATGGCAAAGCTGGAAACGGTAAGACCAAGCGGCGTGCCGGACGAGGTAACGGTAGTATTTGCAGAGGACGTACCATACAAGGCTTGCAGCGGCATAGAGTTTGATGTTATGCAGGAATTTGTAGAGGGCAGCAGGCTTTTACTGACAGGCAAGGCGCAGACGCTTAAGGACTTCCAGAGCGGTAGACTGCTGGTATATATTCTGGCAGATTTTGTGGCGGTATCAGAAAAGGCAGTAGAGCAGGACGAGGTAGCAGTAAGAGGCATTATAGCGAATAAGCCAACACACAGAGAAACGCCGAGAGGCAAGCACATTACTGATATTACGGTAAAGGTAAGAAATGAGCTTACAGGCGGCAGCTGCTTTTTACCGTGCATCTGCTGGCAGGAACAGGCAGACGAGGCGGCGCAGTGGCAGCAGGGCGACACTGTAGAGCTGCTGGGACGGTATCAGAGCCGCCAGTATGAAAAGGTGCTTGATGCAGCCACAGGAGAAAGAGAACAGCGCACAGCTTACGAGGTATCGGTACGGCTGATTAGAAGAAAGGAAGAGGCAGAAAATGAGTGTTGAACATATCGGCAAGGGCTATGTAAAAATCTGCGTGAGTGAGGAAGAGTTAGAGAACAGCATAGTTGGGCTTAGCCAGTTAAAACCTATTTTGCAAACGCAAGCAATAAAAGGGAACGGAAGAAACACAAAGCAGGGGCTTATTGACGCAGCAGAGCTGGGAAAACATTTTGATACAGCGATAGATGCAATGACTATGCTTTTGGCTGGGTTTAAGGAAGAAAGCGAGGCACAGAATGAAGAGTAAAACAATTTTAGGAGCAGACGGCGCAACAAAAATGCGGCAGATTACAGTAGGGATACACGGAAAGGGCGGCGAGGCAGGCATAAAGGCAATACAGAAGCTTGCAGGCATGGTGGACAGCTTAAAGCAGTGCCAGACACCACAGGAAGTATACGACAGATATTTACAGATTACGGGGTACTGTAAATGCTGCGTTGATTGTAATTTTATAGACCAAAAGGGAGCAGACGAGCTGATGTGCTTAGCAGCATATCTGGCAGGAAATGAACAGGCACGGGCAGAGGCACAACAGAAAGCGGGTAAAAAGGCATGAGAAAGGTTTATATATGCAGCCCATACAGGGCGAAAGACGGTGCAGAGCTGGACAGAAACATAGATTATGCGCAGCAGCTGACACGGCAGGCGTTAGAGGCGGGCTTAGCACCCATTACGCCGCATTTATATATGACGCAGTGCATGGACGATAAAAAGCCGGAAGAGCGGGCAAGGGGCATGGCTGCTGGGCTTGCGCTGCTGAAAGGCTGCGATTTTGTTATTGCGGGCGTGAAATACGGCATAACAGAGGGAATGGACAGAGAAATACATACAGCAAATACGCTGGGAATTGCGGTTATAGATGCGAGCCAGATTAAAGCATATATGCGATATGAGGAAAAGCGGCAGGAGCGGGCAGCGAGCGACTACGCAAAGCTGCATGAGTGCAAGCATTGTTACGAGCGTAGATTATGTAGCATTATGGGGTATGAGAACTGCTGTACCGCCAACACTTGCACAGCTGCATATAGACGGGCTTATGAGTATGCCTTAAGCCGCATAAGAGAGCGGCAGGAAACATGAAAAAATAAAAGCGCCTACGGTGGGGAAACACCATAGGCGCTAAGCTATACAGCTTTGAAATACTATAAAAATTATAAGCTATGTATGGCGCAAAGTCAAGAAATTTAACGGGCAGGCAGCCCGTTTTAACACTTGATAAAAGTATTAACGAACCGACAGAGAGGTAGATATATGCCATACGTAGAGAGGGTAACAAAAGCGGGAAATACGATAGAGATAGAGAGGTACTTTACCAGCAGATACAAAAAGAAAGGTATCAGCAGAGGGGATAAGGTAAAGCCAACAAAAGAAGAGCAGGAGAAAGTAAACACCAGACAGGCAGAGAGAAAGTTAAGGATACTCATAAATGCAAACTATGGCTATGGGGACTACCATTTAGTGCTTGACTATATCCGCAGGAAGGAGAGTCGGACAGAACGCCGGAGCAGATGCGGCAGGACATAGACGTATTTTTGAGGGAGTGCAGAAAGGAGTACAGAAAAGCAGGGTTAGAGTTCAAATACATACACGTTATGGAGATAGGCAAGAAAGGTGCGAGGCATCACCACCTTGTAGTAAATAAAATTGACACAGAGATTTTACAGCGCTGCTGGTATAAGGCATACGAGGGGCATAACAGAGTAAAGGTATTCCCTCTGGACGACAGCGGCAACTATGCAGAACTGGCAAGCTATTTAATCAAGTACACAGGAACGCACAAAAAGGGTACTGACGGAGCATTACAGGGTAAGCGCTGGAATTGCAGCAAGAATTTAGTAAGACCAGAGCCAGAGTATCACATAATTTCAGACCGTGAGTATTTCAAGAAAGAGCCAAAGGCAATAAAGGGCTATTACGTGGACAAGAACAGTGTAAGCATGGGGGTACACAGCCCAGAGTATTACGGCTATGGGTATTTAAGATACACCTTAGTAAAAATAACAGATAGGGGGAGCTGAAATGCAGATAATCAAGGGTATTGCCATTGCAGCAGAAAAGGCAGAAAACATGATAGAAAAAATTAAATACTGGTTATTCCAGAAAGGCAAGGACTGTAAGCGCTGCTGCCTGCGGTGCAGATACTACGATATATGCCGCTGGGACGTACTGGGAAATGTAGGACTACAAAGCGAGGAAACAATAACGCTTTTGGCGATAGAGAACAGCAAGCCGCATAAGGACGGGCTACTTTTTAGAATTTGCCAGTATGTAGAATTTAAGCAGAAAGCGAGGCGAGAAAATGAGAAACTTTAGACTGGACGACGAAAGCGGGCATCAAGAGGCATTATTTAGCTGGGCTGCATACAGAACAGGGCTTATGCCGGAACTGCAATATATGTATCATGTGCCAAACGGCGGCAAACGTGATGCAGCAACAGCGGTGGCGCTTAAGAGGCAGGGCGTAAAGGCTGGTGTGCCGGATATTATGCTACCAGCTGCAAGGGCTGGGTATCACGGGCTTTACATAGAGCTTAAGGCGGGCAAGAACACGACGACCAAGAAACAGAAAGAGTGGTTAGAGTATCTACGGCAGCAGGGCTATTATACCGCCGTCTGCTACGGCTGGCAGCCAGCAGCGCAGTTGATAGAGCAGTATTTATTACATTCAGACGAGCTTACAAAAGAGCAGGAAACAGTAACCATGCGTTAGAGGCGAACGCAGGAAAGAGAGGCAAAGAATGAAAACAATAAGCATTTTGAATTTAAAGGGCGGCGTAGCCAAGACCTTTACAGCAGCGAACATGGCGTATGAGCTTTACAGGAGAGGCTTTAGAGTGCTGCTGATTGACAACGATAAGCAGGGAAATTTAAGCAAGGCGTACAGCAGATATGATGCAGAGAACATAGCACCAGTTACAAAGCTGCTGGCTGGGGACTGGAATAGCACAGACGAGCTGATACAGCATACAGAGTATGAGGGTATCGACATTATAACAGCGAATATGTCATTATTTGGGGCTACATGGAATTTAACCAAAGAGGACAGCGAGAACCAGACAGAGCGCTATAAGAGATTGACAGTAGCAAAAGTGCTGGGGTTCGGATATGCAAAAATAGACTATGTGGAAACAGAGCGGGCGTATGATTACTGCATCATTGATAACCCGCCCGATATTGGGCTTAATGTCATAAATGCGCTGGCGATTACGGACGAGGTAATAGTACCCGTAAAGGTGGACGAGGACGCTTTAGAGGGGCTGGACATTGTGACAGAGCAGATAGAGGACGCAAAGGCGTTTAACCCAGCATTAAAGCTGGCAGGCGTACTGATTACGTCATACCAGAATACAGACGGCGAGGCAGCAGGCGTAGAGTGGCTGGAACAAAAGACAGATTTTAATATTTTGGGTATCATTCGGTATTCCAAGAAAGTAGCAGAAAATACTTTCATGCGTAAGCCGATTTATGAGTATAGCCCATGCTGCGGAGCGGCGCAGGGGTACAAGAAATTTGTAACAGCGTATACAGGGAAAGCGAGGTAGCAAGCGTGGCACATAAAGAGAGATTATGCGTTTACTGGCATTGCCGCAGGACTGGCGGTACGGAGTGCTGGAACTGGGGCAGCAAATTTGCAGGGAAGAAATGCCCGAAAAGCGACGCTTGCGAGCATTGGAGAACGTGCGAAATGTGCAACGGAGTAATGGGACAGTGTAAGAAAAAACAAAGGATTGAGAAAGCGAGGTAGAGAATATGGCAAAGTTTGGTATTAACGATATTCTGAACGCAAAGACGAAAGCAGCAGGGCAGCAGGCACAGACGGACGGATACAAAGAGATTTATTTAAGCCCTTATGAGGTAAAGGCAGCGCAGGAGAATACACACCAGAAATTAGAGAACATAGAAGAGCTGGCAGACAGCTTTTTACACGTAGGACAGGAACAGCCTACAGTATTGGCGAGAGTAAACGGGGAATACCGTATAATCGACGGACACAGACGTAATGAGGCAAATATTTTGAACTTAGAGCGGGGGCATAAAGAGTATGAGAAAGTGCTTTACCGCTTTATGGACATGAGCGAGGCAATGTATGAGCTGCGCTTATTGGCTGGCAACGGATATACGCAGGAACTTACAGCCTATGAAAAAACCAGATTAGTAGAGCGTACCAAAGCGGCGCTTATCAGAGCCAAGGAAGAGGACGGCTTAGAGATACAGGCAAAATGCGTGATTTAGTGGCGGCTATGATAAATGAGAGCAGCACAAACGTAGCCAGAATGGACGCAATCAACAACAACGCAACGCCGGAGATTAAAGAGCAGCTGAAAGAGGGCAATTTAGGTATCACTGCTGCATACGAGGCAGCAAAGCTGGACGAGGACGAGCAGAAAGAAATAGCGAAAAAAGCAGCAGCGGGCAAAAATGTGAGGGCAAAGGAAATAGCGGAAAAGGTAGCAGAGAAAAAGGCAGGGGACGATTACGAAACACCGCACCCAGAAAGCATAACGTCTTTGTGCTATTCCTGCCAGAAATACAAGGACTGCAACGTAAAAACGGGAACGTGCCAGAAATGCGACCAGTACATAAACAAGGCAGAGGCTGAAAAGACGGACGAACAGCGGTACAGCGAAGAGCAGGACGCTATAGACCGCCAGACAAAGAAGAAATTGCAGGAGCGGGCAGACGCAGAAAAAATGGAGCATCTGCCAAGCGAGGGAAACACAGAGCATAAGCAGCATGAGATAAAAATAGTGGCATCTTATTACGAGGACGTAGTAAGCGGGAAAAAAGGCTTTGAGCTACGGAAGAATGACAGAGGCTATAAACAGGGCGACAGCCTTAAAATGCTGGAATTTAAGGACGGTAAGCATACAGGGCGCACGATTGATGCAGATATTATTTATATGCTGGAAGATTATACAGGGCTTACAGAGGGCTACTGTATTCTGGGTATCAGAGTAACAGACTATACGGGTAAGGTGTCCGAAACGGACACAGAAAGCGGGGCAGAGCATGAATAGACGGCAGCGGAAAAAGAAGAAAGCACAGGTATTTACAATTATTCTGGGCTGTACGGCGTTTTGCAAGGCAGAGCAATACGAGAAGATGCGGAAAAGCGTAGAATATCAGTTACGAACAGGCAGCGTGGTTATGCTGCCTGCATACTTGCACGTAGAGGCAATTATAAAGCAGCGAGGCGGCAGAAATATTGAGATTAAGCAGGAAAACGGGGTAGTAAATGTTTGAGTATATGGACGGCATAGTAGATGCAGTGGAAGAAATTGCTCAGGCAGCAGTAGACGTAGCAGTATTTGTGACGATATGCACAGCAAAAGCGGTGTTGATAATAACAGCGCCAGTATGGATATTGCCGTATGCGGTATGGAGAAAGGGGCGTAAGCAGTGAAATACAGACAGTGGAAAAAGAACTATAAGAAAAAGCATGGAGTAAACCCGCCGTTAGAGCTGGACAAGCGAAAAAAGCGCAGGCTTGCAAGAAAAATGGCAAGACAAATAAATAAAACCTTACCAACAGCAGCGGAAACATTGGCGGCAGCTATTAACAGCTGGGCGCAGAGTATAAAGCCAGCACTGGCGACATTATGCGAGAACGTAGCAGCAGCGTTTAGCAATTTGACAGCAGGATTGAGAGAAGAAAGCGAGGCGGTAGAAAATGACTAATATTTTACTGGGAATTATAGCACTGGAATTGCTGGCGATATTTTCAAAGCTGGACAAGCTGGAAGAGAGGGGCAGAGAGAATGAATAATGTATCACTTACAGGGCGGCTTACAAGAGAGCCAGAGCTTAGATATGGCGGGCAGGACAATAGCACAGCTATTACCCGCTTTACGCTTGCGGTAGACGACGGGAAAGACACAGATTTTATAAATATTAAGTGTTTCGGACGCACTGCGGAATGGGCGCAGAAATGGTTAAGCAAGGGAAGTAAAGCAGAGGTAACAGGAAAGATTAAAACAGGCAGCTACGAAAGCCAGAGAACAGGCGGCAAGGTATATTACACAGAGGTTGTGGCAAACAGCGTGGGATTTGGAGAGAGCAAAGCAGAGGCAGAGGCGAGAGGGCAGCAACTGCCGGAGAGTGACGGGTTTATGAATATCCCAGAGGGAGCAGACGAAGAGCTACCGTTTAATTAACAGAAAGCGAGGTACAGAACATGGAGCAGGAAGAAACAAAGACAACAGCGGCGGCAGGGGTAGAAATGCCGCCAGAGGCTGAAAACTGGGTACAACTGCATGAAAGCGAATTAACAGAGCTGATGCAGAAACAGGCAAAGGCTGCAATAACGGAACTGAAACGACAGGAAAAGCAGGAGAGGAAGAAAGAGAAATACCACAACACTTTTACGCTTATGAAATGTTACCGTGATATGGCTTTTCATATCGAGAACGCAATAAGCGACGGGCAGCAGTTAAAACTTAAAGACATGACGGACGAGCAGCAGCGTACATACTTAGAGAGTATCAGACGCACACGCTTTAAGACATTGATAATGACAGCACATATAGACAAAGCGGTAGAAGAGATAGAGCGCCGCAGAGAGGCAGCAGGCAGAGGTGTAGAGTACAAGGCTTTTGAAATGTATTTCATGCAGGGCATGGACTATGCGGAAATCGCAGAGGAACTGGATACAGGAAAGAACACACCGAGGCGCTGGGTTACGGGCATCATAAACGAGCTGTCAGTATTATTGTGGGGGATTGACGAAGAGAGGGTAAAGTAAGTGTTTGAAAAAATAAAAGCATGGATAAAAAGAAAGCGGGAAACAGCGAGAGAACAGCAGGCGGCAGACAGGTTGATAAAGCATATAGAGCAGGCGTTAGGATTTGAGCTTTACGAGTGGCAGAGGTCATATATAATAACTGGGATATGGCAGCCGCCAGAGGGACGGCTACACGGAAGAACGACAGCATATATATTGCGGCTATTATTAGACCAGAGTAAGCCACTGCTGCTATATGAGTTTTCACAGGTGGCAGCGTATGCGGATAACCCATTTATGGGGCGGCAATATCAGCCAGTACCCATGCAGTATGCAGGCTGGTTTAGGCACGAGATAAGGAGTATATACGAGCAGCTAAGAGCAGCAGGCGTGCCAGTAAGAGAAATGATAACAGAGCAGCAGCGGGTAATATCGTGGTAAAAACGTGGTGTTTACATGGGAAAACAAAAGAGATACAATGGTAGCATGAAATGAGTAGGCGATAGCTTAAGCCATGTGCGGCAGCAGTTGCCTACTCTTTTTCTATTCATTCTTTAGCCTCCACCCAGCGCATGAAACTTAGGGCGCTGGGGAATGAAGAAAGAGAGGGGACAGTATGAAAGCATGGGCTAAGAGTTTTTATTTATCAGCGGCATGGGAAAAAACCAGAGCCGCTTATTTAATGTCACAAGATTATATTTGTGAACGCTGCGGGCAGCCAGCAAAGATAGCGCATCATAAGCGCTGGCTTAACAGAGAGAACATAAACGACATAAGCGTTACGTTGTGCTGGGATAACTTAGAGGCGTTGTGCCAAGACTGCCACAACAAGGAACACCACAAACAGGAGAGGCATAAGCGGTATCAGTTCGACGAGAACGGCGGCATACTCCCCCCATATCAGAAAAATAATTAAAGGGGGCGAATACCGAGGGGGATACCCTAAAATTACCCTACGGGCGTGCGCACGGGTGGTGTAGGGGGTGTGGTGCGGCGCAGGAATGGAAAGCGGGGTAAAGGAATGGCAACAAAGAAAGAGAAAACCAAAGAACAGAGGATAAAGACCGAAAAGACCAGACTTAAGGGAATTTTCAAGGACTTAGACGAAAACAAAAGAAAATTAGTAACGCCGCTGATAGAAAAGGCTGCATTTATGAGCATTGAGCTGGACGACTTACAGGCGAAACTTGAAAAAGACGGCTGGACGAGTGAGTACCAGAACGGGCAGAACCAGTGGGGAACAAAGAAAAGCCCAGAGGCAGAAACTTACATAGCGCTTAGTAAGAACTATGCAGCAGTGATTAAGCAGCTTACGGAATTAGTACCAGCTGCGAAACGAAAGACAAGCAGGCTGGCGGCTTTGCGGGAAGAGTAAGCAATATTGCCGCCTTATCGAAATTATATCTATGAGTACCACGCAAAGATTACAAGCGGCGAAATCATAGCGGGAAAATGGATAAAGAAAATATACGAAATCATTATAAACGGGCTGCAAAAGCAGGAGTATTTTTTTAATGCAAAGGCTGCGAATAAGGCTATACGGTTCATAGAGAACTTTTGCCACCACAGCAAGGGACGTAATGATTTAATCAAGTTGGAGCTATGGCAGAAAGCCATAGTTTCTGTTATTTTTGGCATACAGGACGCAGAAAAAATACGTATTTTCCGTGAAATTTTTATTGTAATTGGCAGAAAAAACGGAAAAAGTTTATTTGCATCTGCGATTATTGCATATATGGCGTACTTAGAGCCGGAGTATGGACAAGAAATATACTGCTTAGCGCCGAAATTAGACCAAGCGGCGCTGGTGTATGACGGATTTTATCAAATGGTACAGGCAGAGGACGAGTTAGCGGAGCTGGCAAAGAAACGGCGCAGCGATATTTATATTGCGGAGAGCAACACGGTAATAAAACCGATTGCTTTTAATGCCAAGAAGTCAGACGGATTTAACCCGCAGCTTGTGGTATGTGATGAAATGGCAGCATGGAGCGGGGACGCTGGACTAAAGCAGTATGAGGTTATGAAATCCGCTTTAGGCGCACGTACTCAACCTATGATATTAAGCATAAGCACTGCCGGATATATCAACGACAGTATTTATGATGAACTAATGAAACGTAGCACAAGTTTCTTGAAAGGAAACAGCAAAGAGCGCAGGCTATTACCATTCCTTTACATGATTGATGATGTGGAGAAGTGGAACGACATAGACGAACTGAAAAAGGCTAACCCTAACATGGGCGTATCCGTAAAAGAAAGTTTCTTTATGGACGAGATAGCAGTAGCAGAGGGCAGCTTAAGTAAAAAAGCAGAGTTCCTTACAAAGTATTGCAATATCAAGCAGAACAGCTCTATTGCATGGCTGGAATATCAGACAGTAGAGAACGCCGGAGTAGAAAAGACCTTAGAGGACTTTAGGGACTGCTACGCAGTGGGCGGTATCGACTTAAGCCAGACAACGGACTTAACGGCAGCCAGTGTGGTTATTCAGAAAGACGGTACACTGTATGCGTTTACACAGTTCTTTATGCCACGGGGCAGGCTGGAATACTTACAGGCTACGGACGGCGTGCCGTATGACATATTTGTTAAAAAGGGGCTGATAACCTTAAGCGGCGAGAATTACGTAGACTACCACGACGTTTACGACTGGTTTACTATGTTACTGGAAGATTACGGAATACGACCTTTAAAAATCGGCTACGACAGATACAGCGCTCAGTACCTTATTACCGATATGGCAAATTATGGTTTTCACATGGACGACGTTTACCAAGGCGAAAACCTTACACCAGTTATAAGGGAGTTTGAGGGCATCATAAAAGACGGCGATTTTAAGATAGCCGACAACAATTTACTAAAGACACATTTCTTAAATGTTGCGCTTAAGCACAACATGGAAACAAGAAAATTCAGACCTATAAAAATCGAGCAGCGGGCGCATATCGACGGCTTTGTATCTGTCATAGATGCAATGACCGTGCGGCAGAAATACTGGGAAGAGTGCGGCGAGCTGCTTAAAAATGCCGCATAGAAAGGAGAGTAAACGGCATGAAATTTTTAGATTATCTTTTTCATGGTAAAGAGCTGCGATATATCGACAGCTATTTTAAAATGCTGAACGGATACAGCCCGACGTTTACCAGTTATAACGGCGGCGTATATGAAATGGATTTAACCAGAACGGCAGTAAACAGCTTTGCGACACATTGCAGTAAACTTAAGCCGGAGATTGAGGGCAGCGCCCTTAAGTCACTGGAAAAGACACTACAGCATAAGCCCAACTATTTTATGGACACAACAAAATTTATTAAGCGTCTGGCAACGTATGTAGCGGTGGAACACACCGCTTTTATTATACCTATCGAGGACGAGTACGGGCGGCTTTGTGGCTGGTATCCATTGAGAGCGCAACGCTGCGAAGTCGTAGAGGCAGCAGGGCAGGTGTATTTACGGTATCTGTTTGCAAATGGCGAGCATGGAGCTATAGAGTTTGAACGTGTAGGCATTATGACAGACTTTGAATACACAGACGACCTTTTCGGAGAGGACAACAGAACACTTAAGCCAACAATGCAACTGATACATACGCAAAACGAGGGAATTATAAACGCTGTCAAAAATTCTGCAAATATCCGCTTTCTGGCAAAAGTGGCAAATATGTTGAAACCAGAGGATATAAAGAAAGAGCGACAGCGTTTTACCGAGGATAACTTAAGCGCAGACAACGATAGCGGCATGATAATTTATGATAACAAGTTTAGTGAGCTGAAACAGGTAGAGAGCAAACCATACACGCCAAACGCATTGCAGATGCAGAATATACAGGAAAATGTATGCACGCATTTTGGTACAAACATGGATATTTTACAAAATAAATTTGATGAAAATACGTGGAATGCTTACTACGAGGGGAAAATAGAACCGTTTGCAATACAGTTATCGCTTGTTATGACAAATATGAGTTTTACCGAGAGAGAAAGAGCTTGCGGTAATGCTATTTTCTTTTCAGCAAACCGCCTGCAATATGCCAGCAACGCCACAAAGTTAAGTGTAAGCACACAGCTTTTTGACCGTGCGCTATTGAACAGAAACGGCGTTATGGATATATGGAACATGGCACACGTTGAGGACGGGGAAAAGTATTATATACGCAAAGAGTATACCGAGGTAAGCGAACTGCAAAACAGTAATGGAAAGCCACAGATAATTACACAGCAAGCGCCCATAGCAACGGGGCAGCAGGCAGAGCCGCAGCAGACACCGCCAGCGGCAGCAGGCGAACCAGCAGGCGGGCTGGGAGAGAAAGAGGGTGTAAATAATGCCGATTAAGAAAGAGCGGGAATATAGGGCGCTGGCAGCGCCATTGACAGCGCAGAGTGCAACGAAATTGATACAGACGGAGTATTACGTAGAGGGTTACGCCACTACGTTTGATACGCCATATTTGCTGTATGAATTTGAGGACGGCACAAAGATTTACGAAAGAATAGACGCACACGCTTTAGACGGTGCAGACATGAGCGACGTTATCATGCAGTACGACCATGAGGGCAGGGTATTTGCCAGACAGTCAAATAAGACACTGATTTTACAGCCGGACTATAAAGGGCTTAAGGTGGCGGCTGATTTAGGCAAGACAGATTTAGCCCGTGGGCTATACCAAGACATAGAGGCGGGCATGATAAATAAAATGTCATGGGCTTTTAGCGTAGCAGAGGAAAGCTACGACAGAGAAACACATACAAGGACGATTTTGAAAATCAAGAAAGTTTATGATGTATCAGCCGTGAGCATTCCAGCAAACGGAGATACTGAAATAAGCGCCCGTGCTTTTGCGAGTAGGAGTTACGAGCGGGAGCGGCAGGAGTTGCTTAAGAGGCGGGCAGCAATACTAAAGATTAGAGCGAGCTTATAAAATCCAAGACCAGAAAGGAAACATAACAATGAGATTAAAAGAAATTGAGGAAAGATTAGCAGCAATTAAAAACGAGCTTACCACAAGAGCAGCGGAGCTGAAAGAGGAAGAAATTACAGCGCTGGAGAATGAGGTAACAGCTTTACAGGAAGAGAGAGCGGCAATTAAGGCAGCAGCAGAAAAGCGTAGCGCACTGCTTGCGAGAATTGCAGCAGGCGAAAGCGTAGGCGACGGAGAGGGAGACGGCAGCGGACAGCAGAGAGTGCTTAGAAATTTCAAGGGAGCAGCTGGCGAGGGCGATAACGACGACAAATACGGCAGCATGGAATACCGCAAAGCATTTATGAAATATGTATGCAGAGGCGAGGCGCTGCCGAAAGAGTACAGAGCAGATGCGGTAAGCAAAAGCACAGACGTAGGCGCAGTTATCCCTACCACAGTGCTTAACCAGATTGTAGAAAAGCTGGAAAGCACAGGTATGATTTTAGCCCTTGTAACCAGAACTGCATACAAGGGCGGCGTTTCTATCCCTGTATCTACTGTAAAGCCTACTGCAACATGGGTAAATGAGGGAGCAGGCAGCGACAAGCAGAAAAAGAATATTGCAAAAGACGGCATGATTACTTTTGCATACCATAAGCTGCGCTGCGCAGTAGCCGTATCTCTGGAAGTAGATACAATGGCAATCAGCGCTTTTGAAACACTGCTTATTAACAATATTGTTGAGGCAATGACAAAAGCGTTAGAGCAGGCAATCATTGACGGAAACGGAACAGGAAAACCGAAAGGAATTTTAGCAGAGACATCAGCCGACGGGCAGACAATCGAGAGCGCCGCACCGTCTTACAGTGATTTGATTAAGGCAGAGGGTGCTTTACCTATGGCTTATGAAAATGGCGCTGTGTGGTGCATGAGTAAAAAGACCTTTATGGAGTATGTAGGCATGACAGATAAGAACGGGCAGCCTATCGCAAAAGTGAACTATGGAACATCTGGAAAGCCGGAGAGAACGCTTTTAGGCAGAACAGTTGTACTTTGCGATTACGTAGCAAGCTACAGCGCAGCACTTGCGAAAGATACAATTTTTGCATTCCTTTTCAATTTCAAGGACTACGTGCTTAATACAAACTACTCTATGGGCGTAAAGAAGTATGAGGACAACGACACAGACGACCAGATTACAAAGGGCATTATGCTTGTAGACGGCAAGGTAGTAGACAAAAACAGCCTTGTAGTTGTAAAGAAAATCGAAGCAGTGTAATTAACAAGGCAGCTGGTGTATAAACACTGGCTGCCAGAAAGCGAGGTAGACCATGAAAGGGTATTTAGACGCTAAAGAACTGGAAAGCTACAAGAAAGAAGATTTGCAGGAACTGGCAAAGCAGCTGGGTGTAGATGCAGAGGGAACAAAGAAAGAAATTGCTACACGCTGCGCAGCGGTTGAGGTAGACATACCGGACGAAAGCGAGCTTACAGAAGAGGATAAAAGAGCAGCGGCAGAGGCAGCAGCAGAGGCAGCAGCGAAAGCCGAAGAAGAGAGAAAGGCGGCAGAGGCAGCAGCAAAAGCCGAGGAAGAGAGAAAGGCAGCAGCGAAAGCCGAAGAGGAAGAGGCAGCCACAGAGCTTGTAAAAGTAAAAGCACAGCGCCGTTTCCTTGACAAGGAATTAAACCAGATTAAGGATACTGGGGACGAATACGCAGTAAGCAGAGAACGTGCAGCAGTTCTGGAAGAGGCAGGCGTAGCAGCAGTAATAGAAGAGTAAGAAAGAGGGTGCAGGCTATGGCAGCAGATACCACAACATTAACCGAGAAAATGCGGGCGGCGCTGCGTATCAGCAGCACCAGTGAGAAAATCACAGAGGAAATAAACGACTGTATAGCCGCCTGCAAAATGGATTTGCAGGACGTAGGCGTAAAGAAACTGGAAGAAACAGACGCACTGATTATTAGAGCCATTACGCTATACTGCAAGGCAGAATTTGGATACTCTGATAAATCAGAGCAATTCTGGAAATCTTACGAGTGTCTTAAAATGCACTTAAGCCTATCCAGTGAATACACAGGCGGCGTTACGCCAGATACTGCGGACGACGAAGTAGGAGAGCAGGATATTAAGGATTTGTTTGAATAGGAGAAATAAGAGCAATGGCAATTAAGAGAGTTACATACGATACCCTTAAATTTCTGGTAGCGGAAATTAAAGAACGCTATGCAGAAAAAGGCGACATAGGGGCGCTGGGGGGGCTTGATAAGGTAGCTGTAGAAAATCTTACAGAGGATTTGAAAAGCCTTATAAACGGGAAAGCAGACGCAGCTACAACGCTTGCAGGCTATGGAATTAAAGACGGAATGACCGCAACAGAGGTAGCCGCCGCTATTTCCACAGCGATTGCAGGGACAGATCACTTAAGCCGTGTAATGGTAGACAGCACGGGAGACATTGATACAGTAGCGGACGACGCAGAAAAGAAAATTTACATGGTAAAAAATGCCAGTGGAGAGGCAGGAAACCTTTACAGCGAATACATGGTAATTAACGGTAAACTGGAAAAGGTGGGAGACTGGAAAGTAGACTTAAGCAGTTATGCAAAGACTACGGAAGTAACGGCAGCCATTGCAAATGCACTGACAACATACGCAAAGACCGCAGACGTAACAAAAGCAATCAATGAGGCAGTAGCGGGACTTATCCAGCTGGACGATTTAAGCGTAACAGTTACGGGCGCAGGCAATGTGATTACAGGGCTTGCGTATGATAACAAAACAGGCAAATTTACAGCTACAAAAGGAATAACGGCACTGACAGCAGCAGACCTTACAGAAATTACGCAGCAGGAAATAAAAGCCTTGTTTGCATAAGTGAGGTGCTGGCATGAGGTGGTTTAGCTTTACCAGCTTAAAGGCATTGGTACAGGAAATGAAAGCCAGAGAAAGCAGCAATATGCAGGCTGTAAATAATACGTTTTCAGAAGTTTACGAAAACATGGAAACATTGGACGGGCGCATAGATGCCTTAGAGCATAAAACAGATGCTGCATATCTGGGTAACTGCTATTGCGGTAGCGTTTATTTGGGCTATGTGTCCGAAACGGACACCTAAAAGAGAGGTAAGGTATGGACTGGATAGACGAAATAACGCTGATAAGCGAGGCAAGCGAAAAAGACAGGGTAAACAAAAACGGATTTGCGACAAAGCCGAAAGAAAGAACCCGTACTGTATTTTGTAATAAAAAATCAGTGGGGTATAGCGAGTATTTCAAGAGCCAGCAGACAGGAAAGCTGGTAGAGGCAAAGTACGAGGTACATAAGGCAGATTATGGCGGCGAGGACGTAGTAGAAGTAAACGGGCGGCGCTATTTTGTACTTAAGACCTACGATACAGGAACAGACACCATAGAGCTTACGCTTACAGATTTACGCCACAGAAACGAGGTGTAAGCATGGGAGAGTTTAACACAGTCGGGCTGGAAGATATTATAGACGCTTTCAGCCGGAGAGAGGCGGCTACAGTTGAGGCAGTACCCAAAATGCTTAAAGCTGGTGCTGATGTGCTGATAGAGGCACAGAGAGCAGAGGCACAGGCAATGGGACTGAATGAAACGGGCGGTTTTATCAATTCCATAAAAGCCACGGACGTAAAGGGCGACGATACGGAGAAATACGTAGAGATATACCCACAGGGACGGGCAAAGCATGGAAACGACAGAAAAGGAGATAAAAGCAAGGTGCGCTATGCAACAATCGGCTTTGTGGCAGAGTACGGCACAAGTAGCCACGCTGCACGCCCTTATATGACAGTGGCAAACGAAAAGGCGCACGAAAAGGTAGTAGAGGCACAGCGCAGTATATGGGAGAGTGAAACAGGCGAATGAGTATACAGGAGATTTTAGAAAGCGCAGGGTTGCCAGCCCAGAGAGGCGTTTACACTGGACGGGATAAGCCAGACGCATATTATACGTTTCTGCGGCTGCTGGGTACGCCTGCGGTAAATGCAGACGACGAAGAGAAAGAGCGCAGGGAAATGTATAGAGTTACGCTTTTCCATAAGGGCGATTTTGAGGCGCAGCTTGATAAGACAAAAGAGGTATTGAAAGCAGCAGGCGTTTATATCAACAGCATAGACGCAGAAAGCTACGAAACAGAAACGGGGTACTGGTTAGTGCCTATCACAGTCGAGATTTTGAAAGAGGAGTGATTAAACAATGACACTGGGACTGAAAGATTTATATTATGCCGTATGCACAGAGGCAGACGGAGCAGAGAGCTACGGGACACCTAAGAAAATGGCAGAGGCAATGAGCGCCGATTTATCCGTAAAGACAGCAGACGGCAGCTTGTATGCAGACGACACATTAAGCGAGAGCGTCACGGAGTTTGCAAGCGGAACGCTTAAACTGGGAATTAAAGACCTTACGCCGGAAGTGCTGGCAGAGCTGCTGGGACAGGCAGTAGATAAGAACAGCGTAGTATGGGCGGGAAAAGAGGACGAGCCGCCGTATGTTGCTGTAGGGTTCAGAGCTAAGAAAACGGGTGGTAAATACCGTTACGTATGGCTGCTTAAAGCAAAATTTAAAGTACCGTCTGAAAAGTACGAAACAAAGGGCGAGAGTATCAAATTTAACACGCCGGACATTGAGGCATCTTTTACAACAAGAAAGAAAGATAACTTGTGGAAAGCAGACTTTGTGGGAACAGAGGAAAGCGCAGCGGCTAAAACGTGGTTTACAGCAGTGCCGGAAAAGGCAGCAGCAATGGAAAGTGTATAAAACAGGAAAGGAGAGAGGCGTAGCATGGGCTGCGCCTTAATTTTATATCATGGGAGCATTAAAGAGCGGGGCTTTTCCCGTAGAGCTGAACGGCAAAGAATATGGTTTACTTTTTTCACTGAACGCATTAGACGAAGTACAGGAAAAGTTTGGGGGCTACGACAAATTAAGCGAGGTATTCAATAAAGATAACCCAAACCTTTTTAAAGATACAAGGTGGTTACTTACGCTGCTTATTAACGAGGCACTTTTAGCAGAGGACGAAAACGCCCAGCTGCTTGAAGAGAAAAGGGTAGGCAGACTGATACACGCAGGAAATTTGCAGGAAGTACAGAACGCTATTTTTAAATCGTTCTACAGAGGAACTGCGGGAGACAACAGCGACACAGAGAACGAAAACGACGGAGAAGAAACAACAGAAGAGGGAAACAGGGCAGCCGTGCAGGAAAATTAGATACTGCACGGCTTTTGTATATTGCAGTAGTGCTTTTGAGATACAGGGAACGTGAGGCGTGGAGAAAAACACCATACCAGATAACGACACTGTTTAAATATCACAAGGAATATAACCCGCACATTTTCCGACAGAAACAGGCGGGGACACCAGCAGCCACAGAAAACATGGACGATATAGACATAGCGTTAGGGGGCTTTTAATTATGGCAGATAAGACGCAGAACGTCAAAACAAGGTTAAGTTTTGACGGAGAGGCAGAGTATAAAGCAGCCTGCAAGGAAATTAACAGCACCCTTAAAGTGCTTAATTCTGAAATGAAACTTGTAACGGCTGAATATAAGGACAATGCAAGCAGCGTAGATGCGCTGAAAGCAAAGCAGACGGTACTACAGAAAACATACGACGAGCAGGCAAAAAAGGTAAAAGAAACCGAGGCGGCTTTAGAAAAATGTCGCAAGGCAACAGGAGACAATAGCGAAGAAAGTAAAAAACTTGAAACCCAGTTAAATTACCAGAAAGCAGCGCTTGTAAAGACAGAGCAGGAATTAGGCAAAACGACTGACGAAATGGAAAAAGCAGAAAAAGCCGCTGACGAAATGGGAAAGGAAATAAAAGACAGCGGGGAACAGGCAGACGACGCAAAGGGAAAATTTTCTGGATTTACAAGCGTGCTAAGTGGAATGGGTACAGCGCTTAAAGCAGCAGCAGCGGCGACGGCGGCAGCAGTTGCGGGAGCGGCAACAGCCATAGCAGCGCTTACCACAAAAGCGATAGAGGGATACGCAGCACAGGAACAGCTTGTAGGCGGTGTAGAAACTCTTTTCAAAACGTCGTCTGATACGGTTGTTGGTTATGCAAACGACGCATATAAAACAGCCGGAATGTCTGCAAATGAGTACATGGAAACAGTTACCAGCTTTTCAGCGTCGCTGCTTGCCAGTATGAATAATGACACGGCAGCGGCAGCAGAAAAGGCAAACGTGGCAATTACGGATATGTCAGACAATGCAAATAAAATGGGTACTGATATATCGCTTATACAGAACGCCTATAACGGTTTTGCAAAGCAGAATTATACCATGCTGGATAACTTAAAACTGGGATATGGCGGTACACAAGAGGAAATGCAGCGACTGCTTGATGATGCAAGCAAGCTATCCGGCATTAAGTATGATATTTCATCATATTCAGACGTTGTAGACGCTATTCACGTCGTACAGACGGAAATGGGCATAACAGGGACAACGGCAAAAGAGGCAAGTACAACAATAGAGGGTTCGGTTAGTTCTATGAGTTCAGCGTGGGACAACTGGGTAGCTGGAATGGCAGACAGCGAGGCGAATTTCTCACAGCTTACAAGCAATCTGGTAGACAGTATTGTAACAGTGGTAGGGAATATAGCACCGAGGGTAATAGAAACAGTGCCGAGGCTGGTAAGCGGACTGGGAGAAATCGTAGAGCAGCTTGCAACGTATATACCACAGGTTATACAGGAGTTATTACCGCCTTTAATGAGCGGCGTACAGGACTTGCTTAATACGCTGGTTGGAATGCTGCCGGAAATGATAAGCATAATCGGGCAGATTATACCGACAATCATAGATACGCTACTTACCATTTTGCCGCAGCTTTTAGAGGCAGGTGTACAGATTATTACGGAATTGGCGCAAGGTATCTCACAAGCGTTACCTACATTGCTGCCAACAATCGTAACGGTGGTTACGAACATTGTAACCATGCTGATAGAAAATATACCGTTGCTGATTACAGCAGCATTACAGCTGCTTACGGGGCTGGCACAGGGACTGGTAGCAGCGCTGCCTGTACTGATTGAGGCACTGCCGGAAATCATAACGGCTATCATAAATGCACTGGTTGAGGGCATACCGCTTATTATCGAAAGTGCGGGCGATATTATAGTTGCATTGATTGACGGCATCATAGATGCAATACCGCTTTTAATCGCAGCCATACCGCAAATTATAGCAGCCATTGTAACAGGACTGATTACGGGGCTGCCTAAGATTTTGACGGCGGCAGGCAAGCTGGTAACGACAATCATAAATAAAATAAAAGAGCTACCTACTCTGATACCGCAGGCAATCGTTGCGGGCGTTGAGAAAATAGCAGAGTGGGGCGCAAATATGCAGGAAAAAGGCGGCACAGTTATAACGGATTTTGTAACGAAAGTTATAGATATTGTTAAGGAGCTGCCGCAGAAAATCTGGAACAGTATAGTAAGCGCAGTAACCAGAGTGGCTACGTGGGGCGCAAATATGCAAACCAAAGCCAAAGAAGTAATGAACACAATGCTTACGAACATTGTAACGATTGTGAAAGAAACGCCTGCTAAAATCTGGAACAGTATAGTAAGCGCAGTAACCAGAGTGGCTACGTGGGGTAACAATATGCTTACGAAAGCCAAAGAGGTAATGAATGCATGGTAACAGGCGTTATTACGATTGTTAAGGAACTGCCGCAGAAAATCTGGAACAGCATAGTAGGGGCAGTAACCAGAGTGGCTACATGGGGTAACAATATGCTTACGAAAGCCAAAGAGGTAATGAACGCCATGGTAACGGGCATTGTTACGATTGTTAAGGAAATACCGCAAAAGATTTATAACAGCATTTCTGGTGCAATTTCCAAAGTGGCTACATGGGGTACAGAAGTAAAGAACAAAGCCGTAGAGGGCATGAAAAATGTAATTACTGGAATAACAGACGTATTTAAGGATATTGGCAGTACGTTTGCAGGGTTCGGTAAAAACATGGTAGAGGGCATCTGGAACGGCATAAGCGGCGCTACGAGGTGGATAAAAGACAAAATAAGCGATTGGGTAGGAGATGTTACCGACTTCCTTAAAGATTTATTCGGAATTGCCAGCCCGTCTAAGCTGATGCGTGACGAAATCGGCGTATATCTGGCGCAGGGTATCGGTGTTGGCTTTTCTAATGAAATCGGCGGCGTTAAGAAAATGATTGAGGACAGCGTACCGCAGGAGTTTGACGTAGACGCAAAGGTAAATGTAGGCAATGAATTTAAGTATGATAACGACGACAAAAAGCCAAAGCCGAGAGGCGGCGGCAGTGCAGCAGGCGGCGTAGTTGTCAATCAGTATATTTATGCGAATACCACGGACTATGCAAAACAGCAGAAAGAGGCAGCCCGACAGTTCAGAATGATAGCAAGGACGGTGTAACACATGGAAAATGAAAAACTGACTTACATAAATTCAAGGGGCGAGCGGTTAGAGCTGGGAGTAGACAGCGTATACCATTGTAATATAAGTAAAGACGTAGAGGGCATTTCCGGCGTTACGAGCGTCATTTACAGCACAAACAGTATGGGACAGCACGGCGACACCTACGTAGGGCAGCGTATCGAGGCGAGGGACATAGACGTAGTGGGACATATCAACACACGGGGTAAGGCGCAGGCATTGGAACTGCGCCGCCGTATGCTTAAGATATTTAACCCAGAGCTTAGCGCTACGCTGGTGTATGAGTACGGCGGCTTTAAGCGTGTGATTGATTGCAGGGCGTATGGAGAGCCTAAGATACTAAAGAAAGAGGTACTTTATGAGTTTGATTTACAAATAGAGTGCCTTAACCCGTTCTGGCGGGAAGAGGAAGAAACAAAAGAGGATATAGCAAGCTGGGTGGCTGCGTGGCATTTCCCTTGCGCTATCGAAAAGGACAGCACAAAGAGCATGATATACGGATACCGAGCGGAAAGCGTAATAGTGGACTGCTACAACGAGGGCGACGTATCAACAGGAATGAGGATAAGGTTTACAGCACTGGGGACAGTTTCAAACCCGATACTGCTTAATGTGGATACCGAGGAATTTATACAGATTAACGCCACTATGAAAACGGGCGACGTGATAGAGATTAACACGAAGTACGGTAGCAAGGGCGCTAAGCTGATAAGGGACGGCGTAGAAACCGACTATTTCCGCTACATTGATGTAGACAGTACATTTATGCAGCTTGCTATAGGCGACAATATGTTTAGATATGATGCAGCCAGCGGCGTAAATTCTCTGGAAGTATCCATATTCTACAGCAAGGAATTTTTAGGAGTGTGACGGTATGGAGCTTAGAGTATTCGATAAGACGGTGCAGCCGCTGGGAGCTATAGACGAGCTGGCAAGCCTGATATGGCATACAAAGTATTTTGACGTAGGAACTTTTAGCCTGCTTGCGCCGATTACGGACAATAACAGCCGTTTGCTGGTAGAGGGCAATTTAATAACCAAGCACGACGGGAAAAAGGAAGTAAAGACCGCTGACGGCGGCGTATGGCGCAGGGCAGCGCAGATAACCTACGTACACATTACCAAAGACGAGAACGGCTTAGAGCAGTTAGAGGCACAGGGCTATATGCTTAGCTGGTGGCTTAATAAGCGCTGCATTTATCCGCAGATTGTGGCAACAGGTACGAACCAGTATCTTATAAACCTTATGATAAAGAACAACTGCGGCAGCGCAGCAGGCACAAAGCGGCGTTTTCCGTTGTTTACATTTCTGGCGCAGGAAACCATAGACGGCGTGGCGGTTGAATATGCAAACGAGGTATACGCACAGCTGGGGCAGGAAGTAAAGGCAAGGGCGCAGGCTGGAAAGCTGGGCTACGACATTCTGCTTAACGAAAGAGAGGGACTGTTTGGCTTTTATCTGTATAAGGGCAATGACCTTACAGCCACAAATACCGAGGGTAACACACCCTGCATATTTTCAAGAGATTTTGATAATGTCAACGAGCAGGAATATACAGCCAGTATAGAGAACTGCGGCAACTTTATTTATGTGCAGGGAGCAGCTGACGACGACGGCAGCCAGCCAGTAACCACAGTGGACGGCGAGGGCGCAACGGGGCTGGATTTAGTAGAGGTATTCTGCGACGCTACGGACATTGCCAGAAAGTACCAGCAGGGGGAAACAGAGGTAACAATACTGCTGAATACCTATATTGCAATGCTGAAAACGAGAGGCAGCGTAGAACTGGAAAACTACGGCAAGAACATAAATTTTGTAAGTACCATAAATACAAATTCAAACTTAAAATTTAAGGCTGATTTTGATTTAGGCGACCGTATTACTTGCAAAGAAACCAAGTGGGGCATACAGATAGATGCACGCATTACAGAAGTAACAGAAACATACCAGAAAGGCGAGGAAACCATAGAGGCGACTTTTGGCGACAGCCTGCCGACACTGGTAGACCAGATTAGGAAAGTGAGGTAGCAGAAATGGCAAACAGCTTACCGTTTAACGCCGTGGCAGTAGACGGAGAGTACGACAGGGTATATAAAGCCGAGGATTGGGCGTGGTACTTTGCTACTTTCATTGCAAACGGCATTTTTCCAAAGCCAAGCGACGGGCTACAGGTGGTAGCTTACAGCGGCATGGAAATAAAAGTAAATGCAGGCTATGCCTTTATAAACGGCTACGCCTTTAGAAATCCTGCAACGCTTAGCGTAACACTGGATACGGCAGAGGGAGCGCTTAACAGGGTGGACAGGGTAGTAGTTCGCTGGGATTTGCCGCAAAGAGATATGTATATTGCGGTGCTGAAAGGCACACCGTCTGCAAAGCCGACAGCAACGGCAGTAACACGCACTACGGAAATATGGGAGCTTGCGCTTGCAGATATTTACGTAGGCAAGGGCGTAACAAGGATACAGACGCAGAATATCACAGACCAGCGGTTTAATAGCGCAGTCTGCGGCATTGTGACGGGAACAGTGGAAGAGATAGACGCAAGCGTGCTTACAAAGCAGTTTACGGACTTTTTCAACACCTACAGCGCAGCCGTGCTGGACGAGTTCAGCACATATAAGCAGAACATGGAAAAGTACCTTACAGAGATTGCGGGCGTATATGACAGCTACGTAAGCAAGACAGAGGGCTTATTTGCGCAGTATGAGAGTCAGTTTAACGAAAGATACAGCAGTTTTGAAAGCACGCTTGACAACTGGGACAAGGAACTTTTAAGCGCCTATACAGAATTTATGGCAAAAATTAAGCTATTCCAGTCGGACGCTGAAAACGAATTTAATACATGGTTTGAGAGTATCAAGGACAAGCTGGGCGAGGACATAGCAGGCAGCCTGCAACTGCAAATTGAAGAGCTGGCAACAGCCATGCAGGAAGTGAAAAAGCAGGCAGAGGCAGGCACGAAAGAAACCAAAGAGGCAATAGCAGCGTTGGACGAGCGACTTAAGAGAGTAGAAAGCGGCTGGGGCATTGACTATAAGCATGATGCTGTACTGGGATTGTGTTACATGGGCGCAGCATACATGAGCCAGCATTACGAAAGAACAGTAGAAACGGCAGTGTTAGGGGCTACCTACGTGGGTAATTCCTATCTTGCAAATACATTTTAGAAAGGCGGCAGACCATGAAAGGATTTCCTAAAGTATTAAAGACAAAAGAGGATTATTACAACTGCCTTGCTATGGTAGCAAGCGGAGAACTGGCGGCAGCAGATTTGCTGGCGAAAATCGAGAGCGCAGAGAACCAGCGTTATATTGAGTGCGGCGTAGCAGCTGTAGAGGAAGAGAAAAAGGCGGTTACGGTATATTACTGCGACGAGGCAGCTGTAGGTATGAAATTCGTAGCGGGCGACGTATCCGGCACGGTGCAGGGAGTAACACATATCCAGACCGACGAGGCAGCGGCAGCAGGAGAGGCAGGAAACGACAGAACAGCCCTTACACTTTCCAAAGCGGTAAAAGCGGGCTGCAAGGTAATTGCGCTGGAACGCACAGACACCGTGGCAGGAATGACAACAGACGACATTGCAGCACTGAAAGGAGTATTAAAGCAGTATGAGTAGATTATTAGTGGACGACGTTACAAAGACCGACGCAAGGGCGCTTTTGAACGTAAATAAAATGGCTACAATCAGCGATATTGTAGCACCGAGCAATGAGTACATTTACGCCAGCGGAGCAAATGAACTGACCGTAGTAGAGGGTTGCGTAATTGCCGTGGGTGGTGCTGGAATTTTCAAGACAGCAAACACCATTCTTACGGCTGCTAATCTGGACGCAGGCAGCGCTTTTACGGTAGGTAAAGACTATTACGTATATATCTGCGATAGCAGAATTGACAGCGCAGACGAGAAATACGTAATTTCCCTTAACTCTACATACCCGACGGGCTGGAACGCTACAAACAGCCGTAAAATCGGCGGCTTTCATTATGGACGCTGCCGCAAGGTGGACAGTAATTTACAGCCGCTTAATGGCAGCAGTGTTATTTTTGGCACAGGCTGGGAAAGTGCAGTAAGCAACGGCATTGTACCACGTTCTGTATGGACACTGGGACACCGCCCGAAATGCAGCCCAGAGGGCATGGTATATTTAGGCGGCGGCACATGGGTAGATATTTACCTTAATTCTGACGACGGAGCAAAGGGCTTGAAATCAGAGTACGGCTGCGCACCTATGACGGGTACAGAAAACATGAACTGGTACAACTTTGTAGAGCGTCTGGCAAAGAGCGGTAAGCGTATGCCGAGCTATGCAGAATATTGTGCGTATGCTTTTGGCAGCCCTGCTGGATTGGACAACGCAAATACAAACGCATGGAGCGCTACAACAAACACGGGAAGAGGCACAACGGGCAGCGTAGTAAATGCCGTTTCATGCGTGGGTGTCGTAGATGCCGTGGGGCGTGTGTGGGAACATACAAGCGAGCTTATCACAAGAGCAGAACACGCCACAAATGCAGACTATCACGCAAGCGTTGCGTGGGGATGGGACAAAAAAAGCCCATTGAACACGGGCGAGAAGTCTTACGACGTTGGTAACATTTACCAGTATTACGCATATTCTCTGGCAGAGCTGGTAGCGGGCGGCTACTGGAGCTATGGCGTGCGGGGCGGCGCGCGTGCCGTGGGTTGCAGCATTTGCCCGTGGGGTGTCGGCGCGGGCGTTGGCGGGCGTGGGGCGTGTGACTTAGGTAGACGGCGGGCGAAAGCCCAGCCGTATAAACGGGGGTAAGACATGGACACACAGACACAAACAGATATTATACATCAGAAAATATACGATTTTCTGCTATATATCTATCCTTTACTTGCAAAGTATCCAAAATTTGAAAAATTCAGTTTACAGACTGCGACCAGAAACGCAATTCTTGAAATGTTGCAAGAGGTTATAAAGTGGGACAAGACGGCAACGAAAAGCCATTTATACACAGTAGATACCGCATTACAGGAAAGTAAAGAATTGCTGCGATTGGCGCACGATTTGAAATATAGCGCCATGAACGCAAAACATTACGGCGAGAGCTGCCGTAAGCTGAAAGAAATAGGCGTTATGCTGGGAGAACTGATAGAAGAGGTAAAGGCAAGAAAATAGCAGAATATGGGGCAGCTGCTTACTTACAGCCTCTGGCAGAGCTGATAGCGGGCGGCAACTGGAACAATGGCGTGCAGGACGGCGCACGTGCCGTGAATTGCAACAATTACCCGTGGAATGTCAACACGAACGTTGGCGGGCGTGGGGCGTGTGACTTAGTGAGAACATTACAGGCACAGAGTTCTACGGAATACTGGCAAGGACTTAGAAAGGAATAAGACCAAGTGTTTAATATCCTATAGTCAGAGCGGCTGTCCCGCCGTGAGGCAAAGAGAAAAAATACGGCTGCTGGTTAGTAGCTACGGCGAAAGGCAGGAGCTTAATACTTGAAGAGAGTAGGATACATTACCGACAAGGATGGGCGGCGCATCACGCTTTTAGAGGCTATGGGCGACTACGGAAACGTACAGAAAGCTACAATAAAGCCAGAAAGTGCAAGCGCCACAGAAAAGACGTACTGATTTTTACGAAAGACAAAGAGGAAAACTTAGACAAGGTGCGGGAAGATATTATAAACCTTGCCTATGAGCCAAGCAAATACCATTACTTTAAGGTGTACGAACCGAAAGAGCGGCAGATAATGGCGCTGCCGTTCTATGACAGGGTGGTACAGCACGCCATAAACAACGTGTTAGAGCCTATATTTGATAAGCGGTTTATATCGCAGTCTTACGCCTGCCGGAAAGGTAAAGGTATGCACGCTGCGTCTGATACGCTAAAAGAGTGGCTGTATGAGTGGAACAAATACCACCCAGACCAGCCGCTTTATGCTATCAAGGCAGATATACACCACTATTTCCAGAGCATAGACCATGCGGTATTAAAAACTGAAATACGTAAGGTTATAAAAGACGCTGGGGTACTGGCATTGCTGGACAGGATAATAGACCACAACGGCAATATGCCGGACGGCGTAGGGATACCAGTAGGAAACCTTACCAGTCAGTTATTTGCAAATATCTATCTGGACGCATTAGACCAGTTTATTAAGCATGAGCTGGGCGTAGAGGCGTACATACGATATATGGACGACTTTGTAATATTAAGCCCAGACAAGGAACAGCTGCGCAGCTGGCTTGCACGGATAGAGCAATTCTTACGGGAAGAGCTTAAGTTAGAGTTTAACCCGAAAACTACCATACTGGCAGCAAAGAACGGTATAGACTTTGTAGGCTACAAACACAGGGCAACGCACAGGAAAGTACGAAAGGACAGCATAAAGCGCATAAAGCGTACTATCAAGAAGTGCGAGAGCGGGAAAATCACAAAAGAGCAGTTACAAAAGAGTATACAGAGCTGGACGGGACACGCAGGACATGCCGACAGCTATAACCTACGAAAGAAAATAGAAACGCTGGCAGAGGCAGCCATAGAAAAGGCTGCTTAAGCGGCAAAATGCAGGAGCGAGTACATGAGTAGCAATTTATTAAGGGTAGTACAAGAACAACAGGAAACCATAGAAAAGCAAAGCAGGCTTATTGCTGATTTAATAGCCACTCTGGAAAGCTGGGAGCAGACAGCAGGCTACGACGGCGCAGAGCTGAAAGAGCGGGCAAAAGATTTGCAATTAAGAGAAAGGCAGGATTTATGAACATGACTATTACAGAATTTATTGAGGCGGCGGCACATAACAAAATTATCCAGCTGGTAGTATTGGCGATTGTGTGCGACACGGTTTTTGGCGTGCTGCGTGCAATCAAAGAGAAGAAATTTAACAGCTGCGCAGGCATTGACGGGGCTATCAGAAAAGTAGGTATGCTTATTTCTCTGGTATTCATGCTGGCAATCGACGTACTGATTAAGATTAACTTAATCGGATTTATACCGGAGCAGGCACGTACATATTTAGGGCTTGATACCGTGGGCGTGGCTGAATTTTTCGCATTGCTTTACATTGCCTATGAGGTAGTGAGCATTTTTAAAAATATGGCATTATGCGGGCTGCCCGTAAAAAGGTATGGGAAAAGGTGCGGGAGTTTCTGGCGAAGTATACGGACGAACTGCCGGACACAGACGAACTGGACGGGGACAGCACCACAGGCAGCGTAGAGGAACACAGGACACAGGAAAGATAAGAACAATAAGGACATAGCAACAAAGAGCGCTTGCGGGACACCGCAGGCGCTTATTTTGTATGCGGAAAGGCAGGAAATATGAACATTAACAGAAAGATAAGTAAGTACAATTTCAATAAGGGCAGCGTTTCCAGAATTAAGTATATTGTTATCCATTATGTAGGCGCACTGGGCGGCGCAGAGGACAACTGCCGATATTATGGCGGCGGCAATAGAAATGCGTCGGCGCATTACTTTGTAGGATTTAACGGCGAGGTATGGCAGTGCGTAGAGGACGCTAATATAGCGTGGCATTGCGGAGCGTCGAGCTATAAGCACGCAGAGTGCCGAAACGCTAATAGTATCGGTATTGAAATGTGCGTAAGGAAGAAAAACACAAAGAGCATGGGCGCAACAGATAAAGACTGGTATTTTGAGGACGCAACAGTAGAGGCAGCGGCAGAGCTTACCCGTTACCTTATGAATAAATACGGTGTGCCTGCATCTCATGTAATCAGACATTACGACGTAACGGGCAAGATTTGCCCTAACCCGTATGTATATAACACCAGCGCCCACACATGGGACGAGTTTAAGCGTAAAATCAGCGGACAGGCAGAAACACCGCAGGGCGGCAATGAAAAAACAATCTGGAATTTTCTTACAGGAAAGGGCTTAAATGCTTATGCCGTGGCTGGTATTATGGGTAATCTGTATGCTGAAAGCGGGCTTATGCCGAACAACTTACAGAACACCTATAACAATAGCTGGGTAAGACGGACGCAGAATATACAGCAGCGGTGGATAATGGCAGCTATGGCAATTTTGTAAAGGACAGTGCAGGCTATGGGCTGGCGCAGTGGACGCATTGGAGCAGAAAGCAAGCGTTGCTTAATCATGCAAAACAGGCGGGCGTATCCATTGCAGACCTTAATATGCAGCTGGGCTTTTTATGGGAAGAATTGCAGGGATACACAGCAGTAATGGACGCACTGAAAAAGACGGGCAGCGTGCGTGCTGCATCTGATGCCGTTCTTACTGGATATGAAAAGCCAGCAGACCAGAGCGAAACAATAAAGAAAAAGCGTGCAGAGTACGGCGAGGGATACTGTAAAAAGTATGCAGCAGGAAACGGTACAAAGTATTATAGAGTGCGCAAGAGCTGGACGGACGCAGCAAGCCAGCTGGGGGCGTTTACGTCGCTGGAAAATGCAAAGAGCGCTTGCAAGGCGGGTTATACTGTATATGATGATAACGGCAAGGCGGTATATACCGCAGCAGGGCAGCAGGCAAGTGCAGGCGTTCCGTTTAGCGTACAGGTAGATATTTTAGACCTTAATATCAGAACAGGAGCAGGCACGAACTATGCAAAGACGGGAGAAACCACAGGAAAGGGAGTATTTACCATTGTGGAAGTGAAAGCCGGACAGGGTGCAAGCGTTGGCTGGGGACGCTTGAAGAGTGGCGCAGGCTGGATTAGCTTAGATTATGCCACAAGATTAGCTTAAGTTTTCGAGGGTGGGCGGTTCACTGTCTGCCCTCTATTTTTTTACAATTTTATAGCATTTTCCGCATAAAAGAATTGACAATATACCAAAGTTGGTATATAATAAAATCATGGAAAGGAGATAAGAACAAATAAGAGGCAAAGCCACTGGAAAGGAGAAACGGCACAATGGGTAAGAAAAAGAAACAAAAGAAAAAGCCTATCGAATGGCGAGACCTGACAATCAACGCATTGATAGACTTAATCATAGGCATAATACTTATCATAATCGGTAAGCACATAGGTTAGGGCGAAAGCCCTAACCGACAGGCGGGCGATAAGCCCGCCGCCTATAAAAAATATAACACAAACCCACAGCCGAGTAAAGAGTATGCTTTTGAAATTAGGAGTATTTTTAGTAGTAGTAGGACTGGTAAAGCTGATTATTGCTTTCATTTTGAGAGCAAAGGAAAAAGAGAGGTAAGGCATGAATTTAGGCGAGAACATAAGGAAAGCACGAAAAGCAGCGGGCGTTTCACAGTCAGAACTTGCGGAACGCCTGCAAGTCCACCAGAAAGATATAAGCAGGTGGGAGAACGGGGCGCACGCACCGACAATAGAAATGTTTGCGAAAATATGCAGAGAGCTTAACGCCTCTGCTGATGAAATTTTAGAATTGAAGTAGATACGAAAGTGAGGGCTTACTATGACAAAGAAAAAGGTAATTTTATTGGCAGCGACTGCATTATTTGCGGTAAGCGGCTTAACGGCGCTGCCGTCTGGAAATATAACAGGCGGGGTGGGCTGCATTGTGGTTGCGGCAGTATGTGCCTATTTTGGACTAAAAAAGAAAAGAGCAGGAAAAGAGAACGGAAACAGAACGCCAGCGCCTGCCGCTGTATCTGGTGGCAGAATTTTAGATACAATCAGAACGAAAGTAGTAGGCGTGACGTTTAATAATGAGGACGGAGAAAACAGGCAGGATATTTTAAGTAGAATGTCCGGCAGTGAAGATATTACAGTAGAAAAGTATACATACAACGGAGAGCCTGCCGCATACGTAAAGTGGGGCGATAAGGTAATAGGCAATCTATCGGCAGAGCTGGCGGGGGACTTAGCGAGAAAGTACCCGAAAGCCCGCTACACCGCAGAAATACTGGAAATTTCTGGGGGGGGGGTACAGACGTTCGGGTGCAATATAGAGCTTGACGTAATCGAGGACGCAACGCCCAGCGTAAGCCAGCATACGGGAGAAACTACAGTATATGTAGACCGTAGCAACAAAAAATACCATAGTAAGCCTAACTGTTCGGGAATGAAAAACCCAAAGAGAATACCGCTAAGCCAAGCAAGGAAGAAATACACCGCTTGTAAAAAGTGTTGTAAATAGGTAAAGGCATAAGCCGCAGACTTGTAAAAAAGTTTGCGGCTTTTCGTCGTATATGGGGAAAGAACAGGAACGAAAGAGAGGTAGCAGAAATGGCGAATAAGAAAGGCAGCCGACAACTGACATGGACAGACCGTATAAGTATTGAGGCATTGAAAAAAGCAGGGCATAGCGTGATAGAGATAGCAGAACAGCTGGGCGTACACCGCAGCACTATATACAATGAGCTTAAGCGAGGGGAATATATGCACAGAAATAGCGACTATACAGAAACATTAAGTTATAGCCCAAACAAGGCACAAATGAAAGCAGAGGAAAATTTAAAGGCAAGGGGTACACAACTTAAAATAGGAAACGATATTGCATACGCAAATTATATAGAGGATAAAATAGTAAATGAAGATTACAGCCCAGCTGCGGTACTGGGAGAATTGAAAGCACAGGGGAAAGAGGGGGACTTTTCCGTAACAGTATGCGTAACGACCTTATACAGCTACATTGATAAGGGTATTTTCCTTAAGTTGTCTAATAAGAATTTGCCAGTAAAGAAGAATAAGAAGAGAAATTATAAGAAAGTACAGAGGCAACAGAAAAGGACGGCAGCAGGAGAGAGTATAGACAAACGCCCGAAAGAGATAGATACACGGGAAGAGTTCGGCAACTGGGAAATGGACAGCGTTTTAGGTAAGCGGGGAAAGTCAAAAAATACGTTGCTGGTACTGACAGAGCGGAAAACCAGAAACGAGATTATATTTAAACTGCCAGACCATACAGACGAGGCAGTAGTAGCGGCACTGGATAGATTAGAAAGAAAATGGGGCGCTGATATGTTTAAGCGGGTATTTAAGACAATCACAGTAGACAACGGCAGCGAGTTTGCAGATGCAGAGGGCTTACAGCGTTCTATTATCAACGAGGGAGAAAAGCGGACAAAGGTATATTACTGCCACCCGTACAGCAGTTGGGAGCGTGGCACAAATGAGGTAACAAATAAGATGATACGCCGGAAGATACCGAAAGGCACAAATTTTGACGACAGGACAGAGGAAGAGGTAGAGAGTATAGAGAACTGGATAAACGGATACCCACGCAAAATACATGGCTATCATTCAGCAGGGGAACTATTCGAGGAAGAGGTAAAGCAGCTTGCATAAGAACGGAAATAGGGAGCGTGAGAGGCTGGCAGCAGTGGCAGCCTTACTATTACGCTGCCTAAAAGTGAAAATATACAATAAAACAGGCTACGTATTGTGCAAAACGGCAAAACAATAAAAACATGAAAAAATGTCGAATTTAATGTTGACATTTTTACTCTTGTCAATAATGCTAAAAAGGGCTTGACAAATAAAGGGTTAAGGAATATAATTAGATTCAGTTTTATACAAGGAGTTAATAAATATGCGGCAAGGTATTCTTAAATAAACTGTCAATTTGATAGTGGGAACAAAAAGTAGCAGTCCCGTTTCACTTTTAATATGGGGCTTAGTTTTTTGTACCCAGTTTAAGAATACTTTTATCATGTAATTTTATATGCCCGAAAACATATAAGTGTTTTGGGGCTATTGGAGTTATTTACCCAGTGATAGGAGTATTTATCACTGGGTATTTTTATGCCCTTTTTTGGGTGTTGATAGGAGGAAAATCACATGAAAATAATTAACTTAGGCATTCTGGCTCACGTTGACGCAGGAAAGACAACATTAACGGAAAGTTTATTATATACCAGTGGTGCAATTGCAGAACTAGGGAGCGTAGATGAAGGCACAACAAGGACAGATACAATGAATTTGGAGCGTCAAAGGGGAATCACTATCCAGACAGCAGTGACATCTTTTCAGTGGGAGGATGTAAAAGTCAACATTATAGATACGCCAGGCCATATGGATTTTTTGGCGGAAGTATACCGTTCTTTATCCGTTTTAGACGGAGCAGTATTATTAGTTTCTGCAAAGGATGGCATACAGGCACAGACCCGTATACTGTTTCATGCACTACAGACAATGAAGATTCCGACAATCTTTTTCATCAATAAAATTGACCAAGAGGGGATTGATTTGCCAATGGTATATCGGGAAATGAAAGCAAAGCTTTCTTCGGAAATTATAGTGAAGCAAAAGGTTGGGCAGCATCCCCATATAAATGTAACGGACAATGACGATATGGAACAGTGGGATGCGGTAATTATGGGAAACGATGAACTATTAGAGAAATATATGTCAGGGAAACCGTTTAAAATGTCAGAACTGGAACAGGAAGAAAACAGGAGATTCCAAAACGGAACGTTATTTCCCGTTTATCACGGAAGCGCTAAAAACAATCTGGGGATTCGGCAGCTTATAGAAGTGATTGCCAGTAAATTTTATTCATCAACGCCTGAAGGTCAATCTGAATTATGCGGGCAGGTTTTTAAGATTGAATATTCAGAGAAAAGGCGGCGTTTTGTTTATGTGCGTATATATAGCGGAACATTGCATTTGAGGGATGTTATTAGAATATCTGAAAAAGAGAAAATAAAAATCACAGAGATGTGTGTTCCGACAAACGGTGAATTATATCCATCCGATACAGCCTGCTCTGGTGATATTGTAATTTTACCAAATGATGTTTTGCAGCTAAACAGTATTTTGGGGAACGAAATGCTGTTGCCGCAGAGAAAATTTATTGAAAATCCTCTCCCTATGCTCCAAACAACGATTGCAGTAAAGAAACCTGAACAGCGGGAAATATTGCTTGGGGCACTTACAGAAATTTCAGATGGCGACCCTCTTTTAAAATATTATGTGGATACTACAACGCATGAGATTATACTTTCTTTTTTGGGGAATGTGCAGATGGAAGTCATTTGTGCCATCCTTGAGGAAAAATATCATGTGGAGGCAGAAATAAAAGAGCCTACTGTTATATATATGGAAAGACCGCTTAGAAAAGCAGAATATACCATCCACATAGAAGTCCCGCCAAATCCTTTCTGGGCTTCTGTCGGGTTGTCCATAGAGCCGCTCCCTATTGGAAGCGGAGTGCAGTATGAAAGCAGAGTTTCACTTGGATATTTAAATCAATCGTTCCAAAATGCGGTTATGGAGGGGGTTCTTTATGGCTGCGAGCAGGGGCTGTATGGATGGAAAGTGACAGACTGTAAAATCTGTTTTGAATATGGATTGTATTATAGTCCTGTAAGTACCCCCGCAGACTTTCGGCTGCTTTCCCCTATCGTATTGGAGCAGGCTTTAAAAAAAGCAGGGACAGAACTATTAGAGCCATATCTCCACTTTGAAATTTATGCACCGCAGGAATATCTCTCACGGGCGTATCATGATGCTCCAAGGTATTGTGCAGATATTGTAAGTACTCAGATAAAGAATGACGAGGTCATTCTGAAAGGAGAAATCCCTGCTAGATGTATTCAAGAATACAGGAACGATTTAACTTATTTCACAAATGGGCAGGGAGTCTGCTTGACAGAGTTAAAAGGATACCAGCCAGCTATTGGTAAATTTATTTGCCAACCCCGCCGCCCGAATAGCCGTATAGATAAGGTTCGGCATATGTTCCACAAGTTAGCTTAACAGCTTGCAAAAGTCATATAAAATGAGATTTGAAAGGAGAATGTAACTTCATGTTTGCTAAAAATTCAAAGGCATATTCTGTCTACCTGCTGTTCCGATTTGTCTGTTCCCTGGCGGTTTCTATGTCCACAGTGCTTTCCATCGTGTACCACCTGGAGGTGGTGCAGCTGGATGCTTTCCAGCTTGTCCTGGTAGGGACGGTTCAGGAGACCTCCTGCTTTCTGTTCGAGATGCCCACCGGTGTGGTGGCGGATTTGTATAGCCGTCGGCGCTCGGTGCTGATTGGAATGTTCCTCTACGGCCTGGGCTTTCTGATGGAGGGTGCGCTACCGTGGTTCGCGCCGGTTCTGCTGGCCAGGTTGTCTGGGGTTGCGGTGATACCTTCATCACCGGCGCTCTGGAGGCGTGGATTGCCTCGGAGGAAGAGGACAAACCCATAGACAAGGTGTTCCTGCGGGGCAGTCAAATGGGGCAAATCGGCGGCGTTCTGGGCGTGGTGCTGGGCACACTGCTGGGAAACATAAACCTGCAAATGCCTCTCATCTTGGGGGGCAGTTTGTGCTTGTTGTTGGGGCTGGTGATGGTTCGCATCATGCCAGAAACCAACTTCTCCCCTGCTATTGAGGAACGGCAGGGCTTGCTTAAAGACTTTGTCTGCCTGTTCAAGCTCAACCTGGGCTTTGTGAAAGGCGCACCTGTGTTGCTGGCGCTCTTAGCAATCACACTATGCGGGGGACTTGCCAGTGAAGGCTTTGACCGGCTCTCCACCGCTCATTTTCTGGATGACACGGTAATACCCGTTATCGGGCCGCTGAACAGCGTCACTTGGTTCGGTGTTATCAGTCTTATCGGCAACGGCTTAGGTATTCTGGCTTCTCAGTTGCTCATCGCCCGCATGGAGAAAAAAGGGACTGTCAGCCGAACCAGTGTGGTCATGTCCACCAGCGCCGGGTATATCCTGTTCCTGGTTCTCTTCGCGGTGGGGCGGAGCTTTTGGTTCATGTTGTTGGTGTTCCTGCTGGCGGGGCTTATGCGCACCATCAAGGAGCCTGTGCTGGCCGCCTGGATGAACGACCAAGTGGATGAGAAAATGCGCGCCACAGTCTTTTCCACCAGCGGACAGCTGGACTCTTTCGGGCAGATCATCGGCGGGCCTATTGTGGGGCTGGTAGCCCAGCAGGTGTCCATACCCTGGGGGCTGGTCTGTACCGCTTTCCTGCTGTTGCCCGCGCTGTTCTTAGTGCCGGTGGCGGGAAAGAAGCGGGATTGATATGGCATAGTTAAGTTTACTGACGAGCGGGAGATTACTTCCGCTCGTCTTCATTTAGTAGCGCAAAATTTGAGGACTCTTTATTTCCTTATTCGGTATAGCGGAGGCGGCTGTCAATTCGACATAATTTTCTTGTGATACTTTACCGTACATGAGCATTTGTTTCGTATTTGAAAGAACAAACTCACCAAATAAAAAAAACGATATTCGGGTGGGTTATTTTGTTATACCCTAAATTACCCTCTGAATTTGTTTTTAAATTTGGAGGGATTTTTTTATGTCCTTTTTTCGGGCAGTTATCTATCTGCTCATACGAAGCAAAATTTATCAATACATAGCATATCAGAGAACGGCAGGAAACCAGTTAAAAAAATTTCTGCCAGTGCAACGGTACTTCTCACCTTGAAAGTAGAAGTACAATCTCCATACAATAGAATTACTATTTCCTATAACCGTAAAGGTCACAGAGCCTTTGCGGTTTTTCTTTTGTCGATTTTTGTTGGAAAGTGCCGTAGGGCTGTTTCTGATATGCGGTGTCGTTCTCCGCCTCTCCATCTGGATTTTTTACATTTCAAAAATTCAGATGGGAGGTATTTATGGTGAAATATGCACCAAGAAAGGTATATATCAGAGAAAGTGGCGGCTATGTGGAATTATCCTACACGGAGTTCTGCCGTTGCAGGGAATCCGACCAGACCTATATGGACAAGCTGTTTATCCCCATTCAAGGCTGTCTGCTTGAAGTCGTGAGGGAGCAATACACAGACTTCTACCGTGACAAGGAACGGTGGCGTTATCTGCAAAAATTAGATACAAAGAATAGACTGCTATCTCTCGACGGATTTACGGACAGCGAGGGGAATCCTCTGGACTTTATCACTGATGAAGCGGTGGACATTGCAGAAACCGTTGTCAATGCGGTCATGGTGGACAGGCTGAAAGCCGCCCTGCCTTTGCTGTCGGATAGTGAACAGGAGCTGATACAGGCAATCTTTTTTGACGGACTTTCCGAGCGTGAAGTCGGGGCGAGGTTGGGCATAACCCAGAGCGTTGTAAACAAACGCAAAGCCAGAATCCTAATAAAACTAAGAAAGATAATAGAAAATTAAAATTTAAGGCGTTCAGCCCCTTGTTTTTTCCTTTGGGAAGATGAGGGGGCTTTTCTCTGCCCTCTCAATCAATTCTGATTGGAGGAAGTAAGAATGGCATACAACCACGGACGGGAGGACAGGAAATGGCGTATCTGGAAAGAAGCGGAGGAAAAGCTGCTGCGTGAGTGCGGCGTTGATGAAGCGACCATTGAGCAGATACGCATGGCGGACAGGGCAGACTTCAATTCCAACAGGCGGTTTTACCGATGGACGAATGACGTTGCGGAATATCTTGAGGACATGGCAGGCAGGGAGCGGCAGGCGGAAGTGGGTACGGTTGCGGAGTTACTGGAAGAGATTGAGAGCGAAAATCTCTATCAAGTATTAGTCACGGTGGACGGGCGTACCTTGAAAATCGTCCTGCTGAAAATGCAGGGGTATTCCACAAAGGAGATTGCCCCGCTTGTGCATTTGACGACTGGTGCCATCTATGCGAGGTTAGACCATCTGCGGAAGAAGCTGCGGAAAATTTTATAGCTTCTAAAACAGCCTGCCATCCTGCGGGCTACTGGGTGAGGGATGGAAATCCCCTCACTCATTTTTTGCAGGAGGACAACAGGATGGCATACAGGGTTAAGGCATACACGCTTCGGGAGGAATCCACGGAAAGCGGCACAAGGTATTTTATCAGCTTTAAGGACGGGCAGGGCAAATCCCACGAGTTGGAAGTGTCGGAACAGTTCTTTATGGAGTTTCGGCAGATGGAGCGCAGGAACAGGAATCTTTTCTAATGGGACGAGCGGCACAGGGAGTTTAACGAGGTATGGGACGAAACCCTTTACAGACGGGCGTTGCGTGTGCCTAAGAGCCTTGATGAACGCATGGTTGAGGAAGAACGGAATGAAACGCTCTATAAGGCGGTTGGGAGCCTTCCAGAGATACAAAGGCGGCGTTTCCTGCTCTACTACGAGTATGAGTTCAATTTTTACCAAATCGCCGCTATGGAGCATTGCACCGCTTCGGCAATACAGAAATCTGTTGCGATTGCAAAGGAGAAAGTAAAGGCGGAAATTGAAGAAATATCTCCAACCGTGACCGACACCGCCCGAAAAAGAAATCTGTTTTTTATTTGTGTGGGATTGGCGGCATTACATACTCTCACTTTTTTCCGTGGGAGTAAATCTATTTTTAAGGAGGTCAACGCCTATGTGCAACGAAAACAAAGACACCGCCCGAAAGGAGGAAAGCCATGCAGAAGTTACAGACAGTCAACGCCGAAACGCTCCTTTATGAACCGCTTGAGAAACCATCCTTTGTGGTGGACAGCCTTATCCCGACAGGCTTATCGCTGTTCTGCGGCTCACAGAAGATAGGCAAAAGCTGGCTCATGCTGAAGCTATGCTTATGCGTGTCGCAGGGAATCCCTTTATGGGATATGCCGACAATGGAGGGCGATGTGCTTTACCTCTGCCTTGAGGACACGTTCTGCCGCATACAGGACAGGTTATTTCGTTTGACGGACGAAGCAAGCGGGCGGCTCCACTTTGCCGTGGCAAGCTGCAAGCTGTCAGACGGTCTTATCGTGCAGCTTGAAGATTATCTGAAAGATTACCCAGACAGCAGGCTCATTGTCATTGATACCTTGCAGAAAGTCCGTACAGCTTCAAAAGACAATGCCTATGCAAGCGACTATGGGGACATCTCCCTCATCAAAGACTTTGCCGACAGGCACTCTCTGGCGGTCATTGTCGTACACCACATCCGAAAGCAGAATGACAGCGACGTGTTCAACAAGGTGTCTGGGACGACAGGATTAACGGGGAGTGCGGACGCTACCTTTGTTCTGGAAAAGGAGAAACGTGCGTCTGACACCGCCAAGCTGTATGTGACGGGCAGGGACACGCCTTATCAGGAATACACGCTGCGTTTCCGTGATTGCCGTTGGGAGCTTGTGGAGCGGAAAACGCAGGAGCAGCTTGCGAAAGAAACGATACCAGATGTCCTTTTTCGGTTGGTGGATTTTATGAGGGATAAGGAAGAATGGATAGGCACGGCAACGGAACTGTTAGCCGCTATGGGGGAAACGGAAACCATACCCACGGTGATTACGAAATGGCTGAATGAATACCGCACCACATTTTTAAGCGAGAACCGTATCTGCTACCAGTACAGCCGCAGGAAAGACGGCAGGCGGATTGCCCTTGCAAGGAGGGCGGGTGACAGCGGTGATGGTGGTGACAGCGATATTAGGATACCCCCCTGTTACTGTCATTGACGCTTAAAGCCATGTAAAGCTGGCGGCTCTGCCCTGCGGGTGACAGCAGTGACGGTGGTGACAGTGATTTTAGGATACCCTGCCGCTGTCATCCCTACGGGAGAACACCCCGTAAACGCAAAATGCAGGCGTGAGATTTACTCGCCCTTTTCGGTCGTGTAAAACCACCCCTGCGGTCAGAAAAATCATTCCGATTTTTCCGACTGCGTTTACAGGGTGTAACACACTACACTTTGCCCTGCAAAGTCGTGTGCCAGACGTTCCCTCTGGACTCCCTTAAGGCAGGGCTGTGCCCTGCTATCCTACGCCTTACGGCTTCGGATAAAAGAATGGCGGCATGACGGTGACGGCTCTTGCGAGGGGGGGTATCCCAAAAACACCGTCATCATCGACATGACCGTCATGCAGGGGGTGAGGGTGACAGTTGCGGCAGTCGGCAGGGGGTATCCCAAAACTGCTGTCACCACCGTCACCGCTGTCACCCCAAAGGACGGTCACCCGCCGAAAGAAAGGAGGAATCCGCCTATGCCTTATGCAATCCTGCGTTTCCAGAAACGAAAAGCGGGCGGCGTTGCGGCTTGTGAACGCCACAACGAGCGGAAGAAAGAAGCCTACAAAAGCAACCCAGATATAGATATGGAACGCTCTAAAAACAATTACCATCTCATAGCACCACCAAAGTACACCTACAAGAAAGAGATTAACCGCATGGTAGCCGAAGCGGGGTGCAGGACAAGGAAAGACAGCGTGATGATGGTGGAAACGCTCATCACAGCTTCACCAGAATTTATGAACCAGTTACCGCCCGAAGAACAAAAAGCGTATTTCCAGACGGCTCTTGACTTCATTTCGGAGCGTGTTGGAAAGCAGAATATCCTCTCCGCTGTCGTCCATATGGACGAGAGAACGCCCCATATGCACCTCTGCTTTGTGCCGATTACGCCAGACAATAAGCTGTCAGCGAAAGCTATCTTAGGCAACCAGAAATCATTATCCGAGTGGCAGACCGCCTACCATGAGCGGATGTCCTCACGGTGGAATCAGCTTGAACGGGGGCAGTCCTCAATGGAAACCAAGCGGAAACACGTCCCCACATGGCTCTATAAATTAGGCGGCAGGCTTGATAAACAGTATGAAGAAATCGTGTCTGCCCTATCCGACATCAACGCCTTTAACGCAGGGAAGAAAAGGGATAAAGCGTTAGATTTACTCTCTGCATGGCTGCCAGACGTGGAGAAATTCTCTAAGGAAATCGGGAAACAGCAGGCGTATATCGACAGTTTGAAAGAGAGAATTGGGCAGGAATCAGACTATGCGGGGCGTATGCGTGATGAAAAGTACGAGCAGGAACTAAAGGTGCAGAAAGCGAATCAGAAGATATTTGAATTGCAGAGAACCAACGAGCAGATGGGGCGGCTGCTGTCAAAAATACCGCCCGAAGTGTTGGAAGAATTGCAGAAAAATCATAGAAGCAGAGCGAAAGAAAGGTAGATATGTGAATGAAGAAACAGGATTTTAAGGTGTTAAAGACCAAAGACTTGTACCCGTTCCCCGACAATCCGTTTCATGTGGCAGAAGATGAAACACTGTCAGAGTTAGCGGAAAGCATCAAGGAATTTGGCATTGTCACGCCGATAATCACACGCCCGAAAGAGGACGGGGACGGTTATGAAGTGATTGCAGGACAGCGGCGTGTCCGTGCTTCTGAACTTGCAGGGATAAATACCGTGCCTGCGTTTGTCCTGCCCTTAGACCGTGACCGAGCCATCATCACCCTTGTAGACAGCAATTTGCAGCGTGAGAATATCCTGCCATCGGAGCGGGCGTTTGCTTACAAGATGAAATCCGAAGCCATGAAGCGGCAGGGTTTCCGCACAGACTTAACCTCGTCACAAGTTGTGACGAAGTTGCGGACGGACGACAAGGTGGCACAGGGCTTCGGCGTGGGCAGGATGACCGTGCAGCGTTTTATCCGCCTGACGGAACTGATACCGCCGATTTTGCAGATGGTGGACGAGGGGAAAATCGCCCTCACGCCTGCGGTGGAACTGTCCTTCTTGAAGAAAGACGAGCAGGAAAACCTCTTTGCCACGATGGAGAGCGAAGAAGCAACGCCCTCACTCTCACAGGCACAGCGGATGAAACAGTTAAGCCAGAGCGGGCGGCTTGACATGGATACGATATTTGCGATTATGACGGAGGAAAAGGGCAACCAGAAAGAAACCTTGAAAATCAACACAAGCAAGCTGAAAAAATACTTTCCGAAGAACACAACGCCGAAGCAGATGGAGGAAACCATCATCAAACTTTTGGAGCGTGAGTTGCAGAGGAAACGCAACCGTGACAGCCGCTAATCTTCTTTTTTCGGGAAGTAAATACAGAGAGTTGAGGTATGGAGAATGAGAGAAATCCAGTATGAAATCGTAAAGGAAATCGCAGTATTGTCTACGGGCGACAGTGGCTACACAAAGGAAATCAATCTCATTTCATGGAATGGGAAAGAGCCGAAGTATGACATCCGCAGCTTTTCCCCGAACCGTGAAAAGTGCGGCAAGGGAATCACGCTGAACGCTGATGAAGCGGCGGCACTCCTTAAAGCATTACAGAAAGAATTAAACAGCGAGGATTAATGGTATCTGATTGGCAGGGCGGGGACATTTCCAAACTCTTCCCTGCCCTGTCTGGAAAGGAAGATTTAAGTATGGGCGAGGATAAGAAAGCAGATAAAAAGAGAAAGCGTATCGTGCCAAAAGCACCAGTGCAGATGATAATCAGCCGTGAATATGTCGGCACACAGACCGTTACAGAAGCGTTTGTCCCGATTATCTCCGAGGATATTCGGAAGAAGATTGCCGAGGGCGACACCTTCGACAATGAGGGGCTGTCCGCTTAGAATGTACGCAATGGGACATGAAAACAGATAGGACAGATACGGAGGTTTTACAGTATGGCAGGAATCAAAGAAGAAAAGAAAATCTATTTAGTCGGCATTTATTGCCGCTTATCTAAAGACGATGGTACGGATAACGAGAGTGCGAGCATTGCGACACAGAAATCCATCCTCACGGATTATGTGAAAAAGCAGGGATGGCACATAGCAAAAACGTATGTGGACGATGGTTATTCTGGTACAAATTTCCAAAGACCAAGTTTCCAGAATATGATAAAAGACATTGAAAGCGGTCTGATAAACTGCGTGATTACGAAAGATTTATCCCGTCTGGGGAGAAACTATCTTGATTGTGGGTTATATCTGGAAGTTTTCTTCCCAGAGCATAACGTGAGGTATATAGCGGTCAATGACGGCGTAGATACCTTGAATAAATCTGCTATGGACATCACGCCTTTCCGCAACATTTTAAACGAAATGTATGCCGCTGACATATCTGTTAAGATAAAATCGGCATATCGGGCGAGGTTTCAACAGGGGAAATTCATGGGAACTACCGCCCCTTATGGCTATATCAAAGACCCTGCCGACCACAACCATCTGCTGATAGATGATAAAGTGGCACATGTTGTAAAAGAGATATTCGACCTTGCATTAAAAGGGAATGGAGTTGCCAAAATTTGCAGACATCTTAATAAACAGCATATCCTACGCCCTGCCGCTTATGCGGCGGAGCGTGGCGAAACAGGCTTTGAACGTCATTTTGAGGGGAACGAGGACAAACGCTATATTTGGAGTGGGAACAGCGTGAGGAGCATTTTAAGAAGCCCGATATATGCGGGAAATCTTGTAGGCTACAAACGGATTGCCGCCAATATGAAAAGCAAGAAACGCCCCTCTAAGCTGCCCGAAGAATGGGAAGTGATACCCAATACCCATGAGGGAATAGTCACGCAGGAGGAATTTGATATTGTCCAACAGCTTATTACAAGTCGTAGGCTTCCACAGAACAAGGGAGGATTTGTAAATATTTTTGCAGGCGTTATCAAGTGTGTGGACTGCGGATGTGCTCTGCGGGCAATGAACGTACACAGGAGGAAACGCCCAGAGATTATCGACTGTGTACAGTATTCATGTAATAATTATGCAAGAAACGGAAGAAGCGAGTGTAGTGCCCACAATATAGAAGCAAGGGATTTATTCAATGCCGTTCTTGCCGACATCAACTGTTTTGCGGATATGGCAGTGAATGATGAAAAGGCGGTCAGGGCCATAGAAAAGCGGCTCACGGAAACAGACCAGAGCAGGGCGAAAGCATTAGAGAAAGAACGTAAGAAGCTGAACAAACGCCTTGCGGAACTGGACAGGCTGTTTTCCTCTCTCTACGAGGATAAGGTCATGGAGCGTATTACCGAGCGGAATTTTGAGATGATGTCGGGGAAATACCAGAAAGAGCAGCTTGAAATTGAAGCAAGGCTGAAAGAGGTGACGGAAACTCTTAATGAAAGCTACGAGAAATCACGGGGAATCCGTGACTTCCTCGCCCTTATCCGAAATTATCAAGGCTTAAAAGAACTGGATGCAACAGTTATAAACGCACTCATAGACAAGATACTTGTTTCGGAGCGTGAGAAGATGGCAGACGGAACAGTGAAGCAGGAAATCAAGATTTACTATAAATTCATCGGCTTTGTCGATGAATTACATATCATACCTACAAAACGGTGGGCAGCAATGCCCGCTAAAAATTGTACGGTGTGCGGCGTTGAATATGTCCCGGGCTCTGGTGCATCAAGGTATTGTCCTGCTTGTGCCAAGAAGATACGGAGGGAGAAATCAAACGAGAGCAAACGCAGGAGCAGAGAACAGAAAAGGATAGCATGTATGAACTGTCCGCAAAAAATGACCGACTGATATGGAATGGTGGAAGGAATAGAGAAGAGGAACTTCTTGCTAACTGCTATTTTAATTCCATGGAGCTGGCAATGGATAATGGAATCAGGTCTATTGCATTTCCTTCTATATCGACAGGTGTGTACAGTTTTCCGGTAGAGCTAGCAGCGAAAGTTGCAGTTCATACAGTTAATAGATTCCTGCAGGATAATCCAAACAGCTTTGATTTGGTGGAATGGGTGCTGTTCGATGCACATACTGAGGCGGTGTATGAAGCAGAGGTTGATAAGATATATGAGTAATAGAAATGAAATGTCTATTATATCTATTGATGATTCCGGTTTTGTCGATATAATATATTGTGAGAAATGAAGAGAAGGAGATTAACCAAATGGATAATAATGAAGTAGTAGTAACAGAAGAAGTGGCAGCAGTTGTTGAAAATAATACAGGTATTGAAATAGAGCCTTTATTTGAGGAGCAGGTTGATTTTGATACATTCTCAAAGTCAGACTTCCGTGTTGTAAAGGTAAAGAATTGTGAAGCAGTGCCTAAGAGCAAAAAACTTCTTAGATTTACACTTGATGATGGAACAGAGAATGAGAGAACAATTCTTTCAGGAGTACATGCTTTTTATGAGCCAGAGGAACTTGTTGGTAAGACATTACTTGCAATCGTAAATCTTCCACCACGTTCAATGATGGGAATTGACTCTTGTGGTATGTTACTTTCAGCTATTCACAATGTAAATGGTGAAGAAAAGTTGAATCTTGTAATGTTAGACGATTCAATTCCAGCAGGTGCAAAACTGTATTAAGATTTGCACAGTAATTACATATATGTTAGTGGATAATTATATGTGATTTTAAAATTTATGTTGAAAGTAGATAGTAAAAGAGCTGGGTGTCATTGTGCCCAGCTCAATCTTCTACATGGAAGACATCTTCCACCAGCATATTAAAGTATTTAGAAATCCGCAGCATAAACTCGGCAGATGGGGTGCTGTCTCCACGTTCTATCCTGCCGACAGTTTTGGTGCTGTATCCGATAGCAGCGGCAAGGTCATCCTGGTAAATGCCACGTTGTTCTCGGATTTCTCGGATATTATTGGTAACCGCCATAAAAATCCCTTCTTTCAGTTCTATAGATAGATAGATATTTTCTTATTGTTAATTATGCAAAATGATGTGTCCGATAAAAAGGACTTGCAATTTTATCGGCAATGCCCTGTAATAGCAGAAGCATCAGATTTTCCAAGAACTTTTCCAAATATGTCTAAGCGGTCATTTTCACTAACCTTGATAGGTGCATATTTTTTATTAAGTGAGATAAGGAAAATTCCGTCGTTATCGTTCTGTAACTTCTTAATATAGGCTTCTCCATTGAGAGAGAAGATACCGATTTCTCCGGTATCAACAGATTCCTGTTGTAATACCCATGCAATCTGACCATCGTGAAACTCAGGCTCCATACTGTCACCACTGATGCGTACACCGAATGTAGTATCTTCTGGTAGAAGAGATTCATCTATGCATATGGTCTTTTTCGGTCCGTCTACAAGAAAATTACCAGTACCAGCTGATACCGCATTTTCAAATATATCAATGCTGCGGAATGGGATAATCTTAGCCATTTTCTTCTCATACATTCCGGATGCATGGAGCAGATTGATGTAGTCCATAGCTTTTTCTCTGCCTTCATCAGTCAATGATGAGAAAGGATCAGCAGGATTTACTCCAAAATATGCTTCATACATATTAGTAATACCAAGGATTCTACACACCTTGTAAAATATCGTTACGCTTGGTTCGGCAAGATTTCGCTCCCAGTTGGATATAGCCTTGTAGGAAATGGTAATGCCTTCCTTTGCCAGTTCATCAGCGAGATCCTGCTGGAGCAAGCCTTTCTTTTTTCTATATAATGAAATGATTTCTCCGATTGAGTACATACATACGCCTCTTTTCTTTCATTTTGTTGATTTCTAATGTCTCTTTTCACTCCATAGTATATAGCAACAGTACCAATTATTCAAGCTAAAAATCCAATATAATGAGAAAAAGGACACATGTGTCCGTTGACAGTCGATTATTCTTGGGGTTATACTATGCCCTGTAAGAAACATTACCCATATACTTGGACTAAAGTTATGGTAATGACAGATTAAATGCAGGAGGTGATGCAGATGGGAGACAGGGTAATACTTCATTCAGATATCAACTGTTGTTATGCTTCGATTGAACATCTGCATCATCCTGAGCTTGCAGGAAAGCCATTGGCAGTAGGCGGCGACCCGGAGGCAAGACATGGGATTGTCTTAACAGCTGACTATATTGCCAAGAAGTACGGTGTGAAAACAGGAATGGCACTCTGGCAGGCAAAGCAAGTCTGTCCGGACATAACATTTGTTTCACCAAGAATGGACTTATATCTTCGGTTCTCAAGGATGGCGCATGAGATATATGCAGAATATACGGACAGACAGGAGCCATATGGGATTGATGAGTGCTGGCTTGATGTTACAGGGAGCAGCTCCCTTAAAGGGGATGGATTGCTCATTGCACAGGAAATCAGCAGGAGAATGAAGTCAGAGCTTGGCATCACAGTAAGTGTTGGTGTTTCTTTCAATAAGATATTTGCAAAGCTTGGTTCAGACTATAAGAAGCCGGATGCAATCACAACTATGTATAAGGGTGAGTTTAAGCAGAAGGCATGGTCACTTCCGGTGGCAGATCTTCTATACGTTGGCAAAAGTACGAACAGAAAGCTTGCATTATTTGGTATCAAAACCATAGGTGATCTTGCAAGGGCAGATGAAGATGTGCTTAACAGTCACCTTGGAAAGAGGGGCAGTATCTTATGGTCGTTTGCTAATGGCTATGATGATTCACCTGTCAAGCTGGAGAATACCCACGCTCCAATCAAATCGGTGGGAAACAGCATAACGACGCCAAAGGATTTAGTATGCGATGAGGATGTAAAGATTGTTCTTTATATTCTGGCTGAGAGTGTTGCAGCAAGACTTCGTGAGAATGGATTCCGGTGCAGAGTGGTTGAGATAAGTGTCAGGGATAATGAGTTATTCTCTTTTACCCGTCAGAAAAAGATTGACCATGCAACGAATATCACCGGAGAGATAGCTGCATATGCTTATCAGATATTTAAGGAAAACTATAACTGGAGCAAGCCAATCCGCAGTGTTGGTGTCCGAGGTGCAGACTTAGTAACAGATAATTATTGGGAACAGATTGATTTATTCTCAAGTGTGGAGAAGCGTGAAAAGCAGATGAAGATGGATTCAGCGGTGGATGAGATACGCAGAAGATTTGGATTTTACAGTATCCAGAGGGGACTCATGTACCGGGACAGGATTCTATCGGCAGTCAATGCAAAAGAAGAACACACAGTACATCCACATGGGTACTTTTCAGGTTAGCAACGAGAAGTGCCAATAGAGTAAAGAAGAGGGAGGCGGAACATGAGCGAAGCAGCAAGAATTAATCTGGTAGACAGAGCACCATTGACGGAGAAGCAGCAGAATGTGTATGAAAGCATTATGCAATATCAGCGTGTGAATGGCTATGCTCCTACTATCAGGGAGATATGCAAGATGGTAGGGGTGGCATCGACTTCAAGTGTTTATGCACATCTGAAAATATTAGAAGAAAAAGGCTATATAGCAAGGAAGATGGATGCTTCCAGAGCAATAGCAATCTTGTAAGGAAGGTGATTACATTGAGCAATAAGGTATATGTTGATGTACTTGCAGAGTTTTCAAGGGACGGACTGCTCATTCCAAAAGAGATAACATGGGAAGATGGCAGAAAGTATGAGATTACACGAGTAAAAGACAAGCGCAGAGCAGCCAGTACAAGGGCTGGTGGAGTTGGAGAGCGTTATACCTGTGTGGTAGATGGAAAGGAAATATTCCTTTTCTATGAAGATAACAATATGTGGTTTATGGAAAGAGCCGGAGCCTGATGTGATTGTGTGCTGACAGCACAATTCATATCAGTTGGCTTTAGATCAGCAAAGCCGGGGAATGTGCAGACATTCATCGGAACTCCCGGCAAAAGGCTTGCAAAGGTGATTTCCCTTTCCTTTACGAGTACAAAGTTGTAGATAGTGATGATTTTGTATGAATAAGGAGCGAACTGAATTGAACAAAGAGTTAAAAGTTATAGATTTTTATTGTAAGAAGTGCAAAAAGAGTATGAAAGTTTCATACATGGTTACAGGTAACAGAAATTATCCGGTACTGCCGAGAGTTATGATGAAATGTCACCATTGTGGCAGAGTAATGACCTTGAAGAATTTCAAGGAGGGTGAGCTGCTGGATAGAGTAGAACAGGATAAGTATTATATCTGATACATACAGTCGGACATCAGATGTTGCGGCAGATATTTGACCGCAACAGGACAAGACAATTAAATTAGTGGTCATCATGATATGGGAGACACCTGCAATAAGCGTAAGCTGATGATACGCAAAGGTGCCATCCTAAGGACGCATGAAAAATTAGAAACCAGTTTGAGGACTGGCACTGTTTTTCATGTGTCCTTTTTTATTTGCTGAAAATTACATATCCTAGGGAGTTATTGTCCGTCCTCAAACGAGTTAACGGTAACAAGTTTTAAAGGATGGACAATATGAACAAGGAAATAAGAGAATATGATAAGAATGTACAATTTGAAATAGGGCAGAGAATACAGGAAATGCGACTAGACAAAAATATGAAAAGCATTGAGTTGGCAACGGAATTGGGAATAACAAGGAACCAAATGTCACGAATTGAAAATGGTAGAGCAAATTGCACTATACAGCAGTTATATATAATGTCACAGATATTTGAGCACAGTATGGATTATATCATATCGGGCAAAAAGGGCAGACAGGAAAATAAGATAACATTTGCCCAGAGAGAGGCAATTGATAAAATGTTGAGGGCATTTGATAAATAAACAGTACTTTGCATAAATATCTTTTCATGCAAAAAATAGAAAGTTTTTGCTTTGATATGCAAATGTTGTGCAAAGATTTGACTACACGCAAAATTTATGGTATCCTATGTGAAAGGAGGAAGCAAATTAATGAAAAGAGATTTATCAATTCTATCAGAATATGTAAGAATAAGTACTCCGGATAAGGATAGATTGGCAGAATTAGTTGTGAGAGCAAAAGGTCCAGAGCTTAGTATGTCACAGTTCGCAAAAAAGTGTGAGGTTAATCCGTCTACGCTTTCAAGAATTGTAAACAAAAAAACAACGGGCAAAAATTCAGATGCTTTAATATTTAATATTGCGGAGAATGCAGATCCAAATAGTGGAGTTACCTTTGAAATGCTTATGTCTGCTCATGGCATGAAAAAGCGTAATTTAAATGGAAAAGTGGATACAGAAGAATACAGAGCATTTGAAAAAAATGCAGCTGACTTAGTACTGTCGGAGATTATGAAGAGGGGGTATAAAGTTCAGGTTCCAATGACACCTCAGGTTTACAATGCTTTAAATTATCATTATAGACCTGATTGGGAAATTGCTACTGATGCCGTTACTTCTGATAACACTATGGGACAATGGCTATTTGAGTTTTGGACAATGCTCGGTACGGAACAGCAAGCCATTCGTAAACAGACAATAAAACTAAGACAGAAATTATTGATGGTTTTAGGACTATATTATATGGATGAAGTCAAAGCAGATAAATTATCGTTTGTGGTTTTTAATAGAAAATTCTATAAATTACTTAAAGATACCTTGGAGGGGATTTGTGTAAAACCATGGATTACAATTATGCTATTTGATATGGAGCAAGCACAATTTATAGAAGAATTCACTTTTTTATCGCCTGATGGAAGTGTTCGTGATAGTAATATGAAAATTTCTATGAATGAAGAATGCGATGATTATACAGACGATTTGTTTGAAGATATAAATGGTCGTAATCAATTTATGGATTAGTCTATAGGAGGTGCTTATGGAAGAAGATAAAACAGTTTTATTATTTCGTCAGATACAGGCAGCAACTAAAAATGGTCATGATGCAGAAGTGCGCAGAGATAAAGATGGAAATTTTGTGGTTTATTCCGTAAAAAAACAGCGGGCAGATAAAATACAAGTTAAATAATACATCAGCTGAATTGGCAGTTGATAAGGGCAAAAGGGAGCCGATATCGTTCAATATTTGAATGATAGAGGCTCCTTATTTTTTTGTAAGGGAGGTGAGCAGAGTGATCCAAGAGATAAAAGAATATGATTCTGATACTTGTTCGAAAATTGGTATACGAATTCAAGATATACGAGAATCAAGACATATGAAAGCTATAGAGTTGGCAAGCTATCTTGGCATTGGTAAGAACCAGATGTCTCGAATTGAAAGTGGAAAAGCAAATTGTACGATACCACAATTGTATTGCATTGCACAAATCTTGGATTGCTCTGCTGATTTTTTATTGTTTGGAGAAGAACACATGAATTATTCGCCGGAGATGGTGGAATTAGTAAACGATCTAAAAATGGTGACTGGAAGAATAGAGGGAGAAATTAAAAATAGTCTTTTAAAGACTACAAATCAGAAAAGATAGTCTTTAGAGTGGGCGCATAGTTTTTTTTAATAGAGTACCATAAACATGTGCTAAAGAACAGCACACCACGAGAGTGGAGGCGCCAAAACTCTCCAATACGAAATCGTAAAGGAGATAACAAAATGAATAAAAGAGATTTTAACGTAGTAGGAAACGAAGGTACAGATAATAAGGAGCTTGCTAAGGGAATTGCATTTATAAAGTCCCGCAGAGCAGAACTCAATGTAGTCCAGATGGTCGAGAATATGCGTGATCAGGCAATGCCTAACGGAGTAATAATTAACGATGCATATTGTGACCGCTCGATAACAAGAGACTATGACAGAGAAGGTCTGAATGCTTTCTTTGCAACACTTAAAGAGGAAGACTTTGAGGTTGTAGTAGTCAGAAGCCTGAATGAGATCACAGATGACATTTATGATCTGGAAGAATTTGTTAAGACCATCACAGATATGGGCATATGGCTCTATTCTCTTGAAGTCGGTCCGGTGCCAATTATTGTATCTCATGCAGAGGATTTTGGATGCTAACGGAGTCCTTTGGTAGAGCGACAACAGAAAATCATTCCGGTCGGGACAAACAAGTCCCGGCTGTGAAGGATTGCAGATTTACACAGACTGCATTCGGAACAGTTGTACATGATTCAAGTGGGAAGTGGCTTGGTCAGTACGAGACAGAAGATGCAGCTGTAGAGATGATTAGGGAAATGGCACAGGACATTGGAGGGTACGACGATGAAATATGAAGGATATAAAATTGGTCCGGTGATTCGTGATATCCGTAAGGACAAAGGACTTCTCATTGAAGAGGTTGCTGCTAAAACTGGAATAAGTGTTTCGACACTTGGACAGGTGGAGCAAGGAGGAAGAAACTTGAGCATGAAAAATTTGTATATGCTTATGGAAGTTTATGAAACAGACGCAAATAGCTTACTTGCAATAGACTGTACACCGGATTCATTAGATTCGAGGCTAAAGCGGTTACCTGCAGATAAGCAGGATTATTTGAAAAAGACATTTGATTTTATGATAGAGCAGGCTTTGAAGTCAGCATAGGAGGCAGAGAATGAGAAGAAAGATTAAAAAGATGGATTGCATAGAATATCTTTCAGTGCAGGCTCCATTGGAAAAAGTAAATATGCTTGAAGACAAGCAGAGCAAATATATACATGAATTTGTAAAGAGAAAAGAATATTCAATCGTGGGAAAGATAAGACGCAATGGCTTTTCGCAGAGAGATGTTGATCGCCAGTGGAATCAGATTGTGAATATGATCCGCAAAAAGCAAATCAGTGGAGTAGTTGTTGCGAATATGGCAGCTATATCCAGCAGTGTTGCGGATGCTTATTTTAAGGTAGGACTGGTTATTGAAGCAGGCGGCATTGTGGTGACTGTAGATGAGGGCAGATTGGATATGCACATCAAGAAGGGAGCATAGATATGAGCAGACGAACAGAAAAAAGAAGATATGGTAAGTATAACAAATTTGATGTCGTGTATGCAGATTTTGGAAAAAATCCACATGGCATCCAGGGAGGAATCAGACCAGGAATAATTATTTCATGTGATGCCAGTAATCATGATGGTGCACCACAGGTGTCAGTAGTCCCTTTGAGCAGTAAGTTAAAGGATATTCCGGTACATGTGATTTTAAATCCGAAGGATGTGAGTGGATTTGGATTAAGTAAGATATCTGATTTTATGCCTGAAGATGCACAGACAATTTCAAAAGGCTGCATTAGAGCAAAAAGTGGAACTGTCATTGAGGATTCCGGCGTGAGAGAAGAAATAGACAGAGCATTGATACGACAGTTTGATCTGTTACCTGTAGCTCGCAAAATGGTAATGGAGGAGTTAGCAAATGGACAGCAGAACTAAAAAGACTAATAATAAAAGATTTGTCAGATATTCAGAAGGAGCAGAGATGTATTCAATGAGTGTGTCAAAGTTTATGAAGTTAGCGAAGGATGCAAAGGCATGTTATAAAGTGAATCAGCTGGTGTTGGTTAATCTGGATATTATTGATGAATATCTGGAGACTTTCCATATTGTAGATGACGAGTTTTATAAGTAATTATGAGAAATGACGCATTGATATAGAAGAAATACAAACAAGTATGGAGAAAAATGAGCCAAGAGAGAAAAAATGTATTGACTTTCGGTCAGACCGAAAGTATAATATGACTAAGATATGAAGGAGGCATACAGATGGTTAGAACTGGAAGACCAAAAGCAGATAAACCTTTTGATCATAAGGTAACTGTTAAATTCAAAGAAGAGGAATACCAGATAATGGTTGAGTATGCTGAGACTCATAATCTATCCATTTCGCAATTGATTAGAATGGGTGTTGAATTACAAATGAAGCAGCAGGCTAATCAGTAGAACAGGCTCTTTTCTCCGGAAAGGAGAGAATAATGGCTTGTAGAAAAGATGGTAAAGGCAGAGTATTAAGAAAGGGTGAGGGTTACAGAAAAGGCGACGGAAGATACTCATATGTATATATTGATCCATTAGGCAAGAAAAGAACCATTTATGCAAAGTCTTTGGTAAAGCTTCGAGAAAGAGAAGAACAGTTACAAAAAGACCAGTTGGATGGACTTGATATCTATGTCGCAGGAAAAGCTGATGTAAACTTTTTGTTTGACAGGTACATATCAACTAAAACAGAATTGCGTAGCACTACTTACAGTAATTATTTGTATACATGGAATCATTTTATTCGTGATACATTTGGCAAGAAGAAAGTAAGAGATGTGAAATACTCAGACGTGTTATTCTTTTATACAGACTTGATTAATAATCAGGGATTACAGATTAATACGCTTGAGACAATTAACACAGTATTAAGACCTACATTTCAGCTTGCTGTCAGAGATGATATCATAAGGAAGAATCCGGTAGACGGAGCATACTGTGAAGTAAAGAAGCGTAATGGTGGTGCCAGAAAAACAAGGCGAGCGTTGACTGTGGATCAGCAGAGAAAATTCATGGAGTATGTAGCAAAGAATCCGTTCTTTTATCACTGGTATCCATTCTTTGTATTTTTGTTAGGAACTGGATGCAGAATAGGAGAAGCAATTGGGATACGCTGGGATGATATCGATTTGGAGAATCGAATCATTGATATCAATCATAGCTTAACCTATTACCAGAGAGCGGATGATTCATATAAATGTGAGTTTAGAGTATCTTTGCCAAAGACGGAAGCTGGTAATCGTAGAATACCTATGATGCAGCAGGTATATGATGTGCTTCAGGAAGAATATGAGAGACAGAAGCAAGAAGGCTTTTGTGTTGAGAATGTGGATGGAATGACCAATTTTGTATTTACAAACCGATTTGGGATGCCACATAACCCAGCAGCAGTAAACCGGGCAATCAAGAGAATTGTGGATACACATAATTCAGAAGAAGAGGTGGCTGCTAAAAAGGAGAAGAGAGAACCTGTTATGATTCCAAGATTCTCCTGCCATATCTTCAGACATACGTTTGCATCAAGATTTTGCGAGAATGAAACCAACATCAAAGTAATTCAAGAGGTAATGGGACATGCTGATGTATCGACTACCATGAACATATATGCAGAAGCAAACCCAGATGTTACCAAATCAGTAATTGAGAAATTATCAAAAAATATGGATATTTTTTAGAAAAGAGTCCTGCGATTGAACTCTTTGAAGATTGAAAAATATACCTATTCATACTGTGGCAAATATGTTATACTTGCTAAGTATTGTTGTGTTTGACACAGCAGTACATGCATAAAATAAAAAGACGTATTTTAAGGCGAATGACATCTTTTGGACGCACAAAAGTCAAAAAAACGTCCAAGAGTATCCAAGTATATAGAATCCGGGAAAGCCCATTTTCCAAGGGTTTACAAGGATATACAAGAGTTAGCTTAGCAATCAAAAAAATTCCCGACTATGAAGAGCCTGGATGCAGATAAGAAAGCTTCCAAAGCAGATAGCAGCACTTCTGAAGCAGCAGAAGGCGAAACCAAGTCCGCAGGCGACAACAACGGCTTCTTCACCCCGAACGAGAAGATCGACTTCTCCAACGTAAAGGTAGAGCCGCTGTTCGAGGAGCACGTAGACTTCGAGACCTTCTCCAAGTCTGACTTCCGCGCAGTAAAGGTAAAAGCATGCGAAGCAGTAAAGAAATCCAAAAAGCTTCTGCAGTTCACTCTGGACGACGGAACCGGCACCGACCGCACCATCCTTTCCGGTATTCATGCATACTATGAGCCGGAAGAGCTGGTGGGCAAGACCCTCATTGCAATCACTAACCTCCCGCCGAGAGCCATGATGGGCATCGAGTCCAACGGTATGCTGCTTAGCGCAGTATGCGAGGAGAACGGCGAAGAGAAGCTGAACCTGCTTATGGTAGACAACCACATTCCGGCAGGCGCAAAGTTGTACTAAAAGTAAATATAAAATTGAAAAAATGCACGCCGCATTCTCGTTACTTTAGTGATGAGTTAGGCGTGCAAAAAATATAAATAAGAATCGAACATACATTTGCATCTTGGCAATACATATGGTATACTATAAATATGGATAATAATATATTTAATATTAAGGAAAATAGTCTTTCGTATGGTAGAGGTTATGTTTATTCTTTACAGTATCAT
>NZ_QUMD01000011.1 GCF_003481985.1 Clostridium sp. OF09-36
TCTAACTGAACTTTATAAAATTTTTTTCTTTCTGTTCATCATTAACCATACAATAAATACGATGAACTTTTTCAAGAATATCTTTATTGCCATTTTTTAAAGAATTACGAATAATTTCCATAAATTCTTCATTCAATCTTGTAACCGTCAATACTTCTAAACGCTTCAAGCTTTTCTCAATTGCAAAATTTAAATCCATATATAATCCATCTAACAGGTCGTCTACTTTTTTATCTGTCCAGATATTTCCACGATGACCATAACGATAACAATACGTTACCTTTTTTATTGCATAAAATCGCTCCGCTGTAATCATCGCTCTCACAAAAAAAGGAGGATCCTGAAATCTTATTAACGGCGGAAAAAATATTTGGTTATCAATAAGCATTTTTCGCTGAAACAAAAATCTCTGATAACCAAAATCAACTGATAATCTCTATAATCAATAAAGCCTTCTTTTTCAAACTTGTATCCATAATAACGTTCTGGAAATTCATAGCCATATTCACCCGTCATATGATTATAATCCGAAAACTCTCCACCACATACCAGTGCATGATGTTCCGTTGCTTTTTGATATAAGACCTCTAAAATATCATTTTCTGGATACCAATCATCTGGATCCATAAAAATCACACACTCTCCCCGTGCACACTTTATACCTAAATTTCTTGATGCAGCAACACCAGAATTAGTCTGCTGAAACAAAACAATTCTCTTGTCGTTCTTCGCATATTTCTCCAAAATCTCACCTGATCCATCTGTTGAACCATCATTTATACATAAAATTTCGATGTTTTCTAATGTTTGACTGCATACACTGTTTAAACACTGTTCCAAATAAGATTCCATATTATATACAGGTATAATTACAGAAACTGCTATGCCCATTTTTTCTCACCCAAAGCTCTTTCGCGATTAACTATTTATGCAATTTCATATATGCATCACAGACTTTATTCACTTCACCAGCCATCTTTGTAACTCCATGATCCAGCCAAATCGCATGGTCACACAGTTTTCTCACTGTATCCACATTATGTGACACAAACAGGAGTGTTGTTCCTCCGCTCAGCATCTTATTCATACGCTCCATACATTTCTGCTGGAACAGATAGTCTCCTACTGCAAGGATCTCATCACAAATCAAAATATCCGGTGCTACCATAGTCGCTACAGAGAATCCCAGTCTGGCTGTCATACCAGAAGAGAAGTTTTTGATTGGTGTATCCAGGAAGTCCCAAAGTTCTGCAAAATCCACGATTTCATCAAAATGCTCGTCCATATATTTCTTTGAGTGTCCGAGAACGGTACCGTTCAGATAAATATTTTCTCGTGCAGTCAGATTTGGATCAAATCCTGCGCCAAGTTCAATCAGCGGTGCGACTTCACCATTTACCGTGATGCTGCCCTTATACGGCTTTAAGATACCGCTGATTGCTTTTAACATCGTGGATTTTCCAGATCCGTTAACGCCGATTAGCGCCCATGCCTCGCCTTTTTTCACTTTAAAAGAGACATCCTTTACTGCCAGAAATTCCTGAAAGATCAGCTCTTTCTTTAATAATTTAATGACATATTCTTTTAAGTTATCAACCTTTTCACTCGCCATATTAAAGCGAATGGTCACGTTATCAACTTCTACTGCGTAATCACTCATATATTCACCTATTCCAATTAGATATATAAAATAAACTCATCCTGTTTCCGTTTAAACATCAAAAGACCAAAGGCCAGCATACCAAAGGCCAAAATCCAACCGCCAAAGAACACTCGTGGTCCCGGAAGATGCCCATAATAAACCAAATCACGGAACTGTGCCACATAATAGTAAAGCGGGTTCAATACTTTTACAATAAAGCTGACACTTGCTGGTAAGGATTCAACTGGATAAAAGATTGGAGTCAGATACATCCATGCAGTGATTACTGCGTGATAGATATACTGAACATCACGGAAAAACACATTAAATTCCGCAAGGAAAAAGCCAAGTCCACAGCAGAAAATATAAGTCTGAATAACAACCAGCGGAAAGAGCCAGAACGTCCAGTAAACCGTTGCTCTTGTCACAAGCATGACAATCAATAATGCTCCAAAAGAAAATACCAGATCGATCATACAGCTTGTCACTTTGGACAATGTAAAAATGTATTTTGGAACATAGGTTTTCTTCAGTAATGCTGCATTGCCTGTTACTGATGTCATAGCCTGGTTTGTCGATGTGGAAAGGAAATCAAACAACATCTTTCCTGTAAATAAATATACCGGGAAGTTCTGAATATTTCGGCTGAACATCGTTGAAAACACAATTGTCATGATAATCATAACAAACAGTGGGTTCAATACGCTCCACAAATAGCCCAGAAAACTTCTCCGGTATTTTAATTTGATATCTCTGCTCACAAGCTGGAACAGGAGATCCTTATATTTCAAAAATGTATTAATTCTATCTACCCATAATTTCATAAATCATGCCTCATCTTTTCTTGTTTACTTCTCTGCTTCAATTTTTCGATTATGCCGCAATTTATTGTAAAGCCCGGAATGAAGCATTTTTTCATATACCGGGAAGGAAATTCCTAGTCGGTTCATCCACAGATACACACGGAATTTTCTACTGATTCGGTTCCAGAATTCCAGGTTCAGCCTGCGGATCATTTCATTGTAGCGCAGGCAGTCTTTTCTGCCTTTCTTTTTGTCTGGATTCATAATACAGCCTGCTACATAATAGCTCAGGATGACTCCCTCTGTTTTTTTGTAAATATATTCTTTGGCTGCGTTCGAAAACTCTGGATGTGCGTTGTAATGCCGGATCAGATCTTCGGTCACCTTTTCTACATGGCTCATGCGTTTCAGCCGGTTTGTCACCGATACGCTCTGTTCTGCATTTCCAACCAGATATTGATACAAGTATAAATCCATCGGATAAATACTTGCTGCATAGGAGCACGGAATTGTGGTGTATTCGTGGTCTTCGTAAAAGATCTTTTCTGGAAGCTCATAGCGGTGTTTCTGATAAAACTCCCGATTATAACAGATTCCGTGAAACGCAAAACAGCGGTCAAAACTCTTCCAGTTCTGCACAACATCGTCCAGGGTGTAGATAGTTTCATACTGATCAAGGAACATCTTCCAGACGGTCTTTTCTCCTGTCTGCATATCCACCTGATGATACGGGTTCAGAACGACATCTGCCGTACATACTGCCAGTTTGTCTACAAATTCTTTCAGATTTTCGGTTACAACCCAGTCATCGGCATCAATCACCTTCAGATAACATCCTGCTGCTGCTGCGGTTCCCACATTAATAGCCGAACCGTGTCCGCCGTTTTCTTTTGAGATCAGACGAAACACTCTCGGATATTGTTCTATATAGTTTCGGGCAATCTGCGCCGTCTGGTCTTTGGAGCCGTCATCCACAACGATTACCTCGATGAAGTCCAGTACCTCCAGATTCAGAAAGGAAGTAAGGCACTTGTCCAGATATTTTTCTACATTGTAGGACGGGATGATAAACGATACAATCTTGTCCATAAAAACCTCTCTGTTCTTTTCTCTACCGATACGTTCTTCTGACCAGCATGTTTGCCAGATAATAGGTATGGTATTGTGTCTTTCGAAGCAGCGCTACCGCCTTGTTGATATTGCTGTCGTAGATATCGCGGTACTGCGTCTTTAAGTGTTTGTCGTATTGCTTTATCTGCTGTTTTTTCTCTTCAGACGGCGGAAAACTCAGCATAATCTTAAATTTTCCGGCGATCACACGCGCGATCAGCCTTGCAATATACTGCTTTTTAGCCTGCGTACAGGGAAGTTCCCGTCCAAGCTGCTGATAGAAATGCAGAAGCGATGCCAGGACTTTATCGTAGTTCTGCTCATTCTTCTGCATCTTATCCATTCCTACGCTCTGTCCTTCCCGCCCGAGACGGTAATAATAAACAAACGCGTCTACAAAACAAATGGTATTGACATAGGGGATCGGATAGGTAATGTATTCCGTATCTACATAATAGCAATGCTCGTCGATCTGGATCTGGTGACCGCGGAGAATCTCGGTTTTGATGGTCATGTTGTGCATCTTCATGTACAGCTTGTCCGCAATCTCATCAAATGAATAGATTTTCTGATACGCTACACCCGCAAACGGAATTTCGATCTCTGCTTTTGTCTGAAATGCAGCTTTGTCGGCTTCCCCATGGTCGTAAGTCCACAAGAAACCGGAATATACGACATCTGCATCCGTTATCTTTAATGTCTTAACCAGGCTGAAAAAAGCCTCCTTGCCTACCCAGTCATCGGCATCGACCACCTTAAAATACGTTCCGCGCGCATGCGCAACCCCGCAGTTGATGCCGGATCCATGACCGCCGTTTTCCTTGGTGATGACCCGGTAAGTGTCCGGGTAACGCGCCTCGTATTCCCTGGCGATATCTACTGAGTGATCCGTCGAGCCATCGTTGATGATCAGGACTTCGATATCCTGCAACAGTTCCGGAATCTCAAAGGATTCCAGATTATCCCGCAAGTATTTTTCCGCGTTGTATGTCGGTACGACTATCGTTAATATTTTTCCCATGACTTCATCCATTCTATTCCTTTAAAGCCGGGTCTTCCCACAATCCTTCCTCAAAACCATCGGTTGATTCCTTCATGAGCAGCACCTTGGGTGTCATAAGGATCAGCTTTAAGTCCATCCAGATGGAATAATTCCGTATATAAGTCAGATCAAGCTTTAATTTATCATAACTGGTTGTGCAGTAGCGTCCGTGCACCTGCGCATATCCCGTGAGTCCTGCTTTCACTTTCAGCCGGTACTCGAATTCCGGGATGTTTTTTGTGATGATGCGTGCAAGCTCCGGGCGTTCCGGTCTTGGTCCCACCAGGCTCATGTCACCTTTGATAATGTTCAGCAGCTGTGGAAGCTCGTCCATGCGGGTTGCACGCAGGAAACGTCCAACCGGAAGAATCCGAGGATCTTTTTCTCCGGCTTTTACCGGACCGCTTTTCTTCTCCGCATCTACGATCATCGTCCGGAATTTATAAACGCGGAACACCTTTCCGTCCAGAGTCAGACGTTCCTGTGTATAGAACACCGGTCCCTTATCGGTATTCCAGATCAGAAATGCGATGATTAGGAAAAACGGACTGGTAACAAGCAGCATCAGACCGGCAACAACCAAATCCTCAATTCGCTTCACCACAGCCTGATCCCATGCCAGACCGCCATCGTTTCGCGACAGATAAAGCGGAGAATCGAAGATATTCAGTTCTACCGATGTGCGCAACAGAATGTCACTGATCTTCGGCACGGTATAACTCCGGATATTCTTCGCATAGCAAAGCTTCATCAGTTGGTTTCTGGCTCTTGCCGGGATATCGCCGATGATGACACCATCATAATCTTCTGCCTGTTTGATGATTCGTTCCAGTCCCATATCGATCGATACCGTTTCTGCAATCTCGTATTTGTCATCACGCGTATCGATACGGTTTACCAGATGAAACATCGGCGTTCTTCCGTAGACCAGAAGAAGCTTTCGTTTTGGGAACATCACTGCATACAGCTTTTTAAAAGCAAGGGCCCAGATTAAAACCAGTACAAAATCTGCTGCTGTCAAAGCCAGCAATGCTGCCGGGTTATGCATCTTTTTATCAAACAAAACAACCTGCACATAAGAAAACGCATTGACTCCCACAATAGAGATCATGTGGGAATATACCAGTGTCCAGTACTTATAGATTCCTACTTTCAGACCTCCATACAGCCTGTGCAGCACCAGCGATAGTGCCAGGTATTCTCCTGCGATCAGCCAGTTTCCGCGTCTCCAGAAGGCTACTGTCATATTTTTGTTGTAATAATTCATCCACACATAATAGTAGATGGCCAGTTCCAAAAGTACGATGACAGCTGATCCGGTGAATTTCACCATGCGCTTGTACTGCTCAAAACTGTTGTTTGTCTTTTTATCTTTCATTGCAATTGTGATTCCTTAATTTCTTGTCGTAAATCATTTTCCGCATGCCATTTGGCAACAGGCTGACTAACACTCTGGATAACAGTACAAATATATACTGCGGAAAACTGAGCATTTGCCTGCGGTACATGCCTGTCCAGAAATGAAAAATCGGTTTTAGATAGGAAATGCCCCCGCGCCGCCGGTGCATATCGTTTACACGCATATAAAGAAGCGTATCCGGCAGATTTGCGAACCGGCATCCATTCTGGTACATCCGCACCCAGAGGTCATAATCCTCAAACAATGGACACGGCTGATATCCACCTGCCGCCAGTACTTTTGACTTGCGAAACATCACACAGGGATGGTTGACCGGATTGCGCATTTTGATATACGAGGATACTTCTTCCTGCGTCCGCGGTACTGTTTTTGTGGATAATACAAAGTCCCGCGCCTCGCGTTCCGTCCCGACATTTTCCTGAAACTCTTCAATGGTACCGCTTAACACATCCACCTCCGGATGAGCCTGCAAATAAGCCATCTGCTTCTCGCAACGGTCCGATGCTGCTATGTCATCGCTGTCCATGCGGGCTACCCATTCACAGGTGCACTCCGGCAGTCCCTTAGACAGAGCCGCACCCAGGCCAACATTCTCTGCAAGCCGGATTACCTTCAGAACGTCTTGAAACTCTGTTTTTTCCAGAACCGCATCCAGTTCCTCTGTTAAAGGTCCATCGCAGACCAAGACAATTTCCAATGGTTTCATGGATTGCCCTGCCATGCTCTTAAGCGCTGCATAGAGATATTCCGGATGTTCTTTTTGATATACAGACATTAGGGCGGAATAACTTTTGTCCATGATAGATTCTCCTTCCAGAATAGCGCTATGGCGCATTTATGCAGAGTAAACCTTTGTACAGTATAACACCTGTAGAGTTTTTCCGCAACTTTTCGCAGGAGAAAAGGGGTGGAAATCCTTCAAATTTCTTACATATATACAGATTCACACCATCATATTTCTAATATATTCTACAAGTGCCCTATCTGCTTTCATTTTTTTCGCTACCGCTGCAGTAACATCATTTTCTAATAACTCTGTAAAAATCTTCAGTACTTTATTAAAAGTGACTTTTCCTATTTGTGAACTCCCTTGAAGTTTCCTTGCTAATTCGGCATTCACTCTTAATTCACTGTTTTTTCGATATCGATTTTCTGCCGTTTTCCAATCTGATCCTTCCATCGTTTTATTTATAGCGGACAGTTTTTCCTGCTGCTTTTACAACCGAAAATAAATTTCAGCTTAGAGGTTAGAGATTTTTCACTTTCTCCAACTTCTAAGCTGATTAAAAAATTCCAATTTTTTACTGTACAGGCAATGACAAAACTTTCTGAAACGTATTTCTTGTAATATTAATCTTCTTTCCATTACCAGTCTTCACCATACGTCTCCTTTATTTCTTTCTGCAACCCGCAACGCCCACGCTCATAAGAACCCACATAACCGGTGTTGCGATCGGAAGATTCAGATTGACCAGTGCCTGGGCGCAATAGCAGATAACAGCAAACAGACACCCAATTGCACCAATACATTCTGACGGCAAACCTGCTGCTTCCACTGTTTTTATATTTCGTTCGTTCTGAATGATCCAGTATTTCGCCATATTCCAGCTATTTCCAATTAAAAATGTCAGATATGCCAGTAAGCCGATTGGTCCAATCGTCAGCAAAAACTGCAGGTATTCATTATGTGCTGTATCAAACACCTGGCCTACCGTACCAATCATATCCTTCATAAATGACTGCGTTGTCATAATTCCAAATGTATCCGGTCCGAAGCCGAACAACTTATGCATAAATGGAAATGCTGCATACAATCCCAGTGATTTGCGCCAAATATACCCACGGTTTGTTCCCCAACTATCATTAAATACCAGATAATTTCCGAGACTGCCATATCTCGCACCATGTCCAAGAGCATTCGCGTCGATCAGCATAAAAATAACAGCCAGAAGTCCCAGAATGATCACGACCAGCCAAATACGAACCAGCATATTTTTCGCAGCTCTCTCTGTAGTCTCTTTTTTTCCAGATAGTAAAGCTGCCACATTTTCTTTTTCCTTTTTGCGGAAATAATAAAATACGCCTGCTGCCAGGCACCATAACAAAACTACAAGAACAAGGAGTCCCGGCAAATTGACCAGAATCTGGAATAAACTGTCCAAACCTATTACCATATCAGCATAAGCCTGATTGATCCAGTCAATACACTGAATTACCGTTGCAAATGTCGCTATTACCACCAGATACCTGGTTACTCCCTGTTTGTTGCGAAATACAAGCAATGGAAGTAATGCAAACATCGCTCCTAATGCCAGGTAGGCATTGTCACTGCACCCCAGGATAATTGCAAAGAAAGAAACCACCATACATAGATAATACCAGCAAGTTTTCAGCCATCCCTTTACTATCGTAAACATAGCTGTAGCTGCTCCCATGAGCAACGCAACATAAGCGGTATATGTATTGATGTTTCCTATTGTTGATGTAAAAATTGTGGACTGTTCCGGCTTTACTTTCCCACGGAAATGCAAGATATCCAACTGGAAATAATCCGTAATTCCTATGTAGCAAACAATGAGTCCTGCTGCAAAAAGAGCCTGCATGACCCATTTATTATAATGCCAGCACCTGGTTACAACAAAATACATGATCACATACAACGTCATAAGAAACAAACCGCTATATCGACCTTCATTTCCCCAGAACGCCTCATACAGATACTCTGACTGCAGTGTAGAAATCACTGACACGAGCCAAAATATAATCACCGCGCCATCTGCAAGACGAAAAGTCTGTTTCCAATTACATGGTTTTAAAGCCAAGAAAAGATTCTTTGCATGTTCTCCCTGAAACTCTTTCAGATCTATAACCAGCATAATCAGACCCAAAACCAGAATAACAGCCAACATTGCAAGCACGCTCATATAAAAGCACTTATATTTCGTTTCAAGGATATTGAAATAGGAATTATCGTAAATCAATGGCAATGCAACAACTACAATCACCAAAAACGCGCTGATCACACCGCTAATCACGGAAGAACATGTAGCGGCAAAATGATTTGTCTTATTTTTCATTGCTTTTGTATCCATAAAGTCTCCTTTTGTTTTCATTCATTCGAGATATTTTCTCTTAATAATCCCGTTTCTTTTTTATTATAAGTGCTTTTTCCAGTTTAAACAATGGTTATTTTCAGCCATTCTTTTAAACCGTTTTTACGATTTTCCAACTGCTGATTTCTACCTATTCTGGATAAACCTTCACATCAAGTGCACCACTCCCGTCCTGTCAATAATTTGCCTTATAGGAAGTATAATCGTCTCGTAATGCAATTTAGGAATTTCGTAGCAAATTCAAAAAAGTAAAAAGGAGAGTGCATTCATTATGAGAAAGCAGACTAAAGTAGTTGCAGTTGCATCTGCAGCAGCTCTGTTAGCTATCGGTGGTGCTATGACTTCTTTCGCAGCTCAGGGTTGGGTTGAGGAAGACGGTACCTGGTACTACTACGACAAAGATGGCAATAGAGTAGAGAACGAGTGGAAAAAATCCGGAGACAACTGGTTCTGGCTTGATTCCGAAGAAAACGGCGCAATGGCAACCGACAAACTGGTTGACGATGACAGCGATCTCTACTATGTAGACGCTAATGGCGTTATGGTAAAGAATACCTGGGTTAAGGTAGTAAATGAAGATCAGGATGATGATGATCCGGCTGAGTATCACTACTACTACATGCAGGCAAGCGGTAAAGCTACAAGGCAAGCGATAACAGCAGCAACACCAAATTCCGCACCATTGATGGTAAGAGATACGCATTCGACAGCGACGGTAAGATGCTGTATGGCTGGGTTACCGATGATGGCGAGTTAGCTACCGGTGATGACGGTTGGAGAGAGGCAAAATATTACTGTGGTTCCTGGGAAGATGGTTCCATGAAGACCGGTTGGCAGAAGATCACCGTATACGATGACGCAGATGGCAAGGATGATGACTATGATTACTGGTTCAACTTCAAATCCAATGGTGAGAAGAGAGGCTTGAATACCGGTAAAGAGAACTGGAAATCCAACGGTAAATACTATAGCTTCGATGAGCGCGGCGTAATGATCTACGAGTGGGCTGAGAAAGCATCCAGCAATAATACCGCATCTGTATCTAACTGGCGTTACTACAACAGCCCAGAAGATGGTGCTCGCCAGACTAAGGGTTGGTTCAAAGTAGTTGCTCCTGGCGCTGACAATGACAATACCTTCCGCGAGGATCTGGGAACCGATGATACTTTCGCAGCTACTCTTGCAAATGATGAGGACGATAAGTGGTTCTATGCAGACAGCAAGGGTGTTCTGTATCAGGGTATCATCAAGAGCATTAAGGGTAAATACTATGGTTTCTGGCCGGAGGGAAGCGGCAAAGCTGGCGCAATGCTGACTGGTCTCTGCGTTCTTCAGATGGACGGCGATAAGATCGTAAGCGTAATTGATGATGACATTGATTCCGATAACCTGGATGACATCCTGGATGGTGATTATAACGGCGGATCCGTTAATCAGGCAGACTGGGGCAATGATGTATGTCTGTACTACTTCGGCAGCGACGAAGATACCGACGGCGCTATGAAGACTGGTACTACCACAGTTACTCTTGATGGTTCTTCCTACAACTTCAACTTCCAGAAGACTGGTTCTGCTAGCAGTGGAAGAGGTAAAGGTGTAACCGGTATTGATGATAAGAAGTATGTATACAGCTATGGCTGCAGAATCAAAGCTGATAGCGATGACAAGTATCAGTTAGTTCAGGTTTGGAACGATGAGGAAGAATCTACTAACTTCAACATCAACAGCGAAGGCGTTCATGTAATGAAATTAGATGCTCCGACTGACTTTGAGTATAGCTACACAAACAAAGAAAGCGAGACTGTAAATTACAATACACTGTCTGCTGATAGAGGCGTTCTGAGACTTGTTAACACCAGTGGTAACATCCAGAAGAACAAGACCGCAGCTAAAGACGGTAACGATTGCTACTACTACGTAAAGAATTACGCACCAGTACTGTATACCGATAACAAGACCATTAAAGGTAATGATGATTACAGCAGCATTTCCAAATGGGAAGATCTTGTAGATGCAGAGTAATTCTTAAACATCTAAATTTTATTGTATAAGAATTATATTGTAAAAAGAGCTATCGCAAAGTGAGTAATCACTAAGCGATAGCTCTTTTTCTAAGTGCGCCTAGCGGCGCACGTTCCTAACGGGTTAAAGTCCCAAATCTGCCCGGTAGTGGGAAGGATATAGCCGAAAGCAAGGGTGTCGAGGGCGACCTCGAATCTGAAGGAAGCTGGATGTGAGGAACATACTAACTCATGGGCAAATCTCCGGTCTGACAAACAGAAATCTCATATAAGGTTATGTATGAGGATAAGACTGCTTGACAAGTCGAAGTCCAATAACTATACGGAATCATGCACGATAAATGAGGCAGATGGATGGAGAGGAAGAAACGTGTGGTACCTAGGGAGGTCTATGCGGTACGCCTTGAAAGAGGCAACCATTGCATAAAGCAATGCTGAACGCACAGAAGTCAGCAGAGGTCATAGTGTGCCGAGAGGTGAAGAACCGAATTAGTAGAAGTCTTGAGTATGACCGTGAAAGGAGGAATGATCGTCTATGGCAGAAAACATTGAAAACAATGGCTGTTCGCAAAGAGATAATGCGGAACATGAATGGTATGTGAAAGCGTCTATAGCAGTCCTCTTAATTAACGCAAATGTCACACGAGTGAAACCACCCTTTGCAATCATTCGTACTATGACACAACAAAAAACCGGCTACCCAAGTTCATTGGCACAGCCAGTTTTTATTTCACTTTATATTTCCAAAAATTTTTCAGCAATAACCTTGCATCGCTTTTTACAAAATGCAATTCCATACAGAAAAATATTGTGTCTGCCATCATTGAGCAAATACTCGGAATATCGCCGCTCCTTGATCTGCTGTAAAGCTTTTTGACATGCCTGTTCCATATTTCTGAATTCTTTTGCATATTTTAGTTCAACAATGATTCCGGTATTTGGATCATCTGTTTCCACAATAATATCCGCAAATCCTTCACCGGCCTCTATGTTTGATTTCACAAGCCAGCCGGCATTTCCGGTCAAAATACCGACCAGTAAATTATGATAGGAACTCTCTTTTTCTTCCTTTCGAGCTTTCGTGTCAAAAACACTGATGGAATTGCTCAGTGTTTTTATCAGATAGTTTTCCATACCTGCTGTATTGCCTGATTCAAAAGCCTTCCAAAACGCCTGCAATGGTTCTGTATTTGAAAAAATGCTCTTTTTAAACCAGTCCTGTATCTGCAGTTTGAATATTTCCCGAACTTCCTCGTTTGGAATCATAAGCTTGTAAGATCCGTCCGCATTCATTCCTGCCTGTGTCAGATATCCGGTTGTGAACAGGACGCTCCAGAGATTTTCAATACTGTTGTCTATCTCATCATAGGTCAGATCCAGACGAAGATGTTTTTCAATGAATTCTCCGGCGATCAGCCGTTCAATTTCATCACGTGTTGTTTTGCCCGCCTTGTCAATGAAACGTTTTACCAATTCGTTTCCGCTTGTGTTGATCCAATAGCTTTCCGGTCTGGCAGCCGGATCATCTTTTATTCTGTCTACATGGTTTATGACATCCCAGGGACAGTATACATCTGCGTTTCCAAAATGATATCCGTCATACCACTGCTTGGTTTCTTCAAATCTCTGTTCCAGATGATAGTCCTTAAGAAGCTGTTTTACTTCCATATCTGTAAAGCCGAACTGTTCATCAAATCTGGAATCCGTAATGGATAAGATTTTAAAATTATTCAGACCTGTAAATATACTTTCTTTGGAGACGCGAAGGCACCCTGTCAATACAGCAAATTGGAGTGCATCATTTGTTTTTAAGACATTACCAAACAAAATGCGCATCAAAGAAACCATTTCCCGATAATATCCGTGCAAAAATGATTTATCAAGCGGTACATCATATTCATCAATGAAAACCAGTGTTTTTTTTCGATAATGTTTATTCAGAAGCTCTGACAAGGTTTTCAGTGAGCGTGACAGTACAGGTTCGCTCATCCAATAAGCGCCTGATTTCATAGCTATGATAGCCTGGTACTGCTCTTTATCTTCCGGAGCAAGGTTTTGGCTGTCTAAAAGGAATCGAAACCGGCTTGCTTCACTTCCGATCACATCCATAAATTGGCACTTTGCTTCCTCGAAGGAAAGGCCATCCACATTTTTCAGCGTAATGAAAATAACGGGATAACCGGCCATGTGTTCCCTGCACAATGTCTGATTCCGGGAAATATATAATCCATCAAACAATGCGCAATTTGTTCCGATTTCAAAAAAGTACTTTAACATACTCATATTAAGCGTTTTGCCAAAACGGCGGGGTCTGGTAAACAGATTTACCTTTCCCTGGTTATCCAGCAGCTGTTCTATGAGTTTTGTTTTATCAATATAGTAATATCCATCCGTGCGGATTTCTTCGAAATTTTCAATTCCGACGGGTAATTTCATTGATTTTCCCATATTATTCTGCTCCTTTTTGCTTTGTATGCCGCCATCTGCTACGATTTTTTTCCAATCACACACCTTTTCTTAAAAAATGAAATCCCATAACACAGTACCTGGTCATAATCATCCTCCAGTTCTTTGGCGCACATGCGTGTATCAATCTGCCGGAGCGCCGCATTACAGTCTTTGGAAAGACTCTCGACATCTTTACTATACTTTATCTCAAAAACGGCTGCCTGCCCCTCCGAAGGAGCGTAGACAATCACATCGCTGCGGCCCTCACCGTGTTCTTTGTTAGACTCCACCACGTATCCGGCACCGGCAAAGATTCCGGCAAAAAACGCATGATAAAAATCCTCTTTATAATCATGGTAACTGATGGTCTTGCGGAGCAGGCGGTTCATTTCCGTAGCCGCCGCATCACAATCCCCGGTCCAGACTGCATGAAATAGCGATTTCCGATTCCACAACCGCACATTGTCATCAAACCAGGTTTGATGGTGGTTTCGAATATCTCACGAATTTCTGCATTTGGAATAATCAGTGCGTTTTTTCCTGCATCAGATGATTCCGCAGCCGAATCCGAAACCGTTTTTGTCAGATAACCGGTCAGATACAAAATTGTTGGTGCCGGTAAAAATGCTTTCCTTCGTGATTTTTAAACAGCCGGTAATGACTGCAAATTTTAGCGAAGGATTATCTTTCAGAGCTGTACTCAGTATTGCTTTCACCACATTAAGCATTTCCTGATAATATCCGTTACTGCTGGCTTTCGAAACCGGAACATCATACTCGTCCATCAGCAGGATAACCGGTTTTCCATAATGGATGTGAAGCATTCTGGTCAAAAGAAGAAAGCTGGTTTTGATTTCCGCCAAAGAAACTTCCGGATATACAATTCGGCGGAATGCTGTCTTGTCATATTCCGTTACCCGTTCGCTTGCTAATAAAAAATCATATTGCTGAAATAAAAACGCAGTCAGCGCAGCCAGCATATCATATGCATCCCGAAAGCTTAAACCGTCAACATCCTTAAAGGTGAAAAACACGGTCGGCCACTGGTTCATCCAGTTCTGGCACAATTCAGTCTGTCGGCTGATAGACAACCCCTCAAATAAAGGACCGTTATTTTTTCGAATATCAAAAAAACTGGCCAGCATACTCATAGCCATAGTCTTTCCAAAGCGCCGCGGGCGGGTGATCAGAGTTACTTCTGTACTTTCGGAGTTCAACAGTGCGGAAATAAGAGGAGTTTTATCTACATAGTAATAACCATTCTGCCGAATCTTTTCAAAGTCAGAAACACCAACAGGTATCTTTAATCTGGTCATTTAAAAACACTCCCTTCTGCGTGCTCATATACGATTATGATAGCATGAAACGTTTTTGCAAACAAGCAGAAAGCCTTCTTTCCCAAAATCTTAGACGAACGTGGATACCTTAATTTCCGCTGTGATTTCGATATAATAATAAGACGGTATATTGTCTGTATAGATTGATTTTTTCAACCGTAGACAAAAAACGTCAATATTTTTTACAAAGGAGGCTCTCTATGGAAAAGGAGTTCAAAACGTATCTTTTAGACCAGAATTTGTCGAAAAACACCATCACATCATATCTGTACGCACTTCGGCAGTTTGAAAAAAAATACGACAAGCTCACAAAGCAAAACCTGCGGGATTACAAGGTCTATTTGATTGAAAACTACAAACCGCAAACGGTCAACCTGCGCATCCGGGCCATAAACTGTTATCTGGAAAGCATCCGAAAAGAACAGTGGAAACTCCCATCCGTGAAAGTTCAGCAGAAACCGTTTCTTGAAAATGTGATCAGCGAAGCAGATTATCTGTATTTTAAGAATTGTTTAAAACGTGATAATGAAATGTACTGGTATTTTGTGGTACGTTTTCTGGCAGCTACAGGCGCCCGTGTCAGTGAACTGGTTCAGATCAAATGCGAACATGTACGGATTGGATATCTGGATCTGTATTCCAAAGGCGGAAAGCTGCGGCGGATCTATATTCCGTCCGCCCTGCAGAAGGAAACCTTAAAATGGATGGAGGAAACAAAAAAAGAAAGTGGATTCCTGTTTTTAAATAAATATGGGGAGCTGATTTCCGCAAGAGGAATTGCCGTGCAGTTAAAGCATTTCGGTTCCAGGTATGGCCTAGATCCGTCAGTAGTGTACCCGCATTCCTTTCGCCATCGCTTTGCGAAAAGCTTCCTGGAACGCTGCAATGATATTGCCATGCTGGCTGATCTGATGGGACATGCCAGTATCGAAACTACCCGGATTTATCTGAGAAAAACCAGCACAGAACAGCAGGCTATCATCAATAAGATTATTGACTGGTGACAAAAACTATGGCATTTATAACGTGACGGAACGTAAAAAAGCTGCACGCATAATCGCGTGCAGCTTTTTTAGTTAACTATTTAGAAAAAACTTCTAAATATTAGATTCCATCATCGATAAGATCATCGTTCGGAGTGGTCGGAACGGTCTTACCATTGTTAACAACATACTTGGTGTTATCCCAGTTCTTCTTCAGAGCAGTAAGGTTAGCGTTCGGATAATCCTTAGAGTCATTAAGAGTATTGTTGTTGGTGTACATCTTAATAACCTTCTCATCTACATAGAAGTACCAGTCGTTGCCATCCTTAGCAGCAGTCTTATTCTTAACAATTGCACCACTGGTGTTTACCAGGTAGTAATTGCTGGTCAGTTTACCAGAAGCTAACTCACCAAGAGTACCAACGTAGTTAACGCTGTCGCCATCTTTGTTCTGACCGATAGAAGCGCTGTAATCACTTCTCAGAGTAGCAGTGTCAATCTTGTGTACGTTTACACCAGTGCTTCCGGTATCACCATCAGCATAAACAACAATGTACTTGTCATCGCTGCCAGCTTTGATCTTCTGACCAAATTTGTAGATGTACTTACCATCATCGATACCATTTACTCCACGGCCCTTGCCCTCAGCACCGCCAGTCTTGCTGAACTGGAACTGATAGGAATCACCATCCAGGTTAATGGTTACGTTACCGGTCTTCAGAGCACCATCGCTGTCCTCGTTGTTACCGAAGTAATACAGAGTATCGAAGGAAGACTTACCAAAGTCTTTGAAGTCGCCCTCACCCTTCAGAGCATCATCCAGAGAATCGGAATCCATGTCTCTATCCCACAGTTTAACGATGTTGCCATCTTTATCTACAGTCAGAGCACACAGACCAGTCAGCATAGAACCAGCCTTGTTTCCTTCCGGAGCGAAGCCATAGTATTTACCTTTGATCTTCTTGATCTGGCCTACATACAGCTCACCATCGCTGTCAGCATAGTACCATCTCTCGTTCTCATCTTCAGCATCGCCCTTAGCAAGGTGGATCCAGTACCGTAATCTTTGAAGGTATTGTCATCACCATCAGCATCCGGAGCAACTACCTTGAACCAACCCTTGGTGGAACGAGCGCCGTCCTCTGGGCTGTTGAAGTAACGCCAGTTAGAGATTGTAGTAAGATCGTTAGTGCTTGCAGCTGTCCACTCGTAGGTCATAACACCACGCTCATCGAAGCCGTAGTACTTACCATTGAGCTTCTTCTCAAAGATATCTTTGTCAGATTTGGTATTTACACGTTTCTCACCGTTGGACTTGAAGTTGAACCAGTAGTCCATATCATCATCTTCGTCCTCATCGTAAACGGAGATTTTCTGCCAGCCAGTCTTCAGGGCACCATCTTCCCAGGAACCCATGTAGTAGGTTGCTTCTTCCCAGTCGCTGTCGCCCATAGCCAGGGTAGCATCCTCTTTGTTTACCCAGCCATACAGCATCTTACCATCCTCGTCGAAAGCATATTTCTTGCCGTCGATGGTTTTGAATTTGGTAGTATTAGAAGAAGTGCCAGCCTTGTAAGCTTTACCGTTAGACTGCATGTAGTAGTAACGGTACTCAGCCGGATCATCATCCTCATCCTGATCCTCGTTAACAACCTTAACCCAGGTGTTGGTAACCATAACACCGTTGCCATCTACGTAGTAGGTGTTGTTGTCATCATCAATCAGTTTGTCGGTAGCCATTGCGCCACCCTCTTCGGAATCAAGCCAGAACCAGTTATCTCCGGATTTTTTCCACTCGTCTTCTACTCTATTGCCATCTTTGTCATAGTAGTACCAGGTACCATCTTCCTCAACCCAACCCTGAGCTGCGAAAGAAGTCATAGCACCACCGATAGCTAACAGAGCTGCTGCAGATGCAACTGCAACTACTTTAGTCTGCTTTCTCATAATGAATGCACTCTCCTTTTTACTTTTTTGAATTTGCTACGAAATTCCTAAATTGCATTACGAGACGATTATACTTCCTATAAGGCAAATTATCAATAGTTTTTTACATTTTTTCCATGTTTAAGAATAAATGCAATTCTATGTAACTGCTTCTGGAAGTTCCCATCTCTCCATCACATTGACAGTATAATATAGTTTTTTTTGAAATGCTATAACGAAACCCTAAGCGTTTTCTTACGAAAATCTTACGGAAGTTATAGTTTTTGCGAAATATGTATTAATATTCGTACAATCTTGTTTGTGGGGTGTACGGATGTTTGGCTTTGTGCTATATTGTTCATATATTTTTATTTTGAATTATTTTTGAACAGTTGCAGAGTGCCGAGAGTCTCCGAAGAAGATGTATGGCAGCTCCCGCCAACTGGCAAGGAGGTTATTATATGGATCGGATTGGATTAATCTGCCGTTATATAAAGGAGGATCCGCGTTCTACCCAGCGGGATCTCGCACAGAAAACCGGCTTCTCGGTTGGCACTGTGAATACCTTAATTAAGGAGGCCATGCAGCAGCGCCTTATCGCGCAGGGCAAGAGTGTTGCCGGCACGTATGAGCTGACCGGCGCCGGTGATGCATTTCTGGAGCAGTTCCGCGTGGACGGTGCGCTGATCATTGCTGCCGGGTTTGGTTCTCGCTTTGTTCCACTAACGTTTGAGACACCAAAGGGACTTTTAGAGGTGTTTGGGGAACGGATGATTGAGCGGCAGATTAAGCAGCTGCATGAAGTGGGCATTACCAACATTACAATCGCGGTCGGGTATTTAAAGGAAAAGTTTGAGTATCTGATTGATAAATACCAGGTGAAGCTGCTTTACAACCCGGAGTATGCCACTAAAAACACGTTAACTACCATCTACCGGGCACGGCAGGTCCTGGCCGGGAAAAATATGTACATTCTTTCTTCGGATAACTGGCTGCGCAACAATATGTTCCACACCTATGAATGTGGTGCCTGGTATGCTTCTTCTTATATGGAAGGAAATACTTCGGAGTGGTGTCTTTCCTATAATAAGAAAGGATGCATTACGCATGTCGAGGTCGGCGGGCACGATTCCTGGGTTATGTACGGGCCAGTGTTCTTTTCGAAAATATTTTCCGAACAGTTTCTGCCGCTGCTGGAACAGTATTACCAGACTCCGGGCACAGAGCAGTTTTACTGGGAGAATGTGCTGATCGAGCATTTAGATACACTGGAGATGGATATTAACCGCCAGCCAGAGAATCAGATTTACGAGTTTGAGAATCTGGAAGAACTGCGTCAGTTCGACCCGCGTTACCAGAACCATTCCGACAATACGGCCATGGAGCTTGTCTCCGATGTATTTGAGGTGCCGGAATCGGAAATTCACGATATCCGCTGCTTAAAGTCCGGCATGACGAACAAATCGTTCCTGTTCCAGCTGCAGGGGCTGCATTACATCTGCCGTATCCCGGGGCCGGGCACAGAGCTCTTGATCAACCGCAAGGAAGAAGCCGATGTGTACCGCGCAATCCAGCCGCTGAAGATTTCGGAGCATATCATCTACATGAACGGTGACACCGGATATAAGATTGCGGAATACTACGAAGGTGCACGAAATTCCCATGCAGGCAGCTGGGAAGATGTAGCGGCATGCATGAAAGTGCTGCACAAGCTGCATGAGTCACAGCTGACTGTGGATCATGAATTCAATATCCGGGAGCGGATCGCATTTTACGAAGGACTCTGTGCGGCGCATGGCGGCACTTTATTTGAAGATTATGCTGTGGTCCGCAGCCATATGAATGAGCTGATGGACCAGCTGGATGCATTAAACCGTCCGAAGGTACTTTCCCATATCGACAGCGTGGCCGATAACTTCCTGTTTCTGCCGGATGGTTCGGTCCGGTTGATTGACTGGGAGTATGCCGGTATGTGTGACCCGCTCATCGACATCAGCATGTGTGCGATTTATTCCTATTACGATGAAGGTGCTGTAGAAAAGCTGATGCAAATCTACTTTGGAAGAGAACCGGAGGCTGTGGAACGTAAGATTATCTACTCCTATATTGCGCTGGGCGGCTTTTTATGGGCTCTTTGGGCGGTATATAAGGCATCGCTGGGCGAGGAATTTGGCGAGTATACGCTGATCATGTACCGGTATGCAAAGCAATATTACAAAAAGGTATGCTTATTGTAGGCAAGCTGTAATGAAAATGTTAACTATTTTCCTTTGTTCCATGTTATAATCAGAGTAAACATTTTGTATCTGTCCGCAGACAAGGGTTTCTGATTTATCAATCCTGTTACTGGGTATATTCTGTTACGGAATATGTCTGCACGACAGGAACCATAGTTTCGGATCACACAACTCAGGAGGAAGGGTATGAGACATACAAAAAAACTGACCGCTGCTGCCCTGGCCGGAATGCTCGGTGCCATGAGCCTGTTTTCCGGCGTGACTGCTTACGCTGCGACCGGCTGGCAGCAAAGCGGCAGCACCTATTACTATTATGATGCAAACGGGACTTTACACAAGGGCTGGCTGAATACCGATAATGGCTATTACTACCTGAATTTATCTACTGGAAAAATGACAGTCGGCTGGGAAAAGATCAATAACAAATGGTACTACTTCCAGGGAAACGGCGTTATGGCAACCGGCTGGGTCAAGGATAACGGCAAATATTACTACCTGCTGACCGACGGCACCATGCACACAGGCTGGGTCAGCATCGACAATGTTTACTATTATCTGTCCGACAGCGGTGCCATGGCAACCGGCTGGGTGAACATGGATAATGGCTGGTATTACTTTGACCCGGATAATGGACAGTGTACCGTAAACAGTGCACGGGCCATTAAGGATAGCTGGTATATGTTCGGCAATGACGGAAAAATGCTCACCGGCTGGCAACAGGTTGACGGTGCTTATTACTACTTCCACACAGACGGGAGGATGCTCACCGGCTGGCTCAATGACGGCACAAATGACTATTACATGGATCCGGCAAATGGCCGCATGTCTACCGGCTGGAAGCAGATTGAGAATTCTTATTACTACTTCAACAATTCCGGTCACAAACTCACCGGGTGGATCCAGATCAACGGAACTTACTATTACTTAAATCCGTCAGATAAGGGACGCATGGCAGCAAATACTACCTTAAAGATTGACGGAGTTTCTTATACCTTTGCTGCTAACGGCGCCTGCACAACCAGTAATGGAAATGCGCTGAATGTGAATAATACGGCGTCGAACACAACGGCTGGGACGAACACACCGGGAAGCAATTCCGGTACTTTTTCTAATAGTTTTACACCAGGCAGTTCCAACAATACCGCTTCTTCTACTCCGGGGAGCACCACTGGAAACACGACTCCAGGAAATTCTTCTAGCAGCAATAACAGCAATAATGAGTATGTTGCCACCGGTCCGGCTACCGGCAAGATCGATCCGAGTTTTAATGGAAGCACTCCATCCAGCAATACCACGCCTGGTGGAACAAACAGCAGTTCCAGCTCTGGAAATTATGTTCTGCAGGCAGGTCTGACGACCGGACCAAAACCGTAAATTCATCGTTTATCTTAAGAAGTTGCCTCTGGCAGCTTCTTTTGTGTTTTCGAACATCAAAAAAACATCCCGTACCGACTCATGTTCGAGTCGGTACGGGATGTTTTTGTTTTCATCTCAACTTGCAGAAAAATCTATGGTCATCTGTTCAGTTTTTAGGAAAAGAACAATCTGTTCACCGCACTAAAGATACCGCGGATAGAGGATCTGGTGATGTTGGAGCTTACGCCGACACCGTAGGTCACCTTGCCGCTGTCCTTGTCCATTAAGTGGATGTAGGATGCTGCCTGTGCGTTGGAGCCGGAGTTCAGCGCGTGCTCGTTGTAGTCCAGTACCTTGATCTGGACGCCGAGTGCTTCTTCCAGGCCGCGCTGTACCGCATCGATCGGGCCGTTGCCGACGCCCTCGAAACTCTTCTCCATTCCATGGTCGGTATAGATAACCTTGGCAAGGGTTGCGAACTCACCGTCGGAAGACTCGGTATCGGTAATCTGGCACTTGCGGAAGTGGATCGGCTCTTTCTTGTCTAAGTAATTCTTGCGGAACTCTTCCATGATCTGCTCCGGAGCAACCTCACCCTGCTGCTCGGAAATCTTCTGGATGATGTCTGCAAATTCTTTGTGCATGCCCTTCGGCAGTTTAAAGCCGTAGAACGTATCCATAACGAAAGCTACGCCGCCCTTTCCGGACTGGCTGTTGATACGAACGATTGGCTCGTACTGTCTGCCAATGTCGGACGGATCGATCGGAAGGTACGGAACCTCCCAGTACTGGCCATTTCTCTCGTGAAGGGCCTGTAAGCCTTTGTTGATCGCATCCTGATGGGAGCCGGAGAATGCGGTAAATACCAGCTTTCCTGCATACGGATGACGCGGGTCGATGGTCATCTTGGTGCAGCGCTCGTATACTTCTGCGATCTCGCGGACATTCTCAATCTCCAGATTCGGGTCGATGCCCTGGGAGAACATGTTGTAAGCGATGTTTAAGATATCGACATTACCGGTACGCTCGCCGTTTCCGAATAAGGTTCCCTCGACACGGTCTGCGCCTGCAAGCAGTGCTAACTCAGTTGCTGCCACGCCGGTACCGCGGTCGTTGTGCGGGTGAACGCTTAAGATTACGCTGTCACGGTTCTTGAAGTGCTTATGCATCCATTCAATCTGGTCTGCGTATACGTTCGGAGTGTTCATCTCCACGGTAGACGGCAGGTTGAAGATGATCGGCTTCTCCGGTGTTGCCTCGCCCCAGGTATCCTGAACAGCGGTGCAGACCTCCAGTGCGTAATCCAGCTCGGTGCCGGTGAAGCTCTCCGGAGAGTACTCTAACATTAAATCGCCATCGTAGTCTTTTGCGTATTTCTTGACTAACTCGGTTCCTTCGATTGCGATCTGCTTGATCTCTTCCTTATTTTTGTGGAAGACTACGTCACGCTGTAAGGTAGAGGTGGAGTTGTAGATATGAACTACTACCTTCTTGATGCCCTGGATTGCCTCAAAGGTTCTCTTGATCAGGTGCTCACGGCACTGTACCAGAACCTGTACACGGACATCGTCCGGGATAAGCTTGCGCTCTACTAACTGTCTTAAGAAGTCGTATTCGATCTGGGATGCTGCCGGGAAACCGATCTCGATTTCCTTAAAGCCCAGCTTTACTAACATGTTGAAGAACTCAATCTTCTCTTCTACTACCATCGGCTCTACCAGTGCCTGGTTGCCGTCACGTAAGTCTACGCTGCACCAGATCGGCGCTTTCTCAATTTCCTTGTTTGGCCACTCGCGCTCCGGGTAATGGATGACTGGGTTTCTTTTGTATTTCTTGATATTTAACATAATGCTTTTCCTCCAATTTGTTCGTTGTCCGAGGACAGCTGCTTTCGTTTCATGCTATCCTTGCTTTTATAGGTTGCTTCTTTACAGTTTGTACTTATTTCCGTCTACTGCCCTTTTTGTTGTCACATGACAGTTCCGGTAATGATCCTCGCTCAGCCCATAACGGGCAGTCGCTCGATCACGCCGTAGAAGCGGACAATGAACAATACTGATCCTACTGATTCAGCCCCATCTTTCATCATTCCTTTTCCTGAAAAATTTGATACGTTAAAGTGTATTTTAGCATATTTTGGTAGGTGTGGCAAGGTCTCACAACAAAAGAACTCCCGCAGCCAGCCAGTTGTAAAACCAGCTTCGGCATGCAGGAGTCCCTGTATGGATCATTTACAGCACATGTCCCTGTGCCTTCATCACTTCGATTACCTGGTCTACCAGCTTCTCGCACTGCTCCGTGGTCGGTGCCTCTACCATGACGCGTACCACCGGCTCGGTTCCGGACTGGCGCAGAAGAATGCGTCCATCACTTCCCAGGGTTTCAGTAACTTTCGCTACCTCATCCTGGACTGCCGGGTCATCCTGTGCCTGCTGCTTGTCGTGGACACGGACATTTTTCAGCACCTGCGGGAAGATCTCGACCTCGGAAGCCAGCTTACCGAGGGTCTCTTTCTTCTCCAGCATGACTTCCATAACCTTTAAGGAAGTCAGGATGCCGTCACCGGTGGTGGCATGCTTACTGAAGATGATGTGGCCGGACTGCTCACCGCCCAGGCAGTTGCCGTACTGGGACATGTTCTCGTACACATATTTATCTCCTACTGCAGTCTTCTCGTAAGAGATGCCCTCGCGGTCGAAGGCCTTGTAAAGGCCGAAGTTGGACATGATGGTGGTGACAACCGTGTTGTTCTTTAAGCTGCCGGTCTCTTTCATGTACTTGCCGCACACATAGAGGATCAGATCACCGTCTACCACATTGCCATTCTCGTCAACTGCGATACAGCGGTCTGCGTCTCCGTCGTAAGCAAAGCCAACGTCACAGCCGGTTTCTTTCACATAGTCCTGCAGCACATGGATATGGGTGGAACCGCAGTCGGTATTGATGTTTAAGCCGTTCGGCTGGTTGTTGATGACGTGTGTCTCGGCACCCAGGGCATCGAACACGTTCTTAGCAATGGCAGAAGCACTGCCGTTTGCGCAGTCCAGCGCCACTTTTTTGCCCTTGAAGGAGCGGGTAGCGATGGAGATCAGATAGCCGATGTAGCGGTTTCTGCCTGCGGAGTAATCGGTAGTGCGGCCGATCGCATCTTTTAAGGCGAATGGGATTTCACCCATCTCTCCGTCTAAATAGCGCTCAATCTCAACGATAACATCTTCTTCCAGCTTCTCGCCCTTGCCGTTGATAACCTTAATTCCATTGTCGTAGTACGGATTGTGGCTGGCAGAGATCATAATACCGCAGTCAAACTCCTCGGTACGCACGACGTAGGATACGCTCGGTGTGGTGGTAACGTGGAGCAGATATACATCTGCGCCGGAAGCAGTAAGGCCTGCTACCAGGGAATACTCGAACATGTAGCTGCTGCGGCGGGTGTCCTTGCCAATGGCAACGCGACAGCGGCCCTCCGGGTTATCCGAAGTCTTTTTTGCCTGTTTTCCGTAGTACCAGCCCAGAAAACGGCCTACCTTGTAGGCATGCTCCACAGTTAAGTTGACGTTTGCTTCCCCGCGGAAACCGTCCGTGCCAAAATATTTACCCATGATGAATTCTCCTCTTTTCTACTATGTTTCTGATGTCTGCGCTGCAATTGCATGCCAGCCGGATTGTTCCCATTTTGCTTTTCCCTGACAGGCGATTCGTCAGCCCAGGCGAAACCTGAAATTCCCGGCAGGCACACCTGCGCCGCCGGGAACCTTTTTCTTTATAACTGTACAATTTCTGCGCAGTTACCTGTATTTTCCTATTTGATTTTGCTGTTTACGCATTCGTAAACAATCAATATTCGATTTCCTTCAAGAAGCGTCCCAGCGCATCCTGCCATGCCGGAAGGCGCTCAAACCCGTTGTCGCTGAGCTTTTCCTTGCTCATGCGGCTGTTGGACGGGCGGGTGGCTTTTGCCGGGAACTCACTGCTGCTGACCGGAGTCACCGGAACATCCATGCCTGCCTGACGGAAGATTTCCTTTGCGAACTCGTACCAGCTGCACAGTCCCTCGTTGGTGGCATGGTAGCGGCCGTACTTATCGGTCTGGATCATGTCGACTAACAGTCTTGCCAGGTCGTGGGTGTAGGTCGGGGAACCAACCTGGTCATCTACTACACTAACTGCGCCGCGCTCTTTTCCGAGACGCAGCATGGTCTTGATGAAGTTCTTTCCTGCCACGCCGAATACCCAGGCGATACGCACGATAAAGTATTTATCGGACCGTTCCTCAACTGCCAGCTCACCCTCGTATTTGGTCTGACCGTATACATTTAACGGGTGACGCTCATCGTCCGGCTCCCACGGGCGGGTACCCTGACCGTCGAACACGTAGTCCGTGCTGATGTACATAAGCTTCACATCGGCCTCTTTGCAGGCCTGCGCCACGTTGCGGGTGCCCTCGCCGTTGATGCGGCGGCAAAGTTCTACGTTGTCTTCGGCTGCATCTACTGCAGTATATGCGGCACAGTGGATGACGGCATCTGCACCGGACGCTTTGATGACACGTCTGCAGGCCTCTGCATCGGTGATATCCATCTCCTCCACGTCGACGCCAATGCCCTCGATGCCGCGTTTTGCCAGTTCATTCATCAGGTCAGTTCCAAGCTGGCCTTTTGCTCCTGTTACCAGAACCTTCATGCTGTTTCCTCTTTCTGTTTCACGGTTTCTTTTATAACGGTTTCCGTGCGCTTATACTTCCTCGCGGTTTCCGTACATTTTCTCGTAATAATTCTGATACTCGCCAGAGATGATGGTCTCCCACCACTCGCGGTTCTCTAAATACCACTTAATGGTCTTCTTGATGCCGTCTGCGAATTTGGTCTCCGGCAGCCAGCCAAGCTCGTTGTGGATCTTGGTCGGGTCGATAGCGTAACGCATGTCGTGGCCCTTACGGTCGGTAACATGGGTGATGAGGCTTTCCGGCTTGCCCAGCTCTTTGCAGATCAGCTTCACGATGTCGATGTTGCGCATCTCGTTGTGTCCGCCGATGTTGTAAACCTCACCAACACGTCCTTTGTGGATGATCAGGTCGATGGCCTTGCAGTGGTCCTCTACGTACAGCCAGTCGCGGACATTTAAGCCCTCGCCGTAAACCGGGAGCGGCTTGTCTGCCAGTGCATTTGCGATCATAAGCGGGATCAGCTTCTCCGGGAAGTGGTACGGACCGTAGTTGTTGGAGCAGCGGCTGATGGTGATCGGCAGACCGTAGGTGCGGTGGTATGCCTGTACCAGCAGGTCAGCGCCTGCCTTGGAGGAGCTGTACGGGCTGCTGGTGTGGATCGGGGTCTCCTCGGTGAAGAAAAGGTCCGGGCGGTCTAACGGAAGATCGCCGTATACTTCATCGGTGGATACCTGGTGATAACGTTTGATGCCATACTTGCGGCAGGCATCCATCATCACTGCGGTTCCCTTGATGTTGGTGTCTAAGAAGATCTCTGGGTTTTCGATGGAGCGGTCTACATGGCTCTCGGCTGCAAAGTTTACGACGATGTCCGGATGTTCTTCCTCGAACAGCTTGTAGATAGCTTCGCGGTCGCAGATATTGATCTTGCAGAAGCGGAAGTTCGGGTTCTTTAATGCCTCTTCCAAGGTGGATAAGTTGCCTGCGTAGGTCAGACAGTCTACGCACACGATCCGGTAATCCGGATACTTGTTTAACATATGGTAAACGAAGTTGGAGCCGATGAAACCGGCACCGCCTGTTACGATGATAGTCATAGTTTGTTTCCTCTTTTCTTTTTCTGCAGCAATCCGCTGCGGCAGGCATGCTGCGCATAGGCTGTATACTGCTGTATTTCCTGTCGTTTTGCAGTCTTCCAGATCTGCTTTGACAATTCGCTCTATTTACTTCATGTCGTTGCCGTGAAGCTTATCGATGTACTTGCCGTCCAGAACATCCTTTAAATAGCGGCCGTACTGGTTCTTCTTTAATACCTCATAGGTCTCCAGTACCTGCTCTTTGGTAATCCAGCCGTTTAAGTAAGCGATCTCCTCCAGGCACGCGATCTTGCGGTGCTGGTGGGTCTCGACAGTCTTAACAAAGTTGGTTGCCTCCACCAGAGACTCGTGGGTACCGGTATCCAGCCAGGTAAAGCCCTGACCTAACAGGGTGACATCTAACTCGCCGTTCTCTAAGTAGATGCGATTCAGATCAGTAATCTCCAGTTCGCCGCGGGCAGACGGCTTTAAGCTCTTGGCATACTCAACGACACGGTTGTCGTAGAAGTACAGACCAGTCACGCAATAGTTGGACTTCGGATGCTCCGGCTTCTCCTCGATGGAAATCGCCTTGCCCTCGCTGTCGAACTCGACGATACCGAAACGCTCCGGATCGTCTACATAGTAACCGAATACGGTAGCGCCTTTCTCTTTGGCTGCTGCCGCGCGCAGGCGCTTCTTTAAGCCCTGGCCGTGGAAGATGTTATCGCCCAGTACCATGGCAACCGGCTCGCCGCCAATAAACTCCTCGCCAATGATGAATGCCTGAGCCAGTCCGTCCGGGCTCGGCTGTACTGCATAGGACAGCTCCACGCCAAACTGGTGGCCATCTCCCAGCAGTGCCTCGAAACGCGGGGTGTCCACCGGAGTGGAGATGATCAGGATTTCCCGGATGCCGGCGTTCATGAGGACGGACAGCGGGTAGTAGATCATCGGCTTATCATAAATAGGAAGTAACTGTTTGGATGTTACCTTGGTCAGCGGGTACAGGCGGGTACCTGAACCGCCTGCCAGTATGATACCTTTCATAGTGTTCTCCTTCTAAAAACATAAAATACCGCCCGGGTCTCTTTTGTACAAACGGACAGTTTTAGCTAGTTTGTACTATACCACAGATGCGCTAAGAATGCAATCTTCGGACGGAAAGGAACCGGGCGGGAACTCGATTTTTATGAAATTTTTATCGATTTTTCAGGAAGCTGTAGAGGATTTCTGAATTTCTACTTTTCTTTTGTGTTGGGTTTTGCATTGGTTGCTGCAGTGGGCTTCACATTGGCTTCTGCGCTGGTTTTCGCATTGGTTTTCGCGTCGGTTGTTGCAGTAACTTCTGCGCCGATTTCTGGTACATTCCGCCCGGTTGCAGGCAGGAAGTTTCCGTCTTCATCAACCTCTGCCGCAAACAGCAGGTTCTGGCGTCGTTCTGCTCATAGCTGCAGGTCACCAGCACAAACATAGAGTCAAACGGCTTCTCCGGCACTTCGGCAAAACTGCACGGTGCCAGACGCTCACTCACCCATTTGTCAAACGATGCCTGGGACTTAAACGAGGTCTTGCGGACAATGCCATTAGAATCGCTGTAGTAGCAGCCAAGCGTCTTCAAATGGATGGTTCGTTCCGGCGTATAGATTTCAAAATAGCGGTGCGCCTCAAAGAAATCCTGGTCCTTGAATTTCACAACATCCTTGAACATGGAGCCATCCTTCATATGATGGCCGTAGATTGGATTGTTCCAGCCGCTGAAGTCCGGCTTGCTGTCGGCATCCAGATAAATGGTCCCGTACACGCTGTCCTTGCCCTCAAAATCCTTATGTAGATAATACTGGTTGTCCGGAGACTGGACGATCGGATAATCGATCTTGGTATCCGGCACCCGGATCCAGCCGATTGTATCCGGATTCGTCTCTAATAAAGAAGCAAAGTCGATCGGTGAAACATACGGTGCCTCGGTCTCCGCTTCGGTTTCTTCTGTTTCCGGCGGTGTGGTCTCTGCCTCCGTCTGGCTTGCAGCCTGCGCCAGACTCTCTTCGAGACGGCGCTGGGCTGCCGCATCCATCCACTCCTTCACCAGGCTGAGGGCACTGGCGATGATAATGAGCAGGAGGACGGCGATGATGAGACGGCGGGGAAGGCCGCTGGAGTTCTTTTTCGGTTTTTGGTCTTGTTCCATATCTGGCATAATATCTTTGACCCACCCTTTTCGCTTTAAATTTCGTTCATCTTCGCCAGCTTCGCTGCCTGGTCAGCTGCGATGCAGGCATCTAAGATTTCCTGAATATCTCCATTCATGATCTTATCTAATTTGTATAAGGTCAGGTTGATGCGGTGATCAGTGACACGGCCCTGCGGGAAGTTGTAGGTACGGATCTTCTCAGAACGGTCACCAGTACCAATCTGGCTGCGGCGCTCTGCCGCCTCCGCATTCTGCTTCTTCTCCAGTTCCAGATCGTACAGCTTGGAACGCAGAAGGCGGAATGCCTTTTCTTTGTTCTGCAGCTGGGATTTCTCGGTCTGGCTGTAGATGACGATTCCGGTCGGGATGTGGGTCAGACGTACTGCGGAGTCGGTAGTGTTGACGCACTGTCCGCCGTTACCGGACGCACGCATAACATCGATACGGCAGTCGTTCATATCAATCTGGACATCGACTTCTTCTGCCTCCGGCATCACTGCTACGGTAGCGGTAGAGGTGTGGATGCGTCCGCCGGACTCCGTCTCCGGCACACGCTGTACGCGGTGTACACCGGACTCGTATTTCATCTTGGAGTAAGCACCCTTGCCGGTGATCATGGCCTGAACCTCTTTGAAGCCGCCGATTCCATTCTCACTTAAGGAGATGATCTCTACTTTCCAGTGCTGGCTCTCTGCATAGTTCACGTACATGCGGTAAAGCTCTGCTGCGAACAGAGCTGCCTCGTCGCCGCCTGCACCGGCGCGGATCTCCAGGATAATGTTCTTGTCATCGTTCGGGTCCTTCGGCAGTAACAGGATCTTTAACTCCTGCTCCAGTTCTTCCACACGCTTCTTCGCGTCAGAAAGTTCTTCCTTGGCAAGCTCGCGCATGTCTTCGTCGCTTTCTTCTTCCAGAAGTGCCAGACTGTCTTCAATGTCCTGCTTTGCCTGCTTGTAGGCCTTGTAAGCCTCTACCAGAGGTGCCAGGTCCGCCTGCTCCTTCATGAGCTTACGGAAGCGGGTCTGGTTCTCGGTTACGTTCGGCTCGCCTAATTCCTGCATGATTTCCTCATAGTGGATGAGGATGTCATCTAATCTGTCAAACATGGGGTTCCTCCTATATTTTGTAATGGTACTGGTTTATGTTCATGGTTTGGTGCGTTCAGCCGCTTCCCAGTGATTCGCGGTCCTGCTGTTGCGTATGCTCTTTGTGTATGCTGTCCTTATTGCTCCCAGCAGCCGCATACCACGCGGTCCTTGCCCGGAAGGTCCTTGACTACCCGGACATTGGTAAAGCCTGCGTCTTCCAAAAGCCCGCTGACAGCTTCGCCCTGATCGTATCCGATCTCCAGGTAGATGCTGCCGCCCGGCTTCAGCCAGCTTCCGGCTTCTTTTGCAATCTGCCGGTAGAATTTTAAGCCGTCTTCCGTGCCGTCTAACGCCATCATCGGCTCATGCTCCCGCACCTCCGGTTCCAGAGTTGCAATGACTGCCGTTGGAATGTACGGTGGGTTTGATGTGATGACATCGAAGGTTTTTTCTTCGCTTTGCGGAAGGGCGGAAAACAAGTCGCCCTGGAAAAAGCGGATTGGTACCTGATGCGTTCTAGCATTCCGCTCTGCCACCTTTAACGCTTCTTCTGACAAGTCTGTGGCAGTCACAGATTCGAAGCCGCCCTTTACCGCCAGACTGATGGCGATACAGCCGGACCCGGTACACAGATCCAGCAGCTTCCGAGGCTTTCCCGGCTGCTCTTCCGATTGCTGTCCCCGCTGTTTTTTCTGCTGTTCTTCCGGTTGTTGTTCCTGTTGCTTTTTCTGCTGTTCTTCCGGTTGTTGTTCCTGTTGCTTTTCCTGCTGCTCTTCCGGTTGTTGTACCTGTTGCTTTTCCTGCTGTTCTTCTTGTTGTTTTCCCTGCTGTTCTTCCAGCACCAGCTCCACCAAAGTCTCGGTGTCCTGACGCGGAATCAGCACATGCTCATTGACAAAGAAGTCCAGTCCCATGAATTCCTGACTGCCCAGGATCTGCTGCAGCGGGACACGGGACGCACGCTTCGCAACCATAGCGCAGTAATTTTGAATCTGTTCCTGCACAGCCGCATCTGTTTCGGAGAGCGGACGCAGACGGTCCATTAAAAAATGAAGCAGATTTAAATCGAAGGCATTCAGAAGCAGCAGCTTTGCATCGTTTTCCGCGTCGGTATCGCCCGCCTGGCGGAGTATAGAACTGCCTTCGTTTAAAAGGTCGTAAAGTGTCATGATGCGTCCTCCGAATGCAGTGTTTCTTCTGATGTCAAGTCTGTGTTTTCTGCTGCACCGGCCTGCTCCTGCACTGTTGTCTGGCCAGTTGCTTTCGCTTCGGTTTCCGGAATTTCTGTCTTAGCATTCATGCTGTCGCCCAGAGCTTCGGCATCTTCAGTTTCCGGAATCTCCGTCTTAGCATTCATGCTGTCGCCCAGAGCTTCGGCATCTTCGGTTTCCGGAATCTCCGTCTCCGGGAAATTCTCCCGCAGGTATGCTTTCCAGTCAAACACAGCTTCAACTGCCGCGATTGCAACCTCAATCATGGAATCATCCGGCTCGCTGGTGGTCAGGTTCTGCATCCACAGTCCCGGCTTGCTCAAAAGATTGACAACCGGGTTGTCACTGCGGCCTGCCAGCCGTAAAAATTCGTATGAAACACCGGCAATGACCGGCACTAAAATAATGCGGCTTACCATGCGCAGCCATACATTATCGACCCGCACAACCATGAAGAACAGGATGCTGATCAGCATAACGATGATCAGGAAGCTGGTTCCGCAGCGCTTGTGCTGCTTGGAGCTTTCCCGCACATGGTCTACGGTGAGTGTCATGCCATGCTCGATGCAGTTGATGCACTTGTGCTCCGCACCGTGGTACATAAAGGTGCGGCGGATGTCCTCCATCCGGGAAATTACTTTAATATATGCGATAAAGATCGCGATGCGGATGAGACCTTCCAGGATTGCCATGATGGTATCGGAGTGGATGACCTGTTTGCAGGCATTTGCGATGAGCAGCGGCAGCACCATGAAGATGCCGATGGCCATGATCACGGAAAATACCATGACAACCGCCATAAGGACCTGCTCTACCTTCTCACCGAATACCTTATCCATCCACAATTCCAGCTTGCCTGGCTCGGAGTCTTCATCATCCTCGAAAAAACTTGCGGAAAAGCTTAAGGTCCGCATGCCAAGGATCATGGAATCCGCAAAGCTGAAGACGCCCCGCACAAAGGGGAGTCCGCAAAACGGCACCTTTTCCGTCATGCTGACGTAGGTGTCTTTTTTGACCTCGATGCCGCCGTCGGGCCTGCGCACCGCTGTGGCATACTGGTCTTTATTTTTCATCATAATTCCTTCAATGACGGCCTGACCGCCGATACCGGAATATTTCATTTGATCTGTATCTCCTTATATCTGTCCATGCAGAAGCCCGTTCTTTGCAGATCCGGGAAACTTTTTGCAGTCCGTAGGATCTGCTCGCGTCCGTAGGATTTATTCGCTGCTTCTGCAATCTTTATGAGAGCAATCTTTAAAATATCCGTATAAAGAAAAATAAGGCTGAGCCAAAGTGTCTCCACTTGAGTCTCAACCTTACTTCGCTCTCGTTATGCTTACGCCTTAACGCCGTATTTCTTGTTGAACTTATCGATACGACCGCGTGCAGAAGCAGCCTTCTGCTGACCGGTGTAGAAAGAATGACACTTAGAGCAAACCTCTACGTGGATCTCTTCCTTGGTGGAACCGGTAACGAACTCGTTGCCGCAGTTGCAGGTAACCTTAGCCTGATAATAAGCTGGATGGATTCCTTCTCTCATGATTTTCACCTCTTCACTTTCTCAATTATATAGTACTGTGATCGTCTAACGGTCTCGTTTGTACCGTTAAAATCACGCCACATCTATAAACAGCTCCATAATTGTATCATAGAAATATAGGCTTGGCAAGCATATTTTCTCGGATTTTCGAGATATTTTTAGGTTAGAACATCCGGCGCTTCTTCGCCACTTCCACGAATTCCCGGTTGCTGCGGGTCTGCGCGAACAGATCGAGGATGCGCTCCACAGAATCCTCCGGTTTTAAGCTGTTCGTCGATTTGCGGACAATATCCACAGCCTCGGCCTCATCGCGGCTAAGCAGCAGATCGTCGCGGCGGGTACCGGATTTTAAGATATCGATTGCCGGGAAAATGCGTTTTTCAGAGAGCTTGCGGTCTAATACCAGCTCCATGTTGCCGGTGCCCTTGAATTCCTCGTAGATAACATCATCCATGCGGCTTCCGGTGTCAACCAGTGCTGTAGCAAGAATTGTCAGGCTGCCACCCTCACGCATGTTGCGGGCTGCACCAAAGAAGCGCTTCGGCATATGCAAAGCCGCCGGGTCAAGACCGCCGGAAAGCGTACGCCCGCTCGGCGGGACTACCAGGTTGTAGGCTCTTGCCAGACGGGTGATGCTGTCCAAAAGGATGATCACGTCGCGTCCATGCTCTACGAGACGTTTTGCACGCTCGATCACCATCTCGGAAACGCGCTTATGGCGCTCCGGAAGTTCGTCAAAGGTGGAGTAGATGACTTCCACATTTTTGCCAACCACAGACTCCTTGATGTCGGTAACCTCCTCCGGGCGCTCATCGATCAGAAGGATGATCATGTGCATGTCCGGGTGATTGGTGGTCACTGCCTGTGCCACCTGCTTTAAGAGGGTGGTCTTACCGGCTTTTGGCGGAGACACGATCATGCCTCGCTGGCCCTTACCGATCGGCGCCAGAAGGTCGAGCACACGCATCGCGGTGCTGCTCTTTCCCGGAGTCTCCATATGCAGACGGCTGTTCGGGAAGATCGGGGTCAGGTCTTCAAAGTTCGGTCGGTGTTCCAGCGCACTGACCGGATAACCGTTGATATTGCGGATATACAACAGTGCTGCAAACTTTTCATTTGAAGTCTTTACACGGCGGATTCCGTTGATAATATCACCAGTCTTTAAGCCAAAGCGGCGGATCTGGGTCGGGGATACATAGACATCGTTCTCGCCCGGAAGGAAATTCTCACAGCGGATAAAGCCGAAGCCATCTGGCATGACCTCAAGGATACCGCTTGCCGGCACACCGCTGTCTACGCCCTCCGGCTGTTTCTCATTCTCTTCATCCCGCGCGTTCGGATACGGCTGGTCGCTGGTCTGGTCCATGTTCTGGGCCTGGCGAGTCTGGCGTGGCTGATATGGCTGCTCGTCAGTCTGCTCAATGTTCTGGGGCTGGCGAGTCTGGCGTGGCTGGTACGTCTGGTCTCCTGCCTGCTCCACATTCTGTGGCTGACGCTCCTGATACATCTGCCCGCCGGTCTGTTCCTGACGATTCTGGTAGGAGCGGTCTCCACTCTGGTTTTGGCGGCCCTGACGCAGCTGCTCTCCGTTTCGTCTTACCATGGTCGTGCGGCTGCCCTGGGGGCGGTTCTGGTGCAGGTTCCGGCGCGGCTGCTGAACATTTTCAACAGAATTTGTCTCGGAAGCGGCTACTCCGGCTGCACTGCAAAGTGCCTCGATCAGTTCTGCCTTTCTAAGGGAGGTAGCCCCTTTAATCCCCTGCTCTTTCGCCATTTCTTTTAATACAGCTACAGGTAATGTCTGTAATTTTTCTCGCATATATTTCTCCATTCTGAACTTTTATGTAGGTGGGATATAAAGTAAAGTTGTAACCGCAAAATACTAAGCAGTTACTATAAATAGATATCTTCTTAGAATACCGAAATGATGGATCCGGGCTGTAACGGCACACTAAAGAAGTGTTCCGACAGCCTGTTTTCATGATGCAAAGACCGCAGGCTGCTGTCTTTGCGTATAAGCTAATAAGGTTGCTGTTCACGCAACGTGTCCAGCACTTATTATAATAGATTCTTTTAGAAAAGAAAAGATTTATTTTCCCACTATTTCTCTTCGTCCTGCACAAATTGCCGCAAAAACCGCATATGTTCGACAATATTCGACTCATATCCGTTTTCCGACGGCCGGTAGAAGACCTGTCCTTCCATTCCATCCGGCAGATACTGCTGTTTTACATAGTGGTTCGGGTAATCGTGCGCATATTTGTAGCCGATCCCGTGCCCCAGCTTTGCAGAGCCGCCATAGTGAGAATCCTGCAGATGTACCGGCACCGGCATGGAGCGCTGGTTTTTCACGGCACTCATCGCCTCAAAGATTGCATTGCAGGCGGAGTTGGATTTCGGCGCAGTTGCCACATAAGTCACCGCCTGGGACAGAATGATCTGCGCCTCCGGCATACCGATGCGCTCCACCGCCTGTGCTGCACTGACTGCCACCATCAGTGCCCGTGGATCTGCATTTCCTACATCCTCCGAGGCACAGATCATAATGCGGCGGGCAATAAATTTGATATCCTCCCCTGCGTAAAGCATCCGCGCCAGATAATAGACTGCCGCGTCCGGGTCGGAGCCGCGCATGCTCTTGATAAAGGCAGAAATGGTGTCGTAATGGTTGTCCCCATCCTTATCGTAGCGCACCGCCCGCTTCTGGATACATTCCTGCGCCACCTCCAGCGTAATGTGGATCAGGCTGTCAGCCGGATCCCGTTCTGTGGTGAGCACGCCCAGTTCTACGGCATTTAAGGCCGCACGGGCATCCCCGCCGGAGACATCGGCCAGAAAATCGGCTGCATCATCATCGATCACGGCATGGTAGCTGCCCATGCCCTTTTTTTCGTCGTGTACTGCCCGCAGGATCAGCTCTTTTACATCATCCTTTTCCAGCGCCTTCAGTTCAAAGATCCGCGAACGGGATAAAAGCGCCCCATTTACCTCAAAATACGGATTCTCTGTGGTCGCTCCGATGAGGATCAGGGTGCCATCCTCCACGTAGGGAAGCAGATAGTCCTGCTGGCTTTTGTTGAAACGGTGGATCTCGTCGACAAAAAGGATCGTCTTTTTCCCGTACATGCCGAGCGCATCCTTTGCTTCTTTCACGACATCTTCCATGTCCTTTTTACCTGCTACAGTCGCGTTAATCTGGCGGAAACTCGCGCTGGTGGTGTTGGCGATGACCTTCGCAAGCGTTGTCTTTCCCGTTCCAGGTGGCCCGTAAAAAATGATGGAGCCGAGCTGGTCCGCCTTGATAGCCCGGTAAAGCAACTTGTCCTTTCCGATGATGTGTTTCTGCCCGACCACCTCATCCAGTGTGGTAGGGCGCATGCGGGACGCCAGGGGCGATTCCTGCTCCTGGGTGCTCGCTCTCATATAGTCAAATAAATCCATATGTATTTTCCTTCCTGTTTAACGCAGCGTTAGTTCCTGTCTGGCGCAGTGCTGGTTTTCTGGCCACCCCTGCGCTCATATCTGGCTTGCCCGGCAGATGTGCATTGCGTTCCAGTATAGTTGCGCAGAACTTTTTGCGAACATTTGTGCTTTTCTCTAGTATAATCTGCGTCGGCTGCGCAGTCAACCCGGAGCACGACCGGTTTTCTAACGCTTCAGTCCACCAGCAATTCCTCTACCGTCACAAATTCATAGCCTTGCGCCTGCAGATCATCGACAATCCGCAAAGCCGCCTCTACCGAGGTTGGAAAAATATCATGCATAAGAATGATGTCCCCATCCTTCACATCCTTTTCAACCCGCCGCACAATGCGCTTTGTGTTCTGAAATTTCCAGTCCAGGGAATCTACGTTCCAGAGTACCGTGGTCAGATTTACGCGGCATTCCAGCTGCTCATTCCAGGCTCCGTAAGGCGGACGCAGATATTCCGGGCGTTTCCCGGTGATGGACTGGATCAGCTGCTCTGTCTGCTCGATTTCCGCACAAGCCTGCTCTGCCCCCTCCTTTGTCATCTGGATGTGACGGTAACTGTGGTTGCCGATGAGGTGCCCATCTGCCTGCATCCGCTGTACCAGTTCTTCCTTTCCGGCAATATTTTCGCCCATAAGAAAAAAGGTTGCCTTCACGCCACGCTGCTTCAAGCCATCTAAGAGAGCCGGCGTGCAGGTCTGGTGGGGACCGTCATCGAAGGTGAGGGCAACCTGGGGAGAGTGATCCTGCGAGACATGATTCTGCGTGGCATGGTCCTGCGAAGCATAGCCTTGGGAAACGTGCTCCTGTGAAGCAACTTGCTGCCCATCGGCGGAATCGGCCTGCTGGAAAAACTCACCGTTTCCGTTTTGAGTCTCAAAAGACGAAACAGCCACACTGCCCGGATCGTTAGCATACCGCGCGATCGCAAAGGCTGCTCCAGTCAGGGCTCCATCTGCAAGAACCACTGCCAGCAAAAGCAGACTCAGCATACGAAATCTCCACTTTCCATTAGCCATAAGCTCCCTTCTCCTGTTTTCTATTCGCGATACTGTTCACGCATTGCGCAAGCAGCAGCTTTTATTTCATATATATCTATATCTGGGGGAAAATATGTTTTCTGCAATCGTTTTCCAGAATCGCAAAATATCCCTTGTCTTTTTTCAGTATAAGCGCTACAATGATGATGTCAAATATTTTGAAGTATTTTTATTTTACTTCATTAATTCCGATATTAGAAAGCAGTTCATGGAAATTAGAAACCTGATTACATTTACCAAAGTGGCTGAGACCCAGAGTCTCTCAAAAGCTGCAGCAGCTCTGGGGTATGCCCAGTCAACCGTCACCATGCAGATGCAGCAGCTGGAGCAGGAGCTGGGGACCCAGCTTTACGAGCGCGTAGGCAGGCAGATCCGCATTACCCAGACCGGGCAGGAATTCCTCACCTATGCAGCCGCGATCATCCGCATGTCCGAAGAAGCGCTGATGGTTGGAAAACAAGATAACTCCACCGTCACCGGCTCATTGCGGCTAGGCATTCTCAGCCCGCTTGCCGGGCCGGACATCAGCAGTCAGCTTGCGCAGTACCTGCAGAAATATCCACAGGTGAAGCTGCGGGTGGAAACCATCCAGGACCCGGAGCTATTGCTTTCCCATCTCCGGCACAACGAGGTGGATCTTGCGCTGTCTCTGGGTAGCCGCTACACTGGTGAGGATCTCATTCATGCGACAGAGGACCAGCCGACTCCGCTCCACCTTTATGTTGGAAAAGGGCATCCGCTGGCAGGGCAGCAATCTGTAACACCGGAAGAGCTCTCTCTTTATCCGTTTATCCGAACCGGCTATTTTGAGGCAGGTCTGGAAGCACTTCCATGTGCCGCCTCCAGACAGATACAAATTTCTGACCCGGGACTCGCCCTTTCTGTTGCGGCGGATCATTGCACAGACAGACTGTTTCGCACAGGCAAAGCAGATGGCATGCACGGCACCCCTGACGCAAATACATGCACTACAGATGCAACCGGCACATCCAGCAATGTATCAGGCCATGCACATACAAACGCCATGGTTCTGGCTCCCGAACTGATTGTCCGGCAGCACCAGGCTGCAGAGCAGCTTGTTCCGCTGGACTATGAAGTTTCCGCGTCAGCTTGCTGGCTGCAAGTTCTGTACCACCGGAATAAATGGCTCACCGGAGCCATGAAAGCCTGGCTTTCCAGTCTGGAAACCGGTTTATAAAACCTTTTTTATTTATATTTTATTTGTTTGACAACTTTTCCCTATTTTGGTTTGGCATAGTGTGCGCGGCCGGCTACTTTCCCCGGCCACGCACCCATCACACTATTTAATCTGCCCCGCAAATCAGGGGATTTGCAAATATTATTCCTACCACTTTAGCATATTAAGAAATGCCGAAATTGCTTGACAGATTTGGGGTTGGGTGGTAAACTCACAATGTATTTTGATATGAGCTTTTGATTCACATATTTTTGTAAGTCAAGAAGTACATTCCCGATTTACAAAAATATGTGATTTTTGTTTCATACGAAAATACAAATTTTATTTTTTATAGGAGGTACCACAATGAATAACGGTACAGTTAAATGGTTCAACGCTACTAAGGGTTATGGCTTCATCACCAACGATGAGACTGGCGAGGAAGTATTCGTACACTTCTCCGGTATCGTAGCTGACGGCTACAAGACCTTAGAGGATGGCCAGAAAGTTACCTTCGATACCGCTGAGGGCAACCGTGGTCTTCAGGCTGTTAACGTTCACGTTGTAGCTTAATTTACCACCTAGAAAATGAGATACCCGGAACTTCACGAGGAGTTCCGGGTATTTTTTATTCTCGTTTTTGCTCAGAATTTTCTGTGAACAGTTTCCTGTTACCAAATACATGCTCTTTATCATGTGTTCCATACATAATTCCCGCACGACAGAAAAACCCCGGAAATCCTTGCGGATTCCGGGGTTCATAGCTCTTTGTTGAGTTTTAATTACTTCAGGGTAACTTTTGCGCCCTCAGCTCAAGTTTAGCCTTGATGTCCTCAGCCTCTTCCTTAGAAGCGCCCTCTTTCAGGACTTTCGGAGCACCGTCAACTACGTCCTTAGCCTCTTTCAGACCAAGACCGGTAGCTTCACGTACAACCTTGATAACTTTAACCTTGTTCGGGCCAACCTCGGTCAGCTCTACGTCGAACTCGGTCTTCTCCTCAGCTGCCTCGCCTGCGCCAGCTGCTGCTGCAACTACAACGCCTGCTGCTGCGGATACGCCAAACTCTTCCTCACAAGCCTTTACCAGCTCGTTCAGCTCTAATACGGATAACTCTTTGATAGCTTCGATAAACTCTGCAGTGGTTAACTTTGCCATTTTAATTTCCTCCATTAAAATAATTATATTTCTGAATCAATGATAGTTCGATATGATATCGAATTGCTTACTTCTGAATGTTCATGCGGCTGACCGCAGGATGATGTTCAGATAATTAAGCCTCTGCGCCCTGCTGCTCAGCGATCTGGTTAAGCACACGAGCGAAGTTGGTGATCGGAGACTGGATGCTTCCCAGTAACTTTCCGAGAAGTACTTCTCTGGACGGGATGGTTGCGATAACCTGCATACCCTTCTGATCATAGTAAGTACCTTCAACAACACCAGCTTTGATCTCAAGCTTGTCTGCCTTCTTAGCAAACTCAGCCAGGATTCTTGCCGGAGCTGTAGCGTCATCCTTAGATACAGCGATTGCGGTCGGTCCTTCTAAATCCGGATCCAGAGCTGCAAAATCGGTACCCTCAGCTGCACGCTTGATCATGGTGTTCTTGTATACTTTGTAAGCAACACCAGCTTCTCTTAACTGCTTACGCAGCTCGGTATCCTGAGCAACAGTAAGACCACGATAGTCTACTACTACTGCGGATGCAGCGCCGTTTAACAGCTCGGAGATCTCAGCTACGATAGGCTGTTTTAACTCAACTTTAGCCATGAATGTCTTCCTCCTGTTTTATTATATAACTGGAGACTGCAAGGAAAAGCCCCACTGTCAGACAGAGGGGCTCTACAAATTCGTCATGAAATACAAATTGTACGTTCCTCGGTAGGTGGTTGTAACCTTACGCCTTACGGCACCTACTGTCTTCGGCAGTCAATACTTGTGTATGATAACATACTATATTCGGATTGTCAATCAGTTTTTTGCAAAATCTGATTAAGCCATCAGCTTAACTACGTTCAGCTTAACGCCCGGTCCCATGGTAGAGGTCAGGGTTGCGCTCTTGATGTAGGTACCCTTTAAGGTAGCCGGTTTTGCTTTGTTGATTGCATCCATAAGCGTCTGGAAGTTGTCCGCTAACTGCTCCTCAGTGAAAGAAGCTTTACCCACTGGCACGTGGATGATGTTGGTTTTATCAAGTCTGTACTCGATCTTACCAGCTTTGATATCGTTGATAGCTTTGGTTACGTCCATGGTTACAGTACCAGCCTTCGGGTTTGGCATTAAGCCTTCGGTCCAAGTACACGGCCCAGACGACCAACAACACCCATCATATCCGGGGTAGCTACAACTACATCGAAATCTAACCAGCCCTCGTTCTGGATCTTCGGGATCAGCTCCTCAGCGCCTACGAAATCTGCGCCTGCAGCCTGAGCCTCATCAGCCTTTGCTCCCTTAGCGAAAACAAGGATTCTGGTAACTTTACCAGTTCCGTGCGGCAGAACTACTGCACCACGGATCTGCTGGTCAGCGTGACGTCCGTCACAACCGGTTCTGATATGAGCCTCAATGGTTTCATCAAATTTAGCTACAGCAGTCTTCTTAACAAGTGCGATAGCGTCTGCTGCATCATAAAGAGTAGCGCGGTCTACTGCTTTAGCCGCTTCTACGTATCTCTTTCCATGTTTCATAATAAAATAACCTCCTAGTGGTATTGTCGGGGATGTTCCCTCCCACGTATTTAAAGTTTCATCTCAGTTCTGTATGAGGGATTACTCCTCAACAGTGATACCCATGCTTCTTGCAGTACCTGCAATCATGCTCATAGCTGCTTCCAGACTTGCTGCGTTTAAGTCAGGCATCTTGGTCTCAGCGATCTTCTGAAGATCTGCCTTAGAGATGGTAGCAACTTTGGTCTTGTTCGGGGTTGCGGAACCAGATTTGATCTTGCAAGCTTTCTTTAACAGAACAGCTGCCGGCGGAGTCTTGGTTACGAAGCTGAAGCTTCTGTCTGCGTATACGGTAATAACAACCGGGATGATCAGATCGCCCTGATCTGCAGTTCTTGCGTTGAACTCCTTGGTGAACTGTACGATATTAACGCCGTGCTGACCGAGTGCCGGACCAACTGGCGGAGCAGGAGTAGCCTTGCCTGCCGGAATCTGTAATTTGATGTAACCAGTTACTTTCTTTGCCATGATAATGACCTCCTAATAATGTGGTATTGTCGGGGGTGTCCCTCCCACGAACCGGCAACGCCGGTCCCTTTTCGTTGTTACATGTGTTTCACTTCTGTGAAATTGAGTTCAACCGGTGTTTCACGGCCGAACATTTCGACATTGATCGTAAGAGTGTGCTTACTTTCATTGATAGACTTAACGGCACCGATCGTGTCCTTCCATGCGCCGGCTGTTACCACGATGGTATCGCCAACTGCATAGTCCAGAGCAACTTCAGTCTTTCCAAAGCCGAGGCTCTCCATCTCCTCATCGCTTAACGGAACAGGCTTGGAGCCCGGTCCTACAAAGCCGGTCACGCCGCGGGTGTTGCGTACTACATACCAGGTATCATCGTTCATGATCATGTGGATGAGCACATAGCCCGGGAACATTTTCTTGTCCGCAAGCTTCTCCACGCCGTTTTTGAGTTCTGCGACTTCGAGCATCGGAACGGAAACTTCGAGGATCTGATCCTGAAGGTTACGGTTCTCAATGGTTTTCTCAATGTCAACTTTTACTTTGTTCTCGTAGCCCGAATAGGTATGAACTACATACCACTTTGCTTCTGACATCTTATCACCCTCGCCTTAATTAAATAATGAAGCTGAGGCCCCATTTGATAATGAAATCCAGGATTGCGATGATAATTCCCAGCGCAGCGGTAACCGCTACTACAGCAACTGTCTGCTTGCCAACGGTTTCCTGGTCAGGCCATACGATTTTGTTGAACTCAGCTTTTAAACCCTTGAAAAAGCTCTTCTTCGGAGCCTTCTCAGTGCCTGTAGTTTCTCCCATAGTTCACACTCCTTACTTTGTTTCTTTGTGTAAAGTATGAGTTTTGCAGAATCTACAATATTTTTTGGTCTCCATGCGATCCGGATGTGTCTTCTTATCCTTCGTCATGTTGTAGTTCCGCTGTTTACATTCTGTACATGCCAGTGTAATCTTTGTGCGCACGACTTCCACCTCCACTTGATTTTTCGTTGTTTTTTCAGCCTTTCTTTCGTGCCTTGTCAGCCCGTAAGCTAATTTTGAGCATAAAAAAAAAGACCTAAGCTCTTCCATTCGCCATACCACTATAGCATAACGATGTCCATGCGTCAATCTTTTTCTTTATTTTTTTGTAGGAAACCCGCATGTTTGCATCGTTTTTCTGCTCCTTTGCCAATTTTTTCTGGATTTTTCTGCTTTCAGGACAATCATCCAACATCCGGTGATCGGCTGCCAGACCAGATTTCCAACAAAGTTTCCAGCAAAACAGGGAACCAAGCTCCATTCTGGTCAGACACCGCCGCCGATGCAGATGGAGACAAAATACACTTCCCGGACTCCCGCCTCTTTTAGTACCCGGGTGCAGGCCTCGATAGTACTGCCAGTAGTGTAAATGTCATCGACGAGGATGACGGTTGCGGGCAGTGTGCTTTTCCTCACCGCAAATGCCTTTCGCAGGTTCCGCAGGCGTTCTTCCGGTCCAAGCTCTTTCTGTGGAGCTGTCTTTCTGGTACGGATCAGCATGGTTTCATTCACAGAAAGTCCACTCAGACGTCCAAGGCGCACCGCCAACTCTCCAGCCTGGTTGAAACCGCGGCTGCGCAGCCGGACCGGATGTACCGGGACCGGTACCAGAACCGCCTCTTTGTGTCTGGCAAAAAAGTTCCCATATCGCCTGACAATGGCCTCTGCATAAAAATCCAGATATTCCCGCCGGTTTTTATATTTGATCGCCGCCATAGATTTCTGGGCCACGTCATTGTAGCGGATCAGGCAACGCCAGACTCAAAACTCCGGTGCCGCCGTTTGCAGTCCGGGCAGTACTCCTCACGGTCACTGATCAGCTCCGTACCACATTTTTTGCAGGATGGCTGCCGGATAAAATGCAGCTTCTGCACACAGCCCGCGCAGATTAAAGCACCCTCTGGCAGAACGATCTGTCCGCATACCGGGCAGCGGCGCGGGAAGAGAAGCTGGAGGAGATTTTCCTTGAGAGATAATTTCAAGGGCAATTTTGCAGTTATGTTTGCAGATGATTCTACAAGCGGTTTTGGGGCCACCTTTGCAGATGATTTTGTGGGTGATTTTATAATTCGGATTGCATAACCTCCTGAATTCTCATTTTCAAGCCAGTGTAGCGGCGCTGCTCCACGACATTGTCGACCATGGTCTGCAGCATTTCCGGGATTCCCACCAGGCAGACGCAGGCACGGGCCCGGGTCACCGCTGTGTAGATTAAGTTTCTTGTCATCAGCATGCGGGGGCCGGAATAGACCGGAATGACCACCGCCGGGTATTCACTTCCCTGCGATTTATGGATCGTGATGGCATAAGCCAGCTCCAGTTCCTCCAGCTGTTTAAAGCTGTAGTCTACCATTTTTCCTTCATCAAACTCGACCGTCAGTTCTTCCGCAAACGTGTTGATCTCGCGGATGATTCCAATATCACCATTGAACACACCCGCACCCGAATCCACCGGAATCCCATATTTGTTGCGGGTCTCCCACTCGATCTGGTAGTTGTTTTTGATCTGCATGACCTTATCTCCCACCCGGTAAACCGTACCATTTACCTCCTTTTCCGGCTTCGATGGGTCTTTGGGATTCAGGAAGCTCTGGAGAATGGTATTTAGCCGTTCCACACCAAGCGCACCTTTGCGCATCGGTGTCATGATCTGGATATCGAACATATCGGCATGGACATAATTCGGGAGCTTTTCCCGCACCAGCGTCAGCATGGCGCTGATGATCGCGTCAGGATGTTCCCGGCGGATAAACAGAAAGTCCTTGCTGCGCTTGCCAAGCGGGATCCGTTCTCCATCGTTGATCTTGTGGGCATTGACGATAATATCGCTCTCTGCCGCCTGACGGAAGATGCGGGTTAGCTGCACCACATTGAATGCACCGGACGCGATCATATCGCGAAGGACATTTCCCGGACCAACACTCGGAAGCTGGTTGATATCTCCTACCAGGATCAGGCGGGTTCCCGGGTTCACCGCACGGAGCAGCGCATGCATCAGGTAAATATCTACCATAGACATTTCGTCAATGATGATGGCATCTGCTTCCAGCGGATTTTCTTCATTTCGCTCAAAATGCATGCCGGAGGTATCTTTATCGTCCGACGGAACCCCGGTCAGCTCCAGAAGGCGGTGGATAGTCCGCGCCTCATAACCAGTTGCCTCGGTCATGCGCTTGGCTGCGCGGCCGGTCGGCGCCGCCAGCAGGATTTCCATCTCTTCCTGTTCGAAGTAACGGATGATAGTATTGATCGTGGTCGTTTTACCGGTACCCGGACCGCCGGTGATGATCAGAAGGCCGCTGTTGACCGCCTCGATCACTGCTCGGATCTGCAGCTCATCGGGCTCGATTTTCTCCTCCGCACAGATCACTTCCAGTTTTTTACGAATCTCTGTTTCCGGCTCGGAACCGCGCAGGTTTAAGTCGTGAAGCATACGGGCCGTGTTGAGTTCCGTGTAGTAGTACTGGGATGCGTAGACATGACGGCTCTGTTTTGCTGTTTCCTCCTGTTCCTGGCGGTTTCCTGTCTCCGGGGCTGCGCCTGCTGCTCCCAGACTGATGTTTTCAGCTCCTGCGATTTCGTCTGCTGCTCCCAGGCTTCGATTCCGCGTGCCCGCAATTTCATCTGCTTTCGCACTGTTTTTCTCCAGGATTTTCTCCTCATCCACCTTCACTACGATCTTCTTTTCTATCTGAAGATCTGTCAGATGTTTTTCCATAACAGACGGATCCACATGCAGCAGTTCCGAGGCTGCTGCCAGCAGCTCCTCCTGTGGCAGATAGGTGTGTCCGTTTGTCACAGACTGTAGGAGGGTATAATAAATGCCGCTGCGGATGCGGAAATCCGAATCTGTGAAAATGCCGACCTTCTGGGCGATCTCGTCTGCCATCTTAAAACCGACTCCCTGGATATCGTCTGCCAGACGGTACGGATTTTCTTTGATGATGCCGTACATGCGGGTACCATATTCGTTGTAGATTTTCAGGGCCAGATTCATGGAAATGCCGTAGTCCTGCAAAAACATCATGGCCTGACGCATCTCTTTTTTGGCTTCCATCTGCTCTGAGATCGCCCTGGCCATTTTTTCACTGATGCCCTTTACTTCTGCCAGGCGCTCCGGCTCTTCCTCGATAATGCGGAAGGTATCTGCCTTGAAGCGGCGCACAATGCGGGCCGCAAGCGCTGTTCCCACCCCACGGATGGCTCCGGAACCCAGATAGCGTTCCATGGAGGCCGTATCCTCCGGTGCTTTCAGCTCATAAGACTCCACCTGGATCTGGTCTCCATAAACCGGGTGCTCTACATTACGCCCCGTGGCCTCGATAAAATCTCCTTCACTGATATAAGGGAAGGTTCCTACCAGAACATAATCCAGGCCGTCCGCACTGACGTCCAGAATCGAGTATCCGTTCTCCTCATTGCGATATTTGATCCGTTCTACATATCCGCTTACTGTTGCCATTTTTGTTTCTCCTGTATCCTCCTGCATAATCAGTAGACCTGCCACCGGCGCTTTGCACCCCGCAGACGGGTCGCAATGGTGACATGATTTCTTTCCGCCGCAATGCGATCCCCGCGGAGCATTTTTTGTTTCATAGGACAGAATTTCCTATGAAATAAAAAAGAATGTGCCTTGGCACATTCTCGCGCCGAGGCGCGGTTGCTTCAGCAACCATCTACCTTTGCGCCGAGTGCGCTTCCTCGCGGAGCATTTTTATATGATAGGACGAAATTTCCTATCATATAAGAAAAGTCCCGCGTCCGCGATGGACACGAGACCCTTTCGATCTTTTAGTTAAATTCCTGCTCTTTTTTGTCCCCGTGCTGGAATTCGATAAACTTACCGGTTCCGATTGCCACTGCGGTTAACGGGTCTTCCGCTACCATGGTGGTAATACCGGTCTTTTCTTCGATCAGCTGGTCGAGGCCATTTAACAGGGAGCCACCGCCGGTCATGACAATACCGCGGTCGAAGATATCGGCTGCCAGCTCCGGAGGAGTTCTCTCCAGGACATTGTGAACGGCATCTACGATCTGCATAGCCGGCTCGCGCAGTGCTTCCAGCGTTTCCTCAGAAGTAACCTCGATGGTCTTCGGAAGTCCGGTAACCAGGTTACGTCCACGCACCTCCATCTTTAAGACCTCTGGTCTGCGGTATGCAGAACCAATGTTGATCTTGATCTCCTCTGCGGTTCTCTCACCGATGAGCAGATTGTGCTTCTTTCTCATGTAACGGACTAATGCTTCATCGAAATCGTCACCGGCAACTTGATGGAAGTACTTACTACGGTTCCGCCAAGGGAAATAACTGCGATATCTGCAGTACCGCCTCCGATATCTACGATCATGTTACCGCATGCCTTGGAAATATCGATTCCGGCACCGATCGCTGCTGCAACCGGCTCCTCGATAATAGATACCTCGCGGGCACCTGCCTGATAAGTCGCATCTTCAACTGCCTTTTTTTCAACCTCTGTAGCACCGCTCGGGATGCAGACTGCGATACGCGGCTTGCGCAGGGTTCTCTTACCTACCGCTTTGTTGATGAAATATTTTAACATCTTCTCGGTAACGGTATAGTCTGAAATAACGCCCTGACGCAGCGGTCTTACCGCAATGATGTTTCCCGGTGTTCTTCCGATCATCAGACGTGCTTCCTCACCAATTGCCATGATCTTGTTGGAGTCACGGTCAATCGCTACTACGGAAGGCTCCTTCAGGACAACGCCCTTGCCTTTGATATATACCAGAATGCTCGCCGTACCTAAATCGATTCCGATATCGTTGGATACTAACATAAATTTCCTCCTGATGTTTCCTGTTCCATAACTGTGTATTTCCGCCACAGTTACCTTGTTTCCCAGTTCTATCGTGATTATTCACGCATACGTGTCCAAAAAGCAGGATCTTTCATTTTGAAAATCCTGTTTGTGGACCATTACGTTCCATCTATGAATATGCGCAAAGAGCGCATTTTTCGTTCTAATCTCTCTTATTATATACAATCCAGGAGGTTTTTGAAAGGGTTTTTTTATTTTTTATTATGTTTATATTTTTTTTATGATGGCGACACAGTTTCGTCACAATTCTTTTTTATACTCTAAGTACATTATCCGAAAGGGTAATGAAACCTTTGTTTCAAGTGTATACTTGAAATTACAAAGCTTTTTCATACTCATACCGGGCAGCCCGAAACTGCCCGGCCCCCCTAAAACATTTTCTTTTATTTTGTATACCTACCATTCCCAAAATCAAAAGGGCGAAAAGGACTGCCAAACCTTTTCGCCCTTTTGATTTATCTGTTATGCTTCCTTTTTCCCACAATACCTAGTCCCGCTGCCGATAGAAGAATTAATACAACAGGCAGAACGGTTTTCCGCTCATCTCCCACCTGTGGAAGACGGATTTTCCATCGTCCATCCGGTCCTAAATACAGCCAGCCAGTGCCATCCGGCGAAGAAGGCTGGTACCAGGCCAGGATACGGCCTATGCGAAAACGCGGCTGGATCTCTGGTTTCTTCGGTCTGTCATCGTCTGGCGGTGTCTTTTTTCCCTCCTCCTTAGGTGGCTTGTCCGGCTCCGGCTCGTCTGGAATCTCCTGCTCCGGTATCTTTTTATCCTTTACGGCCAGAGCAGTTCCGTTCCATATATCAGCCCGGTCAGCCCACGCAATCCGGCCTCCATCCTCAGATATCCGGAAACGGACCGGTTCAAAATATTCATAGCCTTCTGGTGCTTTCACTTCCTTTAAAAGATACTCACCTCCTGCTTTTAAGCCCTCCAGCGCATGCCACGGCGCTTCTTTTTCTGTAGTCCAGTATGCCAGCGGAGTATCTTCGTTATAAACAGGCTCTCCCGCCTCGTTTATTTTTACAATCCCGTAAACAGCCAGTTCCGCTCCCGCAAGGAAAATGTCTTCCGGCCATGTATCCAAAAACTGCTTCTGCCTGGAATTAACTTCTGCTGTCGTTTCTTCCATTCTCCATACATTTGCCAGCTTATCTTGATCCTCGCTGGCTTCTGCAGTTTTCATTGCGTCTGCATCCACCTTGGCGATCACAATCCTGGTTTTCCGGTCAGTTACAGTAATTTTCTTTTGGGCCGTTCCCCTCCATGGATAAGACGCCGCCCCCAGATCCGGCTCAAACTGCCACCGGATCACCTCCGGATTTAAAACATAACCGGAAGGTGGCACCACTTCCCGCAGCTCATACCAGAATGGACGGACCGTACCATCCTCCAGCACTTCACCAACCGGCAGATCTTTTGTTTCGGACGGTGCTTCCAGGCGCAGCGAAGCACAAGCTCCGGTGAAGCAGGATTCTCTGTATCCTGACCTGCGCTACCCCGGTATTTCATATTTTTACATACTGCATTTTGGTATGACATATTTTGATGTACTGTGTTTTGATATGTCCTGTCTTGGTATGACATATCACGGTACGCCGTCAGTTCAAACACTGCACCCTGCAGCATATTTCCGGCCGAGTCTGTTTTTTCTAATTTTAGTGTTCCTGTCACCGACCTGTCATTGACGCGCACGATCCGGATTTCCGGCTGCCACTGGTATTCGATCTGCACCGGAAGAAATGTCGTGTAATAATCCGGGCTTTCCTGCTCTGCAAGCCAGTATAGGCCATCCGTCAGACGCCGGATCCGGTGTGGTTTTAAGTCGCCCTGTGCATATCCCTGCGGGATCCTCCTGTTGATGGCATCCAGCTCCGTGTAGCGCCCATCGCTTCCACTGACCCATGTATCAAACAGATAACGGCTGCTTCTGGTTAAGCCACCTTCTTCATTTGCCCGGTAAAGAGCCAGTCTGGCTCCGGCCAGTTCCTTGCCGCCATTTTCATATACCTTCGAGATCAGCAGGGTTCCCTCTTCATTTTCTACCCGGTAAAGCTGCACTGCTCCCGTGTCTTTTACCGTGACCAGCACTACTCCGGCCCGCGCAAAGCCCTCCGGCACTTTTGTTTCAACCAGAACATAGCTGGCTCCGGCAGGCAGGTAATCAAACCGCTGGTGGTTTTCTAACGTCAGGTATGTACAGGCATATGGATTGATCTGTGGCAGTGCCTTCCAGTCGAACTGATACTCAAACCGGTATAAGTGGTCCGCAAACAGGTCCTGCTCTTTTGTGACCCCGATCCGGATTTTAACCCCGTTTTCCATCCGGTACACCAATACCGTCTGCTGTGGATCTGCCGGTTTTAAGCGTTCTTTCTGGTATTCTGCCTCAAACTCTGCCCGGTAAAGCCGCTCGCCCACATCCCACATCACACTGCTTCCAGGCTTTGCCCCGTGCTCCAGATACATGGTTTCAAACGCAGCCGGAAAATCACGGTAAGTCGTACCATCATCGGTGATCCAGCGCACAACAGGCGAAGCTGTCTCATATTGCAAAAGGCCATTCTCATAACAGATCTGGCCGTTTGCATCCAGCTTCGCAGGGTAGAGCGTAAATTCCGCGCCGCCCACAGCAGTTTCGCCGTCTGCACGGTCTTTTCCGTTTTCCAGACAGTATTTTTCCACCTCTATGCGCGTGTGATCGTCCTTTATCTCGTATTTCTGGACTTCCGGGCGTTCCGCCACCGTGATTGTCACCGGTTCATGGGAAACAAAGCCCGATGGCACCTGGATTTCTTTCCAGAGATACTCTCCCGTCGGAAGATGCGCGATCGTATGCGGCTGGTCTGTTGTTGTCCAGACAGCGGCCGGAGCTGGCTGGTGAACATCCGCATCGATCTGTGCATATTCTGAAGCAGTCTGGTTTTCTCCCGAAACAGCCTGCGCAGCTTCTGCACCATGGGCACTCTCCGTTTTCCACAATCCAAGTACCGCGCCCGTCACATATCCACAATCAAATGCAGAGTTTTCCCCTGTTTCTGCTTTATCTGATCGCAGTCCACTGCCAGAAACAACGGACTTTCCGCCCGTATCTGAACTTGCGGTATCTGAAGCAGTTATATCTACGCCATCCGTTTTTGAAAATTCCGTTTTTGTTGCTTCATCTGTCATGGTGACCTGTTGGATCTCATTGGTTTCCTTTACCAGGATTCCCATCGGAAGTGCCTTGACAAACCCTTTTGGTGCCTGTAATTCTTCCATAATGTAGCTGCCTGCTGCCACCCGCTCCAGAATGTCTGTACTGCCCTCTGTCATCACCGACGCAAACGGGTCATTTGGATATTGTTCCGACGTGATCCATGTATTTTCCATGACATAGGCTTCGCCCTGTCTGTGGGAAAGCGGCTCATTTTCTGTCTGAAGCAGCGTATGCTCCTGTACCGCATAAGCCGCATGATTGTAGCTTCCAGATTGTCTGAATTCTGGGAGCGCACAAAATCTCCATTCCGGTCGTAAAGCTTTGTAGCCTTATCATAGATATCTTTGCTCTGCTGGTAATAGGTCACAAGTCCATGCTGGTCGTATACCGGATTCATGGACTTTTCAAATTTCCCGTTGTTATCATCCAGCAGCACTTCATCGTTCAGGTTCTGCCCTGTCTCATTCTGGTAAAGAGAGGATTCCCGGTGCTTTCTTCTTCCTGGGCAGATTTCCAGCTGCCTGTCAGGTACGCCTGCTCCCCATCTCCTGAGAGTGCCATACGGCAGGTCGTGATCTTATCACGGGCAATGATATTACCATACTCGTCCCGGCGAAGATTTACCGGCCACACAAGCACCTGTTTTTTGTTCTTCCCGGTTCCAGCTCTTCCACGGATCTGGTCCCAGCTTCCATTGGTCCCGTCAAAATCCTTCACCACATATGCCATACCAGTATACGGATCTACAAGCGCATCCCGCTCTCCCCCGCGCCCTAAATGATACACATGCGTTCCTTTATCCAGTGTCAGGATCTTATCCTTCTCATCGTATACGATCTTCGTCAGGTCACCGCCGGTAAATTCCAGAAACTTGAAAGCACCATTCCATGCAAACGCCTGATAACGTCCATCCCGGCCATCGCTCTCCGGCGTAATGGTAACTGACAGATTACTCAGATCGTAATAAAGGATATCGGTATCCGGGCGCATCACGGTAACGGAATTCCAGCTGTTGCCTTCTGCCGGAATGATCTCACCATAACGGTCCACACCCGCAGGCCAGGTTACCGTATACAAATGCCCTTCCTCATCGCGTTCCGGGAGAAATTCCGTTTTCTGTCCTCCGTAGCCTTCCTTTACATACATGCGGTCAATATACCCCGCATCGTTTCGCTCAATCACAAGTCCTTCGTAAGTGAAATCCTGGGTATCTCCGGACGGTGTCAGTAAAATGGCATCAAATAATGTCATTTTTGCGCCTGCCACATACCCGGATGTTCCTTCGCTATTAGAATGTTCTGATCGCAGATCCTGGTCTGGCTCACTGCCTGCGGCGGCCTGCGCTTCACGCTTTTCTACCTGTAGCCGGATCGGTTCATTTTCCAGATAGACCCGCGCTGTATGGATCTGGTCCTGGGGCTTGTTTTTCCAGGTTGTCTGTTCATCTGCCGCATCTTCATAAACGGCAGAGAGTACCCTGCTGTCCCGGTTTCCATTCTGGTAATAAGCCACCTGGTCGGAATAGATTTCCAGCGCCACTGGTTTGGAACGGACATAGCCTGCAGGCGGCTTTGTCTCGCAAAGCACATAGGTGCCGGCAGAAAGCGGCTGCGGTGTGTTCAGATAGCCGACTGTCTGCAGCTGATATTCCTGAGCACCTGGGCTTTGTGTCTTGGCATCCGGGTCTTCTTCCTGAGTACCTGGGCTTTGTAGCTGGGCATTCGAACTTTCTGCCTGATTACCTGGCTTTGTACCTGGCCATCCCGTACTGTGGCAAATGCTTTCATGACTCCCGTTTCCAGCCCGAAACGGTCCCCCAGCAGGATCTGCTCTGATTCCTCACACACAGGTGTACCAGCCGGGACCATGCCGGTATACGCAGCTTGTCCTTTCAGCATACTCCGTCCTCTTGTAACCGGCCGGATATCGGTTGCTCCCATCGCAGTCAGAAAGTCCCTGGATCCGTCAATCAGCGTATCCTCCTCATAGAAAAGCACTTTTCCTTCCCCGTCCTTCGCATCGTCCCGCTTCGCTGCATAAATACGGAAGATGGCTCCATCATGCAAAATATTTTCATGGGTTTCAGAATCCAGCTTTTCGATGCGGACTCTTGCTGTGTAGAAGCGGTTGCGGAAACGTACATTGCCGTAACCAAGGCTGCTCTTATTATCTATTCCAGATACAGAATATGGCACTAACATCGGTGCATAACAGCCATCATACGCGGTCTGTGTCCCCTGCATCGCAGGGATCTGGTCCCGGTAGAAGGTTCCCGGCACATTGTCATCTGTTTTTGCACCTCCCGGATATGCAACATCATTCGCGGTCTGTGCCTGCTCAGAAACAGAGCTATAGCGGTACACAGCCGAAACCAGATTACGGCCACTTTGTCCTTCACTTAAGTAATACGGAACCACACCTGTTGTCCGGTCATCCTGGCTATTATAGTAATTCTGAAACGGCCGGTACTTTGACTGGGTCAGTGCAAAGTAATCGCCCGCGTCAGGATGATCCGGCGGGCCATTTTGGATCCGGTCTGGCTCCATTCCATACTTGTAAATTTCAAAATCACCACGGTCACCGTGCGCCCGGATCACATGAGACTCCTCCAGAAAACGGATATGGTATCGCTTTTCCAGATCCACCGCTGTATACGAAGCCTTGTACTGGTAAAAGGAGTCCATTTCCCCGGGGGAAGCTTCTGCACCAGCTTCGTCAGCATATACCGCCGGAAGCGAGATTTCTTTGGGTTTATCAACCTCATAATGGCGGTTTTTAAAGTCCTCTAAACTTGCATATTTCGGCTGCTGTTCGACCACCACATAGGTTCCATATGGAGCCTTGCTGAAATCCCGTAGTATTCTGTTTTTGCTTCCTGGCGCTTCGCTTCGTCTTGTCTTTGCTCCTGAGCTTTTTCCATCTCTGTCTCGCTGTATCCGTTTTGTGTATCTGCAGATACGGTTGTGACATCATGGTCTGCGCCGCCTCCTTCCTCTGCATCCCATGCAATGGCATACAATTCGTCAAGATCATACCTAAAAAACGGTTTTAAATAGTTCTGTGCTTTTTCTATGGCCTTTTGCAAGCCCTGGTCCAGAATCTCGTCCGAAAATGCTGTGCTGCCACGGATGGCATGGTATTCCGTTTTTCCGGCACGTTCCGGTGTTTCTGCATGCCTTGCAATTCCCACACTCTCTGCCGTTTCTGCATGCTCCGCCGTCTCTGCATACTCCGCCGTCTCCACCAGCTTCGCGATTTCATCATCCAGATACCACGTAATGGCAAACTGGCGGACCCGGTCAGACACAGCACTATTCCAGACCGTAGCGTCACTGCGGTTGATTTTATTGCCGATCGGACGGTAGCTGGTATAGGTTGGCGCGGCATCATCCCATTTATCGTGATTTGCCGTCTCTACCGCATCGAAAAATTTCTCATAATTCAGGCGTTTTACCGTGCGGGTTTTCGTTCCGTCCTCTGCCAGCGCCTCTGTAGTCTCCAAGATTGCCGTATAACCGCCAGACGAATGCTCCTGGATTTTCCCATTCTGGTAAGCATAAAGCATTTCATTGCAGATTGCTGCATCATTGGAATCTTTGTATAACGGATCTGTGCGGTGCAAAACCTTCGTGTAGATCTGGTTTACTTTTTCCGGGAATGCCGTATTTGCCTGCTTTTGTTCCGCAAAACTCCGCTCATTTCCTTTCCGGTCCTGCCAGATCACCTCGCCGTTTTCATTGCGGTAAAGCTTGCGCAAATTGGATTTCAGATAAACCTTGAAACGGAAATTGTCCATTGCTTCCGTATTGTCATAATTTCTGGTCCACCAGTCTTCATGTGCATCAGCATAAGAACTGGTATTATTGTAAGATGTCTTTTCTATGGTCTTGCTTATCCGGATCTGCTGGCGGATTCCCCGCTCTTCCACCGGGACCGGGCTGGTAGCCGTACCACCGCCAGGTCTTCCCTCTCCATCCTGCCACACAAAATCCTGTCCCGGATACACCAGTGTAACACGCTTCACAAAACTATTTTCTTCTCCTGCATCTCCCGTCTGATAATCCAGGCTTGCCTGCACACGCACCTGTTTTACCGTCTGGTAATAAGAGGCCGTGCCCATCGTATCACCTGGTGACCAGCCGCCCTGCATAAGCGCAATATCTTCCTCTGTCAGCACAACCTGTTCTGCCCCTGGCAACACCAGCTTAAACCAATATTGCTGTGCAGTGTCATCGCTATGAACCGCCCCGTAATGATCGGTATAGCTGCTTTCCACATGCCAGACAGTTTCCTGTATTTTAGAAGTAATCTCGCTCCAGTTTCCATAGGATTTCTGGGTTTCTCCCGGCACAGTTTCTTCTATGTAATTGACTTTCGGAATCCGGTTTCCGCTTGCATCAAGCGGTGTTTCCCCAGGTTCATAATATACATTTTCCTTGATGCAACGGGTCATGAGACTTCCATCTGATGAAGCCTCCGCATCCGGCACAAGCACTGCTGAGGCTCTGGAATGCACACCTTCACCTTCCCCATGTTCATCCTGTAGCACGGAAAAATCCGCATATATGCCAAAGTTATCCTCCGACTCTGTTTCCCCATAAACAGCATAGATATATCTGGGAGATTTTCCCGTCTCTTCCGGCACAAAGGGAACCCGCAGATAAAAAGCTGCGTCCCGTTCTTCCTTTTCCGGCACAAAAAAGCATTCTGGATTTCCGGTACGTCCCGCATAAATGCTAATCAGAAGCGTATCCTCTGTTTCCCGGATCTGGTCTAAACCTCCGTAGGAGTAGTATGCGTGCTGCTGATAGAAATCCAGCAATGCAGCTAAAACTTCTCCTATTGTTGCCGCGTTCGTCTCCTCCCGCTTCCACGGAATTTCCAGCGTGACGACCGGGGCACCGAACTGGATCTGGCTGTCTTGAACGCCGCTCCGGTAGCCGGTATCATAGACTGGCTGCTCCAATGTGCTGTAACGAAATCCAGCATCAGAGCTCTGCTTTGGTGTTCCTTTCCCATTTGCCCGCAGGATCAGCTCCAGCTTATACTTTAAAAACATAAAATCTGCCACAGCAAACGGCTTTCTCAGCCGGTTCAGCACAGCAGCTTCATCCAGTCCTTTCTCCGCCCGCCTCATCAAATCTTCGCATTTTGCCGGATCCAGCTCTTTTTCTTCTGCATATGCCACATTGCTTACTGTGCGGTTTACCGGGCGCTTTCTGGTGAGCATGGTTCCGTCCGCATCATATTTGGGATACTGGCCTTCATATTCCGTCGTGACATAGACCAGATTGCCAAATACGTCCCTCTCGATCTGCCCGGTAAAACTTCCAGTGCCGATCTGTGCCGGTTCTGTTTTCACGGTCTTGTCCAGGCGATAGAGTCTGCTTCCCGCCGGAATCCCCGAAAATGCCAGATCAAATCCTCCGCTTTTTTCACTATTCACTTCGAAGAACAATTCCCGGAAAGTTGGATCGCCATAAGCGCCGCTTGCCCCGGACTGAACCTGCTGCTCTGCATAAAGTCCCTTTGTCACCGTCACATAACCGCTGTATCCACTGTGTCCGTTGTTTCCGCTATCTCCACCATTACCGCTCTCTGTCACCGCAGATAAATCCTGGCCGGTATTTGTAAATGAGTGCTTCCTGTTTCCAATGGACAGCTCGTATCCCTCTGAGCGGCTCAGCTCTTTCACATAATATTCCCCCATCAGAAGCGGTCTGCCGATCCAGCAGTTCCCGTTTGCAGTCTGGTAATCCTGGTAGGTTCTCTGGTACTGTCCATCTTCTGTATAATCATCGAATGTCTGGCTTCTCGTATAGAGGTTTGATGGTGCTGACCGGTTCCAGTTTCCAGGCCGGTCCACGATCCCGCCCTTTTCATAATCATAAAACCACCCCGGCGCTTCTGTGAATGCAAGAAACGAAGCATCTCCGTTTTTATCGGTCGCCGTTACCGCTGTCAGATCGTCCTTCTGGTAAACCACACCGGTCTTTCCATCCGGGTGTACCAGATCCTTTGCAGCGAACAATCCATACACAGCACCCTCCAGCACGGCGTCACCCTGCGTATCTCCATAAGAATCGTAAGCATTGCTTTCCCCTGCCTTTAAGTCCATGTCCCGCTTATTGATATGGATCTCGCCTTCTGTCCGGTGGTCATAGATCCGCCACCAGTCATCTTCCCCGTCCTGACCATTACAATGGCTGTAGTGATCCGACGGACCAGGCTCTGTCGCACTTCCGCTGCTTCCAGCATTCAAGCCACGGTTATAGGCCTGGGCAAAGAGATCACCGCCGCCACCGCCGGTACTGTCCCTATGGACTGCTTTAAAGTTAACAACCTGAAAAATATCCTTCGGTGTCTCTGTATCTCTTCCTTGATCTTCTGTCTGAGACAAAGCCGTGACAGGTACAGACACATCTGGAACGCGTTTCCAGGAAGACGTATCTGATGTTCCTTCCGGGAACTGAAGCTTCAAAATCCACTGCTGCACATGCTCCGCATCGTCCTCTTCATTCTGGCTGGCACGATCCGTTTGCAAAGCAGAACTTCTGTTTTCCACTTCCCGCAAGACCAAATCCGATGCCGTTGCCGTTTTACGTATTCCTGAGATCTGTCGTTCTTTTGTCTTGCCACTTTCCACACCCGATCCTGTTGCTTGTTCTCCCGTCTCATCACTTTCCACATCCGATCCTGCTGCTTGTTCTCCCGTCTCGTCACTTTCCGCATTCGATATCGTGGCCTTCCGCTCCGTCTCCTTCTTCATATCCGGTACGCGGTCTTTCTGTTCTGCTGCTTCACCTTCCGTATCCGGTTCATGTTCTTCATCCCATGCATCCGATGCCGTTGCCATCATGTTCTTCTGAGTCTGCCCGGCTTTCTCCTCTTCTTTTTGGGCACATTCCTCTTTCCGGTCATCGACCAGTGACTCTTCATCGATCCATGTTGGGAAAAAGACAGCAAAGATTCTCTGCCAGATACTCTTTGATTCTTTTTTTACGACCGGCACTTCCGTCTCTGCAGCCATGCGTCCCTCTTCTGCCTGTCTGCGCTGCTGCACCAACACCCTGGCCGGTTCGGCTGCTGCCTGGTCACTGACCTGGATGTCTCTGCTGTAAAGGCCCGCGAAGCTGGCGTTGGCTCCATTTTCAGAAGCATCGGTTGTAATGACTTCGATCGGAAGGTCATCTCTGTGGTTGCCATGAAGTGTATAACCTTCCCGCGCTGTATCCTCCGCAATGGCATAGCTGTATTTTAATGCAATGAAACGTGCATAGGTTTCCCGGGTGTCGCTCTCACAACCGGAATCGGTAAAGGAGCGGGTTCCGCCAGCCGAGACGGTAGCACCGGCTGAGGGAGTTTCGCCTTCCTCGCCGCCGCCCGATGCGATACTTCCAATCTCGCCCATATCTACTTCCGGCATCAGCCAGTGAAAATGGACACCGGAAAAATCGCCACCGGCCCAGGCTTCGCAGGAACGAAAGGTGCTCTGCCAGAGCGATGCCAGACGGCGGTTTTCTTCTTTCGCCGCAGCGATCTCTGCCTGATTTTCAATTTCCCCGGTTTCTTCGTCCTCCTCTTCTTCCGGCACCGGGACAAAAACAGGCGCCGGATGTCCGTCACAGAAGGTCTTATCGTAATGGTAACCATGCTCTACCGTCTTCCCGGATTCCCCCTCTTCATCCGTTATCATAGCTGAGACAAAGCGGAAATCGTCCCATAAAACAGGGCTGTCCTTGTGAAAGCTCTTATAAGGTGCGCCTCCTGCATAGATATAGGCTGCACCGTCACGGTCTGTGTGAACCTCCTCCTTATCGTCAAAGCGTTCATATAAGGAAAACACGGCATTTTCCAGTGGTTTTCCGGTTTCATGGTCGTACTTTCTTAGGCGGACATTGTAGGTGGAAGTCCACTCCTCCTCATGCCGGTAGATTTCAAATACCAGGCTCCCGGCACCACCCTGCGCTGCACCTCCCGGTGCCGCCACTCCGGTTCCTGCGTAATAGCAAACTTCCGGGGCATTCACCTCTACAAATGCCAGACGCTGGTGCGCAGACAGCGGAGCTGCGCCGTTATACATCTGGCGATGCGTGCCCGCGCAGCGGCTGCAGCGCCAGATCTGCAGACACTGGTCATACACCTCCTCCGGGGAAGAAAAGGTTCCGCCGCCAGAAGCATACTGTGTCCCACGGACATCAAACATCAGATACAGGGCACCGCTGCCGCCTGTGCTGGTCAGACGGATTTCCGTATCGGTCTTCTGACAGACCCAGCCGCCCGGAAGCTGCGGTGTAAAGGAGCCGTCCGCTCCCGTGGTGGAATATTTCAGGGGAACGGTACGGATAAATTCCGCATCCGCGCCGGACGGATCAAACGACAAAACGTACTCCCCAGACTGCCCATTTTCCTGTGAGGAGTCAGCCGCAGCGGATTTCCTGCCTGCGTATGTCCCTGCAGCACGGACGGAATGCCCCCGCCAGTTGCATGGACAGCTTCCACTCCTCTCCACTGTCCGGAAATGCCAGGCAAAGCGGTGGTTCGTGCACCCCCGCCCAGCAGTCCCGCCAGCTGCAGATACGTTTCTTCTTTCGCCAGCACTTCCTTCAGCCACGGATATTTCCCGCGGACTGCCGCAGAATGGATCAAAAGCTTTAAATCCGCTTCCGTTACGAACTGGGAGATTGCCGGTATTCCCTGGGCTGCCGCCCCGGCATTGATGTTCTGGATGACGGCATTGACCTGCGGCATATTTCCAAAGCTTGCCTGCAGTGTCAGCATCCCCCAGAAGACCAGTGCCATTTCTTCCCGGCTGAGCGTCTCGGACGGCAGTATGCAGACATACTCGTCCCCGTCGATCAGGGCCCGGTTCGCTCCGGCTCCGTCAATACAATAATGATGAAATCCCGCCCCGTAAGCAATGATGGTATCGCCCAGCTGCGCTGCCTGCGCTCTCCATGGCAGCTGCGGCAGAATTGGAAGCAGTGTTTTACTGGCCAGAACAACTGCCAGAAGCATTGCCGCTGCCCGCTTTACGGATTTTTTTCTTTCTCCCATTCGTTTTCCCATACCCCTGTTTTCCCTGTATTTTCCTGCGCATTCGCGGCCTTGCATCCTACGCAAAGCGCACATACTGTTCTTTCCTATTCACGCATTGTGCAAACAATAACGTAGTTTCTTCTTCATCCGCAATTTGCCGTTATCCCTTCGAAGCCTCTTTCTGCACCTGCGCACCCTCCGTTTCTTCCTGCCGCTGTACCACTCCGTTCACAACCCATGCGCCCTGCTCATTGGTCTGTTTTCCGTCCGGAGCCGTATAGTTCTTTTTCAGTGCACCGCGGCTGCCATTGGACTCCTCTTCAAAGTACAGACACTGTCCGCCGACCCAGTTCCAGCCGGTAAGCATCCTGCCCTGGGTTCCATCGGAAGACGGGTTTAAATAATACTGGTTTCCGTCTGCATCCTGGTACCAGCCGGTCACTAAAAATCCTGCCTCATCAAACCGGAACCAGTCGTAAGCGCTTTGCCCGGCAGCTGTGCTGGCATACGGATTATGCACGGCAGCCCATTCTTTTACGTAGGTACGCTCCTTGTCCGCAAACATCCACTGGCCTGCTGCATTCTGCATCCAGGTTCCCGTTACCACATAAGAAGGCATGGACGGGCCGGCTGCCTTTGTCACTCCTCCGGAAGTAATTCCGGTTGACCCGCCAGAGCCTTTGGAGCCGCCGCCCCCGCCGCCAGAGCCACCGGAGCCGCCGCTAAAAACGCGCGGCACTGTTTCATCCACGGTGACAAACTGGATCCGGACCCTGCACTGCGCCTGGATATGTCCGTGCGTCTGGTCTTCACTCACTGCAGTGACGATTTCTTCCCGGATTCCGTTTCCATTTACCTTTTCTAACGGCTTTTCCCGCTTCAGCGTCCGGTCGCGGTGAATGAGGTTCTGGATCCACGCCGGATTGTTTTCTCCCTTCGGGTCCCACACCGGCATGACCTTACAATCCTGCTGGTTTGCTCCCGATACTTCCAGACGGATATTTTTCCCGCTCTCCGTATCCTTCCAGCTCACCTGCTCATAAAACGGATGCTCTGGATTCAGCGATGCAGTCAGCACTACCGGCTCTGAAACCGTGATGCTTTCCGACGACTGGTAACAGCTTCCGGTCAGTTTTCTTGTGACCGTAAAGTGTGCCTCTGTCTGGTTCAGGCTCAGTGTTTCCACCCGCACCGTTGTCAGGTCTACGATCTGGAAATCCACCGCAACGCGGCAATTTGCGTAAAGTGCCTGATGATTCACCGATGTCTCCGGATTCGTCACGGCAGATACCACGCCGTACCGGGTGTAAACCGTATCACGGATCTTTTCCCGGTACTGGTTTGCTGCCTGCGCCTGGACCTCCCGGTTGATGATGTTGGTAATAAAGGCGGAATTCATATTCGGCATGACCGAAGCATCCTTCATGGTATAGCCTGTTTCAGAGCGGTTTTCCAGAAGATCGGTATCGTCGACCAGCCAGCGCACCGTCCTGTCTACCGTCTGGCCATTTCCGTTATGCTCCACATGAATGAGCACCGGCTGCACTTCCACACTGTGATCCTGGACTCCGTCTACATAACGCGCGATTAAAACCCCATCCGTATTTTTCACCTCTGTGACGATCTGCGGGTGCTTCCGGTCCCCGCTCCGGGTCTGCACCACCGAAATCCTCGTTTCTTCCGGATCGGCAGTCAGCCTGGTCGTTACTTTTACATACTCTGCATTCAGCTGTGTGTCGCACTCCGGCATAAGAAACGAATAAGCACCACCGCCCACATACTGCATCGGCTGTTCGTCTTCGTTTTCATCCAGATAAGTAGGCGGCTTTACCCCGCCCGCCTCATTCAGGTCCACGATCATCTGATAACGGTTCTCCGCTGTGTTTTTCGGTGCTGTCGCCACGGTCACGACCGCGCCTGCTTTGATCGCAGATGGGTGGTCCTTGTCAATGTCCCGGTAGTAAGAGCTTCCCGTAGAAGAGATTGCAGACAATGCCGCTACATCTGTATCGTAGGTTCCGTTCGCATTTCGTGCATCGATACGCGGAATATAGACCAGATATCCTCTTGCAGGTTCGCCCATGAAGCCCGGGGCAAAATGATCCATCGCAAACGGCAGATCCTTTTTGTAGCCCTCCATCGTAAACTCGCGCCCAAGCTTCTGGGTAACAATGTAGCGCACGCCATCTTCCAATTCCTCATAAAAGAAACGGTCCCCGCAGTCATACTCGATCTGCCCGGACACGGTCTTATACTTCCGTTCCAGGTCAGACCAGTAGCCGATGTGCGCATCTTCCGCGAAGCGGTTGTCCCCATCGATGGTACTTCCAAACACCTGCTTTGCCTTCGCAAGTGTGTTGGTAAACAGGTAAGAAATCCTGCTGTCCCGCTCCGTTCCGTAGGTAAAACGGGCACTGCTGTCGCGGGTTCCCACAAAGGTTCCCTCGCGGGATGCACTTCCGGCATTGGTCCGCGAGATTGTTCCTGCCATGCGGGCCAGGATCAGGTTTCCGCTCTCATATTTTCCAACGATGCCGCCCACCGCCAGACTTGCGTTGCCGCCGATCGTGCCGTTGACATAAGAATTGTAAATGCCGCTTAAGCTCATACTCCCGGCAATTCCGCCTACATATCCCTTGCCCTGGACCCGGTCTGAATCGCCATTCTGGGTGATCACCACGTTATCGATCAGATACGCCTTTTCTACGCGGCCGGCTATTCCGCCCACCGCACCGCCAGCTTTCGCTCCATTTGCGGTAACTGCATTGATGGCAATGCCTTCTGCGCGGCAATTTTCCACGATTACGGAGCCATCTGCCTCCTGGATCTGTGTCCCGGAGGCCGTTCCTTTTCCGCTGCCACTGATCACTGCCGCAATTCCTCCGGCATCACGCTCCGAATAAACATAACCGGACACCGTTACATTGCGGACTACCGCACCGTTTTTCAGCGTTCCGGCAAGTATTCCAGCCTGGTCTGCACCGCGGATCTGATCCCCACGAATTTCCAGATTTTCCACAGATCCACCATCGATCACGCCGAACAGCCCCAGATTTTTCTTTCCATCTAACTCCCCGATGATTTTCAGTCCGGTGATCGTATTGCCGCATCCGTCGAAATGCCCACGGAACGGAGTCTGCACCTCTCCATTCATGTCTGCGGCATTCCGGTACCAGCCGATCGGATTCCAGCTTCCCCGGTTAATAGAAATGCCACCCAGATCCAGACTCTGCGTCAGTTCAAAATAGCAGTCCGCAAAATCTTCTCCGGCTGCTACTGCTTCCGAAAGTCCCATCAGATGCGACAAATTCTCAATCTGGTACGGTGCCTCCTTTGTTCCTTCTCCCGGAAAATTTGCGTTGCCATTCCAGTCCGTCCACAGATCCCCGGTTAAGGAAATCTGCGCAAACAGCGTCAGATCGGACGGGGTCGCTGGCTGGTCCTGCAATTGTACATCGGATGATGTCGCAGTCTGTCCCCACAGTCGCGTGCCTGGCAACAGTTCTGTCTCGTCCTGCAGCTGTGCGTCAGACGATGTTGTCACTTCAAACCAGAGCGCATGTTTCAGCCTTGCAAGCCAGTCGTCTTCCAGCTCAATTTCATCCGCTTCTTCATCATCTTCCTCATCATGCATCTGGTCATACTCCTGAGCAGCGCCGGATTTCTTCCTTTCTCCTGTTCTGTGTTCTTCTGCTCCCTGTTTTTCCCTCCATTCTCTTCCGCCATGGCCAGCATCGCTTCCGCTAGCCCAGACTGTTTCTCCCTCGCGCTCCGGCACCAGTCTTCCGGCACTCTCTGCCATTGCCGCACCAGCCGGAAATACTCCCGGTGCCATCACCGCAAGCAGCACCGCCATTGCCGATGCCGTTTTCCGCCGTACATCATAATTCTTGTTGTTTTCCCCCATAAATCCCCCTCGTTATTTCGTATTTCCATGGCCGTCCGCGCGTTGCGCAAGCAGCCACAAATTCTGATCCATTCTTTGCCATGAAAAGTTCCGCCGCCAATCAGGCGCATGAATTCAAGGATGCCATGTGCGCCTGCCAGAAATTTCGTTTGCAGTGTTGCACCTGGCTGCAGGCGCATGCAGGTTTACCGCTGCGGCAATACAAATGCCGGACGTACCCCGGTTGTCCCGGTTACTTTCACTTCCTCATCCTCCATTTCTGCTCCTGTACGCTTCGTTCCAGCCGTCATCCCGGTCTCCCTTTGCACCAGACTCCCATGCATGCCTATATTGGCGGCTGCGTTTCCGTGCGTGCCCGTATTTGTGGCTGTGTTTCTGTGCGTGCCCGTATTTGAGGCTGTGTTTCCGTGCGTGCCCGTATTTGTGGCTGTGTCTCCGCGCCTGCCCGCACTCCGCAGATCACTGCGCACTGCCTCCGGCCGGATATTCCCCTGCACCAGATCGACAATATAAACCTGCGTGCCTGACGCTGCTTTGCAGGGTGTCCGGAGCCAGTACCCTTTGCAGAATTCACTGATCTGCGTTTTCGGATTTCGCTTTGTGACCGGTCCGAATTTCCACAGCCAGTCACGGTAACGGTATGCCTCATCCACAGAAAGAAGAAACAGCTTATCTTCCAGCTTCTGGCTTCCCAGATAATGCGCACGCAGCCCTTCTTCCGGAAAATGTTCCCAAAATCCAGCCGGTGTCTGACCCTCGTAGCCTCGTTCTACGCCGGTATTGATCCAGACCGCATCAGCAAAATTCCCCGCTGACCTGGAAAGCCAGGCGCGTACAGACGAATATTTATACTCTGCGCTGTTTCCAAAGCGCACAATAGGCCCCGGGTAATACACATACCCATGCGAACCGTCTCCTGGTGTCTCAAATTCATAGCGCGAACCTGTGTTGGCCGGAATCACTTCATCGCAAAGAAAAAGCGCCCCCTGTCTGTGATCGTCCATGTGGTCCGCATAATTCTGGTCGATGCAGCGAAAACGGTATGATTTTCCACCGATATTGCGCGTCACTGTATCCCCAATGTTCCAGTGCCTGAGCTGAGTTACATGCTGGTTTTCCTGTGGATTTCTTTGCAGACTAACCGGTAGATTTTTCTGTAGACTGACTTGCAGATTTTTTTCAGAACTGGCTTGCAGATTCTCCCGCAGCCCTGCATGTTCTCCCCCATACACCATCACTGCCGGTCCGGCTGCTAAAAAAGTCCAGGCGCATAGCAGAAAAAGCAGACACTTTTCCCTTATTTCAGCCTGCATCGCATCCCCCTCTCTTGATTGAATACGCTAAAAATTGATAATAATGGAATTCCTTTTTAACCCAGCATCCGTAATTTGTAGAAATTGAAATGGGATTAAAAACTAAGAAAATAAGATAATATGAAAAATCCAGATTTTAGATGAATCATTCCTGTGCCATCATCATAGCACAGGAATGAAACCAGTACAAGAAAAGTTCGTCGACAAAAAACGACAAGAATATTGTTTGTGTTACTGTTCACGCATTGCGCAAACAGCAGCCCGATTACCCTCTCAGGCAGAACTCACTGCAATCTACTACGCGGGTGGCAAAGCTTCATAGAATTCCGGCTCATGGCAGATCAAAAGAACACTTCCTTTGTAGGCCTTCAGGCGCGGGCCAGCTCGTCCTTGGCATCGACATCCAGATGGTTGGTCGGCTCGTCCAACAACAGGACATTGGTCTCGCGGTTGATCAGTTTACATAATCTTACCTTTGCCTGCTCGCCGCCAGAAAGGACGCGCACCTGGCTCTCGATATGTTTGGTGGTCAGTCCGCATTTTGCCAGGGCAGAGCGCACCTGGTACTGAGTGTAGGACGGGAATTCCTTCCAGATTTCCTCGATACAGGTCGTGGTATTGCCCGGTGCCATCTCCTGCTCAAAATAGCCAAGATACAGATAATCGCCCAGCTCCACGCTGCCGGAAAGTGCCGGGATCAGCCCAAGGATGCTCTTTAATAACGTGGTTTTTCCGATTCCGTTGGAACCCTTTAACACGACCTTCTCTCCACGCTCCATGCTGATGTCAAACGGGCGGGTTAACGGCTCGTCGTAGCCGATCACCAGATCCTTTGCCTCAAAGATCATCTTGCCTGCGGCGCGGGCTTCCATAAAGTTAAACTCTGGCTTCGGCTTTTCCTTCGCCAGCTCGATGACTTCCATCTTATCCAGCTTTTTCTGGCGGGACATGGCCATGTTCCGGGTCGATACACGCGCCTTGTTACGGGCCACGAAATCCTCCAGCTCGGCAATTTCCTGCTGCTGGCGCTTGTAAGCAGCCTCCAGCTGCGCCTTCTTGACCGCGTAGACCTCCTGGAAATGGTCATAATCGCCCACATAGCGGTCCAGCTTCTGGTTCTCCATGTGGTAGATCAGGTTGATAACGCTGTTTAAGAACGGAATATCGTGGGAGATCAGGATAAATGCGTTCTCATATTCCTGGAGATAGCGCTTCAGCCACTCGATATGCTGCTCATCCAGATAGTTGGTCGGCTCGTCCAAAAGCAGGATGTCCGGCTTCTCCAGAAGCAGTTTTCCTAAAAGCACCTTCGTTCTCTGACCGCCGGACAGCTCGGAAACATCCTTGTCCATGCCGATCTCCTGCAGGCCAAGCGCACGGCCGACTTCCTCTACCTTGCTGTCAATGATATAGAAATCGTGTGCCATCAAAAGATCCTGGATCGTGCCCAGTTCTTCCATCATGGCATTCATCTCATCCTCAGATGCTTCGCCCATCTTATCGCAGATGGCATTCATCTGCTCTTCCATCTCAAACAGATACGCAAATGCGCTCTTTAACACATCGCGGATGGTCATGCCCTTTTCCAGCACAGTATGCTGGTCCAGATAACCGGCACGCACGTGCTTCGCCCACTCGACCTTGCCCTCATCCGGCTGCAATTTGCCCGTGATGATGTTCATGAACGTGGATTTTCCCTCTCCGTTTGCACCCACCAGGCCTATGTGCTCTCCCTTTAAAAGACGGAATGACACATCCTGGAAAATAGCACGGTCACCAAAACCATGGCTCAAATGTTCTACATTTAAAATACTCATTCAAAACTCCTTCCAAATTTCCTGCTGCATCAAAACTGTGTCTCATTTTACATGACAAACCCGGCCATGGCAAGCTATTTCCCCTGAAATTCCGCATATCTTATCGTAACAGAGCACGATTCATGAGGAATGCTATGGTTCTTCCCCTCAGTCACATTCCGTCCGCCGCCGATGCACGCATTATCTGGATCGCCAGTGAACCAGCCAGACGGGAACGTCTTGAAAAGCAGGGCTTTGTCCCGGGCGCAGTCATCCACTGTGTGCGCCGCTCCCGCCGCAGGCGCTTTTTTCTCTTCCGGGTCAGCGGCCGCCTGATTTTGCTGCCGGGAAAGCTGGCGGGAGAGATCTTTGCGGAAATCTCTTAACAAGCACAGACAATCGCTGTATAATGAGAGAAATTTGTTACACATCAGGAGGAAACACAACCATGAAAAGCCAGATTACAAGAGACGAAGCATTAAACTTACTGAAGACATACAACAAAGAGCCATTCCATATTCTGCACAGCCTTACCGTGGAGGGCGTTATGCGCTGGTATGCAAAAGAGCTTGGCTACGGGGAAGATGAGGAGTTCTGGGGTATCTGCGGACTGCTCCACGACATCGATTTCGAACTTTACCCGGAGCAGCACTGCATCAAGGCACCGGAGCTGTTAAAAGCTGGCGGTGTGGGTGATGACATGATCCATGCTATCTGCTCCCACGGCTACGGCATCTGCTGCGATGTAGAGCCTGTCCACGAGATGGAAAAGGTGCTGTTTGCTGCTGACGAGCTGACCGGCTGATCGGTGCCGCTGCCCGCATGCGCCCATCCAAGAGCACAAAAGATATGGAGGTTTCCAGCTTAAAGAAAAAATTCAAAGATAAAAAATTCGCTGCCGGGTGCTCCCGCGATATCATCCGTACCGGAGCCGAACGCCTGGGATGGGAGCTGGATGATCTTTTTGCAAAGACCATTGAAGCTATGCGCTCCTGTGAAGATTACGTGAATGCGGAGATGGAGCAGGAGTAAAACGGATACTGTTCCAGCTGTCTTCAACTTATAACCACATAGAAAAAGCCGGAGATCCTTATAAAATAAGGCTCCGGCAAAAAATGAAAGAAGCAGGCGACGGGAATCGAACCCGCCTCCTCAGCTTGGGAAGCTGATGTTCTACCGATGAACTACGCCTGCATTTCATATGGAAACACTGTCTATTATAAATCGTATTTTTCAAAAAGTAAAGAGATCCTGTTCTTTGAAAAAAGCAGGAATCTCTTTTCAAATGATTATACTTCCTTCGGGAAGATCCGGCTGCCATAGCGCGCCGCAAATACGTGACCTTCTTCGTCACGAATCGCAGTCAGGTAAATGTCGGAATAGGTTTTCCGTACCATACCCTGCCACGGATATACGGCCTGAAGTGCGGTCGGATTTCCGTTTACCTTCATGCTCAGAGTTCCGTTTTCTGCAGTCAGCGTGAATGCATCACCCTCACCGGATACATAGCTTCCGGCTAACTCTTCAAGTTCTTCGGCGCTCCAGCTGCGTTCTGCGTGGATCTGCCGTTCTTCCTCGACCTCAAGGCCGCAGTAGGCATTCAGGCTGCATCTGCGATGGCTGCCACGGAAACATCCATGGTGTTGCACAGCACTACAATACCAACCTCTTCCTGCAGACAGAAAGAGAAGTTGGAGGATACGCCCGGAAGGCTTCCACCGTGCTCATAAACAGCACGGTCACCTACCTGCTTCGTCTCCAGACCGTATCCATAGTATATGCCCGGCTTCATAAACTGTCTCGGCTTCTCCATCTCCTGAACAGCATAGCGCTCTACAATGCGGTTTCCGTTTCCCGCCACACCTTCATTCAGATACATAACCGCATACTTCAGCATATCACCCAGAGTGGACTTCATACCACCGCCGCCGTGCAGGACGAATGCATCGTTCTGGTAGTCGCGGTCAGCTCTCCAGGTTCCGTTCTCCAGAGAATACAGGATTGCCGCATTCTCGTCCTGGCTGTTGCGGATAAAGCTGATGTTGCTGCGGTCCATACCGATCGGCTTCAGGATCTTCTTATCCAGATATTCTGCAAAGGAGCCATAACCGGAATGACGGCGCACAATATCAGAAAGCAGACCAAAACCGTCGTTGCAGTAGCTCATGCGCTGTCCCGGACGTCCGGTGAAACGGGTCTGGGCATCCAGGCGGCCTGCCACACGGCGGATTCCCTCCTCTGCAAAGTCTTCCCGGTAAATGAGCTCTGCATCCAGGGAATCCTCAATCCCCATCTCCTGCGCGGTCTTATCCACTACGATACGCGGAAGCGGGAAATAGCCACCGCTGTGGCACATCAAATGCCACAGCTTAACCGGCTCAGACTGATTCTTGTTGGTGAACTCCGGAATGTATCTGGAAACCGGATCATCTACCTTTAAAAGGCCGTCCTGCTGCATCTGCATGATGGACAGTGCCGTAAAGGATTTGGTCACAGATGCCATACCGAAAATGGTGTCTCTGGTGATCGGGAGCCTGTTCTCCGCATCACGGTAACCGAAGTAATTTTCGTACTGGATCTCTCCGGCTGCATTGACGATACCGACCGCGATACCGCGTGCCTGGCCATCTTTCATTACACGGGCAATCAGCTCTTCTAACTTTGCCTTGCCCTCCGGTGTCATACGGTTCATGCCAGCATCTCCTTTTTCAGACATTTGATGCCAAGGCCCGGATCAGAGGAAAGGATCAGGTGTCTGGTATCTTTTACGGTAAAGCCACCCTCGTACGGAAGCTCTTTTAAGGAGAAGGTTGCGTCCAGATCCGCACGTGTAATGTTCTTTAATGCTGCACCCAGGGAAGCAGCCGCGGTTACACCGATACCACTCTCCTCTGCCATACAGCCCAGCATGACCTCCACGCCTGCTGCCTCTGCGATCGCAGTGATCTTCTTTGCCTCATACAGGCCGCCGCACTTCATCAGCTTGATGTTGATGAGATCTACAGCTCGCTGGGATACTAACTGCAGGGCATCCTTGGAGTCCCAGCAGCTTTCATCTGCCATGATCGGCACAGAGCTGTGGGCGGTCACGAATTTCAGTCCCTCAAAATCGAAGCGCGGAACCGGCTGCTCTACCAGCTCGATATCGTACTCATTCAGGCGGTTGATGAGTTCAACAGCCTCCTTGGCTTTCCAGCCTGGTTTGCGTCCAGACGGATCTTCACCTGGTCACCGACTGCCTCACGGATTGCACGGACTCTTGCCAGATCGGAAGCAAAGTCTACGCCGACCTTGGTCTTGATCACGTTAAAGCCTGCCTGCACATGTGCCTTTGCATGCTCTGCCATGACTGCCGGATCATCGATGCCAACGGTCATATCTGTCTCGATCTCGCCGGAAAGTCCGCCCAGAACCTTATACAGCGGAAGATTTGTGCTCTTGCCGATGATGTCATGGCATGCCAGGTCGATGGCTGCCTTTGCAGTACCTGCATACGCTACGGTACGGTTCATCACGGTATAGATTGCCTCCATGTCACGCGGATCCATGCCGATCAGTTTTTCTTTCAGACGCTCTACCGTTGCGATAGTACCATCCAGATTTTCCCCAGTGATCAGCGGTCCCGGAGAGCCCTCACCATAACCGGTGATGCCGGCATCAGTCTCAACCTCAACCAGGCAGCTGACTGCGTGAGTGATGAGACCCAGTGCAATGCGGAACGGGCGCACCAGCGGCACCTGCATTCTGTAGGTCTTAATGTTGGTGATTTTCATGATACTTTTATACCTCCTCAATTATTTTTCTTCTGTAGTTCCGTTCTGTGCACAGGCTCCATTGCAAAAATGGCAGGCGCACAGATGACCTCCTCCGATGTCCCTAAGCTCCGGCTTCTGTGTGGAACAAATTTCCTGAGCCATGAAACAGCGGGTATGGAAGATACATCCGGACGGTGGGTTTGCCGGGCTCGGCAGATCGCCCTGGAGAATGATCTTCTTTCTCTTGGAATGGCGCTCCGGTACCGGAATTGCAGACAGCAGCGCCTGGGTGTACGGATGGGAGGGGTTCGCAAACAGCTCTTTCTTGTCCGCCAGCTCTACCACATGTCCCAGATACATAACCATGACACGGTCTGAAATATGCTTGATAACGCTTAAGTTGTGGGAAATGAAGATATATGCCATTCCCATGGATTCCTGCAGCTGGCGCAGCAGATTCAGTACCTGAGACTGGATGGAAACATCCAGTGCGGATACCGGCTCATCACAGACTACCAGAGACGGGTTAAGCACGATCGCGCGGGCAATACCGATTCTCTGACGCTGTCCGCCGGAGAACTCGTGAGGATAGCGGTTGTAGTATTTGGTGTTCAGTCCTACGACCTCCATCACCTTTAACACCTGTGCCCGGGTCTCCTCCTGGGTCTTATAGCGTTTCTGAATATTTAACGGCTCGGCAATGATCTCGCCGATGGTCATTCTCGGATTTAAGGATGCGTACGGATCCTGGAAAATAATCTGCATATCTGCGCGCATTTTCCGCAGTTCCTGACCGCTTGCCTTGGCGAAATCCTTTCCTTTGTAGAAGATCTCGCCGGAGGTCGGCTCGATTAGACGGAGCACAGAGCGGCCCATGGTAGACTTACCGCAGCCGGACTCACCAACCACACCCAGGGTTTCTTTCGGATTCAGGGTAAAGGATACATCGTCCACCGCCTTGATCCATGACTTATCTTTCTGGAAGAAGGAAGATTTTCCCGCAAACAGTTTCCGCAGGTTCCGGACCTCCAGAAGCGGAGTCTTTTCATTTACTTCACTCATCAGATGTTCTCCTCCCACTCCTTCGTATATTTAAAACAGCGCACCATGCGGCCCTCGGCCTCGACTAACTCCGGCATCTTCTGACGGCAGATCTCGCGGGCCTGCGGACATCTCGGACAGAACGCACAGCCGGCCGGCATGTCATCAAAGCTTGGCACCATACCCTTGATAACACTCAATTCTTTGGTGTCGTCATCATCCAGCTTCGGAATGCACTTCATCAGTCCGTCCGTATACGGATGCATCGGCTTATCAAAGATCTGGTCGCAGCTTGCGTGCTCAACGACCTTACCTGAATACATAACCATAACATCATCCGCAACCTCTGCGATAACACCCAGGTCGTGGGTAATCATCATAACGGAAGTTCCGGTCTTTTCTTTTAACTCATTGATGAGGTCCAGGATCTGCGCCTGAATGGTTACGTCCAGCGCAGTAGTCGGCTCATCACAGATCAGCATAGCCGGATTACAGCAGAGTGCCATGGCAATCATGACACGCTGACGCATACCGCCGGAAAGCTGATGCGGGTACTCATCGAAGCGGCGCTCTGCAAGCGGGATCTTAACCAGCTTTAACATCTCAATGGCGCGGGCTTTTGCTTCCTGCTTGGTCATCTTCTCATGAAGGAGCAGTGCCTCGATCAGCTGCTGGCCGATCGTGTAAACCGGATTTAAGGAAGTCATCGGCTCCTGGAAGATCATGGCAATCTTCTTACCGCGGATGCTGCGCATCTGTGCCTCGGTCATCTTTAAGAGATCTTCCCCCTCAAACAGGATCTCACCGCCCTCGATCTTACCGGGACGCTCTACCAGACCCATGATCGATAAGGAAGTGATACTTTTTCCGCAGCCGGACTCACCTACAATGCCGAGGGTCTTACCTTTTTCCACATTGAAGGAAACATCGTTAACCGCTTTCACAAGTCCGGCCTCAGTATGAAAGTAGGTCTTTAAATTTTTTACCTGTAAAATATTCTCTGCCATCTCTCATACCTCCTAACTTCTCAGCTTCGGATCCAGTGCATCTCGTAAACCGTCACCGAAGATATTGAATGCAATAACTGTGATCATGATCGCCACACCAGGCATGATGCTATATACCGGGCGGTAGCTGATAAAGGTCTGTGCCGCACTGATCATATTGCCCCATGACGGAGTCGGCGGCTGGATACCGATGCCCAAAAAGCTTAAGGATGCCTCATACATGATTGCGTTCGGGATACCAAGGGTAACCAGGACGATAATGGTGGACAGACAGTTCGGAACCAGTTCCTTCATAATGATCCAGTAGGTAGATGCTCCGCAGGCACGGGCTGCCTCTACGTATTCTTTTTCTTTTAACTGCATGACAGAACCGCGGATCATACGCGCGGTGCGGACCCAGGTCAGAAGGCCCAGGGCGATAAACAGGTTCAGGACACCCTTACCCATGAAGGTCATGATCGCCATAGCGAAGATCAGATCCGGGAATGCCTGGAAGATCTCCATGACACGGGAGATCAGGCTGTCGATCCAGCCGCCGTAGTAACCGGCCAGGGAACCTAAGGTTACGCCTACGATAGAAGCAATGATCTGTGCCACGATACCGATACTGATGGATACTCTGGAGCCGTAGATGATACGGGATAAGATGTCGCGGCCGAATTCATCGGTTCCGAACGGATGTGCCTTGCACGGTCCGCCAAGCACAGCGCTGTAATCCTGATAAGTCGGATCGTACGGTGCGATGAGCGGAGCGAAGATTGCCATCAGTGCCAGCAGGATCAGTACACATGCGCAGAACATTGCCATTTTGTTCTTCTTTAAACGGCGCAGGCTGTCTCCGTAGAAGCTGGAATACTGCATGCCGTTTTCCATAACATCCTGCTCAAACTGTTTCTGTTTATTAAAAAATCCAAGTAATTTCTTAGCCATCTCTTATGCTGCTCCTTTCCCGTAGCGGATTCGCGGATCCAGAAATGCATAGGAAACATCAACGATCAGGTTTACAACAACGAATACAAATGCGATGTACATAACTGTGCCCTCCAGAAGCGGAAGATCACGGTTGGACATGGCATCTACTGCCAGCTTACCGATTCCCGGAATGGAGAATACCTTTTCGATCAGCATGGAACCTGTCAGCATGTAACCAAAATCGGTACCTACGAGAGTTACGATCGGGATCATGGCATTTTTCAGGGCGTGCTTCAAGATAACGGCCCAGCGCATGGCACCCTTTGCCTTCGCGGTACGGATGTAATCCTGTCCCAGTACTTCCAGCATACTGGTTCTGGTGATTCGTGCAATATTTCCTGCGTAACGCGCACCCAGCGCAAGACTCGGAAGTATGTAAGATGCCGGCGTATCGAATCCTGAGATCGGCAGAATGTTCAGCTTTAAGCCGAAAAGGATCTGCAGGATGATCGCTACCCAGAATGCCGGTGCAGATACACCGATGATAGAAAGTACCATAACAACGGTATCGATGCCTTTTCCTCTCTTGACTGCTGCAAAGATTCCGCACGGAATACCAATAACAGAAGCAAAGATAAAGGACATGCATGCCAGCTTTACGGTTACTTTAAAGCAGCGGATCAGCGCATCGGTAACAACCTCCTTGGTGAAATAGGAGGTACCAAAATCCAGATGGATGGCGCCTTTTATAAAATTCAGATACTGTACATAGTATGGCAGATCCAGACCGAGCTCCTTGCGCACTTTCGCAATGGTCTCCGGATCTGCACGCTTCTCCAGCATCAGGCAACCGGGTCACCCGGTACCACCTGAAGCAGAACAAACGTGATCAAGCTAATGCCCAGAAGAACAAAGATCGTCTGGAGCAGACGTTTTCCTGTGTATGAAAGCATTTTATTTTCTCCTACATGCGAACAGAGGAACTGCCAAAATGCGCAGCCCCTCTGTTTCTCTAAACATTTTTAATTGTTGCCGCAATAATTACTGAATATCAGCATTCTTCCAGAACATACGGAAGGTCGCATCCATCTCAAATCCGGTGATATGCGGATTTAACAGATAGAACTTGGTCTCATTGTAGAGAGGAGTGGTTGCCCAGTCTTCTCTGGTCATGATATGCTCTGCTTTTTTGTAGATTTCCTGACGCTCTGCCTCATCGGTGGTTGCAATACCCTCATCCATGAGTTTATCGAACTCGGCATTGTGCCAGAAGCTGGAGTTGGTGTCAGTCTTGGTCATCGGGTACAGCATGCTCTCCGGATCAGAGTAATCTACATACCAGTTGGAAATACCGCAGTCAACACCGCCGTTCTTCTTCATATCGGACCATGCCGCAGAGTCAACCTGTTCAACCTCTACATTGATGCCTGCTGCCTTTGCCTGCTGCTGGAATGCGGTTGCGATTGCTACGTTGCCCTGATATTTGGTGTTTACGGTTACACGAAGGTCAATGCCATTCGGATATCCTGCCTCTGCAAGAAGGGATTTTGCCTGCTCCGGATCGTACTCGAACTCCGGAAGGCTGTCATCATGACCGATGATACCAGCCGGAATGTAAGAGGTCGGAACGGTTGCAGTGCCGTGAAGGATGCTATCGCAGATAGCCTTACGGTCGATGGAAAGCGCAATGGCCTCTCTTACCTTCGGATCGTCATAGGTCTTGCTGTTTACAGTCAGGCTGTAGCAGCCAGTCGGCTGGAAGCCATGCATCTGATCTTTCAGATCCGGGTTGCTGGAGTATACCGGGTAGATGGACGGATCAACATCTACATAGTCTACATTGCCCTTCTGATACTCAAGGACCTGGGTGTTAACATCCTCGATGAACTTGTAGTCCAGACCGGACAGTGCAACTGCACCATCATGGTAGTCATCGAAACGGGAAAGGGTTGCGCCGACACCGCTCTGGTAGCTGTCAAGCTTGAATGCACCGGTACCGATCAGGGTGGTCATACCCCAGTTATCGCCAGCTGCCTCACATGCCTCCTGCGGATAGATTGCGCAGTATGCGGTAGACAGAACGGAAAGGAACGGTGCGTACGGTTTCTTTAACTGAATGGTAAAGTGGGTATCGTCCTGAACCTCGATACCGGACAGCTCATCTGCGGTACCGGCGCTCATCTCGTCGTAACCAACCACATTCTCAAGCAGGGTTGCCATCTTTGCCATTTTGATCAGACGCTCGTAAGAATACTTAACATCGGAAGCCTTCAGAGTCGTTCCATCATGGAATTTTACATCCGGAAGCAGCTCAAAGCTGTAGGTCATGTTGTCATCGGAGATGGTCGGCATAGCTGCCAGAAGAGTTGGCTCCAGTCCATTCTCAGTGGTGGTCAGCAGAGACTCCGTAATGTTGTCGGTAATTTTCATTACAATGCTGTAGGTATACTGCTGCGGATCCAGTGCTACCTGCGGATCTACTGCTGCAATGCGTACAACCTTGTCACCACTTTCCGTGGTTGCTGCTTCGGTGCTCTCGCCTGCTGCTGCAGAAGTTTCTGCTGCGGAAGTGCTTGCGGAATTGTTAGAACCACCGCATGCAGTGAGGGACGCTGCAAGCACACAGCTCAGGACAATTCCTGCCAGTGTCTTTTTCATGTTTGTTTCCTTCTTTCCTCGTTTTCGCTTTATGCTTCTTTTGTGATACCGAATTCTATGATGAGTTTCAGATTTCCCAGCCGAAACCGCTGTCCGGACACCGTGACAAAAAAGGGACGTATACCGAGACCAATCTTTCTCCGATAATACGTCCCTGATTTTTTGCAATATCCGGTTTGACAATTTTTTATATCATCTGCCACATTAATTCGGTAAAATCTTAAAGCTATGGTCATTATAACGATGTATTTATGTAAATGCAAGAGGGAATTTTAATTTCCACTCATTTCTTATATGTTTTCCGTGTGATACGGTCGTTTTCTCTTTTTGTCCGCGTGTCGCGGTCATTCTTCCATCGTTGATAGACAGTTTGTCAGGATCACTTTGGGTCATGGCAGAAAAAAAGAATCCGAAATAGTCCGGATTCTTTTCTCTGTACAGCTTATTCTTCGTCATCTTCCTCTGCTACAATGGCACCGATGGTGCCTAACATACTGGTTACCACTGCTACAACAACAAACAATACCAGCAGCAGAATACAGCCAAGAAAAATCATAATATCCATTTGTAAACGCCTCCCGTTCTTTATTTTACCTTCCTGCACAATGCTTTTGTAATAACCTGCCCACACTCATAATTATCCCAAGTATAACACAGGTCATACCGCAAGTAAAGAGGACCGTTTAATCGTCTGCAGCGTCTGAGCAGCACGGTTTTGCAGTCTCCGGTTCCCGGTCATAGGTATCCAGAAAATGATGGCGCACGCCGCCCTGCTTGTAGGCTACGACCGTATCCAGATTGACATTCTCCACGCTTTTAAAGATATTGCTCTCCACGAACGGATTCTTCTCTTTTAAGGTTCGGATCAGCTCCTTGACTTCCACGCGTTTGGACTGGTTTTCCTCATTATTGCAGGTGGTGCAGGTGTCGGTGAACTTGCAGGCACACTGGATGAAATGCAGGTTGTTATAATCTCTCCACGCCTTGATATCATCCTCGCGTACCAGATACAGCGGGCGGATGAGCTCCATGCCCTCGAAGTTGGTACTGTGGAGCTTCGGCATCATGGTCTGAACCTGGGCGCCGTAAAGCATTCCCATAAGGATTGTCTCAATAACGTCGTCGTAGTGGTGTCCCAATGCGATCTTATTGCAGCCCAGCTGCTTTGCAAAGGTATAAAGGTGTCCGCGGCGCATACGAGCGCACAGATAGCACGGAGATTTTTCGATGGTGTAGACTGCATCGAAGATATCCGACTCGAAAATCTCAATCGGAATCTTTAACTTTCTGGCATTCTCTTCGATGACCTGGCGGTTCTCCGGACTGTAGCCCGGATCCATAACCAGGAATTTCACCTCAAACGGGAACTTGTTGTGCTTCTTTAATTCCTGGAACAGCTTGGCCATCAGCATGGAATCTTTTCCTCCTGAGATACAGACCGCAATGCGGTCTCCCTCCTTCACCAGCTCATACTGGTTGATGGCTTTTGCAAATTTGCTGAAAATGTTCTTGTGAAATTTTTTGCGCAGACTCTTCTCGACAGAGTCGCAGATCTCATCTGCCTCCTGTTTTTTTATCTCAGCCATAAGCCAGGCAAGGTAACCGCCCTTTAAGCTGACTGCGTCATAGCCCTGTCCGCAGAGCATATCCGCCACATCACGGCTCACGCGTCCGCGGCTGCAGCAGATGATGAGCTTTTTCTCCTTTTCTTCCGGCGGATTTTCCTCCAGTTCTTCCGCAGAACTGGCAATGGCGCCCCTGATGGCACCATGGTTGATCTCCTCCGTGCTGCGGATATCGTAAAGCACATAGGTGTCCGGAGAAAGGGCGTTAAATTCTTCTATGGTAAGTTCGTTCATATTCTACTCCTGTTTTGTTGCTAAGCTGCAAAAACAGACGCCTGCGCCTGCAGCCGTCTGCTTTCTTTGTTGCGCACATTCATCATACAGGAAACGCACGCAAAACTCAATATCCTATTTGCAATCCGGTTTTACTCGGTCCCGGCACTTACCACATCCGATCCGTTTTCCTCGTTTTCCGCTGCGGCCACTGTCCATATCTCCGAGGTCACCCACTCACTCTTATTATGGCTGCTCTGGCGCACAGTACGGACACGGAATTGGTATTCGCCCGGTTCGGTCATCTGGGAAGAAAAATCGTAGTGGTTCTTGTATACCGAACGCATGATGCCGGTGTCGATGCCGTTTCTGACCAGCTGAATCTGATAGTAACGGGCGGATTTCTCCGTATTCCAGGATGCCGTGCCCGGATGAGCGCTGTCCCAGCCGAAGCCGGCAGACGAAGATGCCGCATTCTGCGCCAGAGAAATGGCGGAACGATTATCAAGCTTTGACTTCTTATCGTAAATTAGCTTTACCCGCAGCGTCAGCATTGTGTTTTTTTCCGAGCGCTTTGCGCTGACAAACTGAACCTTGTCATAGCGGTTCTTTGACGAAGTTGCCAGGTTTAAGCGGAACGCATCAGAAGAAGCGCTGGCAAAATACCACTGATCTTCGTCTGCCACTGCCAGAGTCACTTCTATCTCCGGCGGATTGCTGTCACTGAAATCATCGGAATCCTCGTTTACAACCTCTGTATCACTGATGTAGTAGCGGTCTGTATTCGCGCCATCCACAGTAACAGAATAAGAATTTCCATCCGCACCAATGCCGAGGTCAGAATCAAACACAAGATCCATTTTGCCGACCTTACGCTTATCCGATGCCGCATAGCTGGTGCAGACCGCTCCCACAGATAAGATGAGCGCGGCCATGCTTAGCAGCAGCCGTTTTGTTGTCTGTTTCATCACGCTTTTGCATCTCCTTCCTGCTTCCGTTCATAAAGACTGCAGATCAGATCCACACAGGTATCCAGGCCAAGCTCCGCACTGTTTAAGGTGACATCATAGCTGGCACCGGCACCCCAGCGTTTCCCGGTATAGCATTCATAGTAATTCCGGCGACTCTTGTCAGTCTTTTTGATCAGCGTAATGGCCTCATCCCGGGTGATCCTGCGTCTTTCCATAAGACACGCGATCCGGACATTCATGTCTGCATAGATAAATACGGAAGTCACGCCCGGCTGCTCCCGCAGCACATAATCGGCACAGCGGCCAATGAACACACAGGACTCCTTCTCTGCCAGCTGCCGGATGACCTCCGACTGCAGGTTAAATACCATGTCATTGATGGCAATGCCTCTTCCGGTCTTATCATTCTGCATCTGACGCGGCACAGAGTAAAGAAATGGATTCGGCCGCTTCTCCTCCGCTTCCGCAAGAATATCCTGATCCAGTTCTCCGTAATTGCAGGCCATCTCGATCAGCTGCCTGTCATAGCATTGGATTCCAAGGCGTTTTGCCACCTCCATGCCAATCTCACTGCCGCCGCTTCCGATCTGACGGCCTATGGTTATGATTCGGTTTCCTTTCATATGCTTCTAAACCCCCTGTCCATTTTTCCTTTTATCTACAGCTTTTCTATCTGTTCCGGAAGATTTCCACAAATGCTTTCCACATCTTCACGATCACGATCCAGATCCGGCGCAGCGGGCTCTGGCTTGCTGCCTCAGTCTCCGCATCCAGAACCTCATCATCATCATCCAGGCTGATCTCTGCGGTGCGCAGGATGATCTGCACGGATTCCGGCTCCTGATTCTCATCGGATGTGAAGGATACCTTCTCCGCCTTCGGATCCATGTTCAGAAAACGGGTATCTCCGTCTAAGTCATCCCATTCCTTATCGATGGCCTCCTTCATGGTCACGCCTGCATGGCGGATGGAAGCGGTGCTGTCCAGCACGCTTAAGCTCTTATCCAGAAGCTCCAGGGTACCGCGGATGCTGTCGCGGGTGGCAGCGTCCAGATTGTCACTGCTGCTCTTTAAGGTATTCTGCACGATGGCTGCCGTGCTCAGGCTCGTGTTCAGTGTCTCGGTGGTCCGGTTCATCAGTTCCTCGGAGTCATCCAGTGTTGCCTGCAGATCCGGGTAGTAGCTGTCCATGGAATCGTACAGAGCCGCGGTGTCCTCGGTAAGCATCTCCAGGCTGTCGGTCAGCTCAGAGGAATATTTGGCTGCATCTGCCACATCGCCCAAAAGACCGGAAAGCTCAGAAGCCAGTTTGCTGCTGGCTGCGGACAATTTCTCCAGTGCTGCCTTCTTCGTCATCAGAGTCTGCAGCAGCTCCGGCTGGTTCAGGGTGATGCCGCCTGCCACACCAGATACACTGCCGGTGCTTCCGGCATTGTTCGGGGAGGCAACACGGTCATCGTAAAGATCGACCTCCCAGTCTTCATCCATATAATAGTCATCATCCACATTCTGAAGGCTGACACCCATGGTTCCAAGAGCCGTTACATAAGCCTGCTCGCTGGCCTGCAGCGTTGCGTCCAGCGCAATGATCTGCTGCATCAGCGAATTCAGCGGAGAAACCTGGCCGGACATATCTTCCGCCCCACTCTTGATTCCCTTCAGTGCACTGTGCAGCTTATTTAACGGATCCTGCATCTCGCGCACCGTGTTTACGATATCGCCCAGGCTGTCATGCGCTACATCTGCCGCCTCTTTGGCGGTCTCGATATGCGGGATCATCGCTTCCAGCTGATCCGAGACAGCGCTTAAGGTCTCAAGCGCACGGTCATTGCCTGCCAGAATACTGTCTTTTGAACCGCTCCAGGTCTGTCTTGCGCTCTCCGCAGAGTTCATGCCGTTCTGTAAAGAATGGATGCCGTCCCGCATGGCCTCAACAGACAAAGCCATCTGCTGCATGCTGTCGTGCATCTGATCACCGCTCTCTTTCCAGGTATCCTTTGCCTCCTTTAAGTCGGTCACGTGCTCTAAATCACTGCCGGTTAACGGAGTCATGGCCATGAACACGCCGCTGGTCTCAAAGCTGTCGGTGCCGATGCGGACGGTGAAGTCTCCATCCTCACCCGGAAGCGCCGTAAACACAACGGCGCTGTTGCCGCCGATGGTCTGCTTCTGAGCGCCGTCTGCTTCCAGGCTGTAACAGTCATTGGTATCCACCATAACTGCTACAGCCAGAACAAAGTTGTTCTTATAATATTCATTCACATCCGCGCTGTCGTTAAACTTCGCGTCAATGTGGATCTCAATGAGTCCGGAAGCGCCTGCCAGCTCGTCTGCGTTTTTCGGCACACCGTTCAGCTTATAGGAAACATCAAAATTCCATGGGAGTGCCACCTTCTTCGCATCCAGCTCACCTTTATAATAGAAGCGTCCCCTGTAATCCGGCGACACGTTCCAGGTTACCTTGTTTCCCTCAATGACCGGCTCCGTATAATCGGACATATTGGTCACCGCTGTGTAATTGCCATAATCGGTGAACGTGGTCTGGCCATTCAGATCACAGCCCTTCACCACATTGACCCGGTCTACGTTTCCATAGTAATCCAGGTTTACATACATATTTTCATCCACAGCCACAGATGCCTGGCCGGCAAGCACCGGCAGAACCGTGCCGGTACATGCCATAACTGCCGCCAGCCCCATGACACCCAGTCTCTGATATCTTTTCTTCATGACATTCTCCTCCTGCTGCCCTTATTTCTCTTTCCTGTGTTCTTCCAGCTTCGTCCGGATCTGCTCTGCCCGCTCATGGAACTGCTGCCTTCTGGTCACATAGCGCTCGCGGATTCTTCTTCTGGAGCCTTTCCATTTTTTCTCAATGACCAGTCCGTCGGTCAGCACCAGAAGTGCCGGAAGCAGCGTCAGTACCAGGATCAGACTCAGGAAGCCTCCTCGTCCGATCAGATGTCCCAGATCTCCAATGGCCGCCGTCGTAGAAATCAGATATACAATATATCCTGCCAGGGTGATAATGCCGCCGGATGTAAAAATAGAGGAACAGGACCGGGTCACCGCCTCAATGCAGGCCTCCTTCTTCGAAAGTGTTGCACGCTTCGCGATATAATTGTTGGTAAGCAGGATTGAATAGTCTACCGTCGCACCCATCTGGATACTGCTGACAATAATGTAGCCCATGTAGATCATATCCACGCCCTGCACATACGGAACCGCCATGTTAATGAAGATGGCAACTTCAATCGGGATCATGACCACGATTGGGATCAGCACTGACTTAAAGCTGAAGGCTACAACCAGGAATACGCCCAGCAGTGTCAGCAGATTTACCCGGGCGTTATCGTCCGTAATTGTTTCCTTTATATCCTGGGTAGACGGTGTCTCTCCGACCACGTACGAATGCTCCGGATAATATTTCTTCATGAGATCCCGGATCTGATCCGTATATTCGAAGGATTTGTCACTCTCGCCCTTGGTTCTTATGTATAAAAGCATCCGTGCCGTGTCCTTCGTGTGAAGCTGGCTGACGGTAGAATCCGGAAGGAAATCCTCCGGTATGCCCTCCGGCAGTGTGTTGGCCATGGAAGTTACACTCTTTACATATGGAAGATCTTCCAGTTCATCGGACAGCCTCTTTTCTGCCACCGGGTCCGTGTTCGGATAGATCAGAAGCATCATGTTGCTTCGGCCGAACTTTGCGGTGATCTCCTGGTCATCCGCATATACCTGAGTTCCCGGAGCACCGCCCACAGCGCTGTTTCCGTACTGAAAATTGTTCATCTGCTGAGCCACATAAGCAGGCGGGGTAATGAGAAGCACTGCCGCCAGAACCAGATAACGGATGCGGTACACGCCCCTTCCAAGCCTTGTAAAGTCCGGAAAGAAGGAACGGTGCTTGGTCTTATCATTCCATCTGGTAAATTTCAGGATCATGGCCGGCATGAACAGTACCACCGTCAGCAGACTGAATATGATACCCTTTGCCAGAACCAGTCCCATATCAAAGCCAATGTTGAATTTCATGGTAACTAACGCCAGAAAACCGACTACGGTAGTCAGGCTGCTGGCAAAAATGGAGTTGATCGCTTCCTCAACTGCCTTGACGATTGCTTCCTCCTCCGAAAGTCCGGTATCACGCCAGTTCATGTAGGCATCCAGCAGGAAAATGGAATAGTCCATGGAGGTCGCCAGCTGTAAAATGATGGCTACATTATCGGTCAGAAAGGAAATCGTACCGATGAATATATTGGTTCCCTTATTCAAAAGTACTGCCACACCCATAACCAGCAAAAACAGGATCGGCTCTGTCCATGCAGTGGTCGCCAGACAAAGTACCACAAAAATCATGATGACCGCGACCACCAGGATCTTGTTCATCTCCTCATGGGTAGTCTGGATCAGGGATTTGTTCTGCACTGCCATACCGACATAACAGCCCTTGTCTCCGGTGATGGCTTTCATCTCATCGATAGCTGTCTCGGTCTTCGGGGAATCTGATTCCTCATCAAAAGTGATATCCATAACCGCACAGCGGTCTTTGTAGTAGTCTTTGATATCATCCATATTGATGAAATCTTCTCCTGCATAGACATTGACCGTGGTGTCGCACCAGAGGACCTGATCCACACCGTCAATGGCCTGGATCTTATCTTTATATTGCTTCGCCTCGTACAGGCTTACATCCTTTAGCATCAGCCGGGCTGTTCCCGGATATCCAAACTCCTTCTTCATCACATCCAGTCCCATGCTGGACTGGGCCGTGGAAGGAACATATTTTGTCAGATCGTAGTTTACATTCACAAACAGCATGGCTACCGCACTGAAAATACAGCCCGCAATGAACAGCGACTCGATCCAGGCACGCTTTTCAATGATAAAACGCGCCAGGCGAATGGTAAAGCCGGTATCCTCCGTGCCTTTCTTCTGCTGCTCTTCCACTCCCCTTTTGTGGGGCAGATGCGCTTTCAATTTCTCTTTCAGAGATTTTTTGTCTTTCATATCTGATCTCTGCTCCTCTTTCCCTTTTTCTTTTCATTTCTACCGCATCAGGATCACCATAAAATAGTGTTCTCCGTCTTTCTCCGCATGCGCCATGCCGATACGCCGGTAATACTCCAGGGAATCTTTCCGTTTTCCGCTGGAATCGTATTTGTCCTGAGTCTTGCCGATGAGCTTGTCAAAGGCGTCATCCGCATCCTCCCGCCCCCGCAGGTAAAGTTCCCGGCAGCTGGAATTTTTCCGGTAGGAAATTTTTTCCAGGTAATTCTTTAAGGTTCCCTCACCGGGAATCGCATCACCGCTGTAGCCATTGACCAGAGCCGCTTCCAGACGGTAAGCTGCTGCCTGATTCAGCTTTTCATCCATGAGGAATCCGGCATAACGGTCGTACTGCGTCTTTTCATCACCACTGTAGTCTTCTTCCCGGTCCGGGTATTCCTCAAAATACAGATCCCGCTTCTCGTCATTTAGCTGATCGAACAAGAACTGTGTTTCCTCATCGTAACAGAACACCGGATAAGCACCGCCGCCGGTATTCGGTACCCACTGGGCAGTCTTTAAAGAGCCGTTCCAGTTAAATTTATAAAGGGCATTGTCAAACTGGAGATCCTGCCGGTTCCTGCTTCCGTCTGGCAGGAGATAATACCAGTCGTCCCCCTCCTTTATCCAGTTTGCGCGAGCCGTTTCTGTTTCTTCTGAATCGATTACTGTTGTCGTTCCATATACAGACGCCGGCTTTGTCTCTGCCACAGCACCACTTCCTGCCTCAATGGTAGAAGCAGCCGCCAGCACCGGCACCGGGTAAGACAGCAGCATGAGTCCTGCCGCCAAAAATGCGACACCTATAGGAGTCGTTAAGAACCCCTTGTTTTTGTGCAATTTATCTCGATAATCCATAGAAACCTCCTGAATTCCGCTTCATTTTCTTGCATTATTATCTATGTATATGTTAAAATACACAAGTATCAGTTTTATTTGGAATGTTCATAATGAAACATCTTTTTTAGATTTGTCCAGAATTATACATTATGAACCCGTTCTGTTTTTCATGCGCAAATTCATCAATCACGGAGGTTATCATGGCACAGTCTACATCCCGGAAAACCAGCATTACCGCACGCCGCACCTATGCGCTTTTAAAGGGTGCTCTCTTTTCCCAGCTTGCAGCCCTGCCCTTTGAACAGCTCACACTGACCGACATCTGCAATACCGCGTTGATTTCCCGGTCTACGTTTTACCGCTATTTTGAGGATAAATATGACCTGCTCCATTACTGCCTTGGCTCCATGGTAGATGAGCTTGGCCTGGATGAAGATGTCATGTATTTCATCAACCGTTCTTCCGTGCGGGATTTCTTGCTGATCCTGCTGCGTCTTATCGGCGAGAACCGGATTCTGTACCAGAAAATCTACCGTGCCAATCAGGATGGTGACCTGATGCGCATCATCCGCACCGGCCTCATCCGCATTATGAATGATAAAATTCAGGCTGCTGAACAAAAGGGCTACCGCTTGAAGCTTCCTGCCCCTATATTCACCAGCCTGATGACAGATTTCTATTTTAATATTGTACAATGCTATCTCGATCAGGAAGAACCCTGTGATCCGGACAGCTTTGTCGACAGTGTATGCCTGTTTATTGAACGCGACTTTTTTGCACCGCCGGAGTCCTGAGCCTTTTGCCCAGCGCTCCGGTGTTTTTTATCGCCAAATTGCACTTCCGACAGCCTGATCCTGTTGTGGCACTCAGCGTTCCCGCGCCCAGCCGTATGCGTAGCGCACTGCTTTCTCCCACCCGCGGACCATGGTCCTGCGGGTCTTTTCATCCAGCTCCGGCATAAAGATCCGGTCTGTTTCCTGATTTTCCTTAACTTCCTCCTGATTCTTCCAGTAACCGACGGCCAGACCTGCCAGATAGGCCGCACCCATGGCTGTTGTTTCCACACAGGCCGGGCGTCTGACCGGTGCCTGGATGAAGTCTGCCTGGGTCTGCATCAGGAAATTGTTTGCACTGGCTCCGCCATCTACCTTCAGGGAAGTCAGGTCAATACCGGAATCCGCTTTCATGGCCACCAGTACGTCGTGTACCTGGTAGGCGATAGACTCCAGCGTGGCCCGGATGATGTGGTATTTGTTCACGCCCCGGGTAATACCCACAATAGTTCCTCTGGCGTACTGATCCCAATGCGGCGCCCCAAGGCCGGTGAAGGCCGGAACCACGTAGCAGCCGTTGGTATCCTTCACTTTTTTTGCCATATACTCGGAATCCTCTGCCGAATCGATCAGCCGCAGCTCATCCCGCAGCCACTGGACCGCCGCCCCGGCTACGAAGATGGAACCCTCCAGCGCATAATTTACCCTTCCGTCCAGTCCCCAGGCAATGGTGGTGACCAGCCCATTTCGGGAGAATACCGGCTTTTCTCCGGTATTCATGAGCAGGAAACAGCCTGTTCCATAGGTATTCTTCGCTTCACCCGCCTCAAAACAGGTCTGACCGAACAGTGCCGCCTGCTGGTCACCTGCAGCCCCGGCAATGGGAATGGCTCCGCCAGATAAGAAGGATCTGTCTCTCCGTATACGCAGCTTGACGGCTTTGGCTCCGGCAGCATGCATTTCGGAATGTCCAGAATCTTTAAGATTTCATCATCCCACTGCAGCGTATTGATATTGAACAGCATCGTGCGGGAAGCATTGGAATAATCGGTTACATGTACCGCGCCCCTGGTCAGCTTCCAGATCAGCCAGGTTTCCACGGTGCCAAACAAAAGCTCACCCTTTTCCGCACGTTCCCTTGCTCCCGGCACATGATCTAACAGCCATTTGATCTTGGTAGCGGAAAAATACGCGTCAATAACAAGTCCCGTTTTCTTCCGGAAGCTGTCCATATAGCCCTGTTCCTTCAGGGAATCACAATAGGCTGCGGTGCGGCGACACTGCCAGACAATGGCGTGGGCAATGGGTTCTCCGGTCTCCTTATCCCATACAATGGTGGTTTCTCTCTGATTGGTGATACCGATTGCCGCAATGTCTGCTGCTTCTGCGCCGATGCGGCTCATGGCCTCCACGGCCACCCCCAGCATGCTGGCCCAGATCTCATCCGCGTCATGCTCCACCCAGCCCGGCTGCGGAAAATACTGGTGAAATTCCCGCTGCGCCATGCTGCAGATCTCGCCCTTTTTATTGAAAAGAATACAGCGGTTGCTGGTTGTCCCCGCGTCCAGTGCCATAATATAATCTGCCATGATTGGTTCCCCCTTTATATGAGATTTTGTCTGATCATTACTCTATTATCCTTAAAACTCAACGATAAAGCTGTTTCCCAGTTTATTTTCTTTCTTGCATCATACCATTTTTTTACGTACTCGTACAGTTGATTTGTTGCAAAATATTTCTTTTTTTCTCATTTTATCAGAATTTTATTGTTTTTATGAACATTTTGTGAATTTAAGCTTTGTTCTTTATACTAGGCACATCAAACAAAGATCAGGACAGACAGAATGAAAACAATAACGGAAATGGCGCGCCAGATGGCAAAGAAGTGCCGGACGGCAAGGGCGGACCGGATGACAACGGCGGTGAAGGCAGCGCAAACGTCACCATCAAAAAGAGGGACGGAACGGTAATAAAAAAAGGAAGCAGCTGCTATACCATTACGGTAGATTCCTACAGTGCTTCCTGAAGCATATAATGTTATTTGGCAGATCTGAACATTCACTGTACAGACCTGCCAAACGTTTTCCTCTTAGTCTACTTTTTCAACAGAAAGGATTTTTCCGGTGAAGGCATCCACGGTATTTACCGTACCGGTATAGGTTACCATCACGGTATCACCATCCTTTACACTGTCTAACCCCTGCGGCTTCTCATTCTGATCAAAGCTGAAGCCGTAATCCTGACCATCAAATGTGATGGTAAACATGAAATCCTTGATATCGCTGATCGTGCCTGTCATGCTTGCTTCTTCCTGATCTGCGGCAGAATCTGCCTTAGATTCCTCTGAATCCTTTGCTTCATCTGTGTTCAGACTCTCAGCAGCGGCTGTGCTTTCTGCCTTTGTGGTCTCCTGCTGTGTTGTCTCTGCCACTGCAGCCGTTGTCTCACCTGCTGTAGCAGACGGGGTATTTTTTGAAGAACAAGCTGCTGCAAATACCATGACCATTGCGGTACTCATCATAATCAATACTCTTTTTTTCATTTTAACCAACCTTTCTTTTTCAGCAGACGGAATCTGTTTTTCCTCGATCTGAAAACATTTCCGGCTGCTGATGCATATGCGATCTGTAACTGTGTCTATCTCTACAGCCACTCCTATTGAACAATAAAATTGTGTCCAAATTGTCATCGTTTTATGAAGAAAGGAAACTTTTTTCTTAAGATTCCAAATGCAGATATGGGACAGCAACCGGACGCTGGCTTTTACAAGCACGCAAAAAGTCCACGGACCAGCACATTTACTGGCCCGTGGACTTTTTATTCACTTTCTCTCATGCGGTTCTGCTGCCATCTCAGCCTGCTTACGCATCAGCCTTCAATGGTAACATATTTCTTGGTTTCTACAGCCGGTTTTGCTCCTTCTTCGGAACAAACAGCTTCAGCATACCATGCTTGAACTCTGCCTTGATGTCCTGCTCGGTCACATCTTCACCAACGTAGAAGGAACGCTGGCACGCACCGGCATAACGTTCACGGCGGATATACTTACCGGTTTCTTTCTCCTGCTCATCCTTATCAAGTCCCTTAGCGGCACTGATGGTTAAATAGCCATCCTTCAGTTCTGCGGTGACTTCCTCTTTCGTGAATCCCGGAAGATCGATCTCCAGCTCATAGCCGCCTTCCAGCTCTTTGATATCGGTTTTCATAACGTTCTTGGCGTTGTGACCATATAGTTTCTTCTCAACGTTGTTCTCTGCGCTGTTATCGAAGAACGGGAAGCCTCTCATAAATTCATCAAACATATCCTCACCAAAAATACTCGGCATTAACATAAGTCATCTCTCCTTTATCTATCTAAAATTTACTTATTATCAAATTCAGTCTTCTATAATTATGGCTGCGGTTTCTTCCCCGGCCAGGCAGCCTTACTGTTTTCCGGGGAAGTTTCAGTCATTTGTATTAGCCTTCAATGGCTACGTATTTTTTATTTTCTACCTTCGGCTGTGCTTCCTTCTTCGGAACAAACAGTTTCAGGATGCCGTGCTTGAACTCGGCCTTGATATCCTGCTCAGTGATGTCTTCACCAACGTAGAAGGAACGCTGGCACGCACCGGCATAACGCTCGCGGCGGATGTACTTACCGGTTTCTTTCTCCTGCTCGTCCTTATCAAGTCCCTTGGATGCGCTGATGGTTAAGTAACCATCCTTCAGCTCTGCGGTGATCTCGTCTTTGGTGAATCCTGGAAGATCCATCTCCAGCTCATAGCCACCTTCCAGTTCCTTAATGTCGGTCTTCATCATGTTCTTTGCATGACGTCCGTAAAGTTTTTTCTCTATCTTATTTCCAGCGTTCTCATCGAAGAATGGAAAATCTCTCATAAAATCATCAAACATATCCTCACCAAAAATACTCGGCATTAACATAAGTCATCTCTCCTTTTCTATCTATGCTTTTCTATGCTTAACCTTGTTTCTTTGGAACCAGGATCTTTCAGGGATCTCCGGGAACCTCTTTCTTTGTTCCCTCTGTATCCCTTTCCTTTGTTCTACATGTACTATAGCACGCATTGTTAGCACTGTCAATAGTTGAGTGCTAATTTTTTTGTGAAGATTTTGTGAACGCCGCAATGCTGGTTCCGAAGCACAATACACCGGCAATGCCACACCGGCTTCTTTCAGCCAGATTTTTCCCTGTGCTTTTCGCATACTGCCGGATTGCAAATGTTTTTCCCGTCTGTCATGCACCCGTGATCAAAAGCGCTTTCTTTTGTGTTGAAATTTTCTCCGCTTTTCCAAATAAATATCCCCCTATTTCGTCCGTTTTTTCACCGCCCGCAGCATATACAGCGGTGTTGCGGCGTAAAAGAACTTCTCGCGTTCGCTCCAGAGTTCTTTCGTGACATCCCGCACAAAGGAGATATCGGTACACGGGAGCTGTCTGAGCACGCCCATGTCGAAATCCGGGCGCTGCGCGTTTCCGAATACCCGGTAATTTTCCGGCTCCAGTTCACTGTCGATGTATTCGTAGGAACCGTCATGGGTATAGCCCCTTCCGTATTTTTCCAGACCTTCGCGCTCGCGGCGGATCGCCTCGTCCCGCACCGGTCCCAGCTGATACGGCAGATGCCAGTTGGCATCGAAGATCAGGAGCACACCGCCCGGTTTTAAGACCCGCAGCCACTCCCCGTATACCTTCAGATGCTCTCTTATGATGTGGGTCACATTCCGGCTGACCAGCAGATCAAAGGTATCGTCTGGAAATGGCAGGGCACCGAAATCTCCCTTCAAAAGCTCCGGTGATACCCTGTAATGTTCCGCATTTTTTCTGGCGTGCTCCAGCATTCCTTCGGAACCGTCAATGCCCGTCACCTGGTGTCCGGCCTTTGATAACAGGACAGAAAAAAAGCCCGGACCGCATCCGGCATCCAGAATCCGGAGCGGACGGCTGTCCGGTGCCTGGGACTCAATCAGTTCCAGCCATTTTTTCGGACGGTCCGTGGCAAATTCCTCCTCAACATAATTGTTATAATTATCAGACCGGACGGTCCAGTCTTTGTTGATCTGTTCCTGTGTTAACATTACAAAATTTCCTTTCTGTAAATATCTTCGGATATCTTCCTTTTTCTAATATCTTCCATTCCTGCAATTCGAAATGAATACGCAGGTAATTAGCAATTCCTACACTTTCTGCCCTATTAATTTACACCGTTATTGCCATTACACAGACAGCACCGAATCGATCAGTTTTTTCGTATACGGCTGTCTGGGGTTTTGGATCACCTGCGCAGTCTCCCCTTCTTCTACAACCCTTCCCTTATAAAGAACATAAAGCCGGTCGCAAAAGCTGCTGACCAGTGCGAGATCGTGAGAAATAAATAAAATTGAGAGTTGCTGATTCTGCCGGATCTCATTCAAAAGCGCTATGATCTGCGCCTGCACAGACACATCCAGCGCAGAGGTCGCTTCATCACAGATCAAAAGCTTTGGGGTTTGTGCAAGCGCCCGCGCGATCGCGGCACGCTGGCATTCCCCGCCGCTGACCTGTCCCGGGTAAAGGCCGAGAAAGCTTTCATCCAGCTGACACTGCAAAGCAGCCGCCCAGCCTCTTCCCTGCGTGCTTTTTTGTCCGGCATGACCAACTTTAGGGCTTCGCAAATGCTTTCCCCCAGTGTTAAGCGCGGATCAAACGAGCTTCTCGGCTCTTGAAAGATCATCTTTATGTTCCGGTAAGCCGCACGCAGGGCAGCTCCCTTTGCTGTAGTCAGCTCCGTTCCGCACAGCTTTACTGAACCGCTGTCCGGCAAGACCAGGCGGGTAACAATGCGTGCCAGAGTCGACTTTCCAGAACCGCTCTCTCCGACAATTCCAACACACTCGCCCGGTCTCACAGTAAGGGAAATGTCGTTGACTGCACAAAACCGCCTGCCGCCATGCTCATGAAATGTTTTTGTGATATGTGATACTTCCAGTATCGGCTGCATGTCTGACTGCAAAATTATCACCTCCCGAATCGTCCATGTTGCTGGCCACGCACGTGCACGGCAATGGTCTTCCTTACCTGTAAATCCTGGCTGGCAAGTGTTGCTGGCCACGCACACACGCCCGGCAGCATCCCAATTGCTGCGCGCCCAAAGAAACTATCCACATGCGCCTGCCGTCTTCATAAGTTTTGGAACTGCTGCCAGCAGTTCCCGGGTGTACGGATGCTTCGGATGTTTCAAAACCTCTTCCCTGGTACCGCACTCCACGATCTGCCCATCTTTCATCACCACGATCCGGTCTGCCATCTTCGCAGCGACTCCCATATTATGCGTGATCAGAAGAATGGCCGTTTTATATTGCCGGCGCAGCTCCAGCAGTTCTTTAATCACCTGTGCCTGTACGGTAACATCCAGTGCACTGGTCGGCTCGTCAGCCAGAAGAACATCTGGCTTTAGAACCATCGCTAATGCGATCGCTACCCGCTGATTCATACCACCAGACAGCTGCACCGGGCAGCTGTCGAGAATCCGGTCGGGATCTGAAAATTCCATTTGTTCCAGAAGCAATTTTGCCTGCTTTCTCGCATCCGCTTTTCGCACGCTTTTGTCATGTGCATGCATGGCATCGTAAAACTGCCGCCAGATTTTGCGGGTAGGATCGAGCGATACGCCCGGCTCCTGAAACACGACGCCGATTCCGGTACCCCGGATGCTGCAAAGCCCGCCGGTTCCAAACCGCCTTTTTCTCCGGTTCCAAAGTCGTCTGTCCGCAGTCCGGCAGGCTTCTTTCCCTGCTGAAAAATGATCTGCAGATCCAGAAGCGTTTGTTCTCCGAAGTTTCCGGGCAGCTGACTCACACAAACTCTCTCCCCGAAACAGCACCCTTCCCTCCGTGACCATCACCCGGTCCTGAAGTTGAAGGATTGACTGAAACAGCGTGCTCTTCCCCGATCCGCTTTCCCCGATCACGCAGACAATTTCCGCAGCATGCAGCGAAAGGCTGATTCCCTGCAGAACAGAATCGGAACCATCTGCATAGCGCACTGACAGATTTTTTAATTCCAGCAATGCATTTTGTTCAGGCCAGCTTTCCTGCTCCGGCTGCATTACACATTCTGGCTGCGCTTCCTGCTCCGGCTGCATTACACATTCCGGCTGCACATCCTGCTCCAACGGTCTTGCACACTTCAGCTGCATTTTCTGCTCCACCAAATCCCCTCCTCTCCACTGGCATCTGCTTTTCCTTTTCCAGCAAGGCAACCTTACTCTGTTTCATCATAATCCACGGATACACGGACCTGCCTGACACAAACCATTCCTTTCGCTACTTCACGCAGGTCTGCGCCGTAATATGATAATAATCCACCGGTGACTGCTCCAGTCCCTCAACCGTATCCTTCATCGCCATATACATATTTAAATGAAACATATTGCAATAGGAGTTATCAGCCAGCACGGTCTTGTCGATCTGCTTTGCAAGCTCCGCACGCCTGCCAGTATCAAATTCCACGGCAAGTTCTCCAAGCAGGGCATCGACCTCTGCATTGGAATATCTACCAAAATTGTTGGTACCGTCCGTTCCGTAGCTGTTCATCAGATAAGAATACGGATCACCAGTCGGAAGCGTTACCTCTGCGTATACACTTAAATCAAAGGTTCCTGCATGGCCGCGGTCTTCGGTGCTGTCTAACTGCTCTACACTTGCCTCAATGCCAAGCTGGCTTAAAGCAGACTGCAGCGCCTGACTGCTCTGCGGCAGACCGGTTCGTCCATAGGTAATGATCTGGAGAGAAACTTTTTCTCCGTCTTTGTCCAGAATTCCATCTCCATCCGAGTCCCTGTAACCATGTTCCTCCAACAGTTTTTTTGCGCCCTCCATATCGAAATCCGGGACGTTGGCCAGAGATGCTTCATCGCTGAATGCCGTGACCGCCGGAAACGTGGTTTTCGTCGGAGTTCCCGCTCCGTTTACCAGCACCTTCGCGTAATTTTCACGGTCCACTGCCATGCAGACGGCTTTCCGGAATACAGGGTCGCCCGTAAATTCATGTTCCAGATTAAAATAAATCTTGTATACACGGGAGGTTGCAGCCTGGGAAATCTTGAAGCCCTTTGTACCGTCAAACAGGTCGCGTGCATCGTAAGACAAACCGTAGCAGGCATCCAGTTCCCCTTTCTGCAGTGCCATACTGGAAGCATCCAGATCATTGATGGCGCGGATCGTCACATGCTTGCTTGCCGGTCTTCCACCCCAGTAATCATCAAAAGCATCCAGTTCCATGCGCTGGTTTTCAACATATTCCACCAGCTTAAATGGTCCGGTTCCTATTGTTGCGTTGCCCGCATCATCCAGGCTTTTCACATCCACAATGCCGGAATATGGGTCGCACAGACAGTTCGGCAAAACCGGATTCGGCGTGTTGGTTGTGATTTTTAATGTATTGCCCTCTGCGTCGATGGATGCGATATTCAATTCCTGCGCCGCACGGCTCTGCATGGAGCAGGTCCGTAACAGAGAGGCCTTTACCGCTTCCGCATCCACGGGATTTCCACTCTGGAAAAGTACCCCGTCGCGCAGTTCAATAGTCCAGGCCAGTCCATCGTCTGAAACGGAATACTCCTTTACCAGATTTTTTTCCACATTTAAATTTTCATCGAACCGGAATAATGATTCCATGACACCGGTACGCATGCCGACCCAGGCATACGCTCCCGAAGCCGGGTCAACATTGCCGACATAATCACCGAAGACAAAATTGCTGCGTGTGTCTGTGCCAGCCTCCAAATTGCTGGACGCATTCGCATCTTTTTTTCCAGCAGAACCTTCCGGAGCGCCTGCTGCAGCGCCCGGGGTCTTCCCGTTCATGGTTGCTGCATTCGATCCAGCTTCACTTCCAACGCCCCCAGCCGTTTTACTGCCACATGCTGTCAGCGTCAGAACCGCCAGCATGATCAGACATGCAATTGTTGTTTTTTTCATTTCTACTCTCCTTTTCATTCTATCTGAAATCCCAAACTCTCCGATTTCCTGTTTCACTTCCAAATTGCCGGTGTCCATCTGTTTTCATATCTGCCCTTGTCTCCATATATCTGTCTGCAACCTTCCCAACATCTGTTGCGGCCTTTCACAGCAACAATCGTACAACTTGTCTCTACCGGCCCGGGTCCAGCACATCCCGCACGCTGTCTCCCAGCAGGTTAAACAGAATCGTGACCAGAAAAATCGCAAGCGCCGGATACAAAACAATCCACGGACACTGCTGCATCAGACTGCGTCCTTCCGAAAGCATGCTGCCCCACTCCGCGGTGGAGGAGCCGAGTCCGAGAAAGCTCAGTCCGGAAATACTCAGCATAGCACTGCTCAAATGCAGCGTTCCGGTCACAACGACTGGCCGGATGGCATTGGGAAATACATGCCGCAGCAAAATAGACCCACTGCTCTGGCCATTTAAGATTTCCGCCTTGACATAATTTTCCTGCCGGATGGAAAGCACATAGCTGCGTGTCAGGCGTGCATACTGCGTCCAGCCCGTTGCCGCTAATGCAAAAATCCCGTTTTTCAGCCCTGGCCCTAACATCCCTGCTACTGCGATCGATAACACAATGCCCGGAAATGCAAGGAAAATATCGACAACCCGCATCAGGATTTCATCTGCGATGCCGCCTGCATACCCGCTGACCATCCCTATAGTACAACCAATAAACATAGATAATACTACGATCAAAAGCGAAGCAAAGATGGAGCTGTACGCTCCTGCCAGAATCCGGGATAAAATGCATCGTCCCAGTCCATCTGTCCCCATCGGATATTCCGCATCCGGCGGATGTTTTGCCGCAAGCAAATCTACCAGTTCCGCATCGTGCGGAGCCAGACGCGCCGAAACCAGACTAAATAAACAAAGTGCAAGAAACAAGAGCAGGTAAACCATCATTTTTCTTTTTGCCCAGGTTTTTGAATGCTTCATGCCCCCTCCTCCATTCCGGCGTTAATCCGCGGATCCATATAAAAATAGAAGAAATCTGTCAACAGATTGATGAGCAGATAGATCACACTCATCCAGACAACAAACGCCTGGATGACCGGGTAATCGCGGGAAGTAACCGCACTGGTTACCATATATCCCATTCCCGGCAGGGAAAAGATCACTTCAATGGCGGCCGTTCCTCCTAAAAGAGAACCCACCGACATGGACAATAACGTCAAAATTGTTGTCATGGCATTGCGCAGCACATAAGAAAACAGTACAATTCCCGGAGCCAGGCCCCGGGAATACGCGCCATCCACATAAGATTTTCTCAATTGCTCCAGCACGGCTGCCCGCACCTGCCGGATATATTTTCCGGTCATAGGAATCGCCAGCGCCAGCGTCGGAAGCACCAGACTGTCCCAGGAACCTGTAGAAAGGATCGGGAACCAATCCAGCTTCAGCGCCAGAACATACAAAAGCAGCAGTGACACAATGTAGTTGGGCAGGCTGTTGCCGATAAAACTCAGAAAACGAATGCTGATATCTACCGGTTTTCCCTGTTTCACAGCAGTCAGGACACCAAGCGGAAGCGAAAAAAGAACCGTCACAAGCACCGATGCCGCCGTCAGTTTCAAGGTATTCGGCAGCGCGGACAACAATTTCCCAGCCACCGGAGCACCATCCAGATACGATACTCCCATATCGCCGCGGACAAAGCAAGAGAGCCAGTCCACATACTGAACCAGAAATGGACGGTCTAAGCCAAGCTGATGCCGCATTGCTTCTACGACCTCCGGAGCCGGTGCCGTGCCCTGCCCCTGGAGCATCATCTCGACCGGATCCTTCGGAGAAAGATACATCAGACCGTATGTCAGAAATGTCACACCGAGCAGTACCGGAATGAGCGCAATGATCCGTCTCAGCGCATATCCGCATGCAGGATGTTTTTCCCGTACACTGTGTAAAACTGACATAGCCATTCCCCCTTTCCCGGCAATTTCTCCTATCTTTCATCGTCCCAGTACAATCGGACCTCTTCCTGCTGCCATGCATGCCTGTGTGCACGCAGCAAAATTCCGTCTAGGTTTCTGGTTTTTCCGCACAGATCATAAACGTATGGATCGGATGGTCTCGCTCCCAGTCCAGCGGATCCTGCACCCCCGGTCCAATATCGTCAATCACCTTTATAATCTGCATTCCCAGCCTTTCTAACACAGCCCTGTCCCATTCCGGTCTTTTTTCTTTGGAAAGAGGAAGGGAATATGCCGTCTGCTCCAGCTCCAGAATCCGCGATTTCGGAAGATTTCCGGCATAATTGTGCACCGGATACTTCGCGCGGAAAGCCTGCTCTGCTGCCTTTTTCTGCGCACGGAGTTCATCGTCGTAAAGATACAGATACCAGTTGGCATCAAAATAAACCATACGGCCGCCCGGTGCAAGAACACGCGCCCATTCCGAAAGCGCCTGCTCCGGGTACTCCAGGTTCCAGACCACATTGCGGCTGACGATCAAGTCAAAGCTGTTATCTTCAAACGGAAGAAATTCTCCCCGGTGAAGGACAAACTTTGCCTTTGCACCATAGCTTTCAGCATTTTGTTTCGCATGCGCAAGCATCTCTCCGGTCACATCGACCGCAGTCACCTCATGCCCGGCAAGCGCCAGATTAATGGCAAAAAAGCCTGGGCCTGTTCCAATATCCAGCACGCGCAGGCATTCTTTTTGTGGTCCATGGGAAAGAATCAGCTCCCTCCATGCCTGCCTCCGCCAGTCATTCATCTCCGCAATATTCTGCGCACTGTAGCTTTGCGCACGGTCCGTCCAATAAGACGTCAGCGTATCCAAAATTTCATCCTGATTCATCTGTTCCTGCACGATTCCTGTTCTCCCGATCTCCTGACAGCTTTGCTGCCATTTTGTTTTTGCGGCTGCTTCTGCTGCCTTCCTTCTTTCGGGCTGCTTTCTGCCGTTTCATTCCCGCGGCTGCTTCCCACAGCTGCATCCCTGTTTTATAAAACCTGCTTCTTCACTTCAGCAAGAGACATCCCCTGCTCTCTGGCGATCCGTGCCAGATCCTCATACTCATATTTCTCCCGCTTTACCCCATAACCGGAAGAAATTTTCTTCTGGACATCTCCGTATGGTGTATGTACGGTCTCAAAGCTGCGCTGTAACGTGTAGCGGCTGCAGCTGTGCTCCCGCACGCCGATCGTTGTCGTATTTTTAAAGATCACCTGCACCAGTTTTTGCTTCTGGTCCTCATGGCACAGTACACTCAACAGCGTACCCGGTCTGGATTTTTTCATGCCAACCGGCACCGTGTAAACCTCCAGCGCACCAGCTGCCAGAATGGTTTCCATGGCAAAACTAAGTTCTTCCGCAGTCATGTCATCCACGTTGCATTCCAGCTGTGCAACCGTATCGCCGGCATCCTCTGTCTCACCAAGAATCGCGCGGACGCAGTTTGCCACCTCAAAATCTTTCTTACCCATGCCGTAGCCGATTGCCTCGGTGCGCATCACCGGCATATCGCCAAAGCGGGTTGCAAAATGCTTTAAGAGCGCAGCACCGGTCGGTGTGCAAAGCTCACCCTTTACTGCTCCGCCGTAAATCGGCACTCCATTTAAAATGTACGCGGTAGCCGGAGCCGGAACTGGTAAAATGCCATGGGCACAGCGTACCTGTCCGCTTCCCACATGAACCGGGGAAACGATGACCTGATCCGGGGCGATGCGGTTCATCAGCAGACAAGCCGCCGTGATGTCTGCAATGGCATCCATGGTACCCACCTCGTGGAAGTGGATCTCCGTTACCGGAACTCCGTGCGCATGACTCTCCGCCTCAGCGATCAGACCATAGACTGCCATAACATCCTGTTTCACCTGCTCTGGAAGATTCAGATGGTCGCACACAATGTGCCCGATGTCATGGAGACTGCTGTGGTGATGATGGTGTGCGTGATCATGTGTATGCTCATGAGTATGGTCGTGATCATGTGCATGGCCTTCGTGCATATGCTCATGATCGTGGTGGTGGAACATCTCCTCCGACTCTTCCTCTCCATGCACCTTCACGCTCATATGGGTTCCGCCAATACCGCACTTGCTCATCGGCTCCTTCACAAACTCCACACCCGGGATTCCCAGACCGTTTAATTCCGCTACCACAGCATCTGGATCTGGCACCAGCTCTAACAGTGCAGCAGTCAGCATATCGCCCGCAGCACCCATGTTACACTGTAAATATAATGTTTTCATCTATTTCTTCTCCGTTCTTTAACTACTCTTTATTTTTTCGCCTCAGCCATATGATTGATCATGCTTGCCAGGTATCCGGCGCCAAAACCATTATCGATATTTACCACCGATACCCCGCTGGCACAGGAATTCAGCATCGATAACAGTGCAGAAACGCCGCCAAAGGACGCACCATATCCGATGCTGGTCGGCACGGCAATGACCGGACAATCTGCCAGGCCTCCGATCACACTGGCGAGTGCTCCCTCCATTCCAGCAATGGCAATGATCACCGATGCACTCATGATATCATCCATATGCGCTAACAGGCGGTGAAGTCCGGCCACGCCTACATCGTACAGACGCACAACCTCATTTCCATGTGCTTCCGCAGTCAGTGCAGCCTCCTCAGCTACCGGAATGTCCGAGGTTCCTGCTGTTGCCACCACGATTTTTCCCATGCCGTCTGCTGCCGGGAACTGTCCGATCGTACCAATCTTTGCATCCTTCCGGTAATCCAGCTGAGGATAAGTTTTTTGGATTTCTTCTGCCTTTTCCGGTGAAAGCCGGGTGATCAGGATGGTCTGCACCTCATGCTCCAGCATTGCTCCGATAATTCCGATCATCTGCTCCGGTGTCTTTCCGGCTCCGTAGATCACCTCTGCGGCACCCTGGCGAATTCCACGGTGCAGGTCTACTTTGGCATAACCGATATCCTCAAATGGCTCCTTTTTGATGGCAAGGAGCGCATCATCAACCGAAAGTTCACCGTTTTTCACGGCCTCTAATGTTTTTCTGATCTCACTATTCATCCGCGAACCTCCAGGTCCAGAAGCACTGCCGGATAGCTTTTCTTAAGCTCTGCCAGAATCTCTTCGCGCTTTTCCATTACAAGCGGAAGCTGGGCGGCAGGAACCTGCAATCTTGCCGCACCGTTTGGCATCATGCGCACACGGAAATCGCTGAAGCCAAGGGAGAACATGAAATTCTCTGCTGCCTCGGTCTTCTGAAGCTTCTCCGCCGTAATCTCGCAGCCGGTCGGGATACGGGTTGCCAGACATGCATAAGACGGTTTGTCCCAGGTGAAAAGACCACCCTCTTTGGAAAGCTGGCGGATCTCAGATTTTACCAGACCGCACTCTCTAAGCGGAGACTTTACCTGCAGCTCCTGCAATGCTTTCATGCCCGGGCGGTCTCCCGCATCGTCAGAAGCATTGGTTCCGTCCAGCAATACCGTATAACCATCCTCTGCAGCTGCCTTCATGATCATGTTAAAGATGACCTTCTTGCAATAATAGCAACGGTTAGATGGATTGGAAACTACCAGCGGGTCAGACATCACATCGGCACGCAGCACACGGACCGGAGCCTTTAACTGCTCTGCCAAACGCATTGCGTCATCCATCTCAAACTGCGGCTGGAACAGAGCCTTTACATAGTACGCTTTCACATCTGCCCCATATTTCATAGCTGCATAAAGTAAGTAAGAAGAATCCACACCGCCGGAAAAAGCAAGTGCCACCTTCGGGTTTTCTTTGAAAAACTCCTGTAAGTCCATCGTATCCAGTCCTCTCTTTCTCAAAAAATAATAAAGGAAGGCAAGCGGCTTCTCCTGGAAAAGCCGTATGCCTTCCTGTGCATACATTCTTCAAAAAATACGTCGTAAAATCAAACACCATTCAGAAGCTTCTGCCTCTGTAAAACAGCTTCGTGCTGTCCAATTGAGAAGAATTATAGCATAACTTTGCCGATATGGCAACTAGAAGTTGAATGTGAAGTTAACTTCAGCTTATATTCTATGGCATTATATATCCCAAAATATTTATTTACGAACACAGTTTCCACTTTCCATCAGCTTCCCGACTTCCGCAACCACACCCTCGATCAGCTTTGCCATGCTTAAGTCCGTCACGCCCACGATATAGTTATCGCAGTGGTTTACCGGGACCAGGATGCGCTTTGCCGGACTTTGTCCGACAGCCGCTGCCATGGCTGCCGTGATCTCGCCAAGAAGTGCGTCCGCAATCACAATTCCGACCGGTCCGATGATCACATCGGCTCTACGGCTGCACACAATGACCGGATTTTCGCCGGTGGCTGCCGCATCCGCCCCTGCTTTTAACATGGAAGAAGTAGCCAGACTGTTGGTTCCCACCGCGGTGATATACTGCTCCGGATAACGTTTTTTCAAAGCACTCACAATCTGTTTTCCAATGCCGCCGCCCTGCGCATCAATCACAAGTATATTCATACAATTATGCTTCCTCTTTTCATGGATTTTTTCTGATATTTCACTTGCACTCCGAGTAAACTGCTTCCGTACATTCAGTCAGGCTTCACTCTGTTCCACATTTCCACTGGTAATTTTTCATATCCACACAGCCATTTTTCTTGAATTGTACACCCTCGTCTTCCAGAAGAAGCCTCTGCTCCCACCAGCCAGGAGCGGTACGCCCCGCACGGTTAACAACCCGATGGCAGGGATACTCCCCATACCATTCAGCCCGACTCAACACTTTCCCCACCAGCCGGGAATTTTTATCCCGACCGATAAGTTTTGCAATTTGTCCATAGGAAGCAACACACCCTTCTGGAATTTCCTCCACTACTGACAGAATTTCATAAATAAAATTTTCGTTCAGTTTACTCATGAACTTCCAGCACTTTCTCCAGCTCCTCGATTACAATCTTCATTGCCTTAATGCGGGCATATTTTTTATCGACAGATTCCAGAATATGCCACGGTGCGTAGGTCGTGCTGGTCTTCGCGATCATCTCGTTTACTGCCTGCTCGTACTGATCCCATTTTTCCCGGTTTCTCCAGTCTTCATCGGTGATCTTCCACTGTTTTTCCGGGGTGTTCTGGCGCTCGGTAAACCGCGCAAGCTGGGTGTCCTTATCGATCTGTACCCAGAATTTGATGATGACAGCGCCCCAGTCATGAAGCTCCTTCTCAAACTCATTGATCTCATGGTAAGCCCGCTTCCAGTCATTCTCACTGCAGAAGCCCTCCAGCCGCTCTACCATAACACGGCCATACCAGGTACGATCGAAAATGGCAATGTGACCTGTCTTGGGCAGTCTGGTCCAGAAACGCCACAGGTAATGTCTGGCTTTCTCGTGCGGCTCCGGGCTTGCGATCGGATGCACCTCGTATCCACGCGGGTCCAGCGCACTGGTGATGCGCTTGATATTTCCACCCTTTCCTGCGGCATCCCAGCCCTCGTAAGCAATGATCACCGGGACCTTCTTGCGGTACAGGCGGTTGTGCAGCTCCCCAAGGCGTTCCTTTAACTGCTTTAACTCTTTTTTGTATTCTTCGTCAGTAATGGTCTTATCGAGCGGGATCTCGGAAAGCAAAGGCATGCGCTCCAGCGGGAACACATTCTGTAACAGCGGCACTGCCATCTGGCTGTTGCTGAGGGCAACATCGATTCCCTGGGTCAGGATTTCCATGATCTGCAGTTCCGTCCACTTTCTCGATTTCGCATCAATAATGTACCATGGAGTCGATGGCATGCTTGTCCGCTTTAAATAATCCGCGAACACTTCCCCGCAATCTTCATAGTGCTCATGCTGCCACAGATCGTAGCTGCTGACGCGCCACTGCGTATCCTTCTCTTCAGTCAGATGGCTGATGCGCTTCCCCTGCTCCTTTTTGGAAATATTCAAAAACAGCTTCACCACCAGATAGCCGTTATCCGTCAGCTGGCGCTCAAAACGGCGCACACTCTCCAGCCGTTTTTCATATTCTTTCTCCGAAAGCTCGCCCTGAAGATAAGCAGAGGTCAGTTCACTCATCCAGCCTGAATCCAAAAACACGAACTTTCCCGCTTCCGGAATCTTTGCAAAATGGCGGTATAAAAATGGCTTACGGGCATCCTCCTCGCTTTTTTTCTCCATATCGAAAACCTTGAAGAAACGCGGGTCGATATTCTGGATGACCCGTCCGATGCTAGAGCCCTTACCCGAGGTTCCCCAGCCTTCTACCAGCACCAGAACCGGAACTTTCTTCTCCTTCATCTGAAGCTGCTGTACCGCAAGTTTCTCTCTGGCTGCCTCAAGTCTCGTCTTCAGTTCCTTCTCTTCCGGCATCTTGACCGGGATCCATTCCTTTAGCACAGACAGATCCTCCTTCTTTCCCGTAAAGCTTTTTTCCGGTATTGTTCACATGCCAGAGGGCTCCGGCAACGGGAGCTTCAATCCAGGATTTCCCGCTCCATGAACAACAACGGTTTTCTATGTATCATTCAGCCCCTGTATGCTTTGTTAACACAAACAGTTAAGTCTATTATACACAATATTGCTTCTGGTATCTAGAGAAAATCTGTTAATACACTAGTCTGCCTGTGTCGCTTTTACAGTTGCCTTAATAGTCTGCGTTGTTGTCCCGTTACGGCCAATATCCGTATCTTCCTGATCCTTATTGGCCCGCATATAATCCCATTTCCAGTATACGCGGTAAAGTACATTGCCATCAGTATGATTCAATGTATCTGATGTAGATGCTACCTTCACCTCTGACGGATCTGCCTTCCATGTTACAGTGCTGGCATCCGGACAAGCCATCTCATTTTTAAAACCATCAATTTTTAAGATCGCATAATCCAGGGGCAAAGAAGATTCTCCTTCTGCATCCAGATTGATCGCATAATCTGCTGCCACCTCCGACAGGTTCTGGATTTTCAGATCAACATATCCCCAGGTGCCAGGTGCCACTATTGTCTCATCACCACCAGCTTTAACACGCTTGTCCTCTATTACCCCCTTAGTATCCAGTACTTTATTGAACAGATCGAAAGACATACTATCGGTACCGTTCGTTGAAATCGCCTTCAGGTTTCCTCCTGTTCCGGCATTGATAACCCATTTTGCAGCCCGGGCCATATCTGTTCCGCTACCAGAACTCGCATACCTGGCCAGTGTTCCGCTAAACAGGCTGAAGCTAAGCATAACCGCTACACCCAATGCATAGGCCATTCGCATCGTGTTGTGTTTTCTCATACAGATTCCCCCTTTTTAATTTTCCGCAAACGCACATTTTCTTTTCCTCTACAAGTTTTTGCAGTGTTTCCATACCCTTGGCGTCACAGATTTTCATGTATTAATTCCATCCGGCAGCGCGCCTCCTCCGGAGTAGAATCCTAAAACAAAAAATTGATAAACGCGCCACTGGCGCCTCCTTGATATGCAGTAAAAACGGGATTATGATCCTGATAAGCATGATAATAAACAAGATAACTTTTGAAAAAAATCATAGAAATGTATAAAGAAAGCATAGCACAGAGCCACTTATCCGGCAAGAAATTCCGTTCGACATAGTTCGGCAAAAATCGCGTGTTGCTGTTTGCACAACGCATACCCAGCAACAAAACCTTCCGTTACGGAAAGCTAACGGCAATTGTATTTTTCCTGCACAAACGATATGTGTCTGCATGGCAGAAGCCATGGAAATCCCCAAAGAATCACTGCAGGACTTAACCGTCTGTGCCCTCCTGCATGACAATGCACTGACCGAAACACGCCCCTACAAGGCTGGCATGCACCACAAAAAAGCCATTGCCATCCTTCAAGAAAATGCAGCCAGGGGCTGGATCGATGCAGATATTGTTGCCCAGGTGGATGCATGCTTCCGATGATTTTTCAATGCCTATTTTAACTGTATATAACTCTGATCTTCAAGGAACTTTAATGCAAATCTCCGAATCAGTGCTTCGCTGTGAAGGCATCCCAAGACAGCTTCATAGTTTTCTCCAATAGCTTCATAGCACTCTCGCATTGTCATATTTTAGTCCTCCTGTCAATTTTATTCCACTAATTCATGAACCTCTGCTAATCAATTATGTACATACCTTAAAATCGTTTTTATAACTTCATCAATCACAATCGGCTTTGACAAATGTGCGTTCATGCCTGCATCCAGTGATGCCTGAATATCTTCTGCAAATGAATTAGCTGTCATCGCTATGATAGGGATGTTTTTTCCATCAGTCTGTCATTCATTGCCCTGATTGCTTTTGTCGCTTCATAACCATTCATTTCAGGCATCATGACATCCATCAGGATTACATCAAATGTGCCTTTCGGATGATTTCTGAAAATCTCAACAGCATTCTTTCCATCCACAGCTCTTTCTACATTCATCCCAAACTCTTCCAACTGCACGGCAGCAACCTCTGCATTCAGTTCATTATCCTCCGCAAGAAGGACATTCACACCTGTAAGATTTACCTTTTCCGAAAAACCTGTGTCTGACTTATTACATTCCTTATCTGTAATTTCCAAAGAAATATCCACAGTAAATGTGGTTCCCTCATGCTTTTTACTCTGCACGGAAATGGTTCCACCCATCATATCTACATACTTCTTTACGATAGCCATCCCCAGTCCAACTCCATGGTACTGCGTTCTCACATCGGAATCTTCCTGTGCAAATTCTTCAAAAACTTCTTTTGTAAATTCCTTACTCATGCCAATACCAGTATCCGAAATTCGGTAACGCATATTTACATATCCATCCTCACCCTTTTCCTGACACCGGGCTTCAAATGTAATCGTCCCTCCATCCGGAGTGTATTTCACGGCATTGCTCAGAATATTGACCAGCACATCACGCAGGCGTGCAGGATCCGCAAGTACATTTGGAATCTTTGCTTCTTCACGCTGAATCTTAAAGTTGATATCCCTGTTCGTAAGAAAGCCTTTTATAATATCCAATGCAGAATCTGTAATGTTTTTCACATCCGCCGGTACCGGATTGTATTTCACTTTTCCACTTTCGATGCGGGTCAGATCTAATATATCATTGATCAGCGACAGTAAATGCTCTGAGCTTTCCTCAATCTTTTCCAGACAATTTTTCACTTTGTCTGACGGATTGTTTTTCATTGCAATACTGGTAAATCCTATGATTGCATTCATCGGTGTCCTCATATCATGGGACATGTGTGACAGAAATGCTGTTTTTGCCTTGTTTGCAGCCTGTGCATGCTCTGCCAGTTCCGCCATTTCCTCAGCTTTCTCCTGGGCCGTCTCCTGAGCTTTTTTTCTTGCATTGAGATGCACCATGATCACAGCCATAGCAGTCAGCAGCCATCCAAAAATAAGAAGAGCCAAAACAGTAGCACCAGGATGCAGACGGATCCAGTCAACAAATGTCAGCTCTGTTGCTTTGTACGCGGTATACTTTGCTGCAAGATCTTCAACAAGATTTTTGGGCATGGCATACATTCCTTTTGTCAGAATACCAGCCAGCGCATGGTTCTCATTTGATGAAATTACCATACGGTAGGTGAATGTAGGCTGTTCCAGCAGAGTATATGTCATGGTGCCCGTAGTGTCACTGTTCACAAACGCCTGTGCCATGTAATAGTAGACGAAGGCAGCATCTGCTTTACCCTTACGGACAGCTTCCATCATTTCCTGTCGGGTACTGCACATCAGCTTTTCTGCACCGGGTGCCATTGCATCTTCAATTGACTTTGATACTGTCTGGTCAACAGTAGTAACAACATTAATGTTTCCATCAAAGTCACGCCGTGTCACCCTTGCCATCTGCATCGTAATGAAAGGTGCAGTAATCCCCCATTTTTTCGTCTCAGCATAATTATCTGTTTCCAGGCGTGCATCGATGCTTATATCTGTGGTTTCCTTATTTTTCTGATAGGCAATATACTCATCTCTGGTGGCAGGTGTAAGAAACTCATAGGAAATCCCGGCATAGTCTGCAATTTTCCGGAAGTAATCCGGGATAATCCCCTTCATCTCACCATTTTCATTATAAGAATATGGATAACGGGTCGGATCACACAGAACATGAAGCGGGTTGTCCTTGGAATACTGTGAAATAATACTTTTTTCTTTCTCCGTATATTCCAGATTCTTAGTTTCGATGCTTTCATAATTTTTATTATAAAGTGTCGTTTTCCAGTCACTCTCAACTGCATTCATCTGGTCGATTGCATAATTGATCTCATCCAGCAATTCTGTATTACCTTTTTTAACCATGACATAGAAATCGCTGCTGTCAAATTTATCCACGATACGCTCATTGTTTGTTTTTCTCAGAGAAGTGGCAGCAATAGCATCAACATTTCCGCTCTGAAGAGCTTCCTCCATCTCTGCTGTCGTATCAAAATAAAATGGATCATATGTAAATCCTTTATTGCCTGCAAACTCCGCAAACTCTTTATCTCGTGAGCTTCCGTTCAAAAATGCCACACGCATACCGTTATAAGTACTGTAATTGCCATCCACAATCGTGCTGTTGTCACTGCGGACGGTCAGAATCCCATTATTGGTTCCGATCGGACGTGAAAAATCAAACTTTTCCTCTCTTTCCGGTGTTTTGCGGGGAGATGTTACCATATCAATCTCGCCATCTTCAAGCATCTGCTGCATATCATCCCAGCTCTTATCATATCCGACATATTCGTAATCTACATCCCAATAACGGGCCATCAGCCGAAGAAAATCATAGCCATACCCGCTGCGGTTGCCTTCTTCATCCATCACATGATAACCATCCATGGCAAAGAAACCGACTTTGACAGTTTCATGCTGCGAACTGTCCTCGGCTGCATATGCAGTCTGGGGAGAAAATATCATACACACGCATACAAAAGCCAGTAACACTGCCACATATTTCTTTGCTCTCGAAATCATATTAAATCTCCTTGTCAACCTCCTGGTTTCATAAAATTGCACTGCCGCATCAATATCTTCATCTGAATCTGCCGCCCTGACCGGGGCTGCCAGAAACACAACACAAAGAATTGTCTTACTGCATTTTCTGTTTTAAAACCAATAGCAAAGTGTCCTCTATTTTTTTACTATCAATGGGTTTTGCAATATGTGCATTCATTCCGGCATCTATGCAGTCCCTGATATCATCCTGAAATGCATTCGCTGTCATCGCAATGATTGGTATCTCTTTTGTATCTTTACGGTTCAATGTCCTTATCTGTCTGGCTGCTTCTAATCCATCCATTACCGGCATCATGATATCCATAAAAATAAAATCAAATCTGCCCGGAACTGACTGGGAAACAATATCCACAGCCTTCTCGCCATTTTCTGCCGTAGTCACAACCATCTTTTCATCTTCCAGCAACATTTTTGCAATTTCCAGATTTAGCTCATTATCCTCAACTAATAATACACTCTTACCGGACAGATCAGGCTTTTCCACTTTTTTTTGCTGTTCCTTCTCAGCATTATGATCAATCTCAAGTGGTATCGTGACGGTAAACGTTGTACCTACATTTTCTTTACTTTCCAGTTTGATTGTTCCGTTCATCCTGTCCACAATATCTTTTACAATAGAAAGTCCAAGTCCGGCACCACTATATCCATTCGTTGTTTCTTTTCCTTCCCTGGCATAGGATTCAAATGCATGTTTCTGAAATTCTTCGCTCATACCAAGTCCCGTATCAGAACATACAAATTCAAAAACCGCCGTCTTGTCATCGCTTGAAATCTCATTGAAATACAGGATTACTTTACCACCGCTTCGGTTATATTTAACGGCATTTCCAGCAAGATTCATAAGAAGGCGGTTTAGATATTCCTCACTGCCAATAACATATCTGTGATGAAAAGTACTCATGGAAGCTCCGCCTTCAAAGCTGATACCATACTCCTTTGCATTTGTCTCAACAATCGAAATCTGTTTTACGAGCATTGCAACCAGATCAAATGGCTTGTGTTCCAGCTGTATTGTTCCAGATTCTACTTTTCCGATATCCAGAACATTATTCAGAAGGGACTGCAGATAGTCCATGGATTGCATTACCTTTGCTTTACATTCATCCAATTTTTCTTTATTGCCATAATAACGCTCTGATATATTGATCATCCCAATAATTCCATTTAAAGGTGTCCGGATATCGTGGCTCATATGTCTCAAAAAATCTGTCTTTGCACTGTTCGCATTTTCTGCCTGCTTCTGTGCCTCTTTTGCCTTTTTCTCTGCAATTCTGGCTTTTTGGAGTAATCCAAGTATCAGTATCAGCACGATCAAAAAAACAGATACAACAAGCACCGTAAAGCCCCAGAAATTGTCCCTTATAAACTCCTTTGCCGTAACTTTCTTCAGATTACTGTCATACATATACACAGCATTGGAGAATTTTGAAACAGACATTGTTTTTATAGTCTTATTCAGGACAGACAGCAGCATGCTGTTTCCACGTCTGACTGCAAATGACACCATATCGTACTTTTCCAGAAAAACACTATGCAGTTTATTATCATCAGAATATTGTTCCAACTTGCCTGAGTCCATAATCATGCAGTCTGCTTTTCCATTATAAACAGCCTTCTTTGCATCCTTCCATGTAGCATATTCCTTCACATGCCACTGTGGATAATTGTAGGAAACATAAGACTTCAAATCACTGTCTTCTCTTGGTATCGCAACCGTATTTTCAGCATTTTCATCAAAACTCTTTTTAACCGTTGCAGCCGCCATATTGTACTTCCAGACAGTATCTGTTAAATCATAGCCCAGGTCTTCGGCAGCATTCGTATTTTGCATCACATGAAAAATCATATCAATTTCTCCATCATGCAACGCTTTTTGCATATCCTCTTGTGAATCATAGCCCTTCAGGTCAAATTTCAAAGTCTGTCCTTCCAGGCAGTTTTGTGCAAGCTGGGTGTAATCCATGATCAGGCCGCTCACTTTTCCGGTTTCTGTATCAAGAGTACTGACCCCGCCATCGTTTATCAAATAACCGATTTTGATTGCTCCATGCTCTGACAGCCATTTCTGTTCTTCTCCCGTCAGAAAATATACCCTGTCCACTGATAGAAACTGCTTATGCAGTTCATCTGCATAATAAGGATCATCATCTGTGATCCTTCTCATAGCATTATCCAGCTCTGTCTTTAAATCAGAATGACTCTGGCCAATCGCAAAATATATTTTTGAACTTCCGAGATTCGTTAAGGCCACCATTCCGTACCCATCCAGACGGGAATCCTCTAACGATACAAAAGCGTCAATTTCTCCGTCTGCAATTTTCTTCAAAGCATCTTCATTATTTGAAACATTGACATGCTGTGTATGCAGATCATATTTCTTTTCCCACTCGTTCAATACCATTTCCGACAGGTAACCCATAAGCACCCCAATCGTTTTCCCATTGAAAGATGCAGTGTCAGAGGATGAGATGTCTGTATGATCGGGTTTTACATAGACATAATATCTTTCGTCTCCCATTGGAATAGCGGAAAAAAGCATAGTCTCTGCCCGTTCCTCCGTATAAGAGATTCCTTCTATCATATCCAGCTCATCATTTTTTAATTTGTCGAAACAATTTTCCCATGTACAATCTACATATTCATAGTTCCATCCGGTATAACCTGCGATTTTCTGCAGATATTCATAGCCGTATCCGCTTCTTTTTCCATTTCCATTTATCTTATCATATATATCATCCGGTACACCAATCCTGACAACTCTCTCTTTCTGATTTTCTGCTGCAAAAGCATAAACCGGACAGATTGAAAAAAGGATGCAGCTGCACAATATAAAAATGATACCTCTTTGCAATACTGATTTATTCATTTTTATCCCTTTACGTGGCATTGTAATTACTCTAATTTTGCATTTTTCTATTTTACAGTGTCAAAATATCCAATGATTCCAATGTATCCATCCTTCTTTAAAGGCGACCACAATGTATGCAATTTCATTCTATACATCTGACTGTTATTATCCACCGTCGCTTTTATCGTGGCAGATATTTCTTTATTTTGTACAGATGTTTGATGTAATAAAACACGAATACATTGAACATCCTCTCTTCATAGTTTCCTCCAATAGCTTCATAACACTCTTGCATTGTCATATTTTAGTCCTCCTGTCTATATTTCACCGCTTATTTGACACTGCTCTATCAATCATTCACCAATTTATGAATTACTTTTATCAGTAATTCCACATCAACTGGCTTAGCAACATGTTCATCCATCCCTGCTGCTTTTGCTCTTATTCTGTCCTCCGTGAACGCATTTGCTGTCATTGCAATGATCGGTACCTCCTTTGCATCCTCTCTGTCCAGAGACCTAATCATCTTTGTGGCTTCATAACCATTCATTACAGGCATCATAATGTCCATAAGAATGACATCAAATTCACCAAGTTCACTTTTTCTGAACAGCTCAACCGCTTCCTGCCCATTCCACGCTTTAATCACGTCCGCACCCTCATTCTGAAGCATAAATTCAGCGATTCCCATATTCAGCTCATTATCTTCCGCCAGAAGAATATGAAATCCCTTTATAGATTTTTCGGATACATCCTTCTGTTCTTCACGTTTATCCGCATCCGGATCTATTTTAAATGGGAGCCGGATCACAAATGTCGTCCCTACGCCTTTTTCACTTTCAAAAGTAATGGTTCCACCCATTTTCTCGACCAGCTTCCTTGCAATGGCCATCCCCAGTCCGGTTCCGACAAACTTTGTGCGGCTTCCCGTATATTCCTGTGCAAATGGTTCAAAAATATGTTTCTGGAACTCCTCAGTCATTCCGATTCCTGTATCCCGGCAGATAAATTCCATTGTCGTCATTCCTGGCTGTTCGGATGGGATTTCCATGCAGCTAAGATAAATATGTCCATTTTCTCTGTTATATTTCACTGCATTTGACAGGATGTTCATCATCACACGTTTTACATACCCCGGACTTCCAATAAGATCACGGTGTATGATTTCTTTTTTCTCCCATACAATCCGGATATTCTGTTCTGCAGCAATCTGTTCAATTACAACAAGCACTTCCTCAGAGATTTTGCTCAGATTAAATGGACTCTCTTCCAGAACAACTTCACCCGACTCCAGCTTACTCATGTCCAGAACATCATTTACCAGTTCCAGCAACAGATTGGATGCCGCTTTAACCTTTGTTCTGTATTCCTTCTGCTTCTCCATATCATCTGCATAATGGTCTGCCATATTGATCAAACCGTAGATTCCATTAATCGGAGTCCTGATATCGTGGCTCATACGATGAAGGAATTCTGTTTTTGCCTCATTGGCGGCTTCTGCCTTTTTTGCTGCTATCAGAAGTTCTGCTTTATATTTTTCATCTTTTTCAAATTCTTGTTTCCGGTGCGCCAGATTGGTTCTGTATGTCCAGAACCAGAATATGCCGGACATCAGAAAATAAAGAAAAATAACACCTATAACACTTAATGGAAGGTTACGGAATACTTCCATATCCGGAAGATACGCATAGATGTAATAATCACGCTGCTTCAGCATGATTCCGTAGCATCCGGTTCCTTCATTCTTCAAATGATAGATGTGCTGACTGTCTGTATGCTTTTTCATTGCCTGAACAACTTCGTTGTCGGCTGTATTATGTCCTAACAGACTCTCATCATTACTGGCAACAACGATTCCCTCGTCTGCAACAATAATCGTTCCATCTTTCTGAGTACTATAGCCCTTTAAAAGCCCCTGTATCGTCAGCGTATAGTTTCTGGCAAATTCAGGAGATGTGTAATAGTAGATTGCTACGATACCCGGTGCATCTTTTCTGGCGCAGGCTGCAATGTCAATAAAGGATCCATCTTCCCTGGTAAACCGTTCCGAATAGCTTCTTTCTTCATATCCGGCAAAATCCATGATAATTTCTTTTTGCAGATACTCCGTAATCTCATTAGCCAGAGACTCATCCGTGCTGTATTCACAGTCCGTCTTTCCTTCTGCATCCAGTACAATGATACCATCCACCCAGAGAGTCTGCAGGTTTTCCTTTAGGAAATCCCGGCTTAGCTGACCGCCGTTTTCTATTTCCATTTTAATATTTGTACTCATCTGTCTGGCACTTTCAATGGCACGGAGGAGGCTTTTTGATTCCGAAGATTCATTAAAATGGGTGTAGGTGGAGCACTGCACTTTCACATAGTTTACAATCTCCACCATTCTTTTCTCTGCTTCCGCTTTTTCTGCGTGGAAGAAATAAAACAGAGAGGCTACAGCCACACAGACTCCAATCAGACCGCCGAACAGCTGGATTCGTTTTTCTTTTTTCTTTCTCTTAATATCCACGATCATCCACCTCCAGATACTTCTGGGGATCATCCAGATATTTTTCAATGATTTTCAGGGATGTGCCATCCTGACGCATTTCTTCCAGTGTCTGGCTCATCTGCTCACAGATTCCTCTGTCATCATCTTTTGCAAAAGCGACACCTATTCCGGTGATCATCAGAGGCTCTTCCAGAATACGGAAGCTTGCATCATAATCCTTCATATACTGAACAATAGATTCCTCGTGTGCTGCAACTGCATCTACATATCCTTTTCCCAGAAATGTATAGATCAGCTCCCTGTGTCCCAGGCTGATCAGATTGCCCAGTTTTGGGATTCTTTCATCCGTCCGATTCAGAAAGATACCTTCCGGTTTGGTTGTTGACTGAACAGCCAGGTTCTTTCCCTCCAGGTCACTCAGTTTATAGATATTACTATTCTCATTTACAGCAACCACCTGACGGCTTGCTATATATGGTCCCGCCCAGCGGTAATCATCAAGACGCCCTTCCATGGAAAAGCAGCCCATGATACAGTCAATCTCTCCACTCTCCACCAGTTCTTTTTTCTTCTCCCAATTGATCTGGACAACGTCCACCTGATATCCCATTCTTTTGAAAGCTTCTGTAGCCAGTTCTACATCGATTCCCGTCGGTACACCATCCTCATTCAGATAATTGTATGGTGGATAGTTGTCACTGCCGAGGGTAATAACAGGCTTTTCGGTTTCTTCTTTCGTGTTATCTGTGTTTTTACACCCTGCCAGGGTGACTGCTAAAATTCCCGCAAGCAGAATGCCTGCAATCACTCTTTTTCCTTTCA
>NZ_QUMD01000012.1 GCF_003481985.1 Clostridium sp. OF09-36
AACTATAAGGTTATTCTGAGACCGTGAAAATTATTATATTGGAGGACATTATGAAAAGAAGAATTACAGCTTATTATATTGGAGGACATTATGAAAAGAAGAATTACAGCTCTTATGATGGCAGCAGCAATGTGCATGTCTCTTGTGGCATGCGGCGGTTCTAACAGCAGCACCGGTGCAGCAGACACCAAAGCAGCAGACAGCAACACCGCAGAAAACGGTTCCGCAGCAGTAGACGCATCCGATTTAAAGATCGGTCTGGTTACCGATGTCGGCGGCGTAAACGATGGTTCTTTCAACCAGACCGCATGGGAAGGTATGGAGCGTGCAGCAAAAGAGCTTGGCGTAACCGTAAACTACTTAGAGTCCAGCACCGATGCAGACTACGCACCGAACCTGGAGACCTTCGCAGATGAGGAGTATGACCTGATCATCAGCATCGGTTACATGCTTGCAGATGCAACCAGAACCGCAGCAGAGCAGAACCCGGATATCAAGTTTGCGATCGTAGATGACGCAACCATCGACCTTCCGAACGTTACCTGCCTGATGTTCCGCGCAGAGCAGGCTTCCTACCTGGCTGGTTTTGTAGCAGGTAAGACCACCAAGACCAACAACATCGGTTATGTAGCAGGTATGGCAAACGAGACCATGAACCAGTTTGGTTACGGTTACTGTGCAGGTGCCCTGGATGCGAACCCGGATGTAACCATCCAGCAGTTCAACGCAAACTCCTTTGCAGATGCAGCAACTGGTAAGACCATGGCAAATACTGCAATCACCAACGGTGCAGATGTCATCTTCCACGCAGCAGCAGCAACCGGTCTTGGCGTGATCGAGGCTTGTCACGAGGCTGGTGTTTATGCGATCGGCGTAGACAGCGACCAGTCCAGCATCTCCCCGGATACCGTCCTGACCTCTGCTATGAAGCGTGTAGACAACGCTGTATTTGATACCATCGAGTCTTTAGTAAACGGAACCCTGGAGAGCAGTGTTCACACCTATGACCTGGCAGCAGGCGGTGTAGATATCGCACCGAGCCAGAATCTGATCGCAGACGATGTCATCGAGGCAGTAAACGAAGTGAAAGAGAAGATCATCAGCAGCGAGATCGAAGTACCGGCTGATAAAGAATCCTTCGAAGCAAAATACGGCGATGTTTACGAGTTAGACTAAGTGCTAAAATAAAATAGAGTCTTTCCATTCAGAAAAAAGTGTAGTATAATCGATTTTGATTATACTACATTTTTGCTTTCCGGGCATATTGGAAGTACAGAGTATGTATTTTACGGTTGGGAAAACAGAAACGTATACAGGAGGAAGAGATGTTAGATTTAAAGTTTGTCCGTGAGAATCCGGACATCGTAAAGAAAAATATCGAAAACAAGTTCCAGTTTGAGAAGCTTCCGCTGGTGGACGAGGTGATCGAGCTGGATGCGAAGAACCGTGCAGCAAAGGCAGAGGCAGACAGCCTTCGTGCATCCCGCAACAAGCTCTCCAAGCAGATCGGCCAGTTAATGGGCCAGGGCAAGAAGGAAGAGGCAGAAGAGGTTAAGGCTCAGGTAGCAGCAAACGCAGCACGCCTGGCAGAGCTGGAGGCTCAGGAGACTGAGCTGGAGGCAAAGGTATTAAAGATCATGATGACCATTCCGAACATCATCGATCCGAGCGTACCGATCGGTAAAGATGACAGCCAGAACGTAGAGATCGAAAAATTCGGTGATCCGTTCGTACCGGATTTTGAGATTCCGTATCATACCGACATCATGAAGACCTTTGACGGCATCGACTTAGACGCAGCAGGTAAAGTAGCAGGAAACGGCTTCTACTACCTGATGGGCGATATCGCAAGACTTCATTCCGCAGTCATTTCCTACGCTCGTGACTTCATGATCGACCGTGGCTTCACTTACTGCATCCCGCCGTTCATGATCCGCAGCAACGTGGTAACCGGCGTTATGTCCTTCGCAGAGATGGATGCTATGATGTACAAGATCGAGGGTGAGGACCTGTACCTGATCGGTACCAGTGAGCACTCCATGATCGGTAAGTTCATCGACACCATTACCCCGGAAGACCAGCTTCCGAAGACCTTAACCAGCTATTCCCCATGCTCCGTAAGGAGAAAGGTGCCCACGGCATTGAGGAGCGCGGTGTATACCGTATCCACCAGTTCGAGAAGCAGGAGATGATCGTTGTCTGCAAGCCGGATGAGTCCAAGATGTGGTACGACAAATTATGGCAGAACACCGTAGATCTGTTCCGTTCCATGGACATCCCGGTTCGTACCCTGGAGTGCTGCTCTGGTGATCTGGCAGACTTAAAGGTAAAATCCTGTGACGTAGAGGCATGGTCTCCGCGTCAGAAGAAGTACTTCGAGGTAGGTTCCTGCTCCAACTTAGGAGACGCACAGGCACGCCGCTTAAAGATCCGCGTAGACGGACCGGACGGAAAGTACTTCGCTCATACCTTAAACAACACCGTAGTTGCTCCGCCGCGTATGCTGATCGCATTTCTGGAGAACAACCTGCAGGCAGACGGCACTGTCAAGATCCCGAGGTGCTGCAGCCGTATATGGGCGGTATGGAAGTTATGGTACCGAAGCACAAATAAGATATATTGGCAGAAAGCCGCCGCACGTTGGATATGCGGCGGCTTTCATTATATTATTTTCGGAGTTGAACATATGAGGAGAAATGCGTTATGTGGTTTTTATTCGCATTATTATCGGCAGTATTTGCGGCACTTACATCCATTCTTGCGAAGGTCGGCATTGATGGCGTGAATTCCAACCTTGCAACAGCGATCCGGACTATGGTGGTTGTTGTGATGGCATGGGGAATGGTTTTTCTGACACATACCCAGAGCGGTATTTCCGAGATCAGCAAAAAGAGCTGGCTGTTTTTGATTCTTTCCGGACTTGCAACCGGGGCGTCCTGGCTTTGTTATTACCGGGCACTGCAGATCGGGGAGGCATCCAAAGTGGTGCCGGTTGATAAACTGAGCGTGATCATTACTCTGGTTCTTGCGTTTGTCTTTTTGCACGAATCCTTTACAATGAAATCCATGATCGGGTGTGTCCTGATCGGAGCGGGAACGCTGCTGATGGTGCTGTAGGTGCGGGGACAGGATATAGGAACATAATCAGTTTGGAGTGAATGCAACAGGATTGTCAGATATATGATGGAAACACAGGAGGAAGCAGTCATGTCACTGGAAAAAGCAAAAGCATATCTGGAGGCAAAAGGCTTTCTAGATCATGTGATTGAATTAAAAGATTCCACTGCAACGGTTCATGAGGCGGCAGAAGCACTTGGTGTGCAGCCAGCCATGATCGCAAAGACCATGTCATTTTTGCAGGGAGAAAAAACAGTGCTGATCCTGACAGAGGGAACGGCAAAGGTGGATAACCGGAAATATAAGGACACCTTTCATGTGAAGGCCAGGATGATCCCGTTTGATGAAGTAGAGCAGCATGTGGGACATGCGCCGGGCGGAGTATGCCCGTTTGGGATCAGGGAAGGTGTGGAAGTGTATCTGGATGAGAGCCTTCGTCAGTTTGACGTAGTCTATCCGGCAGCAGGCAATGACCACAGTGCGGTAAAACTGACGATTCCGGAATTGGAACAGGTAGCTGGTGCAAACGACTGGGTGGATGTTTGCAAAGAAGCGGAAGAGTGAGGAAAGAGGAGCAATGACAGGATTAGGAACCATCATCAGCAGCGGCAAATCCATGCTGCTTGTGCTTTGCCTGGCAATCGGGACCGTGATCGGGGAACTGATCGGAATTGAGCGGGGTTATCATCATTGCGGTCTTGACATCATCCATGGGAAAAGGGTGTGCGTTTTCTGGTTGGTTCTGCACGGATTTTTTGTATCGGCGTGAACCTGATCTGGGGGAAGAAGCTGAGTGTGGCCAATATGCTGCCGTCAGTAATACTCGCTGTTGTGGCAGCGTATCTGCCATGGGGATTCTAAATATTTGGGTGTGGAATAACGATAAAGCACATGAGAACGCATGGATGTGAGAAAAAGAGGTGTGACATGATTCAAAAACATTGTTACGAATGTGGAACGGAGCTGATGGAAAAAGAACTGGAAGGAGAGGGAATGGTTCCCTATTGTCCAAAGTGCCAGCAGTACCGTTTCCCGATGTATAACGTGGCGGTCAGCATGATCGTTACCGATGAAAAGACCGGAAAAATCCTGCTGATCCAGCAGTATGGAAAGCTAACTTACATTTTGGTGGCTGGTTATGTGAACCGCGGCGAAGCCGAGGAAGATGCAGTTGTGCGTGAGGTGAGAGAGGAGACGGGACTTCACGTTTCCCATATGAAATTTAACCGGACCAGCTTCTTTGAGCCATCCAACACGCTGATGTGCAATTTTACTGCCTATGTGGACAATGCTGAAGAACTGCACATCAATCAGGAGGTGGACCGGTGCAAGTGGTTTCCACCGGAAGAAGCAAGAACCAATATCCGGCCAAATAGTCTGGCCGAGTATTTCTTGAAGAGCTATCTGGATGAAAGATAGATCAAAAAATTTCGTAAGAGGTGACACGTATGAATAGAACGATAAACATAGATCCTGCCTTACTTTCGGTTTACCCGGAGATCCGTCTTGGCTGTCTTCATTTTACCGCAGAAGTAAAAGCATCTTCGGACGTATTTTGGGATTATCTGGATCATGAAATCCTTCCAGCGGTAAAAAATGATATCGAAGGAAAAGAGTGGAGCGAGGTTACAGGCGTGCGAGGAAGTCGCGCCGCTTACAAAGCATTTGGCCGCAATCCGGGGCGTTACCGTGTTTCTTCTGAGGCATTGCTGCGCAGAGTGCGGCGTGGTGACGAGCTGTACCATGTGAATTCTGTCGTGGATGTAAATAACCTGATTTCCGTGGAAAGCGGATTGTCTGTCGGTTCTTATGATCTGGAACAGCTGCAGGGTGATATTGTGTTTCGCAAAGCAGAAGCCAGTCAGGTGGAAGTATGGAATTTATAGTTGGAAAGGAAACAACAAACTGATACATAAGGAGAAAAAAGATGCCGTTTACTTATGAGAAAAAGAAGTGGATCATAGTTGCAGTCTGGCTGCTGATTGCGGTTTTATCGTTTACTGTAGCAGCAAAGTATGCCTCTGCCCCGGAACATCATAAAGAAGTAATTTCCTCGCTGGACGAAAAAAAGGATACGGTTCTTGAACTCACGGTAGCTGCAACAGCAACTTCTGCGCTGATCACGCTGCTGCCTGGTGATGTGGCAACACCCATTGCGGAAAAAATAGCAGATTTAAGCGGTTATCTGATGATTGTACTTTGCGCGATATTTTTGGAAAAATATTTGGTGACAATTACCGGATATGCTGCGTTTCGCATTTTTATTCCATTGGCCTGTTTGCTGTTTGCCGGAAATAAATTCTTTGAAAACGACAGTATCCGATGTCTTGCCAGAAAACTTTTGGTATTTGGAATTTGTATTTTCCTGGTAGTTCCATCCAGCGTAAAGCTGGCAGACCTGATTGATGATACGTATCATACACAGATCGATCTGACGCTGGACGAGGCCAGGAAAACACAGAAAATCCTGGAAAGTCAGTCAGAATCCGATACAACGGCAGTCCAGCCTGAACAAAATGCTAAAACAGAACAGAAGCAGCAAAAAGAAGGAAGCGGTAATCTGTGGGAAATGGCAAAGGGAGCCTTGAACAGTGCAAAAGAATCTGTTACGAGTGCAGTGGAAAATGTAACATTATCAACAGAAGAGCTGTTGCAGAAAGCAGAGCATTCCCTGAGCCGTTTTGTGGAGGCTGTGGCAGTCATGTTGATCACATCCTGTGTGATCCCACTTCTGGTCTTGGTCGTATTTGTCTGGCTGATCAAGATTTTGGTGAATGTAGATCTGAGCAGAAAGATGACTGCGATATCTGATCTGAGAAAGAGGTCTGGGGAAAAATAATGCCTGGAATAAAAGTCTGAGACAAAGGCTTCCTGTCTTGTGATTCTGAATGGAATCAAGTATAATGAACTCAGATAAAAGCGTTTTTGATGGGAGAAATTTGCATGGAAAGTTATCTGAATCCGGGCAGTTTTTCATTTCGCGGCAGTCTTCGTTCAAAAATATATGTGGACAAAAGCGAATTGATCGCAAGGACGAATGAAGCTCTTTGTACAGAGCAGAAATACATCTGTGTAAGCCGTCCAAGAAGATTTGGCAAGTCTATGGCAGCCAATATGCTTGCCGCGTACTATGACCGAAATGAAGATACAGAAGAATTGTTTCAGAGTCTTGCAATCAGTAAAGAAAAATCATATAAAGAACATCTGAATCAATATGACGTGATCAAGATTAATATGCAGGAATTTTTAAGCATGTCAGAAACCATGGAAGAGATGCTTGAGATGCTTAAAAATTATCTGGTTTCGGATTTTAAAGAAACCTTTCACAAAATACAATTTCGGGATGAAAAGAACCTGATTCAGGTTATGAAGGATGTATTCCGTTATACGAAATGTCCGTTTGTGATTTTGATCGATGAATGGGATTGTCTGTTCCGTGAGTATAAACAGAATAAAGATGCACAGAAAAAGTATCTGGATTTTTTACGTGCATGGCTGAAAGATAAAGACTATGTGGCGCTGGCTTATATGACAGGGATTCTCCCAATAAAAAAATATGGTTCTCATTCGGCATTGAATATGTTTACGGAATATTCAATGCCGAATCCAAGGGAGATGGCTGAATATTTCGGCTTTACAGAGAAAGAAGTAACGTCACTGTGTGAAAGATTTCATCGAGATTTTGAGGAAACGCAAGCCTGGTATGATGGATATGAACTGGTAGCAGTGAACGGCGAAGAAAAAATTTCGTACGCGATGTATAGTCCGAAATCGGTAGTAGACGCGATGCTCAGTGGCGTGTTCGATAACTACTGGAATCAAACAGAAACATATGAGGCATTAAAAGTATATATTAAGATGAATTTTGACGGACTCAAGGATTCGGTAATCCGTATGCTTGCAGGAGAACGAGTCCAGATCAATACGGGAACATTTTCAAATGATATGACGAATTTTCAAGGGAAAGATGATGTTTTAACATTGCTGATCCATTTGGGATATCTGAGCTATCACTGGCCGGATAAAATGGTTACAATTCCTAACAAAGAAGTTTCCCAGGAATATATCAATGCAATCAGTACCATGGACTGGGCTGAAGTAACAGCGTCAGTTGAGTCTTCCAGAAAATTATTAAAGGCTCTTTGGAATCTGGATAAACCGGCAATCGTTATGGAACTGAAATGGGATAAAAGCGCGAGAGGTGCAATCAGCCAGATTAAAGACAAACACTATGTAGATGCACTGAAAGAATATCAGGGAAATCTTCTTTTGGTGGGGATTAATTATGAGAAAGATACGAAGACACATACTTGTGTGATTGAAAGAATGTATAAGGATTAAAATGGATTGCAAAAGCCCGCCAAATTTTGAGCGGGCTTTTTTCAATCTATTTCTCGATTATTTCTTCATCAGCGGAGCACCGATCTGCCATGCCTGGCCAACCTTTTCCCCGATGGCATAGTAGCCGCTCTGGAACTGGTCGAATACGAAAGCATTTAACTTGGTCGGGTCCACATTTCCTTTTTCATCCAGGACCGATTCATCGGCCAGAACGCCGACGATCTCGCCGATCACATGGTGCCCGTAGACTTCCATTTTGTCTTCTACAACACGGCATTCCAGGGTGAGCGGGAATTCCTGAACGACAGGGGCGTCGACCTTTTCGCTCTTGACAGAAGTCAGACCGCTGCGCTCAAATTTATCTTCCATTTTGTTGCCGCTGGCAATGCCGAAGAAATCAGCCGCTTCGATGTGCGGGATATCCGCGATGCTTAAGGTAAAAGCACCGTGCTTTTTGATATTTTCAGAAGTTTTATGATCTTCATCGATGTTTAAAGAAACCATGTTCGTTGCGCAGATGCCGCCCCATGCCATGTTCATGACATCAACACTGCCGTTTTCGCCGTAGGTTGCGATCATCAGAACCGGCATTGGAAACAGATATGGTTTGATTCCTAAATCTTTTTCATGAAAATCCCTCCAGTCTTCTTATGGATTGACTTCGTATGGTCATCCTCCTATAATGATAGCAGACGACGTAAAAAACACAAGTACTGTTAAGAAAGACAGGTACTATCCTGAAAGGAAGTGTGAAGATGGGATGCATGGAACGTTATATTGAGTATGCGAATTTTGCGGATACCGGCTTTAGCTACACGATGTCACTGATCAGCGGCAAACACAAAATGGTAATCCTGTACTGTCTCATGGAATATGAACCAGTCCGTTTTAATGAAATGAAGCGGTATCTGGGAAACATCACAGACAAGACATTGAGCAGCAATTTAAAAGAGCTGGAAGCAGACCAGCTGATCGTGCGCAAGGAATATCCGCAGATCCCGCCGAAAGTGGAATATTCTCTTTCGGAGCGGGGCAAGTCGCTAATGAAGGTGTTGGACCAGCTTTGTGTGTGGGGCGCGAAAAACCGCCTGTAGATGAATTAAGATAGGGGGAATACAAGTCATGACTTCGTATCAAAAAATCGATATGGAAACCTGGGCGCGCCGGGAACATTACCAGTATTATACGGAAAAACTGAAGGTTGAGTGCAACATGACAGCGCTTATCGATGTGAAGAATCTGCTTGATTTTTGCCATTCATGCGGCTATAAATTTTATGCATCTTTGATCTATCTGGTCACAAAAGTAGTGAACCGGATTGAAAATTTCCGCATGTTCCGGGACGCAGATGGGCACCTTTGTGTCTGGGAGCAGGTGGTTCCAAACTACACGATTTTTCATGAGGACGATAAAACGTTCTCCGATTGCTGGACGGATTATTCCAGTGATTTTGATACCTTTTACCGGGATATCATAACGGATATGCAGACTTATAAAGACAAAAAAGGAATCAAGGCAAAGGCAGGACAGCCAGCCAACTTTTACTGCATTTCCGGTGTGCCGTGGACCTCATTTACTGCACTCGGCAGCAGGACAACGAACGGTTCAGACCCGGCATTTTTTCCGATCATTACGATGGGAAAATACGAAAAAAATGGTGACAAGATCACGATGCCGGTGAATCTTCTGATCGCACATGCGGTAGCAGATGGGTATCATGCAGGACTGTTTTTCCAGTATTTGCAGGAGGAACTTGACGGGCTGCAGGAAGCGGCGGAAAAGCAGAGCGAGATGACTGGAATGCAGGTAGGAGAAGACAAACATGACCGAAAAAGAAAAAATGTTAAATCAGATGCTTTATGATGCCAATTATGATGGAGCATTGAAGGCAGAACGTATCCATGCCAAGGAACTGTGTCATCAGTATAATCAGCTTCATCCGGCACAGGAAGAAGAACAGCGGGAGATTTTGCTTCAGCTTCTGGGAAAAATGGGCGAAAATTTCTGCATCACAGCACCGTTCTGGTGTGATTATGGCTATAACATTGTGCTGGGCGAAAATTTTTATTCCAACCACAATATGGTCATCCTGGACTGCGCGAAAGTTACATTCGGGGATAATGTATTTGTCGCACCGAACTGTGGCTTCTATACGGCGGGGCATCCGATCGATCTGGAGCGCCGTAACCAGGGACTGGAATACGCGTATCCGATCACGGTTGGTAACAATGTCTGGATCGGATCGGGCGTTCAGGTCATGCCGGGTGTCACCATTGGGGATAACGTTGTGATCGGCGGCGGAAGCGTTGTGGTCAAAGATATTCCAAGTGATTCTGTAGCGGTTGGAAATCCATGTAAAGTTGTTCGCAAGATTACAGAAGCTGACCGGAAAACCTGCTGGGACCGGAAAACAAAGGATGAAAAAAGGAGTTAAATAATGTGATCGCAGAACTATATCATAAGACGGTTTCCGTTCTGGAAGATGAGCTGACTGGGAATTTTTTCGGAACCATGCGTTATATGCCCTTTCAGCGTGGCCTTGGGTGGATTTTCCGGCATTATACTGTCAGCAGGGATCCTGAGGTGATGCGTATTTTGAACACGCTTACAGACGATGCATTTACGTTGGAATTCTGGAAACGTTCGGAAAACGGGCTGGTGGAGATTGACGGATTTATCCCGTTTTCCGATGTTGGAATCGGGATTGAAGTGAAATACCGCAGCGGTTTATCCGGAGAGGATCAGTTGGAAAAAGAAGCGTTGGTGCTCCAGAATGAGTGGTGCAGGAAGAAGGAAAAGATCCTGCTTCTGGTGGCAGATGCAGAAGAAGCGAAGCAGATTTATGCGGAAAACTGCACCAAGCCGGTGTTTCAGAACGTGCATCTTGCGTATCTTTCCTGGCAGGATATTCTCCTTGGTCTGGACCAGCTACCTGTCGTGACCCCATACGGAAAGACGATGATCGGGGATTTGAAACAGCTGCTTACGGAAAAAGGATTTGTGGCCTTTGACGGCTTTACATGGTCCAAGACGGAAGTGGAGGAGACGTTGTATTATGACTTCGGGTGAAAATATACATAATGCGTTTTTGGTGGTATTCCAGACGTTAAAAAGTATTGAAAAGCTTATGAAAAATGCAGGGCAGAGCTGGATGAAGAACGGTACTACATGCCGATGGAGCGCTTCATGCGCTACAGCTCTGATCTTACCTGGGAGGGCTGGATCTATTGGAGCTTTATTCTGTTATTCCAGAGAAAGGAAGACGGGCCAGTCATGGAAAATGGCTGGATCAACGGGCCGGTTTATGCAGTGGAGATCAATGTAGACCCGGATACCTGCGAAACTCCGCAGCTGATCGTGGCGAGAATGGATTTTGACGGTATCCCGTCCTGGTCGAAGGGCTGTTCCCCAGCGAACCATACGCTGTTTTACAATGCGATTCATGAGGAAGAACTGCAGTCTTTCTGGGGACTTTCCCGTGTGATAAAAAAGAATTATGAACTTACGGATGTGAAGCAGGGCAATTACAAAGAAATGATTTTTGGAACGATAGAAACCCTGAGTCAGGATACTTAAGAAAAGAAGGTGACAAGCCGTGGATACAGGTCAGAAAATGCGCCGTTTGCAGAGCCGGTTATATACAGGCGGATTCGGGATCCTGCTGTTTTCCGTGTGGTCCGGCATCCGGGATATCCAGATTTTGTTTGAAAAATATGAGAAATTGTGAGGCATCTTATGATTATACAAACTGGAATGAGAACAGACATTCCGGCATTTTACAGCGAATGGTTTCTCAACCGGCTAAACGCTGGATATGTTCTGGTACGAAACCCATACAACGAGAACCAGGTGACAAGATACAGCCTGTCGCCGGATGTGGTCGATCTGATCGCGTTCTGCACAAAGAATCCGGCGCCGATGCTGCCGCACATGGATGCATTAAAACCATATGGGCAATACTGGTTTGTAACGATCACGGCTTATGGAACTGACATTGAACCGCATGTACCGTGCAAAGAGGCCGTGATGGAAGATTTCAAACGACTGTCAGAATGCGTGGGCGTGGACAGCATCGGCTGGCGGTACGATCCTGTTTTTCTCGATGAGGAACACACGGTGGCATGGCATATCTCTGAATTCGAAAAGATGGCAAGGACACTGGCTGGTTACACAAAAACCTGTGTGATCAGCTTCCTTGATCTTTACCGGAAAGTAGAGCGGAATTTCCCGGAAGCCAGGAATGTCCCCCAAAAAGACCGGATCGCGATCGGAAAAGAACTGATCCGGATTGCGGCGCAGTACGGAATGACGGTCAGACCCTGTGCTGAGGGAACGGAACTGACAACGTATGGGGCTGACTGTTCGGGCTGTATGACGATCCAGACCTTTGAGACGGCGTTGCATGCCAGTCTGGATGTGCCGAAGAAATATCAGAGCCTGAAAAACCGGAACTGCGGATGCATGATCACCGCGGATATTGGAGCTTATGATACCTGTGCACATCTGTGCCGTTACTGTTATGCCAATTCCAATCTGGCACTGGTACGGGAAAACAGGAAAAAACATGATCCGAACTCCCCGTTTCTGATCGGACATGCGATGCCGGGAGATATGATTCATGAGGCAGAACAAAGAAGCTGGATCGACCGGCAGTTGAAACTGGAATGGTAGAGGAGAGGTTTGAAGAATGGATCGAAAGGAATTGATTAGCAAAATAAAGAAATATCAACCCTTCAATGAGCAGGAAGAGATGGATAAGGCGCTCATATTGAATTGGATTGAAACACAGGAAAATGCATTCTCAAGGGAAAATACGGTGGCGCACATGACGGCTTCGGCCTGGGTGGTGAACAAAGAACGGAATAAGGTCCTGATGGTCTACCACAATATTTACAACTCCTGGTCCTGGTTGGGCGGGCATGCAGATGGCGAGACAGATCTGCTTGCCGTTGCAGTCCGGGAAGTAAAGGAAGAAGCCGGAATCACGAATGTCCGCCCTGTGTCCGATGAAATCTTTTCCCTGGAGTCCCTTACGGTAGACGGACAACGTAAAAGGGACGTTATGTATCCAGCCATCTGCACCTGAATGTAACCTATCTGCTGGAAGCAGATTCTGAAGAAGCTGTTTCGGTAAAGGCGGATGAGAACAGTGGTGTGGCATGGTTTGCACCAGGAGAAGCTCTGAAAAAATCCACAGAGCCATGGTTTGTAGAACATGTATATGGGAAGCTTGTGGAAAAGATGAAAACAGGAGGAGCGCTATGAAACTGATCAGTCAGGAAATGAGAAAGCTTGCACCGGAATGCGCAGTCATCAAGCATGCGGCAAGCCCGATGAAAGGTGCCTATCTGGAATATTGACGTACGAAAACCCCATCTTTTGAGAAATGAAAAAGATGGGGATTTGACTTTGCTATCAGCGAAGCAGTTTGTGGAAAGCCGGGCGCAGGGTTTCTTTCATAGCGCACCATTTGTCTGCCAGGCAGACCAGCCAGGCTTCCCTGCATCCTGGTGGAATGGGAGTAAGCGGAAACATGTGGCGTGCAATCATGTTTTCCTCCCGCTTATTGAGCTTGTAGTCACGAAGCGCATTTCGCAGCGCTGTGTTCGGATGATGAAAGCCGTGGAGACGGTGCGATGCATCGTTTTCGTGCCAGTCGTACAAAAAATAATCATGCAGCAGAGCGCCCTTTACGAGGGAAATTTCATCCAGCGGAATGTGCCATTTTTCCATGAGGAAGAGGCTGACATACGCAACGTGAATGCTATGCTGGTAGATGGTCATGCAGCCATGCTGCATGGCTGCTTTTTCTTCGTAAAATCTTCCCTCGTGCGCAAGCTCCCGGATGGTGTCGGTCAGCAGCTTTTGCCGTCTTGGGGATAAAGAATTTCCTGTTTTCATGTGGTGCGGATCACCTCGTAAATTGGTTTTGGCAACTGTTTTTATCCGGTCACTTCTGGCAGCACCAGCTTCGGCTCTGCCATTAGGGAGTAATTGGTATGGTAAATGACAAATCCAGGAGCGCCTCCGGCGGCTTTTTTCACGTGTTTTCGCTGGATATAGTCGATCTCGACCTTATCGTTGTCCCGGCCTTTGGAGTACCAGGCAGCCAGTGCAGCAGCTTCTTCAAAGGTGCGGTCCGGCAGCTCTTTTCCCTCGGTGCGGACCACAACATGGGATCCCGGAATGCCTTTGGCGTGAAACCACCAGTCGTTGCCGTTTGCAATCTTGAAGGTAACTTCCTCATTCTGGTAGTTGTTTTTTCCAACATAAATATCGAAGCCGTCGGTGGAGCGGTAGTGGTACGGGCGGCTGGTGATCTTCGGCTTTTTCGCTCCGTACGGGCGTTTTTTCACAAAGCCAAATTCCATCAGCTCTTCCTTGATCTGCACCAGATCGTCTTCTTTCAATGCGATATCCAGAGCCGTGCTGATGGATTCCAGATGATCGATTTCCTGTTTTGTTTCCAAAGTCAGGTCGCTTAACGCTTCGTAAGTACGCTTTAATTTATTGTACTTGGCGAAGAATTTCTGGGAGTTCTCCTGGGCGGAAAGCTGCGGGTCCAACGGAATTTTGACTTCCTCATTGGTGTAGTAATTCAGGCATTTCAGTTCTTTTTCCCCGCCTTTTAATTCGTATCCGTAGGTGTTTAACAGTTCACCGTATACCTTATATTTGTCACGCTTTTCCGTATCCTTTAACTGCTTTTCCTGCAGGTCATATTTCTTGTAGTTTCGCTCCAATGCAGTCTGGACGATCTTACGGAGATCGACCGATTTCTGGCGGATGCGGGTAACGGCGTTTTTCTCGGAATAGTAGCAGTCTAACAGATGGCTGATCGAGTCAAACTTCTTTTCCTGGTAATCACCGGATTCGTAGCAGGTCAGCGGGACAGAGGCAAATTCCACCGGCTCCTCGCCGCGGTAGATGATGTTTGGCGTGAAGGTTCCGGTTTTGACATCGTCCATCAGCAGTGTGAACATGTGGTACAAATGGGTCAGTTCTGCCGGAGTCAGCTCGTTAGCAGAGCGGTCGCCGTCCACAGAAGCCATGTGGCAGATTTCCGTGCCGATGATCGGGCTGATGCCGGTGAGCTTCTGGTACAAGGCTTTCTGCACCGGAGCAGGGGTAGAACCGATCACACGGACAAAGCTTTCCTCAGAGATGGTAAGCGGGTCTTCTTTATCTGTAGTGTGCGGGATGAAATACATCCGGCCCGGCAGTACCTCGCGCACAGAGCTGACCTGCGCAGAAACGTGTTTGATGCTGTCTAAGATCGTGCCGTCTTCCTTGCAGAAGATGATATTGCTGTGCTTGCCCATCAGTTCCACGATGAGGCGTTTTCGCTGAAGGTCGCCAAGCTCATCTAAGTGCTCAATCTTTAGTTCGATGATACGCTCCAGTCCCGGCTGGGAGACCTCAACGATGCGGCCGGTTCCGATGTGCTTGCGCAGCAGCATGCAGAAGTTCGGTGCGGTCAGGGGACTTGGCTTGTTCGTCTCTGTAAAATAGACCAGCGGCAGACTTGCACTGGCGGAAATAGAGAGACGCAGGGTTTCCTTATTATTTTTTACCGTGAACAAAAGCTCATCTTTTTCCGGCTGGGCGATCTTGTTGATCTTGCCGCCCTCCAGTTTGTTGCGGATATCATGAACCAGGTTCGCAATTACGATTCCATCAAATGCCATATTAAATATAAAACTCCTTTCCATATAAAATGGAACTTGCCCCGTGCCGAAAACAGGGGCAGTTACGATTCTTCCAATTATACAGGAAGAAAACGAAATTTACAAGTTAGCGTTCAAAGACAGAGATTTTCAATTCAGAACCCCAAATTTCTGGGCACGCATGCGGGAACACCAGCTTTACAAGAACGTGGAAGTGGGGTGAAAAATTACAAATTGAGGTATTTCAGGCAGCATGATATAATCGAAAAAATGAAAGAAAAGATCCGAAAAATACAAAAATCTGGATTTATGATATATTTGTGAGTATGGAGGAAGGATAATGGAAAAATACGATTTCAAATATGAAACGAATGGGCAGACACGTATACAGCTCAGCGTAATAAAAGGCAGTTCTTATCGTTATCTGTGGCATGAAGAATTGGAACTTATGGCGGTTCTTTCCGGTGAACTGGAATATTTTGCCAGTCAGAAATCATACCATTTAAAGGCTGGTGACATGCTCTTTTTTCCTTCCAATTGCGGACATTCTATCATTTCCAGGGAAGCGGAAAACCGGACGCTCAGTCTGAAACTTCATCCCAGAGTGCTTACGGAGTGGGGCGTTTACGGTACATCAGAAACGCAGGCTATTTATATACCGGCAGAAACATCAGACTGCCTTATGAGGTACCGGGAGTGGATCGTGGACATCTATGAATGTTTCAAAAAACAAACTCCTGTCCGGTATAAAATGGCAGAATCCCTGGCGTGCCTTTTATTTGTTGATCTTTTGGAGCGACACGGACGGCTGGAAACAGAAAAAGCAGCAGATGTGGGAGGCGGAAACAGGAATCAGTATATGCCCCAGATCGATGCCTATATCCGGGAATATCTGACGGAAAACATTTCGTTGACCCAGCTGGCTACACATGTGGATATAACAAAACATATCTCAGCGGACAGTTTCGGCAATGGTTCGGCTTCCGGCTGTCTGATTATGTGAAACAAATGCGGCTTCAAAAAGCAATTCCGCTTCTGGAAGAACAGAAAAAGACCATTCTTGAGATTGCACTTGCGTTCTGGGAAACAGCAGTGATGCTGCCATGTCAGAAATCAATTTTGGAGATCATATCGTTGGAATGTTTACCGTAAGCGACTTTCCGGATCTTCTCTCCAGAAGTCATGCGCTCCCGCTGATCATCTTTGCGGTATTTCTTGGAAGTACGGTTTCCGCAATGGGGGATGAGGGAAAGCCAATTGCGGAAGGTCTTACTAAGATTGCATCCGTATTTTACAAAATGATCGGCATTCTGATGAAAGCAGCTCCGATTGGTTTGGCTGCGTATTTTGCAGATTTAACCGGTACCTATGGATCTTCTCTTATGGGAACCTATTTCCATGCGATCATCATGTATTACCCGACGTTGTTTTTGTATATGCTGGTGTTCTTTACGCTGTATACGTTTTTTGCAGGTGGAACGAAGGGGGGAAAAGCGTATTTTAAAAACATTCTGACTCCGGCTTTAACTGCACTGGGAACCAGAAGTTCTGCAGCAGCGATTCCGGGGCAGATGGAGCCATGCGACCGGATCGGAGTTCCGCGGGAAGTCAGCTCGGTTGTGATCCCGATGGGGGCAACCTGCCATATGGATGGTTCCTGCATGAGCAGTATTTTCAAAATTACGGTAATGTGCTATGTGTTTAAGCGTCCACTGAATGGAATTTCAGATATTGCATTTGCATTTTTTGTGGCAGTATGCAGTTCCGTAGCCATGTCTTCCGTACCGGGAGGCGGAGCCATTGCGGAAACCATGATCATTTCCCTGTTTGGATTTCCGGTAGAAGGGTTACCGATCTGTATCATGCTGTCACAGCTGTGCGATGCGGCAACTACACTGGTAAACTCCAGTGGAGATACAGCAGCTTCCATGGTGGTTACCAGACTGCTGTACGGAAAAGACTGGTTGGAACAAAATTTATCTGGAAAACAGGAATGATGTATGGTATTCTAAATAGGATTTTTGTTTTAGTAAGATGAATCAATTACTAGGAAGAAAGAGGAAGTCAGCATGCATATCGGAGGATTGCTCGTTGGAATTTTTACATTTCTGATCATTGGAGCGTTTCACGGAGTTGTCGTGAAGACGGAATATTATTTCAGTAAGCGGGTATGGCCGGTTTTTCTGATACTTGGAATCTTTTTTCTGGTACTTTCTCTGCGGATTGCAAATACAGCAGCAGGAAGTATTGTGGCAGTACTTGGCGTGACGTTTCTCTGGAGTATTAAGGAGCTTTTCGAGCAGGAGGAGCGGGTGAAGAAAGGATGGTTCCCGGCAAATCCGAAACGGAAACAGAAAGATACCGATGCGTTTTGAGAGATTCCGGTATCAGTATCATAGGAAAAAGGTTTTTGAACCTGGCAGCATAACAGGAAAAAAGAAAAATGTCTTCTGACCAGATATGGAACAGATATCTGGCTTGAAGGCATTTTTTGATGTTCCGTGCGGTCAAAAGGATGTCAAAACGAATTTCCGAATTTGAAATGCGAAGCCGTTGACTTGTTTTTCCATTTGAATTATAATGTAAGTTATCTATGGCAAAGGAGCAGACCACATCATGATAAAAAGCATGACCGGATTTGGCCGCTGCGAGATCGTTACCGCGGAATATAAAATCTCCGTAGAGATCAAGGCAGTCAACCACCGTTATCTTGACTTAAGCATCAAGCTGCCGAAAAAGTTCAACTATTTTGAGGCAGGCATCCGCAATCTGCTGAAGACTTACATTCAGCGTGGAAAAGTGGATGTATTTATCAACTACGAAGACTACACAGAAGAGAAAATGTGCTTAAAGTACAACAGTTCCCTTGCTGCAGAATATATGAACTGCTTCAAACAGATGGAAGAGCAGTTTGGCATCAAAAACGACATCACCGTGTCCGGACTTGCCCACATGCCGGAGGTTCTGGTTATGGATCAGGTTGCGGAAGATGAGAACAAGATCTGGCAGGAACTTTCCGAGGCTGTGGAGGAGGCTGCAAAGAAATTTGTAGATTCCCGTGTTCAGGAAGGCGAAAAGTTAAAGACTGACCTGCTTGGAAAACTTGATTACATGGGCAGCCTTGTTGCTTTTATCGAGGAGCGTTCTCCGGTTATTTTAACAGAGTACCGCCAGAAACTGGAAGACAAGGTGAAGGAGCTTCTTGGCAGCACCCCGCTTGATGAGGGACGCATTGCAACAGAGGTTACCATCTACGCGGACAAGATCTGTGTCGATGAGGAGATGGTCCGTCTTCACAGCCACATCGATGCGACCAGAAAGGAACTGGAAGCAGGCGGAAGCGTGGGAAGAAAACTGGACTTTATCGCCCAGGAGATGAACCGTGAAGCTAATACCACACTTTCCAAATCGAGTGATCTGGAAATCTGTGACAAGGCAATCGCCTTAAAGACAGAGATTGAAAAAGTCAGAGAGCAGATTCAGAATATTGAATGATATCAGGACCAAAAGGATTGTGAGAGCATGCAGTGTGAAACAATCTGGTATCATCCATCATGGAATAAGATAAGAATCGAGGATTGAGTATGAGCCGTAAGGGAATTTTAGCGGTTGTTTCCGGCTTTTCGGGAGCAGGAAAAGGAACTTTGATGAAAGCACTGCTTTCAGGGTATGCAGACCAGTATGCTTTATCCATTTCCGCGACCACACGCGGACCGCGTGAGGGCGAAGTGGACGGCAGAGAGTATTTCTTCAAGACAAAAGAGCAGTTTGAGCAGATGATCGCAGAAGACGCGCTGATCGAACATGCCTGCTATGTGGGAAACTACTACGGAACCCCGAAGAGCTATGTCATGGAGCAGCTGGAAGCCGGTAAAAATGTTATTTTGGAGATTGAAATCCAGGGTGCGCTTGCAGTCAAAGAGAAATTCCCGGACACTCTGCTTTTGTTTGTGACTCCGCCAAGTGCTGCGGAACTGGAGCACAGATTGCGCGGCCGCGGAACTGAGACCGAAGAGGTGATTAAAAACCGCTTAAAACGTGCCGTGGAAGAAGCTGAGTACATGGACCGTTACGATTACATTCTGGTAAATGACGATCTGGAAACCTGCGTAAAGGAAATGCATGAGCTGATCCAGGCGCAGCGTCACAAAACCTCCCAGAATCAGGAGTTCATCGCAGAAATGAAAGAGGATTTAAAGCAGTTTTAATCAGTGAAAACTGTTTTTATCATAGAGTTTTACCGTTTCTATCCGGTAAAAATTTTAAAAGAAAACAAGATATCCCCCAGAAAGGAGTTTTATTATGTTACATCCATCTTATACAGATTTGATCAATGCAGTAACAGCGAGGTTGAGCCGGGCGAGCAGCCAGTGGTACAGAGCCGTTATTCTATCGTGCTGGCAACTTCCAAGCGTGCAAGACAGATCATCGGAGGCGCTGAGCCGCTGATCGCAAAATCCGCAGGCAAGAAGCCGCTTTCCATCGCTGTGCAGGAGCTTTACGAGGGTAAGGTAAAGATCCTTGGTGAGAACGACGAGGATGAAGATGAGGTAAAAGCAGTAGAAGCTGCATCGGCAGAGGCAGTAGAAGCTGCAGAAAATACCGAAGAGTAAGAATTTTGTCTGGAGACATTTTCCTCCGGAAAGCAGAAACAATGGCAGAAAACGGAAAACGAATTTTGCCGCGTAATACACAAAAAGAAAGGAGAAAGCCGTCTCATCGCACATGGAGATGGCTTTTTCCATAAAAACAGGAGTTATGAATTTATGAAAATATTATGTGTTTCCCTTGGCTGTGACAAAAACCTGGTCGATACCGAGATGATGCTCGGTCTTTTAAACCGGGATGGCCATACCTTCACGGATGATGAAAACGAGGCAGATATCATTGTGGTCAATACCTGCTGCTTCATCAATGATGCGAAGGAAGAGAGTGTCAATACCATTCTGGAGATGGCAGAGCTGAAAAAGACTGGAAAGTGCAAGGCACTGATCGTGACGGGATGCATGGCGCAGCGTTACAAACAGGAAATTCTCGATGAGATCCCGGAGGTGGATGGTATCCTTGGTACTTCTACTTACGATGAAATTTCAAACGTATTAAAGCAGGCACTTGGCGGAGAAGAGCATATAAGCTGTTTCCACGATTTAAACGCACTTCCGGAGGTTGAGACCGAGCGTGTCATTACGACTGGCGGATATTATGCGTTCTTAAAGATCGCAGAGGGCTGCGACAAGCACTGCACTTACTGCATCATCCCGAGCCTGCGCGGCAATTATCGCAGTGTGCCGATGGAACGTCTGTTAAAAGAGGCAAACCAGCTGGCTGACCAGGGCGTACGGGAACTGATCCTGGTGGCTCAGGAGACAACTCTTTACGGTGTTGATCTTTATGGAAAGAAAATGCTTCCGGAGCTGCTTCACAAGCTGGCAGAGATTCCGGGCATCTACTGGATCCGCATTCAGTACTGCTATCCGGAGGAGATCACCGATGAGCTGATCGAGGCGATCCGCACCGAAGAAAAGGTCTGCCATTACCTGGATGTCCCGATCCAGCATGCGAGCGACCGCATCTTAAAGCGCATGGGACGCCGCACCAACCAGGCACAGCTTCGCGAAATCATTGGAAAGCTTCGCGCGGCAGTTCCGGATATCGCACTCCGCACCACGATGATCGCTGGTTTCCCGGGTGAGACCCAGGAAGACCATGAAGAGGTTATGCGATTTGTCGATGAGATGGAGTTTGAGCGTCTGGGTGTATTTACCTATTCTGCGGAAGAGGATACTCCGGCAGCTACCTTCCCGGACCAGATCCCGGAGGAAGTGAAAGAGGAGCGCCGTGACGAGATCATGGAGCTGCAGCAGGAGATCGCTTTTGAAAAGTCTGAGTCCATGGTTGGACGTGTCCTGGATGTCATGATCGAGGGCAAGGTAGCCGATGAAGCTGCTTATGTGGGAAGAACCTACATGGATGCCCCGAATGTAGATGGATATATCTTTGTTAACAGTGGTGAACTTTTCATGTCCGGCGATTTTGTACGGGTGAAGGTAACTGGTTCCAACGATTACGATCTGATCGGGGAGGTATATGATGAATCTGCCGAATAAACTGACGGTCATGCGGGTGATCATGATCCCGTTTTTTGTGATCAGCCTTCTTGCCTTTCATGGGGAAGTGCGTTTGCTCCGCAATCTTGCAGCGGCGATTTTTATCGTTGCGAGTCTGACAGATATGCTGGACGGAAAAATTGCCCGCAAGTACAATCTTGTTACGAACTTTGGAAAATTTATGGATCCGTTAGCGGATAAGCTTCTGGTCTGCTCTGCACTGATCTGTCTCATTGAACTGGGACAGCTTCCGGCGTGGATGGTCATCATCATCGTCAGCCGTGAATTTATCATCAGCGGGTTCCGCCTGATCGCGGCAGAGCAGGGCATTGTGATCGCTGCCAGCTACTGGGGCAAGTTTAAGACCACATTCCAGATGATCGCAGTCATTTTGATGATCGTGAATCTTCCGGTCCTGTATTTCTTAACGGTGATCTGCACCTGGGTTGCACTGGTGCTGACTGTCGTGTCGCTGGTTGATTATATTGCAAAGAATCATAAAGTGCTTACAGAGGGGGCAATCTAAATGGTAGTGGAACTGATTTCAGTCGGTACAGAGCTTTTACTTGGAAACATTGTAAATACCAATACCCAGTTTCTGGCAGAAAAATGTGCGCTTCTTGGCCTGACCATGTACCATCAGGTGACGGTGGGAGATAACCATGACCGTCTGGCGGAGGTGATCCGGACTGCGTTAAAGCGCTCGGATGTCATCATCCTGACCGGAGGCCTTGGACCAACGGAAGATGACCTGACTAAAGAGGTCTGCGCGGAGGTTATGGAATTTCCATTAGTGGAGGATCCGCACACCAGAGAGCGGATCGAGGAATATTTCAAGAATAATATTTATAAAGTCATTTCAGAGAATAACTGGAAACAGGCGATCATCCCGGCGGGATGCATTGTCCTGGACAATGACAATGGAACTGCTCCGGGTCTGATCCTGGAGAAATACGGCAAGTCTGCGATCCTGCTTCCGGGACCGCCGAATGAACTGTACCCGCTGTTTATGAATCAGGTATTCCTATATCTGCAGAAGCTTCAGCCGGAGGTGATCCGTTCCCAGATGGTGAAGATCTGCGGAGTTGGCGAGAGCCAGGTGGAGGATAAGCTGCTGGATCTGATCGATAAGCAGCAGAATCCGACCATTGCAACCTACGCAAAGACCGGAGAGGTTCATATCCGCGTTACTGCAAAGGCTGCAAATGAGGAAGAGGCCAAGAAGCTGGTAAAACCAGTTGTAAAAGAGATCAAGAACCGTTTTGGCGATTGCGTTTACTCAACCAAGGAAGAGGAAACGCTGGAACAGGCTGTTGTAAAATTACTGAAGAAGTACGAGCTGACCGTAACGACTGCAGAGTCCTGCACCGGTGGACTGCTTGCAGGCCGCATCATCAATGTGCCGGGCGCATCTGAGGTGTATAACGAAGGCTTTATCACTTATTCAAATAAAGCAAAACGCAAATACCTGGATGTCAGCAAGAGCACGCTCAAAAAATATGGCGCAGTCAGCGAGCAGACAGCCGGGAGATGGCAACCGGCGGCGTGTTTGCAACCGATTCCGATGCCTGCGTAGCCGTGACTGGTCTGGCTGGTCCGGATGGCGGAACCGAGGAAAAGCCGGTCGGTCTGGTTTACATTGCCACCTATATGAAGGACAAGGTCAGCGTCGAGAAATACCAGTTTAAGGGCAACCGGGATAAGATCCGGGAACAGGCCGTTGTAAAGGGACTGGATCTTCTGCGCCGTTCCATTCTCGATAATTACCGGTAATCGTGTAAGAGGGAGATGCTATGCAGTGGTACGATCATTTATACATGGGGAAGAAGGCACGCCGGCACCGCTATGCGATCATCCAGGGAATCCGGGAGGAAAAGCTGCAGCCGGAGGTTTATGTGATTACATCCCCGCAAAATGGAGAGAATCTCTGTGACATCTACCCTTCCGTGATGCTTCTGACTCCGGCAGAAAAGAAAAAAGAACGCATGATCCTGGGCATTGCCGTTACATACTGGGAAGCGCTGGAGGTGGTCCGCAGATGGTAGATGATCTGTATCAGAAAACAGGAGAGGTATCGGCGGCATCCTTTGCCCGCTTTACAGGAAATGATGTATGGTAGCGATTGTACTGGGAATCTTAAAACTGATCGGCATTCTGATCCTGATCGTGCTGGGACTGGTTCTGGCGGTCATCTTCAGCGTGCTGTTTGTGCCGGTGCGGTACCGGGCAGAGGGAAGCTGTTATGAATCCTTCAAAGGCAAGGCTTCGGTAAGCTGGTTCTTTCACCTCATTTCATTAAAAGCTTTCTATGACGGAGAACTGCATGTGGATTTCCGGATCCTCTGGTTTCATCCCGGACGGGAAAAGTCAGACGGGAAAGCGGCGGGAGAAACGCCGGAGAAAAATTCCCCTGAAATTCCAGAAGGAAATTCAGAAAAAGCTCTGGAAGAGAACGTGGCTTGTGCGAATGGGAATTCGGAAGAACAAAAAAGTGAATCTGGTCAGGAACTGAAAGAACGGATGGAGACTGCAGAAGTGGCAAAACCGGAATCGGATCTGCCAGATGCCTCAAAGAAAAGCGAAACGGCACAATCTGCGGAAAATGCTGGGAAAACAACGCAAGCCGGACAGAAACCAAAAGAGCATAAGTCTCGTCTGTCCATTCTGACAGAACGTTTGCGCCGCTTCTGGACTGGCTGGAAAAAACGGATTTGCAGCATTCCCAAAAAACTGAAAAGACTTGCGAAAAAGTTGAAACAAGGAAAACAACAGTGGGATACTATCTGGCACTTTCTTCAGGATGAAGAAAACAAAGCGGCGTTTCGGCTGGCAAAGAAACAGATCTTTGGAATCATCCGGCATATTTCGCCGCAGAAGATGGCAGGAAAACTTCGGTTCGGCTTAGGAGATCCGTATAGGACCGGGCAGGTTCTCACCTGGATTAGTCCGTTTTATCCTCTCTATGGCCGAAGCGTTCAGGTGATTCCAGATTTCCTGGAAACCTGTCTGGAGGGAGAACTGAAACTGAAAGGGCGCATCCGGCTTGCGACACTTTTGCTTTTTATATTCCGGGTGCTTCAGAATAAAAATATCCGTTTATGGATAAAAAAATGGCGGGAGGCGTAAGGTGTCAGCGCGCGTTCCAAAAAGGAGGACAATACGATGGCTGAGAATCAATTTGTTTCAACAGTAGAAGCCCTGTTTAAGGGAATGGATCAGTTTGTGACGACCAAGACGGTGGTGGGAGATGCCGTAAAGGTGGACGATGCCATCATTTTGCCGCTGGTGGATGTGACCTGCGGCATGGCAGCGGGTTCTTTTGCGGAGAATGCCAAGCACAATGGCGGAGGCGGTATGAGTGCCAAGATGAGCCAAGTGCTGTCCTTGTGATCCAGAACGGTGTGACCAAGCTGGTCAACATCAAACAGCAGGATGCGGTGACCAAGGTTTTGGACATGGTACCGGATTTTGTAAATAAATTTGTTGGCGGAAAACAGGAGACACCGGAGGTGTCAGAAAAGGCGATGGAGACGGCCAATGAGATGGCAGCTGCACAGGAAGTCCCTGCACAGGAAGAAAAAAGCAAAAACGAAGTGCAGGCAGATTAGAAATCAGGCGGGAGACGCTGCGCTGTACTGCATGAAATCATCTGGCGGAATATCGCGAAAAAGACAACATCATAAGCCCTGGTTCATACCTTATGGAATCTGGCATATACTAATAAGGAATAGAGGCTGCGCAGACGACAGCCATATCATATCAGGAGGCTGCCATGAGGCGTGTTCTGGGGCTTATGCTTTTTTGTTTTGGGATCGGAATGACGCTTCTTTTGTTCATTCCGGAGACATTGTCGACCCTGATCTTTATCATTGGGTGTCTGACGTTGGGGTATTATCTGTTCTGCTGCTAGACTGCAAACGAAAATTGCAAAAAGAGCAGTTTTTTGTTAAATGCATGTGTAGAAGATGATGAAAAGATGAAAAGAAAACAAGCGGATAAGAATGGGTAACGAAAAAGAGGACATGTCAAACGACATGTCCTCTGCATTCAGTTCCAATTATGCTCTTTCAACTAAGCCAGAACGTAAGCAAGAAGTACATACATACATCTTCTTAGCTCCTCCATTAACTTTAACCTTAACGGATTTAACGTTTGCTTTCCAGATCGCGTTGGATCTTCTATGGGAGTGGCTCACGTTATTTCCGAAGTGAGCAGCCTTTTCACAGATTGCACATTTAGCCATGATTGCACCTCCTTAACCGGTACTTGGTCCCGTAAGGAACCACAACATAAAGTATGATAGCAGAAAGTCATGGTTTTGGCAAGTGAAATTTTACATTTTTTTGAGAAAATATTTTTGTTTCTTGTTTTCGAGAAAACTCGTCATGGACAGCAGGAAAGATATATGGTATGATTGATTAGTTAAATTATGCCCTTTTATCCGGGCATCCAGAAAACTATGTTGCTGGCCACGCATGTGTGAGCAGTAACCTAAATTCAGATAGATATGGAGGGGTTTCTATGAAAGGACGCATCAACAACAAACTGGGCGAGATTCAGATTAGCTCCGATGTGATCGCCATGTATGCAGGCATGACGGCGGTAGAGTGTTTTGGTATTGTTGGTATGGCAGCTGTCAGCATGAAAGATGGTCTGGTTAAGCTGTTAAAGCGCGAGAGTCTGACTCACGGAATTACCGTAGAGGTGAAGGACAACCATATTTCCATCGATTTCCACGTGATTGTGGCTTATGGTGTCAGCATCTGTGCAGTATCTGACAATCTGATCGCAAGCGTAAAATACAAAGTAGAAGAATTCACCGGCATGGAGGTTGACAAGATCAACATTTATGTAGAAGGTGTACGAGTTATCGATTAAGGAGGACCTGACGGTGAGTGTAAAGGTAATTGACGCCCGTCTGATGCAGAAGGCATTTTTAGCCGGAGCAAAGGGATTAGAAGCAAAAAAAGAGTGGATCAACGAGTTAAACGTATTTCCGGTACCGGACGGTGACACCGGAACCAACATGACCATGACGATCATGTCTGCCGCAAGGGAAGTGGCAGCCGTGCAGGAGCCGACCATGGATTCCCTGGCAAAAGCGATTTCTTCCGGTTCCCTGCGTGGTGCGAGAGGAAACTCTGGTGTTATCTTATCCCAGCTGTTCCGTGGATTTACCAAAGAGATCAAAGGAAAAGATGTAGTCGATGTAAAAACACTGGCCCAGGCATTTGTCCATGCAACAGAAACTGCCTATAAGGCAGTTATGAAGCCGAAAGAGGGTACCATCCTTACGGTGGCCAAGGGTATGGCAGATAAGGCTGTGGAAGTAGCAGAAGAGACAGAAGATGTTCTGGAATTTGGTGAGAAGGTCATCGAGCATGGTGACTATGTACTCAGCCAGACTCCGGAGATGCTTCCGGTATTAAAGCAGGCTGGCGTGGTGGATTCCGGCGGACAGGGCCTGATGCAGGTGTTAAAGGGCGCATTTGATGGCGTCAGCGGCAAAGAGGTTGATATCACCGTTCCGGACGCAAAGGCAGCTGTGAACGTGCAGACTGAGGCAAAAGGCGCAGCAGCAACTGATATCGATACCGCACACATTAAGTATGGCTATTGTACGGAGTTTATCATCAATCTGGAAAAACATTACGACGAAAACAGCGAGCATGAGTTCAAGGCATATCTGGAATCCATTGGTGACTCCATCGTAGTCGTTTCTGACGATGATATCGTAAAAGTTCATGTTCACACGAACGATCCGGGTCTTGCGATCCAGAAAGCACTGACCTTTGGTTCCCTTTCCCGCATGAAGATCGACAACATGCGCGAGGAGCACCAGGAGCGTGTCATCCAGGATGCTGAGCGCAAGGCAGCAGAGCAGAAAGCGGAGGAAGATCAGAAAGAGACTGCAAAAGACGAGCCGAGAAAACCGTATGGTTTCATTGCCGTATCCGTAGGCGAAGGACTGGGCGAGATCTTTAAAGGCATTGGTGCAGATTATCTGATCGAGGGCGGTCAGACCATGAACCCGAGTACCGAGGACATGGTGAATGCCATCGAGCATGTGAATGCTGATACGGTTTATATTCTGCCGAATAATAAAAACATCATTCTGGCTGCAGAGCAGGCAAAATATCTGGTAGAGGACAAGCAGATCATTGTTGTTCCGTCCAAGACGGTTCCGCAGGGAATCACTGCCCTCATCAACTTCATCCCGGACCAGACTCCGGAGGAAAACCTGGAGACTATGGTAGAGGAGATGGGGCGTGTGAAGACCGGTCAGATCACCTACGCCGTACGCAATACCGTGATCGATGATATGGAGATCCACGAGGGTGACATCATGGGAATCGGTGATCATGGCATGCTGGCGGTCGGTACCGATCTGGAGAAGACTACCGGGGATACCTTAAAGGCGATGCTGGATGAGGATTCTGAGCTGGTGACCGTTTACTACGGAAGCGATGTCACTGCAGAGGACGCAGAGGCTCTGATCGAAAAACTTCAGGCAAGCTGCCCGGATGTGGAGATTGAGCTTCAGGAGGGCGGTCAGCCGATCTATTATTATCTGATTTCCGTTGAGTAGTAAAAACGACGGAAAACCAGAAGGAAAAACGATGAATCAGCAGCCAATCACAAGTCTCAAGGGAATCGGAGAAAAAACAGCAAAATTATTTTCCAAACTGGGTGTAGAAACAGTAGAAGAACTTTTGCACGACTATCCGCGTGCTTATGATGCCTATGAAGAGCCGGTTCCAATCGGAAATCTCCGGGAAAAAGGCGTGTTTGCGGTATCTGGGCAGTTGATGAAAACACCATCCGTGCGCCGTTTTAAAAATATTCAGGTCATCATTACGGATGTGCGGGATATGACGGGAACCCTGCAGCTGACCTGGTATAACATGGCGTATCTGCATAATGTCCTGCAGATGGGTCAGATCCTGGTATTCCGTGGCCGTGTGGTCAAAAAAAGCGGGCGGCTGACCATGGAACAGCCGGAAGTGTTCACACCGGAGCAGTACCGGGGTGTCATGCATTCCATGCAGCCGGTGTATGGACAGACAAAAGGGCTGGGCAATAAGGCAATCACCCGTGCGGTGCAGCAGGCTCTTTTGCAGCGGCAGATGGAGCGTGAGTATCTTCCGGAAGAACTTCGCAGCCGCTATGAACTGGCGGAATATAATTATGCCATTGAGCATATTCATTTTCCGGCAGATAAAAAAGAATTGCTGTTTGCCAGAAAGCGCCTGGTGTTTGATGAGTTTTTGTTCTTCCTGCTTTCGGTGCGCCGGTTAAAGGAAAAACGTCAGGATCTAAAGAGCCGCTATATCATCTCAAGATCGTCTGAGGTTGACCGGCTTTTGGCATCCCTGCCTTATGAACTGACCGGCGCCCAGAAAAAAGTGCTGGAGGAAGTGAGGAAGGATCTGGAGAGCGGTCTGGTCATGAACCGGCTGGTGCAGGGCGATGTGGGATCCGGCAAGACCATTGTGGCGGTGCTGGCATTATTAGAGACTGCCATGAACGAATGCCAGGGAGCCATGATGGCACCGACTGAGGTACTGGCAAAGCAGCATTACGAATCAATCACGGAACTGTTTGAAACGTATGGTATTGAGAAACAGGTGGTTCTGGTCACCGGGTCCATGACGGCAAAGGAAAAACGTCTGGCCTACGAGAAAATAGCGTCTCATGAGGCGGATATCATCGTGGGAACCCATGCACTGATCCAGGAGAAAGTTCATTACGACCGTCTTGCCCTGGTCATTACCGACGAGCAGCACCGGTTTGGTGTGGGCCAGCGGGAAGCTTTGGGAAACAAGGGAAGTGAAACGGACCAGGAGCTGACACCTCATGTGCTGGTCATGAGTGCGACTCCGATTCCACGGACACTTGCCATCATTCTTTATGGAGATCTGGACATTTCCATCATCGATGAGATGCCTGCGGAGCGTCTGCCCATTAAAAACTGTGTGGTAGATACCGGTTACCGTGACAAAGCTTATAAGTTTATTGCCCGCGAGGTGGCAGCCGGACGCCAGGCGTATGTGATCTGTCCGATGGTAGAGGAGAGCGAACTGATCGAGGCGGAAAATGTACTAGATTACACAAAAATTTTGCGGGAAAAGCTTCCGGCTGGCATTACCGTAGAGTATCTGCACGGCAAAATGAAAGGCAAAGAAAAGAATCAGATCATGGAGCGGTTTGCGTCCGGTGAGATTCAGGTGCTGGTTTCCACCACGGTTGTGGAGGTCGGTGTGAACGTGCCAAACGCAACGGTCATGATGATTGAAAATGCGGAACGTTTTGGACTGGCACAGCTTCACCAGCTGCGCGGACGCGTGGGCCGGGGTGCCCACCAGTCTTACTGTATCATGGTCAACTGCTCGGACCAGGACGGAACGCAGGAACGCCTGGATATTTTAAACCGCTCCAACGACGGCTTTTATATCGCTTCCGAGGATCTAAAGCTGCGCGGTCCCGGCGATTTTTTTGGCGTGCGTCAGAGCGGTGACATGGAATTTAAAATTGCGGATATCTTTACGGATGCAAATTTATTAAAAACAGTATCCGAAGAAGTGAATCACATCCTGAAACAGGATCCAAATCTGGAGAGCGAAGAATATCAGCCACTGAAAGAACGGTTGGATATTTATCTGAGTAAGAGCTACGACAAACTAAATCTATAGCGTAGTCAGTAGCGTAGACGGGAACCAGCCTGCAACAGTCTCTCCCAACCGTTAGAAAATATTGACCGTTTTGTGAGCCGCCATATTGTCAGAAAAAAGTAGTTGACAAATCCGAATTCGCGCATTATGATATGTACCAACAAAGACAAACCGATGAGAAAGAGGAGTAAGCACTTCGCTGATATCACAGAGAGCTGCAGGCGGTGGGATTGCAGTATGGAAGGGATTGCTGAATGGACTTTCGAGGGCAGATCTGAAACCAGGGAAAACGAAAACATTCGTAAGACATGGGAGTAGGGACTGACGGAAACCGCAACCGTTACCTGGCGGCGTATATGTTAGTATACGGGTGAGTGGGTGCAAACCAATTTGAGTGGTACCGCGGATTAAGTGAATTCGTCTCAAATACAGAATGAAATCTGTATTTGGGACTTTTTTATTTTCCGGAAAGTGCGTCCTATGAAACTTTCAGGAAATACGATCCGGGAAAACACTTAGCAGGAACAGGCATCCGGCCTAAGGGTTGTCCTTGTAGAAAACAATGAAAAACCAGAACAGGCAAGGAGGATTTGATTATGAGAAAAAGTGTGAAAGTTATGGCAGCAGCAATGGCAGCAATGATGGCACTGGCAGGATGCGGCAGCAAGACCGCAGAGACAACTGCAGCAGATACCAAGGCAGCAGAAACCACGACACAGGCAGCAGAGGAAAGCAGTGAGGATGCAGCAGAGGCACCGGAAGTTGCAGAGGGTGAGTATACCGTAGGTATCGGACAGTTCGCAGAGCATGGTTCCCTGGATAACTGCCGCACCGGATTTTTACAGGGCCTTGCAGATGAGGGTATCGTAGAGGGTAAGAACCTGACTGTCCTGTATGAAAACGCACAGGCAGACGGCGGAACCGCAAGCCAGATCATGAACAACTTTATTTCCAAGAAAGCCGACCTGATCTGTGCCATTGCAACCCCGATCGCGCAGAGTGCATACAGCGCAGCAAAAGATGCCGACATCCCGGTTATCTATACCGCAGTAACGGATCCGGTACTGGCAGAGCTTGCCAATGCAGATGGAACCCCGGTTGGTGAGATCACCGGTACCAGCGATAAGCTTCCGGTAGAGAGCCAGTTAAAGATGATCCGCACCATGCTTCCGGATGCAAAGACCATCGGTATCATGTACAGCACCAGCGAGATCAATTCCGTTTCCGCAATTGAGGAATACAAGAAAGCAGCTCCGGAGTATGGCTTTGAGATCGTAGAGAGCGGCATTTCTTCCACGGCAGACATTCCGCTGGCAGCAGATGCACTGGTTGAGAAGGTTGACTGCATCAACAACTTAACCGATAACACCGTAGTCAGCTCCCTTCCGGTCATCCTGGATAAGGCTGCAAAGAAGAACATCCCGGTATTCGGAAGCGAGATCGAGCAGGTTAAGATTGGCTGTCTGGCAGCCGTCGGACTGGATTACGTCAGCCTTGGCGAGCAGACCGGCAAGATGGCAGCAAAGGTATTAAAGGGCGAGAAGAAAGCAAGCGAGATGAACTTTGAAGTCATTGAAGAGGCTGCTTTCTACGGCAACAACAAGGTGGCTGAAAACCTTGGCATCACCATTCCGGCAGAGCTTTCTGATAATGCGGCAGCACTGTTCGATGAAATCACAACAAACTAGGATGCAGAACATAACGGGGCAGACTCATCATCACACAAAGCAGGGCTGCCCCGTCCTGTGCGTTTAGAAATTCGGAGGAAACACATGTCTATCATCATTGGCGTCATTGAGGAGGGTCTGATCTACGCGATCATGGCACTCGGCTTATACATTACTTATAAAATCCTGGATTTTCCGGATCTGTCTGTGGACGGAACTTTCCCAATGGGAGCGGCTGTCACAGCGATGCTGATCCTAAAGGGCGTGCATCCGGTGCTTACACTTTTGATCAGCTTTGCGGCAGGACTCTTAGCCGGATGCATCACCGGCCTGATCCATGTAAAGCTGAAGGTGCGGGATCTTCTCTCAGGCATCATTATGATGACGGCACTGTATTCCATCAACTTAAGGATCGCGGGAAAGGCAAACCTGCCGATCTTCAGCAAGGAAACGATTTTTGAAAATGCATTTCTGGAAGCGGTTGTTCCGAAAGCACTGGATCCGTATCTGGTCTGCATTATCCTGTTTGTGATCGTTCTGGTCTGCAAGGTTTTACTGGATCTGTTTTTAAAAACCCGTGCCGGGTATCTGCTCCGGGCGGTCGGCGATAATGAGGTGCTGGTTACTTCTCTTGCGAAAGATAAGGGAATGGTCAAGATTCTTGGCCTGGCCCTTGCAAATGGCTTTGTTGCCCTGGCTGGTTGTGTATACTGCCAGCAGAAAGGCTTTTTTGAGGTCAGCACCGGTACCGGAACCATGGTCATCGGCCTGGCGAGTGTGATCATCGGTACGAAGTTGCTGAAGCGCTTCCGTAGCGTGAAAGCAACGACGGCAGTTATTTTCGGTTCTATCGTGTACAAAGCCTGCGTATCCCTGGCAATCGCCCTGGGCATGGCAGCGTCGGATTTAAAGCTGATCACGGCAGTTCTATTTTTGATCATTCTGGTTGCGAGCAACCGGAAAGAAAGGAAGGTAAAGGCACATGCTTGAGTTAAGCCATATCCACAAATACTATAACGCGGGCACGGTCAACGAGATGTGCCTTTTCAATGATTTTTCCCTCTCCATCGAGGATGGACAGTTTGTGTCGGTGGTGGGTTCCAATGGATCCGGCAAGACTTCCATGCTGAACCTGATCTGCGGCAGCATCCCATTGGATGATGGTCAGATCAGGATCGGCGGTCAGGACATCACCAATATGCCGGAGTTTAAGCGGCAGAGACGGATCGGCCGTGTGTACCAGAACCCGGCAATGGGAACCTGCCCGTCCATGACGATCCTGGAAAATATGGCACTGGCTGACAACAAGGGAAAACCGTTTAACTTACGCCCCGGCACGAACCGCCAGCGCATTGAATTTTACCGGGAACAGCTCCACATGCTGGGACTTGGCCTGGAAGATAAGATGGATGTGAAGGTCGGAGTGCTTTCCGGCGGCCAGCGTCAGGCTATGGCACTTTTAATGTCCACCATGACACCGATCGAGTTTCTGATTTTGGATGAGCACACGGCAGCGCTGGATCCGAAAACCGCAGACATCATTATGGAACTGACAGACAAGGTCGTAAAAGAAAAGCATCTGACAACCATCATGGTCACCCACAACCTGCGCTATGCGGTTGAGTACGGCAACCGCCTGCTGATGATGCATCAGGGACATGTGATCATCGACAAGGCAGGAGAAGAAAAGAAACAGATTCAGATCGATCACATTCTGGAGAAGTTTAACGAGATCAGCATTGAATGCGGAAACTAACTGGATGTGTTGTGGAAGCTGCAATGTTGCGGTCCATGCGTTGCGTAAACGATCATAAATAATTGTTGGAAAATTTAGAATAGTTTTATAAACGGAATACACCTCTTTATGGTATACTGATACCAGTAGAAAGAGGTGTATTTTTATGAAATTAAAAACGCGTCTTGCCATTGCATTTGTCACGTTCAGTGTACTGCCTATTTTGTTTGTGGGGCTGATGCTGTCTGTGGGACGGATCTTCATGGTTTACCGGATGGATCAGTTTGGTCCGGAGGTCAAGAGTATGATCGCCCAGCTTATGATCACAGCGGTACTCATGCTGATGTTTATCTGCGGTTCCCTGACAATCTGGGTTTACCGTTCTGTCCTGCGTCCGTTAAGTAAATTGCAGGAAGCGACCCGGAAAATCCGGGACGGCAATCTGGACTTTACCCTGGATATCGAGGAAGATGATGAAATTGGCGAGCTTTGCCAGGATTTTGAGGAGATGCGCATCCGGTTAAAGGAGAGTGCCGAGCAGAAAATCCAGTATGACAATGAAAATAAAGAGCTGATCAGTAACATTTCCCATGATCTGAAGACGCCGATCACGGCGATCAAGGGGTACGTGGAAGGCATTTTAGATGGTGTGGCATCGTCACCGGAAAAGCTGGACAAATACATCCGGACCATCTACAACAAGGCCAATGATATGGACCGTCTGATCGATGAGCTGACCTTTTATTCCAAGATCGATACCAATAAGATCCCGTACACCTTTTCCCGGATCAATGTAAATGGCTATTTTCGTGATTGCGCGGAAGAAGTCGGGCTGGATATGGAATCCCGTGGGATTGAGCTGGGATATTTCAACTATGTAAATGAAGACGTAGAGGTGATCGCGGATGCGGAGCAGATGAAGCGCGTCATCAATAACATCATCAGCAATTCGGTGAAATATTTAGATAAACCAAAGGGAATCATCAATATCCGCATCAAGGATGTGGGTGATTTTATCCAGGTTGAAATCGAAGATAATGGTAAGGGGATTGCGGCAAAGGATCTGCCGTATATTTTCGACCGGTTTTACCGCACGGATTCATCCCGGAATTCGTCCAAGGGTGGAAGCGGGATCGGACTTTCCATTGTCAAAAAGATCATTGAAGATCATGGCGGCCGCATCTGGGCGACCAGCAAAGAAGGAATCGGCACAGAGATGCATTTTGTGCTGAGAAAATATCAGGAGGTAATACAGAATGAGCAGCAGAATTCTGATCATTGAAGATGAAACCAGCATCGCAGAACTTGAGAAGGACTATCTGGAGTTAAGCGGATTTGAAGTAGAACTGGAGGAGCAGGGAGATGTAGGACTGGAGCGTGCCTTAAACGAAGATTTTGATCTTCTGATCCTGGATCTGATGCTTCCGGGCATGGACGGATTTGAAATCTGCAGACGGTTCCGCCAGGTGAAAAATACGCCGATCATCATGATTTCCGCAAAAAAAGACGACATCGACAAGATCCGTGGACTTGGACTTGGAGCCGATGATTACATGACCAAGCCATTTAGCCCGAGTGAGATGGTAGCGCGTGTAAAGGCGCATCTGGCCCGCTATGAGCGCCTGATCGGAAGTGGCAACCCGGGAAATGAGATCATTGAGATCCGTGGATTAAAGATCGATAAGACCGCCCGCAGAGTCTGGGTGAACGGAGAAGAGAAAAACTTTACTACAAAAGAATTTGATCTTTTAACCTTCCTTGCGCAGAATCCAAATCATGTATATACGAAGGAAGAGCTGTTCCGGGAAATCTGGGATATGGATTCCATCGGTGACATTGCTACGGTGACCGTGCACATTAAGAAGATCCGCGAGAAGATTGAGTTCAATACCGCGAAGCCGCAGTATATTGAGACGATCTGGGGCGTCGGGTATCGGTTTAAAGTATAAGGCACATAAAGTACAGATGGAGGAAGAAACATGGGAATCCATGCAGGAATTTATATGGCTGCAGCCATTTTGTCTGCACCGGTTTTAACGGCAGGAAGCGGAGCAAACGCAGCAACAGGCACTATGCAGACTTCGGAAATGGCAGAACAGACTGATCATGAAGCAACGAAATCCGTGCAGGTAAGTTTTGACGCACCGGGCGGAAAAGAAAGCGGGGAGGCAGGAAATCAGATGGAAAATGAGACAGGTAGAAAAGCAGTGACCGTAGAAGCTTCTGTTTCTGTGGGTGCGCAGGCAGCAGCTTCTGTCATGGCAGGAACGGCGGATGTATCCCGCTTCGTACTCCCGGAAGAAGCCCGGGTACTGGTCGTCGTGGAAGGAACCGGTGCTTCCAATTGCGATGTCTATGCATTTGAGCGGAGCAGCACAGCTGCGAACTGGGAAAAACGGGTGGAGACCACCGGTCATCTTGGCATGAACGGAATGAGCAATCACCGCCAGTCCGGCGATAAAACCACGCCGATCGGTGTGTTCAAAATGAACACGCCGTTTGGCCAGGCAAAGACGGAAGCAGGCTTTCCGTCCGACTACATTCAGGTGGATACCTCCTATGTATGGGAAGATGATTCCAACCGTCTGGTAAAAGGAAGTACGAGAGAGGGCGAACAGGTCGGAACCTCCGGTTATGCCGGATATTATGATTATGTCATTGACGCAGGCTTTAATCCAAATGGAATCAAAAACCAGGGTTCCGCTTTGTTTTTACATTGCTCCGGAGAATTCAAGGATTACACCTCCGGCTGTGTGGCCATTGACCGGGAGCAGATGAAGCAGATCATGCAGCTTTATGGAAAGTACGGCAGTGGGGCATCGTTCATTGCACAGGCACCGAAAGGAACGTTTGGGCAGATTTATAATACATACGGAGTGAATCAGGGACTTTCGCCGGACGGAAACTTCTAGATTAGACTTCCAGATTGCACGCGAAAAGAAAATTGACATTCCAATTTCCGTATGTTAGAATACAAAATTGTGCTGAAGAAGATTCAGAAACCATCCTGAATCTTCTTTTTTTATGGAAATCGTATGCAAAAATCTGTCGGAGGCAGGTGGTTGCATGCCTGAGAACGCAGGATTCTCCCACAGGAATTGACCTGCGTGTTCCCTTGAAAACAGATTAGAATAGAATGAGGAAAATGAATGGAAACAGTAAAATTTGAAGAGTTACAGTTAGACGACCGCATCCTGCGTGCAGTGACCGATATGGGATTTGAGGAGGCTTCCCCGATTCAGGCAAAAGCCATCCCGGTAGAGATGGAAGGCCACGATATCATCGGACAGGCACAGACAGGAACCGGTAAGACAGCTGCGTTTGGTATCCCGCTTCTGCAGAAGATCGACCCGAAAAAGAAAAAACTGCAGGCGATCGCCCTTTGCCCGACCCGTGAGCTTGCCATCCAGGTGGCAGATGAGATCCGTAATCTTGCAAAATACATGCATGGAATCAAGATTCTTCCAATTTATGGAGGACAGGATATCGTGCGTCAGATCCGCGGTTTAAAAGACGGTACCCAGATTATCATCGGTACTCCGGGCCGTGTGATGGACCATATGCGCCGCAAGACCGTGAAATTTGACCAGGTACATACCGTTGTTCTGGATGAGGCAGATGAAATGCTGAACATGGGCTTCTTAGAGGACATGGAGACCATCTTAAGCCAGCTTCCGGAGGAGCGCCAGACGGTCATGTTTTCCGCTACCATGCCGGCAGCCATCCAGAAGATCGCGGAGAATTTCCAGAAGGATCCGCAGATTGTCAAGGTGGTAAAGAAGGAGCTTACCGTGCCGAAGGTAACCCAGTATTATTATGAAGTAAAACCGAAGACCAAAGTTGAGGTTATGTGCCGTCTGCTCGATATGTACGCTCCGAAGCTTTCCGTAGCATTCTGCAATACGAAGAAGCAGGTCGATGAGCTGGTGACTGAGCTGCAGGGACGTGGTTATTTTGCAGAGGGACTGCATGGAGACTTAAAGCAGGTACAGCGTGACCGTGTTATGAACAGTTTCCGCAACGGACGCACCGAGATCCTGGTTGCAACCGATGTGGCTGCCCGCGGTATCGATGTCGATGATGTTGAGGCGGTATTCAACTACGATATCCCGCAGGATGACGAGTACTATGTACATCGTATCGGACGTACCGGACGTGCAGGCCGTGAGGGTATCGCGTTTAACTTTGTGGTAGGCCGCGAGGTGTATAAGCTGCGCGATATCCAGCGTTACTGCAAGACCAAGATCATTCCGCAGGCAATCCCGTCTCTGGATGATATCACCGAGATTAAGGCAGAAAAGATCCTGGATCAGGCAAAGGAAGTCCTGACCGATATGGATTTAAGCCGTATTTCCCATATTCTGGAGAAAAAGCTGCTGGAGGAGGATTACACCTCGTTAGAGCTGGCTGCAGCACTGCTGCGTATGAACATGGGCGAAGAAAATGAGGATATCATTTTCGATAACCGTCCGGCAAGATCCTTAGATGATCTGGATTCCAGACGTGACCGCGGTGACCGTGGAAACGGACGCGGCAGAAGAGATGGCAAAGGCAAAGATGGAAGAAACAGTCGTGGCGGCAGAGGAAAGAACCAGGATGCCGATATGGCCCGCCTGTTTATCAACATTGGTAAGGATCAGAAAGTAAAACCGGGCGACATTCTGGGTGCCATTGCAGGCGAATCCGGTATTTCCGGACGTCTGGTAGGCAGCATCGATATGTATGACAAGTACACCTTCGTAGAAGTTCCGCAGGACTGCGCAGAGGAAGTGCTGGAGTGCATGAAGAATGCCCGCATCAAAGGAAAAAACATTCACATGGAGCCGGCAAACGGCAGATAGAAATTTCTTGTATAGAATATAGAAACCGGATATTGGCAAAGGCGCGTATGGAAAGTACGCGCCTTTTGTGGTATTATTAGATTGAGATAACAGACAGGAGGAACGGACATGAAGCAGTTTGGATTTATCGGTATGGGCAACATGGGATACGCAATCTTAAAGGGACTTTTAAAGACAGTGGAGCCGGATCAGCTTATCTTTTCCGCGCGGAACAAGGAGCATATGGAGCATGTTTCTGCGGAAACCGGAGTTTCTTATGCAGCAGATAACGTAAGCTGTGCAAAAGAAAGCACCTGCCTGATCCTGGCGGTAAAACCGCAGCAGTTCGATACCGTGATCGGGGAAATCCGTAATGCGGTTACCGAAAATCAGATCATCATTTCAATCGCACCGGGCATTTCTATCGCAAATCTCCAGGAACGGTTTGGAAAAGCGTGCCGGATCGTTCGTGCCATGCCGAACACTCCGGCGTTAGTTGGGGAAGGCATGACGGGAGTCTGCTATGATAAAGCATTGTTTTCTGAAGAGGAGCAGCAGATGATCGAGACCCTGTTTACCTCCTTTGGGCGCATGACGATTGTGGATGAAAAACTGATGGATGCCGTGGTCTGTGCCAGCGGAAGCTCCCCGGCTTATGTATACATGTTCATTGAGGCGCTGGCAGACAGTGCCGTAAAGTATGGGATTCCGCGTGCTGACGCATATAAGCTGGTGGCCCAGACGGTGCTTGGCAGCGCGAAAATGGTGCTGGAAACGGGCGAACATCCGGGAATGTTAAAAGATAAGGTATGCTCACCGGGTGGTACCACCATTGCAGGTGTGGCTGCGCTGGAAGAATATGGTCTTCGAAATGCCCTGATCAAGGCAACCGATGCCTGTTATGCAAAATGCAAGGGGATCCAGTAACCGGGAAGATAAAAGAAAAACGATGGCAGGACCTGCCGGAGAATGGCATGGAAAGGCTGAAAACAGAATCAAAAAAGAAACTAGAAAATAGAATCAGAAAAAGAAAACAGAATCAGAAAAGGAAATCAGATGCCGAAACGGAATGGAGGAAATCAGTATGAGCATGGAGGAAAAAAAGAGTCAGGGCACAGAACAGTCAGAAAATCAGAGAAAGGTTGAGCCGGTCATCCGCAAAGACCGACAGCTCAAATACACAGGTACGATCCTGAAAATTTATGAAGATACCGTGATCGCGAATGGGCATGAGGCGCACTGGGACTTTATCCATCATGATGGTGCGGCTGCTGTAGTTGCTGTAGCGGACGATGGACGGCTTCTTATGGTCCGTCAGTACCGTAATGCTCTGGACCGCGAAACTCTGGAGATTCCGGCAGGCAAGCTGGATGCTCCTGGCGAGCCAAAGATTGAGTGTGCTTACCGGGAATTGGAAGAAGAGACCGGTTACCGTTGTGAAAAGCTGGAATATCTGATGAGCTTAAACACAACGGTTGCATTTTGCGATGAGGCGATCGATGTGTTTGTAGCAAGAAACCTGATCCCGTCGAAGCAGCAACTGGATGAGGATGAATCGATCAATGTAGAGCGCTGGAAGCTGGAGAATCTGCAGGAGCTGATCTATACAGGCAAGATGACGGATGCCAAGACTGTGGCAGCCATTATGGCGTATGCAGCAAAATACGGAAAGTAAAAAGATTTGCTGGATACACAAGCAGGAACAGAAGCGAATATTTTTTCCCTCCGGCTGCATAAGATAGAAAAACGATGCAGCCGGGATTTCCTATAGCAGATAAGCTGCAAAAAATGGTGGTGCTGCTGATGCGGACAGATCGTTTTATAATAACACTTGCTGCAGCTGTTTTTGCTGGATGGCTGTTTGCCGTGCTGTTATGCAACGGAGTGTTTTATAAAGACATTGTAAATTATGAGGTGCTGTACGGAGAAATGGCAGACTACTGGAGCCGTGTGTCCTTGCGAGGCCGGGCAGACAGGGTGTTTCTGCTTGTGGCCCGCTTCCTGGAGATGGCGGCTGTTTTTGCAGTAACCCGGTGTCGCTTCCGGAAAACAGGAAGTCTGCTTCTGGGGATTCTGACAGGTTTTTATATAGGAAGCAATCTGAGCCTTTTTGTCTGGGGCCGCGGGATCATGGGTGGCGTTCTGTTTCTGGTGGCAGGTTTTCCGCAGGATCTTGCCTACCTGTCCTGTCTGTTTTTGCTTTTGTTTGCTGGCGGATCCGAGCGGCCAGTACAAAAGGACCGCCTTATCTGTATTACACTGTTTCTTTTGGCGGCAGGAATCTGGCTGGAGCTTTATGTGAATCCGCTGCTTCTGAAATGCCTGTGAGAGTCTGACAGCATTAGGACGCATGGAGTATTGGTGCATCCATGAATTGTTCTAAAAAAATACAATTCTGAATTTACAACATGTTGAGCGGAAAGAAACGCTGTCTCCAACATGTTGTATTTTTATGTCAATCATCGGAAAATGGGCAAAAATAATGGAAATATGTGTTTGATTTTATTGAAAAATGCGGATATAATGGTATTCATCATTTTTGGAAAATTGGGGTTTTAAGAACATGACGACAGAGATTGAGGCTTTTATTCATTATCTTGAGGATGTAAAACAGTCATCCAGAAATACGGTGGTATCTTACCAGAGAGACTTAAGACAGCTGAAAGAGTATCTGGAACGTCAGGGAATTGAAGAGCCGTCCAGGGTGACAAAGACCAGTTTGAATGCGTATATTTCTTATCTGCAGAGAAAAGGAAAGGCAACCACAACCATTTCCCGCATTCTGGCATCCACAAAGGCATTCTTCCATTACGAATTTATGGAGGGAAACATCCACAGAGACCCGGCCGAGCTTCTGAAAACACCGAAAATCGAAAAAAAGATTCCGCTGATCCTTTCTGTGGAAGAAGTAAACCGCTTTCTGGAACAGCCGGATGGAACCAGTGCAAAGGAAATCCGCGACAAGGCGATGCTGGAGCTTCTTTATGCTACCGGGATCCGTGTTTCTGAGCTGATCGGCTTAAAGCTTCAGGATGTCAATCTGTCTGTCGGTTTTCTTATCTGCCGGGATGGGGAAAAGGAGCGCATGATCCCCTTCGGTAAAAAGGTGAACCAGTATCTGAAAACCTATCTGGACCAGGCAAGGCCGGAGCTGATAAAGGAAAATGAGTCAGTCTGGCTGTTTACAAACTGTAGCGGCAGGCAGATGTCCAGACAGGGCTTTTGGAAAATAGTTAAATATTATGGCGATAAGGCTGGCATTCAGGTGGATATCACCCCGCATACCCTGCGTCATTCCTTTGCAGCACATCTGATCAGCAGTGGTGCAGATATCCAGGCAGTCCAGACGATGCTCGGGCATGCAGATCTGGCAACTACGCTGGCTTACCAGAATTATATCCAGAAACAGCATTAAGAAAAAAGTTACAGGCGGCGCGGACTGCGTACGCCTGTTGTTGTTGCATTACATATTGAGGAGGTGCCAGTGGCGCGTCCGCTGATCAGCGGGCATGTTCCCCTGTAGGGCAACTGAAATAGAAAGGAATCCTGATTTTATGGGAAAATCATTATATATCGCAGAAAAACCCAGCGTAGCACAGCAGTTTGCCGATGCGTTAAAGATTTCTGCAAGACGGTCGGACGGCTACATCGAGTCCGATACTGCCGTAGTGACCTGGTGTGTGGGACATCTGGTTACGATGAGTTATCCGGAGGCTTACGATCCGGCACTCAAACGATGGAGCCTGCAGACGCTGCCATTTTTGCCAAAGGAGTTTAAATACCAGGTGATCGATGGCGTGTCAAAGCAGTTTTCCATTGTCAGCCGCCTGTTGAACCGGCCGGACATTGACACCATCTATATCTGCACAGACTCCGGACGTGAGGGAGAGTATATTTACCGTCTGGTAGACCAGATGGCTGGTGTCAAAGGAAAAATACGCAAGCGCGTCTGGATCGACTCCCAGACAGAGGAGGAAATCCTGCGCGGCATCCGCGAGGCGAAGGACTGGAGCGAATACGACAATCTGGCAGCTTCTGCCTACCTCAGGGCGAAAGAAGATTATCTGATGGGAATTAATTTTTCCCGTCTGCTGACTTTAAAATATGGCCCCACGATTTCGGCCTTCTTAAAAGCTGACCGGACCGTGCTTTCGGTTGGCCGTGTTATGACCTGTGTACTTGGTATGGTGGTGCGCCGGGAACGGGAAATACGGGACTTTGTGAAAACTCCATTCTACCGTGTTATCGGCACGTTTCTGTCCCAGGATATGAAGTTTGACGCAGAGTGGAGAAGTGTGGAGGGTTCCCGCTATTTCCAGTCGCCGAAGCTTTATAAGGAAAATGGATTCAAAAAACGGGAGGATGCGGAATGCCTCATCAGCCAGCTAAAAGAAAATGATCCACTGGTGGGTGTTCTAAGCAAGGTGGAGCGGAAAAAGGAAACAAAAAACCCGCCGCTTCTTTATAACCTCGCCGAGCTTCAGAATGACTGTTCTAAAATGTTTAAGATCAGCCCGGATGAAACCTTAAAGGTTGTGCAGGAGCTGTACGAGAAAAAGCTGGTGACGTATCCACGAACCGATGCCCGTGTCCTTTCCACTGCAGTGGCAAAGGAAATCGCAAAAAATATCGGAGGATTACGCAATTTTGAGCCGGTAAAGGCTTTTGCCCAGGAAATTCTGGAGCAGAATGCCTATCAGGGAATTGCAAAGACGCGTTATGTCAATGATAAGCAGATCACAGACCATTATGCGATCGTCCCGACCGGACAGGGCTTTGGCGCCATGCGAAGCCTGTCCCCGTTGTCTTTAAAAATTTATGAAGTGATCGCAAGAAGATTTTTAAGTATCTTTTATCCGGCAGCGGTTTACCAGAAATATGCCCTGGAGCTGGCCTGCGGACAGGAACATTTTTTCACCAGCTTCCGGGTACTCACAGAGCCGGGGTATTTAAAGGTAGCAGAAGTAGCAAAGCGGAAAAAGATAGACGACACATCCGCTCCTGCCGCGCAGACTCCGGATGCGGACGGGGACGATAAGGAAGAATCGGAGACCAACAAAAAGGATCTGGAAAACCCGGCCTTCATTGCCATGCTGGCATCCTTAAAGAAGGGGATGACGCTTCCGGCAGATGGCTTTGCCATCAAGGAGGGGGAGACATCCCCGCCAAAGCGCTATTCCTCCGGTTCCATGATCCTTGCTATGGAAAATGCCGGACAACTCATTGAGGATGAAGATCTCCGTGCACAGATCAAAGGAAGCGGCATCGGAACCAGTGCGACCCGTGCAGAGATCCTGAAAAAGCTGGTCAATATCAAATACCTGACCTTGAACGGAAAAACCCAGATCATCACGCCGACACTTCTCGGAGAGCTGGTTTTTGATGTGGTTGGTGCATCCATCCGCCAGCTTTTAAACCCGGAACTGACTGCCAGCTGGGAAAAGGGCCTGACTTACGTAGCAGAGGGCTCCATTACCCCGGACGAATATATGGAAAAGTTGGAGCGCTTTGTGGCTGGCCGGACCTATGGGGTTTTACACTTAAACAACCAGTACCAGCTGCGGGAATACTTTGAGGCAGCCGGGCAGAATTACAAAAAGAAGTAAACATATATTTCAAATGAAAGAAAAGAGGAAATGGTCATGAAAAAAGAAGAAATGAAGATTAGCAGCCTGTATACACTGGAGAATACCATGGCGAAGGAACTGTTAGAGCAGTTTACCTACCCGTGGGAAGCCTGGCTCACATTGGTGATTTTGTAGAACGTCTGGGCGCAACCCTGCCGAAGGAAGAATACGCAAACCCGGCAGAGGGAATCTGGATCCACAAGTCTGCCCACATCGCACCGACCGCAGGCATCATCGCACCGGCTATCATCGGACCGGAGGCAGAGGTACGTCACTGTGCATTTATCCGTGGCAAAGTGATCGTTGGTAAGGGCGCAGTGGTAGGAAACTCCACCGAGCTGAAAAATGTAATTTTATTTGATGGCGTGCAGGTCCCGCATTACAACTATGTGGGTGATTCCATTTTGGGGTACAAGGCTCATATGGGCGCAGGCTCCATCACCTCCAATGTCCGCTCTGACAAGGCTCTGGTAAAGGTTCATGCAGCAGACGGCGATATCGATACTGGCTTAAAGAAATTTGGTGCCATGATCGGCGATGGCGTAGAGGTTGGATGTGGTTCTGTGCTGAACCCGGGAACCGTGATCGGAAAGAATACGATCGTATATCCGCTTTCTAGTGTCCGCACCGCAGTTGATGCAGACTCCATCTACAAGCAGCAGGGAGAGATTGCTGCACGACAGTAAGTAACAATTTAAGTATATGACAAGGGCCGTGTGAGTTGCCGAAAGGCAACTCACACGGCCCTATTAAAGTTAATCAAATTGTTTATTTCGTTCCGAAGATGCGGTCTCCGGCATCGCCGAGACCCGGACAGATGTACGCGTTTTCATTTAAGCAGCGGTCTAAGTGCCCAATGTAGATCTGGATATCCGGATGTGCTTCATGCAGGCGTTTTAATCCTTCCGGAGCTGCGATGATCGCCATGAATTTGATATGCTTTCCACCGTGCTGTTTGATGAAATCGACAGCTGCAACGGCAGAACCACCGGTAGCAAGCATCGGGTCGGTTACGACAATGGTTCTCTGGTCGATCGGGGTTGGAAGCTTGCAGTAATATTCGTGAGGCTCGTGGGTCTCTTCGTCGCGGTAAAGGCCGATATGTCCGACCTTTGCGCTCGGAACCAGTGCCAGAATGCCGTTTATCATGCCAAGGCCGGCACGGAGGATTGGAACGATTGCCAGTTTCTTTCCTGCGATCATAGGAGTCATGCAGGTTTCAATCGGAGTTTCCACTTCGACATCTTCCGTCGGAAGGTCGCGCAGGGCTTCATAGCCCATGAGCATGGCAATTTCTTCAATGAGAGAACGGAATTCATTGGTTCCGGTATTTTTGTTCCGGAGAATAGAGATTTTGTGCTGGATCAACGGATGGGTAAAGATGGTTACGTTTTCCATAAGATAAAATCCTCGTCTTTCTTTTATTTATTCTCTGGGGTATAGGCCGCCAGGATATATCTCCGATCGCGTGGGCAACTGGAAGGGAAACATAGACAGAACCTTCAAATTCATAGCTGAAGCATTCCGGGAATGTGTCACTGTATGGAAAATCTGCGTGCTGGAACAGATTGGTATAATAGGCCTGGTCCATGGAAGCAAGAAATTCTTTTGCGGCAGCTGCAGTTTCGGCATTTGCCTCCGGGAAGGTGCAGTCATCGGACAGAACGTAGGAAGCCAGAGTTGCCGGATCGATTATCTGGGAAAGTCTGACATCAGCTCCAGAAGCCAGATTTACGGTATTAGTATAGAAAACAGCGGTTGGATGCGTGCTGTCAGGACCTGCACAGTCGCCCTCGTAGCGGACGGTGATACGGTTTTTGGTTGCAGAGAGAACTTTGCAGGTGATGGTTACCGTGTCTTTCGTTTCATCGATCTCATAGGCTTTCAGGATGGAAAGCGCATTTTCTTTCAAATGCGCATTGATCTCTGCTTTTACTGAGGAGTCCGAAATGACCGGGTATTGAACGGAAACATTCCCGTTCCGGTAGGTTTCTGTTTTGACTGACAGGGAAGAGGCTGTGGCCGAACCACCGGCGGAAGTGCCATGAGACTGGCCTGCGGCATTTTCAATTGCCGGTTCAATCGTGATTTCCTGTCCTGTCTTGTTTTCACTGTTTCCTTCGCCGGAAACAGTGGTGGCAGCAGGAGCAGTCTGTACACTGGATTCGGCAGCCTGATTGCCGGACAGGTCGATCTTATCGTGTTTCTTTTTGCACCCGGTAGCCAGGCATGCAGTGCCAAGTGCTAACAGGGTGATGGTCATGGTGTATTTTAATTTCTTTGGTATCATGATTTCTCCATTTCTTTTTTTTTGATGAAGCTCTCAAGCTATTATAACGCAAAGTGGGGAGGAAATACAGGAGAAAAAAAGAAATAAGAATATCGTAAGAAGATATACAATGGAAAAAAGAAAGAGCCCTGAACAACTGGAATCAGTCATTCAAAGCTCTTTGCCCCTGCCAAGGATGCCGGCAGCCGGACTCGAACCGGCACGAGGTCGCCCCCGTCAGATTTTGAGTCTGATGCGTCTGCCATTCCGCCACGCCGGCTTACTTACGCAAGGAATATTGTAGCATAAGTGCCAGAGCTTTGCAAGAGATTTTTAAAAAATTTGTAGCTATTGGATACACAATTTAAATAAATAAAAACGATTCTGTGCCTTTGCAGGTTAGAATAAATGTTCAAAGCGCTTCATGGCTTCGATGGTATTCTCATGGTTGTTGAAGGAGGTCAGACGGAAATAATTTTTGCCATTTTCGCCAAAGCCAGCTCCCGGGGTTCCGACTACCTGTGCATTCTCTAATAAGTAGTCAAAAAACTGCCAGGACTCCATGCCGTCCGGACATTCGAACCAGATGTATGGGGAATGGATGCCGCCAAAGAAGCGGATCTTTTTGCGCTTTAAGGTATCTGCGATGATGAGCGCATTTTCCTGGTAATATGCGATGTTTTCGCGGCACTGCGCCATGCCTTCTTCGGTAAAGACAGCAGCGGCACCCTTCTGGATGATATAGGAAGTACCGTTAAACTTGGTGGACTGTCTGCGGTTCCACATAGCATGCAGGGACATCTCTTTTCCGTCGGAAGCTGGGAAGACAAGCTCTCTCGGAACTACGGTGTAACCGCAGCGGGTTCCGGTAAAGCCTGCGGTCTTGGACAGGGAGCAGAATTCGATGGCACATTTTTTTGCACCTTCGATCGCGTAGATGCTGCGCGGCAGCTCTGGGTCGGAGATAAATGCCTCGTATGCGGAGTCGAAGAGGATGACAGCATGGTTAGCCAGGGCATAATCAACCCATTCTTTTAACTGCTCTTTATTGTATACAGCACCGGTCGGATTATTCGGGGAGCAGAGGTAGATGATATCTGCATGAACAGACGGATCTGGCATCGGAAGAAAGTTATTTTCTGCATTGCCGGATAAATAAGTAACTTTTTTTCCGTTCATGATGTTGGAATCTACGTAAACCGGGTAGACCGGATCCGGGATCAGAATGACGTTGTCGTTGTCGAACAATTCGGAATATTCCGGTGTCACTCTTGGCACCATCGGAAATGAAGATATCAGCGGCATCGACGGAAACACCGTTGCGGGCATAGTATGCAGAAATTGCATCGCGCAGGAATCCGTAGCCCTGTTCCGGGCCATAGCCTTTAAAGGTTTCTGCAGAAGCCATGGCATCGACTCCTTCGTGGAGACCTTCAATCGCAAGGCTTCCAAGCGGGAGCGTGACATCGCCGATACCAAGGCGGATGATCTTTTTGTCTGGATGTGCTGTCTCATAAGCGGCAACCCGGTGGGCAATTTCAGCGAAAAGATAGCTTTCTTTTAAATCCTGGTAATGTTCATTTAATTTAGGCATGTGGGAACCTTCCTTTCGTATGACCGGCCGTATGTGGGGCATACTGCTGCACGGCAATCCGCAATTAGCAGCGGCAAACCGGTCTTCATAATGAAAGTAATTCTAACAAAGAATAAAAATCAAGTCAATCGGACGGAAAATAAACAGAGGAAGAAATTGAAAAATTAAGCGGAGTATTGTATGATGGTATGTATTCACAGGAACGAAAGTGAAGAAAATATGGTGGAATGCGGAAACAATGCATGAAATAGTATGGACTGGCGAAAACGTGCAGAACACACAAAGGAAGAACAACAAAAACGATGGCAGGAGGTGACAGAATGTATTCATGCAGGGAAGCAGAAAAAATGGTCATGCCTTATATCAACCATCAGCTCGACGAGACGCAGCTGGAGCAGTTTTTGAAGCATGTAAGAAGCTGTCCGGCCTGCCGGGAAGAACTGGAAATCTATTATACGGTTTCCGTAGGCTTAAAGCAGCTGGATGAGGGAACCGGGGTTTACGACATTCCGGGTCTGCTGGAAGAAAGCATGGAGAATGCCTGGCTTACGGTACGTACCGCGCGCTTGAGAAAGGTGATCTGTTATGCGGCGAATACGCTGAATGCAGCTTCTGTCCTGGTCATTTTACTGATGCAGCTTCGAATCTGGATCCAACGGTAAAACATTGTTTTGGCTGGCAGTGTACAGTAACAGAAATTCAAATTGTGCAGCTGAAATTTTGTGAAAATATTTCAGCGTTGGCGCTATGTTAGGGAAAGGGAAAATCCATGGGAAAACTGGTTTTAATAGACGGGCACAGCATTTTAAACCGTGCGTTTTACGGTGTGCCGGAGCTGACAAATTCTGAGGGACTTCATACCAATGCGGTGTATGGGTTCCTCAATATTATGTTTAAGATATTGGAAGAGGAAAAAGCGGACCATCTCGCAGTGGCCTTTGACTTAAAAGAGCCGACCTTCCGCCATAAGATGTATGCAGATTACAAGGGCACCAGAAAGCCGATGCCGGAGGAATTAAGAGAACAGGTTCCGCTGATGAAAGAGGTACTGACGGCAATGGGAGTTCCGATTCTGACCATGGCCGGTTATGAGGCCGACGATATCCTGGGAACTGTGGCAAAGCGCTGCCAGGCAGAAGGTGAGGAGATTTCCGTGGTATCGGGAGACCGTGATCTCTTACAGCTGGCCGATGCGCATATCAAGATCCGGATTCCGAAGACCAGCCGCGGTAACACGGAGATTCATGACTATTATCCGGAAGATGTAAAACGGGAGTATCAGGTAACCCCGATTGAATTTATCGATGTCAAAGCGCTTATGGGTGATACTTCCGACAATATCCCGGGTGTACCTTCAATCGGAGAAAAGACCGCCACGAATCTGATCGTGGCATATGGAAGCATTGAGAATGCGTACGCGCATTTGGAAGAAGTAAAGCCGCCGCGTGCAAAAAAAGCACTGGAAGAGCATTTTGACATGGCGGTCATGAGCAAAAAACTGGCAGAGATCTGCATCACCTGCCCAATTGCCTTTGATTATGAGGATGCAAAACTGGAAAATCTGTATACGCCGGAAGCATACCAGTATATGAAGCGTCTGGAGTTTAAGTCTATTCTGGCGAGGTTCGATGTACAGGAGATGGGAGGTAATTCGGTCGAAGAGCATTTCTGGAGTATAGAGGATCTATCCGGGGCAGAACAGATTTTTGAAAAAACTTTGACTGCAAAACAGGTGGGATGCCAGCTGATCCTTTCCGAAAGCGGAGTAGCAGGTTTTGCCATCTGCACGGGTGAGGAGGAGATCTATGCCATTCCGGCAGCTGGCTTTTTAACCGGAAATTATCTGTGTGATCATGTGGAAACATTGATCGTAAACCGGGATCCGTCTTTGGAACCGGTAGCTGTGCTGGATTTAAAATCCCAGCTTCCGTATCTGAATCTGGATTATGGCAGTGCGGTTGTGGACATGGGTGTGGCAGGCTACTTATTAAATCCGTTAAAAGATACGTATGAGTACGATGACCTTGCGAGAGATTACCTGGGAATGACGGTGCCGTCCAGGGCTGACCTGCTTGGAAAGAAAACACTGGCAGCAGCGCTTGGGGAAGAACTGCCGGAGGCAGTGACCTGTGCCTGCTATATGGCTTATGTGGCATACAAGGCATCCGGCGTTCTGAAAGAGCGCCTGGAAAAAGAGGGCATGTTAAAGCTCTACCGGGAGATGGAGATGCCGCTGATCTACAGTCTGTACCATATGGAACAGGCCGGTGTCCGCGTGGACAAGGAACAGCTAAAGCAATACGGAGAGCAGCTGGAAGGAAAAATTGCCACGCTGGAGCAGGAAGTATATGAACTGGCCGGGGAGAAATTTAATATCAATTCCCCAAAACAGCTCGGGGAAATTCTTTTTGAGCGCATGCAGCTGCCGCATGGCAAGAAGACAAAAACCGGATATTCCACAGCGGCAGATGTGCTGGAAAAGCTGGCACCGGATTACCCGGTGGTACAGAAAATCCTGGAATACCGTCAGCTCACCAAGCTGAATTCGACTTATGCGCAGGGGCTGGCTGGTTTTATCCGGGAAGACGGCCGGATCCACGGGAAGTTTAATCAGACAATCACTGCAACGGGACGCATCAGCAGCACCGAGCCGAACCTTCAGAACATCCCGGTCCGTATGGAACTTGGACGTGCCATCCGCAAAGTATTTGTGCCGGAAGATGGATATGTGTTTGTGGATGCCGATTATTCCCAGATTGAACTTCGTATTCTGGCGCACATGTCGGGCGATGAACGTCTGATCAACGCCTACCGCGATGCCCAGGACATCCATGCCATCACGGCTTCCGAAGTATTCCATACACCGCTTGCTGAGGTAACGCCGCTTCAGCGCCGCAACGCGAAAGCAGTAAACTTTGGCATTGTATATGGAATCAGTGCGTTTGGATTGAGCGAAGATTTAAGCATCAGCCGGAAAGAGGCGCTGGAATATATCAACAAGTATTTTGAAACGTATCCGGGCGTGAAAACATTTCTGGATGACCAGGTCAAAATTGGCAAAGAACAGGGATATGTCACCACCATGTATGGAAGAAAACGACCAATCCCGGAACTGAAATCCGGCAATTTCATGCAGCGTTCCTTTGGGGAGCGTGTTGCCATGAATTCCCCAATCCAGGGAACTGCCGCGGATATCATGAAACTGGCGATGATCGCGGTAGACCGGGAACTTCGGGAGAAGCATCTGCGTTCCCGCATTGTCCTGCAGGTCCACGATGAGCTTCTGGTAGAAGCCCATCAGGAAGAAGTGGAGCAGGTGGTACAGATTTTGACGGATAAAATGAAACATGCGGCGGACCTGAAGGTTTCCCTTGAGGTAGAAGCTCATGAAGGAAATAACTGGCTGGATGCAAAATAACGGGCAGCACTGGCTGACTGATACAGAATTTACCGATATCATTTCGATTGCCGAGATGACACCGGGACCGCTTGGAATCAATATTGCCTCGTTTGTGGGAACAAGAACGGTCGGGATTCCTGGAACCCTGATCGCGACACTTTCTTACGTTTTCCCTGCCATGGTGATTGTAATCCTGCTTGCGATCCTTTACGATAAATACCGCAGCTTAAGATATGTAAAAGGGGTTTTAAAAGGCTTGCATCCGGCAGTAGCAGCTATGGTACTTGCGGTCATTCTTTCCCTGATTTTTCTGTGCTTGCTGCAAAAGAAAAAGCTTGGACCAATCCAGACAATTTTAGGCAGTGGAGTTGTCGGAGCAGTTATTTATGGATTACTGGGATCGGCTGTGTAAACAGCCGGTCTTTTTTCTTTGCGGGAAAAATGTTATGGAACACTCCCAAAAAGTATGCTATAATGTGACGAGCGCAAGAGAGCCATAAACGTGCGGGTACGTTGCCGGGCACGCTTGCGTGGACAGCAACGCACTCGCACGTTTATGGCGAACGGCGAGGAATGAGAGACGAAGTCTCGAGGACGAGCGCAAGAATGTTATTATAAAAGGACCATTAAAATTAAGAGAGGTTTTTTCTATGAATAAAATGAATCAGAATTCTGAAAACGTTAAGAATCCAAAGTTGGTAGCAGCACTTCAGGAGGTTTTAAAGCATGACGATTTCCTGACCCGCAGCCATATGGCAGCAGCACTGATGGAAGCACGCCTGCTTTCCCCGATCCAGAAGCAGACTGTCCTGACTGAGAAAAAGGGTCCGTCTACCTGGATCCGTTTTGAGAGCATCATGAATACCGCAGGAGAGAAGTATTATCTTGCATTTACCGACATGGACGAGTATTCCAAGTGGAACGAGGATGGCAGCCATGACCAGGCTCTGATCATGACCATGGAAGATTTCGGAAACATCCTGATCCGCCAGGTGAATGACTTAAAGGGCTTTGTTATCAACCCGTATGGCGAAAATATCAGTATTTCCAAACAGCTTCTGTTATCCCTTCTGCAGCAGCATGAAACCAAAATGAGAGAGAAGATGGGCAACTAATATGATGGTACTTGGCCTCACCGGCGGAGTAGGAGCCGGAAAAAGCCGGATCCTTGGGCTGTTTTCAGAAGATTACGGCGCGCAGGTGATCCAGGCAGATCTTGTGGCGCGGGAACTGGAAGAACCCGGCCAGCCCGGACTTACCGGACTGGTAAGCCTATTTGGAAACGAAATCTTAAGTCCGGATGGCACGCTGGACCGGAAACGCTTTGCGGACCGGATCTTCGGAAATCCGGAAGCCTTAAAGCGGGTGAATGCCCTGATCCATCCGCTGACCTGGAATGAGATCAAATGCCGGATCCGGGAAAGCAAGGCGGATCTGGTGGTGGTTGAGGCAGCGCTGTTTGATGAGCGCAGCCGCGACATCTGCCAGTATCTCGTATATGTAGATACGGAGGACGAAGTCCGTATCCGGCGTCTGATGGAAAACCGCGGTTATTCCCGGGAAAAATGCCTGGATATCATGAAAAACCAGGCAGACCGGAGCCGTTTTGAAGAACTGGCAGATTTTGTGATCGACAACAGTGGTCCGATTGATGCTGCCAGAAAGCAGATCGGTCAGATGCTTGACCAGATCAAACAACAGGGAAAACAGATGCCGCCAGGTGCCACGGCAGAAAGATAAGGAAACATACCAATGAGATTAGTAAGTATTGCCAGCGGCAGCAGCGGAAACTGCATTTATGTGGGTTCCGAGAACACGCATATCCTGGTTGATGCAGGAATCAGCAACAAACGTATTGAGCAGGGCTTGAATGAAATCGGGCTGAAGGGCTCCGAACTGAACGGGGTTGTGATCACGCATGAGCATTCCGACCACATTAAGGGACTTGGGGTGCTTGCGCGCAAGCATCATGTGCCGATCTACGGAACCAAAGAAACCCTCGAAGAGGTAGCTGCCAATACCAAATTAGGGGAATATCCGAAGGAACTTCTGCATCCGGTCCTGCCAGATGCAGATTTTGAGATCGGTGACCTGACACTGGAACCGTTTTCCATCCACCACGATGCGGCAAATCCGGTAGCTTATCGGGTGAGCCATGAGAAAAAAAGCGTGGCGGTGGCAACCGATATCGGCCATTTTGACCAGTATACCATCGACCATTTAAAGGATCTGGATGCGCTTCTTTTAGAAGCCAACCACGATGTGAACATGCTGGAAACAGGGCCTTATCCATACTATTTAAAGCGCCGTATTTTAGGGGATCATGGACATCTGTCCAATGAGAATGCGGGAAGGCTTTTAAACTATATTCTGAATGATAAATTAAAACATATTTTGCTTGGCCATTTGAGCAAAGAGAACAATTACGAGGCGCTCGCCTATGAGACGGTGCGCTTCGAGATTGACCAGGGGGATACTCCATACAAGGCGAAGGATTTTCCAATCGAGGTTGCAAAACGCGATGAGATGTCGCAGATTATCAATCTGTAGATCATAAAAACTTTTATACAAACGGAGGATAGCCACATGAGCAAGGTAATTATCACAGTTGTAGGAAAAGACACCGTAGGAATCATTGCAAAGGTATGTACGTATCTGGCAGAAAAGCAGGTCAACATTCTGGATATTTCCCAGACGATCGTACAGGATTACTTTAACATGATGATGATCGCAGACATGGAGCATGCAACAGGCTCTTTTGACGAGATCGCTTCAGAACTGGAAAAAGTCGGTGAGGAGATCGGCGTAGCATCAAGTGCCAGCGCGAAGAAATCTTTACCAAGATGCACCGTATTTAACGAAATGCGGACAGTACCGGATAGATGTCAATTGGGCACCCGGTGATTCCAAGACTGAAGAAAAGAGGATACAGCCATGCTGAATATGTTTGAAGTAATCGAAACCAACAATATGATCGAGCATGAGAAACTGGATGTTCGGACCATTACCATGGGAATCAGCCTGTTAGACTGCTGTGACGATGATCTGCAGGCCCTGAATGAGAAAATCTACAAGAAAATTACCACCTACGCGAAAAATCTGGTTTCTACCGGAGAAGAGATTGCGCGGGATTTCGGTGTACCGATCGTAAATAAGCGCATCTCGGTAACACCGATCGCTCTGGTTGGCGGCTGCGCCTGCAAAAAGCCGGAGGATTTTGTGACCATTGCAAAAACACTGGATAAAGCGGCAAAAGAAGTTGGCGTCAACTTTATCGGCGGCTACTCTGCACTGGTTTCCAAAGGTATGACCCCGGCTGAGGAAAACCTGATCCGATCCATTCCGCAGGCACTGGCGCAGACAGAGCGCGTGTGCAGCTCCATTAATGTCGGCTCGACCAAGACCGGTTTAAACATGGATGCAGTGCGCCTGATGGGCGAGATCGTGAAAGAAACGGCCGAGGCAACCAGGGAAGATGACTCCCTGGGCTGCGCAAAGCTGGTCGTATTCTGCAATGCGCCAGACGATAACCCGTTCATGGCTGGCGCATTCCACGGTGTGACCGAGGCTGACGCGATCATCAATGTCGGCGTCAGCGGTCCTGGCGTTGTAAAGGTAGCACTGGAAAAGGCACGTGGCGAGAACTTTGAAGTGCTCTGTGAGACCATCAAAAAGACGGCATTTAAGATTACCCGTGTCGGACAGCTGGTTGCACAGGAAGCTTCCAAGCGTCTTGGTGTTCCGTTTGGCATCATCGACCTTTCCCTGGCTCCGACCCCGGCGGTTGGTGACAGCGTTGCGGAAATCCTGGAGGAAATCGGTCTGGAGCGTGTAGGCGCACCGGGAACCACAGCAGCACTGGCGATGTTAAATGACCAGGTGAAAAAGGGCGGTGTCATGGCATCCTCCTATGTGGGAGGCTTAAGCGGTGCGTTTATCCCGGTCAGTGAGGACCAGGGCATGATCGATGCCGTATCCTTAGGTGCTTTAACGATTGAAAAGCTGGAGGCGATGACCTGTGTCTGCTCCGTAGGTCTTGACATGATCGCGATTCCGGGTGATACCCCGGCAACGACCATTGCAGGAATTATTGCAGATGAAGCAGCCATCGGCATGATCAACCAGAAGACTACTGCAGTCCGCCTGATCCCGGTCATCGGAAAGACTGTGGGCGATACGGTAGAGTTTGGCGGTCTTTTGGGCTATGCTCCGGTTATGCCGGTAAACAAATATTCCTGCGAGAAATTTGTAACCCGCGGTGGCCGTATCCCGGCTCCGATCCACAGCTTTAAGAACTAATAACAGAACCTGTCTATAACTGCAGGTGATTGACCTTGTGTGTGAGCAGCACCGGCTGCAGAAACATGGAATGATTTAAAATTATGGCAAAAGAAACGTTAACGTCCATGCTGGACTATTTTATCAATGAACGGCTGAACCAGCTTGTCTTAAGCAATCCGGCCGAAAAAGATCATCTGCAGAAAGTAAAAGTGCGCCCTATGCTCATAAGGGGCGCACTGGTCTTTCAGGCAGAAGAATTTACGAAGACCCAGGCATTTCACAAAAACCTGGGTGCACAAGAACTGAAAAGCTATTTAAGCGACATGCTTTCCGGCACCTTTAAACAGGCGGAAGTTTTGTCGGAACTGGGAAGCGCTACGGTACTGGTCAGCAAAAAAGGCACCATGACTGTGAAAACCAGAAAGAATCCTCCGGTAAAGATGCAGGCAGGAGAAACAAAGCTGCAGGCAGAAAAGGCGGCGCTGCAGTCCGGAGAACAGAAGATACAGGCCGGAGAGGCGAATGGCAAGCCAGAAGAGAGGAAGGCCAAAGCGGGAAATGCCAAGACCAAGCCGTCAGCTGCGAGCCTTCCGTCCGAACTGCTCGAAAAACTGCAGCACAACCGCCAGAAACGGTATGTGATCCCGGAGGGACATCCTGTACCGTTTTTGGTCGATCTTGGCGTGCAGACGCAGGACGGAAGGATCGTAAAAAGCCGTTATGATAAATTCCGCCAGATCAACCGGTTCCTGGAGTTTATCGAGGATATCCTGCCAAAGCTGGATAAGACCAGGGAAAATGTCATCATCGATTTTGGATGCGGAAAGTCCTACCTGACCTTTGCCATGTATTACTATCTGCATGAGATGAAGGGGTATCCGATCCGCATCATCGGACTGGATTTGAAAAAAGATGTCATCAGCCACTGCGGCAAGCTGGCAGAGCATTATGGGTATGACAATCTGAAGTTTTACCACGGCGACATTGCTTCCTATGAAGGAGTGGACCATGTCGATATGGTTGTGACCCTGCATGCGTGTGACACTGCAACTGATTATGCACTGGAGAAGGCCGTGCGCTGGGGCGCAAAGGTGATCCTGTCGGTGCCGTGCTGTCAGCATGAGCTGAATAAGCAGATGAAAAATGATCTGATGGAGCCGGTGCTGCATTACGGACTCATCAAAGAGCGGATGGCTGCACTTTATACCGATGCACTCCGTGCCGAGCTGTTAGAGCAGCAGGGTTACCGTACCCAGATCCTGGAATTTATCGATATGGAACACACGCCGAAGAATATCCTTCTGCGGGCTGTGTATGAGGGAAAACCAAAGCACAATGAGAAGGAGATTCAGCAGATCCTGGAGTTTTTGCAGATTGAGCCGACGTTGTATCAAATTCTTGGCAAGGATAAGAACGAAAAGGCTGATGAAAGCTAAAAATAAACGATAACAATAAAGTGAAAAATCCGCTGCGGTTATGGGACTGCGACGGATTTTTCATTTTACACGATGATCACCGATTTTGTGTATTCGTTGCGGATATGACGCCCTTTGCCAGCCAGAATTGCCTGATAAAGATGGGACGCAAAGAAGTCCGTTTCTAAAATGTCCAGGGCATCCGGTGTGAGAAGCTTCCCAGCATCGGCAGTTTTGGTGATCAGCGGAATCTGGCTCTTTTCGCGCAGGTGGGACAGAAGCAAAGCAGAGGACTTTTGGAACCCCAGAATGCGGGCGTACGGCGCGTAATCCAGTGCGCGTGCATGAAAAACCTGTTCGCTGGTAATGCCAAGGAGCAGATGCAGCAGCGCCCGGCTGATACGGGTGTAGGTGTAGCCTTTTGTTTTTAAATGGTCGATCCGTTCTGTGCAGGAAGCAAACTGCAATGTCTGCTTTGCGAGGCGTGAAGCCAGCTCCGGGGACAGATCTGAAAACGTACTGAACCCTTTTTGTTCCTGCGTCAGGGAGAGAAGACGGAAATTCAAAAGCGTTGTCAGATCATCCGGAAAGACCGGGGTGTCCAGTGCGCCTTCGGAAATGAGGGCAGAGAGGGTGGTAGCAGGGATCTGGGAACGGAGTTTCTCTGTGATGGCGTCTGAATCAAAGCCGTTGTTCTGGATCAGGCTTCGGATGGCAGAGGCAGATGCGAAAAATTTATTTTCAGATACGCTGCGAAATGATTCCTCCTGCTCCAGCCGTGTGTCGTGATATCCTGCACCCTGTCTCTGTATGGTGACCGGTGTGACCGGGCTGCTGCGTTTCTTCAATGCCTTTAAATACTCGATCGCGAGGATGTTATTGGGGGAGGAAAGAAGCGCGGCAAGCTCTGGGTCTTTGGTGTATTCGGTTGTGGCAAGACTGCGGGCTGTGGGGTAAGTTTCTCCTTTTTTCAGATGCTCTTTCAAACGTATTTTCCATGCTTCCGGTTCCTTGACCAGAATTTCTGCAGCTTTTTGCAGTTTCTTTAAATCGCCGGATTCGCTTCCGAAACAAAGCAGATCGACACCAAGCTTCTCCAACAGTGCCACGCCGCAGGAAGAAAAATCCTCCGCACTGGAGGTGGCAAACAGGACCGGCAGTTCCACGACTAAGTCCGCGCCGCCGCATAAAGCCATGCGGGTACGGGTATATTTATCAAAGATGGCAGGTTCTCCCCGCTGGACAAAATCCCCGCTCATGGCAACGACCACATAGTCTGCACCGGTCAGGCGGCGAAGCTCCTGGATCTGGTAATGGTGACCGTTGTGGAATGGGTTATATTCGGCAATGATGCCTGCTGTTTTGATTGGGGACATGACTTCAGAATCCTTTCTGTTTTATGGAGAAATTGTTCTACCGGTTAATACAAGCAATCATATCATAAGCCACTCCGATCTGCAACGGATGCAGATTCAGGTTTTTGAGAAGGACTTTGGAAAAATCCCCTTTCATTGTTTTACAAAAAGTGCAAAAAAATACAAAATACAGCTTGTCTTTTGCTTTTTAATCCGTATATAATAAGACTATATGCATTAAATCATGAAAGGGGTATTATTATGGGATTTATTGATGTAATCAAAGCCAAAGCAAAGGCAGATAAAAAAACAATCGTACTGCCTGAGTCCATGGACCGCAGAACCTGGGTCGCTGCAGAGAAGATTCTGAAAGAGGGTCTTGCAAACCTTGTTATCATCGGTACTCCGGAGGATATCGGCGCTCACAGCGAGGGACTGGATGTATCCGGTGCTACGATCATCAATCCGCAGACTTACGAGAAGACACAGGAGTATATCGACCTGTTCGTTGAGCTGAGAAAGTCCAAAGGCATGACTCCTGAGAAAGCAAAAGAGACCATCTTAAGCGATTACGCTTACTATGGCTGCCTTATGATCAAGAATGGCGATGCTGACGGTATGGTTTCCGGTGCTTGCCACTCTACCGCAAACACCCTTCGTCCGTGCCTGCAGGTGATCAAGACCAAACCGGGCACCAAGCTGGTATCCGCATTCTTCTTAATGGAAGTTCCGGACTGCGATCTTGGCAGCAACGGTACTTTCGTATTTGCAGACTGTGGTCTGAACCAGAATCCGAATCCGGAAGAGTTAGCAGCAATCGCAGTATCTTCTGCAGAGAGCTTCAAGATGCTGACCGGCGAGGAGCCGAAGGTTGCTATGCTGTCCCATTCTTCCAAGGGTTCCGCAAAGCATGCAGATGTTGACAAAGTTGTAGAGGCTACCAAGCTGGCTAAGGAGATGGCTCCGGAGCTTGCACTGGACGGCGAGCTTCAGCTTGATGCAGCAATCGTTCCGGAAGTTGGCGCTTCCAAAGCTCCAGACAGCAAGGTTGCAGGTCATGCAAACGTTCTGGTATTCCCGGATCTGGATGCAGGAAACATCGGCTACAAGCTGGTTCAGAGACTTGGCAAGGCAGAGGCTTATGGCCCGATGTGCCAGGGTATTGCAAAGCCGGTTAACGATCTGTCCAGAGGCTGCTCTGCTGACGATATCGTAGGCGTTGTTGCAATCACTGCAGTACAGTGCCAGAACCAGTAATTTAAGTTAAGTATTATAGGAGAATATCACATTATGAAGATTTTAGTTATCAACTGCGGAAGCTCTTCCTTAAAGTACCAGCTGATCGACATGACCGATGAGAGCGTAATCGCAAAAGGTCTGTGCGAGAGAATCGGTATCGAGGGCTCCAAGCTTACCCATCAGCCGGCTGGCAAGGACAAATATGTCGTAGAGAAAGACATGCCGACCCACACAGTAGCAATCGAGATGGTTATGGAAGCTCTTCAGGATGCCGAGCACGGTGTAATCAAGAGCACCGATGAGATCGCAGCAATCGGTCACCGCGTACTGCACGCTGGTACCAAGTACAGCGAGTCCATCGTTGTAAACGATGACGTTAAGAAAGTAATCCGTGAGTGCTTTGATCTTGGACCGCTGCATAACCCGGCTAACTTAATGGGTATCGAGGCAGCTGAGGCAGCTATGCCGGGCAAGCCAAACGTAGCAGTATGGGATACCGGATTTGGTATGGCTATGCCGGAGAAGGCTTATCTGTACGCAATCCCGCACGAGTACTATGAGAAATACAGCATCCGTCGTTACGGTTTCCACGGCACCAGCCATATGTTCGTATCTGGCGAGGCTATCAAGTTCGGCGGACTGGATCCGAAGAATGCAAAGGTTATCGTTTGCCACTTAGGAAACGGCGCAAGCGTATCTGCTTCCATCGGCGGCAAGTGCGTAGATACCAGTATGGGTCTTACTCCTCTTGAGGGTCTGATCATGGGTACCAGAAGTGGTGACATCGATCCGGCTGTTGTACAGTTCATCTGCAACAAAGAGGGCAAGGACGTCAACGAGGTATTAAACATCCTCAACAAGAAGTCTGGTGTACTTGGCATGAGCGGCGGCATCTCCAGCGACTTCCGTGATATCGAGAAGGCAAGGGAAGAGGGCAACCACTTAGCAGCAGTAGCTCTGGATGCATTCGTTTACCGTGTAGCAAAATACATCGGTGCTTACACCGCAGCAATGAACGGCGTAGATGCAATCGCATTCACCGCAGGTGTTGGCGAGAACGATAAGGCAGGCAGAAAGGCTATCTGCGAGTACTTAGGCTACCTTGGCGTGAAGATCGATGACCAGGCTAACGATGTAAGAGGAAAGAACGCTGTTATTTCCGCAGCAGATTCCAAAGTCAAAGTAATGCTGATCCCGACCAACGAAGAGCTTGCAATCGCAAGAGAGACCAAGAGACTGGTAGAGGCATAATTTGGTTTTTGAAAAAATTAAAATATTTGTTGACAAAGCCGACGCACCTGTGTATAATTACACAGGTGCGTATTAGGAGACTAATATGCTTATTAATTTGACAGAGCTGTTTTCCGTAGACGGAAAAGAGAAAGACTATACGTGCGATATCGATATAAACCAGCTTTGCACCAGCAAGGATGCATACGACATCGTATCCCGCAGTCCGGTTCAGCTGCATATCCACAATCTTGGTGATAAGAAGCTTCTTCTCACCGGCAACGCGCAGGTAACCCTGCAGATGCCATGTGACAGATGCTTGGAGCCAGTCGACATTCCTTTTGAACTGGAACTCGACGAAGAACTGGATATGACAAAGACCGAAAGCGAGCGTACAGAAGATCTCGATGAACAGCCCTATGTAAGCGGCTATAATCTGGATGTAGACCGGTTGCTCAGTAACGAACTATTGCTTAATCTGCCTATGAAGGTATTATGCAGGGAAGACTGCAAAGGAATTTGCAATAGATGTGGTGCGAATCTTAATCACACGGAATGTTCCTGTGACCGGAGTTCGCCTGACCCAAGAATGTCAGTAATCCAGGATTTATTTCAAAAGTTTAAGGAGGTGTAAACCATGTCTATCTGCCCAAAGAATAAATCTTCCAAAGCAAGACGTGACAAACGTAGAGCTAACTGGAAAATGAGCGCTATGAATTTAGTAAAGTGCAGCAAGTGCGGCGCTCTGATGATGCCTCACAGAGTCTGCAAGGCTTGTGGTTCTTACAACAAGAAAGAGATCGTTTCTGTAGAGAACTAATTAGAAATGGCTTAGAATCAAGGATTGAACAGTTTTGTTCAGTCCTTTTTTCATTTTTAAAGCGTTTGTAACCCAATCGTAACCCAATTCAAATGGGGATATGTGAATTGGAAGGTTTCAAAAATCAGATCCGGTGCACCGCAGCAGCCGCGGTCGGTTAGCTTATCTGGATCACAAATAACTGATATATCCACATGCGAAGAGTAATGAAAAATCATATTGATTTATAGAATGGAATCTAGTATATTTAATTACGAAATCAGTTTTTTAGCTGATGAAAAAAGGAGAAGTCATATGATTCATGTAGCTGTGGATGCTATGGGCGGTGACAATGCCCCGGGCGAGATTGTAAAAGGAGCCGTTCAGGCTGTCAATAAACGAAGCGACATTCATGTTCTTTTGGTCGGACAGGAAGAAGCGGTAAAAAAAGAACTTGCTTCCCATACCTACCCGAAGGAGCAGATCACTCTGGTACAGGCTTCGGAAGTGATCGAGACGGAGGAGCCGCCGGTTAATGCAATTCGAAAAAAGAAGGATTCTTCCATTGTTGTTGGAATGAACCTGGTGAAGAACGGAGAGGCAGACGCGTTTGTATCAGCGGGCAGTTCCGGTGCCGTTCTGGTAGGCGGCCAGGTGCTGGTAGGCCGTATCAAGGGTGTGGAGCGTCCGCCGTTTGGTGCGCTGATCCCAACGGAAAAGGGCGTATCCCTGTTGCTTGACTGCGGCGCGAACGTTGATTCCAGACCATCCCATCTGGTTCAGTTTGCACGTATGGGTTCTATTTATATGGAGCATGTAATAGGTATTAGCAAGCCGAGAGTTGGCATTGTGAATATCGGTGCAGAAGAGGAAAAGGGCAATGCCCTGGTAAAGGAAACCTTCCCGCTTTTAAAGGAGTGCAAGGATATCAACTTTACCGGAAGTATCGAGGCGCGGGAGATCCCGCATGGCGGAGCCGATGTCATCGTCTGCGAGGCCTTCACGGGCAATGTTATTTTAAAGCTTTATGAAGGGACCGGAGCAGCGCTGATCTCTATGGTTAAGAAGGGCATGATGAGCAGCCTGCGCAGCAAGATTGGTGCGCTGTTAGTAAAACCGGCGCTGAAGGAAACTCTGAAAGCGTTTGATGCAAGCCAGTATGGCGGTGCACCGATGCTTGGACTGAAAGGTCTGGTAGTTAAGACGCACGGAAGCTCCAAGGCAACCGAGGTCTGCAATTCGATCATTCAGTGTGTGACCTTCAAAGAGCAGCAGATCAACGAAAAGATCAAGGAATGTCTGGACCGCGAGGCACAGAGCGAGAAAAATGCAGAAGCGTAAAAATAAAGCAGCGCTGTCATGACAGAAACAAATTCAGTAAGTAAACAGTCCGGGCTTCGGGCAGTTACAATAAAAATTAAGAAAAGTTAGGAGAGGAATTATGGAGTTTGAGAAGTTACAGAACATCATTGCAGAGGTATTAAACATTGAGCCGGATGAGATTACCATGGATACCACATTCGTAGAGGATCTTGGTGCAGATTCCCTGGATATCTTCCAGATCATCATGGGTATCGAGGAAGAGTTCGACATCGAGATCCCGACTGAGGTTGCAGAGCAGATCGTCAGCGTTTCCGATGCGATCGAGCAGATTAAAAACGCACTGAATTAATTAATATAATAAAATGAAGGATGAAAGGGGCTGTGCATTCCTTGCGCGCCCCTTTCCCATAAATTTGCGCAAGACATGGACCGCAGCAGATTGTGGTTGCCATGGAGCAGCAATATCAGACAAGGAGGAAATATGAATCGCGATCTAAACGAACTGGAACAGCGGTGCGGTTACACCTTCAAGGACAAAAACCTGTTTCACCGTGCCCTGACCCACAGCTCCTATGCCAATGAGCATAAAAAGGACAAGGCAGTCTGCAATGAGCGGCTGGAGTTTTTGGGAGATGCAGTGTTGGAAGTGGTTTCCAGTGATTTTCTGTATCACAAGTACCCGGAGAAGCCGGAGGGAGAACTTTCCAAGATCCGTGCGAGCCTGGTTTGTGAGCCGACGCTGGCTTACTGTGCGGCTGATCTGGAGCTGGGCAGCTATCTGCTCTTAGGAAAAGGTGAGGAAGCAACCGGCGGCAGAGAACGCAATTCGGTGGTTTCCGATGCTATGGAGGCGCTGATTGGTTCCATTTATCTGGATGGTGGTTTTGCTAATGCAAAAGAGTTCATTCACCGTTTCATTCTGAATGACATTGAGCACAAGCAGCTCTTTTACGATAGCAAGACTATTCTGCAGGAGATGATCCAGGCCACTGCAGGAGCACATCTGGAATACGAGATTTTGCGTGAAGAGGGACCGGATCATCACAAGGTCTTTGAGGTGCGCGCTCTGTCCGGCGGCGAGGAGCTTGGCCGCGGAACCGGCCCGACCAAAAAGGCCGCGGAGGCTGTGGCCGCTTACCACGGCATTTTGAAACTGAGAGGGAAAGCATGTATTTAAAGAGCATTGAGATACAGGGGTTTAAATCCTTTGCCAATAAGATCCTCTTTGAGTTCCACAACGGCATTACCGGCATTGTGGGACCGAACGGAAGCGGCAAGAGCAATGTTGCGGACGCGGTGCGCTGGGTTTTAGGTGAACAGCGGGCCAAGCAGCTGCGCGGCGGTTCCATGCAGGATGTCATCTTTGCCGGAACGGAGATCCGCAAGCCGCAGGGGTTCGCGTACGTTGCTATCACGCTGGATAACTCCGACCACCAGCTTGCCATCGACTATGATGAGGTCACGGTTTCGAGACGTCTGTACCGTTCCGGTGAGAGTGAGTACAAGATCAACGGAAGTACCTGCCGTCTGAAAGACATCAGTGAGCTTTTCTATGATACCGGTATCGGCAAGGAGGGCTATTCCATCATCGGACAGGGCCAGATCGATAAAATCTTAAGCGGCAAGCCGGAGGAGCGCCGGGAGCTGTTTGATGAGGCGGCGGGAATCGTAAAATTTAAGCGTCGCAAAGTCATTGCCCAGAAAAAGCTGGAGGATGAAAAACAGAATCTGGTCCGTGTGAGCGATATTTTGTCGGAACTGGAAAAGCAGGTCGGCCCTCTGGCGAGACAGTCCGAGACGGCAAAAAAATATCTGTCGTTCAAAGAAGAGTTAAAGACGTATGATGTGAACCTGTTTTTACTGGAGTCTGAGGAAAATGGAAAGCAGCTTCAGGAAATCAGCAAAAAGGAAGAGATTGTTTCCGGAGACTTGGAGGATGCGAATGCGCAGTCCGATCATCTGAAGGAAGCGTATGAACAGCTGGAGCAGGAGATTGCGGCACTTGACCAGGCGCTGACGGAGCAGAGAAACCAGGAAAGCCAGGCGCAGATGTTAAAGGGAAATCTGGAGGGTCAGATCAACGTCTTAAAAGAGCAGATCAATACCGAAAAGATGAATGCGGAACATATCCGCTCCCGTATCGAAGCCATTGGGGCTTCCCTGGAGGAAAAAGAGAAGCAGATCCGGCAGTATCAGGAGGATAATGCCGGCATCACCGGGGCAGAGGAAAGCAGAAGGGAACAACAGGAGACTGCGGAAACCGGGCTTCGCAATCTCGATGAATCCATGATGCTCATGGAGCAGCAGATCGAGGATGCCAGAACCCGTGTGATGAACGGCATGAATGAGAGTGCTTCGATCCATGCAAAGGACCAGCGTTTTGAGGCGATGTTAGAGCAGGTGCAGGTGCGCCGCTCTGAGGTATGCCAGAAGCTTTTAAAATTTAAGAGCGATGAATCCGTGCAGGATGAACAGCTTGAGACAGAACGTAAAAAGCTGTCTGAGACCATGGCGCACCTGGAAGAGCTGGAGCTGGCACAGACAGAGTGTGAGGGTCAGCTTACCCAGTGCGAAGAGGAGGTACGCCGGATTACTCGTTCCTTAAATGAAACACAGCAGGAGTACCGGACCGCTTATACAAAGCTGGAGTCGTTAAAGAACCTGGCAGAGCGCTACGAGGGTTACGGCGGCAGTATCCGCCGGGTCATGGAGGTCCGGGATCGGGTGCGCGGCATCCGCGGCGTTGTGGCTGACCTGATCACGACGGAGAAAAAGTATGAGACTGCGATCGAGACGGCTCTAGGCGGAAGCATCCAGAATGTGGTAACGGATTCCGAGCAGACAGCCAAGCAGCTCATTGAGTATTTAAAGAAGAACCGCTATGGACGCGTGACATTTCTGCCGTTGACCAGTATCGGACAGAATGGCGGATTTTCCAAGCCGGAGGCATTAAAAGAGCCGGGCGTCATCGGTCTGGCGAGTGAACTGGTCCATGTGGAAAAAGAGTATCAGGTCCTTGCGAAATATCTGCTGGGGCGCGTGGTTGTGGCAGATACCATCGACCATGCCATTGCCCTGGCAAGGAAATTCAAATATACCCTGCGTATTGTGACGCTGGAAGGTGAACTTCTTAGCGCCGGCGGTTCCATGACAGGTGGTGCGTTCAAGAATTCCAGCAATCTTCTGGGACGAAAGAGAGAACTGGAAGAACTGGAAGCAGCATGCCAGAAGGCGTTAAAGGCTTCGGACAAGCTGCAGCAGGAGCTTGGCATGAATGAGGCACTCTTTGCGCAGAAGAAGGAAGAACTGGAAAGCTTAAAGACAGAGCACCATACCGTATCCCTCCAGGCAAACACCAGGCAGATGAATGTGAACCAGCTTGAGGATAAGCGGGAGGAAATCCGGGAATCCTATCAGGATCTGGCGCTGGAAAACAGCCAACTGGAAAGCCAGATCAGTGAGATCGAGGCAGGCAGAAAGAAACTGGCGGTAGAAACTGAGCTTCTGAAAAAAGACAGCGAGCAGGAAAATGCCCGCATGGAAACGGTCACTGCAAAGCTGGAAGAACAAAAGAAGGTCCGCGAAGAAAAAGCGAAGGCGTTGGAGACGATCCGTCTGGAAACGGCGAACTTAAAGCAGCGCGTGGACTTCGTAAAAGAAAATATCGCGCGCGTGGAGCAGGAAATGAAGGTTCTCCAGGAAGAGCAGGCAGAGCTTCTGTCCCACGATACCGATTCCGGTTCTGTTGTGGAGGAAAAGAACCGGGAAATTGCAAAGCTGCAGGAACTGATCCTTCACACGGAGGAAGAAAAGCAGAAGCTGGCAGAGCAGGTTCAGGTCCAGGCAGCCTTGAAAGAGGAAAAAACCGGAAAACAGAAAGCGTTCTTTGGACAGCGGGAGGAATTATCCGGACGCATCGGGCGGCTGGATAAGGATCTGTTCCGTCTGCAGAGCCAGCGGGAAAAGCTGGAAGAGCGCCGGGAAAGCCAGATCAGCTATTTGTGGAATGAATACGAGCTGACGCCGGGAGCGGCAAAGGAGCTTCGCAGCACAGAGCCCGTTTCTCTTTCTGAGGTGAAAAAGCGCATTGAGGAATTGAAGAGTTCGATCCGTGCCCTTGGCAGTGTCAATGTCAATGCGATCGAGGATTATAAAGAAATTTCGGAGCGCTATGAGTTCATGAAAACCCAGCACGATGACCTGGTAGAGGCCGAGGCAACGCTACAGGGCATCATCGAAGAGCTGGATACCGGCATGCGCCGTCAGTTTGAGGAAAAGTTCCAGGAGATCCGCAAGGAATTTGACCGGGTATTCAAGGAACTGTTCGGCGGCGGACACGGAACCTTGTCCTTGCAGGAGGATGAGGACATTCTGGAGGCGGGGATTCAGATCATTGCCCAGCCGCCGGGAAAGAAACTGCAGAATATGATGCAGTTATCCGGTGGCGAGAAAGCGCTGACGGCGATCTCACTGCTGTTTGCGATCCAGAACTTAAAACCGTCCCCGTTCTGTCTGTTAGATGAGATTGAGGCGGCGCTGGATGACTCGAACGTAGACCGCTATGCGAATTACTTACATAAACTGACGAAAAACACGCAGTTTATTGTCATTACGCACCGGCGTGGTACCATGGTGGCATCGGACCGCCTGTATGGTATCACCATGCAGGAAAAGGGCGTGTCAACCCTGGTGTCGGTCAATCTGATCGAAGATCAGCTGGATGCGTAAGGGGCTATATTCCTAAGTATCGAAGCAAAAGGATGCGAGGAACATGTGCAAAAGGAAAAACATCGAAAGATTCGTTTCCTGAATATAAAAGAAGCAAGGAGGAGTGCGCGTGGAAGAAAAGAAGAAGGGCTTTTTCAGCCGTCTGGTTGAAGGCTTAAACAAAACACGTGAGAATATCGTTTCCGGCATGGATTCCATTTTCAGTGGCTTTTCCGCCATTGATGAGGATTTCTATGAGGAGCTGGAGGAAACCCTGATCATGGGCGATCTGGGAATCCAGACCACCATGTCCGTGCTGGATGATTTAAGAAAAAAGGTAAAGGAGCAGCACATCAAGGAACCGGCAGAGTGCAAGCAGCTTTTGATCGATTCCATCCGGGAGCAGATGGATTTGGGCGAGAATGCCTACGAGTTTGAAAACCGCAAATCCGTTGTCCTGGTCATTGGTGTCAATGGAGTTGGTAAGACAACCTCTGTTGGTAAGCTGGCAGGCCAGTTAAAGGATGAGGGCAAGAAGGTCATCCTTGCGGCAGCCGATACCTTCCGTGCGGCAGCGATCGAGCAGCTCACGGAGTGGGCAAACCGCGCCGGCGTAGAGATCATTGCCCAGCAGGAGGGTTCTGACCCGGCAGCCGTCATTTACGATGCCGTTGCAGCGGCGAAGTCCCGCCAGGCAGATGTGCTGATCTGCGACACTGCAGGCCGTCTTCACAACAAAAAGAACCTGATGGAGGAGTTAAAAAAGATCAACCGTATCATCGACAAGGAATACCCGGATGCATACCGCGAGACGCTGGTCGTGCTGGACGGAACTACCGGTCAGAATGCCATGGCCCAGGCAAAGCAGTTTATGGAGGTTGCGGACATCACCGGCATCATCCTGACCAAATTGGACGGTACAGCGAAGGGCGGCATTGCAGTTGCGATCCAGTCCGAACTGGGCATCCCGGTAAAATACGTGGGAGTGGGCGAGAAGATCGACGATCTCCAGAAGTTCAATTCCCAGGATTTTGTGACAGCACTGTTTGATGTAAAGAAAGAAGATTAAACGCAAACAGGAAGCAATACCGTTGCCATAAGAAACAAAAAAGCAATACAGGATTTTGATACCACACCAGACGAAAAGGAGATTACAGACGTGGAAAACGAAAAGGTATTAGAAGAGCAGAAGGAAGAGGACTTAACCCTCGAAAAATTTGAGGAGGCTTCTGAGGAAGTCAAGAAAGTGACCCAGGAGACCAAACTGGTTTACAGTGAGTATTTCTCCGCAGCAACCGGAAACAAGGTTTACTTCAAACCGGAGAACATGCAGTATACCGGTGCTTATAAGGTGCGCGGCGCATATTACAAGATCAGCACCCTTACGGAGGAGGAGAAGCAGCGCGGCCTGATCACCGCATCTGCAGGAAACCATGCACAGGGTGTTGCATACGCAGCAAAGCTGGCTGGCATTCCGGCAACCATTGTGATGCCGACCACCACACCGCTTATGAAGGTAAACCGCACCAGAAGCTACGGCGCAGATGTTGTCCTTTACGGAGATGTGTTCGATGAGGCATGCGACCACGCTTACGAGCTGGCAGCAGAGCACGGCTACACCTTCGTGCATCCGTTCAATGACCTGGATGTGGCAACCGGACAGGGAACCATCGCCATGGAAATCATCAAGGAGCTGCCGACCGTAGATTACATTCTGGTTCCGATTGGCGGAGGCGGTCTGTGCACCGGTGTTTCCACCCTTGCAAAATTATTAAATCCGAAGATTAAAGTCATCGGCGTGGAGCCGGCTGGCGCAAACTGCATGCAGGAGTCCTTAAAGGCAGGCCATGTCCTGACCCTTCCGATCGTAAACACCATCGCAGACGGTACCGCTGTGAAGCGCCCGGGCGAGAAGCTGTTCCCGTACATCCAGAAAAATGTGGATGACATCATCACCGTGGAAGATTCCGAGCTGATCGTAGCTTTCCTCGATATGGTGGAGAACCATAAAATGATCGTCGAGAACTCCGGCCTCTTAACCGTAGCAGCCCTGAAGCACTTAAACGTACAGAAAAAGAAGATCGTTTCTATTTTGAGCGGCGGCAACATGGATGTCATCACCATGTCTTCTGTAGTACAGCATGGCCTGATCCAGAGAGACCGTATCTTCACCGTATCCGTTCTGCTTCCAGACAAGCCAGGCGAGCTGGCAAAGGTTTCTTCCCTGCTTGCAGAGCAGCGCGGCAATGTCATCAAGCTGGAGCATAACCAGTTCATCAGCATCAACCGCAATGCGGCTGTAGAGCTGCGCATTACCCTGGAGGCTGAGGGAACCGATCATAAGAACCGTATCGTGCAGGCATTAAACGATGCCGGATACCGTCCGAAGCTGGTGAAGTCCAAGGGCACCTACAGCGACTGAGTGGTGAACGATTATGACAGAACATACAAATGAGACAATTCAGGCACTCCGTCAGAATATACGTTATTTTTTGAAATGGACCTTTATTTCTGCAATTTCCGGTGTGACGATCGGTCTGGCCGGAACCCTGTTTGGCCTTGGTATCCAGAAAGCAACTGCTTTCTGGAAGAGCCACAGCTGGACGTTGTATCTGCTTCCGCTTGTCGGACTCCTGATCGTATGGCTGTACCGGTTTGCACATGAAGAAAAAAACCGCGGTACGGATATGGTCCTGGATTCTATTTCCTCTACAGAGGAGGTTACGCCGGCAACTGCTCCGCTGATCTTTATTTCAACTCTGCTGAGCCATCTGGCAACGGCTTCCGTCGGCCGGGAGGGAGCAGCACTGCAGCTTGGCGGAAGCCTGGGAACCTGATCGGTAAGGCTTTTCGACTGGATGAGAAGGACAGAAAGATTGCCATTATGTGCGGCATGAGTGCCGGGTTCTCCGCTATCTTCGGAACTCCGCTTGCGGCAGCCGTGTTTGCCATGGAGGTCATCAGCATTGGCGTTATGTACTATGCGGCTCTGGTTCCATGCGTTTTTTCGGCGTTTGTCGGTGTGTCAGTGGCAAAATTCCTGGGTCTGGCTCCGGAGCATTATGAGATCGGCCTGGTGCCGGAGTTTGGCGCCTCATCTGCGCTTCTGACAGTGCTCATCGGAATTTTGTGTGCCTGTGTCGGAATCTTCCTTTGTGTCAGCCTGCATCAGTGTGGTCATGCTTACCGGAAGGTTTTTCCGAATCCCTATATCCGCGTGCTGGCGGGATCCGCGATCTTTATTGTCCTGACCCTCCTGTTTCCGGCGCGGCTTTACAACGGAAGTGGTGCTCAGATCATCGAAATGGTATTTGAAGGTGAAAGAATTCCGGTTTATGCATTTTTGATGAAGATCCTGTTTACCGGAGTAGCGCTTGGCGCAGGCTTTAAGGGCGGAGAGATCGTGCCGACGCTGACGGTCGGCGCCGCGTTTGGCTACTTGATGAGCCTGGTGACCGGACTGCCGGTCGGACTGTGCGCATCGGTTGGAATGGCATGCCTGTTCGTAAGCGTAACAAACTGTCCGGTGTCCACGATGTTCATGGCATTTGAACTTTTTGGATTTGCCGCAATGCCATATTATGCCATTGCCGTGGCAGTGTGCTTTACCCTGTCTGGATATTATGGGCTCTACCACAGCCAGAAGTTCGTTTATTCCAAGATCCGGACAGAATTCATTAACCGAAAATCAAACGAGTAAATATTGCAGGTGCCAGTATGCATCGGAACGATACCGGCACCTGTTCCTGCAATAGTGAGGTTCATCCTATGACAAAAAAACAGAAGACCCTGGAAATTATCCAAAGACTGAAGGAAGCCTACCCGGATGCAGACTGTACGCTGGATTATGAAGAGGCGTGGAAGCTTTTAGTGAGTGTGCGTCTGGCAGCACAGTGTACCGATGAGCGGGTAAATAAAGTCGTTCCGGCTCTTTACGAGAAATTTCCGGATGTAAACGCACTCGCGGACGCACCGGTGGAAGAGATCGAAGAGATCGTAAAGCCGTGCGGACTGGGAAAGAGCAAAGCCCGCGACATCAGCGCCTGCATGAAAATGCTGCGCGATGAGTACGGCGGAAAGGTCCCGGAGGATTTTGACGCGCTGTTAAAGCTTCCGGGCGTGGGAAGAAAGAGCGCCAACCTCATTATGGGCGATGTGTTTCACAAACCGGCGATCGTTACCGATACCCACTGCATCCGCCTGGTGAACCGCATGGGACTGGTGGACGGCATCAAAGAGCCAAAAAAAGTAGAAATGGCACTTTGGAAGCTGGTTCCGCCGGAAGAGGGGAGCGATTTCTGCCACCGTCTGGTGTGGCACGGACGCGAGGTCTGCACGGCCCGCACAAAGCCGTACTGCGACCGGTGCTGCTTAAACGACATCTGCCCGAAAAACGGGGTATAGAAAAGTTATAGAAAATTTTTTTGCGGTGTCAAGAAAAAATACTTGACAGCAACATCACTTTCGTGTATGATAGCCAAGGTGATGTTATGGAAAGCATTGTAAAACAAAGTTTACTTTATGATTTTTATGGAGAACTGCTCACAGATCATCAGCGCAGCATCTACGAGGATGTGGTATACAATGACATGTCCTTGAGCGAGATCGCAGAAGAGAACGGGATCAGCCGTCAGGGAGTTCACGACCTCATCAAGCGCTGTGACAAAACCTTGAGCGCGTATGAAGAAAAGCTGCATCTGATCAGCAAATTCCAGACTACACGCCGCATGGTAGAGGAAATCCATAAGAAGACCCGGATTTTCAAAGAAACAAAAGATGAAAATCTGATCGACGAGATTGAACAGATTTCCAACGACATCATGGAACTTTGATTTCGGCAGACGCCGTGATCGGTTCTGAACAGGAGGTTACCTATGGCGTTTGAAAGCTTATCCGATAAACTGCAGAACGTGTTTAAAAACCTGCGCGGCAAAGGCCGTTTAAGCGAAGCGGATGTAAAGACTGCTCTTAAGGAAGTAAAAATGGCTCTCTTAGAGGCAGACGTAAGCTTCAAGGTTGTAAAACAGTTCATAAGCTCCGTTCAGGAACGCGCCGTTGGCGAAGAAGTGCTTGGTTCCTTACAGCCGGGCCAGATGGTGATCAAGATCGTTAACGAAGAACTGATCCGCCTCATGGGCTCCGAGACAACGGAAATCGCATTAAAGCCTGGCAATGAGATTACCGTCATCATGATGGCAGGTCTTCAGGGTGCAGGTAAAACGACAACGACAGCGAAGATCGCAGGAAAGCTGAAGGCGAAGGGCCGCAAGCCGGTTCTGGTTGCCTGTGACGTATACCGTCCGGCAGCAATCCAGCAGCTCCAGATCAACGGAGACAAACAGGGTGTTCCGGTCTTCTCCATGGGAGAGAATCAGAACCCGGTCAACATTGCAAAGGCCGCTATGGAGCACGCGGCAAAGAATGGCTACAATGTGGTGATCTTAGATACCGCCGGACGTCTTCACGTCGATGAAGGCATGATGGAGGAACTTCAGAACATCAAAGAGGCTGTGAACGTAGACCAGACGATTTTGGTAGTAGACGCCATGACCGGTCAGGACGCAGTCAATGTAGCATCCAATTTCCAGGATAAAGTCGGTATCGACGGAGTCATCCTCACCAAACTGGATGGCGATACCCGAGGCGGTGCAGCCCTTTCCATCCGGGCCGTAACCGGAAAGCCGATTTTATATATAGGTATGGGCGAAAAACTTTCCGATCTGGAACAGTTTTACCCGGACCGCATGGCATCCCGTATTCTGGGCATGGGAGATATCCTCACCCTGATCGAGAAAGCGAGATGGAGGTTGACGAGGAAAAGGCAAAGGAAATGAGCCAGAAGCTGCGCAAAGCAGAGTTTGACTACAACGATTTCCTGGACCAGATGCGTCAGATCAAAAAAATGGGCGGACTGACCAGTATCATGAGCATGATGCCGGGCATGTCACAGATGAAAGGCGGAATCCCGGAGGTGGACGAAAAGTCCATGGACCGCGTGGAGGCCATCATCCTGTCCATGACAAAAGAAGAGCGCGCGAATCCGGGCCTCTTAAATCCTTCCCGCAAACAGCGTATCGCAAAGGGCGCAGGAGTGGATATCAGCGAGGTAAACCGCATTGCCAAGCAGTTTGATCAGATGAAAAAGATGATGAAGCAGCTCCTGGCATGATGGGCGGCAAGCGTGGACGCGGCGGACTGGGCGGTATGCTCGGAAAGCTGAAAATGCCTTTCTAATCTAAGGCAGCTTACATGGTGACAGTACAGAGCATTTCTGTATTTGTTGATAAATGAACAGTATAATTTTAAGGAGGTGAAATTGACATGGCAGTAAAGATGAGATTAAGAAGAATGGGTGCTAAGAAGAAACCTTTCTATAGAGTCATCGTTGCAGATTCCAGATCCCCAAGAGATGGCAGATTCATCGCTGAGGTTGGTACTTACGATCCGAACCAGGAGCCGAGCGTTATCAAGTTTGACGAGGAGGCTACCAAGGAGTGGTTAGCAAACGGCGCACAGCCGACCGACCGTGTAGCAAAGCTTCTGAAGACCGCTGGTATTCAGTAATCTGAGAGGTGATCGCTATGAAAGAACTGGTTGAGGTTATTGCAAAAGCATTAGTTGACAATCCGGACGAGGTGGTTGTTACCGAGACCGAAAAGGAAAGCGGCACTTTTATTGAATTAAAGGTTGCCCCATCTGATATGGGAAAGGTGATTGGCAAACAGGGACGCATCGCGAAAGCAATCCGCTCCGTTGTCAAGGCAGCCGCTTCCAAAGAAGAAAAAAAGGTTGTTGTAGATATACAGTAACCATTAGAAACTGTCGTCGGGTTTTCCTGCGGCAGTTTTTCTTTTTGTATAGGAGGAACAAAATGATGGAGGATACCTTAAGAGTTGGTGTGATCTCATCCACCCACGGTGTACGCGGTGAGGTCAAAGTGTACCCTACAACCGACGATGTGAATCGTTTTAAAAAATTGAAAACAGTCATCCTTGATACCGGAAGAGAGCAGATGACATTATCCATCGAGAGTGTAAAGTTCTTTAAAAATATGGTCATCTTAAAGTTCAAGGAGTTTCATAATATCAACGACATTGAGAAATACAAAGGCAAGGATCTGCTGATCCGCCGCGACCAGGCAGTCAAGCTGGCTCCGAACGAGAACTTTATCACGGATCTGATCGGTCTGAAGGTCGTGACCGATGAGGGAGAGGAGTTTGGTACCTTGACCGATGTCCTACAGACCGGTGCGAACGATGTCTACGTGATCAAGAGCCTGGAAGGCAAGGAATACCTGTTCCCGGCCATTCCGCAGTGCATTCTGGATGTCAATCTGGAGACCCAGACTGTTACCGTTCACATTTTAGATGGTCTTCTGGATCTGTAAGGGAAAGACAGGAGGAAACCAGAACGATGAATTATCATATTTTAACCCTGTTCCCGGAGATGGTGCTAAATGGTCTGAACACCAGCATCATCGGCCGGGCAGCCGGAAAAGGCCTGCTCTCCATTGAGGCGGTCAACATCCGGGATTACACGAAAGAAAAACACGGTCATGTGGACGATACCCCATACGGCGGCGGTGCTGGCATGGTCATGCAGGCAGCACCGGTCTGCGATGCTTATGAGGCGCTGTGCGAGCGCATCGGCAAGCGCCCGCGCGTGCTTTACATGACCCCGCAGGGCCAGACCTTCAACCAGAAGATCGCGGAAGAACTGGCGCAGGAAGAAGACCTGGTGTTCTTATGCGGCCATTATGAAGGCATTGACGAACGCGCCCTGGAGCTGATCGTAACGGATTATCTGTCCGTGGGCGATTATGTGCTGACCGGCGGTGAGCTTCCGGCCATGGTCATGATCGACTGCATCTCCCGCCTGGTGCCGGGTGTCTTAAACAACGATGTATCCGCAGAGATCGAGTCCTTCCACGACAATCTGTTAGAGTACCCGCAGTACACCCGCCCGGAGGTTTATGAGGGCATGCGCGTGCCGGAGGTGCTTCTTTCCGGACACCACAAGAATATCGAGACCTGGAGACGGCAGCAGTCCATTAAGCGGACCTTAGAGCGCAGACCAGACCTTCTGGAAGACGCAAATCTGTCGAAGAAAGAGCGGCAGTATCTGGCGGAGCTGATGGCGGAGAAGGAAGAAACTCCTTCCTGTTAAATTAGAATTTTGCCAAAACCAGCACATCTCCCTCATACACGATGGTATTCCCTGTGGGTATCATCGTTTCTTTTTGCCGTGAAACCATGACGACCAGAGTCCCTTCCGGCATTGGAATGTGACTTAGGGATTTTCCATTCCATTTGTGATTTTTGTCTACGGTGATTTCCCGAAGTGTCATGTTTTTCCGGTCGCGGAATTCTTCTGCTGCCGCAACCATGAGGTCTCCGGCTTTTAAGCAGGTGTCTCCGTTAGGAACCAGAATTTCATTCCCGCGGATCAGTACCACGACGAGCAGCTTAGGCGGCAGCGTGATTTCTTTTAAGCATTTCCCAACGTAGGGATGCTGGGAAAGCAGATGAAATTTCACGAAGCTGATGTTTTCTTCTTCCTGATAATCATTGAAGGTACGGCGCACGTCGGCGTGTTCATCGATCATGCGGAGCTTTTTTGACATCCAGGGAAGAAGGGTACCCTGAATGGAAATCGATAACAGCACAATGCAAAAGACCAGGTTGAACAGGTTATAGCCGAGCGGCACCTGGCGCAAAACGACATAGATGGCAAACACAATGGATGCGACGCCCCGCAAGCCGGCCCAGGATACCAATCCGATCTGCCCGAATGAAGATTTGAAACCAGATAAAAGTATCGCTGCAGATAACGGACGTCCGATCAGTGTTAAGAATGCCATGATCACAAAAGAGGGCAGGATCACCTGCGGCAGCTGGCTTGGTGTGACGAGCAGTCCCAACAGGAAAAAGATCATCATCTGCGCAACGCCGGTCAGAACATCGAAAAACCGCACCATATCCCGCTTGTGGGGAAGATAGGAATTCCCCAGAATGATCCCGCACAGGTACACGCTCAAATATCCGTTCCCGCCGATCAGATCAGGAATGGTGTAGGCGAGTATGGCTGCTGCAAAGACAAGGATCGTCTTGCCCTGGGCAATATCGAATTCTGCTTTATTTAAGAGAAGGGCAGTGAGTTTTCCAATGCACACGCCGCAGCCTATGCCGAATGCAACCTGGAAAAACAGCATGGATGGCACGTGGACCGAATGCCCGGTAAGGATGGAGGTTAAGATCACCGTCAGCATATAGGAGACAGGATCGTTGGATCCCGACTCAATTTCCAGGAGAGAAGCAGTGTTGTCTTTTAAGTTCAGGCTCTTGGAACGCAGGATATTGAATACAGAGGCAGCATCGGTAGAGCCGATGACAGAGGCCACCAGAAAGCTTTCCAGAAGCGGGCGTTTGAATGCCAGGTGGATAAACAGGCCTGTAATTCCGGCTGTGAGCAGAACTCCTATTGTGGAAAGCAGAATAGCCTGGGGAATGACCGGCTTTGCCTCTTTGATGTTGCTGCCGAAGCCGCCGTAAAACATGATGAAAATAAGGCTGACGGAACAGATCAGCTCACTGAACTGATAATCATCGAAGGATATTTTAAAGATACCGTCCACTCCAAAGCACATGCCCAACAGGATAAACGCAAGAAGGGAAGGGACGCCCAGTTTATCGATGAGACGGCCGGATAAAATGCAGATTACGATCACAATTCCGGTGAGCAGCAGGATCTGATTCATAAAGCGCTCCTTTCCAGCGGCAATGCAAAGAGTTGCATTACGTGTTGTTTATTTTTATAAGTAGAGATGTAAGGTATTATAGCGATGAAAAAAGTAGTTCGTCAAACCATTTTCGGATGTGTGCTTGCTTTTTAACGGTATCTTTATTCACGTTAAATTCGCAAAAATAGTGCTTGCAATTTATCTGGCCATGTGATATCATAACACTGTTGTGACGAGAAAAGAGATGTTCCTCTGTTGCGGAAGAAGCATTAAAGAACATCAAACATATGAAGGAGGATCACACAAATGAACGAAATTATTAAGAACATTGAAGCAGCACAGTTAAAGGCTTCCGTACCGGAGTTTTCCGTAGGCGATACCGTTAAGGTCTACAACAAGATCAAAGAGGGTAACCGTGAGAGAATCCAGGTATTTGAGGGTACCGTAATCAAGAGACAGAACGGCGGCGCAAGAGAGACTTTCACCGTTCGTAAGAACTCCAACGGCATCGGCGTTGAGAAGACCTGGCCGGTTCATTCCCCATTCGTAGACAACATCGAGGTTGTTAGAAGAGGTAAAGTAAGACGTGCAAAACTGAACTACTTAAGAGACAGAGTAGGTAAAGCTGCTAAGGTTAAAGAGTTAGTAAAATAATTTTGCGTGGATGAGGGGGACAATGAAAATTGTCCCTTTCTGCGTAGTTACGCATGGAAAAACTAGAAAGACCCGGTTTTTCTTTGCGTAATTGGAAAAGGGGAGGTTGCTTGCAACTTCCTATTTTTTTACACGCATATCGTAAAGGAGCTGTTACGTGGATTTTTATCAGAATGAAGAACAGAATCTGATCCGGAAAATATGTGGCTGGATCGTGGATGTGGTAGTCGTGCTGGCGTTTGCCTGGTTCTGCCTGGTATTTTTTGGAACGCAGGTTACCGTAAATGGCCAGTCCATGCATCCGCTTTTAAGCTCCGGCGACATTGTTTTGATGAACCGCCTGACCTACGAGATTGGAAAACCGGACCGTATGGATGTGGTGGTGTTTGAGCGGGAAGACCTGAAGACGAATGTAAAGCGCGTGGTCGGAATTCCGGGAGACGAGATTCAGATCATAGATGGGGAACTCTATGTGAACCAGGAAAAGGTTGCACTCCCGGAAGACCGCAAGATTTCCCTTGCCGGACTGGCAGAAAAACCGGTTAAATTGGAAGAACAGGAATATTTTCTTCTCGGGGATAACCCGGACAGCAGTGAAGACAGCCGCTTCGCAAACATCGGCAATGTGCGGGAGGACCAGATCATCGGAAAGGTGTGGCTGCGTTTGTTTCCGCTGATCCGGATCGGCCTGATCCGGTCCTGACGGAAAACAGAATGCCGTTTGAAAAAGTGGAAAAACGGAAATGGAAATTGTCTTTGTGCGGGAACAGGAAAGCTGCAAAAAAGAACACAGCAGAGACACACAGAATATGAAACAGAATAGAAAACAGATTATACAGGAGGAAAATCCGTGAATATACAGTGGTATCCAGGGCACATGACCAAAGCAAAACGTGCCATGAAAGAAGACATCAAACTCATTGACCTGATCATTGAAGTGGTGGACGCCCGTGTGCCGTTAGCCAGCCGCAATCCGGATATTGATGAACTTGGAAAGGGCAAGGCAAGACTGATCCTTTTAAATAAGTCCGATCTGGCCAGCGAGCGTTACAACGAGACCTGGACTGCATGGTTTAAGGAAAAAGGTTACTATGTGGTGAAAATCAATTCCCGCAGCGGGGCAGGATTAAAACAGATTCATGGTGTCGTACAGGAAGCGTGCAAAGAGAAGATTGAACGCGATCGCCGCAGAGGTATCATGAACCGTCCGATCCGTGCCATGGTAGTGGGAATCCCGAATGTAGGAAAATCTACCTTTATCAATTCCTTTGCCGGAAAAGCCTGCGCGAAGACTGGAAATAAGCCTGGTGTGACCAAAGGCAACCAGTGGATCCGTTTGAACAAGACACTGGAACTTTTAGACACTCCTGGGATTCTCTGGCCGAAGTTTGAGGATCAGAGAGTGGGACTGCTGCTGGCGTTCATCGGTTCCATCAACGATGAAATCTTAAATAAAGATGAGCTGGCTCTGGAACTTTTAAAACTGCTTCAGAAACATTATCCGGATGTCTTAAAAGACCGTTATAAGATTGATGAATCTTCCGACGAAAACCTGCTGATCCAGGTGGCCAAGGTACGCGGATGCCTGGCCAAGGGCGGCGAGCCGGATTACAGCCGTGCGGCAGCGCTGGTAATTGACGATTACCGCAGCGGAAAACTGGGACGCATTACCCTGGAGTTCCCGCCGGTGAAGAAGGCAGAGGAGGCGTAACCATGGCACTTCGGACATTAAAGGGAGAAAAGCTGGAGGCAGAGCGTGCCCGCCTAGCCTGATGCGGGAGTATGAGGACACTTATGCAGCCTGCAGCGCGATCTGTGGGATCGATGAGGCAGGACGTGGACCATTGGCAGGTCCGGTGGTAGCCGGTGCGGCAATTCTGCCGGTGGATTGTGAAATCCTGTTTTTGAATGATTCCAAAAAGCTTTCTGAGAAGCGCAGGGAAGCGTTGTTTGAGGAAATCAAGGAAAAGGCCGTTGCGTGGAGTGTCGGCATTGTGGGACCGGATGTGATCGATGAGATCAACATTCTGCAGGCAACCTACGAGGCGATGCGTCAGGCCATTGCCGCACTTCCGGTACAGCCGGATCTGCTATTGAATGATGCCGTGACGATCCCAGGCGTGGCGATCAATCAGGTGCCGATCATCAAGGGTGACGCCAAGAGCGTTTCCATTGCGGCAGCCAGCATCCTGGCCAAAGTGACCAGGGACCATATGATGCTGGAGTACGACACCTTATTCCCGGAATATGGATTTGCCAAACATAAGGGATACGGAACTGCAGCACATATTGCGGCGCTGAAAGAATTCGGACCGACGCCGATTCACAGAAGAACCTTTATCAAAAACTTTGTGTAGTGAGGAAAAAATTCCGGGGAACTTGAATGGAAAATAAAGAAAATAAACGGGAGACTGGAACCATCAAGGAGAATCTGGCGGCACAGTATCTGACGCGTCAGGGTGTGAAGATTCTGGAACACAATTTCCGCTGCCGTCAGGGAGAGATTGATCTGATTGGGCGGGACGGGCGTTATCTGGTGTTTTTTGAGGTAAAGTACCGGAAAACAGCCCGGAATGGAATGCCTGCAGAGGCAGTTGGTTATGCCAAACAGCAGAAAATCCGCTATACAGCGCAGTTTTATCTGTACAGTCGCCGTTACCGGGAAAACATGCCATGCCGCTTTGATGTTGTGAGTATTCTGGGAGACCAGATTAGCTGGATCCGGGATGCATTTGAATGAAAGAATACGATATAGGAGATGAGAAGATGGAACAGCAAGCGTGGATCCGTAAGCAAAACAGCAACCCTCCAGAAATCGAAATCCGTGAGAAAAACGGCGTCACCTATCTGGCATTTCCTGCTCTGGACGAAACCGGTCTGGTGAGTCATGCTTTTTCTACCCGTCATGGCGGTGCCAGCGAGGGTGTTTTCTCCACAATGAATTTTAGCTTCACTAGAAACGATGACCCCGCGCATGTGATGGAAAATTACCGCCGCATGGCATCAATTCTGGGTACCGATGTGGATCGTATGGTACTTTCCTATCAGACACATACGATAAACGTGCGGACCGTGACAGAAGCAGACGCAGGAAAAGGCATCGGGAAAGAGCGGGATTACCAGGATATGGACGGACTGATCACCAACATTCCGGGTATTACGCTGGTGACGTTTTATGCGGACTGTGTCCCGCTGTACTTTGTGGACCCGGTTCATAAGGCAATCGGCCTGTCCCATTCCGGCTGGCGCGGAACCGTGCACCGCATGGGAAAAGCGACCCTGGAGGCCATGAACCGTGAGTACGGAACGGATCCTGTGGATGTGGTCGCATGCATCGGGCCAAGCATCTGCCAGGACTGCTTTGAGGTAGGACCGGAGGTGGCTGAGGAATTTGCAGGAAACTTCGCAAAGAAATATCATGCAGAATTGTTTTACCGGAAAGAAAATGGAAAATACCAGGTGGATCTGTGGCGGGCAAACCAGATCATATTAAACGAGGCAGGAATCCCAAAAGACCAGATTCACACGACGGACATTTGCACGCGCTGCAATCCGGAACATCTCTTTTCCCACCGGATCATGGGAACGGAGCGGGGAAACCTGGCAGCTTTTCTGGTACTCAAAGAGTGAGCACCAGGAACCATTACTATTTTCTAAAAAAAGAACTTCACACAGCAGATGGTATACTGTGTAAAGTTCTTTTTTCATGCTTAAAGTATTTTGGTGTCTGCCAGTCTGCTCCAGAGGAAAAACCGGACAGGGCGGATCCGATTCCACGTAAATTTACTGGATCGTTTGGAAGTAATCGTAGCCATCGTTGTGATACCGCTTTACCAGCTTCTGGATCTTCTCGGTCGGGGAAAGTGCAGCGCCGATGGAAACGTCATGGTTGAAGGAGTTGATGATGGCGGCAAGGTACTTGCTCATGTCAGCTTCCAGGTACCACTCGCGGTCTAACAGCTCTTTCGGGCGGTAGTTTAAGTTGGTGGTGATGACGTAGTCAATGTAGCCGTTCTGGTAATACTGGTCAAACTTCTCCAGTCCGCTGGTGAACAGGCCAAACGTGCAGCAGATGATAACTTTTTCTGCCTTGCGATCCTTTAATTCCCGTGCGGTATCCAGCATGCTCTCACCGGATGCGATCATATCGTCGATGATGAGAACGGTCTTGCCTTCTACGGAAGTACCCAGGAACTCGTGAGCCACGATCGGGTTGCGGCCATCGATGACTCTGGAATAGTCACGGCGCTTATAGAACATGCCCATGTCAACGCCCAGATTGTTAGCCAGGTAAACAGCACGGTTCATGGCACCCTCATCCGGCTGATGATCATCAGATGGTCTTTGTCGATCTTTAAGGATTTGTCGTGGGTGAACAGGGCTTTTACAAACTGGTAAGTCGGCATGAAGTTATCAAAGCCGCTAAGCGGGATCGCGTTCTGGACACGCGGGTCGTGGGCGTCAAAGGTGATGATGTTGGAGACACCCATGGAGATCAGCTCCTCGAGCGCCATAGCGCAGTCTAAGGATTCACGCTTGGTGCGCTTGTGCTGACGGCCTTCATATAAAAATGGCATAACAACATTGACGCGGTGTGCGGTAGCAACGGAAGCACCGATCAGTCGTTTCAGATCCTGGAAATGATCATCCGGGGACATATGGTTGGTGTAACCGCAGACACTGTACGGGATGCTGTAGTTGGTGACATCCACCATGGCGAAAAGGTCAACGCCGCGGACAGATTCATTGATGACAGCTTTCGCCTCGCCGGAACCAAAACGCGGGCATTTGCAGTCCAGAAGATAGGAATCGACATCGTAGCCGCGGTAGTTTAAGTCCTGCTTGCGGCGAAGCAGTTCCTCGGTGTCGTTGCGGCGGAAGGTAACAATGTGGTCGTTTACCTTGGTTGCCAGATTCTTACAGCTTTCCAGGGCAGCGAGCTTTAACGGCGCTACCGGCAGAATGTCATTAAACACATAGTTGTTAGCCATTGGTACATACTCCTTCAGGTAGAATATTGTGGTTTTTGGCTGCTGCATACAGAATGCAGACAGCAACAGAATTCATCCTATTTATATCCTTAAAAAAGGAGTGCGTCAAGAGTTCACGGGTATTTTATAAAAAAATACATGGAAATCGGGTGTTTTCATGAGAAATTATTAGAAATCAATTAGAAATCATCAGAAAGCATGTGCGGATAGCTTTGACAAAGAACAGGAATCTTGTTATGATGAAAAGAGTGCAATACAGAAAGGATATTATATGAAGAAACAAAAAGGTCATCTGATAAAATCCGTTGATCCGGGTTCCATCGCAGAGGAGCTGGAGTTAGAGCCGGGCGACCGCCTGCTCACGATCAACGGAAATGAAGTAGAAGATATCTTTGATTATGAATATTATGTAGACAGTGAAAGCATGGTCATGCTGGTGGAAAAGGCAGACGGAGAGCAGTGGGAGCTGGAGATCGAAAATGAGTACCAGGATCTGGGCATTACCTTTGAGAATGGCCTTATGAGTGATTACAAATCCTGCAGCAACAAGTGCATTTTCTGTTTCATCGACCAGATGCCGCCGGGCATGCGGGAAACACTTTATTTCAAGGACGATGACTCCCGCCTCTCGTTCCTGCAGGGAAACTATGTGACCCTGACCAATATGAAGGAACACGACATCCAGCGTATCATTGATTTTAAACTGGCACCGATCAACATTTCGGTCCATACGACCAATCCAAAGCTGCGCTGTGAGATGCTTCATAACCGGTTTGCGGGAGACGCGTTAAAGAAGATCGACCGCCTCTGCGAAGCCGGGATTCCCATGAACGGGCAGATCGTTTTGTGCAAGGGGGTCAATGACCGGGAAGAACTCGACCATACCATCCGGGATATGACAAAGTATCTTCCATATATGCAGAGTGCCTCGGTCGTGCCGGTCGGACTTTCCAAATACCGGGACGGACTGTATCCGTTAAAGCCATTTGAAAAAGAAGATGCGGAGAGTGCCATTGACATTATTGAAAAGTGGCAGAAGATCGTGTATGAGCAGTATGGCATCCATTTTATCCATGCCAGCGATGAGTTTTATATCCTGGCAGAGCGGGAACTCCCGGAGACAGAACGGTATGATGGTTTCCCGCAGCTGGAAAACGGTGTGGGTATGCTGCGGCTTCTGGACAGCGAAGTAACGGAAGCCCTGGAGGCACTTCCGGAAAAACTGCAGGTAAAGCCAGAGACATTGTCCATTGCAACCGGACGTCTGGCTTATCCGTATCTGCGTAAACAGCTGGATAAGATCGAGGCGAAGTTTCCGCAGAAAAAGGTGAATCTGTATGCAATCCGCAATGACTTTTTTGGAGAGAGCATTACGGTAGCCGGACTGATCACCGGCCAGGATCTGGAAAAACAGCTTTCTGTGGTGCCTCTGGGCGAGAGACTGCTGCTTCCAATCTGTATGTTCCGAAGTGGAGAGGAAACACTTCTCGACGACCTTACCCGCACGGATGTGCAAAATGCTTTACAAGTCCCGGTGAATATTGTAAAATCAAGCGGTCAGGATCTGGTGGATGCCGTTCTTGGCCTGGAAGAAGAACAAGATACCGTTTATGACGGTTATGAATTAAAGGAGATCACATATGAGTAAACCAATCGTTGCCATTGTAGGCGCCCGAACGTGGGAAAGTCCACCCTGTTCAATGTACTGGCAGGTGAGACCATCTCCATCGTAAAGGATACCCCTGGAGTAACCAGAGACAGAATCTATGCGGACTGCACCTGGCTGAACATGAACTTTACCCTGGTCGATACCGGCGGTATTGAGCCGGACAGCCGTGACATCATTCTTGCGCAGATGCGTGAGCAGGCACAGATCGCGATCGACACTGCTGACGTCATCATCTTCATTGTGGATGTACGTCAGGGCCTGCAGGATTCCGACTCCAAAGTAGCAGACATGCTCCGCAAATCCGGAAAGCCGGTTGTTTTAGCAGTCAATAAAGTAGACAGCATCCAGAAATTTGGAAACGATGTCTACGAGTTCTACAACCTGGGAATCGGTGACCCGATCCCGGTATCCGCAGCTTCCCGTCTGGGAATCGGTGACCTGCTGGATGAAGTATCCAAGCACTTCACCTTAGACCAGTTAGAGGAAGAAGAGGATGAGCGCCCGCGTGTAGCTATCATCGGAAAGCCGAACGTAGGAAAATCTTCTATTATTAATAAGCTGCTTGGCGAAAACCGCGTGATCGTTTCCAACATCGCAGGAACAACCCGTGACGCAGTCGATACCGAGGTTGTCTACAACGGAACCGAGTATATCTTCATCGATACGGCAGGACTCCGCCGCAAGAGCAAAATCAAGGAAGATTTGGAGCGCTACAGCATCATCCGTACCGTATCTGCCGTAGAGCGTGCCGATGTGGTCATTCTGGTCATCGATGCGACCGAGGGTGTGACCGAGCAGGATGCGAAAATCGCCGGTATTGCCCATGACCGCGGCAAGGGCATCATCGTGGCTGTGAACAAGTGGGATGCAGTCGAGAAGAACGACAAGACCATCTACGAATTTACCAGAAAGATCAAGGACACCCTGTCCTTCATGCAGTATGCAGAGATGGTATTCATTTCCGCAGTGACCGGACAGCGTATGAATAAGATGTTCGAGCTGATCGATATGGTCCGCGAGAACCAGACCCTGCGTATTGCGACCGGTGTGCTCAACGAGATCATGACCGAGGCCGTTGCCATGCAGCAGCCGCCGTCTGACAAGGGCAAGCGCTTAAAGCTTTATTACATGACCCAGGTAGCGGTAAAGCCTCCGACCTTCGTAATCTTTGTAAACGACAAAGAACTGATGCATTTCTCCTACGTGAGATACTTAGAAAACCGGATCCGCGAATCCTTTGGATTTAAGGGTACCGCTCTAAAATTCCTGATCCGTGAAAGAAATGGAAAGGAGAACTAAATGGAACGGGCAGTCTGTCTGATCATGGGTTATGTGTTCGGTCTGTTTCAGACCGGTTATCTTTACAGCCGATCCAAACATATGGATATCCGCAACTATGGAAGCGGAAACTCCGGCAGCACGAATGTCCTCCGTGTGATGGGCAAAAAAGCGGGACTGATCGTATTTTTAGGCGATGCAGGCAAGATGATCGTTGCCTGCCTGCTGACCCGGCTTTTATTCCGCAGCCAGCCGGAAATGCTGTATGTATACTTACTTTACACCGGATTTGGTGTGATCCTGGGACACAATTTCCCGTTTTACATGGGCTTTAAAGGAGGAAAGGGCATTGCGGCATCCGCAGGGCTTCTGGCTTCTACAGACTGGCGGGTTATGCTGGTCTGTCTGGTGGTATTTGCGGCGGCAGTAGCCATCACCCGCTATGTTTCCTTAGGATCGATCCTGGTGATGATCTGTTTCTTTATCGGTATGGTAATCTGCGGCGCACGCGGTGACTTTGGCATTGTGGCGGCGCATTTGACCGAATTTTATGTGCTGGCAGGCCTGATTTCTGTTATGGGAATCTGGCGTCATCACGCAAACATCAAACGACTGTTAAACGGCACAGAGAATAAGCTGGGTGCCAGAAAGGAATCGTGACTATGGCAAGAATCGGTGTGATCGGAGCCGGAAGCTGGGGTATCGCGTTATCGTCCCTGCTTTCTGCGAACGGACATCAGGTAACCGTATGGTCCGCTTTTGAAAAAGAGGTGGAAAGCCTGAAAGAAACCAGAGGCTTAAAAACACTTCCGGACCTGGTGCTTCCGGATGACATGGAATTTACGGCAGATTTAGCGTCAGCTATGAAAGATAAAGATCTTCTGGTGACTGCGGTTCCTTCCATCTATGTGCGGGAGACTGCAAAAAAGATGAAACCGTTTTTAGCAGAGGGACAGCTTGTGGTCAATGTGGCGAAGGGAATCGAGGAAGCAACCCTGATGACGCTGACGGACATTCTCGAAGAAGAACTTCCGGGAGCGGATGTGGCCGTCCTTTCCGGACCAAGCCATGCGGAGGAAGTAAGCCGCGGCCTTCCGACCACCTGTGTGGCAGGTGCAAAGACCCGTGAAACGGCAGAAAAAATCCAGAATATCTTTATGAGTCCGGTATTCCGTGTCTATATCAGCCCGGACATCCTGGGAATCGAGATTGGCGGTGCATTAAAGAATGTCATTGCCCTGGCAGCCGGAATCGCAGACGGCCTTGGCTATGGTGACAACACCAAGGCAGCGCTCATTACGCGCGGTGTGGCTGAGATCAGCCGTCTCGGCATCGCGATGGGCGGAAAGGCAGAGACCTTTGGCGGTCTGACCGGGATCGGCGACCTGATTGTAACCTGTGCCAGCATGCACAGCCGCAACCGCCGCGCCGGTATCCTCATCGGAAAAGGCTATACCATGAAGGAAGCCATGGATGAGGTCCAGATGGTGGTTGAAGGCGTCTATTCCGCAAAGGCGGGATTGGCCCTTGCACGTAAATACCAGGTTTCCATGCCGATCATCGAGTCGGTCAATGAAGTGCTTTTTGATGGAAAATCCGCAAAAGAAGCAGTGGCAGACCTGATGCTGCGGGATAAAACAGTGGAAAGTAAAAATATTCCGTGGTAGGAATTTTCTGAACGGAAATCCCGCAATATTTCACTTTGTTTTCACTTTAACGCAAGAAAGTTCTTGACAAGTGTTTTTCGGACTACTATAATTAATTCAGCTTTAAGGGCACGGCTTCCTGAAGGTTCAGGAAGCCTGTTTTCATTAAGAGGAGGAAATATTATGAAGAAAAAACTGCTTAGTTTTGGTATGGCAGCTATGATGGCAGCATCTTTAGCAGCATGTGGCGGCAGCAAGCCGGCAGAGACTACCGCGGCAGCAGGCGATGCTGAGACCACTGCAGCAGCAGAGGGTGCAGAGACTGAGGCAGCAGCAGAAGGCGGCACCTTAAAAGTTGGTGTCATCGGACCGTTAACCGGTGCAGGCGCAGCTTACGGTAATGCAGTAGCAAACGGCGCAGAGCTGGCAGCAAAGGAGATCAACGAGGCTGGCGGTATCAACGGTATGATGATCGAGACCAAGGCTGAGGATGACGAGAACGATCCGGAGAAATCCATCAACGCATATAACACCTTAAAAGACTGGGGTATGCAGGTATTAGACGGTCCGACCACTTCCAAACCGTGTATCGCTGTAGGTGCAGAGGCAGAGGCTGACAACATGTTCCTGATCACTCCGTCCGGTTCCGCAGTTGAGTGCGTAGCAACCGATAACGCATTCCGCGTATGCTTCGCTGACCCGGATCAGGGTACTGCTTCCGCTAAGTACATTGGCGAGAACAAGCTGGCTACCAAGATCGCGATCATCTACGACAGCTCTACCGAGTATTCTTCTGGTATCCGTGAGGCATTTGTTGCAGAGGCAGCAAACCAGGGTCTGGAGATCGTAGCTGACGAGGCATTTACCGCAGACAGCAACACCGACTTCTCCGTACAGCTTGACAAGGCAAAAGACGCTGGCGCAGAGCTGGTATTCCTTCCGATCTATTATCAGGAGGCTTCCATCATCTTAAAGCAGGCACACGACAAAGAGTTCGCTCCGATCTTCTTTGGCTGTGACGGTATGGATGGTATCCTTTCTGTAACGAACTTCGATACTTCCCTGGCAGAGGGTCTGATGCTCTTAACCCCGTTCTCCACCACTGAGGAGAGCAGTAAGGCATTCACTGAGGCTTATGTAGCAGCTTACGGCATCGAGCCGAACCAGTTCGCTGCAGATTCCTACGATGCAATTTACGCAATCAAGGCAGCAGTTGAGCAGGCTGGCGTTACCGCCGATATGAGCGCTTCCGATATCTGTGATGCATTAAAGCCGGCTATGACCGAGATCTCTATCGATGGTCTGACTGGTACAGGCATGGTTTGGAACGCAAACGGCGAGCCGAACAAGGCACCGAAGGCTGTTAAGATCGTAAACGGCGAGTACGAGATGCAGTAATTTTGCGGTTTCCGCAATGTTAATGTGCAAAAAAATGGAATCACGTTGCCTGGCACATATGTGTGAATGACAATGTACTATCCAAAAGGGGATCGTCTTGAGCAGACGGTCCTCTTTTCTTTTGCTTTTGCGCAGTGCAAAGCCACAAATGACATATTCACTGGTTGAAGTTCGGATTCCTCTTTTGTATGTCCACGTCTGCGACGCTTTGCAGGTTTGTCTTTGCCTTGCGGACAAATGGTGCAGCTTCGCGAACTTCTGCTTGAACTTCAAATATGACTATGTTATAATTCCAGTTATGTTTTATTTTATAGAAAAAAGTAAAGAGGTGGTAGGTACATGAGTTTTCTGTCTTATTTGATCAATGGAATCAGCCTGGGCAGTGTCTACGCGATCATTGCGCTGGGTTATACCATGGTTTATGGTATTGCGAGAATGCTGAATTTCGCTCATGGTGATATTATTATGGTTGGTGGCTTTGTGATCTTTACCATGGTCAGCACCCTGGGACTTCCGCCGCTTGCAGGCGTGCTGGTTGCAGTCATCGCCTGCACGGTGCTTGGCGTTGTAATCGAACGTGTGGCTTATAAACCGCTGCGCGGCGCATCTTCCCTTGCGGTCTTAATTACAGCCATCGGTGTCAGCTATCTGCTGCAGAACGTGGCGCTGCTGATCTTTGGCTCCAACGCGCGTCAGTTCACATCCGTTGTGAACGTGCCAAGCTTAAAGCTGGCTGGTGGTGCGTTGTCTATTTCTGGTGTTACCATGGTTACGATCATCAGCTGTATTGTCATTATGGTGGTGCTGACAACCTTTATCAACAAGACCAAGGTTGGTCAGGCTATGCTGGCGGTATCTGAGGATACCGGCGCTGCAACGCTGATGGGTATCAACGTCAACAGCACCATTGCGATCACCTTTGCGATCGGCTCCGCGCTGGCAGCAGTCGCAGGTGCCCTGCTTTGCTCCGCATATCCGTCCCTGACTCCTTATACTGGCTCCATGCCTGGTATCAAGGCATTCGTGGCAGCTGTATTCGGTGGAATCGGCTCGATTCCGGGCGCATTTATTGGTGGTGTTCTGCTAGGCGTGATCGAGAACCTTTCCAAAGCATATATTTCTTCCCAGCTTTCCGATGCGATCGTGTTTGCTGTGCTGATCGTGGTGCTTCTGGTGCGTCCTACCGGAATCCTGGGCAAAAAGATTACGGAGAAAGTGTAGGTGAATGGAATGAAGAAGAACAGTATATTTGTCCAGAACGGCATCACCTATGCAATTGTGATCGCCTGCTGGATCCTGGTGCAGATCTTAACTGCGACCGGAAATATGACAAGTTTGTTAAAGGGACTTCTGGTTCCGCTTTGTATTTATGTGATCCTGGCTGTATCGTTAAACTTAACGGTTGGTATTCTGGGTGAGTTAAGCCTTGGACATGCAGGCTTCATGTGTGTCGGTGCGTTTACCGGCGCATTTTTCACAAAATGCATGGAAAATGTGATCCCGTCTGTGGGCATGCGTTTCTTCCTGGCACTCATCATCGGTGCAGCAGTTGCTGGCGTATTCGGAATTATCATCGGTATTCCGGTACTGCGTCTGAAGGGTGACTATCTTGCGATCGTAACGCTTGCGTTTGGCGAGATCATTAAAAACCTGATCAACGTAATGTATGTAGGACTGGATTCCAACGGATTCCATTTCTCCATCAAGGATACCACTTCCCTTGGCATGGGAGCAGATGGCGTTGTCATCATCAAGGGTGCACAGGGTATTACCGGTACCCCGAAGGCAGCAACTTTCACGGTAGGTATCATTCTGGTACTTTTGACTCTGTTTATCGTACTGAACCTGATCAATTCCCGTACCGGCCGTGCGATCATGTCCATCCGTGACAACCGCATTGCGGCAGAGTCTGTGGGAATCAATATCACCAAATATAAGCTGATGGCATTTGCAATCTCAGCAGCACTGGCTGGCGTGGCAGGTGTGTTATATGCACATAACTTATCCTCCCTGGCAGCAACCCCGAAAAACTTCGGCTACAACATGTCCATCATGATCCTGGTATTCGTGGTTCTGGGCGGACTGGGCAACATCCGCGGCTCCATGATCGCAGCGCTCATTTTGACTATGCTTCCAGAGCTTTTACGCGGACTGAACGATTACCGTATGCTGATCTATGCGATCGTGCTGATCGTTATGATGATCTTCACCTCCAGCCCGAAAGTAATCGAGATGCGTTCCGTATTTATGGACCGGTTTAAACATAAGAAATCTGCAAAGGAGGCTGCATAATATGGCTATGCTGGAAGTAAAAAATATCGGCATTTCATTCGGTGGCTTAAAGGCAGTCGACAATTTCAGCCTGACCATCGAAAAGGGACAGCTTTACGGCCTCATTGGACCAAACGGAGCAGGTAAGACCACAGTCTTCAACCTGCTGACCGGTGTCTATAAGGCAGATCACGGTTCTATTTTTCTGGACGGAAAAGAGCTGACCGGCAAGAATACTATTGAGATCAACCAGGCAGGAATCGCGAGAACCTTCCAGAACATCCGTCTGTTCAAGGAATTAAGTGTTCTGGACAACGTAAAGGTCGGACTGCACAACCATCATCCGTATTCCACGATCGAAGGAATCTTTCGTCTCCCACGTTACTATAAGGTAGAGAAAGAGATGAATGTCCGTGCCATGGAATTGTTAAAGGTGTTTGACCTGGACAAGGAGTGTAATTATAAAGCATCCAACCTTCCTTATGGTAAGCAGAGAAAGCTGGAGATCGCGCGTGCCCTCGCAACGGATCCGAAGCTTCTTCTTCTGGACGAGCCAGCTGCCGGCATGAACCCGAACGAGACTGCAGAGCTGATGGATACCATCCGCTTTGTGCGCGACCATTTCGATATGACGGTGCTTCTGATCGAGCACGACATGAAGCTGGTTTCCGGCATCTGCGAGAAACTGACTGTATTAAACTTTGGTCAGGTTCTGACCCAGGGCCAGACATCAGAAGTACTGAACGATAAGCGCGTTATCACGGCTTATCTTGGAGAGTAGGAGGTTGGAGCGATGGCAATACTTGAGGTAAAAGACCTGGAAGTCTACTACGGTGTGATCCAGGCAATCAAGGGAATCTCATTTGAGGTAAACCAGGGAGAAATCATCGCCCTGATCGGAGCAAATGGTGCAGGAAAGACAACGACCCTGCAGACCATTACCGGCCTGATCCCGTCGAAGGCGGGTACCATTACCTATGAGGGACAGGATATTACAAAGATTCCGGGTTATAAACTGGTTGGCATGGGAATCGCCCATGTGCCGGAGGGACGCCGTGTATTTGCAGAGCTTTCCGTACTTCAGAACTTAAAGCTGGGGGCTTATACCAGAAACGACAAAAACGAGATGGAAGAAACCCTGAAGATGATTTACGAGCGTTTCCCGCGTCTGGAAGAGCGTAAAAACCAGATGGCAGGAACCCTGTCCGGTGGTGAGCAGCAGATGCTGGCTATGGGCCGTGCGCTGATGTCCCATCCGAAGCTGATCGTTATGGACGAGCCGTCCATGGGTCTGTCCCCGCTCTATGTAAATGAAATCTTCGATATCATCCAGAAGATCAACGCAGACGGTGTGACGGTACTTCTGGTTGAGCAGAACGCGAAGAAAGCGCTTTCCATTGCGAGCCGCGCATATGTTCTGGAAACCGGTAAGATTGCGCTCAGCGGAGATGCCAAAGACCTGATGAACGACGATTCCGTCAAGAAGGCATACTTAAGCGAGTAAAAGTAAAAGATTGTGCGAAACGCAACAAAAAGTGAAACAGACGAGGTAATTTGACAAAAAAAGAGAATTTGTTTCAAAATTATAAACTGTCTGAAAATAATAGAAAAAGGAGTGGAAAGTCCTAGACTTTTCGCTCCTTTTTGTGGTATTATTGCATTACATAGCATTGGGGAAAATTTGATAAGGAGGGTTTACTATGAAGGGCAATGTAATCGTTGGACAGTCCGGAGGGCCGACTGCCGTCATCAATTCCAGTCTTGCAGGTGTTTACCGCACGGCGATCGACCGCGGTGCAAAAAAGGTATATGGAATGCTTTTCGGCATTCAGGGCTGATGGATGAGCAGTATGTGGATCTGTCCAAATATATCCGCAGTGATCTGGACGTGGAAATCTTAAAGCGCACACCATCTGCATTTTTGGGAACGTGCCGTTACAAGCTGCCGGATATCCATGAGAATCAGGAAATCTACGTGAAGATTTTTGAAATCTTAAACAAACTGAATATCGAATGTTTTATCTATATCGGCGGAAATGATTCCATGGATACCATCAAGAAGCTTTCGGATTACGCAATCTTAACCGGGCAGTCCCAGAAGTTTGTCGGTGTTCCGAAAACCATCGACAACGATCTGGCGCTGACAGATCACACTCCGGGTTACGGAAGTGCGGCGAAGTACATTGCAACCTCCACCAAGGAAGTCATTCGGGATGGACTTGGCTTTTCCTATAAAAAGAAACAGGTGATCATTATCGAAATCATGGGCCGCAATGCAGGCTGGCTGACCGGAGCTGCAGCGCTCTCGCGCGGCGAGGACTGCGACGGACCGGACCTGATCTATCTGCCGGAGCTGACGTTCGATATTGAAAAGTTTACCGGAAGGGTAAAAAAGCTTCTGGAGAAGAAAGACGTCGTGGTTGTGGCGGTTTCCGAGGGAATCCGCATCAAAGACGGACGCTATGTCAGTGAGCTTGGAAGCGCATCCGATTATGTGGATGCTTTCGGACACAAGCAGCTGGCGGGAACGGCCACCTATCTGTCGAATGTGATCCATGCAGAGCTTGGCTGCAAGACCCGTGCGGTCGAATTTTCAACCCTGCAGCGAAGCGCAGCCCACCTGGCATCCCGCGTTGATGTAAACGAAGCCTTTATGGTAGGCGGTGCCGCAGTGAAGGCGGCAGATGAGGGCGATTCCGGAAAGATGGTAGTCATCGACCGCGTTTCGGACGACCCGTACCAGTGTGCAACCGGTATTTACGATGTCCATAAGATCGCCAATGGTGAAAAGATGGTCCCGAGAGAATGGATCACCAAGGATGGTACTTATGTGACCGAAGAATTTATCGATTATGTCAGACCGCTGATCCAGGGCGATTCCCCGTCGGTTATGGTAGACGGAATTCCGCGCCATCTTTACATGGGAAAGCGGTAGTTTATGTCTGGAACGTAAGTTTCTGCGGCAAAGTACATAGTTTCCGGATGCAAGTTTCCGCGATAAAAGCGCATGATTCCCAGACACTCCTGCATATAGTGTTAATAACAGCAAAAATGTTACTGTTTGCAGCAACAAATAAATCTGTTTTTGGCGGGGGAGTGTCTATATGGATCAGTACAGTGTATACCGGGATATCCAGGCCAGGACCGGCGGCGAAATCTATCTTGGCGTGGTCGGACCGGTGCGGACCGGAAAATCAACGTTTATCAAGCGGTTTATGGAGCAGATGGTTTTACCGGGAATCACCGATGAACACCAGAAAAACCGCACGCGGGATGAACTGCCGCAGAGTGCGGCGGGAAAAACGATCATGACGACAGAACCGAAATTTGTGCCCAAGGAAGCAGCTAAGATCGATCTTGGGGAAGACACCCAGGTCCGTGTCCGTCTGGTGGACTGTGTAGGCTTTATGACTGAGGGCGCCAGCGGACACATGGAAAACGAGAAAGAGCGCCTGGTGAAGACCCCGTGGTTTGAGGAGAGCATTCCGTTTACCATGGCAGCAGAGATCGGAACGCGGAAGGTCATCCGCGATCATTCCACGATCGGTCTCGTGATCACGACCGATGGCTCGTTTGGCGAACTGGAACGGGAAGCCTACATAAAACCAGAAGAAACGGCAATCCGGGAATTAAAAGAGATCGGAAAGCCGTTTCTGGTACTTTTAAACTCCAGCCGCCCGTATTCAGAGGAAACAAGAACGCTTGCAAAGGATATGGAAGCACAGTATGAGGTCTGTGTCATGCCAGTCAACTGCGAGCAGTTAAAAACCACGGATATTTACCAGATCTTAAAGCAGATCCTGTTTGAATTTCCGGTGACGGAGGTGGATTTCCAGATCCCGAAGTGGCTGGAAATCCTGCCATCTTCCCACTGGTTAAAGCAGCAGGCGGTAAAAGCGGCGAAAAACGCCATGAGCCACATCCGCCGGATGAAGGATTTAAAAGCGTCCTGGAAGGATGAAGAAGCAGAGGCGGTAAGCGGTATGGAGACCGGGCGCATGGAACTGTCTGACGGCAGAGTCCAGGTGAGGATGCTGTTTGATGAAGGCTATTATTATCGGATCCTCAGTGATTTTTCCGGACTCCAGATCGCAGATGAATACCAGCTGATGCAGCAGCTAAAAGAGCTGGCAGCGAAGCGCACGGAGTACGATAAGATCCAGAACGCGCTGGAACAGGTGCGGGCAAGGGGCTATGGCGTGGTGACACCGGAGCGGTCAGAGATTGTTTTGGATGAACCGGCGGTGATCCGTCACGGAAACCGTTACGGTGTCAAGATGAAAGCCGAAGCGCCGTCCATCAACCTGATTCGCGCCCAGATCCAGACGGAGATCGCGCCCATTGTGGGGAGCGAGCAGCAGGCGCAGGATCTGATCGCATATATGAAGGAAAATGCAAACCGGGAAGAAAACGGGATCTGGGAGACAAATATATTTGGAAAATCCATAGAACAGATTGTAGAAGATGGGATTCAGGCTAAAGTGAACCAGATGACAGAGGAGTGTCAGGCAAAGCTTCAGGATGCGCTCCAGAAGATCATCAACGACAGCAACGGAGGCCTGATCTGTATCATCATTTAAACATGTACCCTCGGACTCCGAGAGCACATAGATACAAAAGGAGGGTGCTATATGAGACTAGTTTTCAGCGGAGCAGCACATGAGGTAACAGGCAGCTGTCATTATCTGGAAGTGGGAACAACAAAATTCCTGGTTGACTGTGGTATGGAGCAGGGTGTCAACATTTATGAAAATGTAGAACCGCCGGTGCCGTGGTCGGATATCCAGTTTGTGCTTCTGACCCATTCGCATATTGACCATGTAGGTATGCTGCCTTACATTTATGCGAGAGGATTTAAAGGCAGGGTCATTGCAACCAATGCGACCTGTGACCTGTGCAACATCATGTTAAAGGACAGTGCGCACATTCAGGAGATGGATGCGGAGTGGAAGAACCGGAAGGCAAGACGTGCCGGACGCCCGGAGGTCCCGCCGTTATATGAGATGAACGATGCGCTGGGCGTTTTGGAGCATTTTGAAGGCTATCATTATGGGGAAATCGTGGAAGTCAACGATGAGGTTTCCATCCGGTTTACGGATATCGGCCACCTTCTTGGATCTGCTTCGATCGAGATCTGGATGAAGGAAGACGGTGTGGAGAAGAAGATTGTCTTTTCCGGTGATATCGGCAACTTCAACAAACCGCTGGTCCGTGATCCGATCTACACAGCGGAAGCAGATTATGCGGTGATGGAGTCCACCTACGGGGACCGGTTCCACCAGAAAGGAAAAGACCATATTTCGGAGCTGGTGCGGATCGTCCAGGAAACACTGGACCGCGGCGGAAATGTGGTGATTCCTGCTTTTGCGGTAGGTCGTACCCAGGAGCTGCTTTACTATTTCCGTCAGATCAAATCCCAGCATCTGATCCATGGACACGATAATTTTGAAGTTTATGTCGATAGCCCGCTGGCCGTGGAGGCCACCCACGTATTCAAGGAAAACCAGGTGGAGTGCTACGATGAGGAAACAAAGGAACTGGTTGAGGAGGGCATCAACCCGATCTCGTTCCCGGGCTTAAAGCTTTCCGTAACCAGCGACGAATCCATTAACATCAACTTCGATGCCAAACCAAAGGTTATCATCTCTGCTTCCGGTATGTGCGATGCAGGCCGTATCCGCCACCATTTAAAACACAATTTGTGGCGCAAGGAATGTACGGTGATCTTTGCCGGTTACCAGGCAGTGGGTACTATCGGAAGGGCACTGGTGGATGGAAGCAAGGAAGTAAAGCTTTTTGGTGAGAGTATCGATGTGGAGGCACACATTGAGGTGCTTCACGATATCAGCGGTCATGCGGACCAGAACGGGCTTTTGGCCTGGGCCCTGGCATTTGAGAAGAAGCCGCAGCAGTTTTTCGTGGTTCATGGCAACGACGAGGTCTGCGACCGCTTTGCAGAGCTTTTAACCGAAAAGACCGGCGTGCCGGCCAAGGCACCGTATTCTGGTGCGGAATTGATCTGATCAAAGGCGTCTGGGTACGCGAGACTGCCGGAATCCCGATCCCGGCCAAGAGCGCACCGGCGAAGAAAGCGAGCGGAGTCTTTGCGAGACTTCTGGCTGCAGGCGAGCGCCTGATGGGCGTCATCCGCCGCAACGAGGGCGGAGCCAACAAGGATCTGGGAAAATTCGCAGACCAGATCAATGCATTATGCGATAAATGGGACAGATAGGAGAAATTAGATTATGTCAAAAGTACAGATTTACACAGATGGTTCTGCGAGAGGCAACCCAGACGGACCGGGCGGCTACGGAGCCGTGCTGCATTTTACGGACAGCAAGGGCGTGCTCCACGAGCGGGAATTGTCTGCCGGCTACAAAAAGACCACCAACAACCGGATGGAGCTGATGGCGGCGATCGTGGCTCTGGAGGCATTAAACCGTCCCTGTGAGGTAGATCTGTATTCAGATTCCAAATATCTGACGGATGCCTTCAACCAGCGCTGGATCGACAACTGGGTGAAGAACAACTGGAAGCGCGGAAAGAGCGGTCCCGTGAAGAATATTGACCTCTGGGAACGCTTATTAAAGGCGAAGGCACCGCACCGTGTGAACTTTATCTGGGTGAAGGGACATGCCGGGCACCCGCAGAATGAGCGGTGCGACCAGCTGGCTACAACGGCAGCAGACGGAACGGATCTTCTGGTGGATGAAGGACTGGACGCATAGAAGCGCGGGAAGCCGCTGATTTGTTGTGGAAGCGGTAACTGTTAAGGCTTTCTTACGATTTTTTACTTCTTTTGAACTTATATTTTCATTTCGTCCTGTTTGTGGTATGTTAAGTTCAGCAATAAACAGCCGGTACCGGATCTCTGACCGGTGCAGGCAGTGTATTTATATGGAACAGACAGAATCATACCACAGACAGGATTGAAGAAATTTATGAAATTAAAAGGAATCTGGGTAGCCATTGCAGTGATCTGCGTGGCTGGGATTGGCGTAACGAATTATTCCGTCCGACATTTGGCAGCTGGTGGGAACGAATATGTTTCGGAACTCTCAGAAGGAAGCAATGAATCAGAAACAACGACCATAGCAGAAGAAGCTGTGGCACAGGCACTGGCTGATGCGGGACAGACACTCACTGGCACAGGGCAGACAGAATCCGGGCAACCTGTGACTGCCGCAGGACAGGCAAATGCTGGACAAACAGAATCCGGGCAGGCGTTGGCTGGTGCTGGGCGGATAGAATCCGGACAGATGCCGGCTGGTGCTGGGCAGACAAAAAGCGGTCAGGCATGGACTGGTGTAGGGCAAACAGAAGAAGCACAGATAGCAGCAGGCAATGCCGGGGCATCAGAGTCGCAGCCGCTTCTTAAAGCGGCACCATCATCCGAAGTGCAGAGATCACCGGAAGCCGGGGCTGCAGTACAGGCACAGGCAATGGATGAGTCCATGTATCCATCAGAGACTGCACAGGCAGAAAAAAGCGGGATTATGTCCCAACTCGCCAAACTGGACGAGCAGGCACAGAGCCGGCGTGAGGCAGCTGCGGAAGGAAGTGCCAATGCCATGAAGGCAGCAGCTGACTCGGAACGGAAAATCTGGGAAAATAAGCTTCAGGGGATTCTGGAAGTGCTGGAACAGCAGCTCTCCGGCGAGGAAAAAAACTCGTTTTTCGCAGAACAGCGCAGCTGGGTGCGAGACCGGGAGAGTACCGCGGTATCAAACTCAAAAAGACAGAATGGCAGTGCATTGGAAGAACTGGAATATATCCGTTCCCTGCGGGACATCACAAGGGAGCGGGTCTATGAACTTGCAGAGCGCTACGAAACCATTTTGGACGGGAAAAAGGAATAGATGTGAGAATGCAGGATTGGCATGCTGCCGATTTGCAATCCGCAATCCATGAAAGCAGGCAGGAACCATGTGTTCCTGCCTGTTTAGGTCTTGATAATTGTCTTTTCCTATGGTAAGATACAAAGATGAATTGATATTTTTCTGAACATAAGGAGGAATTTACTATGGCAGCAATCGCAACAAGTCTGATTGGATATACCGTAAAAGCCGTTATCTTTGCAGCACTCGCGTACGCGGGCATTATCTGCGGCAAGAAGTTCAGAGACAAGAAAGATGCAGACCGCGCATAAAGGGCGGTCTGGCAAAATCCAGCTGTTTCCTGTTCTATACAGCAAACAGTGATAATACGGAGGAAGTAGTAAAGTGAAGAAGTATGGAGTAAATGAACTGAGAAGAATGTTCCTGGAATTCTTTGAGAGCAAGGGACATCTGGCAATGAAGAGCTTTTCCCTGGTGCCGCACAACGACAACAGTCTGCTCCTCATCAACTCCGGTATGGCACCGTTAAAGCCTTATTTCACCGGACAGGAGATCCCGCCAAGAAGACGTGTGACCACCTGCCAGAAGTGTATCCGTACCGGTGATATCGAGAACATCGGTAAGACTGCACGCCACGGCACCTTCTTTGAGATGCTGGGCAACTTCTCATTCGGCGATTATTTTAAGGACGAGGCAATCCACTGGTCCTGGGAGTTCTTAACTGAGGTTGTAGGACTGGAAAAAGACCGTCTGTATCCGTCTGTATACCTGGACGATGACGAGGCATTCAACATCTGGAATAAGGAGATCGGCGTTCCGGCAGAGAAAATCTTCCGCTTCGGCAAAGAGGACAACTTCTGGGAGCATGGCGCTGGTCCGTGCGGTCCGTGTTCCGAAATCTACTATGACCGTGGTGAGAAGTACGGCTGTGGTAAGCCGGGCTGTACCGTAGGCTGTGAGTGCGACCGTTACATCGAGGTATGGAACAACGTATTCACCCAGTTCGAGAACGACGGACATGGCAACTATACCGAGTTAAAGCAGAAGAATATTGATACCGGTATGGGTCTGGAGCGTCTGGCCGTGGTTGTTCAGGATGTAGATTCCCTGTTCACCGTAGATACCAACAAGGCACTTCTGGATGAGGTTTGTGCCCTGGCACACACCGAGTATCAGGTAGACTATAAGAAAGATGTTTCCCTGCGTATCATCGCTGACCATGTGAAGTCCTGTACTTTCATGATCTCCGACGGCATCATGCCGTCCAACGAGGGCCGTGGCTATGTTCTGCGCCGTCTGATCCGCCGTGCGGCACGTCATGGACGTCTGCTTGGCATTGAGGCAGATTCATGCCGGAGCTTTCCAAGACGGTCATCGAGCTTTCCAAGGATGGTTATCCGGAGCTGGAAGAGAAGAAGGCTATGATCTTAAAGGTTCTTGCAGAAGAGGAAGAAAAGTTCAACAAGACTATCGACCAGGGTCTTGCAATCCTTGCAGATATGGAGAGCGAGATGTCCGCAAAGAACGAGACCGTACTTTCCGGCGAGAATGCATTCAAGCTGTACGATACCTACGGATTCCCGTTAGACTTAACCATCGAGATCCTGGAAGAGAAGAACCTGACGGTAGACGAGGACGGCTTCCAGGCAGCGATGAAAAAGCAGCGTGAGAAAGCAAGAAAAGCACGTAAGACAACCAACTACATGGGTGCAGATGTTACCGTATACCAGTCTATCCCGGCTGAGATCACTTCCAAGTTCGTTGGCTACGACAGACTGCAGCATGAGTCCAAGATCACGGTTCTGACGACCGATACCGAGATCGTGGAAGCTTTAACCGACGGTCAGCGCGGAACCATCATCGTGGATGAGACGCCGTTCTACGGAACCATGGGCGGTCAGTGCGGCGATACCGGCGTGATCACCGGAGCAAACAATGGCACCTTTGTTGTAGAAGATACCATTCACTTACAGGGCGGAAAGATCGGCCATGTGGGACATATGACCAGCGGTATGCTGGCTGTGGGCGAGACCGTTACCTTAAAGGTAAATGAGGCTTCCCGCCGTTCTACCGAGAAGAACCACAGTGCAACCCATCTGTTACAGAAGGCACTGCGTACGGTATTAGGCGATCATGTAGAGCAGGCTGGTTCCTTAGTAACCCCGGACAGACTCCGTTTCGACTTTACCCATTTCTCCGCTATGACTCCGGAGGAGATCAAAAAGGTTGAAGATCTGGTAAATGAAAAGATTCAGGAGAATCTGGCTGTTGTAACTCAGGAGATGAGTCTGGATGAAGCGAAGAAGACCGGTGCTATGGCACTGTTTGGTGAAAAATATGGTGAGAAGGTCCGTGTGGTTAAGATGGGCGACTTCTCCACGGAGCTTTGCGGCGGTACTCATGTGGCTTCTACTGGCACGATTCATGCGTTCAAGATCTTCTCTGAGGCAGGCATCGCAGCAGGTGTCCGCAGAATCGAAGCACTGACCGGTGACGGTCTGATGCGCTACTATGAGAACATGGAGCAGGAGTTAGCAGAGGCGGCGAAGGCAGCAAAGACCACCCCGGCTGATTTAAAGAGCAAGATCGAATCCATGCTGGAGGAGATGAAAGCACTGCACGCTGAGAACGAGAAATTAAAGAGCAAACTGGCAAATGAAGCGTTAGGCGATGTCATGAACCAGGTTCGCGATGTCAAAGGCGTGAAGGTTCTGGCTGCAAAGGTTGCAGATGTTGACATGAACGGCCTGCGCGGTCTGGGTGACCAGCTGAAAGAGAAGCTCGGTGAGGGCGTGATCGTTCTGGCATCCGTTCAGGGCGATAAGGTTAACCTGATGGTAACCGCAACCGATGAGGCTCAGAAGAAGGGCGCTCATGCAGGCAACTTAGTCAAGGCCATTGCCGGACTTGTAGGCGGTGGCGGCGGCGGACGTCCGAACATGGCACAGGCAGGCGGTAAGAACCCGGCCGGTGTGGACGCTGCACTTGAGAAGGCTTACGAGACTGCAGCAGAGCAGATCCAGTAAAATATGTTGTAATACACAGACAGCCGGGATACGTTACTGTTTGCGCGATGCGTAAATAGCAGCGTGTTCCGGCTGTCCTGCAAAAAAATACGAAAATCTGCAAAAAAACTTAAAAAAACAGTTGACGAATAGAGATTTTGTGCTATAATCATACCAGTGCTATAAAATACCCAAACAGTTGTATTATGCACAAGTACACAACTGGAGGGAGGTTAGGTGTGAGCTATGTCAAACGTTATCGTTAAAGAGAACGAGAGTCTGGACAGCGCATTACGCAGATTCAAAAGAAACTGCGCAAAGGCTGGTATTCAGCAGGAAATTCGTAAGAGAGAGCATTACGAGAAGCCAAGCGTAAGACGCAAGAAAAAGTCTGAAGCTGCAAGAAAACGCAAATTTAATTAAGTATTTCTCTGATCCCTGGTCTATGACCAGGGATTTTTTCATATCTTATTTGCAAAGGCTTTGCAGACAGAGACTGGGAGCGATACCGTGTTTGATCAGGCAAAACAGGCTGCAACAGAGCATTTGAAGCTTCCGGGAGATGTGGTCCTTGGGGAAATTTTGTTGTCTTTTTCCGGGAGATACAGCGTTACCGTGGAAAATTACCGGGGGATCCTGTGGTTTGATGATTCCTGCATCCGCCTGAAAGGCAAAGACTGCAGGCTTCAGATCTGTGGGAAGCGATTGAGGATTGAATATTACGACCGGGATGCCATGAAAATATCCGGGCAGATCCAGAGTATGGAATTTTGTGACTGAAAAGAGCAGGACAGGGAGACTCACCTGTTTTGGAAAAAAGAAAACTGCGACGAAGCGGAAGCGATACAAAAAAGGGAACGGGATGAGTCTGGAACAGTCGGGAGGCGGTATGCGGCGTGCGGTGGCTGAAACAATGCTACACCGGATATGTAAAGGTACGCATGACAGGAGGCTCACCGGAACGTTTTTTGAATCTGTGCCGGGGAAATGGGATTTCGTTGTGGAATTTAACCTTTGAAAAGGAACAGTACCAGTTTTTTCTGCTGCTTTCCGATTTTTTCCGGATCCGGCCGTTTGTGCGCAAGGCTGGTGTTCGGGTCCGTGTTCAGGAAAAACTGGGACTGCCCTTTTTTTATACCGGAACCGGAAACGAAAATTGTTTGCAGCCGGCATCGCGGGCTTTTTTCTCCTTTTGTTTGTGATGTCTCGGTTTATCTGGAATATCAGCTTTGACGGAAACCTTCGTTTTTCCAATGATACTCTGAGCAGGGAGCTTCAGGAAATCGGTGTAATTTATGGAATGCGAAAGTCCCAGGTGGACTGTGACCAGATCGAGGAGGAACTTCGGAGCCGTTGTCCCCAGATTGTCTGGGTATCTGCCCATGTAGCCGGTACCAGGCTGCAGATCCGGATCCGGGAAAATGAAACAGCCGGAAAAATCCCATTAAAGGATGAGACACCGCGCAATCTGGTGGCCGAAAAGGCAGGAACAGTCGTTTCTATGATTGTAAGGGCCGGAAAAGCAGCGGTGCAGCCGGGAGATGAGGTGAAACCGGGACAGCTTCTGGTGGAGGGCATAGTTCCGATTACCGATGATTCCGGCGAGGTGGTGCGCAATCTGTTTGTGCGTGCAGATGCAGATATCCTGCTGCAGACACAGGAAAGCTACCGCGAAAACGTACCTCGTTTTGAACAGATCCAAAGCTTTACAGGAAAAAAACAGACCGGATTCCGGCTGCGCATAGGCAGAATAGATCTTCTTGCCATGCTCCCTGTACAAAAGAAGAAGCTGTGGGAAGTTACGCGTGCCGGAAAGCAGCTGGTCTTGTTTGAGGACTTTTATCTGCCAGTCTGGACGGAGATAATCACGGCCAGGGAATATGAAGTTGTGGAGCGGAAACGTACGAAAACAGAGCTAGATGCCTTAACAAAAGCAGTTCATGAAAGGAAATTACAAGATTTTATACAAAAAGGGGTACAAATAATCGAAAATGATGTTAAAATATTAGATAACAGTACCGGCTGGACCATCTGCGGAAGCATGACTGTGGAGGAGCCTGCCGGGACCGGTCAAAAGCTAGAATAGTTCACAGGTAGAAATTTTCTGAACTGAAAATTTCGTATGATACAGTAAGGAGCAAATAAGACAGAATGAGTGTAATTGAGACAATAATTGATATCCCGGCAGAGCATGAGAAAAATGTATGCGGCCAGTTTGACGGCTATTTAAAAAAGATTGAGCGGACGCTGCATGTGACGATCGTGGCAAGAGATGGTGCCATCAAGCTGATCGGACCGGAACTGATGATCCACCGGGCAAAGAGCGTGTTCAACAATCTGGTTGAGCTGTCAAAGCGCGGCAATGCCATTACCGAGCAGAATGTAGACTATGCATTATCTCTTTGCTTTACCGAGTCAGACGATGCGATCCTGGAGATCGATAAAGATATCATCTGCCGGACCATCAACGGAAAGCCGGTAAAACCGAAAACCGTAGGACAGAAGCAGTATGTGGATACCATCCGCAAGAAAATGATCGTATTCGGCATCGGACCTGCCGGAACCGGTAAAACTTACCTTGCCATGGCCATGGCGATCTCCGCCTTTAAAAATGGCGATGTAAACCGTATCATTTTGACGCGTCCGGCCATTGAGGCAGGCGAGAAGCTTGGATTTTGCCGGGTGACTTACAGAGCAAGATCGACCCGTACCTGCGCCCGCTCTACGATGCCCTGTACCAGATCATGGGTGCAGAGAGCTTTTTGCATAACCAGGAGAAGGGACTGATCGAGGTGGCACCGCTTGCGTACATGAGAGGCCGTACCCTGGACAATGCCTATATCATCCTGGATGAGGCGCAGAATACGACACCTGCGCAGATGAAGATGTTCTTAACCCGAATCGGCTTTGGTTCCAAGGTCATCATCACCGGTGATAAGACCCAGAAGGATCTGCCAAGCGGCGCAGTATCCGGTCTTGACGTTGCCATGAAGGTGCTTGGAAAGATTGACGATATCGGTTTCTGCAACCTGACCAGCAATGATGTAGTACGTCATCCGCTGGTTCAGAAGATCGTACAGGCTTACGACGATTACGAAAAGAAAACCACGCCAAAACAGCCTGCAAAGGAGAAAACGCACCGGCTGAGGGATTTCAAATATCATAAATAGAAACAAAGCTGCGATGCAAAACGTGCGGTGACGACACAGAATCGTTTCGATAAAACAGGACCGGAAGACTTGGTGTGCCGGTCAGAAAGGCGGAAGATACCATGACCATTAATATCGAATATGAGACAGACAAGCCCCTGGATGTGGACTATGAAAAGGTGGCAAACGACATCATCCCGGCGGCGCTGGATTATGAGAAATGCCCTTACGAGGCAGAAGTAAACCTGATCCTGACGGACAATGACGCAATTCAGGAAATCAACCGCGATTACCGCCAGATCGACCGTCCGACGGATGTCCTTTCTTTCCCAATGATCGATTTTGAGAAAGAATCCGATTTCAGCCATGTGGAGGAAGCAGTGGAGGATTATTTTAATCCGGAGACCGGAGAGCTGATCCTGGGTGACATCATTGTTTCGGTGGAAAAGGTGATCGAGCAGGCAGAAAAATATGGCCATTCCAGGGAGCGCGAACTTGCTTTTCTGATCGCGCACAGCATGCTTCATCTGTGTGGTTATGACCACATGGAAGATGCAGAGCGGGAAGTCATGGAAACCAGACAACGGGAAATACTGGCAGGAGAGGGCTATCATAGATGAGAAAAAACAAGGGGAAGAAGTATGCGTTAGGGGTTATGGCAGCGTGGTGTCTCACGGTGGGGGCTGTGGCACTGACCGGCTGTCAGGCAAAAGAAGCAGAGAATAAGATATCCGTAGAATCGGCAGTGCCGGAACCGGAGACAAAGCCAATCGAGATTGAAACCGAGGCACCGGAAACTGAAGCGCCTGTGCAGGAGACCGATCTGGCTGATCCGGATGAGCAGGAGCCAAGAGTCGAAAAGGATGGCATGATCCGCAGTTATCTGACTGGGGAAATGGTGCCGGTATCCCAGGGAAACCGGCGTCCGCTGGCAATCATGATGAGCAATGACAAGGCGGCTTTGCCGCAGTATGGCATCAACCGGGCCGGGGTGGTTTATGAGGCTCCGGTTGAGGCAACCATGAACCGTTATCTGGCGATCATGGAAAATTATGATGACCTGACCCGGATCGGTTCAGTGCGCAGCTGCCGTACTTATTATGTATATTTTGCAAGAGAATTTGATGCAATCTATGCGCATTTTGGCCAGAGTACCTTTGCAAAGCCATATTTAAAATTCATTGATAACATCAATGGAATCGAAGGACAGGGAAGTACCGCATATTTCCGATCCAAAGATAAAAAATCTCCGCACAATGCCTATGCAAGCTTTGCCGGGATCCAGCGTGCGATCGAAAAGCTGGGATACAGCCAGGAATACGACGCAGACTATGACGGGCATTTCCGGTTTGCAAAAGAAGGAACGGAAGCAGTTATGCATGGAGCCGATGTGCGCGATGCCTATAAGGTAACGCCCGGCTACAAATTAAACAATCCGTGGTTTGAATACCATGAGGATGATGGTTTGTATTACCGGTTCCAGTACGGTGGTCCGCATATGGGAGACGAAGGGCAGATCGCGGTGAAAAACATTATCATCCAGTATTGCCCGGCGGCTTATTACGCATCGACAGAGTACCGCAACATCAACGTGCAGGCCGATACCTGGGGGTATTATATTTCCAATGGCAAAGTGGAAGACATCACCTGTGAAAAAGACGGGGAGTTTGGTGTGAGCCATTACTACGATGCTTCCGGCAACGAGATTACCTTAAACCCGGGCAAGACCTGGATCTGCATCTGCACTACGAACGATATGCAGCCGGCGAAGATTGAATGAAAGTATAATCACTTGTTGAGCGTATCGAGGACGGTAAGTTGTCTGTAGCAAAGGTGACTTTTGGTGCAGAACCAAAAGATTATGAGGTGCAGGAATATATTCAAAAATATTATGCCAGTTTGAAATATATAACTCTTCATGACTTCCAACTATGATGCTTACCTTAACAGTCGGGTATAATGAGACTTTTTCTGTAAAAGTGTTCTCCTGCTGGTGTCAGTGAGAAGGTCCGGTTATGTCTGTCAAGAAGTTTTACCCCAAGCTCCTGTTCCAGCTTTTTTATCTGTTGGGAAATAGCTGATTGGGAAACATTACATTTTTCAGCAGCCTGATAAAAGTTCCCTGTTTCAATGATAGCCTGAAAATATTCAATCTGTCTAAATAGCATAGCGGAACTAATCAGGTGATAGGTAACATTTACTTCAGGATCAGTTAAGGGAATCCGTTTCCGTCCTTTTCATTCATACAACGTAAAAGACTAACGAACATATTTAATGAAACATCGAAACCATCTTCTTTTTGTTGTTTACCTATAATAACGATTGGAGTAGTCGATTATAGACACTGCAATCAAAAAAATCTGAAAATATATTTATCAACATTACATAAAAGTGTGTAGATGCACATAAAATGGGAATACATATTGAAAATCACGTCGTTCTGTGATAGAATCTCATTACTAAAAAGTGTGCAGATGCACGGAAAGGGGGAGCGTAACGATGGAGATTAAAAGAGACGCTTACCTACAGCAGCTGACCCTGCGAAAAGATAATGGAATGATAAAGGTGATTACCGGCATTCGTAGATGTGGCAAATCCTTTTTGCTGTTTACCATCTTTAAGAGATACTTACTGGAGAACGGCGTTGATGTTGATCATATTATTGAGATTGCATTGGACGGTATTGAAAATGAGGAACTAAGAGATCCTAAAGTGTGTTTCAAGTACATCAAAGATGCCATGAAAGACGATGGCAAATACTATCTGCTTCTTGATGAAGTGCAGTTTATGTCACAATTTGAGGAAGTGCTGAACAGCCTGCTCCGCATGAGCAATATTGATGTGTATGTCACCGGAAGTAATTCCAAGTTCCTGTCCAGCGACATTGTGACCGAATTCCGTGGCAGAGGTGATGAGATTAGAATCTACCCTCTCTCCTTTGCAGAGTTTTATTCTGTCTATGACGGCGATTATGATGATGCATGGGATGACTACATGATCTACGGAGGATTGCCGCAGATCGTAAGTTTCCAGAGCGAACGACAGAAAGCGGACTATCTGAAGAACATCTTTGCAAATGTCTATCTGAAGGATGTTATTGAAAGAAATAAGATTCAGAACGTGGATGAGATTGGGATTCTGGTTGATGTGCTTGCATCTGCAATCGGCGCACCGACCAACCCTTCAAAGATTGCCAATACCTTTGCCAGTGAGCGCCAGATGACTTATGCTAATAAAACCATCTCCAAGCATATCGACTATTTGACAGATGCCTTTTTGATTTCCAAGGCAAGCCGATACGATATTAAGGGCAGAAAGTATATCGGTGCAAATCTGAAATACTACTTTACGGATCTGGGACTGAGAAATGCACGTCTGAATTTCAGACAGCAGGAGCCTACTCATATCATGGAGAACATTGTTTATAACGAGCTGTTGATCCGTGGCTACAATGTTGATGTGGGTGTCGTGGATATCTTCGATAAGGATAAAGAGGGCAAACGTGTTCGCAAGCAGTTGGAGGTTGACTTTGTGGTGAATCAAGGAAACCAGAGATACTATATCCAGGTTGCATATGACATGACTTCGGAAGAAAAACAGACGCAGGAGTTCAATTCTCTGCGTAATATCCCGGACTCTTTCAAGAAGATCGTCATTGTAAATGGCAGCAAAAAGCCTTGGAGAAATGATGAAGGTTTTGTCATCATGGGAATGAAGTATTTCTTGCTGAATGCGAATAGTCTGGAATTTTAAGTCGATTTGAGTTGTTGCTGTGGTGTTGTTCTATTTCAAAAAAGAGTGAAATGATATAAATAAGGCCAGCCGATGTGGTAGCATTTATGTGGGAGTACATGAAAGTACCGGAGAATTCAAGAGAAAAAGTTAAGAATCTGCTTAAAGATGCAAATGAAAATGGAGTAAAAATAAGTCATCAGGCACCAACACTGTATGATGTTGTTCCGAAAGAAAAAATTGCTGAATTTGAAGAGCTTATGCGCAAAACCATAGCTGACATTGTATCAGAAGCCAGTAGCGTTGCCTGTTGGGTGTATGTGCAGAAATATGTGAAGCACAAAACCCTAAACGAAATGCTGCAAGAATTGCCAGACGTAAGTCAATTCATCCTAGCTATGGATACCTGGTTTGAAAAACTGATGGAGAAATAATCTGGGAAAAATATGATTGTTGAAATACCAGTATTTTTTGCTAAGGGTAAAACACCTATGCGTGTAGAATTACAGATTCGAACCAATGGTATGGATTTCTGGGCAACATTGGAACATCAACTTCGCTATAAAAAAGGAATTGAAGAAATGCCTGGCTATGATGAGATAAGTGAAGAATTACTTCATTCTGCAAGAGCTATCATTGAAGCAGATAATGAAATGCAGAGAATAAAAGACAAAATTGGTATGTTACACGAAATTTAGGATAACAAGCGGGAATCCTCGGTTATTCAATTGCCGAGATGAAAGCGTCTGAAACGCAAGTAAAATCGAAAGTTTGTTCGATTTTGCTTGCGTTTCCTTCTGTATGATAGTATACTATGTGTATGAAAGAAAAATTAATACATTCAAGAACTTGTGTATACAATATCAACTACCATGTGGTGTGGTCTGTGAAATATCGCAGGAAGATTTTATCGGCAGAGATTGAGACTTATCTAAAAGAACTGGTTCAGAAAATAGCATCCGAT
>NZ_QUMD01000013.1 GCF_003481985.1 Clostridium sp. OF09-36
TTCAAGGTTCGAATCCTTGTAGCCCAGTTCAAAAACTTCATATTCGATTTATTATTGGGCTATCGCCAAATGGTAAGGCAACGGACTCTGACTCCGTCATTTCAAGGTTCGAATCCTTGTAGCCCAGCTAAGAAAAAGCTTCCGGTTTTCGGAAGCTTTTTTGCATAACAGGAAATTTTTCACCAATACAATAAAACATTCTGCGAGATGCGTATACATGATAAAAAAAGTTATAGCAATTCTTTTGGAAAAACAGTTGTGAATCCACGAGGAATGTGAGATAATAAGGGACGATTTCCATTTTACGGACTTTTTACAGAATGAATGAGCTATGAAAAGACAGTAGAAGGGTTATGACCAGAAGGAGGACTACCATGTATTCATTTGACAGCCGGGTGCGCTACAGCGAAGTAGATGAGGACCGGAAGCTTTCTTTGACCGGGGTGATCAATTATCTGCAGGACTGTTCGACGTTTCAGTCGGAGGATTTAAACCAGGGAATCGATTACCTGACAAAGAAGCACCGTGCATGGCTGTTATCTTCCTGGCAGATCATTGTGGACCGTTATCCGAAGCTTGGGGAGCAGATCGTGGTGAGTACCTGGCCATATGATTTTAAGGGCATTTACGGGTACCGTAATTTTACGATCCAGGACCCGGAGGGCAATTATCTGGTGCGGGCCAATTCTAACTGGTTTTTCTTTGACACGGAATCCGGCTGTCCGGTACGTGTCGGGGAGGAAGATGTGGCGGCTTACGGCATTGGGCAGGAAGAAAAGCTTCCGATGGACTATGCACCACGCAGGATCCCGGTTCCGGCCGAATATGAGGAATGTCCGGTCATTGCGGTGGCGGCGCATCACATCGATACCAACCACCATGTGAATAATGCCCAGTATGTGGAAATCGCACGCGAGGTATTGCCGGCAGGAATTGGCATCCGGGAACTTAGGGTGGAGTACAAAAAGGCGGCAGTCCTTGGCGACCAGATCATCCCACGCGTCAGCGTGGAGGCAGGGTGCTATACCATAGCCCTGTGTGATACAGAAGGAAAGCCTTATGCCATTGTGTGGCTGCGAAGTTACTGTTCAGAGTAGGAATTTTCTGCACTGAAAATTCCGTACAATACAGTTGTGGCAGCAGATTTTGCCGATTTGGAATGCGAAGCATCGGCAAAATCACGATGCTGGGCACGCTTGCGTGAACAGCATGGCTGCGGGCTGGTAAGCGGTCGTGAAGGAACGACCAGAAAGAGAGAACCAAATGATTGAATTAGGAAAGATACAGCCCCTTGTAGTTCAGAGAGAAAAAGAATTCGGAGTGTATCTTGGTGAGAGCCAGACCGATAAGAATTCGGTGCTCCTGCCGAAAAAACAGGTGCCGGAAGGCACGAAGGTGGGCGACAGCCTGGAAGTGTTTGTTTATAAGGATTCCCAGGACCGCCTTATTGCAACGACCAACCGTCCGAAATTACAGGTTGGCGAGACTGCAGTCCTGACCGTAAAGGATGTAGCTAAGATCGGCGCATTCCTCGACATGGGACTGGAGAAAGACCTGCTGCTTCCGTTTAAGGAGCAGAACCACAAGGTGCGTCAGGGCGAAAACTGTCTGGTTGCACTTTATGTGGACAAGAGCCAGAGACTGGCAGCAACCATGAACGTGTATTCCTACATGAGCGCAGAGTCTCCGTACAAGAAGGATGACAAGGTGCAGGGAACCATCTACGAGATCAACGAGAATCTCGGTGCGTTTGTGGCAGTCGATAACCGCTATTACGGACTCATCCCGAAGAAGGAGCTCTACGGAGACTTCCATCTGGGCGATGTTATCGAGGCGCGTGTTGTGAAGGTGCGCGATGACGGCAAGCTGGATCTAAGCCCGCGTCAGAAGGCTTACATGCAGATGGATGAGGATGCCGAGCTGGTATTAAAGGTCATCGATGAGTTTGATGGGGTTCTGCCGTTCAATGACAAGGCGAGACCGGAAACCATCATGCGGGAATTTAAGCTGAGCAAGAATGCATTTAAGCGTGCAGTCGGCAAATTACTGAAAGAAAATAAGATCCGTATTACGGAGAAAACCATAGAGAGAATATAGGAGGATAGTTTTGGACACGATAGAATACTATAATAAGTATGCGTCGCGAATTTTTGAGGATACGGTAGACCGTGACATGGAGTCGCAGCGGGAGGAGTTTTTAGAAGAGCTCCGTGAGATCGACGGCGACACCATCTTAGATCTCGGGTGCGGCTCCGGCCGCGACAGCCTGGCATTTTATGAGCAGGGCTTCGATGTAACTCCACTGGATGCTTCCGAGGAAATGTGCAAGCTTGCAGAGATCCACACAGGCCTGGAGGTGCTGTGCATGGACTATGCGAATATGGAGTTTGACGATGCGTTTGACGGCATCTGGGGCAACGAAGCACTGATCCATGTGCCGGAGGAGGAGCTGCCTGCTATCCTGGAAAAACTGACCGAGGCACTGTGCCAGAACGGAATCTTATTCCTTTCCTTTCAGGAAGGGGACTTTGAAGGACAGAGAAGTGGCCGGTACTTCTGCGAATACACAAAAGAAGAGCTGGAGCGCATCTTAACAGAAACGGGACGTCTGGAAATCTTAAAGCTCTGGTCGACGAAGGACGAGGACCGGGAAGAAGGAGCGAAGCTTCTGAACGTACTTGCAAAGAAAATATCCTGATGTATGGGATATTTTTTAGAAAGATTTTATTGAATATAGACAATAAAACTTTAAAAAAGGCAGGCAGGTATTGGATACTTGCTTGCTTTTTTCTGCAAAGTGCATTAAAATATACGATAAGGGTCCTTTCAAGTTTGTGCGATTTTACAAAACGGGGCGGTATTACGAAATAAGGATTAAGGAGTGAATATTATGATTTCAAACCAGATTCTTCAGACAACCATTGATGGCCTGAAGGGGATCACCAGGATTGACCTGTGTATCTGCGACACAGAGGGCAAGGTGCTGGCTTCCACATTTCCAGAGGCAGAAGAGTATGAAAATTCCATTCTTTCCTTTGTGGATTCACCGGCAGACAGCCAGGTGATCCAGGGTTACCAGTTCTTTAAGGTGTTTGACGAGCATCAGCTGGAATATATTCTGCTTGCAAAAGGAAGCAGTGACGATGTATACATGGTCGGAAAGCTGGCAGCGTTCCAGATCCAGAATCTTCTGGTCGCTTACAAAGAGCGTTTCGATAAGGATAATTTCATCAAGAACCTGCTTCTTGATAACCTGCTGTTAGTTGACATTTATAACCGTGCGAAAAAGCTACACATTGAGACCAATGTCCGCAGAGTCGTTTTCCTGATCGAGACCAAGCAGGAGAAGGATGTGAATGCGCTTGAGACGGTCCGCAGCCTGTTTGCGACCAAGACCAAGGACTTTATCACCGCGGTCGATGAAAAGAACATCATTTTAGTAAAAGAGGTAAAGCCGAACGAGGACTATGCAGATCTGGACAAGACCGCCAGTGTCATCCTCGATATGTTAAGCTCTGAGGCTATGACTAAGGTGCGTGTGGCTTACGGTACCGTGGTCAACGACATCAAGGAGGTTTCCCGTTCCTACAAGGAGGCGAAGATGGCCTTAGACGTAGGAAAAATCTTCTACAATGGCAAGAACGTGGTTGCATACGGAACTTTGGGAATCGGCCGCCTGATCTACCAGTTGCCGCTGCCGCTGTGCCGCATGTTCATCCGCGAGATCTTCGACGGCAAGTCCCCAGATGAGTTCGACGAGGAGACTCTGACTACCATCAATAAGTTCTTTGAGAACAGCTTAAACGTATCTGAGACATCCCGTCAGCTCTACATCCACAGAAACACACTGGTTTACCGTCTCGACAAGCTCCAGAAGAGCACCGGACTGGACCTCGGGTATTTGAGGATGCCATTACTTTCAAGATCGCGCTGATGGTTGTAAAGTATATGAAATACATGGAGAACCTGGATTATTAATCATGATAGAAATTCGTAATATAAGCAAAACCTACGAGAATGGAAGCAAGGCGTTAAAGGACGTTGACATCCGCATCCAGGACGGGGAGTTTGTCTTTATTATGGGACGGAGCGGATCAGGAAAATCAACCCTGATCCGCCTTCTGATGAAAGAGGCAGAACCTTCCTCCGGGCGCATTATCGTCAACGATATGGACCTTCAGAAAATGCCGCGCCGTTTTATACCGAAATACCGCCGCAAGCTTGGCGTTGTATTTCAGGATTTCCGCCTGTTAAAGGACAGGACAGTATTTGAAAATGTAGCATTTGCCCAGAGAGTGGTGGGTGCTTCTACCAGAAAGATCCGGGAAGACGTTCCGCAGATGTTAAAGCTGGTGGGACTTTCCGCAAAGTACAAAAGCTATCCGCAGCAGCTTTCCGGAGGAGAGCAGCAGCGTGTGGCCATTGCCCGCGCCCTGATCAACCGGCCGGAGGTACTTCTTGCAGACGAGCCGACCGGAAACTTAGATCATGAGAATGCGACAGAGATCATGAAGCTTCTCGAGCGGATCAATGCACTTGGAACTACGGTTGTGGTCGTAACACACAGTCAGGAAATTGTAGACCAGATGGGCAAACGGGTCATCACCCTGAACAAAGGACGTCTGGTGAGTGACGAAAGAAAGGGTGGATCAAACCGTGAAGATTAGTACATTCTGGTATTGCATGAAAGAGGGAATGAAGAATATATGCAGAAATATCTGGTTTTCGCTTGCTTCTGTGGCGACGATTTCTGCATGTATTTTTTTGTTTTGCCTGTTTTTTTCCATTATTGCCAACATCCAGTACATGGTGAAGCATGTGGAAAGTACCGTTGGTATTACGGTGCTGTTCAATGAAGATTTAACGGAAGAAGACATCCAGGGCCTTGGGGAAATCATCCACCAGCGGCCGGAGATCCGTGAGATGTATTATATTTCTGCGGAGGATGCCTGGAATTCCTTTAAGGAAGAATATTTTGCAGGTCACGAGGAACTGGCAGACGGCTTCGCGGAGGATAACCCGTTAGCAGGCTCTGCCTCCTACGAGATCTTTTTAAACGATATTTCCCAGCAGAATGAGCTGGTGGCTTACTTACAGAGCTTAGACGGTGTGCGTCAGGTCAACTATTCCAATACGGCCGTGGCAGGCTTTGCCGGGTTTAACCGCGTGATCGGGGTATTATCCTCCCTGATCATCGGCGTGCTGCTGGCGGTATCGTTATTCCTGATCAACAACACCATTTCCGTGGCAGCGGCATTCCGCAAGCAGGAGTGCCAGATCATGCGCCTGATCGGGGCAACCAACTTCATGATCCGCGCACCGTTCATTGTAGAAGGTGTGATGATCGGACTGGTCGGTGCACTGATCCCGTTAATCGGGAATTATTTCCTTTACACAAGGGGCATTGTGTATCTGTCTGAGCGGTTCCATGTGCTGTCTGACCTGTTCTATTTTATTCCGGTCGGGGAGATTTATCCGCTTATGATCGGGGCAGCCATGATCCTTGGTGTGGGAATCGGCTTTTTCGGAAGTTTTTTCACCATCCGTAAGTATATGAAGGTGTAAGCATGCATAAAAACAATAGAGATGTTACAGCTGCGGACAAACGCAGTCTGAAAAGAATACGAAAGCGCATTGCGGCTGCCCTGCTTGGCGCGGCCATGGCGGTGTCTTCCTTCCAGACAGCATACGCAACGAAACAGGATGTGGAGGCGGCGAAAAAGAAAGTCAGCTCCATCGAAGAGGAAAAGAAAAAGGTACAGGCGACCATCAAGAACCTGGAGGGCTTAAAGAACGACGCGGCAGCGTACGTTAAGGAGCTGGATGGAAACTTAACAAAGCTGGAGGGAGAGTTAGACGAGCTGTCCTCCCAGATCAGCACAAAGGAACAGGAGATCGCCGATACCGGCATTGCCTTAGAACAGTCTAAGGCAACCGAGAATAAGCAGTATGCCGATATGAGCTGCGCATCAAATACATGTATGAGCAGGGAAACACGAACTATATCGACATGCTGTTCCAGTCGGAGGATATGGTGCAGCTGATGAACCGGGCAGAGTACATCAACAAGATGTCAAGCTATGACCGGAAAAAGCTGGATGAGTATGCGGCAACCCGCCAGGCGATCGCCGATGAAGAACAGAAATTAAAGGACGATAAAGTAGCGCTTGTGGATATGCAGGAGAAGACCAAGGCCAAGCAGGAGTCGGTCAAGACGCTGCGTGCCCAGAAAAACAAGGAAATGCAGAGCTATGCCGGTCAGATCGATACCGCCCAGAGCCAGGTAGACCAGTACAATGCCGATCTGGTTGCGCAGGAAAACAAGATCAAGCAGATCGAGGCGGAGATCAAGCGCAAGGAAGAAGAAGAGCGCAAGAAAGCAGAGGCGGCCCGCAAGGCAGAAGAGGAAGCACGCAAAAAAGCAGAGGCTGAGGGCAAAAAGGTTTCCGCTACCGACAAAGCTGTATCGTATAATGTTGCCAGTCTTGGGAATATTAGCTTTAAGTGGCCATGTCCATCCAGCAGCAGGATTTCTTCTGGTTTCGGAAGCAGAACCTCTCCGACCAAGGGAGCGTCCAGCAACCACCAGGGCATCGATATCCCGGCATCAACCGGGGCAGCCATTGTGGCAGCGGCTTCCGGAACAGTGGTTGTATCGACCTACAGCTATTCTGCGGGAAATTACATCATGATCAGCCACGGAGGCGGTGTATATACGGTATACATGCATTGCTCCCAGCTGCTGGCCTCGGAAGGACAGACGGTAAAACAGGGCCAGACCATTGCAAAGGTAGGCTCCACCGGTTATTCCACAGGCTCCCATTTGCACTTTGGAATCCGGTCCGGCGGACGGTATGTAAATCCGCAGTCCTACGTGAGTCCGTAAAGGGAAACAGAATAAACGAGGTGACATCATTGGAGAAAGAAAATAAAGGAAAGTCAAAATTTTGGAAAGGCGTTTTAGCAGGTTCCCTTGTGACTGCACTCGCGGGCTTTGGTATTGTAGGCGTAGCTACCGGCATTTCCGTGATCGGGCGGACGGTGATCGAAAGCCAGGTTAAGGACACAGAAGCTTCTAAAACCGGAAGCGATGCGGTGCGCACCCAGGTGGATTTAAAGCAGGTCGATGCAAAAATTTCCGTATTGCAGCAGATCATAGACCGCTACTTCTTATTTGATGAAGATGCGGAGCAGATGGAGACCGGCATCTATAAAGGAATGCTGGCCGGACTGGATGATCCGTACACAGTATATTACACTCCGGACGAGTACAGCTCCTTAACCGAAGAAACCTCTGGTGTGTATTGCGGCATCGGTGTCCTGGTGAGCAAGAATGTCCAGACCGGGATTGTAACGGCACTCCGGGTATTCCCGGGTTCCCCGGCGGAAGAAGCCGGGATGCAGAAGGGCGATATCATTTATAAAGTAAAAGATATCTCTGCGACTGAGGAAGAGCTCGATATTCTGGTTCAGGAATACATCCGCGGTGAGGAAGGCTCTTATGTCGATGTGACGGTGCTGCGCGGAAACGAAGAAATCCCGCTTCATATCCAGAGACGCATGGTAGAGGTGGCAACCGTAGAGCACCAGATGCTGCCGGATAAGACCGGCTATGTCCTGGTGACCCAGTTTGACACCGTGACGGCCGAGCAGTTTATCGATGCCGTTTCAGATCTGGAACAACAGGGTATGGAACGCCTGGTCATTGATCTGCGTGACAACCCGGGCGGCGTGGTAACCTCCTGCGTGGAGATGGCCGCTTATGTTCTGCCGGAAAACCAGCACGATGGAACCATTCTTTCCACCGCGACCAAGACCGGTCAGGAAGAACGCTATTACAGCCAGGACGGAGAAACCCGTCACAATATCAGGGAACCGATACTGAAGACGGCGTATTCCCGAAGGCAGACGATCATGAGCTGAATGTTCCGATCGCCGTTCTCATCAACGGGCAGTCTGCCAGCGCGGCAGAGGTATTTGCCGGTGCGCTCCAGGACTACGGCGCAGCAACGCTGGTCGGAACTACTTCCTTCGGAAAAGGAATCGTACAGAGCCTGATCCCGTTAACAGACGGTTCTGCAGTCAAGATCACGACTGCCCACTACTATACTCCGGCCGGACATGACCTTCACAAAAAAGGCCTGACCCCGGATGTGGAAGTTGAGCAGCAGCTCGACGAAGACTCATCGGACAGTACGATGTCCCGCTAGACCGGGATAACCAGGTGCAGGCCGCGATCGAGGTATTGAAGTAACAATATCACACAGTAACGAACGAGGGCCGAAAGGTTTCGTCCCCGCCATTCGGCGGGGACGGAACCTTCCGGCCCATTTGTGTTTACTGTGCGATATTGTTTATCTTAAAATTCCTACTAAGCTTAGAAAATCCCTGCGTTTGATTTTTATTAAGTCTGTTTTTATAATAAAGGCATCACAAGAAATCGCGTGGTGAGATGATAAAAAAAGTCACATAGAACGAAACATAGAACAGGAAAAACACAGGAGTGAGTAAAAATGGCAAAAAAAAATGTTGGTAGTAAGTGCACATGGAGCTGACTGGTGCACACGGTCGGGTGGAACGATCTTGAAGTACGTGAAGAAGGGCTGGGAGGTAACGGTATTTGCTTACACCTTTGGCGAGCACGGAGAGTCCGGTGCTTACTGGAAAAATCACCCGGGCACCAATGTAGAGGAAGTAAAGGCCTGCAGAAAACAGGAAGCGCAGAATGCGGCGAAATTCCTTGGAGTTAAAGAGATATATTTCTTTGATTGCGGCGATTATCCGCTGGTGCTTTCCGCAGACCAGATCCGGGATCTTGGTCACCGGATCCTGAAACTCAGACCGGATGTGGTACTGACCCACTGGATCGATGATCCGTTCAACATGGACCATGAGATTGTAGGAAAGGCAGTGGTCCGTGCGATCAGCGCAGCAGGAATGCGCGGTGCACTTCCAGATACGGACCCGCATTTCATTCCAGATCTGTTCTTCTTTGAGACAACCATGCCGCATTCCGAATTTAATCATTTCCAGATGGACACTTATGTAGATATCGGAGATGTTTTTGAGCAGAAGATCGAGGCAGTTAAGCTGTTTGCAGCACAGCCGCAGCTGGTGGAATACTATACCCGCTGTGCTTTAAACCGCGGCGTACAGGCAAATGACTGGTCTAGAGGGAGAAGACCGATCAAATATGCAGAAGGATTTAAGCGTTATGTGCCGTATCTGGGAGACGAACTTCCATTAACGAAGCTGGATTGAGAGGGGAAAAACATGAGTGAGAAAAAACAGTATATTTACCGGGTAACGGAAAAAGATAATGTGGCAACTGCACTGGAGAATCTGGAACCAGGAATTGCCTGGATCAACGGGGCAGGAGATAAAAAGAGCGTGAACTGCCTGGAAACGGTAATGTCTGGACATAAGGTTGCATTACAGTTCATTGAAAAAGGAACACCGATCGTGAAATACGGAACGGTGATCGGGGAAGCCATTGCAGATATCCCGGAAGGAAGCTGGGTGCATCTTCAGAACATGAAGAGTTTGTATGATGCGCGTTCTTCAACCTTGGATATTCATACCGGGGCACCGAGCGATACCCAGTATATTTGATGCAGGTTTAATCGCAGACCGGTGAAAAAGAAAACCCGTGGCAGTGCAGACAGCATGGAGCTGCGGGAAATCATTCGGAATATCGAAGAAAAAGAGGAGAATGTCATGGAGAAGAAAGATTATCAGAGCGTTCGCTGGAACGGTTATGTGAGAAAAGATGGCCGTATGGGAATCCGTAATAAAGTACTTGTTGTTTATACCGTAGAGTGTGCATCCTTTGTTGCGAAGGAAATCGTGCGCAGAACAAACCGCAAGGATGTAGAGGTTGTCGGCTTTACCGGCTGCTGCGATAACCAGTATGCGGTGCGGATGCTTTTAGCACTGGTCCGTCACCCGAATGTAGGAGCCGTGCTTGGTGTAGGACTTGGATGCGAGTATACTCAGCCAAAGACATTGGCACAGAAGGCAAGAGAGGCAGGAAAGGAAGCAGACGGCTTCTATATTCAGGAGATGGGGGGAACAGAAAAATCCATTGAATACGGCATGAAGCGCGTTCAGGAATTTTTAAAGACACTGGAGAATACACCGACCGCACCGATGGGTTTTGCAGACTTGATCGTGGGCTGTGAGTGCGGCGGATCGGATTATACTTCCGGTCTGGCAGGAAATGCCACAGTAGGACGATTTTTTGACCGGTTGGTAGACTGGAACGGAACCGCAGTCTTTGAAGAAATCGTGGAAGCAGTTGGATTAAAGAAGATGCTTATGGACCGCGCAGCAACCGATGAGGTCCGCGAGAAGCTGGATACGACCTATGAGAAAGCGCTGGATCATTGCCGTTCCATTCACCAGTTTTCCATTTCCTCTGGAAACTTTGTGGGCGGTTTAAGCACGATCGAGGAAAAGAGCATGGGCGCGACCATCAAGAGCGGTACCAAACCGATCGTGGGCGTGACTAAGGTTTCCTGCAAGCCGGATAAAAAAGGCCTGTGGCTGTTAGACAGTACTCCGGATCCGTATTTCATGGGCTTTGGAAAAACCAACCCGAACGACAGTGAGGGACTTATGGACCTGATCTCGATCGGATGCCAGGTAGTATTTCTGGTTACCGGACGCGGAAGCGTAGTCGGAAGTGCAGTTTCCCCGCTGGTAAAGATCACCGGAAACACCGTGACCTATAACCGTATGTCAGATGATATGGACTTCTGTGCAGGAGATGCCATTTCCGGTGTTAAGAGCCTGGATGAATTATCCTTGGAGCTTGCAGACCTGGTACAGGCTGTCTGCGAAGGCAAGGAGACCAATGCTGAACGCCTTGGACACAAGGAATACTACATTCCATATAAATATCAAAACGTGGATGATGTGCCGCTGCCGTGCAGGGCATAAGCGGAACGTTTGGATGATTCTGCAATATCTGGAAAAATCCGTCCGGGAATGCAGATTGCGGTAACCATGGGAAGCCGCGGCATCCGCAATTCCGATATTATTGTAAAGTCAATTGTAGACTATGTGAAATCCTCCATGGAAACGGTTTACCTTGGAACTTGCCGGATTGAAGCACTTCCGGCAGAAGATATCCGCTAAAGAAAAAGGTTTAGTCCATGTCCTCTTCCTTCTTATGGTCGCACAGGTAAGGTGATTCGCTCCAGTAATCTTTCATCAGCTGGATCAGATAACGGCAAGGCTCATTCAAATAGATTTTTTTTGGATGACTTGCGACAAAGTCCCAGGACGGATGACCAGGAAGGGAAAAATAAACCAGACGCTTTGTCGGGCAGGCATAGGCACGTGGGATGATCGAACAGCATCCCATGACTTGTGCCATTTTAAAAATAGAATAGCTGCTTCGTGTTTCCATTACAATGGACGGATGAAAACCGGCCTCCTCCAGGCTGCGGTCGATCAGACTGCGCATGGTGGAGGTTTTTTGCATGAGAATAAACGGATCTTTCTTAAATTGTTTTGGCGAGATCTCAGGAAGAAGTTCTGGAAGTGCTTCCTCTGTGGTAAAGCGGGCACCCTGGGCGGCCAGCGGGTGGGAGGCAGGCACGATCAAAATCAGTTCCTCTTTGTAAATATGCGTATAGTTATTGCGTGTCAGTTGTTCGGTGGGAAGTGTTATAATTCCCATATCCAGTTCTCCGGTACCGATCATATGCTCCTGTTCGGAAACGGGCGCCTCGATCGGGGTAAGGTGGATATCCGGATATTTTTCATAAAAGTGCGGGTAAATACTGCAGAAAATGGACATGCCGCGGTCTGCCATAAGCCCGAGCCGGATGGAGCCGCGCTGAAGCTGGCTAAGATCGCTGATACGGTTGTAAACGTCCTTGCGGATATCCAGAATCCGGTTCACGCCGTCTAAGTAGATCTGCCCGGCTTCCGTGATCTGGAAATGGTTCCTGCCGCGGCAGAAAAGCTGGATCCCAAGCTCTTCCTCTAAGTGAATCAGCTGCTGGTTTAAGGCCGACTGTGTCAGATAGAGCTTTTTCGCCGCCTTGCTGATACTTTTTGTCTCTGCGATCATGCGGATATTTTCAAGCTGTCGTAAGTCCATAAGCATACGCTCCTATTCACGGATGTTGTCTTTTTTTTTGTTTTTCTGCTAGCTAAGGAGGATAGATTTTATCATATAGAAGGATTATACTGCAAAAAATTGTAAAATGAAAATAATATCTTCCTTACATGGAAAATATCAAAATGTTATGTTATACTAAAGAACAAATTGTTTGCGTACCGCGTAAACATTAACAGCAATCGCGTGAGGGGGTGCCATTTTATGATGCAGCGAATTTGTCCGGTGTGCGACCAGGTGATGAAACATACCCATTACTGCAGTGCATGCAGATCCTGGGTGAAGGACCCGGTGTATATGAATGTAACCTACTATCTGAATGAGCGCCATCCAGAACATGAAACGCACTGCAGCTATCACAACGAAGATCCGGATCCTGTGAAAAACGGGACCGGAAAGCAAAAGGCGGCATATAAACCAGCAAAGCCTGCAGTGAACACTCCGCGAACAACGGAAACTGCTGACAGGAAAATGACCGCGAAAAAAACGGATGCGAAAACCCAAAATCCGGTGAAAAAACTGGTTTTTCTGTATGTGTTCATTGTGGTTCTGTTCTGGATCATCAGTCTGGTGGGCGGTCTGGTGAACGCATTGATAGGGATTTTTTAAATTAGTATGAAGAGAGGATTTTATACCGATGAAGATCAGAGATATTCTTGCAAAAAACGAACCGACACTTTCTTTTGAGGTGTTCCCACCGAAGACGGAGGATAAATATGAGTCTGTAGAGGCAGCCGCTTCCGAGATTGCAAAGCTGAATCCGGCTTTCATGAGCGTTACTTACGGTGCCGGCGGCGGAACCAGCCAGTACACAGTTGACATTGCTGCTTCTTTAAAAGCAAAGGGTGTAACCCCGTTAGCGCATCTGACCTGTGTATCCTCTACCCGGGAGAAGGTGCATTCCGTTCTGGACCAGTTAAAGGCAGAGGGCATTGAAAATGTGCTGGCCCTGCGCGGCGATATCCCGAAGGACGGCAAGGTAGAGAAGGATTACCGCTATGCGTCTGAGCTGATCGCTGAGATCAAGGCATCCGGCGATTTCTGCATCGGCGCTGCCTGCTATCCGGAGGGGCATGTGGAATCTGTAAACAAGACCGAGGATATTCAGCATCTGAAGGAAAAGGTTGAGGCTGGCTGTGATTTCGTGACTACCCAGATGTTCTTTGACAATAATATTTTATACAATTACCTGTACCGGGTTCGTGAGAAGGGCATTACCGTTCCGGTGATCGCAGGCATCATGCCGGTGACCAATGTAGCCCAGATCAAGCGCATCTGTTCCATGTCCGGCACTTACCTTCCGGCACGCTTTAAGGCAATCGTAGACCGTTTCGGGGATAACCCTGCAGCCATGAAGCAGGCTGGTATTGCTTATGCGACGGAGCAGATCATCGACCTGATTGCAAACCATGTGAACGGCATTCACGTTTATTCCATGAATAAGCCGGATGTGGCTGCGCAGATCAAAAACAGCCTTTCTGAGATTATACGGTAGGGAAAATATGGATTTTTGTTCACTGGCAAGGGCTGAATGGCTTGCATGCGTGAACAGAGACCAGAAACTACGGAGAAATTTTATTCATGGGAAATACATTTCAGTGGAATGACCGGGAACTTTTGCGCTATCTGGGCTGCAAAAATGGCACTGTACCGGATGAAAATACGAAAGTCCTGATCGACCAGTGTAAGCAGGAACTGGAGCAGGCAGCTTCCCCGCGGGTAACCTGGAGGGAGTATCCGCTGTCCATTCAGGACCACGTGATCGATATGACCTGTTTTCAGACAAGGAGCAAAAGCCTGGAGCGGAATCTAAAGGATTGTGAGCAGATCCTGTTGTTTGCGGCAACGCTTGGCAGTCAGGTGGATGTATTGCTGCACCGCTATAACATGATCCAGATGAGTAAGGCGGTGGTCATGCAGGCGGCATCGGTTGCCATGCTGGAGACCTTCTGCGACGAAGAAAACCAGAAGCTGAAAGAAGCCTATCAGGAAAAAGGCTGGTATCTGCGCCCGAGATTCAGTCCGGGCTATGGGGATTTTCCGCTGGAATGCCAGCGGCAGATCGCACCGGCACTGGAACTTTCAAAAAGGATTGGTGTGACGCTGACGGACAGCCTTCTCATGGCACCGTCCAAATCGGTGACAGCGGTCATCGGACTGAGCCGTTTGCCGAGAAACTGTACGGTGCAGGGATGCGAGGTCTGCGCAAAGAGGGACTGTGCGTACCGCAGATAAAATTCGGACAATACAGGTGTACGAAGCGGCAAGAGTTGGTGTTTGGCGGCATTCGTTTGCCTTTTCATACAGTTTGAGACAAGGCAGATATACAAAGCCGCAACGGTCATTGTTTGCCTGACAATGCAAAAAATGAAAACACGAAGGAGTTTGGTTATGGATATATTACAGGAATTACAGAAACGCATCCTGTTTTGTGACGGAGGAATGGGAAGCCTTTTACAGGAAGCGGGTTTAAAACCGGGAGAACTTCCGGGCACCTGGAACATTACCCACCCGGAGGAACTTGTGAAGATCCATAAGGCTTATCTGGAGGCTGGCGCGGATATCGTGACAACCAATACCTTCGGTGTTGACCGCTTAAAATACAATGAAACAACCGAGTTTCAACTGGAGCCGGTGATCCGCGCGGCAGTAGCAAACGCGAAAGAAGCGATCCGCCAGAGTGGAAAGCAGGCCTGGATCGGTCTGGATATGGGACCGACCGGAAAGCTGCTAAGGCCGATGGGCGACCTGGCTTTTGAAGATTGCTATGCGATTTACCGGGAAGTGGTGGAGATCGGTGCGGATGCAGGTGCGGATTTTGTCCTCATCGAGACCATGAGCGACAGCTATGAAACCAAAGCAGCGGTGCTGGCGGCAAAGGAAGGCTGTAATCTCCCGATCTTTGTCACGGTAACCTTCGATGAGCGCGGAAAACTGTTAACCGGTGGAAGCCCGGCTTCGATCGTAGCCATGTTAGAGGGCCTTGGCGTGGATGTTCTGGGCATGAACTGCGGACTTGGTCCGGTCCAGATGAAAGAAATCCTGAAGGATATTCTGGAGGTTTCTTCCACTCCGGTGATGATCAACCCGAATGCAGGTCTTCCAAGAAGCGAGAATGGAAAGACCGTTTACGATATCGATGCGGCGCATTTCGCAAAGACCGTAGAAGAAATCGTGGATATGGGTGCCCGCATTGTGGGCGGCTGCTGTGGTACCACGCCGGAGCATATCCGCATGGTGGCAGAACGCTGCCGGGATAAACAGCCGGTTCCGGTTACGAAAAAGAACCGTACTGTGGTTTCCTCGTTTGCACAGGCAGTGGAGATCGGCAAAAATCCGGTCATCATCGGAGAGCGCATCAATCCGACCGGAAAATCCAAGTTCAAACAGGCCCTGCGTGACCACAACCTGGAATACATTCTCCGCGAAGGTGTGACCCAGCAGGATCACGGTGCCCATGTGCTGGATGTAAACGTAGGTCTTCCGGAAATCGACGAGCCGTCTATGTTAGAGGAAGTGGTACGGGAACTGCAGAGCATCATCGACCTGCCGTTCCAGCTCGACACGACCGATGCAGAGGCCATGGAGCGGGCTATGCGTGTATACAACGGAAAGCCGCTCATCAACTCTGTTAATGGGAAAGAAGAATCCATGCGCACGGTATTCCCACTGGTGCAGAAATACGGTGGTGTTGTGGTAGCACTGGCGTTGGATGAGGGCGGTATCCCGGAAACCGCGGAAGGCCGTATTGAGGTAGCGAAGAAGATTTACCGGACCGCAGCCGAGTATGGCATCGGACCGGAAGATATCGTGATCGATGCGCTTTGCCTGACGGTAAGTTCAGACAGCCAGGGCGCCATCACGACACTGGAAACATTACGACGGGTGCGTGATGAACTCCACGGAAAGACCATTTTAGGTGTGTCTAATATTTCCTTCGGACTTCCACAGCGAGAGATCATCAACGCGGCGTTCTTCACCATGGCGATGCAGAATGGCTTAAGCGCTGCGATCATCAACCCGAATTCCGAGGCGATGATGCGTGCGTACTACAGCTTCCGCGCGCTGATGAATTTAGACCCGCAGTGCAGTGAGTACATTTCCGTCTACAGCGGTCAGGTAGCATGCCTGGGACAGAGCGCGGTGACTGGAAATGGCGGTTCGGCAGCAGGAAGCGCAGCCGGAGCAGCAGGCGGTCAGGGAACTTCTGATCTGCATGCCAGCATTGTAAAGGGCCTGAAGGATCAGGCTGTACATGCGGCGCGAGAACTTCTGGAAACCCAGGATGCGTTAGATGTCATCAACAGCCAGATCATCCCGGCACTCGATGTCGTGGGAAAAGGTTTTGAGAAAGGCACCATGTTCCTGCCGCAGCTTCTGATGAGCGCGGAGGCAGCGAAAGGCGCGTTTGAGATCATTAAGGAAAAGATGGACGCCAGCGGCCAGAAGCAGGAGAAGAAGGGAACCATCATCCTGGCTACGGTAAAGGGCGACATTCACGATATTGGAAAAAATATCGTAAAGGTCCTTCTGGAAAACTACAGCTACGACGTACTGGACCTCGGAAAAGATGTTCCGCCGGAGATGATTGTGGAAACCGCAGTGGAGAAACACATTCAGTTAGTTGGTCTCTCTGCGCTGATGACGACAACCGTTCCAAGCATGGAAGAAACCATTGTACAGCTTCGCGAAAAAGCACCATGGGTCAAGGTTATGGTGGGCGGCGCCGTGCTGACCCAGGAGTATGCCGATACCATGGGGGCAGACCAGTACTGCCGCGACGCGATGGCATCCGTGAATTATGCGGAGCAGGTGTTTACGTAGGCTGGTGTCAAAATCTGCATCAAAAGCCTGTATCAAAAGCTTGCGTCAAAGGCGTTCGTGTTGCAAACATACAAAATAGTAAGAAATTTTTAAAAGAATAGAAATTGAATCTCCTTTCCATCTGGATTACACTAAAACACATGACAAAAGTATAATCAGGCAGAAGGGAGATTTTTTCATGTTATTTCATAAGAAAAACACAGGCAGATGCCTGGCGGCGCTGGCTCTTTGCGGGTTCTTTGCCCTGCAGACCCCGGCAGTACCGGCCATGGCAGCACAGGAAACCTTAAAGATAGAAAACCAGAATTTTTACCGCAGCGACGGAACCCAGATCACGGGTGCGGTTGCAAAGGGCGTTACCATTTCCAAATACCAGAACCAGGCTGGTCCGATCGACTGGGCAGCCATGAAAGCGGACGGGGTGAACTTTGCCATGATCCGTGTGGCTTATATGGACAGCGAAGAGCCTTACCTGAAGGAAGATCCGTATTTTAGGGAAAATATAGCAGGCGCACTCCAGAACGGAATCCGTGTCGGCGTGTTCTATTACACCAGGGCATTGGATGAGAACACCGTGCGCCAGGAAGCGCAGTTTGTGCTGGATAAGATCAAGGACTACCCGATCTCTTACCCGGTTGCATATGATGTGGAATCCAAATACCTGTTGGACAACGGAAAAACACCGCAGGAGCTGGCAAACCACGTAAACATTTTCTGCAAAGCCATCGCAGATGCAGGGTACCGCCCGATGCTGTACGGCAACAACGAATGGCTGACCAAGCATATCGATATCTCCCAGGTCCCGTATGACATCTGGTATGCCCGCTACGGAACAAACGGTGAATTTACAAACCGTAAGATCTGGCAGTTTACGGAAACCGGAACCGTAGCCGGGATTACCGGCAATGTCTGCCTTGAGGTTTCCTATTATGATTATCCGGAACTGGCCAATGCAGCTGCAAGCAAAACCTATACCGTTGGCTCCTCAAACAGCGGTGGTCCTGGTGTAAATATGCAGGCCTCCGGCCAGACCCAGGCAACCCCGGCAGCCGGTCAGTCTTCTGATACCCAGACCGGCCCTGGCACCCAGGCAGGAGGAGCGGTCCAGACCAGCACCTCCCCAACTCCGGCAACCGGACAGGATGAGAGCCAGCTGACCAAATCGCCATCCGAATCGTAAATTAAACAATATCTCACAGTAAACATAAATGGGCCGGAAGGTTCCGTCCCCGCCGAATGGCGGGGACGAAACCTTTCGGCCCTCGTTCGTTACTGTGCAATATTGTTATAAAAGTGAGCCCGGTTTGCGGAAAATACCGCTTGTATTTGTGGACGGCTTTCGGTAGAATAGTACTAGGCTGAATCTGGGATTCTCTTTGGAAACGGAGAGAAGAACATGAAGAAAAAACAATCTGCCATTTTAAAATGGCTTTTGCTGGCTGTATTTTTGCTGGCGGCCGGGTGCTTTTACAGCTGCAGCGGAGGCAGGACTTCTGGAGGGTGGGATCCGTCAGCAGATTCCATGGCGGAAGAAGCGCCAGAAGCTGCAGAAACAGCTTCCGGGCTCACGCAGGCAGGCGAGTCTGGAAATGCAGGGCGGTCTGAACAGGCAGGCGAGTTTGAAAATGCAGGCCAGTCTGAAACAGCAGAACAGTCTGGAAATACTGGTTTGGCTGAACCGGAAGGGCCGTCTGGGAACGCAGGCGCACCGGAACCAGCAGGCCAGTCTGGGAGCACAGAGGTATCTGGTGTGGCAGAACGATCAGAAAAAACAGACCAGAAGCTCTGCTACGTCTACCTCTGCGGAGAGGTCAATAACCCGGGTGTTTACACACTTTTAGAGGGCGCGCGGGTTTACGAGGCCATTGAACTGGCCGGAGGCTTTACCGGGGAAGCTGCGGAAAGCTGGCTGAATCTGGCAGAGCCGGTCTGTGACAGCATGAAGCTGGAGGTTCCGTCGAAGACTCAGGCAAAGGACCCGTTATGGCAGGCGAAGGCTCAGGCTGGCAGTGCGAAAACTTCAGGCGCTGCCGGAGCCGGAAATGGAGCCGGAGGTACGGACGGTGGAAGCCAGAAAATGCTGGTGAACATCAATACGGCTTCGCTGGAAGAGCTTATGACGCTAAAAGGCATTGGCGCTTCCCGGGCGGAGGACATTGTCCGCTACCGGCAGGAGGCAGGCGGTTTTACAAAAATTGAAGATATCATGAAGGTGCCGGGCATCAAGGACACGGCTTTTCAAAAAATTAAAGATAACATTACAGTATAGGGAATAGGTGAGAACATGGCAAAGATTCTGGTGGTTGATGATGAAAAACTGATCGTGAAGGGCATTCGTTTCAGTCTGGAACAGGACGGAATGGATGTGGATTGCGCATACGATGGAGAAGAGGCAATCAATCTTGCGAAGCAGACGGAGTACGATGTTGTGCTTCTGGACGTCATGCTGCCGAAGTACGATGGCTTTGAGGTCTGTCAGGCAATCCGGGAATTTTCCGAGATGCCGATCATCATGCTGACTGCCAAGGGCGGGGATATGGACAAGATCCTGGGACTGGAATACGGTGCCGACGATTATGTGACCAAGCCGTTTAATATTCTTGAGGTGAAAGCCCGCATCAAAGCGATCATGCGGAGAAATTCCAAGAAATCCGGTAAGGGAAAAGAGGCAGAGAACAAGATGGTCACTGCCGGGGACTTAAAGCTTGACCGTGAGGGCCGCCGGGTCTTTATCGGGGAAAAGGAGATCAATCTGACGGCAAAGGAATTTGATCTTCTGGAGCTTTTGGTCTGCAACCCGAATAAGGTGTATTCCCGGGAAAGCTCCTGGCTCTTGTGTGGGGCAATAAGGCATCAGAATCTGGCGATGTGCGCACGGTAGATGTTCATGTCAGACGTCTGCGCGAGAAGATCGAGCCAAGCCCGAGCGATCCGAAATACGTGCATACCAAGTGGGGCGTTGGATATTATTTTAGAGCCTAGAACAAGAGGTAGAGCAGTATGGGACAGAACATATGGAAAAAACGTTGGAGACGACTGGATAATACCGCAAAGATTTTTCCGGTCATCGCAAATGAAAATGTAAGCCAGGTATTCCGGATCTCGGTTACCTTAAAAGAAAAGGTGGACCCGGAGATTCTAAGCCAGGCACTGACAGACATCCTGCCGGAGATCCAGAATTTCCGGGTGAAGCTGCGCCGGGGGCTTTTCTGGTATTATTTTGAGGAAAACGACAGGATCCCGCAGGTAAAGCGGGAGAATACCTATCCCTGCCGGTTCATTGATCCGCATGGGAACCAGCGCTTTTTATTCCGGGTAACCTATTACGAAAAACGGATCAATCTGGAGGTATTCCATGCGCTGACAGACGGGCTGGGAGCGGTAAATTTCCTGAAGTGCCTGACCAGGCAGTATTTAAGACTGGCAGCGGGCGCTTCCCAGTTTATGACCTGGGACGATGAAAACATCCGGAAACAGGAAGTATTCCATGTGCAGGACAGCTATTTAGAGCATGGTGACGACGGAAAGCCGCGCAGCTACAGTTCGAAGCCGGCCTATCAGCTGGAGGGGCATTATCTGCCGCTTGGAAGTGGCCAGGTTTTGCATGGTTATGTTCCGGTCAGCCAGCTAAAGAAGGTCTGCAGGCAGCATGGCGTAAGCATTACCAAATATCTGGCAGCAGCCTGATCTGGTCGATCTGGCAGGAATATTTAGGCGGAAGAAGCAGTAAGAGGGCGGTTGTTTTAAACCTGCCGATCAATCTGCGCGCTTTTTTCGGCTCCGATACCATGGCAAACTTCTTCGCCGTTACCATGATCGGCTGGCTTTTCCGCAATCCGGATATCCCATTTGAGGTACTGCTCCAGAAGGTTAGCAGCCAGATGGACAGAAAGATCGATAAAGAAAAGCTGGCGGAGAGCATTGCTTACAACGTTTCGAATGAGAAAAAGTGGTATCTGCGTGCCATTCCGCTCTTTCTGAAAGTTCCGGCACTTTCCTTGGTATTCCGCTTAAAGGACCGCGCCTACACCATGACGCTGTCGAACATTGGTCCGGTCTCCATGGAGCCGGAATATGCAGACTGATCGAGAGGTTCCATTTAATGATCGGGGTTTCCCGCCGCCAGCCGGTCAAATGTGCGGTGTGCGCCTACAAGGATGAAATGGTGATCACCTTTACCTCCGTGTTTGCGGACAGCCGTCTGCAGAAGCGGTTTTTTGGCAAGCTGAAGGAGGACGGTGTATCGGTCCGCTTTGAGGGAAATGACCTTTCTGCTGCGGCAAAACGGGAAATCTATCCGCGGATCCGCAAGGTACTGATCCGCCGGGGAGGCGCAGAGGAAAAGGCAACCCGCATGGCAAAGCAGGTAGGAAATACCGGAGTTGATGCGGCAAAGGGAATCCGTGATTATGTAAGCGGGCGCAGAAGCTGGAAAGAGGAATTGAAACGGCGCCTGCATATATAAGCTTAGGAGTAACTGGGAAGGTACCAAACAGTTATGCTTAGAAAATAGGACAGGGCTTAAAAAGGAGTAGACTAGTTTGAAAAACAGAGAAATAAGCCTGCGTGGAAAACTGGTGCGGGACATGATGAAAAATATGATGGATTCCGCTATGGGGCACAAGATCCAGACGGGGGAATACCGGATGGACCCTAAGGAGCCTGCATGGGTCTGCCCGCCGGATTACGAATACGAGATCATTGGTATGGAGCATTTTAAGATGGAGTATCTCCGTCCCACGGGGGTCTGTACCGGACGGGTTGTGCTGCAGCTTCACGGAGGCGGCTATATAGGTCCCATGAAGAATATTTACCGTGATTTTGCTGTACAGTATTCCAGAAGAAGCTTTGGTGGTGATGTGCTGACGGCCGATTACCGGGTAGCACCGGAATTCCCATACCCGGCTGCCCTTGAGGATGCCGTGGCGGCTTACCAGTGGCTGATCGGGGAAAAGCATTACGAGGCCGGTAAGATCGTGGTCGCAGGGGATTCGGCGGGCGGCGGTCTTGCGCTCGCCTGGTGATGTATCTGCGTGACCATGGAATGGAGCTTCCGGCCGGAGTGCTGGTCATGTCTCCATGGACCGACCTGACCAACAGCGGGGCATCGTACCAAACGAATTTTGACCGGGATCCCCAGTTTGGCGGCACGACAGATAATATGCTGTTCCACAGCAGCTATATCGGTTCGGAAGACCCAAAGAATCCGTATATTTCCCCGCTGTTTGGCAGCTTTGAGAAGCTTCCGCCGGTCCTGTTCCAGGTGGGAAGTGAGGAGGTGCTCCTGGACGATACCCTGCGGGCGGCCGATAAGGTCCGCAAGGCGCATGGAAAGCTCCGGGTAACGGTTTATGAGGGCATGTTCCATGTATTCCAGATGGCGCTGCGGCTGATCCCGGAAAGCCGGGATGCCTGGGAGGAGGTCGGCCGTTTTCTAGAGGTGATCTACCGGATCGAACGGAAAAAAGAAGGAAAAACCGTCAAACGGGTAAAATCCGGGCGGGAGAGAAGCAGGAGCGAAGCATGAAAATCACACTGGTGACAGTAGGAAAGATCAAAGAAAAGTTTTATACAGATGCAATCGCAGAGTATGCGAAGCGTCTGAGCCGGTACTGCAAGCTTGAGATCATCCAGGTGGCAGATGAAAAAACGCCGGATAAAGCGAGTGAAGCAGAAGAGCAGCAGATCAAGGAAAAAGAAGGAAAAAGGATCCTGGAGCAGATCAAGGACGGTGCGTTTGTCATTGCGCTGGCAATCGACGGAAAGATGCTCGATTCCGTGGAGCTGGCAGAGAAGATCGATAAGCTTGGAATTGGCGGCGTCAGCCAGCTGGTCTTTGTGATCGGTGGTTCTCTGGGGCTTTCCGAGGCCGTGCTGAACCGGGCCGATTACCGCTTAAGCTTTTCCAGAATGACATTTCCGCACCAGCTGATGCGGGTGATCTTATTAGAGCAGATCTACCGCAGCTACCGGATCATCCATAAAGAGCCATACCATAAATAAGACTGAAAAAATAATAAATAAAATAAAAGAGGGGATTCATATGAAAAACTGGAAAAAACAGATCGCGCTGGCCGTAACAGCAGGTCTTCTGACCGTGATGGGGGCAGCTACTGCGTTTGCAGCCTCAAAAACCAGACTGGACACCGTGACAGACCTTTACTGGGGCGATGACGGAACTACAGCCAACTGGGAAAAGATAGACGATGCTTACCAGTATGAGGTCCGTCTCTACTGCAATGAAAGCCAGGTGGAGAGCATCAAGACGAAGAAGGACTCTTTTGACATGGAAAAAAAGATGACAAAAGAAGGCGATTATACCTTCCGGGTACGTGCGCTGGCGAAATCGAATTCCAAGGAATTCACGGATGGTTACTGGTCTGAGGATTCTGAGGAAACCTATGTTTCAGCAGACTTTGCGGATATGATCAAGAATGGTGGAAGCACCTCCCAGTTAAAGAATGGCGGACCGGGTAAAAAAGAAGACGGGTCAACTGCGGAGGAGAAAGAGGCTTCTATCGTACGCCAGGCAAAATGGATCCAGGAGGATGGAAGCGGACGCTGGTGGTACCAGAATGCGGACGGAAGCTATCCGAAGGGTGGCTGGTGGCAGGAGCCTGCAACCGGAACCTGGTATTTCTTCGATACACAGGGATATATGCAGACTGGCTGGATCGACTGGAATGGAAGCCGTTATTACTGCACAGGAAGCGGAGCCATGGCAGTCGGGGAATACACCATTGACGGTGCCGCTTACCGTTTTGATGCTTCCGGGGCACTGCAGCAGTAAATAAAAACCGGTTGCTGTTTGTGCAGCGCATAAGCAGCTAAAAATAAAAGAACACAGACAAGGTCCGGGTATAAATCACCCCTTCCCTCATATATATTATGTAGGGGAGGGGTGATTTTTGGATAAGCGGGAAGAACTGATCAAAATCTTTTCAAAAGATATTCGGGTGATCTTAAAGCAGGTCATGGTGGATTTCGACCAGGTGCAGGAAATACGCCTGCGGGTCCATGCACCGCTTCTGATGATCTGCAACAACCGGGAGTATTACATCACACCGGAAGGAAATTTAAGCATGAAGGCAGAGGAAGCGTATCTCGTGACAAGGGAAGCGCTGAAGGAAACCCTGGATTATATGAGCAGCTATTCCTTATACGCATTTGAGGAGGAGATCAGGCAGGGCTTTATCACGATCCAGGGTGGGCACCGCATTGGCATTGCAGGAAAGACCATCACCGATGGACATGGCATCCGGAGCATGAAGTTTATTTCTTTCATCAATGTAAGGCTTTCGCATCAGGTAAAGGGCTGTGCAGCGGCAGTGCTTCCGTATCTGTATGACCGGGACATGATCTTCCATACACTGATCATTTCACCGCCGCGGTGCGGAAAGACCACGCTCCTTCGGGATATCATCCGGCAGGTATCAAACGGGAGTCCGGAACATGCGGGACTGACCATCGGGGTGATCGATGAGCGGTCTGAGATCGGAGCCTGCTACCAGGGAATCCCACAGAATGAGCTGGGGATCCGGACCGATATCCTAGACTGCTGTCCCAAGGCACAGGGAATGATGATGCTGATCCGGACGATGTCCCCCCAGGTGATCGCGGTGGATGAGATCGGAAGCCGGGAGGATCTGGAGGCGATCGAATACGTAATGAACTGCGGCTGCAAGCTGGTGGCGACCGTACATGGAAGCTCCATTGAGGACATTAAGCAAAAACCGGTCCTCAGGAAAATGGTCCTCGAAAAATGGTTTGAGCGTTATGTGATCCTGAATAACAGGGGAAAGGTAGGCAATATCGGGGAAATCTACGATTCCAGGGGCTGCAGGCTGTACCCGGTGGGAGGTGAATGCTTTTGAGTATGCAGGGATGGATGAAGCTTTTGGGAGCTGCCTGTATTTTATGGGGAGCGGCAGGCTGCGGGATCTGGTTTGCAGGCCATTACCGCAAACGTATCGCAGAGCTGGAACAGCTAAAGCAGATGGTGTTCCTCTTGAAAGGACAGATATTATATGCCAGTGCACCGCTTCCGGAGGCGCTGGAAACGGTGGGAAAACGCTCTGGTGGGGCACTGGGAAGCCTGTTTCTGGAGACAGCTGCCAGCCTGGCAGAAAAACCAGGAGAACCATTTAACAGTATCTGGAAGGAGGCGGTCCTTCGCATGAACGATACGGCACTTTCCAAGACGGACAGGCAGACTTTGGCTGCACTGGGAGAGCATCTTGGCTTTTTAGACCGGGAAACCCAGGAACGCACGCTGCTTCTTTATCTGGAGCAGGTCGATGCAGAGCTTGGGGTCCTTCGGGAGCACAGGCAGGAGCGCTGCCGTCTTTATACGAGCCTTGGAATCATGGGAGGCTTGTTTCTGGCTGTGATCCTGGTCTGATGGAGGGTACCTATGGGGGTAAATCTGATTTTCCGAATTGCCGCAGTTGGGATCCTGGTATCGGTGATCTGCCAGGTCCTCCGGCACAGCGGACGGGAAGAACAGGCATTTCTGACCAGTCTGGCCGGCCTTGTGCTGGTGCTGTTCTGGCTGGTGCCGTACATTTATGATCTATTTGAAACCATGAAAAATCTGTTTGCATTATAGGGGGCGGCATGACAGTTGTAACGGCAGGGATCATCGGGATCATGACAGTGCTTTTTGCAGTCCAGCTAAAAAGCCTGAAGGGAGAATACGGGATATATCTGGTGATGGCTGCGGCCTGTGTGATCTTTTTCTACGGAAGTATGAGATTAAAGGGAATCCTGGATGGACTGCAGAAAATACAGGAGCTGATCCGCATCAATCCGGTGTATCTGAATACGCTCCTGAAGATGACAGGGATTACCTACATCGCGGAGTTTTCCTCCGGAATCTGCAAGGATGCCGGGTATGGCGCACTGGGCAGCCAGATTGAAATTTTCGGAAAGCTCTCCATTCTGGCTGTGAGCCTTCCGGTGATCCTGGCCCTGTTGGATACGCTGCAGGGACTTCTGACATGAGACGGCAGGTATGCAGAGGCTGCATCCTGCTTCTCGTGTTTTTGGGGCTTTTGCTTTCTCCTTATGGGCGTGCCTGGGCGATGGAGATGCATGCGGAAGCCGTGAAAACGCAGGAAGCGGCAGAGTCTGCACTTGTGTGGGACGGGCTTACCGGAATGGAAGAGATTGAGGCGTACTTAAAGCAGGAATTGAAAACCTCCGGGCGGCAGGCTTCGTTTCGGGAGCTTTCAGAGACATTGGCAGCAGGGAATACAAAGGAGCTGCTTTCTTATTGTATGGAGGCACTTAGACAAGAGCTTTTGGGAGAACTGCAGGGGAAAAACCGTATGGCGGGACGGCTTCTGGCATTGGGCCTTTTCGGAGCCCTATTTGCCGGCTTTTCCGATGTGTTTTCCGGCGGACAGATGGCAGAAACCGGATTTTTCCTGACCTATCTGCTGGCATTTGCGATCCTTGCTGCCGTGTTTGGGGAGAGTGCAGGGGCCGCGGCGAAGGTGCTGGAACGCCAGATCCAGTTTATGAAGGTTCTGATTCCGTCCTATTTTGCGGCAGTGGTCTGGTCTGGTGCAGGGCTTTCCTCGGCTGCATGGTATGAGGCCGCCCTGTTTCTGATCGCAGGGGTGCAAAGGCTGTATGCAGGGCTGCTGCTTCCCCTTGTGCGGATTTATTTTCTGGCGGTAGTGGCAGGTTCTATGACCAGGGAGGATATGCTGTCTAAGCTGCTGGAGCTTTTTAAGACCGGGATTTTGTGGGCAAGCCGGTCGCTGATCGGTCTTGTGATCGGCTTTCAGCTGATCCAGGGGATGGTGCTTCCCTATGCGGATTCTATCAGGAATGCCGGGGTCCAGCGCCTTTTGCAGGCAATTCCGGGTGTTGGGGATGGGGCAGGTGCACTTACAAAGCTGATGCTTGGCTCCGGTGTGCTGATCAAAAATACGCTGGGGGCCGCAGCAGTCCTGGTTTTGTTCCTGCTTTCTGTCTGGCCGCTGGCAAGGCTGTTTGTGCTGTATCTGATTTACCGTGGGGTAGCGGCTGTGCTGCAGCCGGTGGCAGACAAGCGTCTGGTGGCCTGCATTGGCGGGGCCGCGGAGGCACAGAAGCTGCTTCTGACGGTAGCGGCATCAGGTTTTTTATTGTTTGCTGTGACCCTGGCGCTGATCTGCCAGGGAACCAATGCAGCATATCTGGCATCCTGATGAAGCAATTTTAATATGTTTGAAAATGGCAGAAGGAGGCGTGCGTGTGGCAGCAGTTTATGAATGGATCCGGAACCTGACTGCATTTTTTTTGTTTTTGTCGGTGCTGGAAAATCTGCTGCCGGGAGATAAGTATGGAAAATATATCCGGTTGTTTGCGGGAATGGTCCTGGTCCTTCTGGCAGTGGAGCCCTTTGCAGAGAGCTCTGGCCTGGAGGAAATCCTGGCACGCAGCTATGAGGGCCTGATTGTCCGGGAAGAAGCCGGGCAATTGCCGGACGGACTGGATGCGGCGGGGGAAGAGCGCATGGAGCATCTTCTGGCACAATACGAGGAGGCGGTCGGTCAGGATGTCCGGAGACTGGCAGAAGACTGCGGGCTTTCCCTTCTTTCCTGCAGGGTACAGATCGGCAGGAAGGAGGACGGGGAAAGCTTTTGCAAGGTCATGCGGATCTTTGCAGTACTTCCGGCGCAGTCTGACACAGACAAAGAAAAACAGCTGTCAAACAAGATTCAGGAGTATTATGGGCTGGAGGAGCGGTATGTGGAAATTGAAATTGCCGCAGGGGAGAGACCGGTGGATCTTTCTGCTGACGGTGGGGGTGATCCTGTGCATTCTGACATTTCCGGCAGGGAATAAAAACAGCAAGATCGCATTTCCTGCATCGAAGGAAACAGCTGCCACGCAGGGGCAGTCTGTGGTGACGCAGCAGGATGCAGCAGCATATGAACAGGAGCTGGAGCAGCGGGTAAAGGAAATCCTGCGTGGCGTATGGGGCGTTGGTGAGGTCGATGTCATGATCGTATTAAAAGCATCCTCGGAAAAGGTGATCCAGGTGGATAACAGCAGCTCCAGATCCACGACAACGGAAAAAGGAGGTGGAACAGACCGCGTGGTGGAAAGCATGGACCAGGAGCACAGCACAGTACTGACCGGAAGCGGAAGCGGCCAGGAGCCGGTCGTGGCAAAAGAAATCTATCCGGAGATTTCCGGTATCGTCATCAGTGCGTCCGGCGGCGGCAGTGCCTCCGTGCGGGCGGAAATTTCGGAAGCCATGGAGTCATTATTCGGACTTCCGGCGCATAAGATAAAAGTGCTAAAGCGGGTGGAGTAAAAAAGGAGCGTCGGTATGAAGCTGAAACGGGAAGGAACACCAAAACAGGATATCAATATGAAAAAGCTGTTCCGGAGAAACCAGATCATCATTACGACCCTGGCCATCATGATCGCTGCTGCCGGATATTTGAATTATGCGGGAAAACGGGAGCTTGAGGCCAGCAGCGGGAACGGGATATACCAGGCGGGGACCTTTGATATCTCAGAGGAAGAGCTGATGGCAGAAAACCAGAAGGCCGGGCAAAGCTATGCAGATGTGACCGGAGAGGCACAGCCTCAGGCGGAGGGAGAAATGCTGCAGGCCGAAGCAATGCAGGGAGGAGCGCTTTCACAGGGCGAAACCCTTGCAGAGGCGGAGCCTGGCAGTGACCTTGCCGAGATCGAAAGCTGGGATGGGGAGGAAACCGGTATGGAAAACCCTGGGGAGGCAGTTTTAACCAGCGGGCTGACGGTGTCGGACTACATAGCAAATGTGCAGCTGAACCGGGAGCAGATTCGGGCGAGAAACAAGGAAGCCTTAAATTCCATCATCAACAATACCAGTATCGATGAGGCTGCCAAGCAGGAGGCAATCCAGAACATGATCGCCATGACAGCGGTCGCAGAAAAGGAAAATGCGGCAGAAACCCTTCTGCAGGCCCGTGGTTTTGCAGACCCGGTCGTAAGCTTAAGTGACGGAAAGGTGGATGTTGTGATCAATGCACCATCCATCACGGACCAGCAGCGTGCACAGATCGAGGATATTGTGAAAAGAAAAACGGAGGTTGGGGCAGAAAATATCATTATCACGCTTTTAAACCTGGAAGACTGACGCTACGGTACAGTTGCTGTTTGCAGGCAGGGATTTTCTGGACTGAAAATACTCTTTGCAAAACAGGGCAGATTTGCTATACTATAAACAAAAGAGATTCCGGGCGGCAGGCTGGAAAAACAGAAATGCAGCCAGGAACCTGTCTGATCTGAGGAGGGAATACTGTGGCAGAGTTAGAAGGAAGAAATACGCATAAATTATATGAAAAAGAGATGATGGGCGAGGTGCGCATCGCAGATGAAGTGGTGGCTATCATTGCAGGCCTCGCAGCGACCGAGGTAGACGGTGTGGACTCCATGGCAGGAAACATCACCAACGAGCTGGTTGGTAAGCTTGGCATGAAGAACCTGTCCAAGGGTGTGAAGGTAGATGTGACCGAGGAGCATGTATCGGTTGACCTCTCCTTAAACATCAAGTACGGCTATAACATCCCGGACGTGAGCGAGCGTGTCCAGGACCGTGTAAAGTCTGCGATCGAAAACATGACCGGCCTCACCGTGCTGGATGTTAATATCCGTATTGCCGGAGTCAACATTAACGAGCAGTAGGCAGAAAGAAGAAGGAATCAAAAGAAAAACCGTGACTGTGAACGTACTGTACAGTTACGAAAAACAGGAAAAGGGGACCGTCCGTGAGGATTGGTCCTTTTTTCATTAGTTTATTTTAAGCTGCATGTCAGGGGCGCTAGTGCTGCGCCTGCTGATTGGCTGGTCCATTGTGTAAAGATACCGTAAAGAAAACTGATAATAAAATATCTATGCTTACATTTTGGTAAGAAAGGTGCTATAATCCATCACTGTTTCCGAAAAGAGAACAGCTGCAGCGTATTTTGGGTGCGCGAGGCTGGAGACTAAACAGGAAGACAAACGTTGCCGTGTGTTTACGCAACAGCAACAGACAAAGGAGGAAATGATGATGAATCTTGCATTTTGTATTCCATTTGCAGGACTTCTGCTTTGCATCGCGGTGCTTCCGCTGGTGAAGGCAGAATGGTGGGAAGCACACCAGCCGCATGCGGTCGTATTCTGGTCACTGCTGTTTGTGCTGCCCTTTGCATTTGTTTATGGCCCTGGACAGGCTTTTGAGAAGGTGTTAGAGTGTATCGTAGACGATTACCTGACCTTTATCATTCTGCTGTTCGGACTTTTTTGCGTTTCGGGTAATATTACCCTGGAGGGAGACCTTGCCGGTTCCCCGCGGATCAATGTAGGCCTTTTGCTGATCGGAACCATGCTTTCAAGCTGGATCGGAACAACCGGTGCCAGCATGCTGATGGTCCGCCCGGTCATTAAGATGAACGCGTGGAGAAAACGGAGAAGCCATATCATGGTATTTTTTATTTTCCTGATCTCCAATATCGGCGGATGCCTGACCCCAATCGGCGACCCGCCGCTTCTGATGGGCTTTATGCGTGGAGTCCCGTTTTTCTGGAGCCTGCATTTGTTACCGGTACTTTTATTTAATGTAGTGATCCTGCTGACGGTCTTTTATTTCCTGGACCTTCGCGCTTACCGGAAGGACATTGCAGAGGGCTTAAAGCCTGACATCAGCAAGCCGGGTACCGAGGTTCACATTATGGGACTTCACAACCTGGTATTTCTGGTTATGATCGTGGCAGCCGTGATCTTAAGCGGAACCCTTCCGGGCATGGCAGCATTTCAGGATGCAGAGGGTGCTGTGCGCGGAATCCATCTGTTTGGGGAAGTGACACTGACTTACCCGGCCCTGATCGAGGTTGTGATCATCCTGGCAGCAGCATTTTTGTCCTTTAAGACAACCAGCCCGGAAATCCGCAGAAAGAACCACTTTACCTGGGGTGCGATCCATGAGGTTGCCATACTGTTTGTCGGTATTTTCATCACCATGCAGCCGGCTCTTATGATCTTAAAGGCGAACGGCGCAAGCCTTGGACTGACCAAGCCGTTTGAGATGTTCTGGGCAACGGGATGCCTCTCCAGCTTTCTGGACAACACACCGACCTATCTGGTATTCCTCACGACAGCCGGTGCGCTGGGCTTTACGGAAGGAATGCCGACGATCCTCGGTACCGTTCCGGTCGCCATGCTGGAGGCAATCTCCTGCGGTGCAGTCTTCATGGGCGCCAATACCTATATCGGCAATGCACCGAACTTTATGGTAAAATCGATTTCGGATGAGAACGGTATCCGCATGCCTTCGTTTTTCGGGTACCTGCTCTGGTCTGTTTCATTTCTGGTTCCGGTATTTATTCTGGACATGCTGGTATTCTTTTTATAAGGAGGGAAAGAGACTATGGAATATACACAGGAAAGTCTCCGCGAGCTTGCGGAGCGCATCTACGATCTGGATGCAGAGGTTTATAGCTGTCTTGGATCTTCCCTTGGCCGTGTGTTCAACCGTGACCGGGAACGCTGCGTGACGGAGCTGGTACAGTTAATGATGCAGCGCGACAGCGGGCACCAGATCAGAAGTGAGCTTGCACTGATCAGTAACATGGCGCGGACTATCCCGGATAAGGAGAGCCGTTCCATGATCATGCGGGAATACACAAGCATCCTGCATGAGATCATTGCGATGCCGACCAGCTTTGGCGGCGGTGATGTTCTGGACCAGAACATGGCCAGCTTAAATGCTTTAAACCTGGAACACCGGTTTTCGGGAAACGACCATCTGGTCATCTGCATCAGCCGCACCTATGGCTGTGCAGGGAATGAAATCGGCTTTACCCTGGCAGACCGCCTGCGAATCAATTATTATGATGCAGAAATCTTCTCCGCGGTTTTAAAACGGCTGGAAGCGGAGAAGGATGAAGTGGTAGACAGAGCCGGATATCCTGGCAAGGCTGTTGATAAAGCCGACCAGGAGGCTGCCTTTGAAAAACCGAAGAAGCTGACATTGAAGGACTGGGCAGCCGGGTTTAACCGCTACCACGGCCTGAACAAGCGAGATGCCGTATTCTTTAACCAGAGTGACCTGATCTGCGATATGGCAAAGAAGGAAGACTTTATCGTGATGGGACGCTGTGCGGATGTGATCTTAACCAATAACCGCATCCCGCACATCAGCATCTTTATCACAGCACCGTTTGAGCAGCGCTTGCGCCGGACCATGGAGGTGCACCCGGGCTTAAATGAGAAGCAGGCAAAGCATCTGTTAAAGCAGCTGGACTGCCAGCACCAGAATTATTACCGCTTCTTTACCGGAAAAAAATGGGGCAATGCCGCAAACTATGATTTGTGCTTAAACAGTGCAGCCTACGGAATTGACGGCTCAGTCGATTTTATCCTCAGGATGCTGGACCGGGAAGGAAAGATGAACGCTCCGAAGTAAGTGTACCCATGAAAAGGCACCGGTGCCGGCCGTTTGCGAAACAGCAGATGGCGGGCTCCGTGTGTAGCAGCCGGAGGAAGCTCATCTGCTGTGGAACAGTACGATCCCGCCGATGGCGATCAGGGCGCCGATGGCTTTTCTCCACTCAAACGCGGCTTTTTCCACCCCGAACCATCCAAACAGTTCAATGGCATAAGCCACGATGATCTGTGTCACGACAATAAAGAGCGTTGCTTTGGCCGGGCCAAGGCCGTCCATGCTCTGGATTACCGTGTAAGTGATGAAGGCTCCTAAAATGCCTCCAAGCATCATGTACCAGGGGCGAACGGTAAACAGGGCAGAGACGGGAACCCGTTCGGAAAAGATCCAGAATACCATGCAGGTGAAAAACGCGGTGAGCTGGACCCATCCGGCGGAAAGCCAGATTCCGGTCTGCCGGGTCAGGCCGGTATTCAACACGCCCTGGATGCTCATGAGGGCGCCGGATATCAGGGCAACAAAAAATCCAAACATAACAGTACCTCCTGGAGAAAAAAGTTTGCGCAATGCGTGAACCGCAAAAGAACAAAACGGAACTGCCGCATGGGATAGTGTGTCTTATGCGGCAGTTTTTATGCGTTGCTGTCTGTGCAAGGCATGAACAGCAACTGCCCGGCAACGATTTTTATGCGATGAAAGGAAACAGCGTTGTGAAACTGAAAAAAATGTGGTATGATAATGCGTAAGATTGGCAGTGGTGCGGCCAGATGGCTTTGCAGACAGTGCAGAGACGGCGGTTTTGTGCCCCTTGCAAGCAGGAGGATAAAGGATAGATGACCAGAAGAGAAATGCGTGAGCATTGTTTTAAGATCCTGTTCGGAGTAGAGTTTTACCCGGCAGAAGAAATAAAAGACCAGGTGGAGCAGTACTTTGACGCCCCACAGGAGGATGACGTAGCCGACAACGGAAAAGAAGAGGTGGTCCACAACGTCGACATGAAAGAGGTAGACCGCACCTTCCTGACAGACCGTGTGGAAGGCATTGCCGGCAAGATCCCGGAGTTAGATGCCCGCATCGACGAGGTGGCACAGGGCTGGAAGACCGGACGTATGGGAAAGGTAGAGCTTACCATCCTGCGCCAGGCTCTCTACGAGATGTTATATGACAGCGAGGTACCTTCCAAGGTTGCGATCAATGAGGCAGTAAACCTTGCAAAGAAATTCGGCGGAAAGGATTCACCGGCGTTTATCAACGGTGTTCTGGCGAAGCTGGTGACCGAGGCATAATATGGCCAGTGTTTATTCTGTTTCCCAGGTGAATTCCTACATCAAAAATATGTTTGCCCAGGACTTTGCCCTCAGCCGGATCACGGTGCGGGGCGAGGTCTCAAACTGCAAGTATCACACATCAGGACATATTTATTTTACGCTGAAGGACGGGACCGGAACTTTGTCGGCAGTGATGTTTGCCGGCCAGAGGAAAGGTCTCTCTTTTCAGTTACAGGAAGGTCTCCAGGTAGTAGTGACCGGGTCGGTCGAGGTCTACGAGCGCGACGGGAAATACCAGCTTTATGCCAGAAAGATCGAGCAGGAGGGACGCGGTGACTTATACCAGCGCTTCTTAAAGCTGCGCGATGAGCTGGAGGAGATGGGCATGTTTGCACCGGAGTATAAGCAGCCCATTCCGGATTATGCAAAAAGGGTTGGCGTGGTAACAGCACCGACCGGGGCAGCCATCCGGGATATCATGAATATCACAGCCAGAAGAAACCCTTATACCCAGCTGGTTTATATCCGGCGCTGGTGCAGGGTGCAGGGGCTGCGGCTTCCATCGCCAGAGGCATCCGCGCATTAGATAAGCTGGGGCTGGACGTACTGATCGTGGGCCGCGGAGGCGGCTCCATCGAGGATCTGTGGGCGTTTAACGAAGAAATTGTGGCGAGGGCTATTTTTGACTGTGCGACACCAGTCATCTCGGCAGTGGGGCATGAGACCGATGTGACCATTGCAGATTATGTGGCAGACCTGCGGGCACCGACCCCGTCGGCAGCGGCAGAGCTGGCTGTGTTCGATTACCGCCAGTTTGAAGCGGCACGGCTGTCTTACCAGGAGGCACTCGGGCAGGCCATGGAACGGAAAACAGAGCTTTTCCGCTACCGGGCGGAGCAGTACCGGCTAAAGCTTCTGCTCCATGATCCGGAGCGCACACTGCGGGAGCAGAGACAGCGTCTGGCAGATATCCAGGATGCCTTAAGGCAGGTCATGGAACAGAAGATAACCGGGTCACGCCACCGGCTGGCTCTTTTGGGAAGCCGTCTTCACGGGCTGTCCCCGTTAGAAAGGATCAGCGGTGGCTTTGGCTTTGTAACCGATGAAAGGGGAAAACGCTTAGAGAGTGTCCGCCAGACGGCACCGGGAGAAGCCATTACCCTGCGTATTTCGGATGGAACGGTCCGGGCAAGGGTGCTGGAGACAGAAGAACATGAAATCCCGGAAACATGCCCATCGGAGACATGAAAAACGGCCGGTATTGTTACTGTGCGCAGGCAGGAAGTTCCTAAACGGAAAATCAGTTGATGGGCACACAGATGGGAACAGCAACGGCAGAAGGAGAGGCAGCAGACATGGAACAATCAATAGAACAGATCTTTGCAGAGCTGGACGGGCTTGTGGAAAAGCTGGAGGCACCGGACAGCACGCTGGAGGAATCCTTTGCCTGCTATGAGGCAGGCATGAAGCTGGTGAAGGCCTGCAACGACAAGATCGATAAAGTAGAAAAACAGATGATCATCTGCAGGGAGGGACTGAGGAAGATGGAGATGCATGAGGAACTGAAAAAGAGGACCGGTGAGGTAGAGAAAGTTGTAGAGAGCTATCTCCCGGAGGAAGAGGGGCATCAGAAGACGATTTTTGAAGCCATGAATTACAGTGTTCGGGCCGGCGGCAAGCGCCTTCGTCCCATGCTCATGGAGGAGACCTACCGTCTGTTTGGCGGGACGGAAAAGGCAGTAGAGCCCTTTATGGCAGCCATGGAGATGATCCACACCTCCTCTTTGATCCATGATGACCTTCCGTGCATGGACAATGACGAGCTGCGCAGGGGACTTCCGACAACCTGGAAAAAATTCGGCTATGACATGGCTGTGCTGGCCGGGGATGCGCTGATGATCTATGCGTTTGAGACAGCATCCAAAGCCTTTGCCATGACTGCTCATCCGGACCGTGCCGCAAGGGCGATTGGCGTTCTGGCAGAAAAAACCGGCATCTACGGTATGATCGGCGGCCAGGTAGTCGATGTGGAGCTGACCGGAAAACCAATCCCGCAGGAAAAGCTGGACTTTATCTACCGTTTAAAGACCGGGGCACTCCTGGAGGCTTCCATGATGATCGGAGCTATTCTGGGCGGTGCATCTGAAGAAGAGATCAGCCGCGTAGAGGAGATTGCGTCTGCTGTCGGTCTGGCATTCCAGATCCAGGATGATATCCTCGATGTGACAAGCACCAGCGAAGAACTCGGAAAACCGGTCTTAAGCGATGAAAAGAACCAGAAAACTACGTATGTAACGCTGGCTGGCCTGGACAAGGCAAGAGAAGACGTGGCAGAGATCTCTGCCCGTGCGGTAACGCTGCTAAAACAGCTGCCAGGTGAAAATCCGTTCCTTGAAAACCTGATCACGATGCTGGTGGAACGGAAAAAATAAGAGCTATATGTAAATACTGTAACTGGGGGATATCAGGCAGTTACAAATTACTTTAGGAAAGAAACAGGGAGTTGCAAAAACCATGATTCTGGAACACATTGAAGGTCCGTGGGACGTGAAAAAATTAAACACGGAGGAGCTTAAGACCCTGGCGGCAGAGATCCGGCAGTTTCTGATCGAAAAGATCAGTGTGACCGGCGGACACCTTGCCTCCAATCTGGGTGTGGTGGAGCTGACTATTGCTTTATATCTGGCATTTGACCTGCCAAAGGATAAAGTCATCTGGGATGTGGGGCATCAGTCCTATACCCATAAGATCTTAAGCGGACGCCGGGAAATGTTTGATGAACTGAGGCAGTACGGGGGAATGAGCGGGTTTCCGAAACGCAAGGAAAGCCCGTACGATTCGTTTGATACCGGACACAGCTCCACATCCATTTCTGCAGGTCTTGGCATCGCCAGGGGCGGGATCTGTTAGGAGAGAATTATGCAGTCATTTCCGTGATCGGCGATGGAGCCCTGACCGGTGGCATGGCTTACGAGGCATTGAACAATGCGGCTCACCTGAAAAAGAATTTTATCATTGTATTAAACGACAATAACATGTCCATCTCAGAAAATGTGGGCGGCATGTCAAAATATCTAAGCGGTCTGCGTTCCGGGACCAGATATAATGCGCTGAAACGCCATGTATCGGAGACCTTGTTAAAAGTTCCGGTGGTTGGTGCCGGACTGGTAGAGCAGATCAGCCGTACCAAAGACAGCATCAAGCAGTTAGTTATTCCGGGAATGCTCTTTGAAAATATGGGCGTGACGTATCTGGGACCTGTGGACGGGCACGATATCAAAGCCATGGTAAAAACATTCCGGGAAGCCCGGAGAATGGAGCATGCGGTGCTGGTCCATGTCCTGACGAAAAAAGGAAAAGGGTATGCACCGGCAGAAAAGAATCCGTCCCGGTTCCATGGAATCGATCCGTTTGACATTGCAACCGGAAAGTCATTGAAGGAAAAGGTTTATCCGACGTACACGGATGTATTTTCCAAGGAAATCTGTCAGCTTGCGGAAACCGAAAAACGACTGGTTGCGGTTACGGCAGCCATGCCGGATGGAACCGGTCTGAAAGCGTTTTCCAAACAGTATCCGGACCGTTTCTTTGATGTGGGAATTGCAGAACAGCATGCGGTAACCTCTGCGGCGGGTATGGCTGCAGCCGGCTTAAAACCGGTCGTTGCCGTGTATTCCTCCTTTTTGCAGAGAGGCTTTGATCAGGTGCTTCACGATGTCTGTATCCAGAACCTGCCGGTGGTCTTTGCATTAGACCGGGCGGGACTGGTCGGGAGTGACGGGGAGACCCATCAGGGCATTTTTGACCTGTCCTATTTAAGCTGTATTCCGAATATGAGCATTATGGCTCCGAAAAACTTGTGGGAGCTTCGGCAGGAGCTGGAGTTTGCAATCTGCCATTACGATGGCCCGATCGCGATCCGCTACCCGCGTGGGCAGGCTTACCGCGGCTTAAAAGACTTCAATCAGCCGGTTGAGTACGGAAAAGGGGAACTGCTTTACGAGGGCAGCCGCATTGCCCTGCTTGCAGTCGGCAGCATGGTCAGCACGGCAGAGCATGTGCGGGAAAAATTAAAAGACGCAGGTTTTAACTGCACACTTGCCAACGGCCGTTTTATCAAGCCGGTGGATTATGATCTGGCAGACAGGCTGGCAGCAGACCATGAGCTGCTTGTGGTACTGGAGGAGAATGTGCTTCAGGGCGGTTATGGCCTGCAGGTGAAGGCTTATGTGCAGGAGCGTTACCCACAGGTTAAAGTATTGAATATCGCACTTCCGGATGCGTATGTGGAGCATGGCAATGTGTCAGTCCTGCGCGAGGGGCTGGGCATTGACAGTGATTCTGTGATCCGCACGATGCGAAACGCGTGGAAACCGCTGGATGAGAGGTTGTCTGAGGCGCAGTCTCATGAAATAATGCAGGAAAATCAGAAATAGAAACAGAAAGAGGAAGATACATGAAAGAAAGACTGGATATCCTGATCGTGAACAAAGGTCTTGCCGCTTCCAGAGAAAAAGCGAAAGCCATTATCATGTCGGGCATTGTTTATGTAGATGGACAGAAGGAAGATAAGGCGGGCTCCATGTTTGAGGAGACTGCAAACATCGAAGTGCGCGGCGCAACATTAAAATATGTCAGCGCGGCGGCCTGAAGCTGGAAAAGGCCATGACGCATTTTGGCGTGGAATTAAAAGATAAGATCTGTATGGATGTCGGTTCTTCCACGGGAGGCTTTACCGACTGCATGCTGCAAAATGGCGCAGTGAAGGTCTATGCGGTCGATGTAGGACACGGCCAGTTAGACTGGAAGCTCCGCAACGATCCGCGGGTCGTATGCATGGAAAAGACCAACATCCGTTACGTAACTCCGGAAGATATCGCAGATAAGATCAACTTTTCTTCCATCGATGTTTCCTTTATCTCCCTGACGAAGGTATTAGGTCCGGTGAAGGCGCTTCTTGCCGATGACGGACAGATCGTCTGCCTGATCAAACCACAGTTTGAAGCAGGGCGGGAGAAGGTTGGAAAGAAGGGCGTGGTCCGTGAAAAGAGCACGCATCTGGAAGTTATTGAGAAGGTGATCGAATTTGCGGTGAGCATTGGATTTGAAATTTTGAATCTGGAATATTCCCCAATCAAGGGGCCGGAGGGCAATATCGAATATCTGCTTTATCTTCAGAATCATACAGATGGACAAACCTACACGGAGTATCAGGTCGACGCAAAAGCCATTGTCGATGCGGCTCACGGAGAACTGGACAAATAACAGGAGAGTTTATGAAACATTTTTATCTGATCGCGAATCCGTCGAAACCAGGAGCTTTGGATGCAGCGGAAAAAATAGAAAAAGAACTGATCCGCCGCGGTGCATACTGCACGCATAACCGGGGATATACAAGGGCGGATCAGGTTCCGTCTGACACGGAGTGTGTGATCACACTTGGCGGAGATGGTACCCTGATCCAGGCATCCAGAGATCTGATCAGTCTCGATCTTCCCATGATGGGAATTAATATGGGACATCTTGGCTACCTGACCCAGGTGTCGAGGGAAGAAGCCCTCGATCCGGTACTGGATGCTCTTTTGACAGATTCTTTTACATTGGAAAAGCGCATGATGCTGGAAGGCAGTGTCGTAGGGGCAGAAAAAAAAGTCAAAGGCATTGCTTTAAATGAGATCGTTCTGACCAGGCAGGATGTATTGCAGGTACTGCATTTCCAGGTTTATGTGAATGGAGTATTTTTCAACGAATATATGGCAGATGGAATCATTGCGGCAACCCCTACAGGTTCTACTGCGTATAATCTGTCAGCCGGTGGACCGATCGTGGCGCCGGGGGCCGAGCTGATGCTTCTGACCCCGATCTGCTCCCATTCCCTGAATGCGAGAAGCATCGTGCTTTCCCCGGAGGACCGTGTCAGCATCCGCCTGGTAAACTGGACTGGAAGAAAGTCGTACTCGGCTGTATTTGACGGGGATCAGGCATTTCCGCTCCACTGCGGGGAACGGCTGGAAATTTGCCGCGCACCGCAGTATACAACGCTGATCCAATTAAAAAATGTATCATTCCTTGAAAATATCAGACAGAAAATGGACCGCATCTAACGGAGGTAATAAATGAAACTGGAACGTCACAGCAAAATTGTGGAACTGATCGGAAAATATGAGATTGAAACCCAGGAGGAGCTGGCAGAGCGTCTGAATCAGGAAGGCTATAAGGTAACGCAGGCAACGGTTTCCCGCGATATCCGGGAACTGAAGCTGACAAAGATACAGTCTGAAAACGGACGCCAGCGCTATATGGTCATGCAGAACCAGACCGCTTTTAGTGACAAATATATCCGCATCTTAAAAGATGGATATGTTTCCATGGATATGGCGCAGAATATCCTTGTGATCAAGACAGTGTCTGGCATGGCGATGGCGGTTGCAGCAGCGCTGGATGAGATCCACTTTCATGAGATCGTGGGCTGCATCGCAGGAGATGACACCATCATGTGTGCAGTGCGCAGCGTGGACGATACCATTCTGCTGATGGAAAAACTGAAAAAACTGATCTTGGCCCGTTAGGCAAAAGGAGGTGCAGAAATGCTTTTGGAACTGCATGTAAAAAATCTGGCGCTGATCGAGGCGGCAGATGTGGAACTGGAAGATGGCTTAAATATCCTGACCGGCGAGACCGGTGCAGGAAAGTCCATCATGATCGGGTCGGTCAATCTGGCGCTTGGCCAGAAAGCTTCGAAAGAGATGATCCGGAGCGGTGCGGAATATGCTTATGTGGAGCTTGTATTTTCGGTGGATCCGCAAAAAGAAGAAGCGCTCCGTGCGCTGGATGTCGTACCCGATGAAAACGGCATCCTGATCATCAGCCGCAAGATCATGCCATCCCGCAGTATGAGTCGTATTAACGATGAGACGGTTACGGCGGCCAGGTTAAAACAGATCACATCTCTTCTGATCGATATTCATGGACAGCATGAGCATCAGTCTTTGCTCCATGCGTCAAAGCATCTGGAAATTCTTGATATCTACGCAAAATCCCGTGTTCTTGAGCTGAAATTACAGACGGAATCCCTGTATCGGGAATATACCTGTCTTAAGAGAGAACTGGAGCAGCTTGATACAGATAGTGAGAGCCGCAGAAGAGAAGCCGATTTTCTGCGTTTTGAGATTGAAGAAATTGAAAATGCCGGTTTAAAAGAAGGGGAAGAGGAACTTCTTGCGGCAAATTATAAAAAATATGCAAACGCAAAGCGGATCATCGAAAATCTTTCAGCTGCATACCGTGCGGTAGATTCGGAAGGTGTGGGAAATGCCCTGCACGAGGTCAGCGAGGTGGCAGAATTTGATCCGGAATTAAAAGCAATACAGGACCAGCTTTACGATGCGGAGGCTGTGTTGTCGGATGCCCACCATGCGATCGGGGAATACTTAGAGCAGCTTGATTTTGATGAAGCATCGTTTCAGAAAACCCAGGAGCGGCTGGACCTGATCTGTGGACTGCAGGCAAAATATGGGGAAACCATAGAAAAGATCCAGAAATCCCTGGAAGAAAAGAAAAACCGTCTGGAGCAGCTGGAGCATTTTGACGAGTACCGCGCCAGACTGGAACAGAAATACCAAAAGGCAGAAGAAAGCCTGGAGGCGGTGAGCGAGGAATTGTCAAAGGTCCGCATGGAGGAAGCAAAGAAGCTGACCGAAAAGATCCGCGAGGGACTCATCGACTTAAATTTTCTGGATGTGCGTTTTTCCATGGAATTTCGCCGCCTGCCGCACTACACGGCAAATGGCTTTGATGAGGCAGAGTTTGTCATTTCCACAAACCCCGGCGAACCGGAACGTTCCCTTGGACAGGTGGCATCCGGTGGTGAGCTTTCCCGTATCATGCTGGCGATCAAGACGGTGCTGGCAGACAGCGATGACATTCCAACTCTGATTTTCGATGAGATCGATACCGGAATCAGCGGCCGCACGGCACAGAAGGTTGCGGAAAAGCTGGCTGTGATATCCAGAAACCACCAGGTGATCTGTATCACCCATCTGCCGCAGATCGCATCTATGGCCGACTGCCATTTTGAAATTAAAAAATCGACAGACGGTGAGAGCACAAAAACACGGATTCTGCGCCTGAATGAGAAGGATACGGTGACGGAGCTTGCAAGACTTCTTGGCGGCGCCCAGATCACGGAAGCAGTGCTTCAGAATGCCAGCGAGATGAAAAAACTGGCCGAACAGACAAAAAAGCGCAGGTAAGATATTTACAACTAAAAACTGACAGTGTGTTTTTTACATCCGACACACATACTAGAAAGGAGCTTAAAAAAGGCTCCTTTTTTCTTTGTTTCATAGAAAATCGGGAATCAGGTTCCAGGGTACAGGAATGAAACAGACGGCAGGTGAGACAACGGACAGGAGGAATGTGGGATGCGAAAAACACACAGGACAGGAAGTTACTTTTACCGGATTCTTACGGTGATATTCTGGACTAGCTTGGTCTTTACGGCGGGATATGGCTGGTACTATACCGAGCACCAGATCCCGGAGCATTTTAGCATTGCAGAGGGGGAAGAAGAATCCATAGTGCTGGATCTGCCTTTTTATACCACCATACTCAGTGAGAGTGAGGAGGTCGTACTAAAGGGAGATTCCGGTATTCCGCAGGACGAGATCCGGATCCGGCCAGACCAGGAGTTTTCTCTCTATGCGAAAAAAGAAGGTCAGTTCCGTCTGGGCCTGAAGCTGTTCGGGGCGATCCCGTTTAAACAGATCAGCGTGGATGTGGAGGATGCCTCTTATGCAGTTCCCTGTGGTATGCCGGTGGGAATTTACCTGAAATCCCGTGGGGTTATGGTGGTCGGGACCGGAATAGTGACGGATGAAAACGGAAACGAGGCAGAGCCGGCCTATGGGATCTTGCAGTCCGGTGACTACATTGAGGCGATCAACGGGCAACCGCTCTCAGACAAGGAAGCGCTGGTCACAAGCTTAAACCGTATGGGCGAAAGTGAGGCACTTTTGCTGGTGCGGCGGGCCGGAAAGGAGCTGGAGCTGTCTGTGGATACAGTAAAGACAGAGGATGGGAGCCGCAAGCTGGGTGCCTGGGTGCGTGACGATACCCAGGGAATTGGCACCATGACGTATTTAAAGGAAGATGGAGCTTTGGGGCACTGGGACACGGGATCAGTGACAGTGATACCGGACGTGTGGTAGAGATTGAGAACGGGGCGCTGTATGAGACAGAGATTCTGGGAATTGAGAAGGGAAGTACCGGAAATCCGGGTGTGATGGCTGGCGTCATCTACTATGGACCTGGTTCCAGGCTGGGAAGTGTGGATCAAAATACAGACTGCGGGATATTCGGAACGGTGGACGAAAAATTTAGCCAGAAGGTATTGCAGCAGTCGGTGGAGGTGGGGCACCGGCAGGATGTGAAAAAAGGCAAGGCCTGGATTCGCAGCTATGTTTCGGGAAGTGCTTGCGATTATGAGATAGAAATCCAGCGGGTCGATTACAACCCGGCGCGGGAAAACAAGAGTCTGGTATTCCAGGTGACGGATGAACGGCTTTTACGCCTTACCGGGGGAATCGTGCAGGGCATGAGCGGCAGCCCGATTTTGCAGGATGGAAAGCTCATCGGGGCGGTAACGCATGTGTTTGTGCAGGATTCCAGCCGAGGGTATGGGATTTTTGCGGAGGATATGATGTTGCATTGAGTGTTTTTCTGATATGTCAAGCTTCCTCTGTGCTGAGGATAACGCCCTGAATGCAGAAATCCTGGAGGCGGTGCTGGATATGAATGGTGCTACCTGCGTGATCTATCCCGACGGTCAGAAACTCGTGGATTCTCATCATCGCCATGACAGCAAATGCTTTTTCCGAGGATGTGCAGAACTGCCTGAACGCAGGCATGGACGCGCATATATCCAAACCTCTTGACATTGGCGTTCTGGAGCGGACGCTGAAAAGCGTAGCAGGCGGCAAAGCTGCGGGGGGGAGGGCAAGCTGTTCATCGGTAGAAAATACAACAACATAACATAACGAGAAAATTTTAAAGAATACAAAAAAATTCTTCACAATGCGTTATATCTGACAGGATTCATTCGTCATAAAGTATGAAAGCTGAACATGTAAGGCAGTCTTTTTGGACTGGTGCAAAGACCACTCTGGAAAACAAACGGTGAAACAACTGTAAAAGCTTTGGCTGAGTGTTTGTCGAATTATGCGGGAAGCGTCGAACTGTGCGCCAAAACCAGGTTGTTGCCTTGCAAAGAAGGCGAGTATAATACAAATTGTGTAACTATCCGTCATAAAATAAAATATGCCGGATTTGGGGACAGGAGGAATGGATCATGGCAGAATTAAAGATTGCGATTGCAGAAGATAACCCGCTGATGCTGGAATTACTGAGCAGCATCCTGGAAGCAGAGAATGGATTTCAGGTGGTTGGGACAGCAGACAATGGAGAAGACGCCTATCAGATGATCATGGAGAAAGAACCAGATATTGTTCTTCTGGATGTAATCATGCCGAAGCTGGATGGAATTACTGTATTAGAGAAGGTACGAGAGGCGAAGGGTGGGAAAAATATGCCTCCATCATTATGGTGACTGCAGCGGGAAATGAGACTGTGGCATCGGCGGCATTTCGGAATGGAGCCAGTTACTACATATTGAAGCCGTTTGACCGTGAGGTTCTTCTCGACAAGATCCGTCTGGTTGCAAAGGAGCGTTTCCACTCAAAAATGATATCGGCAGTCCGCGAAAAACCGGTGGAATCCTATTTAAATAAAGGAGAGTACCTGCGGCAGAATCTGGAAGATGATGTAACGCAGCTTCTTCACGAGATCGGGATCCCGGCCCATATCAAAGGTTACCAGTATCTGCGGGATGCCATTACGATCTCAGTAGAAGAAGAGGATATGCTGGTGTCTGTTACCAAGGTTTTATATCCGACGATCGCCAAGAAGCATGGAACTACGTCAAGCCGCGTAGAACGGGCAATCCGCCATGCGATTGAAGTGGCATGGAGCCGCGGACAGCTTGAGGTGATCCACGACATCTTTGGCTACACGGTAAACAGCGGAAAAGGAAAACCGACGAACTCCGAATTTATTGCGCTGATCACAGATAAGATCCGCCTGGATTATAAACGTGCACTCTGATTTTTGAAAAAGCTGCTTTCCAATGGCTGTTTTATGAAAAAAACGAATTTTCACGTAAGTTTCATAAAGATTTTACTTCCTAAAACAGAGTAAATCATGTATACTGATAGATAAGACAGTCCGCTTGGGGGCAGACTGGTGCAGAGGAGGGTTCGTATGAAGAACATATTATTTGTTGCATCAGAAGCAGTTCCGTTTATCAAGACAGGAGGGCTTGCTGATGTCGTTGGTTCTTTGCCAAAATGCTTTGACAAGGAGTATTTCGATGTCAGGGTCATGATACCGAAATATTTGTGTATACCGGAAAAATGGCGCAATGAAATGACCTATATCGACCATTTTTATATGGATTATCTGGACAGAGCCGTTATGTGGGAATCATGGAATATATCTATGATGGAATCACCTTTTACTTTATCGACAATGAATCCTACTTTGGCGGTCCGAAGCCATATGGAGACTGGCTGTATGATCTGGAGAAGTTTTCCTTCTTCTGTAATGCGGCTTTGTCTGCACTCCCGGTCATTGGCTTTAAGCCGGATGTTGTACATTGCCACGACTGGCAGACCGGACTGATCCCGGTTTACTTAAAGGACCGGTTCCGCGGCGGGGAGTTTTTCGCAAACATGAAATCCGTCATGACGATCCACAACTTAAAGTTCCAGGGTGTCTGGGATGTCAAGACGATCCAGCGCTTCTCCATGCTGCCGGACTATTACTTTACTCCGGATAAGCTGGAAGCATACAAAGACGGAAATATGTTAAAGGGCGGCATTGTTTTTGCAGATGCCATTACCACTGTGAGCCAGACTTACGCAGAGGAGATCAAGATGCCGTTTTACGGCGAAGGACTTGACGGCCTGATGCGTGCCCGCTCAGGTGACCTGCGCGGTATCGTAAACGGTATCGACTACGATGAATTTAACCCGGAGACAGACAAACTCATCGTGCAGCCGTACAATGCGAAGAATTTCCGCAAGGAAAAAGGAAAGAATAAAAAGCAGCTGCAGGCACAGCTTGGACTTCCGGTCGATGAAAAGAAATTCATGGTCGGCATTGTATCCAGACTGACAGACCAGAAGGGCTTAGACCTGGTTCAGTGTGTCATGGACGAACTCTGCAGCGACGATATGCAGTTTGTCGTACTGGGAACCGGCGACGAAAAATACGAGAATATGTTCCGTCATTACGACTGGAAATATCATGACCGGGTATCTGCACAGATCTATTATTCCAACGAGATGTCACACAAGATCTATGCAGGCTGTGACGCATTACTCATGCCGTCACTCTTTGAACCGTGCGGCTTAAGCCAGCTGATGGCGCTCCGCTACGGAACGGTGCCGATCGTGCGTGAGACCGGCGGCCTGAAGGATACCGTAGAGCCGTACAATGAATACGAGAGCCGCGGAACCGGTTTCTCCTTCTCAAATTATAATGCGCACGAGATGCTTGACACCGTCCGCTATGCAAAGTATATTTACTACGATAAAAAGCGGGAATGGAACAAGATCATTGACCGTGCCATGGCAGCAGATTTCTCCTGGCAGCAGTCAGCGGGCAAATACCAGGAGCTTTACGACTGGCTGATCGGTTATTGATCCCAAAGGTCTGGCCTGCACAGGAAAAACAGGAACAGAACGAAAAGGAAAGCAGGATTACAACATGGGATTTTGGGATAAACTCCTGGGAAACGAGGTACTCATCAGCGCTATTGTGGGCTGGACGGTTGCCAGGTTTTAAAAACACTGATCGATTTTGGCTTAAATAAGAGCTTTACACCGGAACGCCTGGTAGGGTCCGGCGGCATGCCAAGCTCCCACTCAGCAACCGTCTGTGGTCTTACGACTGCGGCGGGACTTTGCTACGGGGTGGATTCCTTTCAGTTTGCGATCAGCTTTATACTGGCGGCCGTTGTCATGTACGATGCCATCGGTGTACGGCAGGAGACAGGAAAACAGGCAAAGCTGTTAAACCTGATCATGGAGCAGGACTGGTTTAACTTAAACAACCAGGAGATCCAGAAACGGCTGAAGGAATTTGTCGGGCATACACCGCTTCAGGTAGCAGCCGGGGCAGCACTTGGCATTCTGCTGGCTCTGGTTGTGCATCAGAACTATTTATAGTTCTGTTTGCGCATGCGGTCTGGCGCAGAAACTATTTATAAAAACGAGTTGACACAGAAAAACGGATATGATATTATAATCCGGTATGAGTTAGCGCCGGGACCCAGTCGTTTGGATAACTCCAACCAATGACCTGGTTTACGGTGAGTATATTATTTTTAAGGAGGAAATCACCATGATTTCAAAGGAAAAGAAAGCAGCAATCATCGCTGAGTACGGCAGAAAAGCAGGAGATACCGGTTCACCAGAGGTTCAGATCGCAATCCTGACTGCAAGAATCGCAGAGCTGACTGAGCATTTAAAGAGCAATCAGAAGGATCATCATTCCAGACGTGGTCTGTTAAAGATGGTAGGTCAGAGACGTGGTCTTCTTGACTACTTAAAGAAAACCGACCTGGAAGGCTATCGTGCACTGATTGAAAAGTTAGGCATCAGAAAGTAATTAGGACGTTAGGGTGGAGAGGTCATCTCCACCCTTTTGTTTTTCCGTACTTTGTGAAAAGTGATATTTTCTGGAAGGTATATCCCGAAGCCGCTGCTGTATACACAACTGTTTGTGTACAGAGCAGTAGTTTCGGAGCCTTCTGTGAATATATAGAATGAAAGAGAAAAGGAGACAACCCATGTACAAAAGTTTTAGTATGGAACTTGCCGGAAGAACCCTGACTGTGGACGTCAACAGAGTTGCAAAGCAGGCAAACGGCGCAGCATTTATGCATTATGGCGACACTACCGTATTATCTACCGCTACGGCATCCGATAAACCGAGAGACGGTATCGATTTCTTCCCGTTAAGCGTAGAATATGAAGAAAAATTATACTCCGTAGGAAAGATCCCGGGAGGCTTCAACAAGAGAGAGGGAAAAGCATCTGAGAATGCAATCCTGACCTCCCGTGTTATCGACCGTCCGATGAGACCACTGTTCCCGAAGGATTACCGCAACGACGTAACCTTAAACAACATGGTTATGAGCGTAGATCCGGAGTGCCGTCCGGAGTTAGTTGCAATGTTAGGCGCTGCAATCGCAACCTGCATTTCCGATATCCCGTTTGACGGTCCGTGTGCCATGACCCAGGTTGGCATGATCGATGGCGAGTTCATCATCAACCCGTCCCAGGCGCAGTGGAAGCAGGGTGACTTAAACTTAACCGTAGCATCTACCGTGAGAAGGTCATCATGATCGAGGCTGGTGCAAACGAGATCCCGGAAGCAAAGATGATCGAAGCAATCTACAAGGCTCATGAGATCAACCAGGAGATCATCAAATTCATCGACACCATCGTGGCAGAGTGCGGCAAGGCAAAACACAGCTACGAGAGCTGTGCAATCCCGGAAGAGCTGTTTGCAGCGATCAAGGAGATCGTAACTCCGGAGCAGATGGAAGAGGCTGTCTTCACCGATGACAAGCAGACCCGTGAGGAGAACATCCGCCAGATTACCGAGAAGCTGGAGGAGGCATTTGCGGACAACGAGGAGTGGCTTGCAGTGCTTGGCGAGGCTGTTTACCAGTACCAGAAGAAGACTGTCCGCAAGATGATCTTAAAAGACCACAAGAGACCGGATGGCCGTGAGATCACCCAGATCCGTCCGCTGGCTGCAGAGGTCGACCTGATCCCGCGTGTACACGGTTCCGCTATGTTCACCCGTGGCCAGACCCAGATCTGCAACGTATGTACCCTGGCTCCGCTGTCTGAGCAGCAGAAGTTAGACGGCCTGGATGAGAACGAAGTATCCAAGCGCTATATGCATCACTATAATTTCCCGTCCTACTCTGTAGGTGAGACCAAGCCGTCCAGAGGACCGGGACGCCGTGAGATCGGTCATGGCGCACTGGCAGAGCGTGCCCTGGTTCCGGTACTGCCGTCCGAGGAAGAGTTCCCGTATGCGATCCGTACCGTATCCGAGACCTTCGAGTCCAACGGTTCTACCTCCATGGCATCTACCTGTGCTTCCTGTATGTCCTTAATGGCAGCAGGTGTGCCGATCAAGAAGATGGTAGCAGGTATTTCCTGTGGTCTTGTAACTGGTGATTCTGATGACGATTTCGTTCTTTTAACTGATATCCAGGGCCTTGAGGATTTCTTCGGCGATATGGACTTTAAGGTAACCGGTACCACCGATGGTATCACTGCAATCCAGATGGATATCAAGATCCACGGACTGACCAGACCAATCGTAGAGGGTGCGATCGCAAGATGCCGTGAGGCAAGACTCTTCATCATGGATACCTGCATGAAACCGGCAATCTCTGAGCCGAGAAAAGAAGTTGGCAAATATGCTCCGAAGATTGACCAGATCAGCATCGACCCGCAGAAGATCGGCGATGTGGTTGGTAAGCAGGGCTGCGTGATCAACAAGATCATCGAGGAGACCGGCGTGAAGATCGACATTTCCGAGGAAGGCAACGTAGCAATCTGCGGTACCGACAAAGAGATGATCGAGAAAGCAAAGAGCATCATCAAGAGCATTGTGACTGACATTGAGCCGGGCCAGGTCATTACCGGTAAGGTTGTCCGCATTATGCCGTTCGGTGCTTTTGTTGAGCTGAAGCCGAAAAAAGATGGTATGATCCACATCTCCAGACTTTCCGACAAGCGTGTAGAGAAAGTGGAAGATGTTGTAAATATCGGTGATATGGTAACCGTTAAGGTTCTTGACGTAGATAAGATGGGCAAGATCAGCCTCAGCATGAAGCCGGGTGACCTTGCAAAAAAGGAAAGTGAAAACTAAACTATGAACTGTAAAAGATATTTTACAGGTGCTCTGGCTGCCTTTATGGTGGCCAGTAGTGCTTTTATGACTTACGCAGACGGTCCGGTGACGATGGGGACCGATCCGGCAGGACTTACATCAGCACCCGGCGAAAGCACCGGGGCAGGAAATGCGGCTCCTGCTGCACAGGAAACCGTGCAGGCCGCATCAGAAGCACAAAGCAATGCATCCCAGACAGTCACTGCGGGTGGCCAGACATCCGGTTCGACACCTGCATTATCTGGAAGTCAGACAACCGGATCTGGTGTCGTAACCTCCGGAGTGATCACGGCAGGAAGCGGTCAGGCAGGACCGGGCAGCGGACCGGGAAGCAGTATTTCGGTTCCTGCCGTAGTAGGAGCCGGAAATATTTCCTTTGCAGGACAGCTTTCCAGTCCTATCGTCAAGGTTGTGGACAAATACAGCTACGACCAGATGACAAAGGACATCAACAGCCTGAAATCGCGTTATGGAAGCCACATGCAGGTGAATTCCATCGGCACCAGCCTGGATGGAAGAACCCTTTATGAGATGATCATTGGAAATCCCAATGCGTCAAAGCATGTGCTGATTCATGCAGGAATCCATGCGCGGGAATACATGACACCGCTTCTGGTCATGAAGCAGGCGGAGCATCTGCTTGCCTTTTATGACAGTGGAGCATACCAGGGGCGCAAGCTCTCAGACATTCTGGGTGGTGTGGCTGTCCACATTGTACCGATGGTGAATCCGGATGGAATTACGATCAGTCAGTTTGGGGTGTCAGCGCTTCGCTCTTCCGACCTGCGTCAGACTGTGAACCAGTGCTATGCCCAGGATACGGCAGATGGGCGGACCAGTCAGGCCTTTGACCGGTATTTGAGCTTATGGAAGGCCAATGGCTGCGGTGTGGACTTAAACCAGAATTTCCCGGCCTTGTGGGATTCCATCAGCACGGGACCGTCCCACGCTTCCTATGCAAACTATAAGGGAACCAGTGCGCTTTCCGAGCCGGAGAGCCAGGCACTGGCAAATCTCGTGAACTCCAGAAGCTGGTCTTTGACCATCAGCTACCACAGCATGGGAAATCTGGTTTATTGGGATTTTGAGGGAAATAAGGTGTCAGCAGAGTCCAAAGCACTGGCAGATCTGGTAACTGGGATTTCCGGATACCGCACGAATACAAGCAGCGGAAAAGGCGGGTTTAAGGATTATGTCCAGATCAAAGACAATCCGGTCCCAAGTCTTACGATCGAAGTGGGAGGCGTAGCCTGTCCGATGCCAGTCAGTGAATTTGGCAATGTCTGGAACAGCAACCAGTCAATTATGGCGGCTGTAGCAGCGTATGCTGCAGATCATTAGGTATTATGGTTCACACATGCGTGACCGGCAGCTGCTTACCAAACCATGGCGGCTTCTTCCCGGATCATACTGCTTTTTTAACAATTGTTTTACCATGTTTCGTTTAGAATGCCTGTCACAGATGCTGTGGCAGGCATTTTTACATACTATTTACCCAAAATTTATTTAAATTTTAAAAATGATTGGAAATGAAGGTAGTGGTATGGTATGATTGAATTGTTTGCGGACTGAAGAGAATAAAGAGAAAAAGTACGCGAGACGAGGAGGAGAGTATGTCAATCAGCGACATTTCAAACGGGTTTGGCTTTCTTGGCGGTCTTGGCATGTTCCTTTATGGCATGAATATCATGGCAGACGGTATGCAGAAGACAGCAGGAAGCAAGATGAGCAGTTTCCTTGGAATGCTCACCAATAACCGCTTTCTGGCAGTGGCTCTGGGTGCATTGATCACGGCAATCATCCAGTCCAGCGGTGCGACAACAGTTATGGTTGTTGGTTTTGTAAGTGCAGGTGTGTTAAATCTGTCACAGGCAGTGGGTGTGATTATGGGTGCCAACATCGGTACTACCATCACCGCATGGATCGTATCCATGAGCCAGTTAGGCGATGCCTTTGAAGTCATGAAGCCGAGCTTTTATGCGCCGGCCATCATTGGAATCGGAGCGTTGTTCCTGGTGTTTTCAAAGAGCCAGAAGAAGAAGACCGTCGGTGAGATCATGATCGGTCTTGGACTGTTGTTTATCGGTCTGGACTTTATGTCAGGCTCTATCAATCCTTATACCGATGCCCCGATCTTCGCGAAAGCATTTGAGGTTCTGGGCGGAAATCCGCTTTTAGGTATGCTGATCGGTGCCATGGTTACTGCACTGCTGCAGAGCTCCTCTGCATCGGTTGGTATCTTACAGACCCTTGCCATGAACGGGATCGTAACGACCAATGCGGCAATCTACATTACGCTGGGCCAGAATATCGGCTCCTGCGTAACGGCAATGCTGTCCAGTATGGGCGGCTCCCGTACCGCTAAGCGTGCAGCGGTCATGCACCTGACCTTTAACGTGATCGGTGCGATCGTATTTGGAACCATTGGTTTTATCTTTTTCAGCCTGCGCCCGGCCTTTGCAGCAGCAAATATCAATGCGGTGCAGATTTCCATCTTCCATACGATCTTTAACCTGTCCATGACCACGCTGCTGTTCCCATTTGCAGACGTTCTGGTAAAGATTTCCGGTATGGTTGTGAAGGAAAAAGAAGAGAAAGAGCCGGTTGTGGAGGATGCAGAAACAGCTGCAACCCTCAAACATCTGGACGAGCGTATCTTCGAGTCCCCGGCCTTTGCCGTTGAGACTGCAGCCCTTGAGGTAGTCCATATGGGACAGATCACCTACGAAAACGTGACCCGTGCCATCGATGCCGTTCTGACCGTGAACTCAGATGAGGTAGAAACCGTATTTAAGACCGAGCAGACCATCAACAATATGGAAAAGATGCTGACCGAGTATCTGATCAAGGTAGACAATCTTTCCCTGACTGAGAAACAGAAGAAGGTCGTAAATAACCTGTTCTACAGCGTCAGCGATATCGAGCGTATCGGTGACCATGCGGAAAACCTGGCAGAACAGGCACAGTATATGGTAGAACACGGACTTCAGTTTTCCAGCACTGGTGCAGAAGACTTAAAATCCATCAGCGACAGCGTATTAAAATCCTTCCAGTATGCGATTGATGCAAGACAGAATGGCAATATGGAGGCAGTACGGAAAGTCAGCCAGTATGAGGACGATGTTGACAGCCAGGAGGAGGAGCTTCGCGAGAAGCACATCGAGCGTTTGTCTGCAGGCGAGTGCAAAGCTTCCGCCGGTGTGGTATTCCTGGATATCATCAGCAATCTGGAGCGTGTATCTGACCATGCATACAATCTGGCAGGTTATGTAAAAGATGAGATGTAAATAATGACAGATTGGTGCAGGAAAAGATACGAAAATAGCGAATATTGTATACAAAGCACAAAAGAAAGCCCTTCGGAGCCAGCCTCCGGGGGGCTTCTTTGACAAAAACAAGACGAAAATCCAGGTGTTTTTGTTAATATGGCAAAAAAAGGCTTGCTATTTTGCTTGTTATTAGGTACAATAAGAACCAGGTTGATGACTTTTTAACAATCATCATATTTTTAACAATCTAGGAGGAATGAATCATGGCAGTTAAAGTAGCAATCAATGGTTTTGGTCGTATCGGCCGTCTGGCTTTCAGACAGATGTTTGGCGCAGAGGGTTATGAGGTAGTAGCAATCAACGACTTAACCGATCCGAAGATGTTAGCTCACTTATTAAAATACGATACCGCACAGGGCGGATATGCAGGCCACATCGGTGAGGGCAAACACACCGTAGAGGCTGGCGAGGACTCCATCACTGTTGACGGCAAGAAGATTACCATCTACAAAGAGGCTAAGGCAGCAGACCTTCCGTGGGGCGAGATCGGCGTAGATGTAGTATTAGAGTGTACTGGTTTCTACACCTCCAAAGAGAAAGCACAGGCTCACATTGACGCAGGCGCAAAGAAGGTTGTCATCTCCGCTCCGGCTGGTAACGACTTAAAGACCATCGTTTACAGCGTAAACGAGAACACCCTGACTGCTGAGGATACCATCATTTCCGCAGCATCCTGCACCACCAACTGCTTAGCACCTATGGCAAAAGCACTGAACGACTACGCTCCGATCCAGTCCGGTATCATGAGCACCATCCACGCTTACACCGGTGACCAGATGATCCTGGACGGCCCGCACAGAAAAGGCGATTTAAGAAGAGCAAGAGCAGGCGCTGCAAACATCGTTCCGAACTCCACCGGTGCTGCAAAAGCAATCGGCCTGGTTATTCCGGAGTTAAACGGCAAGCTCATCGGTTCCGCACAGCGTGTTCCGGTACCGACCGGTTCTACCACCATCTTAACTGCAGTTGTTAAGAAAGCTGGCGTTACCAAAGAAGATATCAACGCAGCTATGAAAGCAGCAGCAAGCGAGTCCTTCGGTTACAACGAGGATCCGATCGTTTCTTCCGACGTTATCGGCATGAGATATGGTTCTCTGTTTGATGCAACCCAGACCATGGTGGCTCAGATCGCAGATGATCTGTACGAGGTTCAGGTTGTTTCATGGTATGACAACGAGAACTCCTACACCAGCCAGATGGTTCGCACCATTAAGTACTTCGCAGAGCTGGCATAATTTCTGCTAAAGGAAATTCTTATGCTGCTGTTTATGCAGTGCATGAACGGCAACAGTTTACAAAAGGCTCAGGAAAGGGTCCGGTCACATGTGGACCGGACCCTTTTGCGTCGATAGGTATAGGGCTTGTCCCACCATCATTTATACAAAGAAAGGGGATTACCTCCATGTTAAATAAAAAAAGTGTTGATGATCTGAAAAATTTAAAAGGAAAAAGAGTTCTGGTCCGCTGTGACTTCAACGTACCGTTAAAGAATGGCGTGATCACCGATGAGACCCGTATCGTGGCTGCACTTCCGACTATCCAGAAGCTGATCGGTGAGGGTGCAAAGGTTATCCTTTGTTCCCACCTTGGCAAAGTAAAGAACGGCCCGAACGAGGGTGAGTCCTTAGCTCCGGTTGCAGTACGCCTGTCCGAGAAGCTGGGCAAAGAGGTTGTATTCGTAGCAGATTACAACGTAACCGGCGAGGCAGCAACCAAGGCAGTAGAGGCTATGAACGAGGGCGATGTAGTCCTTCTCCAGAATACCCGTTTCCGTGGTGCAGAGGAGACCAAGAACGGCGAGCAGTTCAGCAAAGAGCTGGCTGACCTGGCAGACGATTATGTATGCGATGCATTCGGTTCCTCCCACAGAGCACACGCTTCCGTAGAGGGCGTAACCAAATTCATCACCGCAAAGGGCGGTACCAACGCAGTTGGTTACCTTATGCAGAAAGAGATCGACTTCCTCGGCAATGCAGTAGAAAACCCGGTAAGACCGTTCGTAGCAATCCTGGGCGGCGCTAAGGTTGCGGACAAGTTAAACGTAATCTCCAACCTGCTTGAGAAATGCGACACACTGATCATCGGCGGCGGCATGGCTTTCACCTTCTTAAAGGCAGAGGGCAAGGAAATCGGTAAATCCCTGGTAGACGATACCAAGTTAGATTACTGCAAGGAGATGTTAGCGAAGGCTGAGAAGCTTGGCAAGAAATTACTCCTTCCGGTAGACGCAGCAGTAGCAGCATCCTTCCCGGATCCGATTGATGCTCCGATCGAGGTTGCAAACGTAGCAGCAGACCAGATCCCGGCTGACATGATGGGCCTGGATATCGGTACCGAGACTGCAAAGCTTTACGCTGAGGCAGTAAAGAGCGCCAAGACTGTGGTATGGAACGGACCGATGGGCGTATTCGAGAACCCGACTCTGGCAGCAGGTACCATTGCCGTAGCAAAGGCACTGGCAGAGACCGACGCAACCACTATCATCGGCGGCGGCGATTCTGCAGCAGCAGTGAACCAGCTTGGCTTCGCAGACAAGATGAGCCACATCTCCACCGGCGGCGGCGCATCCCTGGAGTTCTTAGAGGGCAAATCCCTCCCAGGCGTAGCAGCAGCAGATGATAAATAAACAGGAGGATCCTACAATGTCCAGAAAAAAAATTATCGCAGGCAACTGGAAGATGAACATGACTCCTTCCGAGGCAGTTGCCTTGATCGAAACCTTAAAACCACTTGTAAAGAACGATGAAGTAGATGTTCTGCTTTGTGTTCCGGCTATCGACATTATCCCGGCTATGGAGGCTGCAAAGGGAAGCAACATCCAGATCGGTGCCGAGAATATGTACTTCGAGGAGAAGGGTGCTTACACCGGTGAAATCTCCCCGAATATGTTAGTCGATGCAGGCGTAAAATATGTCATCATCGGCCATTCCGAGAGAAGAGAATACTTTGCAGAGACCAATGAGACCGTAAATAAGAAAGTCTTAAAGGCATTTGAACATGGTATTACCCCAATCATCTGCTGCGGCGAGAGTCTGACCCAGAGAGAGCAGGGCATTACCATTGACTGGATCCGCCAGCAGATCAAGGTTGCATTCTTAAATGTAACTGCAGACCAGGCAAAGACTGCCGTGATCGCTTACGAGCCGATCTGGGCGATCGGTACCGGAAAGGTTGCTACGACTGAGCAGGCGCAGGAAGTATGCGCAGCAATCCGCGCATGCATCGGCGAGATCTACGATGAGGCAACTGCAGCAGCAATCCGTATCCAGTACGGTGGTTCTGTATCTGCGGCAAGCGCACCGGAGCTGTTTGCTCAGGCAGATATCGACGGAGGCCTGGTAGGCGGTGCATCCCTAAAACCGGATTTTGGTGCGATCGTAAACTACAATAAGTAAGAAACCACTGTAAAGGTGTTGTTAAGGAATCATCTGGCTAAAGGCGAAAAACTATACACAAAATCATTTTTGTAGTAAAATATGGGGAACGGAAGCTATTTCCGTTCCCTTTTTATTTCATAGGAAATTGGGATTTTTTAGGGGGATTTTTGTGTATGGAGAATGATAAAAAAGAAAACAAAATAAGACGGAAAAAGGCAGAAAAGGAGCATCCGGACATCCGGAAGATGGTCCTTCACAATGTCCTGATCACACTTTTGATCATGGGGATATCGACGATCATCGCGCAGGCGTTTTTTCACTACAGTAAGAATTCGACCAGTGTGGCGATCATTTATGTACTGACGGTTATGCTGGTGGCCCGTTATACGACCGGGTATATTACCGGTATCATTGCATCGGTTTTCGGCGTGTTTTTCGTGAACTATGTGTTTACCTATCCGTATATGAATTTTAACTTTTCCCTGGACGGCTACCCGGTAACGTTTCTTGGCATGCTTCTGGTCTCATCGATCACCAGCACGACGACAACACGTTTCAAGAAACAGAGCCATCTCTTAAATGAGAGGGAGAAACTGTTGGTGGAGGCAGAAAAGGAGACCATGCGGGCGAATCTTCTGCGTGCGGTGTCACATGACTTAAGAACTCCGCTTACCAGCATCATCGGACTGGCAGACACAGCGTTAAACGACAGCCCGCAGATGACAGAGGAAAAGCGCCGGGAGCTGTTAGAGGGGATCCGGGAGGATGCCAACTGGCTTTTAAATATGGTGGAAAACCTGTTATCAGTTACCAGGATCCGTGTGGGTGATACCCACGTGAATACGTCGCCGGAGCCGCTCGAGGAGGTGGTGGCAGAGGCCGTACAGCGATTCCGCAAACGTCTGCCTCAGGGAAAGGTGGATGTCAAGATCCCGGATGAATTTCTCATGGTCCCGATGGATGCAACGCTGATCGAGCAGGTCATCATCAACCTGCTGGAAAATGCGGTTTACCATTCCGGGACAGATGAGCCGATCGAGTTTTATGTGGAAAAAAGAGATGATTGTGTGGCATTCCACATCCGCGATTACGGAAGAGGCATTGACCCGCAGCGTCTGAAGACGATTTTTGACGGAGCCGGGATTGAGCCGAATGCAAGCGGGGATTCCCATAAGGGAATGGGAATCGGTCTTACCATCTGTAAGACCATCATCAATGCCCACAACGGAACCATTGAAGCTGCCAACCGCCTAAAGGGAGCCGAATTTATTTTTACATTACCATTGGAAGAGGAAGAAGAACATGACGAATAAACAGGTAATTCTGATCATTGAAGATGAAAAAAATATTGGAAACTACATTGAGACGATCGTGATATCGAACGGCTATAAAGCGCTGCGTGCCATGAACGGAATGTCGGGTCTTTCCTTATGTACCTCCCATCATCCGGACCTGATCCTGTTAGATCTCGGCCTGCCGGATGTGGACGGGATCGAAGTGTTGGAGCGGGTCCGCGGCTTTTCGGCAGTGCCGGTCATTGTGATCTCCGCAAGAACCCAGGAGGCAGAAAAGGTGCAGGCGCTTGATAAGGGAGCCGACGATTACATAACAAAGCCGTTTGGCTCGGAAGAGCTTCTGGCACGCATCCGCACGGCGCTGCGCCACAGTGCACAGATTGTCAGTGCAGGCCCGAGGGAAACCGTATATTCCCGCGACGGTCTGACAATCGATTTTGACAAGCGTGTCGTGAATCTGAACGGGGAAGATATCCATCTGACACAGATTGAGTACAAGCTGGTTTCCCTGCTGGCCAAAAATGCAGGAAAGGTGCTTACTTATGACTTTATCCTGAAAGAAATATGGGGACCCTATGCAGATACCGATAACCAGATTCTTCGCGTGAATATGGCGAACATCCGGCGGAAGCTTGAATCAAATCCGGCAGAGCCGCACTACATTTTCACGGAGATCGGAGTGGGTTACCGGATGAAGGAATAGCAAACAGCGGCTTTCTAAAAGCCGCTGTTTATGATTTTCCAGTCATCGGATTTGGATTTGCGCGCAATGCTGATGTAGCGGAACGGGTTTCCGTCCCTGCGGTCAAGGTTGGTCAGCACGCGGTAGATGATGATGTTTCCCGGACCATAGTCATCTTCAATTCCGCTGTTGTGATACTGCGGGTCAGAGGAATCTGCCGGGTAGATCTGGTCAACTCCCTCAAAGGAGGTTACTTCTTCGGTGAAATAATACTGGGCCAGCGCTTCGGTGGCGTTTAACTCCTCTTGTGTGAGCGCCTCCAGATAAGAGGTTTCGGTGGCATCTGTCTCGCTCGCATAGGTTCCGGTTCCGGCAACCTGCCCTGCAAATTCGGATGGGATCATGGAAAGAGCATTCCGGTCAGACTCAGAAAGGCTGTAGTAGAAGCTAAGCCATTTTAAGGTGTCTGCGGAAAGCTCTTTCCTTTTTTTGTAGACACCCTGGAATTCTACCGTATCGTCTGCCAGAAATAATTCACAGGTCCCGGCGGCCTCATCGGTTATGACACCGGCAGCCCCGTCTGCGAGAATACAGTAGGAGGCACCCTTACAGTCAAAATTGGCCTCTTCATTGCAGGATGGGGCAGTACCGTTCGCAGTGACCGACTGGATGGTGCCATCGGTGTGGTCCGGCATGGTGTATACCGTGCGCCCGGCATCGTGGTAGAGGACATTGTTTAACAGAATCATATTGGATGGTTCTTCGGCAGCTTTGCTGTCTGCAGCCTGCTGGGTGGAAAAATCCTGCCCTGTGCTGCTTTTTGGGGCGCCGCACCCGGTCATGGAAGCAGCGGCAGCAGAGAAAAGCAAAAGAACCAGAAGCTTGCGATAAGTTTGCATGATCAATCTCCCAAAAACATAGTGTTGTCATTATAGCAAGGACCGGGAGAAAAAGCTTTAAGATATTTTTAATTTTAGATTACTTCTTGGGAAAACTATGCTATCATGAAAAGATAAAGAATGGTCTGTAAAATGATGAAGAACAGTTTATGAAATGGAAAAGAATGGTTGGGAGGTTTTGGGGGATGACAAAAGAAAAGACAAACGAAAACCGGATTACGGAAGGGATCATCTGGCAGCAGCTTCTGCTGTTTTTCTTTCCAATTCTCTTTGGTACGTTTTTCCAGCAGCTTTACAATGCTGCAGATGCCATGATCGTGGGACGTTTCGTGGGAAAAGAAGCATTATCGGCCGTGGGTGGCTCCACCAGTATGCTGACCCAGCTGATCGTGGGTTTCTTTGTGGGACTTTCCTCCGGCGCTTCGGTGATCGTCTCCCAGTATTATGGGGCAAAACGCCCGGAGATGGTCGGCTATGCCGTTCATACCGCCCTGATGTTCAGCATTCTTTCCGGTATTGTGATCATGGCAGCCGGGATCATTCTGGCCCCGGCTATGCTTGCCGCTATGGGAACGCCGGAGGATGTGCAGGGGCTTTCCGTAATCTATTTAAGAATCTATTTTCTGGGGATCATTGCCAATCTGGTCTACAACATGGGCGCGGCGATCTTGCGTGCGGTCGGGGATTCAAAGCGGCCGCTTTATTTTCTGGCGGCCAGCTGCCTGACGAACATTGCCTTAGACATTCTTCTGGTTGTCGTATGCAGGCTCGGGGTTGTGGGAGCAGCACTGGCAACCATTTTGTCCCAGCTTCTGAGTGCAGTCCTGGTGGCCGTATGTCTCATTCGGACCAGGGACATGCACCGTCTGGTCTTGAAAGAATTGCGGCTGGACGGGCGGATGCTGAGGCGCATCATCCGCATAGGACTTCCGGCCGGGATGCAGTCGGTGATGTATGGTCTGTCTAATGTCATTATCCAGGCCGGGATCAATTCGCTGGGAACGAATAGCGTGGCGGCCTGGGCGGCTTACAGCAAGCTGGACTCTGTCTTCTGGATGATGATCAATGCCTTTGGTATTTCCGTGACAACCTTTGTGGGGCAGAATTATGGCGCCGGGAAAATGGAACGGGTACACCGGGGCGTGCGGACCTGTATGGCCATGACGGTTGTGGCATCCCTGGGTATGTCCGTGCTGATCTACCGGTTTGGGGTGTATGGCTATGAGCTGTTTACCACAGACCAGGATGTGATCACCATCGGTATTGCATGATGCGTTATCTGGCACCGATGTATGTGGAATATGTGGCGATCGAGATCCTTTCCGGCGCATTGCGCGGGGTGGGAGACTGCTGGTGTCCGATGGTCATCTGTCTGTTAGGAGTCTGTGTGCTCCGTGTAAGCTGGATTCTGATCGCTGTTCCGCTCAAGCGCGATATGTACACGATCATGTTCAGTTATCCGCTGACCTGGATCACCACGACCATTCTGTTTATCATTTACTATCTGTTTTTCGGAAAGCTGAAGCTGTCAAAGGCTAAAGAAGCAAAAAATTGAAGTTTCCAAAATGAAAGCTGAAAAAAGCTGCAGATGACGGATTCATCTGCAGCTTTTTATGTCTGGCTGAAACTATGATAAGTAGTGCCTGGGTCACATCTCCGGCACGGGGGTTGGCCTTGATCTGTCGAAGACATCCTCAGCCCGGAACAGGTCATCAAGCTTTCGCGGGCGTCCCTCTGCTTCTGCGGTGATGTCCTTCCACATCCGGTAGCCGTCCAGGTTCCGGCGTCCCTGGCGCAGGTAATCGTCGCCAAGCTGTACCCAGTACTGGCTGGAGTCGACATTGCAGAAATAGCGGAAGCCTGCATTGTAAAGATAGCGGAAGCGCTCGTTGTCCATGCTGTACGGATGCCAGTCACCGACATCGGCCCCGAATGGGAACAGGATGATATCGGTAGGGCCGATGAGGGATTCTACTTCGGATTCCCATTTATCCGTGTCAGACTGGAAACGGTCCCACTCTACTGTGCCAAGGTCTAAATGGCCCCAGCTGTGGGAGGCAAGCTCCCAGCCGTTGTCCCGCAGGCACTGTGCCACTTCGGCAGCAGCCTGGCGGTCCTGCTCGTAGGTTTCAGAGCCGGCATAGGAGGAGGCAGTGCGATAACCGAGTATGCCCTCGTATCCGGTAAAGGCTAAGACAGCACGCGCTCCTTTATAGGAAAAGTCAGGATGACGCTCACAGAATTTTTCCAGGATCGGGACCAGATCATAGTCTCCGGTGGAGACAGAGCCGTCATCCATGGTCATTTCGCAGGTTGGTTTGCCATCCTCCCCGATGACGATCCGGTTTGCAAAGCCGTCTCCATCCATATAAGGGTAGTAGCAGAGGTCATCCTGGGACATGACAAACGGGATCTTGCCCGGTGGCAGCATGATATCGCCAGCCTTCATGACGGTGTTTCCGTTTTCATCGGTTGTCTCGTAAGCCATATCGTGAAGTCGCACCAGAACGTAACCTTTGCTGTACAGGTTGTCCAGGATCTTATTAAATTCATCGATGGTGGTCATGACCTGGTTGTAGCCATCCTGGTCGGCATCGCCGTCGAAGGCCTTGGACGGGTCCGCTACCAGGGTGTGGAAGAATACATGGGTGATCTTGCTGATGGGAGTACGCACCAGGGTGGCCTTGGTGGATTCATATCCAGCAATAGCGGAAACCACCTCCGGGTCGGAAGCGAATTCCTCCGAAGCCTTTAACAGCTCGATCGCAGCATCGTAGTCGTAGCCGGAGGCCAGCAGATAAGCCTGATGCAGCAGGTCTGCAGCCGGGGTATCGGGCATGACAAAGCCATCTCCCTCGGTGGGAGACTCTGCAGTGTCAGGTGCTTCTGTGGAAATGACAATGGAGCCGGTGGTGTCCGGGGCATTGCCAGAGTGATGCTTTCTTAGAAAAAAAACGCCGGCGCCAAGCGCTCCGGCCAGTGCAATGCAGGCTGCCACGGCCAGGAAACGGGGAAGGCGTGAGCGGCGCCGCCTGTGGCTGTAGGACCTGCCGGAATAATATTCATTCATATACAAAACTCCTTAAAGTTACCTCTTATCTTATGGCTCCATCATAGCATAGAACCCAGGAAATAGCCATAGATTACAGTGTAGAAAAGGTGAAAGAAGGGGGAGTTATGTTACGGTTCACGCGAGTGTGCCAGGCAGCAGGATTTATGAAACGGGCAGTGCTGGTATTGTGCACCAGTCTGCTGCTTTACCTGGTGATGCTGCCCGCACTTTCCCAGATGGCCGGGCTGCCGCTTTTGTGCTTTGCAGAGGAAGGGCAGGCAGAGCCGGCAGTGGCTGTGCAGGCGCCCTGTGCGGTTTTGATGGAGGCATCGACCGGAGAAACCATCTATGAGAAAAACGTAGACGAACAGAGAAGTCCGGCCAGTATCACGAAGATCATGACACTGATCCTGATCTTTGATGCCATTGACGAAGGAAAGATCCGCCTGAGTGATGAGGTGGTCACCAGTGCCCACGCAAAATCTATGGGAGGCTCCCAGGTGTTTTTAGAGGAGGGCGAGGTGCAGACGGTAGAAACCCTGATCAAGTGCATCGTTATTGCGTCTGGCAATGATGCATCCGTGGCGATGGCGGAGTACATAGCTGGTTCCGAGGAGGCCTTTGTCCAGAGCATGAACGAGCGTGCCAGGGCTTGGCATGACAGGGACGCACTTTGTGGATTGCTGCGGCCTGACCGAGTCACCACAGCACCTGACCACGGCCCGGGATATTGCGCTCATGTCGCGGGAGCTGATCACGAAATACCCGCAGATCCATACCTATTCTACGATCTGGATGGAAAATATCACACATGTCACAAAGCAGGGGACCAAGGAGTTTGGCCTTTCCAACACCAACAAGCTGTTAAAGATGGCAACCAATTTCAAGGTGACAGGCCTTAAGACAGGTTCCACCTCCCTGGCGAAATACTGTCTGTCAGCAACGGCGGAGAAGGACGGGGTCCGTCTGATCGCAGTGATCATGGCAGCTCCCGACTACAAGGCACGCTTTGCGGATGCAAAGGCGCTTCTGGATTACGGGTATGCAAATTGCCGCCTGTATGAAGACAAGGAAATGCCGGAGCTTCCCGCGCTGGAGGTGACAGATGGCGTGACATCCTCTGTTCCACTGAAATATGCTGGGGGATTTTCTTATCTGAGCCTGAGCGGGGATGATTTTTCAGCGGTCGAAAAGAAGCTGATGCTTCCGGAAGCCCTGACTGCACCGGTAAATGCAGATGAGAAGGCCGGGGTTTTGCGCTACGAGTTAAATGGAAAGGTGCTCGGAGAGGTGGATATTTTAACGGATGGAAGTGTAGAAAAGGCTGGTTTTCTGGATTATCTGGGAAAGGTGGCTTCCTGCTTTTTTATTTCATAGCAGAAGATTGTGGGAAGTGGTCAAGGCAATTGCGCTCCGACACCAGAATCAAGGCACAGTCTTTTTGAAAATGATCCTGCAAAAGCTGAACCGGACAGGAAAGCAGCTCATACACTGTAGGTATTAAGAAATGTACTTTTAGCGCATCTTCCTGTAAAAGGAGCGGCAGCAAAATGCTCCGAAAGGATGCCCTGGAAGTATAGGAAACTGACTGGGAGGACTGTTAGGTTCATGAAAAAGAAGATCAAGTGTCTGTGTGTGGCGGGTCTGGCCTGCGCTGTCTTATGCGGCTGTGCGAAGGAAGCATCCGGACTGACTCCGCTAACCTTGTATGAGGTTGCGCATTCTATTTTTTATGCGCCGCAGTATGCGGCTATTGAGCTGGGATACTTTGAGGAGGAAGGGCTGGATCTGACACTGGTAAACGGGGCCGGGGCCGATAAGGTCATGACAGCCATGCTGGCCGGTGACGCTGATATCGGCTTTATGGGGTCTGAGGCAAGCATTTATACTTACGCCCAGGGCGCGGAGGATTATGCGGTAAATTTTGCACAGCTGACCCAGCGGGCCGGAAACTTTCTGGTAGGAAGGCAGCCAGATCCGGACTTTAACTGGCAGAAACTAAAAGGCAGCAGGGTTTTGGGAGGCCGTGCCGGTGGCATGCCACAGATGGTATTTGAGTATATCTTAAAGAAAAACGGGATCGATCCCAAAACAGACCTGACGATCGACCAGAGCATTCAGTTTGGACTGACGGCAGCGGCCTTCACCAGTGACCAGTCGGACTATACCGTAGAGTTTGAACCCTTTGCAACGGGACTGGAGCTGGAAGGAAACGGGTATGTAGTGGCATCCCTCGGCACAGATTCCGGGTACGTGCCCTACACGGCGTACTGTGCGAAAAAAAGCTATCTGGCCATGCATCCGGAACGCATCCAGAGCTTTACCAATGCGATCCAGAAGGGAATGGATTATGTAAATTCCCATTCAGCAGAAGAAATCGCCAAGGTGATCCAGCCGCAGTTTGCGGAGACACCGCTTGAGAACATCACAAAGATCGTAAAGCGCTACCAGGACCAGGACACCTGGAAGAAGGATCTGGTTTTTGAACAGTCCAGCTTTGAACTTTTGGAAAATATTTTAAAGGAAGCGGGAGAACTGGAAAAGCAGGTGCCGTATGAAAAGCTTGTGACCACGGAATTTGCCAAAAGGGCCGTAGAGTAGAAAAGCAGAAAAATAGAAAACGGCACTAGAATATGCAAAGATAGGAATCCGGAAGATGTCCGTGACAAACGGACATCTTCGTGGTATGATATCCAAAGAAAGCAGCTGCTGTTTGTGCAATGCGGGAACAGTAACGTTTGCGCAACGCCCGAAACGTAACGCAGATGCAGGAATGTGCCAAGGCACATTTTGGGAGGACATGATACATGAATTATAAAATGATCGTTCTGGATCTGGACGGGACCCTGACCAACAGGGACAAGATCATCACTCCGAGAACCAAACAAAGTCTCATGGAGGCACAGAAGCGCGGACTGAAGGTGGTCCTGGCATCTGGACGTCCAACGTACGGGGTCATGCCGCTGGCAGAGGAGCTGGAGCTGGAAACCTACGAGGGGTATATCTTATCTTTTAATGGCGGCATCATCATGAACTGCCGTACGAAGGAGATCCTTCTGAAAAAAGAGCTTCCGGTGGAGGCAAACCGGCGTATTCTGGAGCTGGCACGAAAGGAGCAGGTCGATGTCCTGACTTATGAGGGCGCCCACATTCTTACCAATAATCCGGACAATCCCTATGCAAAGATTGAGTCTGGGATTAACCATCTGAAATTAAAAAAGGTAGAAGACCTGGACAGCTATCTGGACTTCCCGGTTCCGAAATTCCTTATGCTGGACGACGGGGATTATCTTGCACTCGTTGAGGCCAGAGTCAAGGCTGTACTCGGAAAAAATTTCAGCGTATACCGCTCGGAGCCCTATTTCCTTGAAATCCTTCCGAAGGGGATCGATAAAGCACAGTGTCTGGCCCAGCTCTTAAAGCTATTATCCATTGACCGGGAAGAAATGATCGCCTGCGGAGATGGCTTTAACGATCTGTCCATGATCGAGTACGCAGGCCTTGGCGTGGCCATGGAAAATGCAGTCCGTCCAGTACGGAATGCAGCAGACTATGTGACATTGTCGAACAACGACGATGGTGTGGCCCATGTCGTTGAAAAGTTTTTTCTGCAGAACTATGGACTTTAAAAATTTAGTGTGGTAAACTGGTAAAAGTTAGAACTGCAGAACGAAGTATTTTCAGGAAGGGATTGTATTCAATGAATAAGAAGATTAAGACGGAGGCAGTAGACCATCTGTTTGAAGCGATTTTAACATTAAAGACTCCGGAAGAGTGCTATATATTCTTTGAAGATGTATGTACGGTCAACGAACTGTTATCCTTGTCCCAGCGCTACGAGGTAGCAAAAATGCTGCGGGAAAAGAAAACATATCTGGAGATCGCAGATAAGACCGGAGCATCTACTGCAACCATCAGCCGTGTAAACCGCTCCTTAAATTATGGAAACGACGGCTACGACATGGTGTTTGAACGGATTGCCCAGAACCAGGAGACAAAAGAAAACGAATAGGAAGAATGAAAAAGTGATGCTTTGGCGGCATCACTTTTTTGCTTTCTTTGCTTTCGGGTCTAGCGGCATTTCCTCACGGAGCTGGTCGATCAGCATTTCGATCATATGCTTTTTCAGGTAGACATCGAAGGAAAGCTCGCTGATAAAGGAAAACAACTGCAGGTATTCCTGATCTTCCCCTTCGACATCAGTGAAGGTCTGGCGGCTGTCCTCAAACTTTGCACGGATATCGTCTTTTAAATGTTCCATCTGGAGAGCTTCCCGGGAGAACACCTCTTCATAAATATCGCTGAGGGTCAGGCTATCGGCTGTATTGAAGTGCTGCTCCGTGACCGGACGGAACAGCTGCTCAATGTCGCTGATGGAGAGCAGGCTTTTATAATAGTAGATAAACAAAAGCAGCAGGATATGCTCCTTGCTGTATTTTTTGCGGAGCGGGGCAGGCAGCAGGCGGTTCTTTGCGTAATTGTTGATCATGGTCTTGGTGAGCGCCTTGTCTTCCGGGTTTCGTTTGGTCTTTTTTAAATGTTCTTCCATGAAGGAAGTGACCTGGTCCATATATAAGTCCACTTCCGGGATTTTTTCTGTTTTGATATACGAGATGGAGTCGAGCCAGCTTAGAATATCGGATAGTCTTTCGGAATTATTTTTCATAATGTCACCTCTTACTCTATTATATAGTATTGAAAACCAGATGGCAAGTGGAAAAGGCTTAACTGTGGAAATACTCCACACAGTCAAGCCTTTCTGATACTAAAATGATACTAAAAATTTAATTTTTCCAGTTGGTCAGCCACTTCCCGGTGCTTGCTGGGGTACAAATGGCCGTAGATTTTATTGACCATTTCCACGGTGTCACCGATGCGTTCTGCAATCAGGATCGGCGGGAATCCCATGTTGATCAGCAAAGACACATGACTGTGCCGCAGATCATGCACCCGGATGCGCTTCACGCTGGCAGCAGCAGAACCTTTTTCAATGGCGGTGTAGAGCCTGGACGGTGTCACAGTCTGAAATATCCGTTCGTCCGGATCCGTTCATAGATCTTTGCAATAACGCTCTGGATCTCTGTAACCAGAAAGCCAGGAATCGGAATAGAACGCTTGCTTCTGTCTGTTTTTGGGTCTGTGATCGTGTCCACCTTATTGAATCGGTGGAAAGTGCCGCAAATGGTGATTGTTTTGCCTGCTGCATCGAAGTCTTTCACGGTCAAGGCCAGCAGCTCACCGCACCGGATCACGGAATAGAAGAGCGTAAGGAACGCAGCGCGCAGAATTGCGTCTTCCACGGTGGGAAGGAACGTCGTGAACTCTTCCAGGGTCCAGAAGTTTAAACCTCTGTGAACCTTTCCAACCGCTTTAACCAACCGGCAGGGGTTGGAATTCAAATTGTAGTAGCGCATGGCAAAGTTGAACATAGCGGACAAGTGGCAGTTCACCATATACTGGCTGTATTTGCCTAAGGCGGATGCCTTTAGTTCGCCCTGCCAGCTCCGGACGTCTGCCGGGGTGATCTCGCACAGCTTCCGGTCCTTCCAGAACGGGAGAATATGGTTGCGGATCATAGACAGGCGGCTCCTGCAGGTGGATTCCTTCGCGTGGGCTTTCAGATCGGCGGCATAGAGGTCGTATAACGTCTGAAAGGTCATATCTGGCTGGCCCTGCTGCCGCTCCAGAAACTGCCGTTCCCACTCCTTTGCCTCACGCTGCAGCTTGAAGCCGCGTTTCAGCTTCTGCTTTCTGGTTCCGGTGTAGTCGGTATAATACAGCTTCACGAACCAGGTTTTCGTTGTTTTGTCTTGATATACAGGCATGTGTTGCCCCTCCTTTGTTCCTGGCCGGGCTGGGGCGTCTGGGACAAACAGAGGATAATTGACAAATAAAAATGAATGACTTATAATACACTTAACAAGAGAGTCGAAAGCTAGAATACACCTAGCCGCCGGCAAAGCATAACTTCAAAAAATGGCGCCTTACTTTACCAGAGCGAGGGCGCTATTTTTTGTGTGTAAAATAAGCGACAAGAGTGATTACAGCACAAAGCATAATTACAAATTGAAATAAATCAGAGTATGTAACCATTGGCACCGGCCTCCTTCCGTATAACGTCCGGCGGCTGACATAATCGCCCCTTCGACTCCCTGGGTAAGTGTATTATAATTTTCAATGTGCAACAAGGGCGCTTTGGGCGCTCCGTATCTGGTGTATGTATTTGACAAATAAAACGGAATGACTTATAATACACTTAACAGGAGAGCCGGAAGGGAGCCACTACCTCCCCGCCCCGGCGAAAAATGTTAGACTAAAAAATAGCCGTCAAACTTTCTCAGGGTTAGGACGGCTATTTTTTATGCGTATATGTAAGAATTGCCACAATCAGTGATACAACAGATATTACAAGCTGTAATTTCTCATATGTACTCATTGGCACCACCTCCGACAGGCTCGGAACGGGTGCAGCGCGTCCCCCGGTTCCCCGGTTAAGTGTATTATGTTGTCAAGGTGCTGTGGTTATTCTTCTTTGTGATCTGGATCTTGTGCGGGTGCATCGTCTGGATCTGTGTATTTATTTATTTCTGTTAATTCTGAAACTCTGTGTATAGCAGTTTCTTGTCCATAACTGTTTAGTTTCCAAAAGTAGTACAATAAATCCTCTTCTGGAATGCCGGTAAAAATATCATTAGTGTCATTAAGTGTAATTTCTCGTTTGAGAAAATCAAGTAATTGATTAAGAATATCTCTCTGCGAGGATGTAACTAAAGCATTATTAATTAACATTTTTTGATACTGAGGAGTTTTTACTATTTCATCTTGTGGATAATAGGGCACTATTTTTTCTTCAAGAATTAAAGAATTTATGCTAATTCCTAATTCAGAGCCTATTTTCACTAAGTTATTGACAGAGCTATTTTTTATACCTCGTTTAAAGATGCTATCAAGGGTTGTGTATGGCATGTATATTTGCGCTGCGAAACTCTTTAGGCTTCCATAGTGTTCTATGATATGTTTTTTTAGGTTATCTTCAATTTTTCCCATAAATACCCCTTTCTATTATGAGTATATCATAGGCTTTTCACATTATCAACAAAATATACGAATTTTCGTATTAAAAAGTTACAATACTATTGACATAATATGAAAATTCGTATATGATAAATATGAAAATACGAATTTTCGTAAATCAGGAGGTAAAAACACATGAGAGTATCAAGAGATAAGATTGACCTTGCAAGAGCAAGCCGTTGTATGACGATTTCCGGTCTCGCGGAAGCCTACGGCGTAAGCCGCGCACGCATGAATACTATTCTGAATCAGCACGAGGTTACACCGGTATGCGCTGGCCGCATTGCCCGCGCCCTGGGTGTTGATGTAACCGAAATTATCGAAGATTAACAGACAAGCCGGGCTGGGGCGTCTGGGATGCACAGAGGAGCATCAGAAAGGAGCAACACATGGGAATCATCAATCTGATTGCAGAGTATACAAGACTTTGCAGAGAATTGTCAGAGCTTCCGCGCAATGCGGAAAGCCCAGAAACATATGAGCCAATCGCAAAGCGCCGCTGTGAGCTTCTGGATCAGATCGCGGCCAGTAGAAAGGAAGGTGTTGAGATCATGAAACAGTATTTGACTGCTGCAGAAGTCGCGGAAACGGTCGGTGTGTCAGTTACAAAGGCTTACGGCTAATCCGTGAAATGAACGCCGAATTGAAAGCATCAGGATACATAACGATAGCAGGGAAAGTTCCAGAAGGTTTTTTCAGAAAGAAATATTACGGTTATCAGCCGGGAAGCGGTGAACAGTAGGATGGCAGAAAACAGACGTTTCTACTGGATGAAATTGCCGAATGACTATTTTCGACAGTTGTTTCAGCGGAAAATGAGAAAGCAGAGCAGCGGTATTGAAATGCAGGTGATCTATTTGAAAATGTTGCTGTATAGCATAGATAAGGATGCCGTGATACCATTCCAGGGTGTGTATGATTCTATTGAGGAAGAACTTGCAGAAGAGCTCGGGGAAGAATCAGAAATGGTGAAAGAAACCATAAATTTTCTGGAAGCGAACCAAAAACTTGAGCGGACAGAAAATGGTATTTTTCTTCCGGAAGCGTTGGAGCGGGTCGGATCAGAGGGAACATCGGCGGAGCGTATGCGTAATATGAGAAGACGGAGAGCGTCACAATGTGACAACAGTGTGACAACCAGTGACGGTAGCGTGACAGAGTGTAACACCAGTGTTCAATCTGGTGACGTAGAGAAAGAGATAGATATAGAGAAAGATAAAGAGGTAGAGAAAGAGAAGAATGGAACCGGAATTTTCATAATTTTGGAAGATGGAACTTTCTATGATGTACCTCTGGACAAGCTGACAATGTGGCAGCAGGCGTATCCAGATCTTGATGTAAAGCGTGAACTTTATCAGATGGCATCCTGGTGTGATGCGAATCTATCAAAACGGAAGAGTCGAAGAGGTGTCGAGAAATTCATAAATGGCTGGCTGAATCGTAGTCAAAAGGACGGCCAGCAGAACAGTAAGAAGGAAGAGGTGAAGAATAATGCAGCAGAACCGGAAGCAGAATACAATCCGGAAGATGACCCGGAACACGTCCCAAGCGCAAATGAAGTTTGGGAACGACTCAGACGGGAAGGCCGTTTGTAAGATTTGTCGTGGCACTGGTTATGCAGTGGAGGATATTGTTATACCAGAATATGATCCTGTAACGCCTGTAGCGATGGGAAGTCCGTGTCCTATATGCAAAGGACGTGCCGATTTAGGGGAGCCTGGCTTTCCACGCATATTCAGCGAGGCAGACATGACTAAGTTTGATTTTAACGCCTATGGGGGTGCAGCAGGGCTTGTAGAGCAGATTGCTTTGAGCTTTTGGCAGAATTTCCCGAAGTGGGAGGCAAGGAATAAAGGTTTATACATATGGAGCAAGACAAAAGGGAGCGGAAAAAGTTTCCTTGCCTGCTGTATGGCGGGATCTATCCAGTTAAAGCATAGAAAGACAGTTAAGTTTGTTTCGATGGTTGAGTATTTACAGGCAGTAAAAGAAACATTTAAACAGGGACCAGAAGTTCCAAGCCGTATTTGGGGCTTTATGAATTGTGATTTACTTATTCTGGATGATTTGGGAAGCGAAAAACAGAGCGAATGGGCAGATCAAGAGCTTTTTCGATTGATTGATCGTAGAATGTGTGAAGGAAAACTCCTTATTATTACTTCGAACATGCCAATAGACTCGTTAAAATGTGACGGTCGTATTTCAGAACGGCTTACGAAAGTTGTATAGAAGCTGCTATGCCAGAAATCAGCATACGAAGGAAGCAAGCCAAGGAAGAAAATAGCAAATTCTTAGAGGAGATTTTAGGAGCCTAACGGCGGAAAGGAGAAACAGGTGGATAAAAAGTATAAGGGCAGCAGTTGCGAACTGGTAGACGCATATGTCATTCTGACCCGTCAGGGCGTTGTACTGGCCTCAGATGATGCGAAACTTACAGCGGGCGAAGATAGAGCGCTGCGGGAGATGAATCTGAGATTGATTGACCGGTCAAAGAAAACGGATGTGGACGGAAACTTCCGTTCCTGGCTGCGTGCGCAGTCTGAAATGATCGTAACGGCCATTCAGGAAGGTTACACACAGGAGGAAGCATTGGAGATGCTGAAAATTTACCAGTTGGCCGAGATTAACAAGGGAAAATCTGGAAATGTATAAAAAAGCCCTATAGGATGTTGGCGCATCTTATAGGGCGGGCATAGCCGGAGCTACTCAAAACCATTTACATAGTAGCACAGAACCGGCAGAAAGGGCAAGAATAATGGGAAAAATTTTAAATGAAAAACATCGTATCGCTACCACTGAGATGCCGGGAGAAGCAAATAATTTTCAGATTTGCTACAGCTCTGCCGATATTATTATCGTTAACAGCACTATGCTTGTCAGGAGGAAATTGTAAGGCTGATGGTTACGTATCTGGAGCAGGAGGACGATGAAGTCCGGAAAGAACTGTATGAGGTTGTGACGAGTGATATCTTACTGGGAATTTTTCATGCACTGGCGCGCGTGGCGAGAGTCCGCCGCAAGCTGAACCGGTCTAAGTGTGCGTAAAATGATAAGGTGCTGCCGATTGGGAAACGATCGGCAGCATGTGAAATAGATAATTTGCAAAAGTGAGGCGATTGGATTATAATATGTCTGTAAAGATTAGAATATCCTATGAGAAGCCACAGGAGCTTGATACAGTGCTCAAATTGCTCCGACCGATAGTTAAGGCGTATAAGGCAGGAAAGGGCAAGGACGGGCAATACAGACGGGCCTACGTGGATATAAAAACGGAGTGAATCACAGCATCTGCGGCGGTACATATGAATTTGCAGAAAACCGCGGATTTATGATTAATTTAGGCAAATTTCGCCTAATAGAAAAATAAAGATGGGATTTTATTTAGAAATTGACATAGTGAAAGCAAGCAAAAAGAATATGTAGTACCCTGGGCATATGAACATGTTCGGAAGTCCTTTAAGGGCGTGGGAATGACAGAGAGCGAAGATATTCGTTGTCATTTCTTCGCCCTTTTTTGTTTTTCAATAAATATTTTGGAGTAATAGCATTTGGTAGAAAATAGTAGTTAGAATTGTGGACAGTTGGAAAACGGACATAGGGAGGAAAATCATGCGCACACGCGATGCAAAACTATCTGATTATGATGTCGAGGCTTGATGAATATTGCAAAAAGCTGGATTCAGATATTCGGTTCATTCTTTTTAGTTGTGCAATATCAAAAGCGCCAGGCATGGAATTAGTTATTTATGAAAGTCTGACGGCCAAGGATCCGAAAGAAGCCGGGTACTATAGCTTGCTTCGCCGCGGGCGTGATATTCCGGCTAAGACCGATGATTTTTACGGCTACCGCCGGAAGGTCAAAGCAGAGTTTTACCACAGGTTGAAATTGTATGATTTATGGTGAAAATCATAGAGGAGGAGCAACTTGCAATGAGAAAAATCACGCTTAAGCCCAAAGCATATTATACGCGGACAAGCTTGAAAGTAAGTTTTATTTCTGTAAGATGGGACGAAAAAAATAAAGTTTTGGAGACTTTATTATCATTGGCTCATTATGAGCATGATAACACAAAGACCGCGGGTATGAAGCTTTTTTCTCGTAATGTAGAAACAATGGAGAGAATGCTACTGGATCATATAAGGCTGTATCCGGTTAAATGGGAAATGGAAGTTTTGATTCCAGATCCCGGCGAGCCGGGTATATTTCCGTGTTTGATAAAGGAGTGAGAATAGTATGGGCGGTTTTGGGAGCGGCGGCCACAATAAAAAGCATGAGCAGGTTGAAGAAAAAACAAGTGTCCGTGTAGATAGTTTCGCGGTATATAATTTTCTGCAGTATGACAAGTATATTCATTACAAAGAGAAAGTGGATATTCGCAGCGGCGGTACGGTTATTCGATATTATCCACAAAGCAGAGAAATGGAGATTCTGGAGAACCGTGCATTTTATCCGCTGGAGGTTTCAAGGGTAAAGAATATTGATGGAGTATCACAGCGCCTGTATTTTTATTGTCCATGCTGTGAGCGGCGTGTCCGGTATCTGTATCGTGACAGCCGGAAAGGTACATATCAGTGTAGGTTATGCTCGGGATTAAATTACAGGTCCCAACAGGTCAGCGGTCAAGAACAACTTCGCATGAAGATGGAGAATATTGTGGAGAAAAAAATGGGCTATTATGGATGGCATTATATCTGCGATTACATTGCGGACCTTTCTATTCCACCCAAGCCCGCGTATATGCGATATGAAAAGTATGAAAAGCTGGTGTCGGAATTAAAAAAGATGCAGAGAGATTATCGTACCGCTTGCATAAAAACTTTTACTGGATTTTGCAGTAAATATGGGTTTTGATTTATGAACTGTGTATTGTTGCTTATGTGAGAGAAAACCATAGAAATTTATATTACGCCCATTTTTTTTAATAAACGAGGATAGCCGCATTGAATGCGGATGATATAGTATGATTATGATGATGGTGGTGGTGATGTGGATGCATGAATAATGTAACAATACGGAAAACCTTGAAAGAATGTAAGATACCACAATGGCGCCTGGCAGATGCATTAGGTATATCGGAAAATACTCTGGTACGGCGTATGCGGTATGAACTGGATAAACCTGCTGCCGCGCAGATTTTAAAAGTTATACATGATATCAAAAGAAGTGAAGAAAGCGTAGTGAAAATTGAATAATGGTATAAAGAAGGTGAACTGAATGTTTGGTGTGATAATAATCAGCGGATTCTTATTTTTGATAGTCTGTGAACTTGCGGCTATTTATGATGATATGACAACAAAAAAAGGAGATCATGCAGATGAAAAATAAAAACGAGACGGAAAATGCTTTACAGGCACTTCGCAGAGCGGGCGCGTTGATTAAGAATTTGGGAGAAGGGTGTGAACAGGGAGTCAAGCAGGAAATTTTTCTGAGGCAGCAGGTTTTGGCGGAGGAAACAGAGAATGAAAAGCATTAGATTTGAGACCGGTTATAAGACTTTTTCCATTAATGATGATCCGGACAGGACAATCAGCTTTAACCCAACGGACGCAGACATTGTTCAGCGTTTTGCAAAGGCAATAAAAGAGCTGCAGTCCGAAAAAGAAACTATGGCGGACATACAACTGAATCCAGATGGAACTGCGGCCATTAATGATATGAGCTCATTGGAAGAAGCAAGCGCAACACTAGAGAAATTTAATGATCTCATTAAGCAGAAACTGAATTATATTTTCAATTCAGATGTATACGATGTAGTATTTGCCGGACAATCTCCATTTTCCATTGTGGGAAAAGATCATAAGCTGTTGTTTGAGGCATTTCTTGAGGCAGCTTTTGAGATGGTGAATGAAGAGGTTGGCGCAGCGACTCAAAGCCGTATTGGAAAATACACAGATAAATATAAAAAGTAGACTGGAGACGAACTATCGATACAGAAATATTACGTGTTATTGAAGAAATTCAGGGGCGAGGCAATACAGCAGAGGTTAAAAAGAGGAAGGAGGATATAGTAGTACTTGAAGTAATAAGAAAAATTGCATACAGCTCAGGCAGATAGAATGGTATCTGTTAATGGCAAAATGGTGCCGGTGACTTTCAGAAATGAGAATCATCGGCTTTTTGTATTATATAAGGCGGTGATTTATGATGCAGCAGAGTGATGGATCAATTATTATTGATACCCAGATCAATACGGATGGCGCTGGTGTAGGTGGGAGAAAACTACAAAAGGAACTGGGCCGGGTAATAGATAATGCGGAGAAAGCAGCGGATAAGGTAAAAAAGGCTTTTGCTAAAGCTGGTGCTTTCACTTATGATCCTCAAGCTATGGAGAAGGTGTTTGGAAAGACTGCTGCCCAAAATATTAAAAATTATGTAGATGCGATAGAACTGTATGGAAAACAAGCCGGACAAGTATTGAATAAACTAGATTCGTCATTACAGGATCAGACAAATGATTATAAGCGGGAAATTGAAAGCCTGTCAAAGGCCTTAAAGGATATGGAGCAAGATGGTATGTATTTTGGTGATGAAGATTATGACAATACATACATTAAGCTTCAGAAGGTTACTCAGGCATTAAAAGATTATAAAAAAGAACTTGTCAGTCCTGCGGCAACTCCAAAGGTTGTTGATGTATCCACAATGTCTGGAAAGATAGGTCAGCTCTCAAAAGAGCTTTTGCATCTGGAGGATAAAGGAAAAGGCTTTGGAGATTCTGAATATGATGCAACCGCGGTAGCTCTTAAGCGTGCCCAGGAAGCCCTTGCAGCATACAAATCAGAGCTTTTCAAGACTGATGAACAGCGTCAAAAAGAAGCGAAATCAGTCAGGAAGCAGCAGGAAGCCCAGGAAAAGCTTAACCAAAAGCTGCAAGAAGCAAAAGAAAAAGAAGCCGCCGCTGCCGCTGAATCCGAAAGGCTTAGGGAGATTGGCGAAAATGCCAAGGTGTCAAATGCTCATATCGTCAAGCTCCGGCAGGAACTGGAAGCTCTTGAAAACCGACAAAAGGATCTGCAAAAGGCTGGAGTTGGTGTAGGATACAAAGAATATGACCGCAATGCGGCGAAAATCCGCAATTTGCGTGCTCAGATTAATGCCTATGCGTCAGATACGAAAAAGGCAAGCAAATCCACAAAGCAGATGAAGACAAGCATGGATCAGGGCGGAAAATCCGCTAAGAAATTTGGATCCAATATGACCGGACTCTTGAAAAGGCTTATTCTTTTTCGGATTCTTCGTACTGCTATATTCGCAGCTTTTCGTTCGGTACGCGAGGGAATGGAGAATATTGCTCAGTATTCGCCTGAGACGAATAAGGTTATATCAAATGTCCTTTCGTCTCTTACGCAGCTGAAAAATTCATTTGCTACTTCATTTTCTCCTATTGCAGAATATGCTTCTCCTGCATTGGTAGAGTTCATCTCATTGCTTTCAGAAGCAGTTACGTGGACTTCTCAGTTTTTTGCGGCTCTTACCGGAAAAGATACATATACCAAAGCAACGAAGGTAGAGGAAGACTACGGCGCTGCCTTAAAAGAGAGTAACAAGCAGATAAAGGCACAGGAAAAGGCGAATAAAAAGCTGACGTATTCGTTTGATGAGCTTATCCAGGCCGGGAACAAATCAGATCAGGACAAGACCGGGTATGTAGGACCTACACCAGATCAGATGTTTACCACGGAAGAGGTATCAAACGACATAAAGGCCCGTGCTGATGCAGTGAAAAAGATATTCTCCGGCCTGTTTGCTCCGCTGAAAGAATCCTGGCTTGATAATGGCCCGGAAGTGATGCAGTCTCTCACAAACCTGTTTACATCCGCAAAACAGCTTGCACAGGACGTAGGCGCATCATTCATGCAGGTTTGGAATGTTGAAGGGTACGGAAAGACCATAACGGACAATCTGCTTATAACATTTGCCAATCTGGCGCAAACTGTTGCGAATCTTATAACGCAGTTTGATAAAGCTTGGGTCTCAGGCGATACCGGGACAAAGATATTATGCCATCTGGGGGATATTTTGGTTACGTTATCAGGATTTTTTCGCTCAGCATCAGAAAGTATCAAGAATTGGGCTGCAAACTTGGACTTTTCTCCGCTGCTGAAATCCTTTGATAAGGTGCTTACATCCGTAAATCCAGTTGTAAGGGCTATTGGAAATTTGCTGCTATGGCTTTTAAATAATGTTTTGCTGCCTATCACAAAATGGGGTTTAGAACAGGCTCTGACCGGTGTGTTTGAACTTATAGCAGCGGCACTTGATACCCTTTGCGCAGTAATAGAAGCTTTGGAACCGGTTGGAGAATGGTTATGGAATAGCTTTTTGCAGCCTATTGGGGAATGGACAGGGGAAATTATAATTAACGCCCTGAAATTGCTTACAGATGTTTTGAAAAAGTTCTCTGACTGGATTAGTGAAAATAAAGAACTTGTAAGAACTATAACATATGCAATACTTGGCTTTTTTGCGGCTTGGACAATAATAAAGTTGGTATCTGATATTGGAAAGCTGTTTGTCGCATTAAAAGGCTTTATTAGTGTAATGGGCAAAGTCCTGGATTCTATAACACCGGTTAAACTGGCATTATGGGCAATAATAACACTTGCAGCCATTTTATACGATAGCTGGGACAAAATGACTCCGACAGAAAGAATGATAAGCTTTCTGTTGGCAGCAGCTTCTGCGGCCGGAATTCTTGCAGTTGCCTTGGTGCGATTTCTGGTGCTGCAGGTGCGTTGGCTATGGGAGCATCTATTGCGGCAGGAATAGGAGCGGCAACGATTGCGATTAATGCAGGCAAACGGCAGACACAGTCTATCTACAGCAATGCTGGGGGTGGAAGATCTGCAAAATACGCTTCTGCGGCTTCAATGTACAATATGCCACGCCTTGCTACTGGAACTGTAGTACCGCCACGTGCCGGAGAGTTTGCCGCAATCCTTGGAGATAACAAGCGCGAGACAGAGGTTGTTTCCCCATTAAGCACGATGAAACAGGCATTGAAAGAAGCTCTGGCAGAAAGCGGAGGTAGTCGGGACATAACGGTTATCATGGAAGTGGACGGTCGGCGTTTTGGACAGGCAGTGTACAAGGCAAACAATGAAGAAAAACAGCGTGTAGGTGTAAGGATGGTGACAGTGTGATGTTATTTGAAATTTTGGTTGCAGTTCCAGGCGTGGTCAGAATGGAAAACCACCGTTACCTTTATACGGATATTTCCTACAATAGCATCACTGGTGTAGGATAAGGTATTATAGATTCAAGATGACGGCATTATCTAAAGTTGTTTATTTTTTGAAAGCATCTGTCATGTGGGTCAGATGCTTTTCTTTTGCGTAAACTTGTGATAATATGTGATTAAAAGTATGAATATTTGAAAAATGAGGTTTTCAATGAATACCACGGTAAAGGGAATCCGGCAGGAACTTTTATACTCTGATAAGAGTTTTTTATTATCTGAGTTTTTTATGCCATCACAAGCACATTCTTTTAGAAAAATAAAAGAAATAACGTATTGCTATGGGGATCATGGAAGTTTTGGATATTTAAGGTTCCACGGAAAAAACGGTTCGGTTGAGACATTTTTGTTTCGGAAAAAGAAAAATGAACAGGTATCAGAATTTTTGGATACCATACAAATAGGATATCCAGATGTGAAACTGAATGAACAGTATGAAAGAATTGATTGCCGATCAGCATATAATTACATGCCAGGAAGAAAAAAAGCATTATGCTGGATATCTGCATTCATTATTCTGCTGGGTTCATTCTTTTTCTACATGAATAATATGTCTTCCATTATGCACGACAAAAAAATTACGTTGGAAGCGTTTAATCAGTGTGAAATTGGAATGACATATGAGCAATGTGAGAAAATAATTGGATCTGCGGGAACTCCGCTTGCTGAGTCCGAAATTATAGATACAAACATGACAGCATATATGTGGTACGCCGATGAATACAGCGGAGCAAATGCAGAGTTATACTTTGTGGACGGAAAATTATATCAAAAAGCCCAAATCGGCTTAGAATAGTTACTAAAAATGAAAAATATACCAATGTATGTAGCGGATTCTTCATTTATACAAGATCCGAGGAAAAGTGTAGTAGAAAATGGCAAGTATTGCACACAAAGATATTCCACGCATGAGGTGGAAGCCATCTATCATGCTTTGAAGGTAACACGAAATAAATATCCTATGGATTTAAGAGGGATCGGCCTTGCAAACGAAAGCTGGATTGTGAAGTATAAGGCTAGATATGTTTTGTTTGAAATGATAATCCAACTCTTAGAGTTGTCGGATAATCCGCTTGACGAATTTTCAAAATCTATTGCTTATGTAACGAAAGGAGCCTTTTTTAGAAAATATGCGATAAATTTTTTTGAAAAATCAAAACCTTTTGTATCAGATGAAACGTTAATGAAATTTTCATCTTTTCAGCCACTCAATATACATTTAACTTATGCTAAAGTTTACGAATCAGAACACGAATATGAAAAAGCAATTTCATGCATGGAAGCAGCTCAAAAGTATGGAGGATCAGAAAATTTGTATTTTAAGCAAAAAATTAACGAGTTAGAATGCAAGTTGGTGAAAAATAGTCCAAAAAGAAGTAGGACAATGTCAGAGGATGATATCCAATTTGAAAAAGACATACGTTTTGCAGCACGATATTTAATTGATTATTTTAATGTGAATTATATTTAAAAATCGTCTAGTGCTATAAATACTGGAAGTTTTACGGATTGAGATATTAGCATAAACAGACACCTGTATGATATTACATTTTACAGCAGTCATGTGATGAAAAATTGTTTTGTCTTTTAAGTGCTTATGTAGTTATTTAGACAATCCGCGGAATGAGGGCATTTGTAAGTATATCCAAGTGCAGTTTCCAGAATAGATCTGGAAGGTGAAGAAATTCTAGTCGGATTATTTAAAGAAGTATGGTCGTGAGCCCTCAGCGGTCGAAATAGCCTGGTTTATGGGATAGTCAGGGCGATACAGGAAAATGCCTGTATGGTGATCCTGAGAAGCCTGGACGTACCTGTAGTAGGGAATGACGGCACAGAAGATACAACCGTGGGCATCCTGGTGGCAGCAGGTGACAACCTGGAGGAGAATGTTGTGGACCAGATGGAACGGGAAAGCCTCTGCGCTACCCTGTGGCGCTGCGTGGACAGTCTGCCAGGGATCCAGCCGGACGTGATCCTGAGCCGATACGGCCAGAACCTCACAATAAAGGGCTGCGGGGATGCGTGCGGGATAACTGCAGCAGAGGCAAGGAAACAGCATGACAAGGCGCTGAGGAACCTCAGAAGTGGCGAGAACGGGAAGCTGCTGCGTCCGTTCCTTCCGGATTATGCACAGATCTACAGCAGCGTCCTGGTCGGGAACGGTTGGGAGCGTTTCAACCAGACCTGGACAAGTTCAACGGAGCAGGTAGCCTTGGAACTGTAGGTGTTGCGACATCGCAACGGTGCTTTTTTCTGTGATACTAAAATGATACTAAAAAATGAACGAAACACAAAAATCAGCATTAAAAATCGGCAAATAATACCCTGTAACAACGGAAATATCAGCAAAAAAGAGCTGAAAAGTTCCTATCTATTATAGTATTGAAAACCAGATAGCAAGCGGAAAAGAAAAAACAAAAAGTATTAAATGAAAACAAAAAGTTTTATAAAATTTTTGAAAGTGATTGAATTTTCCACTGGGAATGTCTATAATAAAAATTATAAAGATTGAACAAAGGAGAGATTTCTTATGAAGAAAGTATTAGCAACCAACAATGCTCCGGCTGCGATCGGACCATATTCCCAGGCAATCCATGCAGACAAATTTGTATTCGTTTCCGGCCAGCTTCCAATCGACCCGGCTACCGGTGAGTTTGCAGGCGCAGACATCGCAGCACAGACCAAGCAGTCCTTAACCAACATCAAAAACATTCTCGAGAGCGACGGACTGAGCATGGCTAACGTTGTAAAGACCACGGTCCTTCTGAAAAATATTTCTGACTTCGGCGCTATGAACGAGGTTTATGCTACCTTCTTTGAGGGTGCATGCCCGGCAAGAGCAGCTTTCGAGGTTGCAGCGATCCCGAAGGGAGCACTGGTAGAGATCGAGGCAATCGCATACGCTGAGTAATCCGGCGGAAAAACAGAGCCTGAATGCGAGGCAAAGCGTCATGTCTGTCAACGGATATGCGTGTATGAACGAAAATACCCGATGAATAAAACAGCAGGTACTGCGAACAAAGGTTTGCGGTACCTGCTGTTTTGTGGTAGAATGGGGTGATCAAAATAGATTTTGAAAGGATAACAGCGCAATGGCAGTTTATGATACCTTAAATGACAGACAGAAGGAGGCAGTGTTTAGCACCGAAGGCCCGCTTTTGGTCCTCGCAGGAGCAGGCTCCGGAAAAACCCGTGTCCTGACACACCGCATCGCGTACCTGATCGAAGAAAAGGATGTGAACCCGTGGAATATCATGGCGATCACCTTTACCAACAAAGCAGCGGGGGAGATGCGCGAGCGTGTGGACAAGCTGGTCGGCTTTGGCTCTGAGAGCATCTGGGTTTCGACGTTTCATTCCTCCTGTGTGCGGATCCTGCGCCGCTTTATCGAGAACCTGGGCTACAGCACAAGCTTTTCCATTTACGATGCGGATGACCAGAAAACGCTGATGAAGCAGATTTTAAAAAAGATGGACTTAGACTCGAAGCAGTTTCGGGACAGAGCCATGCTTTCTGCCATTTCCGGCGCAAAAAATGAGCTGATGAGCCCGGAGGAGTTCCGGCTGAATGCGGAAGGTGACTGGCGGGCAAAGAAGATCGCGGAAATCTACCAGACATATCAGGACGAATTAAAGAAAAACAATGCGCTGGATTTCGATGACCTTATTTTCAAGACCGTGGATCTGTTCCAGACAAATGCCGATGTGCTGGAATATTATCAGGAGCGCTTCCGTTATATCATGGTGGATGAGTACCAGGACACCAACACAGCGCAGTTCCGACTGATCGAGCTTCTGGCCGGAAAATATAAAAACCTCTGCGTGGTGGGCGATGATGACCAGTCCATCTATAAGTTCCGTGGTGCTAATATCAGCAATATCCTGGACTTTGAGAGTGCATTTCCGGGGGCGAAGGTCATCAAGCTGGAGCAGAATTACCGTTCCACCAGCATATCCTGGATGCAGCCAATGCGGTGATCCGCAATAACCAGGGCCGGAAGGACAAGACCCTCTGGACGGCCAACGGTGAGGGCGAGCCGGTGATCTTCCACCAGTACGAGCAGGCCTACGAAGAGGCCGATGGCATTGTGCGCGACATTTTAAAGGATGGCCGGGATTTTCAGGACTATGCGGTCCTTTACCGGACGAATGCGCAGTCCCGCCTTCTGGAGGAAAAATGTATCGAGCATAACGTGCCGTACCGTCTGGTGGGAGGCGTAAACTTCTACCAGAGAAAAGAGATCAAGGATGTATTATCTTACTTAAAGACGATTGCAAACGGGCGGGATGACCTGGCAGTTCAGCGTATCATCAATGTGCCGAAGAGGGGCATTGGTGCAGCATCGATCGCGAAGATCACAGCATGGGCGTCGGAGCAGGGCATCAGCTTTTACGATGCGTGCGTCCGGGCGGCAGCCGTGCCGGGGCTTGGCAAGACTGCAGGAAAAGTCGCTGTGTTTACCGGCCAGATCGAGAACTTCCGGGAGGCTCTGACTGAGGACGAGGCCAGCATCAAAGCGCTGATCGGAATGATCCTTTCCGATACCGGTTACCGGGAAGAGCTGGAAGCAGAGGGAGAGGTCGAGTCCCAGACGCGTCTGGAGAACATCGAAGAGCTCATGAATAAGGCAGTCAGCTACAGCGAGGACGCAGAGCATCCGTCTTTAGATGAATTTTTGGAGCAGGTAGCGCTGGTTGCCGATGTCGACCGGATGGACGATTCCGAGAACCGGGTAACGCTTATGACCTTACACAGTGCAAAAGGACTGGAATTTCCGGTGGTATATTTGAGTGGTCTTGAGGATGGGCTTTTCCCAAGCCGCATGGCGGTCACAGCAGATGACCGGACGGAGCTGGAAGAGGAGCGACGCCTCTGCTATGTCGGCATTACCCGTGCAAAGGAACGCCTGGTGATCACGGCATCCCGCATGCGCATGATCAACGGGGAGACCCATTATTCCAAGGTCAGCCGTTTTGTGGAAGAAATCCCGGAGGAGCTCATCCAGATGGAAAAGCTGGAGCCGAGACTGGGGCGCAGCGCAGCGCGGGATGAATTTGACGATGATGATCTTCCGTGGAATAAGAACCAGAGCCGTCTTGGAGTCAGCAAGTTCGGCATGAAATCGAATTCCTATGCATCGCCGACCGCATCGTATGTTTCGGGGACTGGAAGTGGGTATACGGGAATGGGAAGCTTTGGCAGTGATGCATATGGCAGAGGACAAGGTGGCGTGTCTGCTGGCTTTGGCCGTCAGGGCGGTATGGGCCAGATGGCAGGCCGCGACTTAAGCGGAATCTTCGACCGGAAACCGGCTGGAAAAAGCGCGGCAGGAGCCGCCGGGGCGTTTGCAGGACAGGCAGGAAAGTCCGGCGGACCGGGCTTTGGAAAGGCATTTACCGTGCAGAAGCCGGCATTTCTGGACTATGGAGTGGGCGACCGGGTGCATCATGTGAAATTCGGCGATGGAACCGTTCTGAGTGTCAAGGACGGAGCGAAGGATTTTGAGGTCTCCGTAAACTTTGACACAGCCGGAGTCAAGAAGATGTTTGCTTCCTTCGCAAAGCTTCAGAAGCTTGGGTGAATAGGCAGGGGCTCCCGGCAAGAAAGACCGGAACAGGCGGAAGCCGTTTTGCCTGGCAGGAAAGCGGGAGAAGTGAGGTTCGCGGGAGCGCATAGAATTTATAAATTTGAATAAAATGGGATAGTAAAAAGAGAAAAAGAATGCTATAATCCTAGTAATGGGTCAGCCGGTTTTACAAAAAAGCTGGCTGGAATATGATAGAAAGGACGTGACAGTATGAACCGTTTTGATAACATGAGCAAAGACGCAATGGCACGCGTGGAAGAAATCATGAATTCCACCAAATTAAATGAGTTCTTACACAGAAAAGAGGAAGAGGAGAAAAAGAAAACCTGCATTCTCTGGATTCTTGCAATCATCGGAGTAGTAGCAGCCGTTGCAGCGATCGCATATGGCGTATACCGTTTCTTCACCCCGGATTACCTGGAAGACTTTGAAGATGATTTCGACGACGACTTCGATGATGACTTTTTTGAGGATGAGGACGACACCAAAGAGAAATAATAAAGATCAATCATTTAGCAGAAGAAAAATCAGGCGTGTCTCGCAGACCGGGATGCGCCTTTTCTCTGTTTCATGTACGTTTTGCATGTGTCAGGCAAATCGGCATGAACAGGGCGGGAAGCAATCCGAAACCATTGGGGAAAACAAACTTTTGTCCCCAACATCATAATTTTTAGGAAAAACAGGAGTAAAAACGTGAAAAAGGGAGATATGTTCGAAGCGGTCGTAGAGACCATAGATTTCCCGAACAAGGGAATTTTACATGTAGACGGTGAACGGGTCATTGTCAAGAATGCCATTCCGGGACAGAAGGTGCGGTTTGTCGTAAACAAAAAACGGAAAGGAAAATGCGAGGCACGCCTTCTGGAAGTCCTGGAAAAATCTCCGCTGGAGCGGAGCGAGGGAACCTGTCCGCATTTTGGCATCTGCGGTGGCTGTCTGTACCAGAGTCTTCCCTATGAAGAACAGCTGAAAATCAAAGAAGGCCAGATCAAAGCGCTTTTGGATGAAGTCTGCGATTCCTACGAATTTGAGGGAATCAAGCAAGCCCGGTTTCTGACGGATACCGCAACAAGATGGAATTTTCCTTTGGAGATGAATATAAGGATGGACCGCTGGCACTCGGCATGCACCGCCGCGGCAGCTTCTATGATATTGTAAATACACCGGAGTGCCAGATCGTGCATGAGGATTTCTGCAAGATTCTGACGGCAACCTTGCATTACTTTACAAAAAAGCATATCAGCTACCATAAAAAGATGCAGCATACCGGTTATCTGCGTCATCTGCTGGTGCGCCGTGCAGTGAAGACCGGTGAGATCCTGGTTGCGCTGGTTACCTCCGGACAGACCGAAAACCTTGGCGTGACCGAAGCGCATACGACTTCGGTAAGCGAAAAGGAGCTTCTTGAGGGCTGGCTTTCCTGCCTGCAGGGGCTGCAGCTTGAGGGAACCTTTGCCGGGATCCTTCACATCCGCAACGACAGCCTTGCCGATGTGGTCCAGAGCGATGAGACAACCATTCTTTACGGTCAGGACTTCTTCTACGAAGAGCTTCTGGGCTTAAAATTCCGCATTACCCCGTTTTCCTTCTTCCAGACCAATTCCCTGGGAGCAGAGGTGCTTTATGAGACGGCACGCAGCTACGTGGGTGAGACGAAGGATAAGGTTGTCTTTGACTTATACAGCGGAACCGGAACCATCGCACAGATCATTGCGCCGGTGGCAGAGAAGGTTGTGGGCGTAGAAATCGTGGAGGAAGCCGTAGAGGCAGCGAAAGAGAACGCCGCCGGAAACGGGCTGGACAATTGCGAGTTTATCGCCGGGGATGTGCTGAAGGTGATCGGAGAGTTAAAGGATAAGCCGGATCTGATCATTTTGGATCCGCCGAGAGATGGCATCCACCCGAAGGCACTAGACAAGATCATCGACTTTGGCGTGGACCGCATGGTCTACATTTCCTGTAAGCCGACCAGCTTAACCAGAGACCTGGTGGTGCTGCAGGAGCGTGGCTACAAGCTGGAAAAGGCCTGTGCTGTGGACATGTTCCCGGCAACGGCAAACTGTGAAACAATCGGGCTTCTGACCCGCGTAAAATAAGAATTTGTGGGCTTTCTGGACGACTACGAAAGACCATTTGACTACGATTTGACAACGCTTTTTTGAGATGTTGTCAAAGGCTTGTTGCTTTTTCAAAGATTTCTACACTGCGCTCCGCCATCTTTTCCGTGGCGTGGGTGTAGATCTGTAAAGTGGTGTTGATATCAGCGTGTCCTAGGCGTGTCTGGACATCCTTGATGTCAGCGCCATTTTCTATTAAGAGGGTGGCATGCGTGTGCCGGAGAGAATGATAATCGAGGCCATGTTCAGCTCGTGATGAATCACTCTGGCACAGTACTTAAAGGAGTCCGGGCTGATGAATTCCCCGTTCTCTCGGACGCACAGGAAATCCACGCGCTGCAGCGTGCAGCTGATACCGCGCTCAACCGGAACAATCCGGTATATGGTATTTCCTTTTTCATCTTTCTCCGGCTTCAGATAATGATCGGTATAATATTCACCATAGAGCAGCCGGTTCTTCTTCTGGGTCAGCTGCGCATGTTTCAATGCCTTATAGAGGGCATCTCCAAATTTGATGGTACGGATGGAATTGACTGTTTTCGGTGTTCCAAAGTACCAGGCAGACTTTTCTTCTTTCTTCCCTTTCTGTTCCAGCACTTTTCGGACATCCACTCCATAATTCCGTTTCACGACCGTCTTTTTTACGGATAAGGTGCGGCTTTCCACGTTGATATCATCCCAGCACAGTGCAAAGGCTTCGCTAAGACGCAGGCCGGTATAATAGCCAATCATGAGCGGCAGATAGAAATTGCTGTCTTCCGGAAAGCGCTCCAGAATCTTTTTGAACTCTTCCGGGCGGATCACATAGCGCTGTTTTGGCTGTTTTTCAAATTTTGGCAGTTTTATCCTGGCACAGGGGTTCTCCCTGACATACTGCAGCGGTTCTATAGCATACTCGTAAGCGGCTGATAATACTCGCAAGATTCCCAGGACAGAAGATTTTGCAAGGCCGTCGATTTTTAACTGGTTCACATATTCTTGTATGACAGCGGTGGTCAGTGATTTCAGCCGGTACTGTCCGAAGTGCGGCTTTAACCGGTTCTCCATAATGTAGAGATAACCAAGCTGCGTATTGTATTTTAAATTCGTTTTGCAATAATTATCAAACCAGTAATCCAGATAGTCGGACACGCTGAGTTCAGATGGTGTGAATGATTGGCCGGAAGAGTTGTATTCATTCATTGCTGTAGTGCCGGCCGTCAGAGCCTCAGCCTTGGTACGGAATCCGCCTTTTGAGATAGATTTTCGTTTCCCGTTCACCGGCGCAGCTTCAAAGCTGTATTGCCATGTAGATCCACGTTTCCTTGTTCTTAATTGTCCCATATATCATTCTCCTTTCGCGTGGGTGTTGCGATGTCGCAACACCTAAAAATGAGTACAAAAATAGCACCCCTTGCCAGAGTGCTCTGAGAATGATATAATTCAAGTGTTGGGATTGAAAATATCTTTCTGGAGCAATCTGGTAAGAGCAATCTATGTAAAGCCGTTCGGTATTGGCGTACCGGGCGGTTTTGCATTTTATAATGGTTAATGCTTCCAGGTCGCATGTCTTGCGTGAAGTAATCCGTTCTTAAATGTAATTCGAATATTGGAATCAAGATCCTCAGCATACCACTTCACTTGCAAATAATCATAGGTTTGATTGCCGATTTGCCGACGTTCAGCGTTACTTACTTCGTGCTCTTTTCCGAGAATAGAAATAACTTGCTCGTAGCTCATACCGTCTTGCAATTGATTATACAAATCTTCAGTAGCGTATTTCATCCCATCTGTATTCATATCAATATATTCACCATTTGCATTATACGGCGAGCCGTCATTTGCGCGCCCAGCCCATGAAGGCAAATAACCTTTTCTATTGCTACCTTCATTAAACCAGTACCATTTTTCATCAATGTTGACCCATTCGTTGCTGGCATAAGCACCATTATCTTTTAAATAACAGCGATTATCGTCGGTCCATTCACCTGCAAAAGCCGTGATGGACATAGATGCGGTAACAAGAAAAACGAAGGATAATAATTTAATTTTTCGCATATCAATTCTCCTTTTCTTTTGATTTTATTAAAATTTTTCTATAACAACCAAGGCTGGATCAAAGATGATGGTGTAGCCACCAAAATTCACATGTGATCCGTATTTCTCGCGGTAACATTCCAGTGCTTCTTTTAAAAATTCTTCCGATACTTCCAGACATTCGGCAAGCTCATGGCGATTCCGGCAGTGTGCCTGGTAGCCTTTGACGAGTCCAGCCAGTCCGATTCGCTTGTCGTAAGCCCACCATCTGGCAATTCGTTCCTGCTTCCGATCAGATACGGAAGCCTGTTCGACAATCCGTCCAACAGTGGTGTAGTAGTGACCGAGTTCTTCTGCCAGAACATCGGCTTTCTTCCGGAGCGTTGGGATATTCTGCCGGATGGCAATTCTGCGGCCTTTTATTCGACCATCGCTTAACGGCAGCGGTTTTTCTTTTACAATAAGACCAGCTTCATCCGCTTCTTTGAGTAAATCATCGTAACTCACGCAATCACCTCACTTAAAAGTTTGGATCATCCATTATATCGTCTTCCTCTTTGCGGGAAGCTTCTGTCCGGTCGGAGTCGGAAATATCGGTGCGATCGTGAGCGGCATCAGGTATCAGGTGCAGCTGTTCTTCTTCCATCTGCTGTATCTTTAGAAGATTATCGGAGTAATCAACCACTTTTTTCTTATTGATATCAGAAAGCTGCGAAAAGCTTTTCTTTAAATGGAACGAAATCACATTATCTGAAAAATTGGAAAAGGCTTCTTCGCAATCTTTGATTGCTTTTGGCAATCCCTTATTCAATGCAGCAACTTCCTCTTGTGACAGAGTAGTGCCAGACTGCAGTTTGGATAACGCTCTATTCCAGGGAGTATCATCTGGAGCTGAATCAAATTGAAGAGATGGTTGAGTCATCGGTACATCGTAACCCATTAACCATGTTTCAGATACATTTAATGCCTGAGAAAGAGCAGTTAACTTTTCTTGTCCAGGTAAAACTTTTCCAGATACATACTGAGACAAATCATTTCGTCCCATTTTTATCCCTAAATTTTTGCAGTAAGGTTCTGCCTTTTTTAATATGTCAATTTGTCTGAGATTATAAAGTTGCATTACTTCCTTTAATCGAGCAGATGTTGTAGTTTTCATGCTGTATCTCCTTCTATATTGATATAGTGATGATAACATGTCTTGAACAAAAGTTCAATAGGTAGATTCAAAAAAGTTGAACAAAACTATTGACAATGACGAGAAACATTGATATCATAAAGATGTTCAAACTAATTGAACTGAAAGGCGGTGATATGACTTGGCGTATGATTACAGAAAATTAAAAGGGCGAATAGTTGAAATTTACGGTAAACAGCAGCTTTTTGCTGTGGCAATGGGGTGGTCTGAACGAACTTGTTCTTTAAAATTGAGCAATCGGGTGTTTTGGAAGCAGCCAGAGATAACACGTGCATCCAAATTGCTTAAAATTAAAGAGAATGAAATTCAGCAATATTTTTTTACTGTAGATGTTCAATAATATTGAGCTAATGGAGGTACATACCAATGAATGAGTTAATCAATGTGAATTTCGACACTCAGACAGTGTCGGCAAGAGAACTGCACGAGCAGTTGAAAATCGGAACCAAGTTTACAACATGGTTTGAAAGAATGAAAGAATATGGATTTTCAGAGGGAAATGAGTTTTTCCCAAAAATGGGAGAAACCTCCGAAATCGGCGGTAGACCACAGACAGACTATGAAATCAGCGTAGACATGGCGAAGCAGATCTGTATGATTCAGAGAACTTCGGAAGGCAAAGCTGTTCGTCAGTATCTCATTGATCTGGAAAAGGCATGGAACACGCCGGAGCAGGTATTTGCCAGAGCCTTACGCATGGCAGACCAGACGATCAATAGCTTAAAGGATCGCTGCCAGTTTCTTGGTGGACAGGTTGCGGATCAGCAGAAAGTAATCGAGGAGCTGCAGCCGAAAGCTTCTTATTATGACATGATTCTGCAGTGCAAAGACCTGATTGCAACCACTGTGATTGCCAAGGACTATGGAATGTCAGCAAAGAAATTTAATGCGATTCTTCACGAACTTGGTATTCAGTTCAAACAGGGAGATGTGTGGGTCCTGTATGCGAAGTACCAGGGAAATGGGTATTTAAAAACCAAGACACACAATTTTCCAGATGCCGAAGGGGTCCAGCATTCAAAGGAGCATTCTTACTGGACGCAGAAGGGACGGCTGTTTCTTTACGACTTGTTAAAGCAGAATGATATTTTTCCGTTAATGGAGAAGAATCTGCTGGAATAAAAGAGGAGGCGAGCAGTGTGGTAAGAGCATACGAACCGTTATACACGGTAAAAGAAGCGGCAAAGATACTGCGAGTTAATACATCTGCGGTATACAGACTGCTGAATGAAAAGCAGCTTATCGGGTTGCGCCTCGGATCAATCAAGATCCGCGGTGCTGACCTGGAGAAATTTATCGAACAGTATCCGGCATATGAACCGGGGGAAGGAGGTTGCGATGACGAAGCTTAATTTTATCCAGGCAAAGCACCAGCAGGCGCTCAGCTATGCGGTCGTGCAGAGTGACCCGGCAGAACCGGCGCCGGAGAAGACATTATCGGACCGGCTGGGAGATCTGGCTGTGGATGTGATGGTTGTAGCTGCAGCGTTCTGCGGTGCGACCGGTTTTATGTTCTGGTTGTTTATTATTCTGGCGTTGGCGTGAGGGAGGTGAGGACATGACCAGATTGGAAAAAGCACAGATTATTCTGGACGCGATCGACAAGCACGCACCGACTTGCGTTGACTGGAATCTGGATGATTTATGGCTGGAAGCCATTATGCACGGATTGTCGGAGATCCGGGTAGCAGAATTAAAAGAAACCCCGGAAGCGGCAACTTCCGAGGAATCAAGTAAATAAAAAATGAATTTACAGCCTCATTATAAGCGAGGCGCGGAGGAAAAACAAGATGAAACTTTATGAATTGACTGAACAGTTTTTAGCGTTACAGGATCTGGTTTATGATCCGGAGGTAGATGATCAGGTTCTGCAGGACACGATGGACGGCCTGTGGGGAGAAATTGAGGAGAAGGCAGACGGTTATGCCAAGATCATCAAAGGTATGCAGGGTGATATTGAGGCATTAAAAGCAGAGGAAAACCGCCTGGTAGCCAGAAGAAAGGCTCTGGAGAACCGTCAGCAGGCATTAAAGAGCAATCTGGAAGCCAATATGCGCGAGATAGGCAAGACGAAGTTCAAGACGGCCCTGTTTAGCTTCAATATCCAGAAAAATGGTGGCTTGCAGCCGTTGGTGATTGATGGTCTGCTGGAAGATATCCCAGGCAAGTACCTTGTACCGCAGTCGCCAGTGCCGAACAACGAGGCAATCCGCAAACTGCTGGATGAAAAGCAGGTTGACTGGGCACATCTGGAGCCGCGCGGCGAAAGCCTGCGGATTCGCTGATGGACCGGACGGTAATTGGACCGTACCGGATGCAGCTGCTCATGGAAGTAGCTGCAAAAGCGGTCAAGATCATGACTACGGGTGCATGGCACCTGTCATTTGACGAGATGGATATTATCCTGGATTACATCCGGTGCGGAATCGATGCATATAAGCGCAAATATGAGGAGGAAAGAGAAAATGTTCCTGAAAATCAGTGAGTTTAAGAAAGTGATGAAATCCGCTTTGAAGACGGCGGGCGGATTGTATGTCGGAAATGTAAATGATCAGTATCTGGTATATACCGGTTACTGGGGCGTGTGCGTTGAGAAGCTGTATGCGACCAATAAGTTTAAGGCTGCCATCATGGAGTTGATTGGTGACATGCCGGAAGAAGACAGCTGCTATAAGTATTATATCGAGGACAAACAGTTAAAAGCAGAGCTCCGTGTGGATTGCCTGAATCCGTATGAAAAATGGAGAGAGGCAAAGGACTTCGCCTGCAGCGTCCCGCTGGTACTGACAAACAATTATCATGAGCTGTCTGTTTACCAGCGCAACAGTGACAAGGATTATCTGACAGCAGTAAGAGAGTGGACCGATGGCATGCTGTCTCCTGCAGAGCTGGAAGTTGCTGGCGAACGTATGCCGGGCAGACCAAGCGTCTCTCCATTGGGAAGTGTCCTTTATTTTAAGAGCGAAACCATGCTGTACTGGGTTTGTTGCGTGCAGGTTGAAGGAAAAACACGGGAAACTGTCTTTGACCGCATGAAGGATCTGGATTTCTTCGAGGATGACTGGCTGAGCAAAGACAAGAAAGATGACGATTCCGACGAAGAAGAAACACTGCCATATTAAGGAGGACACTATGGGATTACCGGTACTGATCTATGGAAAATCCGGCAGCGGAAAGAGCCGGAGTTTAAAGTTTTTCGATGAAAATGAAATTGTGCTGTTGAATACAGAGCGGAAGGAATTGCCCTTCCGCAAGCGCTTCCGTAAAACCGGGGCGAGTGATGATATCAACCAGATCATTACTACTATCAATAAGAATCCGGAAAAGGTTTATGTGATTGATGATGCTGGTTATATCATGACGCATTTGTTTATGTCACAGCACCGCAACAAAAAGGGCAACGCGTCGTTTGAAATGTATGACGATATCGCGGATGCAATGTATGGACTTGTGAAGCGGATCAAGACGGATGTGACGGATCCGGACAAAATTGTATACATCATGTTCCACGAAGACACGGACGATTTTGGCATTTCCAGACTTAGAACGATCGGCAAGCAGCTTGATCGTAAGGTTTGCTTGGAGGGAATGGTTACAATCTGCATCCGGTGCATGAGCGAAAATGGAAATCATTTCTTTCGTGCGGTTACAGATGGTTCCGATATTACAAAGACCCCGGAGGATATGTTCGAGGCACCAGAAATTGAAAACAACCTGAAACTGGTTGATGATACCATCCGCGATTTTTACGGATGGGAGAAATATAAATCCAAGGAGGACAAGCAGTCATGATTAAGAAACCGGCAGGATACGATGAGGTAGCAGCTTATACAGGAGAGTTCCAGCAGCTGCCGAAGGGAAAATATGTGTGTGTGATTAAGCAGGTGACCACCCAGGAATCCAAGAATGGTAATCTGCAGTTTGTTTTGCTGTACGATATCGCAAAGGGCGAGTACAAGGACTTCTACAAAAAGATGTTTGAGAGTGATAAGGCGCAGAACCCGATGGGAGCGAAGTGGCGCGGAGTCTTCAAACAGAACATGGAGGGCAAGGGCCTTTCCTGGTTTAAGGGTATTATCACATCCATTGAGCGTTCCAATAATTTTACTTTCCAGTGGGACGTGAACGACAACGAGAAGCAGATGGTCGGAAAGGAGTTTGGTGGTATTTTCCGCCGCCGTCAGTACGAGGCAGCCAACGGTAACCGCCCATTTGTAACGGAACTGTTCCAGGTTCGCAGCGTGACAGGTCTGGCCGAGGCAGAGGTGCCGGAGGATGAAGTTTTACAGGATCCGCCTGTAGGCCAGACAACTCCGGTTAACCATGGCACTCCATCTGCTGTAGGGGATGGCTTTGTAGATATTCCGGAGGGAGCAGGCGATGAAGGAATCCCGTTCATGTGATCCGGAGCTTTATAGCAAAGTAAAAGATGCAGTGAGTATGCAGCAGGCCGTAGAATACTGCGGCCTGCATGTTTTAAACGGGAAATGTCTCTGTCCGTTCCATCACGATACCCGGCCATCCATGAAGATATATCCGAATGGGAAAGGGTATTACTGCTTTTCCTGCGGTGCTGGCGGTGATCAGATTAAGTTTGTAGCCGGTTATTTTGGCATTGGCAATTATGAGGCGGCTAAGCAGCTTGCAACAGCGTTCCAGATTCCAATCCAGGAACCGGTGACGTACCGGGAGAAGCGCGAAGCAGATAAACGAAACCGTTTAAAACGCGAATTACGCGATTTTATGTATTATGCAAGGAAATGGCTGGTTGTGTATCGCGGACTGCTCTGTGAGGCAATCAGAGAGCGCAGCGAGCATTTCTATGAGGCACTTGGAAATATTACCTATGTGGAATATCTGATTGACTGTCTGGATCAGTGCCCGGAACAACTATACTCAGACAGGAAGGCGGTGAGTGAAATTGGAAAAGTCGAACGAAGAGTTAGCGACTGGTATATCAAAATTGGAGAAGATGGATCCATTTCCAGATGAAGTATTCTACCGGATTTTTGAGATTGATGACAACGTGGAGCGCCAGAAATACATTGAGGCGCTGCGGAACGCAGCAAAGACCATAAAACGTGCCTTGGAGTTTAACAACCTGTTAAAACAGTTCCAGCTTGATTATATCCAGCGTATGCGCCAGACCGGGAAGAAGACGGCTTTTACCGATCAGCCGCTGGAGCTTAACTGCGCAGAGTGGACTGCAAACGATATGGGCGTGAAAACAGTCCGGTATGACAAAAACATGCAGCAGGTCCCGGTTGTTGCCTGCAGCCATCCGATCATGCCGGTTGAGATCCTGAAGAACGTGGATACATCAGAAGAACGTATCACACTGGCTTATTTTAAATCTGCGTCCTGGCAGCGGATTACAGTTGACCGGTCTGTTTGCGCCAATACCAATAAGATTGTGGACGTGCTGTCACAGTACGGCATCGAAGTGACATCGGACAACGCAAAGAGTCTGGTGCGTTATATCAGTGACTGCGTGGGGTATAATCCGGCGGCACTGGAGCCAAAGAAGTCTATCAACCGCCTTGGATGGGTCGGTGCAGCGTTTACTCCATATGAAAAGGATATCCGCTACGAGGGCGGGATGGATTACGAAGCAATCTTCAAAAATGTGTCCGAGAAGGGCGATTTCGAGTCCTGGAAGGCTCTTTGCAGCGACCTGCGGAAGAATCTGCCATTGCGTATGATGATGGCTGCAAGCTTTGCTTCCGTGCTTCTGGAGCCGCTTAAAGTGCTTCCGTTTGTGCTGCATCTGTGGGGCACGACCGGCACAGGAAAAACAGTGGCGTTGATGGTGGCCATGTCCATTTGGGGCAATCCAAGGATGGGCGGTCTGGTCAAGACCATGAACATGACAAAGAATGCCATCATGCGAAACGCAGCGTTTCTCTGCAGCATTCCGTTTGCAGGTGACGAGCTGCAGACCATAAAAGATAAATGGCAGGGAAATTTCGACCAGCTGATCTACCAGATCACAGAGGGTGTGGACCGTGGCCGTGCGAAGGCATACGGCGGTGTGGAAGATACAAAGACCTGGAAGAACAGTTTTATCTTCACAGGTGAGGAGCCGATCACAAAGGTGAATTCGGGTGGCGGTTCCAAGAACCGTGTCATTGAAATTGCGATTGATGGTCCGCTGGTGGCGGATGGCCATTATGTGAGCAGCATGGTACAGGAGAATTATGGCTTTGCAGGGAAAAAATTCATCGAGTACATACAGGAGACAGAAGCCTGCAAGATCATGGACCGGTACCGGGAAATCTTTGAGACGCTTTGCCAGCTGGATACTACAGATAAACAGGCAATGGCTATGGCCTGCATGCTGCTGGCAGATGAAATTGCAGTAAAGCTCTTTTTTACGGCGGAGCAGCCGCTGCAGATTGTCCAGGTGAAGCAATATCTGCAGAGTACGCGTGATGTAGATATTGCAGAACGCGCGTATCAGCAGGTGTTAAACTGGGCGGCAAAGTACCAGGTCCGTTTTGAAGATCCGAAAGCAGAGAATTCTCTGAATAAAGGCGAGGTCTGGGGGAAGATTGACGACGGGAAACTGATTGTGAACCGAGATGTGCTTTTAAGCTTCTTAGATCAGAATGGATTCGATTATACAGCCGTGAGTCGGAAGTGGGCAGAAAAAGGGTATCTGGTGCGCAATTCGCAAGGGAAAATGGTGCATCAGACGAAGGTATATGGAATCAAATCAAGCTATATCAAATTCAATCTGCCGGAGGATGATGATGCAACGGATAAGGACGGATTCATGCAGGTTGAGAAATATGAGCAGGAAACATTACCTTTCGATTAAAAGGTCTTACCTACTTCTTAAAAGGTAAGACTTGGTAAGACCCTAGAAGCCGCATAAATATTGGCTTTTTTAGTAAGGTCTTACCTGTCTTACCAGTCTTACCTGTTATATAGTCTCGTGACGCGAGGGGGAAAACGTCATTATTTTTTCTCTTATAAAAATATAGACTTATTATCCGGGTTTTTAGGTAAGACAGTAAGACCCTAAGTAAAATAAGGGCTTGCGGGCATTTTCTAGGTAAGATTCTGGAAAGACATTTCTGGAAAATGGTAAGACCGCAGCGATGAGGAGATGAAAACGATGAAAACGAGCAATAAATCAGCCGGTACGAAATTCGAGAGAGAATTTGCCGAACGGCTGGCAGCAGAAGGCTTCTGGGTGCACCGCTTCCAGGATAATAAAAACGGTCAGCCGTGCGATGTGGTTGCGGCAAGAAACGGGGAAGCGTACCTGGTTGATTGCAAGGACTGCCAGAAAGATGTGTTCGAGCTGAGAAGAGTGGAGGAGAACCAGTACAATGCAATGCTGCTTTTCCACATGACAGGAAACAGCCGCGGGATGTTTGCGGTACGCTTCCAGGGAGCCCCGGTTTATCTGGTAGACTTCCAGGTGTTGACGCATTTGAAAAACGAGGTCGGAAAGGGATTCCCAAAAGTGCAATGCCTACATACGGCAGAACACTGGAGAGCTGGCTGGACGAATTGAACGTAACGAGGCAGGTGATAACAATGGTCGTGGAGATTGGGTCTGAAATCCACATCCGGGATGCATCAAAAGAATTAAATGATTGGGCGCAGGAAAACATGATCATTCCTAATCCACAATACCGGGAGCGGGAACGCCGCGGGCTCTGGATTGGAAACACACCGAAATACTTATGGTTGTACCGGATTGATGGCTCTGATCTGATTCTTCCTACGGGAGTGGGAAAACAGGTGCGGCAGTTCCTTTCAGAAAACGACAGGATAAGCGTGCATTTGGCCGATAACGGGCTTTTAAGCTATCAGGGCAACGTTCCCTTGTACGACTATCAAGAAACGGCTGTGGAGGCTATGCGGCACGCTAGCTGCGGAATCCTGCAGAGCCCGTGCGGGTCTGGAAAAACACAAATGGGGATTGCACTGGCGGCAATATTGAGCCGGAAGGTTTTGTGGGTTACTCACACGCAGGATCTCCTGGTGCAATCAAGAGCCAGGGCGGAGCAGTATTTTCCGCCGGAAACCCTTGGCGCGATCACGGCGGGAAAGGTTCAGATCGGCAGTCACATGACCTTTGCAACGGTCCAGACTCTTTGTAAGCTGGATCTGGAGCGGTACCAGAAGACATGGGATGTGATCATAGTGGATGAATGCCATCGGCTGGCCGGATCACCTACGCAGGTAACTATGTTTTACAAGGTCATGAACAGTCTGGCGGCAAGACACAAATATGGGCTGTCAGCAACCGTGCATCGGTCAGACGGCATGATAAAAAGCACATTTGCAGTGCTGGGGCCGGTCATTTACAAAGTGCCGGACGCAGCTGTGGCAGACAAGACCATGAAGGTGCGGATATGCCGGCGAGATACCGGGACAGAGATCAGCCGTGGATGTCTGGATACGGACGGAACACTAAACTATAACGATCTGCTTGCATACCTGGGGGAAAACCAGAAGAGAAATGAGTTGATCGTGAAGGATCTGGTAAACCAGACTGGGCATTCCTGCCTTATCCTGCAAGCAGACTGGAGCAGCTGCGCAACATCCGAAGCCTGCTGCCGGAAGAATTAAAAGCGGTGTCTGCCATGATCGACGGAAGCATGACAAGCAAGCGGGCCAAGGCAGAGCGCGAGGCAGCCATTGAGGAAATGCGGACCGGGGAGAAGAAAATCCTATTTGCTTCGTTCGGTCTGGCGAAAGAAGGGCTGGACATCCCATGCCTGGATCGGTTGTTTCTGGTATCACCGCAGAAAGACTATGCAGTGGTTACGCAGTCAATCGGCCGGATAGCAAGAAAGGCTGAGGGAAAGACAGATGCTGTGTGCTATGACTATGTGGATGCCATCCAGTTCTGTGAAAACCAGTTCAAGCGGCGCAAGACTCATTACAGAAAGGCAGGCTGTATTTTATGACAAGAATCGAGGAGCAGGCGGCGCTTGCAAAAGGTGTGTGGTGCGATTCCTACAATTTTTACTTGAAGTATCATGGACGGCCTTTAGAGCCTGGATTCTGGGAAGCCGCCACGAAAGACTTTGGTGAGATCATGAGAAAATATAAAGGCGCAACGGTTTGCGGCAGGATGATGCTGGCAGCGTTTAGCTGTTGGAGGAGGAAAAGAAATAGTGGAAAGATTAACGCATAAAAGAGCAAATGAAATCAAAAGCGGGTACTGGTCTCCGAATAAAAAAGATGAGTTGGTGCAGCGGCTGGCAGAGTATGAGAATACGGGGATGGAGCCGGAGTGCATGAAAAAGAATGAGTGGATTCCGGTGGCTGAGAAGCTGCCGGAGACAGCAGATTATGTGCTTGTATCATTCAAAAACTTTTCTCTCCCGGCTATTGGCCGGTACGAGGTAAATGATGAGGGTGATGGTGCATGGTATCTGCAAGGTTGCGACGATGGAGACACATGCTGCAGTGCTGGATTATTTGTTAATGCATGGATGCCGCTGCCGGAGGCATACAAGGCAGTAAATTAAGATTGGAGGAGAAAATGGAGTTAAAAGAACTGACAGAATGGTTACTTGATTTATTAGGAATCCAGGATGTTAAAGAAATTCCGGAGGCACTCATGAAAGTCGTCAAAGAAAATAATACATCAAAATATGAAAAATTTTCTGAAAAACTTCCGGACATGAGTACAGACTGGCTTCAAAAGGTGTACCAATATTATCTGGCGGATCGTAAGGAGAAAATGCAGGACTATACGCCCAAAAGCCTAGCAAGATTTGTTAGTCGCTTAGCTGGGGAACAGGATGTGGTAATTGATATGTGTGCAGGAAGCGGAGCGTTGACTATTCAAAAATGGAGTATAATACCGAATCAGAAATTTTGTTTGTATGAGTTTGACGCAAATGTCATTCCGCTTTTATTGTTCAATATGGCGGTGAGAAATATTGAATGCAAGGTATGTCATGCTGATGTGCTGCAAGATGAGATTTATCACACATATATCATTTCACATGGAGACAAATTTGGGGTAGTGAAGGAGATGGGGAGATGAGCACAGCATTAATTTCAAACCCACCGTATAACATGAAATGGAAAATTCCGATTTTTGCACAGATCCAGCCGCGATTTTGTAACTGCGAACTCCCGCCAGAAAACAATGCGAATTTCGCTTTTATATTGACTGCACTGGATATGGTGGATGCAAGAGCTGTTTTTATATTACCATGCAGTGTGTTGCAAGGTGGAGCGAAGCAGGAAAAGGAGATCAGAAAATATTTGGTTGAAAAAAATCTGATAGAGGCAGTTATAACGTGTCCAGATAACATGTTTGAAAGCACAGGAATTGCAGTCTGCATTATCGTTTTCGATAAACATAAGAGCACGACACAAATAGAACTTATCGACATGAGAAATACATATGAAGTAGTGGAACGTGAGCAGAGAGGACAGTACGGAAACGAAAGCCATACCAACAGAGTATATAAGAAAGCGGTGAAGGTGTTTTCGGATGAGCAGATGGAACGTGCCATAAAAGCAATCGAAGAGCATACAACGGAAAAGGATTTTTCCGTCTGCGTCACGTCAGCTGATATAAGTAAACAGGCATATAAACTCTTGCCATCTGCGTATTTTGCGATTGATTTCGAACCTGCTCCACACAGGGAATGCAAGGAAATTACAGAAGACCTAAACCGTGTAATCAAAGAGAAAAACGGTTTAAAGCTGACGATGAACGAGAGTCTTGCAAAGGCAATAGGGTTATATGAGATTTTTAAAATGTTTAAAGAGTCGGAAGAAAACAACAGAGCAATGAAAGAGGTACTGGATATTGTTGGAGAAAAAATTATTCCAGAAAATTTTATTGCAATGTCTAAAAAAGCCGGTGAATTGAAATTCGAAAATGGAAGCAAAGACCATGTATCGACTATTCTCATGTCGATATTGCAGATGTGGAAGCAGCATATCATGTATTTGAACGAAGAAGAAAATAGATATTTGCTTGAGCTGCGAGATGCGTTACTGCCAGATTTAATGAGCGGAAAAATTAAATTAAACTGAAATTTAACTCAATTTAACTCGTTTTAATTCAACTGCGAGTTGAGTTAAAACAAGATTTTAAACAAGACGAGTTGAAATTTGGAGGATGTTAAAATGATGTTAGAAGCAATTGGTAGCGCAGCTATGCTGAAGCAGCTGGCCGAGGAATCTGCGGAGCTTGCGCAGGCAGCATTGAAGGTGGCGAGAATCTTACGGGGCGATAACCCTACACCAGTGACGTTGAAAGAGGCTGAGGAACATCTGGTTGAGGAATATACGGATGTTTATCAGTGTGTGATGGAGCTGGATGTGCCCGTAGATTGGCAACAGATCGAGGAAAAGCGGGAGCGATTTATGAAACGCGTAAGGGAGATGAGGAGTGCCGATGTACAAAAATAATGAGGGCTATCCGGATCCGACCGCAGGCCGTGCAGTCCGAAAGGCAGACAAGCCGCCGGAGGAGGTTATTAACTTCCGGCGGGCGCTGAAACTGATGAGTGTGATCTGCCATGTGCGGATCCTGGGCAAAGTGACCGTGATTGATGAGAGAGGCAGGCGGTGGTAGGTGACTGTAACCAAAAGATATAAAGTTTACCGCAGAGGTAAATTAATCGGCGAGTACACTGCGGTAGATGCAGCAGATATGCTTAAATGTACGCCTGGGACCGTCCGCTGCTACGCCAGCAGAGGCATTAAGCTTTATGGCGAGTATACGTATGAGGTGGTTGTAACGGAGCCGCTCAGCAAGGCAGCCAAACTATGGTCCAAATGTGATGAGTGGTCAAAGGAGTGGGAACGGACGCGGCAACAGTTATTGAGTAGTGGTGTGGATCTGAGCCGGTATGTGCTGAAACCGGTGCCAGGATGGAGGTGATGCAACGTAATGAGAGCAGATGAATTTTTTTTCCTGGAATGATGATGGGATTGGCATTATTTTTAATGACATTTTATCTAGGGTTCAGCGTGATAAAACGAGGAAAAGTTGAACTGCATGAATATGTTTGGATGTGGGTGTTTTGTCTTTGCTGGACATTGGTGTTTTTCTTAAAAAGATAAGGCGTATTGGAGGAGGTGAATCCATTGGACAAGCAGATATTAAAAGATTACATAGATGCCTGCGCCCAGGTTAAGGAGACCAAGGAGCAGCTGCTGAAGCTTCGAAAGGCAAAGAAGCGCCGGGAGCAGGATGCAGTGAAAGGTTCTTCACATGAGTTTCCTTATACCGCCCAGACCTTTCGCATCGAGGGAATTGCGTATCCGTTGGTACAGGATCCGGGCGAGGAGGAGCGACTGGAAGAGGTACTTCGGGAGCGGTTGCGGAATGCGGAGAAGATTAAGCACGATGTGGAAGCGTGGATGAATACAATCCCGATGCGAATGCAGAGAATCATCCGGTACCGGATATTTGAGGACCTTCCGTGGGGGCAAGTGGCTGTGAGAATGGGCCGTA
>NZ_QUMD01000014.1 GCF_003481985.1 Clostridium sp. OF09-36
GGTCTTTTTTCGTTTTCTCTATACAATTTTAAGATAACAATATAATTCTTATTTTACAATTTTAAGATAACAATATAATTCTTATTTTATATGGAAAGAAAAAAGAATCAATAACCCATTTTTTTATTTCCATATCTTTTAACAATAATGGTAAATTTTTGAATCTTATCTCTTTTTTCAAGTCAGACATCTAATCCTCCCTAATATCTATGTACAAGACAGAAGTTTTTAATATATGCTAAAAATATGTCAACCGAAATACATTTTACCTTTTTCTTGCTGATGCTGCCGCCTCTTTCCGTTCTTTATCGTTCAGTTGAAAAATCATATGAAATACTTTCATCTTATTACCGGTTTCAGGAACAATATGTTCGCTAGTAATCATTAAAGTATCCCTCTCCCCGATTCTTTGAATTCTGATTGGCTGAAAATCCCCTTTGATACTCTTCAACTTATTCTCTATTTCATCAAATCCTTTTTTTAGGGACATTTCTCTATTCATAGATAACGTAATACCAAATTCGAAATTAGGGTTTAAATATCCCATCAACTGGTTATATTGATTTGTAAAGTTTTCGATATATTTATTCTCAAGCACTGCATAATCTGTAACATGTCCGTCCTTCTCTGCGTATATATATAAATCTGTCTCACCCAATTTTTTAATAGCTCGCCCCATTGTAAATTCACGTGAAATGTGCAAATCATACTTACTATTCAGACTTCCTGCAATAGCATCTTGGATATCTGCAGTAATTTCCACTTCATCTCGATTTTCAAAATGGACAATACGTTTCTGGAAACGTTTAATCACAGATATCAATTCCATTACAATATTCTCGGACAATGAATTACACAAACCTCTATTTTTCTCGCTCTGCGTCTCCAAATATCTATCCCGCAAATCACATTCCATTAAATCAATGTAATCATCAAGATTATCATGTTGAAAGAACATTTCTAGCAACTTCGGATTTCTAAGATATAACATAACCATACTACTCAATTGTTCTGGTAAAAAATCATGATCTTGAAAACAAATATAATAGTATTCTTCAAAATCCTGTATCAATTTTAAACTATTCTTTCCATCATCATTATTTAAATCTCTTTTAAGCTCATCGTCTATGGGATTTATTATTAAATCATCTTCATCATCTGTACAATCTTCCCACCAGCATAATATTGCATATAGCAAATATTCATATTTAGGCTTAATAAAATCCCTGATATTTTTTGAACAGATAATTTCATATAATTCATTGACGGCATTTCTACACTCTTGCGGTTTTCTCATAAGATAATCTCTTGGAAAAAATCCATCTAAATCAAACTCCGGATCTGTTTCAAGAATATCTATTAATACCCGTACTATATCCCGCAAATTACTATTAACGTACTTTGTTATCCGCATCCCAAGACTTGATAAATTATCATAATCCACTATATCAATTTGAATCAAAATACTCATCCCTTCTTGACAAGAAAATCTTATTCCGTTCATTATATTTTACCACATCAATCTACATTTTACTATCTGGAAAAAGTGCAAGAAAAAAGCCGATCAGGAATCGCAACTCCCAATCGACATCTTTTCTTACTCCTCTTCATTTTTACATTCAATCTCCGTTCCGTCCAGGAAGACCACCAACAATGTTCCATCTTCAAAAACCTTGATGTGGTCCAGTGTTTTCAGCATGAAGTCCGTATCCATCTCCGTCAAAGGCTTTGCCCCATCGGTATATTCTATGAACTTCTCCGCCCGATAACTTTCCAAGAGGTTCTCGCTCTGCAGCTGTTCCGTCCACTGCTCCATAAAGTCCTCTCGGTTCTCCACCAATGCGTTCCAAGCCATCAGATAAGCCTTTATCAGCGTTTCTTCCTCTACGTGGCGGTTGGCACATCCCATAACTCCTTTGACCTTGTAGCGTTCACTGCATTGCCATACCTTACGGTCAACTCCCGTACTGCTCCGCCAGCCTTTCCGTGCAAATACTTTATTACAGTCTCCGCAAATTATCTTGGATGCAAATGGATTGCTTTCCGGCCGGTGGGAATAGGAGTTTGTCCCATGCTCCTCCAGATACTTTTTCCTGCGTTTTATTTCAAGCTGTACACATTCCCATATCCGCTTTGAAATGATGGCATCGTGGTCATCCTCCACATAAAACATCTGAATTTCCCCTTTGTTCTGTGTACGTTTCTTGGTGAGGAAATCCACCGTATAACTTTTCTGCAGCAAGGCATCACCCTTGTATTTTTCATTCTCCAACATACTCATTAAGGTTGTGGACTGCCACTTCGTACCGCCATCCCAATTTTTCACACCTTCCCGTTCAAAAATCCTCTTGATGTAATCGGTTGTTTTTCCGTCCAAGAATTCCTGATACAGCCGAACCACAATCGGCTCCTGTGTCCTATTGATTACCAGCTTCCCCGTTTCATCCGTATCGTAGCCAAGAAAACGCTTTGTACTCATTTTGTGCTTCCCTGTCTCAAACCTTCTGCGGATTCCCCATGTGCAGTTCTCTGAAATGGATCGGCTCTCGTCCTGTGCCAGTGAGGAAAGAATGGTAAGCAGCACTTCACCCTTTGCATCGAGAGTATTGATATTTTCCTTTTCAAAAATAATCCCTATCCCCAAATCTTTCAACTCTCGCACATAGTTCAAGCAATCCAGCGTATTTCTTGCAAATCTGGAAATGGACTTGGTAATAATCATGTCAATTTTCCCCGCCCTGGAATCAGCAATCATACGGTTGAATTCATCCCTCTTTTTGGTATTGGTTCCTGAAATACCTTCGTCTGCATAAGTTCCTGCATATTCATAGAGTGGATTCTCACTGATGTAATTTGTGTAATAATTGACTTGATTCTCATAGCTTAATAACTGTTCTTCTTGGTCGGTTGACACTCGGCAGTACGCTGCCATCTTCAATTTCTGCACTGACTGTGCTGTTCCTGATTCCGCAGTCGAAATCTGCTTTGCTGGTATAACAGTAATGCTTCTTGCCATTTTTAACCACCTCCTCAATCACTGTCTGTTCCGTAATGTTCAAGCCCTGCAATTCGACATCATCAATCCTTATCCCTTTACACGCCTTGACTCCCTTTTCAATGTAGGTGCTGCAAAGCCATTGGATTTTCTTCTTGTAAACCTGTCTGCGCCGGAGCGTTTTTCCGCAGTAAGGACAAATCAACATTCCACTTAGGGGATAGCGGTTTTGGAACTTCATTGTGCTGTCCTGCCCGATATTCCTGTCACGCTTCCTCTGTTCCCTGACTTCCTGCACCTTTTCCCATATCTCCGGCGATACAATTGGCTCGTGATTTTCCGAAATGTAATAACTCTGCACTTCCCCATTGTTTTTCCTTGTATGGTTTCTTTTATTTTCAGGGGTGTAATACTTCTGCAGATGAAAATCCCCTTTGTATTTCTCATTGCAAAGCATCCCATTGATGGTCCCGCTTTCCCATGTAGTTCCCGTCACCGTTTTCACGCCCAGGTAATCAAGCAGCTCGCCAATCCTTGACGAGCCAACATTCATTAGATAAAGGTCAAAAGTCAGACTGACAATTTCTGCTTCCTTTCGGTTTACAATCAAATACCCATATTCGTTTTTGTCATAACCGAGGAAGCGGGAAGTGGTAATCATCACTTCCCCTCTCTCAAACTTCATCCGAATGGACCATTTATTGTTTTCACTCATGCTTCTGCTTTCTTCCTGAGCAAAAGAAGCGAGGACGGCAAGCATCATCTCACCGTCCTCTGATAGAGTGTTAATGTTCTGTTCTTCAAAAAAATACCGACACCCAGTTCCTTCAGTTCTCTTGCGAACTTTAGAACGGTGACGGTATTTCTCGCAAACCTCGATATAGATTTTGTAATAATCAGGTCAATCTCTCCTGCCCTTGCCTTCTCCATCATTCTCTGGAACTGTGGTCGGTTCTCACAATAACCGGATATGCCTTGATCAGCAAATACTCCGATAAATTCATATTCTGGATTTCCGGTAATCAGTCTCTCATAGGTTTCCATCTGATTTTCAAGAGAGTCTTCCTGTCTTCTGCTATCTGTGGAAACTCTGGCATAAGCACAAACCCTTTTCTTTTGTAAGACCGAAGCTGGTCGTTTGTTAATCACTTTTACTCGCACGTTACATCACTTCCTTCAAAAAACCTTTTCTGGAACTCCTGAACCTTCGGAAAATGGCTTGTGCATCCTCTACCTTGTCAATGCACACCACATCCACATTTTTCTTACTGCAAATCAGCATGAACTCCATAAACTGTCCCCAGTTACGGGCAATCGTGGCAGCCTCATAGTAACCACCACATCTATCTTCTTTGCTGCGATTTCCGCTTTCAGACGATTAAATTCTTTTCTGTTCGGGTCGGCTCCTGAAGCTTCCTCAAAGAATATCTGCAAATCCCATTTCTGTTTTCCATATTCTTCTTCCAACCGCCTCATTACATCGTCCAGATATTTTTCATAGTCTCTGTCACGATGGTTGACTCTGCAGTAAAAAGCCACCCTATTTATCGTTCCTGCAATCACCATATAAATAAGTACTCCTTTCGTTTTTGGTAGTGTATAAATCACTCTAAACCCCTGTAAAGTCAAGCAATTCTGCGGTTTCCACCCACTCTTTTTCCACTCTGTCCAAACTTATTCAATAAAAAAAGACCAGACATTTCGCCTGATCTTTTCATACTAATCACTTATTTTTTTCGCAACTGCAATATTGGTACAACTTTTTCCTCTACCTTTAAGGTATCTGGACGCAAATGAAGAAGTTCCTCCATATCTTCTGGATATAAAGTCACTCCATTTTTTTTGAATAAATCCAATATTTCTTTCGCCGTAAGTACATTTTGCTCTATCAGTAAATCAATGGCTCCTTGAAATATATTTTCATTCAAGGAATATGGTACATCGCCAGGTTCTTTAATTCTCCACCCATTTTTTGAAACTTGACGCATTAAATACTGATACTGGTTATCAGACATAATGCCCAACTGGTGTGTCCGGTAAATCATTGCCTGAATAGATACCTTCCACTTATTTTTTAAGAACTGATAATATTTTAAATCTGTAGGATATGAAGCAATGTCTTTACCAAAGCTGTCTCTAGGTAACAAAAATGCACTCGCAAACATGTTCGCCTGACGTTCTCTTGCTTTAAACTCATCTTTTGTTATAGCTTCCAGATCCTCACTCCATGGATGCAATAATATGTGTCCCAACTCATGAGCCATGTCAAAGCGAATTCTGCCTTCTGGTCTGTTTCCTAATGCAACTGCAATAAAATAAATATCATTTCCCGCCACTATAGTTCGCTGACTAAACGCATCTATTTTATCTTCGTTGGTATCAAATCCCGTTACAATTATTCCATTTTTTTCTAAAAGATACTGTAAATCCTTTATTGGTCCAGTACCAATATTCCAATATTTTCTTACCTGAGCAGCAATATCCTCTATTTCTTGAATTGCATCCTCGTTCTCACACTCAAATACATCATCACATCCTACAAAATCAACACTTGGTAAATTCATTTCAGGAAATGAAATGAATTCCAGAAGTATCTCATACATTTTTGCTACATATTCCAACTTAATACTCTGCGCTGTTCTATCTTTCTTTGTAGCACTTGCCAATGAACGAAAATAGGTTGTTTCTGTTTTTGCAGCATAACTATCCTTTTGAAAAAAGTAATCATACGGAAAGTTAAGCTCTGATGCCAAGAGCCTAACTTTCATATAATCTGGTGTGTTATTATCATTCTCATATAAGGAAATTGACTGCTTACTGATTTCGGTCCGCTTCGCTAATTCAGTAAGCGTCAACCCTCTATACATTCTTGCACTTCTTAATCTCTCACCGTAAAACTTTTTTTCTATCATAATCAATATCTCCTGAATTTATTTTCAGGCCTTTTTCTCGATTTCCCGAAGTTTTGGCTTTATACCACTCTTTATAGCAACTAAGCCCTTCTTATCCGGCTTCGCATCTTCGTCTGTATCTTCTGAAGGCCCAATATCTGTAAGCCGTGCAAAGTCTGGTTTAATATATTGCATAAGAGACGCTTCATCTACAATATTAAAATCTTTATCTAAAAACCTCAGTTTAATATCTTTGATTTCCCCATTCTCCGCTTTATATGCAATAATATAATGTTTATAATCTTCTTCTACATTAATCATTCCCTGACTAATTTTTTCAAAATCCTGTTCCAACACATCTGTATCAAAAATCGTGATTCCAAAATCTTCTAATGTCATTTGTCTTTCTTTCGCAATACAATCCTTATTTTCGACATAAAGAACTGATTGTAAATAGTGTGGATTTTCACGATTTTTCTTTTTGGGAACGCCAGACAATGTACCTTCTGTCATTATCGAATAGGTAATATGCTCTTTTCGATCAATGACCATTCTTCCAGACCAACCATACCTCTGGAAAGGAACAAGATCAATATCATCTTTCACCACATGTGTTCTTAAGTTTGTATTGATATTGTCCCCTCTTAGAAGTATAATCGCATTATTAGTTTCCCGATGATTTTCTCTTAAATATTGTTGCAAATCATCCCCGATAGCTTTCTCTATGCAATAAACAATTTTTCTGAGTAAATCATCATTGATTACAATTTGAGTATTTCTATTCACGTCCAACGAAATTACCTCCTGACTTTATTCTGTTTTTAATTTTTACATAAAATATTATTTTTGTCAAGTGGTACTTCGTTTTCTTTTTAATTTGTATATTCCAATGTTAATAACTAAATCCTGTGAACATAATCCAGTGAAATCCATCCATCACGATTTTTCTGATAAGATTTCAGAAGCCCCCAAAGGCTCGCACCCTTGCCTTCTGCTTCTTCCACAATAGTGAAAGCACCTTTTCCGGTGTACTTACCTGTTTTGTCGTAGTCTGTTCCCGGACCCTTGCGGATGTTCAAATCTTCGATGGATACTCTCACAAGATACGGTGTAAATGTATCATTGGAATAAATCACTTTACCGGATTCATCAAATACGGAATATCCTTCATTTTCATCTGCACACCTCTTGGCATTTTCCAAACTATGGAATGCACCTTTCTGCGTGTCAAAATCTGCCCATGTCTTACGCACACGGTACCAGACTTCCTCCGGTTCTGCTGCCTCGCTCTTAATTCCAATCATAGCATTTAAGATTGTAATAATCTTTGCACCATATCCGGCTCCTGCTGCCCATCCTTTTCCGGCTGGATTTTCTTTCTGTCCAAGCCACTCCACATATTCCGCACAGCCTCTTGCGACATATTTGAAGCGTGGATCAACGCATATAAAAAATCTTGCGAAGGTAGTTCGGGCTGCCAGAGAAGAAGCCCATCTATCTCAAGCAGCATTAGCTGAACAAATAGGTTGTGATGAACGTACAATACTGAATATTGAAAATGACCGTGAGAATCCCAAGTTCGAAGTATTGTGCCAGATCATCGCTTATTTACACATTCCTGCAGACCGGATTTTCCACCCTGCACTGCCACGGACGGGTTGAAAAAACAAAAACTGTTATTGATGCTACAGGAATGTGATGAGCAAGAGGCAGCCGAGATTCTTCCAGCAATTGAATACCTCTTAGCACTCATACATAAAAGAGGTAATTCAAACAATTAAAGGAACCAGCTAATCCGTTGTGATTCTGGTTCTTTTCTTTTTGTTGCCTTTTCCAAATCTTACTCTTGTAATATTTCAATTATTACACAAGTAAGATTTCAAGTCAATATCTTTTTTCTGAAATTGACAACCACATAAATAATGTCTATAATATATTTATTACAGCCGTAAGATTTAAGGAGGGATTTGAAATGAGTGATTTACCACAGATTTCTGAAGCTGAATTTGAAGTTATGAAAATCGTATGGAAACATGCGCCGATCAGTACAAACGAAATAACAGATAAATTATTACAGACCACAAGCTGGAGTCCGAAAACGATACAGACTTTAATCAAACGCCTTGTGACCAAAGGCGCTCTGACTTATGAAAAACAGAGCCGAGTGTTTGTTTACACCCCAGTCGTGAAAGAAAGCGAATACATCGGCCAGGAAAGCAATTCTTTTCTGGAACGATACTATGACGGGGATATCACTGCCATGCTGTCTGCCTATATAGAAAATGACAGACTGTCTGAAACAGAAATAGACACTCTCCGCTCCCTTCTTTCAAAGAGGTCAAAAAAAGGAGGCAATTAACGTGGCTGATTTTATGATACGCTTTTTAATATGCAATGTATTTATCAGCGGTATCATCGGAATTCTTTTGATAGCCAAGCGGATATTCAAAAACAACCTTTCCAGCCGGATGCAGTATAATCTGTGGTTCCTGTTGCTTGGGTTGTTGGTAGTTCCCTTTATACCGTTCCGTTTAATCGGATTTCCTCAAATCTTCTCGTGGCTCGGTAGCCTGAGAAGCTCTCCATCTTCCAATACTGGAACTGCTATGGTAGAAACCATTGGGGCCGATCCAACCGGAAATGTAAATTGGATGAATGACTTTACTCTTTCTGTAAATAGCGAAGCTCCATCCATTGCCGGATACATATTATTAGGGATATGGATTGTAGGTATTCTTGCAATGATTATTTTGGTAATCAAATCCTCTCTCCGTTTACGCAACTTGGAGAAATCTGCACTTCCCCTTCAGAACAAGGAAGTCCGCAGACTATATCATCACTGTTTAGAAGAGATGGGGATTCACAGAGATATTCCTGTCTACAGTACCGCATTTTTGAAATCCCCGATTATTGTTGGACTTTTGAAACCGTGTATTTATCTTCCGATTCATCTGATCTCTGATTATAACGAATCCGATATGCGGTATATGCTGTTACATGAACTGCAGCATTACAAGCACCATGATGCTATTGCCAGTTATCTGATGAACCTTGCAGGAGTGGTATATTGGTTCAATCCTCTTGTTTGGTACGCTCTGAAAGAAATGCGTAATGACAGAGAGGTTGCCTGTGACACCTCTGTTTTAAAGATGCTTGAAGAGGATGCTTACGAGGATTATGGCAATACACTGATTAACTTTGCTAAAAAGGTTTCTCTTACTCCTTTTCCGTTTGCTGCCGGCCTTGGTGGAAACATGAAGCAGATGAAGCGGAGAATTATCAATATTGCATCTTATGAGAAGCCAACATTTACAAAAAGGCTAAAAGGTATGACGGCATTTGTACTGACTGCTGTTCTCCTGTTAGGTTTTGCTCCTTTTATTTCTACATACGCAGCAGACGAAAACTACTACCAATGGGACTCCTCTTCTGAGAATGTTTCCTATGTAGACCTCTCCACGTACTTCGGAGAATACGAAGGCAGCTTTGTTTTATACGATTTGGGAAATGATGCGTGGAGCATACATGACAAGGAGCATGCTACCCTGCGAGTAGCACCAAACTCCACCTACAAAATATATGATGCCTTGTTCGGCTTGGAAGAAGGTGTCATTACACCAGAAAACTCCTTTATTGCATGGAATGGAGAAAGCTATCCATTTGAAGCATGGAATGCGGATCAGACCTTACAGTCTGCAATGAACTCCTCCGTTAACTGGTACTTCCAGTCAGTAGATGAACAACTTGGATTCTCTGACGTTTACAGCTATATTCAAGAAATCGGATATGGTAACGAAAACATGAATGGTGATTTCTCCACTTATTGGATGGAATCATCCTTGGAGATCTCTCCAATAGAACAGGTCGAACTTTTAACCAAGCTGCAGAATAACAGTTTTGGCTTCGCCCCTGAAAACGTCAATGCAGTAAAAGATGCTATCTGCCTTTCCTCTTCCGATGCCGGAACATTCTACGGAAAGACCGGAACTGGCCGTGTGGACGGCCAGGATGTGAACGGATGGTTTATCGGTTATATTGAAACTGCAGATAATACATACTTTTTTGCTACCAACATTGGTGCAGACAGCGATGCTACCGGAGGCAACGCAACTGAAATAACCATGTCTATCTTGTCAGACATGAATATCTGGAAATAAAAATATCGGGTAAAGGTCATAGTCGTATAATCCTTTGCCCGTTTTTTTATTTTCACTTTATGCATAAAAGCGTTTCAACTATCCAGTTCTATACGTCAAGAATTAGATTTATTATTGATGTATTCTACAATTTCTCCAATAAAAAAAGATATCAATGTCCCAATTGAAACAAACAAACTATCTCTATCACCTAATGATTCAATGAAGATTGAAAATGTAAACGTAAAGTTACTATACATATAATCATAAAAAACGTATTTCAGAGAACCTATCAAGAGCATCAACCCGAAAGAAATTAATGCATATATTAGGCACAGCAAAAAGCTAATGTCAATGCTGCGTTTGACAATGATTTTTCCCATAAAAAAACCTAAAATAAAAACCCCAATATCAATATATGTATATATAATTAAAAAACCCAAATAGGCTAAGGCCGCATTATATTTGGGAAATAAATAAAAACAAAGAAAATAAGCCAAAGCCACACATACAAAATATACTAAAAATGGAGAATACGTTCTAACAAACTTTCTCATAAAAACACCTCACTCCACATGTAGATAATCGAATTAAAATCAAAAGCTTATCTTAATTTATTCATGCTCTTCACTTCCAGTCGCTGACCATGATGTTTTACCACTACTGACCACATCTTTTGTAGACATACTATATGCAAATATATCAAGGATCTCCGCCTCTGAGATATACCATGAACCATCTGTGTTTTTCTTACTTCTGTATAAAACATATAATTCGCATTTTTCATTCTCCGAAAGTCTGTCATATACAAGATATTCTATTATTTCCTCATTCTCATTTAAGATAACTCTAGAATTTCCATTCGCACCGTATGATATCATAAAATCACATCCTTCGTCTGCGAAGTATTGTTGATATATAGTACGATATCCATCATATATTTCATTTGTTTCCATTAATGTCACATAATCACAGATCGCAGGAATAGAAATATCATCCTCTTTCATATTTTCCATTAATTCATCCATTAAATCGTGTTGAATGACAAAACCATTATCCTGTGAACTGAATATTCTAATGGTCTTTCGTGGCATCATTCCCTGCGGTCCTGCTCCTGTAACATAGTTTATGATGACAATCACATCCTTTGCACCATCTCCATCTATATCCTGAAATCCAACCGCTTCAACACTATCAAACATTCCTACACTATCATTCTCTGTACTATTATTTTCATAACACTCCGGAAAATAATATATAATTTGATTGTCTTTTGCCAGCACAAATGAAACATCTTCCCAGAGCGTTTCATAAGTCGGCAGATAAGATACAAACTGTACTTCACCCCAATCATTCAATTCTACATCAAAGGATTGTTCAGTTATAACCCGGCTTTCATCTAATCTCTCTCCTGATGGATATTCTACTTCAATATCTGCTACATCTGTCAATTGCTGTATTTCTTTCGTACCATCGAAATATAAAATGACTTGTTCATCAAATTGTTCTTCACCTGATAGAATTATTTCTACATAATCCTCATGCCAGGTAACCTTCCAACAGCTGCTACTGATGCTTGCACCGTCATTGTGCAATTCAAAATCTGTTTGCGATATCTTATCTTCGCCTTCTTTAAGGACTAACCGTCCACTTGCTGAACCAAAAGGCCATTCCGGTTCTCCAACAGCTTGAAGTATCACTTCATATTTTTTATCTGGTGAAACGGATGTATCGCAAGTTATCTTCTTGTAATTTACCGTATACGAAATGCAACACCAAAATACTACAAACAGTGCAATGAGCGAGCCCATAATACATAGCATAATTTTCAAAAAATTCTTCATTGTTATAGCACTCCTTTTAATGTCCACGTATATCCAGTTCTTCCAATAGAGAATTTCCGCTTCCCCATGAATATACAATGTAATAACCACTGTCCTTTATTTCTTCTGTAAATTGCAGTGTCCCGTGATCAATCACCTCAATGGGCTGCCTTTCCTGAGTTTCCACTAAATACTCCCATTCATTACCTCTGTAATCTGAATAGTAAGCATCCAGTTCTTCCAAAGACAATTCACTCCTAATTAGGATTGCTCCGAAATACTGCAGCCCATTTCCATTCCCCGTCAGCTTCCCTGCCTGTGACAGTGACTCTATCAATTCCGTTTCCTCTGGCAGCGGGATTTCACATAATGCTTTTTCTACTTTATAGGCAATGTGGTTATTTATAAGTGGAATTGACAAACTTCCGCCTATCAATACAACTGCTGCCAATATTCCAACTAATTTTAATTTTTTCATGTGTCCTCCTTTCTTTTCTTACATCCGTAAGATTACCATAGAACACAGCTATTATCAAATCATTCTTTAATTCGGTATTGGTAATCTGGTATATGCATAATTCCGTCATTTAGGATTTCATTCCCCAAATACTGAAAACTTCCATCCTCCGCAAACCGCACCGTAAGTTCATGGGTTATGACTGCATCATCGCAAATAACCATGTCACAAACCGCCTCAACTGTTAACGTGATTGTCCCATCTTCATTTTCTTTGATGTTGACAACCTCCGGCAGAGAAGTTCCAAAGAAAGTAGGTGCATAATTAAAACATCCAAGACGCGCCCAATAATATGTCTGGTTTTCCTCATCAAATACTGCGTACTCTCGTATCTGTTCTTTTGTTACAGGAAGATACTCCATAATCAGACTTTCGAACTCTTCTTTAGGAATGCCATTTGGATAATCTTCAGAATTGAACTTTTCTCCATATTTCATTCCATACAGATATTCAAACATTCCGTTATAATCCAACTCACTCATGTTTTCTGCATTCCAGTTAGAACACAAAATATTCTGTCCTTGATATCCAAGCCCCCGAACACAACGTTCAGACATTTTACGCTGTTCTTCTGTCATTGGCTTTACTCTGATTAGGCAGCTTCCATCCACGATTTCACTGACCTCTGGCGGCTCCGGCACACATAACTCATAGCAGAACCATCCTTTATCTGTATATTTCCACTCTTTTATTCTGGTGTAGGATATATAGGACATTCCCGACTTACCATTCTTATTCCATACGCTTCTTGCACTTACAACATACATGTCTGTACCATCAAAAATGAATTTCATTCTACCTATACCACCATCATCATGTATCTCGTAAATTACTACAGAACCGCTTTTCCCAGCCGTGCAATCCTCAAGAAAAGAATCCACACTTTCATAATTTCCCATATTTGAATAGGTTACCAATGTAGCAACCGGATATCCCGTTTCCATTAACTTTTTCTGCAGTTCAAGAATGGTCTCATCAGTTAATACAACATTGGATGCAGTTCCTTTATCTGCCTCTTTATAAATCTCATAAATACGTTCCATCATCGCTCTGCAGTCATTCTCAGCTTCCTTTTCTTCCTGTTCGTCCACCGGAAGTCCATAGCCCTTTTCCCACTGTTCTGCAGCTTCTTCCTCGGCACTTTTTGTTTCCTCTGTGGAAGATACTTCTTCCGTATCTTCCACAAGAGATTCACCTGCAACACTATCTTCTTTCCCACAGGCACACATAAAACATCCAATTAAAAATACTATAATTAGTAGAATGCTCTTTTTCATTAATACCATAAAATCATCCTTTCGTTCTTGCTATTGGCGGCAGTTCCAATTCTATTTCCTCTATAGAGTTGGAAAGATACCGGAATGTTCCATCTTCAAATGGCTGAACCACAACCGTATTCCGAAAAGCGAGATCAGAATTGTAATCCGGCCAAACTCCATCCACAATAAGTGTAATTGTTCCATCCGCATTTTTTGTATAGTCAACTACTTCTCCAAAAGGTGGGTATGGGCTGGCATAAATCATCTCATGTTCATAGCTGTTGCTGCTCTCGTCATACTCGCAATGCTTTCTCAACTGTTCTACAGATACCGGAAAATAAGTGGTCATTATCTTTTCGTATTCCTCCGCTGGAATTTTCCAACCTTCCGTTTTCAGATTTTCTCCCGTATAAATTCGATAGATGTCTTCATACATACAAGGCATCAGAATATCTTCTACGTTACTGCTGTCCCAGTTCGTGACAAGCACATTGTAATTCACATAGCTTAGTCCTGATATGTATTTCTCTGTCAGTTCCCGGCAGTCTTCCGGAAGCGGTTCTATTCTCCAATACTGTCTCAAACTTGCATGTGCAATCACATATTCATATGCGTAGATAAAATACCCTTTTTCCGTAAGTTTAATTTCAGCCACATTACTTACCGAAGTTCCCTGTATCTCTGGCATACCGCCTTCCTTCCACCGAACTCCTATGTAATAGGTCTGTAACTGCTCCTTCCGATAAATAAAGGTAACTGCTCCAATCAGTCCATCTCTATGCACTTCAAATACCGTAACCATCGAGTCCTGTCCATTCAAGTAATCTGCGTAAAACACTTCAATTGCTTCATGATTCTGCATAGCAGAGTCTTCTTCAACGCTTACCAAACCGCTTCTGCCCAATTGCTCCACCACGGCTTTCCTCTGCTCGTTTGTAAATTCGTTAATACCAGAAGAGTAGCTTGGTGCATCTGCAATTACAATATCCTTATAGATTTCTCTGACCGATTCTGCTGCTGACAAAACCGTACTCTGCAACTGCTCCTTCTCCTCTTCTGAAAGGAGATCATCACTGGCTTGCGGAATGAACCAATATGCTGAATCTGTAGAAGTTTCCGTATTCTCGGCCTCTTCTGTTTCTGCATCGCTATTTTCGATTTCCACAGGCGGCTCCCATACTTCTTCTGCCACCTTTTTCTTTTCTGCGTGCATTTTTCCCCAACAAAACACTCCAGCTATCACCAAAATCAAAAGCAGCAAAATCGGAAGCCCACATCTTCTAAGCAGCCATTTTAAATCTTCCATTATTCGCCTCCGTACAATTCTTCCCATTCTTCCAACGTCAACCGTGGTGTATGCCAAGTTTCTCTGTAATTGTCTTCAGATGGTATAATGCGGTTAGATACATATTGTACCCCTCCGTCCTCTAACGGGCGGACAACAACCTCATGAGCATATACCTTTGGATCACCTGCATAAGGGAATACTACATTAGCTGTAAGCGTAATTGTCCCATCGCTGTTTTCTGTAAAACCGACTACCTCTGAATATGGATATTCCGGGTATTCTACTTCTTCGAATCCTCTCGGCTTATATTCATAAGTTGAATTCTCCGAACAATAGACGCTTTTTGATTGCAACGTTTCACTATCAATATTGAAATATTTCATAATAACGCTTTCGAATTCCTCTTTTGGAATCTGATATACTGCACTGACTGATAAGTTGTCATCAGCAACATAGGGAACATATTGACCATTCACTTTTGGATAGAGAATGTCATACATATCATAAAAATTCAAATCCCCGAAATCTTCCTCGCTCCAATCTACAATAAACATATTATTTTGTTCAAAGCCGATTGGTCGGAGATATTTCCGACTCAACTCCCTATATGTTTCATCCAATGGCAGTACTCGTAATGCGGTATGTTCCTCTGCCCCACTCAATGTAAGAACATATAATTCTTCTGAAAACCAAACACCGGAAAACATCAGGTAACCTTCTTCTGTATAATTCCAATACTCCGCTTGATAGTTTCCTGTTACCTCTCTTTTCATATTTCCGTTTTCATACTTGTAATAGCTTCTGACCACATCTACATTTCCATCTTTTGTGTGCAAATCGTATTTTACAAATCCACCCAAATAACTGACTTCAAGAATCGTTATTTCTGCTTCTTCCTGTGCATCCACCTTTTCGCAAAATTCCAGTACCTGCTCTGCCTCAGTCATGTTAACTTGATTTCTGCTGTCAACAGCCGAATATCCATTTTCTCCAAGACGATTTACAATGCCTCGAATCGTTTCCAAATCAGCTAACTTATTTTCTTCTGTAGCCTTTTCATAAAGATCTATACAGATGTTTATAATTTCATCTGCATCCTCCTCTGATTCTTCCTGAATATCCTGAACATCTATTACCGTTTCCGAAACTGTATTTTCTTCCGGAGGTGCATCACTGCACCCCGAAATACTAAGTATTAATACAAAGCTAATTGCTGCCAAACCACTCTTCCAGAACCAGCTTGTCTTTCTTAACAACATATCCGCTTCCTCCTCTTCCTTTCACATCTTCTACCATGCTGATAATCAATATAGGACGTTCTACCGTATCTTCTGCTGTAAAAATTGCAAACCATCCTAATTCCGTACCCGAAGTATCATCCTTCGATGCCTTGATTTCTGCCGTACCTGTTTTTCCTGCTAAAAGAATGTCATCCCGATGGGCTGCATATCCAGTTCCATTAGAATCATTCACAACCTTTTTTGTTCCTTCCAATACACGACTTGCTGTCTCATTAGAAAAGGCCCCCGGAATCCAATACTCGGCTATTGCTTCGTTCTGATATACCAAATACGGCTTTATGACATTTCCCTCATTACAGAAAGCAGAATAGATACAAGCCATATGTAACGGATTCACTAAAACTTGTCCTTGTCCGTAACCGCTGTCAGCTAACTGTATTTCAGTTTCAATTCCCTCTGTATTGGAATACTGCGACTCTGCCATCTTAATCTCAAATGGCAGTTCCTCATTAAAACCTAGTCCAGTCAAAGAACTCTCCATCTCTTCTGAGCCAATCTTTAATGCTGCCTTTGCGAAATAAATATTATCGGAATAAATCAAGGCATTCTCTAAAATGACTGGTTCATATGCATGGAGTGTCGTTACATGATAAGAACCCCACGATGCATCCTTTTGCCAGCTTAAGCCTACATTCCCGTAATCTTCCATCGGATCGATTGCTCCTGATTCCAAGCCGACCGCAGCGGTAATTGGCTTGAATGTAGACCCCGGACACCACACTTGCCGGAACCGATTATACATTGGCTTATTCTCATCCTCGTTAAGCGCAGTCCACTGTTCACTGGACAATCCCATAATAAAATCGTTATTGTCATAGGACGGTGTGCTGACCAAAGCCAATACTTCTCCGGTATAAGGATTCATGGCTACCGAGCAGCTTTTATCTTCCTTAAACTGTTCGTACAAGGAAACCTGCAAATTGGCATCTATCGTAAGCTGAATATCCTGCCCATGCTGTATCAGGATACAAGCCAGTTCCTCCTTCTCTTTGCCTTCCGAATTTACAATGTAAATCCTGCAACCGTTCTGGCCTTTCAGCTCACTCTCAAACAAGCCCTCCATTCCGCTTCTACCGATTACACTATTGGCTGTATAGCCTTCTCCTGCATGTTCCTCTAAATCTTCCGCAGTAACGCTTTGGACATACCCGACCAAATGTGCAGCCGCTTCCCCTAATGGGTATTCACGCACTTCAACATCAGATATCATCACTCCGGGAATTTCCAGTAGCTTTTCATGTCTTTCCTTTTCTTTCAGCACCTCTTCGTCCGGTTCAATCTTCATCAACTCGATTTCTTCAACCCTCGGAATGGTTTTTATCGGCACAAAGGAATCATCCTTTACCCACTTTGCAGACAGTTTCTTTTCTATCGCTTCCGGTGTGATTTCCAATAGTTCTGCAATCTGTGCGATTGCTTCCTCTCGGTTTCCCAACTTGCCCGGAACGATTCCAACCGAAGATGCTGTACCTTTTCCTGCAAGGACACGTCCGTTCCTATCCAGAATTTCTCCTCGTTCTGCCTGTGTAGTGGAAACTCTTACTTTATCTGTAGAAGTTAGATTCGGAAAAATCATAGAATCATCCCAAACCAACTTATATCCTTTTTCGTCCTTTAGGAAAAGTGCCTCACTTTCAAAACTGATAGTTCCTGCAACTGTATCGAAAGAAGTCTGGTAGGTTACCGTCATTTGCTCCTCGTCATATGCAATAATCTGGACAGCCATATTCTGGACTTCTATACCTTCATAAATAGCTGAATTTCGAGTTACAAAATCCTCCTGACTGACATTTCCCGATGCCTCAATATGTAGCATTGCATACATTTCTTCATACTCCTGTTTTGGAATATGATCCATGTACTCCACCAGAAGTTCTTCCGGTGTCTTCCAGGCATTTTCCTTTGTTGCCAACATTCCTGCCACACATACTGCAGAAATTACCGCAGCTATTCCTATAACAGCAATCGCAATCCATAGGAGCCTGCTTCTTGTTTTCTTTCGCTTGTTTCTGCTTTTTCCTTTCTTCATATTGACCTCCATTCATTTTGCTTTGCTGATATGGTCATATTCTATTTTCAATGTACGCTATATCTTCAAAATATTACACTCGTAAGATTTTGAAGTAAAAAAATTTCTCTTTGCTGGGTATATCGTACTATGCATTCCTCCTTCCTTTTATTACATGCGTAAGATTTCGCAACAAAAAAATTTCGTCCGCAATCCTACTGCACTTGTGTAAATATTACATCAGTAAGATTTAGAAGTCAAGTTATCTTTATATAAAAAGGCTTCTGCCAGGAAGTATCATACATTTTCACAAAAGTGATACCTTTTAGCAAAAGCCTATTATTCAGCAGAGTTTCAAAACACCCCACTGCTGCGATATTCAAATGGTTCATTCATAAGGCTACAAAACACATATCCATTTTCGTTCCTTAATATCCCACAAACCGCAGAAAATCAAGGTTTCTTTGAAAGCAGACATACGGTTTCAATATTCCCCTGAACATTTATTTTATACTGCATAGCGAAAGTATGCAATAGGTTTTCAAAGTGGGGTAATGGTTTTATCCCCATAAAAAGTGGTTGACTAAATGTATTTTAGAATTTTTCTATATAAATCCCACAGCCTCGGTCCACAAAAACCACCCAAAGCACTCAATCCACGATGCTCATGAACATCTCTATCTTCAACCTCAAAGAGCCTATGGAAATCATCTCCCTCACCTACATAAACTGATTTGTCATAATTAAGAAAAGTAGACTTGCCACTAAATTGGTCACCTGTGATATCTATAATAATATATTTGTCTACCATCAGCCATGCATGAGATTGTCCGTTTCCATCCGGTTTACCCCAATATGTTCCACAGACATAATCTGTTTTGATACCTTTATCCAATAAATACTGAGCTAACAAATCACTCGTATCTCCGCAGCAAGCACGTGGAAATCTGCGATATATGCTGTCGTTATCAAACTCCCCTGCTTCCAAAGCCAAGTCAATCGCTCTTCGAAATTGGGTTGCGAACTGTTCAATTTCCTTCATCATACGCTCCTTTAACAAAACCGCTTTTGCGAAAAAGTATTCTTTCGCCAAAATGTATATCTCCCGTTCTCCAAAGCCTATCCCCTGGGGTAAACCTCCTGATATATCATCACTCTGCGGAAACAGAAACACACATCTATTTTATTCCCAAAATGGCGAAATCCTTTGATTTATTGGGCTTTTCTTGACAGAAGGCAGACTGTTTCGACTGTTGTTTCAGTTTCCAAGGGAAGTTCTTTCACTTCCTCGCCATCAACAGGCACAGGGAAGTTGAATACAATCTTCTTTATCCAGCTTCCGTCTTTTCTCTTTTCCGGGAACATCTCAATTCGCTCAATAAAGGCTTTCATAAACTCTTTCTGTTCTGCTTCCGTTGCGGAATGGTAGACTTCATCAAATGCCAGTAAGAGCCGATAAATGTTATCGCCGGAGATTTTCTCCTGCTGGATGCTGCGTATCTGACTTTGCAATTCGCCAATCTGAACTTCGATTTCTTCTATCGTATCATACTGTTCATCATATCGGCGCTGCAAATCCAAAATTTTTCTGTCATAGTGGGCATCGTTGATGTCCAAAGTATCCATCTGACGCTCCAAGCGGCTTTTCGTTCCAAAGGCTTGCTTTAGCTGTCCTTGCAGAACGGCGATCTGCTTTTCCATATCCTCTGTATCAACCGCCGTTCCAATTTTCGCTTGAATTGCTTCTATAAATCGGGGATTGCTGACCATAGCGGAGATGACCTTCGCCACAAATTTGTTGATTTCCGTCTGCTCGATATTCAGCCGGAAGCTGCACTCATGTCCCGTCGGCGTAACCGTATTTTTGCAGTAGTAATAATACCGTGTTTTCTTGTCCTTGCTATGAGCCTTGGCAATATTGCCGTACATACTCTTTCCGCAACACGGGCATTTCAAAATACCGGATAGGATGTGTGCGTGGTCTGGATTGTTGACCTTTTCCCGCTTAAAGGAATTGATCTTGCGCTTTTCCTGTGCCAGATACCAATCTTCTTCGGAAATGATGGCTTCATGCTGACCATCGTAAACAGGGAACTCCGACTGCTCGACCACGTGCATCTCATTTCTTGTACCTTGCCTCTTTTCGGTTCTCCGTCTGCCATAAGCAATTTTACCCATATAAACGGGATTATCCAGTACGTCCTGCACGAAGTTCCTTGAAAATCCGGGGATGGTGTTATTTTGCCGCAGCTTCTTCACAAACCCGTTGCGGTTGAGATATTTAGCAACTCCGGCAACGCCCTCATTGGTATGGATGTAGCGGTCATAAATAACACGGATTACTTCCACTTCATCCTCCGCAATGACAAGGTTTCCGCTTTCCAATTTGTATCCATAGGGAGCGAAACCGCCGTTCCATTTGCCCTCACGAGCCTTTTGCTCCCGTCCTGCCATTGTCTGTGTGCGGATATTCTCTCGCTCGATTTCCGCCACCGCAGACAGCACGGAAATCATAAGCTTTCCGGCATCCTTGGAGCTGTCAATGCCATCCTCCACGCAAATCAGGTTGACACCAAAATCCTGCATGAGCTGCAAAGAGTTCAGAACATCGGCTGCATTTCTGCCAAATCTGGAGAGCTTAAAGACAAGCACATAGGAAACGCCGTCTTTGCAGTCCTGGATGTCGTTCAGCATCCGTTGAAACTCCTGCCTCCCTTGGATGTTCTTGCCGGAAAATCCTTCGTCAGAATACTCCCCGGCAACGACCATATCCTCGTATGCCGCATACTTCCGCAACTTGTCCCGCTGGGCATCCAAGCTGTATCCGTCTACCTGCATGGAGGTGGACACTCTCGTATATAGATAACATTTAAGTTGCTTCTTTTTCAGAATCGCCACCTCCTTCGCTCATTTCTTTTACCATCAATCCCTCGTTGCGGATATAATACTCCAAAAGTCTAAGCACATAATCCGGTGCATGGCGGTTGTCCAATTCCCACTCGGTCATAGTCCGGTAAGGAATATGGACGAGCTTGCAAAAATCTTTCCGGTTCAGTCCTGTGCTTTCACGCAACTTAATAATTCTGTTTTTACAATCCATTCGTCTTTTCTCCCAAAAAGCAAAAATACACGTTGCGTACATATTATAGCATAGCCGCAACAAGTACGCAACGTGTAAATTGTAAATTTTTACGCAGCCTTATCCGTCAAAGGCTGCGCTTGCTTATCATCCTTGGAACACTCCACCGTTTGCGGTGTATCCTGCTCTAATTTATCCAAAACCTGATGCCCGTACTTCTGGAGCATCTGGCTCATAACATCCACACAGCGGTCAAATGCCGCATTATATTTCGCTTCCTCATAATATTTCTTCAATAGGCGATTCCTCCATCAAAGTTCCATATCCTGTCCACGCTTCCGGTCAGGGTGTTTGTGTTCCTGCGTTTCCTTTCCTCTGATGAGGATAGAATTGATAAAAGCCCGAACCCTTTCGGATGCAATTTCCAGTGCATCCAGAAAAGGCTGGGCTTTCTGTTTCAGTTCCATATATTTTTCGTTTACTGCTTCATACCGCTGTTTCCAGATGGAAACCGTCTTTTCAGCGGAAGCCAGTTTCTCCTTCAAGCGCTTGTTGTCAGCATTGGCGATAATGCCGTTGACCGCATAGCGTTTGAGCGTGTCGCACTCATCCGGTGTCAGCGTGATATTATTTCCGAATGTGGCTTTCTTTCCCATCGTTTCAATCTCCTGCACCGTCAGAGCAACGGTCTTTGCTGTTTTGGTTTCCTTTTGCAGAGCTTCCAGTTTCTTTTTCTGTTTCTCCGTGGCATCTTTGGCATTCTCCACCCCCCGCTCCGCCTGTGCCACCTGTCCGGTCATAGCTTCCAAACGCTGCTGTTCAGCCTGAACCTTGAACTGTGTCACTGTCAGATGTTCCTCGGTGCTGCCACGCTCTCCACGCTCCACATCGGTATATCCGGCATTTCGCATGAAATGAAAAAAGTCATCCTGCAACACACTGTAGGACGACTTCAAAATCTTTTTTCCGTTTGCGTTGAGCATGGGATTTCCGTTTTCATCAAGCAACGGCTTGGAGTCCCATTTCTTACTTCGGCTGACCTGTGTAATTGTTTCCTTTACCGTTCCCCGGAGTGCTTCATCCTTACACCGCTTCGACCAAAGAATCTGCTTTTCCACCACCGGGATATAAACCACATGAAGGTGATAGTGGTACACATCCTCGCCAAGAGCTTCGGACATTGCCCGGTTGCGCTCATCGGCGTGCATCACAGCGGAGAGGATATACTGCTCACCACCCACGATCTCCACAGCGGCTTTATAGGCATCGGTATAAAACTGTTTCGCAAATTCATAGCCGCCGTGGTTGTAGAAATAGGCGGAGTTCACATCAAACACCAACTCGCCGTATTTCACAGCATCCGGTTTCAGACCTCTTGTGGAGATCACATTATCATGCTCCATCTGCTCAAACATTTTCACATAATCATCCGTGGGTGCTTTGAAATGAACGTTCAGAGAAGTGCGCTCCGGCACGATGTCCTGATTGCTGTAGCTGTCCTTTTCACGCTCATTGTGTTCCTGTACCTTCGCCACATCCGCAGGCGTTTTCAAGTCCTGATTTCTGGCTATGGTACGGTCTATTCCATCATTTCTTGCCATTGAATTTTTGTCCTTTCTTTGAGATTTGCAGACAGTGGGGAGCTACGGAGAGGCACTTTTTCAAAGTGTAATAACCCACTATGACACTTTCATCCATACTGGCTGCAAAGTGCCGTGGGCTCTCCGAGGGCTCTCCCGAGGGGGAATGCGGTCACTGCGGTGACCTCTGCTGACCAAGGCGAAAATGTCTGCGCCTTTTCCCATGGTCAGCCCGTCTGCATGAAGCTGTTCTGTGTCAACTTCCTCTTGCAGCCGGTGTCCACAGACACTTTTTCAAAAGCCTGTGGACATAGAAACAGCCCGAACGAGAGGATGTGTGCTGTTTCTATAACAAGCGTTTTACGCTCTTTTGCTGCGTACATACATACCAGCAATGGGATTTACTCGACCTGCCGCCATTCCTCCGGAATGTCCTCCGGTACGTACGTACACGGCGAATCTCCGTAAAACCCATTTATATGAGGTCGTGCAATGGCTTCCACTCCCATGAATCCCCACACCCGCCGTCCGGCTGAGTTGGTGATGTTGTTGCAATGCTCCAGATTGAATTTCTTGGCATTGGCAATCATGGCGTCGCTGAAGCTGCGGACTTTCAGCGGAGCAAGAGAATTTTCCTCGCACCACATCCGATAGATTTCATAGAAATCCTTGGAGCTGATGGACGCATCCGCTTTACGCCGGATGTATCCCTCGGAATCCATGAAATCAAAGATATTGTTGTTGTCACGTTTGACCGCTTCCCGGTTTTCCCGGATACGGTCACTCTCCGTAAACTTAAAGTTGTTGGCAACAAGCCGCTGCAAGCCTTCAAATGCCCACAGGAAGATACCCTCGGATTCGGCTTTCATCTTCTCCGCAAGGTCGGGATCGTCAGCTCTGTCCACTGGCTTTTCCTTGGTGGTCAGCACAAGCTGTCTGCGGTAAAAACCATCGCTGCGATCATAAAGAGCTTGCAAATCGCCGTTGCTGAACGCAAGCAGCCGGGCGAACATCCAGCCCTGATAACTCTGCTTGCCTTTGCGTTCCAAATCCATCTTGCCCTGTGCTGTCACGATGGATTTTACATAGTTGGTCTGGCGCAGAGCTTCCATCCGCATATCATCATCCACGCACAGCAGGATGTGTTCCAGATCAGCACGGGCGAAGCGGTTTTCAGAAATCTTGCCGATGCTGCCGTCTTTCATATTCGTGCCAAAGATAGCCGAAAGCACAGCTCCGATTTGGGATTTGCCCTCGCCGCCATTGCCCTTAATCACCATCATACGCTGTCCCTTGTTGGAGGGAATCAGGCAGTAGCCGATGAACTCCTGCAAGGTGGGAATGTCCTCCGCATGGAGCAGTCCGTCCAGAAAGTTCAGCCAGATCACCGGCGCAGTAGCATCGGGATTGTAGGCAACCGGCAGACGGCTTCGCACGATAGTCGGCCTGCCCTTGGTAAATGTGCCGTCCAGCAGCACCGTACCGTTGGACACATGGATGCGATCCTGCTCCGGTGGAAAGTCAGGCACTTGCGCTTCCAGTTTCAGCACTTCCAGAATGTTGGTGATCTTCCGGGGGATGTTGTTCACGGCACAGAATTTCAGCTTGTCGTAAATCTCCCCACGCAGAGGAAGATCGTCCGTCACTCGACCATCGGGCGTGAAAAAAGCTCCGTTTGCGAAGATGATCCTGCGCTCTTGCAGAAATTCTTCACAAAACAGAGCTTCGTTGATGTTCTGCCCGTCAAACCACATGGGCAAGTTCATATCAGGCGTTTTCCGGTTCTTCGCCATGGTGCGCCACCTCCTTTTTCTTTCGTGCGGTATACTCTTGCAGAAAAGCAATTTTGCCGTCCAGCATCAGCTTGTCCACCAATGCCACCCGTTCTTCCAGATCACCCACCGTCAGCACATCTGCCATATATTCGATATGGCAGTGCATCTGGCAGGCTTCCACAAAACGGTCATCCAGAGCATCTTCCGGTGTCTTGGGAGCATAGCGCACTTTCCAATCTTCCAACAGATGCAAATAATCCGTCAGCACCCGGAAGCACAGCATTTCATCCTCCCGGAACTGACGGATATAGGGACGCTTCGGCTTGACCATAGCTGCGGCAGTGGGCGATTTCGGGTCAAGCCCGAAGTCCAAAGCCAGCTTTTGCGCTGCTTCATAACTGCTCAGATTGAACAGCCTTGCCACAAGGTCGATCACATCCCCTTTGGCTCCGCAGCCGAAGCAGAAAAAATAGTCCTCATTCAGCTTCAAGCTCGGATGCCTGTCGTTGTGGAACGGGCAGCAAGCCATGCCGTTGTGGCTCACTTTCAGCCCGTAGTGTTCGGCGGCTTGCTTGACGCTGATTGCCGCCTTGATGGTTTCATAGATTGTCATAGAAAACCCTCCGTTCATAATATTCTGGAAAGCACGAAGCAGCCGCCGTGATTGGCAGGTGCTTCGCTCCTTCTATTATGGTTATGACGGATTTTTCAAAAAACAGGGTAATCGGAGGACAACCCCGTTTCAAAAAACAGGACAACTTTTCAGAGAATATGGATTTCTTTACATTTGCATGATACAATCAAGAAAGTAGAAAAACAGGACAGGAGGGGCAAGCATGAACCAAGAACTGATGACATTGGATTTTTGGCAGGATACGGTTATATATGAGGGAAAAACACTTCCTGTCGGCACGCTTGCCTGTGATGCGCTGAATGTCCCTGCGGATACCATTTCAAGGATGAACGAGCAATGCGAGAACATCAATCTGCTGCTCGGAACATTAAACGCCGGACAGGATGCTTCTGCACTCTGTCCCATTGCAAGGGAAGCTACTCTGGCGATGTTGGATATTCTCAGCGAAACTCCGCCGTTCTCCTATATGGATATACCAAAGCACAGAAAACGGATTGAAAAAGTCTTTACTGTGGACAATACGCTGAAATATGTGGAGTTTGCCATAAAAGCCGCAACCAATTCTTTGCAGTTTGAAGAAATCCAGAACTTTACCGATGCGATGATGCTCCAACGCTATACCGCAGTTTTCGGGCATCTGGCATACTCCCTTGGGGAATACCAAACGGCCATGCTTGATTTTGCAGAAAAAACAGACGGCAACGAAGCAGACCGCACCGCAGAGGGTTTTGCAAAAATGTTCGGCAGCTATTTCCCGCCGGAGTTTTCCATCACGGAAGGCAATGCCTGGATGTCTACCCTGAACAATTCCGTTCAGTATGTATCCGTCATCCGTCCCGGCGAAAAAGTTGCGAAGCTGGTCAAGCGGATGCACTATGTATCCTTTGTAGGGATGTTCCGGTCTGATCTCTTTGAGGGCCTGTGTGTTGGTCATGCACCGAAGAAATGCAAAATCTGCGGCAAGTGGTTTCTGACCACCAACGCACGGCACACCAAATACTGTGGCGGCTATGCACCGGGGGACAAGCTGCACCGCACCTGTCGGCAGATCGGCAACCTGAAAGGCAGAGAACAACGGGAGCTTGCGGACGATCATCCGGTGAAACAGATTTATGAGAAACGGCTGAACACCATAAACCGCTATGTGAAGCGTGGTACTCTGGACGCTGATCTTGCAGAGGTTATGAAAAAGCTGGCAAAAGATAAGATGCTCCGGGCATTGAGCAATGTAGCCTATGCCAAGGGAGCTTATGAAAAAGAAATGGACCAGGCGGCTTTGAAAAAGGAAGCAAGTGCAAAAATATACAAAGAAAGGGACAAACATGAATAGAAAAGAACTTAGTCAGAATCATTGGAAATACTACTTAATGCTCGAAAAGCGTTTTGTTGAATCAATAGAGTTTGTAGAACTACATGAGGACAATTTTGATGCATTTTCTAACGGATATGCCCTCTTAATTCAAGCCATAGGGGCAGAGTTGGATACTGTATTCAAAGAGTTTTGCGGTTTCAATACAACGGATCGAAAAACGGTTGCAGACTATGCACAGTATATTTTGACCAACACACCGGATATAAAAAATCAAAAAATCAGTGTACAGGAATACGATATCGAAATACAACCGTTTATGAATTGGGATATTACCCAGCCCGCACAGTCGTTGCAATGGTGGGGAGCATTTACAGATGTCAAGCACAACCGCTATGAGCAGTTGAAGCAAGCAAAGCAGGAGAATGTACTAAATATCTTGGGAGCTTTGTATTTGATAGAAATGTTGTACTTGAAGAAAATCACTGATGGGACAGACGAATTTGATGTGTTTGATGAATCTTCCAACTTGTTTAGTTTGAAAAACTGGACTTCTAAGGCTGTGCCGCTGAGCCAAGCTTTTGCCGTGCTAAGCGATATGATGGACGACGAAAATAATACTACTAACAAAAAGTTCGATGCATAATTACTGTCGATATTGATAGAGAAAGAACCGAAAGGAGGTGCGCTATGCTGAGTGATTTTTCATGGGACATGACCGGATACATACCAAAACACGCTGTCAATCCGCACGGTGACGGCATCATTCCTTATGCGGCAGAGCGCATCTTCCAACTGGAACCGGAGCCTCCAGCGGTGGGCAATCTGAACGAATATATCCTGTCTGCCTTGCAGGAAAAGAATTTGATATATTTCTCATTCTTCCTACACCACTACGAGCCGCAACTTAACAAGCGCATCAAAGACTTTCTCGGTGTGGATGGCGGCGATCTGTACGACACAGACCGATTTATAGATATAAAGCTCTCCTGCCGGGAGCAAATGCTCCAAAAGCTGATGGACTATGATCCTGCCAAGGGTGCGAAGTATGCTACATACATTTTTCCATTCATTCGGGATGCTATGCTACGTTTTCGCATGGGAGAAGAAAAATGGTCGGTATCCTCCCTGACCAATTACAAAATGGTGCGGTCAATGGCTTGGCTCTACCATAACAGCAAGGATGCAGTCAGCGAATTTGCCAAGAAGTACAACTGTGATCTTGCCCTTGCGGAAGAATATCTGAAAGTTGTCCGTGGCATCCGCAATCAGCAGCCTTTCTATGTGACAGACGAGGACGGCGAGGAAACCGACGAAGATGTTGCCCTTGATGATACTTGGAACTATGCCGACATTCTCTGGAACGGCATACAGGCGGAAAAGGTGCAGCGGGCTTTTGAGAAACTGAACTACCGGGAGCAGACCTTGCTTGAAAAGCGGCTGGCAATCTGCATGACCTGTGGGCGTGTCGGCTCATGGAAAGGTCGTCCCACCTTTGAGGAACTTGCAGTTATGTTCGAGGGCAGCACAGCCAGCGGTGCAGAGCGAGCCTACCGGAAAGCGGTGGACAGGCTGACGGAATTATTGGTTGCCGAGGGCGCAATCCATGCTGTCCGGCTGAAACAGAAGTCCAAAACCAAGCGCAAAAAGAAAATTGCCGCCGCAATCTACGAATACCAGGCAGACTGCGACGGCGAATGGGGCGAGATTTCCTTGGATTTTGAAAACGGCACAGCGGAGATTATCCGACTTGCCGATTGGGATACCATGAAAACAAACCGCTTTGCCAACAAGGTAATATCCTACCTTTTGAGCTGCGAGAATGAGAAGCTGCCAAAGGAAACTACAGTAGCGTTTGAATAAGCTTATAAATATTAAAAATCATTTCTTTTGACACAGAGAATACAAATCGGTGTTGTACAGTAAGGGCGAAAGGAGGAAAAGTATTATGAACAGTAAGATTTTGATTGTAGAAGATGAGGCCAAGTTGCGGGAAATCCTGTGTGACTATTTCAGCAGCAAGGGAGAACTGCCTGTTGAAGCAAGCAACGGAATACAGGCGCTTGAGCTGATTGATGAAAATGAATTTGACGCAGTTTTGCTTGACATTATGATGCCGGAGCTTGATGGGCTTTCTGTCTGCCGTGCTGTGCGCAGAACAAACGATGTTCCTATCATTTTCCTCACAGCCCTTTCCGACGAGGAGGACAAACTGCTGGGTTATGAACTCGGTGCAGATGATTATGTGACGAAGCCATTCACCATGTCTGTCCTTTATGCAAAAACTATGGCGCTCATCAAGCGTAATCAGCGCAGTGTCCTTGCCGGTGACCGGATGGAGGTCAGCGGGATCACTCTGGAGCTGACTGCAGGCAGAGCTTATGCTGGAGGCAAGGAAGTCTTTTTGACGCCGAAGGAGTTTGCTCTCCTTCGCTGCCTGATGCAGAATAAAAACCTTGTCATGAGCCGTGAGCAACTTCTGGTTAAGTGCTGGGGTTACGACTACGAGGGCGAATCTCGGGCTGTAGATACCCATATTAAGCGATTGAGAGAAAAACTTGGCGACTATGCCGAATGCATCAAGACCGTTATTAAGGCGGGTTATAGATTGGAGGGGTGACGATGAAAAAAATCTCCAAAGGCTATCGGATTGCATCAGCTCTTTTCCTAATCTGGGCGATTGTTGATTTCCGCAATTATGCAACAATCGGGAAAGACCTTGTAGCTTATTATTCTGGTGAAAGCATTATTTGGGAATTAGTACAGGATAAACTGTTTCAAGGAATTGTAAAGGTTGTTTTGGCTGTCGCCATCATCGTGGTTGGTCTAATCAGAGCAAGGAAAAAGAAACAGCGTACCGCTCTGACAGCTATTACTTGCCTACTTTCCCTCGCATTGTTTGTAATTTGGGGAGCAGGAATGTTCTGCTTGACCTCCGTTACTGCTGAGTATGCCGCCACAAGATATCTAAATGGCTATCGCGATTTTGCATCTACCATGCAACTCGAAGCTTTGAACACTGGTTGGGGAAAGGTTTTGATTCCAGTTATGCGAACTACGATGCAAATCGCCGGTGGGAGGCGGTAGACGACGGCGGACATGCAGATACTTTTTATGGTGCGAGATTTATAGTTGGTGAAGATGATGAATTTCTAAAGCGGCCAAACAGCAACAAGGTATATTCTGCTACTGCTGTTTATGATGCAGGAGGAAATCTTCTTGAATGTAGTTGGTCGGATTTCTTTTACTTCGAGTATTTGACAGAAAACCAATGGGATAATCGAGAGGAAAGATCCGGGAATAATGCCCGTGCTTTCTTTGATAGAGAAATGCTTACTGAGAAAGGTAAGGAGATACTCAGCAACAGCGTTCTGACATTCGATGCTGCCGCAATGCGCTTTACCGGGACTTTTGATGGTGTCGAGTTCACACCCATCAAAATTGAATATATCGATTGGGACGAATTCCAGCATGCCTTAGATTCAAAGGGAAGTGGTCAGTATACCGTTTCCGGCATCGTAGAGGATTACGATCTTCAATGGAACACCATGTACGAAGATGCCTCTGACGCTTTATCCAGTGAGGACGTTGTTGTATTCTACTCTGATTGGTTTGATGTTTGCTATAATGAGATATCTCCTGCTTTTTCGTACAAAGGAACAGACTATGAAAATGTAGCTTCCCTTGTTGCCAAACTTGGACCGGAACTGGCTGCCGGAGCAAAGAATTTGACTTTCTACGATGGCCTTGACCTTTTAATCCCAAGTGTGAACTACTGTCACAGCTTCGATGGAGAAACCTATTATGACCCATACTATTATGGGGAGGCTGCCTATGCAGAAGAAGCGCCTGATCTCCATTTTTATACCGTGAGTGTCGTGTACTGCTCTCCTTGGCGCACCGCATTTGGCGAACTGAGCGTTGTGTACTTAATTACACTTCTTATTGCAGTGGCACTTGTGTTCGTATTACGCTCCATAATAAAAAATCATTTAATCCAACCTGTCCTATCGGTTGGAGAAGCGCTGATGAGCGAAGAAGAGAAGAACTACCTATATCCGGAAATGTCAAAAGCTTGGTATGAAAGCAAGTTGCTACAAGAGGGTTTCGCCAAGCATAGCGATAAGAGCCGGATGCAAAGAAACGAGATTACACGCTTGAACACGGCACTTGAGTATGCAAAAGCAGCTGAGGAAAACCGTCGTCAGATGACCTCTAATATTGCCCATGAACTGAAGACTCCGCTGGCGGTGATTCACAGCTATGCAGAGGGACTGAAGGAACACATTGCAGAAGACAAACGTGATAAGTATGTGGATGTGATCCTTGCGGAAGCCGAGCGAACGGACGGTATGGTTTTGGAGATGCTGGATTTGTCCAGACTTGAAGCGGGTAAAGTGAAGCTCTCACGGGATGAGTTTTCGCTTGCCGATCTTACGAAAGCCATCTTCGAGAAACTCCAAATGGCGGCAGAGGCAAAGGAACTGCAGATCAGCTACGAGTTCCCGGAGCAAAGCACCATCGTTGCGGACGAGAATCGAATTGCACAGGTGGTTGAGAATTTTGCGACCAATGCAGTCAAGTACACCCCCGCCGGTGGCAGTGTCACAGTACGGATTCAGAACAATCGTGGTAAAACCACATTCTCCATCGAAAATGACAGCAAGCCTCTTTCCGCAGAAGCTTTGGCTAAAGTATGGGACACTTTCTATCGAGTTGATGAATCCCGCTCCGGAGGCGGCACGGGGCTTGGTCTTGCTATTGCGAAGAATATCGTGGAACTGCACGGCGGCAAGTGTTCTGTCCGAAACACGAAGACGGGTGTGGAGTTCCAGTTTACAATTTAAAACCTTGTTAGAAACAACACGGCCCACCGATCATTTTGACCGGTGGGCTGCGCTATGTTTATTCAGTTCAATCCATCAACTGATGTTCCGATACGCCTTGCACAAACCGTTCTAAATCACCGCCAAACACAAGCTGTGCATATTCCAGCGGCTTGTTGTAGATTAGCCAGTCCAGCTCCGACCGCTGATACATATTATCGGCAACCTCATTCTCCACGGCAATCGTGTCAATCGCAATCATGCTGCCATCTGCAAATTTCAGCTCCACACAGGCGTTATCCATGTTGAACTCACAAGAAATCAATCTATCCATAAGAAACCTCCATTCTGCGGGATGTTAGATCATCCCAAAATATTTGAATGCTTCTCGGATTGCTTTCTCTTTTTCTGGTGGACACTGGGGCTGTCTGGAATCCTCGGATTTCGGCAGATTATAGTTTTTGCCTACCTCAATCCCGCATTTCCGCTTAATCTGTGAGATATAGAGGTTGGACACCTTTAACCCGGTATGCTCCAACACATACTCCTTGATCTGCGGATAGGTAGCTCCATCTTGGAACTCTGACATATCCATATCTTCCAAAGAGAACTCAACCCGAATCTTTTTCGAGTCGACCTCGCCCTTGGAAAGCAAGACAACCGTCTCAACGGTATTCCCTTTGTCCCACAAAAGCTCCGTAACTTCCCCGCCATCCTTGAACACCGGAAAATTCAGACCAATCCGCTTTAGCGGATATTCAGACTCGTCATTCCTGTAAATTTCAATTTCCTTAATCAAGGCTGTGACCACATTTCTCTTTTCTTCGTCATTTATTATATTATAAACGCAGTCGAAGTTCACCATGATTTTGTAAATATTCTCAAGAGTAATTGCCTGCTGCTTAATTGCATCTCGCCGAAGTCTGGCATCTTCGATTTTTTCCTCCAGCTCAACAATGACATCATATAGGGAATCTAACCGCAAGGTCATATCATGGAGCTTTCGTTCCCGATATTTTGCATCAGCAGGGAGACTGTCAATTTCCCGTTCCAATCTTGTTTTATTCAGATCAACTTCCTTCAGCTTTGCCTGATAGCCCTCCAGTTCTTTATCCACTGCTTTCGTGTCAATCTGAACGCCAATCCGTTTTTTAATGGCTTGGGCATATTCCTCATTCCTTACGATCTCACGAATTGCCTCAATGACCATCGGTTCAATATCGGTCTTTTTCAGCATCGCCTTATATTCACAATGCTTCCCCCGGACCATCCTATTCCGACTACATACATAATAGTAAATTTCTTTGTAAGTGCCATCTTTATTTGTCCATGCGTGTTTATTCGTATACATGGGACTTCCACAAACCGGGCATTTCAGCAGACCGGATAACAAATGAACTCGATCTCGCCCAATTTTTGACGGTTGCTTTACTCCGGTTCTAAGACGCTTGGCATGAGCCTTTTCCCATACCTCCTCACTAACGATTCCTTTATGCTGTCCCTCTGTCAGAATGTAATCGTCATTTCTTTTCATCTGGTAATCGTTTTTTGTGCCTTTGACTTTTTCCTTCGTTCTCCGTCCATAAGCAATTTTACCGCAATAAACCGGGTTATCCAATATCAGTTTAATAAAATGTCCTGTCCAATCCTCTAATGTGCCATTCTGCCTCGGAATTTTCCGTATACCTTGTAAGTTCAACTGATTCGCAATACCACCCAAACCGATTTCCGATGAAGTATATAATTCAAAAATCTTCCGTATTGCCACAGCCTCTGTTTCTTCAATCATCAGCTTGTTATCTTCCAGTGTATATCCGTAGGGAGCAAAGCCACCATTCCATCCACCCTGCCGTGCCTTTTCGCGCCGCCCGTTCATCGTCTGCTCGATAATATTCTCACGCTCAATCTCAGCCACAGCAGATAGTACAGAAATCAAAAGTTTTCCGCTTGTCTGAGAGGAATCAATCCCTTCTTCTATGCAAATCAGATTTACACCATAAGATTGAACCAACTCCAAAGAGTTAAGTATATCTGCTGCATTACGACCAAACCGTGACAGCTTATACACTAAAATATAGTCAATGTCCAAGCCATCCTCAATATCTCTGAGCATTTTTTGAAAGGCAGGCCGTCCCTCAATGGATTTACCGGATTTACCGGCATCTTCATAAGTATCAACAACGATCATTTCCTCACGATCCGCAAATCGTGTCAGCATATTTTTTTGACCTTCCAGGCTGTATCCGTCCACTTGCATCTCTGTGCTGACCCTCGGATACAAAACACAGCGTTTTCCATATCGGTTCATAATTCATACCTCCAAAATTTACTTTTGGAAAATACCCTATGTAAAGCTGCGATTCTCACGCAGCTCCGTCAACCTCGCCCAGCACTCTCATACCATATTTCTCGATTATATGTGCCAGCGAAGTGATAAACGCTTCAAATTTTTGTTCCGCCAGACGTTCTTCTGACCGGATTTCATCTGAAGGAATCAATGCGCTTTTATTCTGGATATTCTCCATTCAGAATCACCTCCGCAATTCCTAACGAAATTATAACTCTACTTGCACGGCCTGAAAATGATACGCCTTTCGGCACTTTTATGTAATCCCCAGACTGCACAAGAGCGTCTTGTTTATGTTTTCCATGTCATCCTTGTTTAGATGACCAATATAGTTTTTTAACCTCGACTTGTCGATTGTTCTGATCTGTTCCAGCATAACAACAGATGGTTTCACCAAACCGCATCTGTCATTTAAGTGGTAATGCGTGGGGAACTTTCTGCTTTTTTTGCTTACACTGGTAATTGCTGCAATAATAATCGTAGGACTGAAACAATTTCCCACATTATTTTGAAGAATGAGTACAGGACGAGAGCCACTTTGTTCAGAGCCGATACCAGGCTTAAATCAGCCGAATATATGTCACCTCGATGGAATTTTTCAAACATCACTCTCGCCTCCCTAATATCTTAATACTTAAACAGCCGCACCAGTCTGAAAGAAATCTTCGGATAAAAACCTGGTGCGGCTACTGTTATTCTGTTCGGATTACTCGTCATATTTGCCACGCCCCCTGACGATGGGAACACAACAGGTCTCCGCTGGCGCGGCTGTCATAACTCCGCAGCATCGTTCGTATCGTGTGCCACAGGGTTCCCCCCAAGTCTTTGGCGGGCCGTGAGGAAGTATCTTTAAGCCCCCATGCAGTCATCGCGCCAGATCTGCCACAATCCGTTTTATGAAATCGTAGATCGCTCCGAAGCAGTTCTTTCATCACCTCCCTGACTGCTCCATCTTCGCGGCGTTTCACATTCGCTCGTACATGAGTTATGTACCTGTTGTGCTGTCTATTCAGTTTTCAAAGATCTTGAGGTCACGAGGATAGCGTGTCCTTCTAATAACCGTGAGGCTTTGAGCCTTTCTTTCAGGGGCGTTACAGACGATTTTTAAGGAAAGTCTCCATGTTCCGAGGCCGCGCTGTATAGATTCGCTGACCGATGCAACGCTGACTCCTTCGCTCTTGGCAATCGCTGATTCTGTCAGTCCCAGGAAGTAGTAAGCATAGATGCGCTTGGCCTGCTTGTCCGGCAGAGCGGCAATCGCAGCGTGAAGCTGCTCCATCGTCACTTTGCGCTCATACAGCTCACAAGGGGTCATGGAAACGAAAAGGGCATCATACTCAATTCCGTCTCCGCGATCCAGAGAATAATGCGCCTTGTGGTAATATGTACGGCGGCGGTATGCGGCCTCCAGGCGGTCATGCTCTTTCATAACAGCGGCTACTTCATCAGGACCTCAATAATGTAATCGGTCTTATAAAAATCGGGATACTGCTCCCGCAGATTGATCTTGGTCATAATTTCCTCCATTTCAGTTGTTAGGGACAAAGGGCAACCGAAATGGCTATGGCGGAGAGCGACACCGGGGATGTTCGGGAAAATTCCCGTAAAATCGACAAAGAAAAACGTCAGACGGCCTTAATAGCTGTCTGACGCATTTTGTATAATATGTTGTACGATTGTGCGGATTATTTACGCTTGATTGCGCGTGTCCGTGTGTATAATTTCTCTTTGGTAGGTCATTGATTTTTTTAGGTAATCACCTACCTGAAAACCATAATTCTGCTGAAATAAATAACCGCCCATCGTAGACTCCTCAAACGGCAGTCACGGGCGGTAATGGAAATATGCCCTGCCGTGAAAGGCCGTTTTTTTTATTGGCCTCCCGTCAGCTTTTATGTATATTTTATCTTTCAAAGGTGCATGATAAACACATATCAATACGCGTGATTGGGTTATGGTAACTTCCTCTTACGCACGATAGAATGTAATAGAGGTGAACAATCATGCCGGAAGATGTATTTGTGTATTTGGGACAGTGCCTCAGAGATGCAAGAGAAGAATGTGGACTGACCCAACAGGAGCTTGCGGATCAAACCGGCAGAGGGCTTCGTCATCTCCAGGACATTGAAAAGGGCAGGAAAAATCCGTCTTACGATGTACTGGCATCCTTTATCAAGCGATTAGGCATTTCTGCTAATGAGCTGTTTTATCCTGACGCTTCGGAACAGGAAAAGCAAGTACAGCATTTCATGGGAAAGTTTCTGGCCTGTACCGAGGATGAGCGGCAGATTATCTTGAAAACACTGGATTGTATGGCGGAGCAGTTTATCAGCCGACGTTACAAATCCTCCGATCCGCAAAATTATGAATAAAACCAGCAGGGCAAAATGCAATTTGTTTCTGCTGGTTTTATTTTGCCTCCGGCAGTAGACGTAAATTTTCCTAGCCCAATCAATCGCCACTATTTTGTTTCCGGTATTCAGCCGGTGCAATCTTCATGACATCTCGAAATGCTGTTGCAAATTTACTCTGATTCTCATATCCAACCTGGCTGGCAATTTCTGCTATGGTTGCCTGTGTCTGGCGAAGCAGAGCAGCGGCCTGTTTCATGCGGTACACTTTCATATAGGTTCCAATGGGCTGTCCATAAACTCCCTTGAACGTATCCTTTAAGGTTGCCGTATTGATAAGATACTCTTTGGAAAGTTCCTCAATCGTTGGCCGTTCCTGCAAGTTGGAGATAAGCCGCTTGTGAATGTCCCGTACAATCTCCACCTGGGGAGAAGTATATAACTCTCGCTGCTTTTCTTTATTTACATCCACCATACACAAGAATAAGAGAAGCTCCTGCACCTTCAGCATGAAGTATGGCTTTTGCAGGCGATCCGGTACGGAATACAGTTCAGAAAAGATATGCTCAATCTCATCCTTGGCCCGCATGACAAAGCATGCGCCATCGGCACAAAATTTGTTTTTGAAATCTGCAATACCAATACCGCTCTCGGCGAGGATTCCAGGCGGATTTTGAGAAACCAGCTCCAGATCAAGCACTACTGAGATTCCGCGATAATGTCTCAAAGGAAAGGCCATTTCAGAAGCACAGTTATCCATTGTATGAATGGAAAGATCCCCTTCTCCGAGGTACAGGCAGGAACCGCTTTGCAATACGCTCCCTTCACGCCCTTCCCGGCAATGATTGATCTCCAGCACATTCTTATCAATGGTTCCGTCCCAATAACAACTCGTTGCTTCAAAATCATTGTAAATAAGCTGGATACCGGGATAAACCTGATAGACTGTCATAAGCCCCAGGCCATCCTCACAGTCCATTTTATAGACGGTGCAATATCCGTCATTATCTTTTGGAATAATCGCAGATAACCCCGTAGCATTGGTGATAGGGTTTTTGTTCATAGTATTCATTCCGTTATCTCGTATTTGTTCTGCCAGGATTCTCCTGGCGTCTTTTATTATATAGTTTTTTCTCATTTTATACCACTCCAATCGGCAGGATGTGCAATCCAATCAGAAAGCAAATTCTATTATAGTGCAGCCCTGCCGAATGTGCAAATATACGAAAAAGCCGATGCCCTCCAAAACGGAAAACATCGGCTATATGCGGGATTTTATTTGCTGCAACATTCCTTTCCTACACAACCGGAACAACTGCCGCTACAACAAGAACCATTTTTGCGGTTCTTATGGATTTTTCGCACAGCCCATATTGCATAGAAAACAATCCCGATAAGGATTATACCAGTAACAAGCATCTAAAACTCCTTTCTGACTGGAAACTCACAACTTATTAGCTTTGGGTCTCCGATCCTCTTTTCAAAATCCAAAGTCCAAATGCGACCACTGATAAAATGGCCGCTGAACGAAGCACTTTTCCAAACGTCATATTCATACCTCACAGCAAAAGTCCAACACGATAAACCACAAAAGTAACAGCCCAGGCCACAACCAACTGGAACAGGGCCGAGAACAGCATCCACCTTGTACTGCCGGATTCCTTGCGAATTGTAGCTAGGGCCGCTGCACAGGGAACGTAAAGCAGGCAGAAAATCATCAGGCAAAACGCATTGAGCTGTCCAAAACCGGCTGCACCCAGGATGCCGACCAATGTATCCATTCCCGCGCCGGAGTTGATATTGGGAATCCCAAACAGAACGGCACAACTGGACACCACAACCTCTTTTGCAGAGATGCCAGCAATCAGAGCAACCGCTATCTGCCAGAATCCCAGTCCAATCGGTGCAAAGATCGGTACAAGCCAATGGCCCAGGATAGACCCGAAGCTGTCTGCCATTTCCGTAGTATAGCCATGCGGCCCAAAGTTCAGGATCACCCACATGAGGATAGATGCTACAAAGATGGTAGTACCTGCTTTGGTAAGGTAGTCCTTTACCTTTTCCCATACATAGATTGCCACAGTTCTGGCGCTGGGGGCCTTATATTCCGGCAGCTCAATCAGCAGATAATTTTCCGATTTTCTCCGGTCAATCAAATGGATGATCGCCGCTACCAGGATAGCGACCACCAGGCCGATCAGGTACATGGAATAGGCCACGAGCATGGCGCGTTCCTGAAAGAACATCTCGGCAAACAAGATGTAGATTGGCAGACGGGCGCTGCAACTCATAAAGGGCGTAATCAACATGACCTTAAAACGGTCACGCCGGTTTTCCAAAGACCGTGAAGCCATGATTGCCGGAACAGTGCAACCAAATCCCAAAATCATGGGGATAAATGCCCGTCCGGAAAGTCCCAGCTTGCTCATAATCCCTTCCATGACATACGCAACACGGGCCATATATCCGCTGTCCTCCAGAAAAGCCAATGCCAGAAACAGAATGAAAATGTTCGGCAGGAAAGTCAGGATACCGCCCACACCGGCGATGATGCCGTCTACCAACAGGGAGCGCAGCACTTCATTGACCCCGACAGCAATCAGTCCATCGCTTATCAATGCCGACAGGCTTTCAATTCCTAATTCTAGGAATCCTTTCAGCCAATCGCCAATGGTAAAGGTCAGGAAGAACACCGCCGCCATGACAACGAGGAAAATCGGGATGCTCCAAAACTTATGCGTCAATACACGGTCTGCCTTTTCCGTCAAAGCGTCTTGACGATCCTTATTGACCAGAACCTCCCTGATGATTTCCTCAATAAAATCATACTTCTCATTGATAATGTCGGATTCATAGTTCCGGTCGATCACATCCGGCATATTGACCGGATAACGTGCAGAGATTTCCTTATCCTGCTCCAGCAGCTTAATGGCGTGCCAGCGGTAATTGGACAGGTTCGGATATTTCCGCTTCAGCTCTGCCATGATAAGATCAATCTTGTCCTCAATAGCATCACTGTAAACCATTGCGTATTCTGAATGGTGGTCGTGCCGGTGTTTTGGAGTATATTTATGATGATGAATCAGACACTCCGGATCTTTACAGTCTTTATGGTGCGCGGCTGCATGAAGCAGCACATCCAGTCCTGTCCGTTTTCTGGCTGAAACTGGAATGACCGGGATGCCCAGCATTTCCGGCAGTCTGTGTGTGTCAATCTCCATGCCGCGCTTTTCCACAATGTCCATCATGTTCAGCGCCAGCACAACCGGCTTGCCCAGCTCCAAAAGCTGCAAAGTTAAGTATAGGTTTCGCTCCAGAGCGGAAGCGTCCGCAACATCAATAATCACATCGACTTCATCGCTTAGTATAAACTGTCTGGATACCTGTTCTTCCATTGTGTAGGAGGTCAGGCTGTAAGTGCCAGGAAGATCGACCAGTCGAATATTCAGATCATGGTCTTTAATGGCACCCTCTACTTTCTCAACGGTTACACCTGGCCAGTTTGCCACTTTCAGATTTGCACCGGTGTAAGCATTGAAAAGTGTTGTCTTTCCGCAGTTCGGATTTCCGATGAAGCCGATAGTCAAATTTTCTCTCATCGGAATTTACCCCACTAAAATATTCTTTGTGATATTGCGCCCAAGTGCAAAGCGTGTTCCCCTGACTTTCACAATCAGGACACCCCGACTTTTGCTGTTCAGAACAGCGATAGAGGTTCCACGGGTCATCCCAAGGGCCTCCAAACGCTTTTCTATATTGACAGGCAGATCAATATCCTCAACTTTATATTCATTTCCTATTTTTCCATCGCAAAGATACATGAACGCTCCCTCCTCACCGATTTACGGAAGAAGTCGCAGGCAGTTTGCGGAACTCATAAGCCACCATGAACGCGATAATAGCCACCAGAATCGCATCGGTCAGCGCAATCGCCAGCCACACGCCGCGAATACCCATGCCGCCGATCATTGGCAGAACCACACAAAGCGGGATAAAGAGAATAATCTGACGGAACAGCACAAGCCAGGTGGCCTTTTTCGCTTTACCCAAAGACTGAAACAGGGTCACGGCGATCATAAAGCTGCCTTGCAGGATATAGGTGCTGAACATGATACGGAAGTTTGTCGAACCTGATGCGGCGATACCCGGCGTTGTCAGGAACATGGACAAAATCTTTTCTGGGAACAGCTCGGCGGGGATATAGAACACCAGCGACAGCAGCGTTGCGGCGATAATGAAAACTCTGGTCAGCGTCTTTACCCGGTCATAGTCTTTCGCACCGTAGTTTGTACCGGCGGCAGGCTGGAATCCCTGGCTGATACCCCATAGAGGTACAAAAGAGAAATTCCAGAACCGGAGCGCCGCCGCTAAAAGGAGCTGGGAGGTTTCACCGCCATAGTTCGATGCCACACGATAAATCACTGTCTGCTGCACCAGGGTCAGAATCTGCATTAACAGAGCAGAGATGCCGACAGAAAGAACCTGGGGAAGCAGCTCACCATCAATGCGGATACGCCCGATCTTCACATGGGGGCTTTTCTTCTTGAAATACCACAGGGTAATCGCAGCCTGGACAAACTGGGAAAAAATCGTTGCATAAGCAGCCGCTTCAATGCCCATGCCGTAGGGGTTGAGGATGCTGATAAAAATGGGGTCAAGGATAATGTTCAAAATAGCGCCACTGGCAATAATGGTCATTGCCCTTTTGAGCTGGCCTTCTCCACGGATGACCATGTTGGCGCTCTGGAAGAAGTTTACGAACAGAGAACCGGCGAATACGATCCGCAGATATTTCTCAGCGTAATTCAGAATGTTATCGCTGGCTCCGGTCAGGGACAGAAGCTGGCGGGTGAAAACCATACCCACAACAGTGTAGATGACGGACAACAGAAGAACCATCGCAACCAAGTTGCCCATGATCTTCTTAATTGTGTTCTCGTCCTTCTTACCGATAGCGCGGGACAGTACCGATGCAGAACCCACGCCCAGCATTGCCGCTGAACCGGCATTGATAAGGGTTAAAGGATAGGATACCGATATGGCTCCCATCTGCACGTCACCAACCATCTGGCCGACAAAGATGGAATCCATCATGTTATAAAGCCCAACGACCACCATGCCAAGAACCGCAGGGATGCTAAGTTCAATCATCAGCGGCCAGGGGCTTTTTGTTAAGAGCTTTGTTCTTGTGTCAAGTGCCTGTTTCATCACTCTATTCCTCCTGGTCTATTTTAATTTCGAGGTATCCAGCAAAGCGCGCCAGTGACGTGCCTTGCTGGATTAGCCATATCTAACTAACCACTTAAAGTATATAAAATCCGGGCTTCTTTGTACGCTCCCAACCGCAGGATTTACAATCCAATCTGAAACGAATTTAGGAGCGGAAAGGACATAAGGCCCTTTCCGCTCCCGTTGTTACTGTATCATTTTTTCCAGTAGTTTCAGGGCTTCTTCCAGTTTTGGATTTACAGCGTCCGTTTGCAGGGCATCCCGGACGCAGCTTCGTATATGGGCTTGCAAAATCTGCTGATTGGCGCTTTTTAATAACGCCTGCGTAGCAAGAAGCTGATTGGAAATATCCACGCAATAGCGATTTTCCTCAACCATTTGCAGGATACCGTCTAACTGTCCTCTGGCGATTTTTAGCTTGTGAACAATATCGCCTTTCTTGGCCTTCATAAACGGCCCGTTACTGGATACTGACGAGCTGATAGCCAGCGTCCTCGATAGCAGCTTTCAGCACAGCATCCGGCACATCCTGGTCAAGCTGCACCTGGGCCGACTTACTCTCCAGGGAAACATCCACATCCTTGATGCCCTGGATGTCCCGCAGCGCCTTATCAACGTGTTTTACACACATTCCGCAAACCATTCCTTCGATGTTCAATACTTTTTCCATGTGAATTGCTCCTTTTCGTTCTTGTTTAATCGTTGTTTGTTCATACATAGGGACTGAATCCCGTTCTGTATTGGCCTGATGCTTCGCCTTGAACCACCGCAGACGCAGGGCATTGGACACCACGAATACCGAACTGAAACTCATAGCAAAAGCGCCGATCATGGGGTTCAGCTTCCATGCAAAGGGAAGATAGAATACGCCTGCCGCCACCGGAATACCGATGATGTTGTAGATAAACGCCCAGAACAGATTTTGCTTGATGTTGCGGATAACCGCCTTACTAAGCTGGATTGCCGTGGACACATCCAGCAGATCGCTTTTCATCAAAACAATGTCCGCTGACTCAATCGCCACATCCGTTCCGGCCCCGATAGCGATACCAACATCCGCTCTGGCAAGGGCCGGAGCATCGTTGATACCGTCACCGACCATCGCCACCTTCTTACCGACGCTCTGCAAACGACGGATTTCCTTCTCCTTGTCCTGGGGGAATACCTCTGCCACAACACGATCCACGCCGACCTGACGCCGAATCGCTTCTGCGGTCTTTGCATTGTCGCCGGTCAGCATGACCACCTCAATGCCCATGCCGGTCAATTCCGCTATGGCCTGCTTGCTGGTGGGCTTAACTACATCCGCCACGGCAATGACACCAATAAGCTGACCGCCACGGGCAAAGAACAGAGGTGTTTTCCCGTCAACCGCCATTTCCTCGCCCAACTGAAGGAGTGCGCCGCCATTGATGCCATTTGCCACCATCAGTCGGCGGTTTCCGGCAAGGCACGTTTCGTTTCCGATCTGACCCACAAGGCCCTGACCGGGAATCTGCTTGAAATCATCCACCGGGAGGAAGGAAAGTTGTGCTTTTTCGGCCTCTGCCACAATCGCGTCCGCCAGCGGATGCTCGGACAGCTTTTCCAGCGAAGCAGCGATTTGCAGCATCTCCTTTTGTGGAACACCCTCTTTGCAGAGCATATTTGTCACCACGGGCGTACCCTGGGTAATCGTGCCGGTCTTATCCAGCACAACCGTATCAATGTTATGGGCCGTTTCCAGGGCCTCCGCCGATTTAATCAGGATACCGTTGCTTGCGCCCTTGCCGGTTCCGACCATAATGGCCGTAGGCGTTGCAAGGCCCAGCGCACAGGGACAGGAAATGACCAGGACAGAAATGCCGATAGATAGGGCAAATTCAAAGCCATATCCCAACAGCAGCCAGACAATGACTGCAATCAGCGCGATGCTGATAACCACCGGAACAAACACGCCGCTGACCTTATCAGCCAGTTTCGCAATAGGGGCCTTGGAGCTGGTCGCTTCATCCACCAGACGGACGATCTGTGCCAGCGTGGTATCATCGCCCACCTTGGTGGCCTGCATCTTGAAATAGCCGGACTTACTTGTGGTCGCGCCGATCACTTTGTCCCCAATATGCTTCTCCACGGGGATGCTCTCGCCGGTCAGGCAGATTCATCAACGGAGGAAAAGCCCTCGATGACAATACCATCCACCGGCACAGACTCACCGGCCTTGACAATCAGGGTTTCGCCCAACTGCACTTCTTCCACAGGCACCTGAAGCTCTTTTCCATCCCGCTCCACGGTAGCTGTTTTGGGAGCCAGATTCATCAGCTTTGTAATTGCATCCGAAGTCTTACCCTTTGCGCGGGCCTCCAGGGTTTTGCCCAAGGTGATAAGGGTCAGAATCATGCCTGCGGATTCAAAATACAAATCCATCATAAAGCTGTGAACCGTAGCCATATCCCCATGACCGAATCCGATGCCGATTTTGTAAATGGCGTAAATGCCATAAACGATTGCGGCGCTGGAGCCTATCGCAATCAGCGAATCCATGTTAGGCGAGCCGTGGAACAGGGTCTTGAAGCCCATCCGGTAATATTTGAAGTTGATGAACACCACCGGGATCAGCAGCAGGAATTGGGTAAATGCAAAGCTGATTGCATTTTCCATCCCCAGCAAGGAGCTGGGGAGCGGCCACCCCATCATGTGACCCATAGAAATATAAAACAGTGGGATCGTAAAAAGGGCAGAAAGCAGCAGCCGCTGTTTCATCTGCTTGTATTCTACCTGCGCCGTACTGACCTCCGGTTTTGCTGCCGGTGTGGTCGTGCGGCTCTTGTTTTGTGCGGAGGCTTTGGGAATCGCGCCATAACCGGCCTTTTCAACGGCCTGGACGATTCCCGCCGTATCCAAAACGGATTCATCATAAGAAGCAACCATGCTGTTTTTTAACAGGTTGACGGACACTTCTTTGATGCCAGGTAGCTTTGCCACGCTCTTTTCCACTCTGGTAGAGCAGGCCGAGCAAGTCATACCCGTAATGTCAAATTGCTCCTTTTGCAAAATCATCCCTTCTTTCTTATAAAGATTTGTGCGAGTACCCCTCCCCCGTAGGAACTAAATACCGTTATGAAAAGGGGCGTTTGGCATCTTGGGGGAAAGATGCTAAAGCCCCGAACATAAAGTTTACGCACAAGGTCTTTGACCGTTTTTCATTATACTTATCCTGCTTCTCCTTTGTCTGCTCCAAAGTGGAGCTTTTTTTATCCAAAGAGAAATGAGGTTTTTTGCTGCAAATCCAATCGGCAGGTTCTCCAATCCAAAGGGCAGAACCGCTCCCAAATCCATTGACTTTGAGGGTTTTCGTGAATATACTGGCAGCATGAACGATTAAACAATCTTTTAATTGTTCAGCCATATCAAGCCAACCAAATACCAAAATGAAAGGGGGCTTTCTCAATGAAAAAGACCATTAAACTGCTTGACCTGGACTGCGGCCATTGTGCTGACAAAATCCAGAACGCCGTGAAGAAGATTGATGGTGTGACCAGCGTATCCGTCAACTTCCTGGGTCAGAAGATGGTTCTGGAAGCGCCGGACGATCAGTTTGACGCTGTTCTGGCCGAAGCAAAGACGCTGATTAAGCAGATCGAGCCGGATGTGACTGTTAAGGCGTAATGAAAAGCTGGACACCGGCTGCCACAAGGTAGCCGGTGTTTTTCATCAATAGACAGAAAAAGCGTGACACGCTTTATGCTGCAACGAAAGGAGAATACACTATGACACGAAAACAAAGGCACTTGCTCACACGCATTATCGTGGCGGCGGTGCTGTTTCTTGCAGGCAGCTTGCTCCATCTCCCTGAATTGGCGGAGATGGCGGTCTTTCTCGTCTGCTATGTGGTTGTCGGCTGGGATATTGTCTGGAAGGCAATCACGAACATCCTGCATGGACAGGTGTTTGACGAAAATTTCCTGATGACGATTGCCACCATCGGCGCACTCATTTTGGGCGAACATTCCGAGGGTGTCGCCGTTATGCTGTTTTACCAGGTGGGCGAATGGTTCCAGTCCTATGCGGTGTCCAAGTCCAGAAAATCTATCGCAAGCCTGATGGACATTCGCCCGGACTATGCTAACATCGAAAGGGACGGAAAACTGGTTCAGGTTGACCCGGACGAGGTTCAGATCGGAGAAACCATTGTTGTGAAACCGGGAGAGCGCATCCCGCTGGACGGTACGATTCTCAAAGGCTTCTCCACCCTGGACACTTCGGCCCTGACCGGAGAATCCATGCCCCGCGAGGTGGAGCCGGGAATGGAGGTCATCAGCGGCTGTATCAACCAGACCGGCATCCTGAACATTCAGACCACAAAAGAATTTGGGGAATCCACCGTAGCCAAAATCCTTGACCTTGTGGAAAACGCAAGCGATAAGAAGGGCCGTATTGAGAATTTCATCACACGCTTTGCCAGGTATTATACCCCGGTAGTGGTATTTGCTGCTCTGGCGCTGGCAATCCTGCCGCCGCTGATTACCCAGCAGCCATTCAGCACCTGGATTTACCGGGCCTTGACCTTCCTGGTGATTTCCTGCCCCTGTGCGCTGGTCATCTCCATTCCGCTTAGTTTCTTCGGAGGCATCGGCGGCGCGTCCAAGATCGGCGTTCTGGTAAAGGGCAGCAACTATCTGGAGGCTCTGGCAAATACCGAGGTCGTGGTCTTTGATAAGACCGGCACACTGACAAAAGGCTCCTTTGCGGTCAGCGAGATCCACCCTGTCGGCATGAAGGAAGCGCAGCTTTTGGAGCTGGCCGCATACGCTGAGGACTACTCCAACCACCCGATTTCTCTTTCTATTAAAAACGCCTATGGACAGAAAATCGACAACAGCCGAGTTTCCGATGTCCAGGAAATTGCCGGTCACGGCGTGCAGGCCGTGATTGACGGGAAAACGATTCTGGCCGGAAACACCAAGCTGATGGAGAAAGCGCATATTAAGTACACGCCATCCTCAGCTGTCGGCACCGTGGTCTATCTGGCCTGTGACGGGAAATACGCTGGATGTATCATCATTGAGGACGAGATCAAGGCCGATGCTCCAGCCGCAATCAAGCTGCTGAAATCTGCCGGTATCCGCAAAACGGTCATGCTGACCGGCGATGCAGATGCCGTTGGAAAGAAAGTCGCAGGGCAGCTTCATCTGGATCAGGTTTATACTGAACTGCTGCCCGCTGATAAGGTTGACCGCGTGGAAAGCCTGCTGAAGCAGAAAAGCGAAAAAGGTATGTTGGCCTTTGTTGGGGATGGTATCAATGACGCTCCCGTACTGGCGCGGGCCGATGTCGGTATTGCTATGGGCGGCTTGGGTTCCGATGCGGCCATTGAAGCTGCTGACGTGGTTCTTATGACGGATGAACCGTCCAAAATTGCCGCTGTTATGAAGATCGCCCGTAAGACGATCCGCATCGCAAATCAGAATATTGTGTTTGCCCTGGGCGTGAAATTCCTGGTTCTGATTTTAGGTGCGCTAGGCTATGCAAATATGTGGGCGGCGGTGTTCGCGGATGTAGGCGTTTCCATTATTGCGATTCTCAATGCCATCCGCGCCATGCGGGTCAAGCTGCCGGATATGCCAGCGGGCAGCACAAATCAGGGTTAAGCGCAATAGAAATGCGCCGCAACTTTCACACGCTGCGGCGCATTTCCTTATTGTTCAGTCGGGCATGATACTTCAAACAACGCATCTATGGCATGATGCAGGAGCTTTGCCTGCGGCGTGTCCGACAGCGAATAATAGACTTCTTTTCCGTCCCTGCGGCTTGAAATGATCCCGCTCTTTTTTAATATCCGCAGATGATGTGACACAGCAGGGGCGCTCATATCCACAGCCGCCGCGAGATTGCATACACATTCTTCACAATGGCACAGCAGCCACAGAATCCGCAGCCGGGTCGGATCGCCAAGCTGCTGAAATAAAAATGATATATCCTTAAACCCTTCCGCAGAGGGCATCTTATTTAAGACTTTTTCAATATTCTGTCCGTGGTTATGGGGTAGATTGTAATGCGGCATAAAAATCAGCTCCTTCCTGTGACTATGATACTGACATAATTCTTGTCTGTCAAACAGCTTCATTATAGATTGGAGAAAAATACATGAACGAAACAGAGAAAAAAACTTTTTCCGCTCCAAGCCCTGGCGAATTGGAACAATTAACCGAGCTTCACAAAGCGATGGGCGATTACACACGGATGCGGATACTTTGGTATCTGATGCAGAAAGATTCTTGCGTCAGCGAACTGGCACAAAAGATGGAGGTCACAGAATCGGCCATATCCCACCAGCTTCGTGCGCTTTGGATTGTCCGGTTAGTGCAATCACGCAAGGCCGGGAAAAACGTGATTTATTCCTTGCAGGACGAACATATCCGGTGGATTCTTGAAGAAACCTACGCTCATATTTCAGAAAGATAAAAACGCAGCCCCTGTGCTGTTTTGCAGGGGCTGCGCGGGTATTCAATTACAGCGTTTCGTAGGAAACCAGCTGGCTCATCGGGATGCGCTGCTTATTGAAGCGATTGGGGTCGCCGGTTCCTTCATCGGAATAGCCGACAACCAGAATGTTGACCGGCTCCAGGTTGGCCGGAAGGTCAAATTCCTTGCGCAGAACATCGGGCTTGAAGTAGCATACCCACACCGTTCCAAGGCCCAGCTCTGTGGCCTGGAGCATCATGTGGTCGGTCAGGATGGAGGCGTCAATGTCACCGGTCTGCTTCTGATCGAAAGGCCGTACCCACGCCTTATCGTGATCGGCGCAAACAATAATAGCCAGGGGCGCACCGTAGATATTGGCCGCTTTACTGATCTTCGCAAGACCTTCCTCGCTCTGAACGGCAATCAGGCGAATCGGCTGAAGGTTGGCAGCGGTCGGGGCCACATGAGCAGCCTCCAGAATCTGCTCCAGCTTCTCAGGTTCTACCTTCGTTTCCTTGTAATCGCGTACCGACATACGCTGCTTTGCAATCGTGATAAAATCCATAATATATAGTCCTTTCAGTATTTTTATTTTGAGCATATCAAATCAACCATTGACCTAATTGTAGCACTAGAACACAAAACCGCAAGAATGCACTTTTTCGGAAGATACTTCCCAAAAAGATAGCACCTTGCGGGAAAGGAGAGCCATTTTATGAAATGTGAAAAAAATCAATTCAACTGCCCAGTTGAGGCAACCCTGTCTTTGATCGGCGGCAAGTATAAGCCGTTGATCCTCTGGCATCTGATTGACCATCCATTACACTATATGGAGTTACAGCGGCTGATTTCAAACGCCACGCCGAAGATGCTTTCGCAGCAGCTTCATGATCTGGAAAACAACGGCATGATTCATCGTGAAGTGATTCCAGAAAAGCCGCCCAAGACGGTATATTCTCTTACCCCATTTGGACAGAGTATTGTTCCTATTCTGGATGCAATGTGCCAGTGGGGAAACAACTATCTGGACGGCCTGGATGTTCAGCCGCCATGCTGTCAAAGTCGCAAATAAAAGGCTGGGCATAGCTGACGAAAAACGGCTATGCCCAGCTTATATTTTCTGCTCTAAATTTGTGACTGCCGGACGTAATTGCACAGCGCGGCAAAGTCAACATGGGGATTCTTACTTAAAATCTGTTGCAGGCTTTCCCCGGCCTTTTGATGCAGCTTCGGCTTTTTCAGATCGTCCAAGCGGAAGAAGATATTGAGCCGCCTGCCGACAGTAAACAAAAGCCTTTCATCCGGTGGCAGGGTCAGAAAGCGGTCAATCGTAGAGAGCATTTCCTGTTTCTCTGTTCGCAGATTTCCCCTGACCTCCAGAAGCAGATTGACGATGTGTTCATTCACATAGTAACTGTCCATCTCATGTAGCTGCTGCAAGAATAACTTTTGCTCTATAACGATTTCTTCCTCCGATTGCAGAGTAAACGAGCCATCCCTGACAAACTCGCCCAGCTTGGACTCTAGCTTAATACCCGTGGCGTGGACACGGATAAAATCAGGCTGGATGATGTTCAACGCCTTTGCTGTTTGAGCAGCATTTTCTTCAGACAGCTCCTTGCCGCCGATCCCCAGCAATATGAACTCCGACAAGATCATGTCCGCATCTTTTGCCATGCAGCCGCTTCGTACAACGGTAGCGGAACCGTTCATTGCTAAAGCGGTTGCTATTGATTACCCGAAGCAGATAGTCGGTAAACTTTGGTGGCATGATGCTCTCAATACTTACCACAACTTTTCGCTCCGGGCTGTTATGAATTTGAGTAATCAGGGAAGAAAGCACCTGCGGAGATAAGATGATAAAATCCATTCCTCCCTTGATAATTAGCGTGTACTCTTTCATTTTAGGTCCCTTTTTCATACGGCCAGTGTAACCGACACTGGCCGTATGTTAGAACACATCAATCAGTTGCCCGCAGTCTTTCCACGATACTTTGCTTCTCCAAATTCTTAAAGCAGATATAGGGAATAACGATTGCAAACGCAATCAAAATCGGCGTACAGATTACCAGCGGCAATAGTGTAAAGTGGAATGTTGCCGTCCAGTCACCGGCCACCATCATACGGACACCAACAGCTACTGCCACAGTGCCTAATACATAAGCTGCCAGCAAAGTGCTTCCCGCGTAATACAAGCCCTCGTCGATCAGCATACGCCGGAGCTGCCGTTTTGTCATGCCGATGCTCTGGATCATGGCAAATTCTTTCTGGCGGGAAACAATCGCTGTTACCATCGAATTGACGAAATTCAGAATACCCACAAAAGCAATGATAAGGCTGATTGCAAAGCCCATCACAGTGTTCGCCCGTGTCTGTTCCTGATAATGCTCAATCAAAGTGGATTTCGCAGTATAATTCAGGCTCTTGTCCACGTCTTGTTGATATTGGATCAGCATTTCTTCCGCCTGCGGCTGGTATTCCTCGGCTACATCAAAGAACAGCTTCCGCAGAGTGTTATCCGGGTACATAGCCCGGAATGTATCGGCAGGAAGATAGAAAGAAAGGAAATCTTGTGTGCTGCTGTTTACGCCCTCGGTAATGGTGGGAATATCCGCCACAATCGCCATAACCTCGTATTGCTGACCGTTCAACTCTACCGTATCACCAACAGAATAAGTCGGCTGTGTTTCTTTCTCACTGTCCTCTGCACCGGTAGCCGCTTCCATCACTACATAGCCCCCGGACAAGAATTTCTCTTTGTCAAAGGTGCCATCCAATATCCTGCCGTCCTGTGCAAAGGTGTCCAGAATCAGGCCGTCAATGCCGTATAGAATGGAAGTACATTCGCCGCTGTCGATCATGTCGTGATAGGCTTCTGCCAGCCCTGCATCCGTTGCTTCAATATAGGTCAGCCGGTCATCAGCGTTATAGTAGGTCTGGATATTTTCAAGAGCAGACGCCCCGATTTTATGCGTAAATACCTGCGAATACAAACGCCCTGTTGCTTCCAGCCCGGAAAGTCCCTCAATGTTCTGTACCAGCTCCGGGGAAATGGTGGTGCCGTAGGGATTGTAGGTGCCAAAGGTGGAAGAAATCGAACTGTCCTCTACCTCAAAATCACTGATAACTGTCTGGCTCATGTACTTATCAATATCAAAGCTGGCATTTTTCGCATAGACACATGAAAGCAGCACAAGCCCCAGCGTCAGGGAGCAGATTACCGTAATGGTGCGCTTTTTGTTCCGGCCTAAGTTAGCCAGAGCCATCTTCGGGATGCTTGCGCCGCCGGTGCTTTTCTTTGTTTTCCGTTTGCTATTCGTTCCGGCGTCGGTGTAACGCAGAGCTTCCATTGGGGAAACCTTACCGGCGATTTTCGCAGGCTTCATGCAGGAGATCAGAACCGTCAAATAAGCAAACAGCGCAGAGCCGATGAAGATATAGGGATTGACCGCTGTTTTGGCTTCTCCCGTTGTCCCGGTTATCATGACCGGAACCAGCACGGCCCCCAGCAGATACCCGATCACAAGCCCGATAGGAATACCAATCAGCGACAGGCGGTTGGCCTGCCCGTAAATCATCTTCTTTAACTGTCTTTTGGTTGTCCCCAAAGTTTTCAGTCGGCCATAAAAGCGGATGTCACTGGCAACAGAGATCTGAAAGATGTTATAGATAATCAGATAACCGCTTGCAAATACCAGAACCATGCAAATTGCCATCGGCAGAACTTCACGGTTGATATTCTGGTTCATTGTGGAATCATAAGCAGCATTGGGAGAAAGGGACACATTGGACAGGCCGGTGTCGGCTAAAATCTGTTCCGCCACATCTTCCAAATTGCTGTCGCTGTATAGGTCGATATGGAGCATCACCGTTCCTAATACCTGCCCGTTTGCCAACTGTTCCACTTGGTCGATACTTGCACACTGGCTTTGAACAAAGGCTTCGGAAACCCATGCCATACTTGCCATAGCAGCAGAATTTCCATCCCAATAGCCGGAGAGGGTAAAGGTGCTGGTGGTGATTTCTTCCCCGTTTAAGTCCTTACGCCATTGCAGGGTGATTTCCTGCCCCAATTCATAAGGCAGCCCCATTTTATCAAGGGTAATAGTGTCCAAAGCAATCTCATTTTCCTGCACCGGCATAGTTCCCTCGGTGGGATAGGAAAAGCTGGAACGGGCATAGTTTTCATCCCCATAGCGGATTTCTACCTGCCGCCCGGTCAATTCCTTGTTTTCAGCAATTCCAACCACAATGCTTTTGCCAAAGTCCCGGACAGCTTCATGGGTGGTGATCTTCTCCACATCCGCGTCCGTCATGATGCCGGAACTCAAATGGCTGTTATATCCGGCCTGCTGAAAATTCATGTTCCGCAGGTTTTCAACCATGCTCTGTGACAGGACAAACAGAGATGTAAACATTACCGTTGTCAGAACAATGGCAAAGATGGCAACCAGATTGCGCGTTTTGTTTGCCTTGAAACTGCGGTTTGTCAATATGCGTATCATTGATTTTTGTCTTTTCATGGTATCACCGCCTTACTCTGCAATCCGTCCATCTTCGATATGAATGGTACGATCTGCCTGCGCTGCAATTTCCGGGTTATGGGTAATCATTACAATGGTCTGATGAAATTTCTGGCTGGTGACTTTCAAAAGCTCGATCACTTCATCACTGGTCTTGCTGTCCAGATTGCCGGTCGGCTCGTCGGCAAGGATGATTGCCGGTTTGCTGGCTAAAGCTCTTGCAATGGCAACGCGCTGCTGCTGGCCGCCGGAAAGAGTGTTGGGCATATTGTAGAGCTTCTTTTCCAGCCCCAGCAAAGCCACGATCTCTTTGATAAATTTCTGATCCGGCTTTTTCCCGTCAAGCTGGATGGGCATAACGATATTTTCATACACATTCAAGACGGGAACCAGATTGTAGTTCTGAAAGATAAAACCGATCCGCTGGCGGCGGAACACAGTCAAGTCCTCGTCTTTCAGCTTGCCCAGCTCGTAATTATCTACTCTGACAGAGCCGGAAGTGGGGCGGTCTAATCCCCCCAGCATATTCAGCAGGGTTGACTTGCCGCTGCCGGATGTGCCGATGATGGCAACAAACTCGCCCGGCTCAATGGAAATGCTCACGCCGTCCAGCGCCTTAACAATATTCGGCTCGGTGCCGTATTGCTTTGTCAGTTGTTTGGTGCTTAAAATACTCATATTCTATAACCTCTCTTTGCTTTTTGTGTTTTTTTTTCATTATATCCGGGCAAAAGAAAGGCACAATGGAAAATGCGTAAACTAACATCTACAATGAAAAAACTAAGTCTGCACAAAAAAGAAACGCCGCTTCGTGAAGAAGCGGCGTCAATCTGTTAAGGAATCGGGATCAGGATTTTCAGCAGGTAAGTTCCATCCCCCTGATGGAAACTGCACTGTCCGTCGTATTTTTCAACGGCTTTTTTAATATTGGGAATACCAAAGCCATGTACGAAACGATCTTTCTTTGTGGTTCCCTCGGCTGGCCGTGTCCCCGGTAAGGTGTTGTTTTCCACCGTGATAATCAGCATATCCCGAACACGCTCGGCCTTGACAGTAACCAATCGTTGATCTTCCGGCAACCGTTCGCTGGCCTCCATAGCGTTGTCGATGGCATTGCTGAAGATGGTGCTGATGTCCAACGGCTCTATGAAGTCCATACCCTTGAAATTAACCAAAGCCGAGAAATCAATCTGCTTTTCGCGGGCTTTTGCTGCCTTATCCTTTAGAATGATGTCAAGAAACTCGTTTCCTGTATGCACATAGTCCTCATAGTCTGCAATTTGAGAGCGGAGCGTTTCGGCCATCTGCCGGGTTTCTGCTGTATTCTGCCTGCTTTCCATGACAAGCAGGTGGTTTTTCAGGTCGTGGTAGATGGAACGGACACGTTCTTCTTCGACAATGCGCTCCTTGTAATAATCCCGCTGTGTTTCCATCTGCTGTACTCGGTATGCTGTCTGCATGGAATCATAGATATAGGCTGCCAGATACATACAACTGAAACTGGAAAAAATAGAAGCCCCACAGATGGGATAAACAATCACAGTATTTTCAGGCATAAAGTAGATAATTGTGAAGATTGCCACAAATGAGGCAAGAATCAGCATATCAATAATCAGCCATGTCTTTATGTTCAGATGGGACGGAATTTTTTCCAAAAACCTCCGCAAAACCAACCATGCACCGATCCAGAACAGTAACCGCAGCAAAAGGGACACCGTATGAATGGCTGTACTGGTGAGCATGAGTGTTGAGGATTGTAAAGCCTCCTCATAACTTGCTTGGGTTACGATTTTGAATAATCGGCCCCCGGTGTCAAGCATTAAGTAGTTAATGGCAATGAGTGCCGGATAAAAAACAAGTATGACCGATAATTTCTCCATGAATGTCCCGCGATAAAACAGCAGAACATAGAGAAAAAACAACAACATCGTACCGAACAGACTTCCGGCATCATTGGAATAGATAATAGAATCAGCCAAATAGCCACAAACCAGAAACGCTATAACTTTCAGCACCACATTTTTGCGGAGAGGAAGAAAGGATTTCAGAATAAGAAAGAAAACCGCTGTATATCCCCATGCCAATAGAAAAGAGAGGATTTCAAAAAAGCGCATCATAAGAAATCCCCCCAATAGTCCGTCAGCCGTTCCATAAATTCTTTCCGTTTGGGCTGGCTGATGGGAATGACCTCACCTGTAATCAATTCAATATCCAGCTTCTTGATGCCTTTCACATAGAACAGATTGACAATATAGCTGGTATGGCAGCGCACAAAGTCTTTGTCGCAAAGTTCCCGTTCCACCTCTTTCATGCTCTTATAGCAGATAATATTTTCCTGCTCGGTATGGAACATCAGATTGCGGTTATAGGTTTCAACGTATCGAATGGATTTCAGCGGCACCTTATATTTGCCGGTATCATTGGTAATCACCAGAGAAGGGATATCTTCTTTCTGGCTGCGCTCCACGAATTTGTCCATTTCTGATTTGAGCCGGGCATATTTCATGGGCTTAATGATGTAGTTCGTCGCATGGTATTTATATCCCTCAAGCCCATACTGTGTAAGAGTAGTCAGGAAAATAATACCCACGGTTTCGTTCATCTGCCGGATGCGCTCGGCAGCATGAAGTCCGTCTACCATCTTCATTTGAATATCAAGGAAAATCAGGTCTATGGTTGGATCGTATTTCTCGATCAGCTCCATACCGTCATAGTACGGGGTAATCTTTATGTTCCGGCCTGTTTCCTTGCTGTATTGGTTCAGTAAGTCGGTCAAATACTGAACAAAGTCTTTTTCATCATCACAAATTGCTATATGCAGCACTGTATCACCTGCTTTCGTTATACCGTCTGTCCTTTGGCTTCTCTGCCTCCTTGGGGATCAGCCAGACACCGGCCATTTTGACAGCACCGGGGATGCGTCCATCGGTGCAGTAATAATTTATCTGACGGGACGAAACGCCCCATTTTTCGCTTGCCTCTTTGAGCGTCATGTAATCCATGTTCACACCTCTAACAATTTATTTTATTATATTTCATTTGCTCGAAGAATACAAGCCCGCAACCATGCTGTCAAAAAAGAAAAACGATATAATCGTACATCTTGTCAGGCATAATAAGGTCATTCCATCATATAAACCGGAACAATACAATATTATTGAGGTGAACGATTATGCCGATTGATGATTTAACTGCTTTAGGGCAAAAAATGCGGGAAGCCCGAAAGAATAAAGAGCTAACACAGCAGGAGCTATCTGATCTGAGCCATGTTTATGTAAAGCAAATCGCCAATATCGAAAAGGGGAAAATGAATCCCTCTTATTTGATTTTAAGAGCATTGGCAAAGGTCCTGCACATCTCTTTAGATACGCTTATAAATCCAGATATTTCTCTGGAAGATGAAGGTGTCAATCAGATGAAAATGCTTTATTCCACCTGTCCGCCAGAAATGCGTGACACCCTGTTACATCACACACAGGAAACGGTGAAAGAACTGACAGAGTTGTCCGAGAAATTTGAAACGAATTGAGCCAGTGAGTGAAATTTAACGATTCTCTCACTGGTTCTTTTCATTTTCGGAGAAAAGAGGCAAGCAATGCCTGTGTTAATACACACAGGCCCGCAGAGAAGAAAATCCCTCCGTGATTTTCCTCTCCGCTTGCTTGTTGAGGGCAGCGCCCCCAAGCCCCTTTGAACACAGAATTTCATTCTGTGGCTGCGCGTTCTGCGAACGCTTTTGACCAGGACCAGCTTACCGCTGGCCGTGGTCTTTTTCTTTTTCAACATCCTGTTCTACCTCCATTTTCAGCACTCGATCTACATTTGCCTTTGCCCTTAAAAGCTCCCGCATTTCCTCACGGGAACGCCGGTACTCGGCATAGGTCTTTTTCTTTTCTTCCAGCAATTTCGCGTACTCCGTCTGCAACTCTTTGACCTTGGGAATCTTCTTGACTCCCATCTCATCAAAGGCATTCTTAGCAGCCTGGTGGAGCAGAATTTCTTCCTCATGTTCCCCCCGGAATTTCTTAGAGTAACCCGCCTTGCGGTATGCCACATAGACCTCACGGGTCTTGGCATAATTTACGATGTGAGTACGCAGAACAGCGATCTCTGCCATGCGCTTTTCAGCCGCTTTGATCTGCGCCGAAAGTTCATTGTGATGTGCCGTGGCAGCCGTAGCCTTTTCTTCCAAAACCGCATACTCCAGCAGGTTATGCTCTGACAGGTAATTCATGGTCTGCGCCATTTGCTTCAGATTGAAAACTTTGGCCCATCGAGCATAGCCAGCACCCTTTCCGGCCTGCAATTTTGCCTGAATGTCCACCAGCAGATTGACCTTGGGCGGCTCCGGCTGCACGGCGGAATTTTTACGGGGCGTATGCCGTTTTTCACCGGCCAGCACCGCACGGATTTCTGCTTCACTGTACCCGGCCCCCAGCTTGTCATCCATGCGGGCTACATTCTTCCAGCCGGGAGCTTTGAGCCGGATTGCTTTCCCGCGCCGAGATACTTCGCAGCCCATTTCTGTAAGCAGTTTCAACAGCGCATCAAAGTCCGCCGGTTTCTGCTCCAGCGCTCGGTCAATCATCACCCGTAGCTGTTCCCGATGGGAGGGATTGGCCTGTTCGCCCAGCCACTTGTTGTAGCTTTTTCCGTGGGGTTTCGGGTCCTCCACAATGGACAATCCGTTCTCGATACAGATGGTATCGCTCAAGCGTCGGACGGCTCTGGTGCTGCCCCAAAAGTTGCGGAACTTTCGGTCACAATCTGCATTGACCGCCGACCAGATGATGTGATTATGAACGTGCGATTTGTCTATGTGGGTGCAGACCACAAAGGCGTGATTGCCCTTGGTGAACCGCTTGGCAAATTCCACGCCCAGGCGGTTGGCTTCCTCCGGTGTGATTTCACCGGGTTTGAATGACTGGCGCACATGGTAAGCGATCACATCGTCCGCCCCGCGCACCCGCCCGGTGACGGAGATATACTGCCGCTTCGCCAGAAGGAACTCTGCATCGGCGGTCCGGCTGTCACAGCCATAGCCGGTAATTAGTTTTCCGTTGTCGGTCTTTTGCGGATTTGCCACATAATCAATGATGTCGCTGATTGCTCGGCTCTCAGTGCGCCCCTTGCCGATATGCAGGGGCATGATGCGTGTGGTTGCCATAGAAGGGCCTCCTTTCTAAAAAAGAAACGGCCTGCATGATGCAGACCGCTTTTGCTATTCTATAAAATCGTCCTCGATGTCCTCTAACCGCTTCGGAGGAAACCTCATCTCGTATTGTTCTTTTGCCAGTGCACGAACTTCCGGGCGCTTATCTTTCATTCGGTTTTTCAGCCAGGAAATCTGCTCCTTTGATAACCGCCAAGGGAGATTCAGTAAGCGGTTTACCGTCATTTGCTCCGCTTGTTTCTCCGGCGATAAAGAAGCACAGGATTTACAGATGTGCGCCGCATGACCTTTGCCGGAAAATTTTTCGTTAGCCTTATATTCTCCGCAGACTTTACAATAATGTCCATGCTTCTTCATAGGCTCGATTCCTTTTCACTGAGCGCATATAAACTGCGAACCGCCCCCATGATGATGTTCCACTCCAGATCTGCCGCATAGGAAAATTTTTTACGGTACGATTCCCAAAGTTTCTGCATCACCGGACTATTTTCCACTTCTTCAAAAACTTCGGCAGCTTCTGCAAGATGTTGTTCTGTCCCGCGTTTGTGGGCAGTGGCCCGCAGCGCATCATGGAGCGTCTGCCGGTTCAATGTGTTCCCGTGGAGCTGATCCAGAATATAAATGTCATAGAAATCTCTCATGCGGGTGTTGGTGGTGGTTCTGGTGATGATTGTTTCCAGCTTTTCAGCCAGAACGGTTTCCAGATTGTATGCCCAAATGTCAATGGAGCGATCTTCCAGCATCAGCTTGAAAGAGTAGCGTACCTCCCTTGGGGTAATGGCATCCCCTGTGGAAATGTCAATCTTCAAAGGTGTCACCACACCGTCAAAGGTTGTAGTCATGCTGACCCGAATCCCAGGATACTCCGCTTCATCCATAATCTCTGAAATGCTTTTCAGCTGAAATTTGACGCCATCATCAATCGGTACACTCACAATAGCAGAAATCAGGTTCTCGATGTCCTCTACATTAACATTGGCTCCTTTTACAGTAGCGTCCAAGTCCATCGTGGAACGGGCATCCAGTCCAACCATTGCCGCTACCAGCATCCCGCCTTTCAGAATAAATTTATCACGATATTCAGAAAGGGAAATACGCTCCAGAAAACGCTCCATCATATAGTTTCGCATTAAAAGCTGTGCATCCGCAGATTTTTCTCTGGAAAGATTGCGAATCAAATCTTTTAGCTGCCTTGCTGTTTTTATCATAAAAGCACCTCCAAATACTGCCGTAAAATTTTTTCAACCCGGAACATACCGGCATACCGCATCAAAGTCCGCAGATCCTTGTCCTTTCTTCTGGCATACATTTTTAGCGCTCCTTGAAAAGTCTGTGTCTCCATGTTGTTCCGGCTGCGGAGCAGATCGCAGATGGTGCGCTCCATATCATAGATAGGAACCGTATGCCCAAAAGGTGTTTGGCCAGTTGTCAACCCTACCTCATATAGTTCTGGTTTGATGGTGTAAACAGAAAGCCCCTCTGCCTTTAAGCGAGTGGTGCTGTACCCTCTGCGCACCGTGATAGCGTATGGAGATGGTTCCCGGTCTGTCAGGTCATGGAAAAATAGCGCCGATTCATGGGAAAATACTGCCTGACCACATCGCAGATGTAACAGAAACATCGCATCAATCCAGGTGTCCTCGGAGACATAAATTCCGTGAGCAACCTGCTGAAGATTTTTCTCTTTGACATATTCATAAAAAATGGGTTTTACAATTCCGCTGGCGATTACCTGTGCGGTTTGCAGCATCCCATCATGCTCGGTCAGAAGTCTGTCTAACTGCTCAAACCGTTCTGATTTGGTCACATTCATCACTTCCTTTCGTGCTACTATTATACACGAATGTGGCACGGAAGTAAATATAGCAATTTAACAGACACTGTCTGGCATTTTTTGTGACCGCGCATTTTATCCATAAACCAAATCCTGAATGGCAAACTTCAAGTCCTGCACCTTGCCCAGCAGCCAGATGGCAGCCATCGGCAGACCATAGGGACTAATAAGGAATGCCATCACCAGCAGGATAATGCCGTTTTGCAGGGAACAGATCAGCAGAACCGCCACACCCAACAGTGCAACCATCATGCTGATAAGCCCCAGCACCAGACCGGAGACATAGACGATCCCCACACAAATCCAAACGAACAGGGTCAGCGCCAGAATCACCGGAACCATCACGATCTTCAACAGCAGTTTCAACAAAAATACCAATGCCCTCATTGTTATGCCTCCTCTCAAAATCACAGTTCCTGTTCCTGATTCCATTATCCCTGTCTCACAGCCAAAAGGCAAGGATACGGGCAAAAAGAAAAAGCGGAGGAAGGCGCGGCGAAGAAACGCCATTCCTCCCTCCGCAAATGGGGTATTTGTCCCGGTTACGAAAGTTTGGAGAGTTGCGTCAGTATCTCTTTAACTCCGTCCCATAACTGTTCCTGCCGCTGGGATATATCCTCCAAATCGACATCATAAATCCGCCCGGTCTCATGCACCTTGCGGGTCAGCTGGTTTAAGTTGTTGCTGCTCCGGCGCAGCAGGGATACCAGTTCTTTCAGTTCCGGCAAATCCAGCTGCACCACATAGCCGTCCACAGCCATTTTCCGCAGATAGGCGCTCAAATTCTCTGTCCCGTATTGCTGCATCTTTTGATGGATCAGCTCCAGTTCTTCTGCGGACACCCAAAACAAAACCGGAACATCCCGCTTGCGCTTTGCCATGGTTATCTCTCCGGCTCCCGTTTTTTCGGGGCGGCAGACTTATGGGCGGGCAGCTCCTGTTTGAGCTTTTGCAGGACAGAACTTTTCTGCTGTTCTTGAGCAACTTTTCGGAACTGTCTGGTGAACAGATCGGTCAGACCGGGATTGACCCCATCCACAACCAGATAGGCACAGTGGCGGGAAGCATCGCTGTCCTCCGGCATGGGAATGGTTTTTGCCCAGGCTTTATTGTCCTGAGAGATACGCCCGTCATGGTTCTTGTGCTGGATGGTGTTGGCAAGAATAAACTGTACCCGTTCTGTCCCGAACTTTTCCTGCACATCTTTGACCGCCGCCTCCGTATCCAGCCGGTTCTCTGCATAGTGGGCGCTGATGGTCTGCTCAATGGCTTCTTTGCAGGCGCTGTTTGCCTGATACGAACGGTTATATTGTGCCATCTCTCCATGCTCGGACGCATAGGCGGCAGAATGGGGGTAGAGAGGGGCAGTTCGTAATTCTTCCTGCGCCCTGCACACATCGTCGGCACGGCTTTCAATGCTGTCCCGGATCACATCCATATAGCCGGTCTCCAGCTTTTCAAAATAGCGGTACACATCTGCCAGCGGAGAGGGCGATTCCAAAAGTGCCTGAGCCTGGGTGTCGGTCAACTCCAGTTCCTCCATTGCCATCACGATGTCCTCGCGGATGGTGTACTCATAGGCATGGTTTAAGACTTCTTCCGGGGGCTGGCTTTTCAGCCAGTCCCGGAACTTGTCCTGTTCGGCAGCCATCTTTTCATAAAGGGCTGTATTCAGATCGTTAGTATTCATGTTATCGCACCTCCTCATGCTGTTTTGGTTTCTTGTCTGTACTACGGGGTTGCACCGGGCGTTTTAGGTTATCCAGCACCGAAGGCCGTGTGCTTTTGGCAACAACAGACTCGGTGTGTGCCTGCCCCTTTCCGTCGATGTTGAGCAGGGTATCCAACTCCACCAGACGGGCGTTTTTGCTTCTCAGTTCTTCTTCATAAAGGAACGGCTTTCCTACTTCCTCCTTGGCTGCGGCCTGCTGCTGGTAAAGGTTCTCCAGCTGATTTTTGACCGCTTCCAAACGCTGGGGCATCTGCGCCAGTGCGTTGTCGATACGGGTAAGATTTCCGCGCGGGTCTGTACCCAGGGTCGCCCGATGGGTCATTTGTCCTTTCAGCAGGAGCGTATATTCCTGTTTCCACGCTTCAAATTCCACCAACATAGTGAATCCACGGTAACTGCCAATCTGCACCGAATCGGAGGTTTTGACCTCCTTGCAGGCATCCAAAAGGGCTGCACCGGCGTTCTCCTTATCGGTCAGCAGGTCTCCACGAATCTCCATACCAGCAAAACCGTCCTCCGGGTGCGGGTGAGCTGTCAAAACCCCCAGATCGGATTCAAAGCCCTTGATAAAACCTTTGTGCTTTTCAATCTCCTCCGGGAAGTATTTGAGCAGCTGGTCCTCCAGACGATATTGCTTGCTCTGGTGGTCGGCTTTCATCAGCTTCAGGCGGGATACCTCCACATCCAAATCCATACGCTCTTTGATACGGGGGTCTCCGGCACACAGAGCCTTGATCTCGGCAAAGGAAAGTGCTGTTTCGTCCACATCATCGCAGCTTCTCACAGGCGATTTCGAGGTCATAATCTGGCTGATGAATTTCTGCTTGTTTTCCACCGTCTGCCAGAGGTAGGCATCAAAAGTTCCCTCCGTGACATAGCGGTACACATGAACAAGGGGATTCTGATTGCCCTGGCGCTCGATACGGCCCTTACGCTGGGCAAGGTCTCCCGGTCTCCACGGACAATCCAGGTCATGAAGTGCCACCAGACGGTCCTGCACATTGGTGCCTGCGCCCATCTTGGCGGTGCTGCCCAAAAGGACACGAACCTGACCGGTACGGACTTTAGAGAACAGCTCCTTTTTCCGCACTTCGGTATTGGCTTCATGGATAAAAGCGATCTGGTCGGCAGGCATCCCCTGGGCAATGAGTTTCTGACGAATATCGTCATATACCGTAAAGGTCGGTTCCTGTTCCGGCAGAGGCACAGCGCCTTCCAATGCGTGAAGCAGTGGATTATCCAGCGTTTTCGCCGCCTTGCTTGCAGGAGCTTTGGCCTGTGGTGTAGAAATGTCGCAGAACACCAGCTGGGTCAGCTTGTCAGCTTTGCCGTCCCGCCAGATCTGCATGATGTTGTCCACACACTGATTGACCTTTGTGCCAGGTTCGTCCGGCAGCATCTGGTTGACGATCCTCTGGTCAAGCCCCAACTTACGGCCATCCGAGGTAATCTTGAGCATGTTATCCTGGGACGGGTCAACAGTTCCGCTGTGTACCAGCGACGCACGCTCCGAAAGAGCTTTGACCATTTCTTGCTGATGTTCGGTGGGCTGCGCCACGATGTTGTGGTATTCCACCTCCGGGGTGGGCAGGTTCAGTTGGTCGGCGGTCTTAATGTCCGCCACTTCTTTGAACAGGTTCATCAGCTCCGGCAGATTAAAGAACTTGCTGAATCTCGTTCTTGCCCGGTAGCCGGTGCCTTCCGGTGCCAGCTCCAATGCTGTGACGGTCTCTCCAAATCGGGAAGCCCAGCAGTCGAAGTGGGTCATGTTCAGTTCTTGCAGGCGTTCATACTGGAGGTAACGCTGCATGGTGTAAAGCTCGGTCATGGAGTTGCTGACCGGGGTGCCGGTGGCAAAGATCACGCCACGGTTTCCGGTGATCTCATCCATATAGCGGCACTTGGCAAACATATCGGAGGATTTCTGCGCGTCCGATGTGGAAAGACCAGCCACATTCCGCATTTTTGTGTATAGAAACAGGTTTTTATAGTTGTGGGCCTCGTCCACAAACAAACGGTCCACACCCAGCTGCTCGAAGGTTACCACATCGTCTTTTCGCCCTTCGGCTTGCAGCTTTTCCAGTCTGGCTTCCAGAGACTTTCTGGTACGCTCCAGCTGCTTGACGGTAAAACGCTCGCCGCCGCTGGCCTGTACCTCTGCAATCCCCTCGGTGATCTCGTCGATCTGCTCATAGAGAAGCCGTTCCTGACGCTCCCGGCTGATGGGGATACGCTCAAACTGACTGTGTCCCATGATAATGGCATCATAATCACCCGTCGCAATACGAGCGCAGAACTTTTTGCGGTTATGGGTCTCAAAGTCCTTTTTTGTGGTGACTAAGATATTGGCGGAGGGATAGAGACGCAGAAACTCCGACGCCCACTGCTCGGTCAGATGGTTTGGAACCACAAAGAGAGATTTCTGGCACAGTCCCAGGCGTTTGGCTTCCATCGAAGCAGCTACCATTTCAAAAGTTTTGCCTGCGCCTACTTCATGTGCCAACAGGGTATTTCCTCCATACAGCACATGGGCGATGGCGCTTTTCTGGTGTTCCCGCAGGGTAATGGCCGGGTTCATGCCCCCAAAAGTGATATGGCTACCATCATACTCGCGGGGACGGGTAGAGTTCATTTCCTCGTTGTACTGGCGCACCAAAGTCTGGCGGCGCTCCGGGTCTCTCCAGATCCAGTCCCTAAAGGCTTCCCGGATAGCCTGCTGTTTTTGGGCAGCCAAAGTGGTCTCCTTGGCGTTCAGCACGCGGCGCTCTTTTCCGTCTGCGTCCTCTATGGTGTCATAGATACGGACATCTCGCAGGTTCAGGCTGTCCTCCAAAATCTTATAGGCATTGGCACGACTGGTCCCATAGGTGGTATAAGCTGCCACATCGTTGTAGGATACGGAAGATTTCCCCTTGATCTGCCATTCAGCGGTAAAGGACGAATAGTTGACCCCAATACTGCGCTGGAGATAAAACGGGGTATTAAAGGTCTCATACATAAACTGCTGGATATATTCCTTGTCAATCCAGGTAGCGCCCAGACGCACCTCGATCTCCGACGCATCCAGGTCTTTGGGCTGGGCGGCGGTAAGAGCTTCCACATTGACTGCATAAACCGGGTCCTGCTGTGCGGCCCGTTGCGCCTGACGCAGTTTGCGGCGTACATTGCCGGAGAGGTATTCATCAGCAGTCACATAATGGGGTGTGCCATCTTTCTCCAGCTGTCCCGGTACACGGAAGATTACGCCTTGCAGCTCTCCGGCCAGTTCTTCTTTTGTTTTTCCGGTAAGCTGGCTCATATAGTCCATATCCACGCAGGCTTTTTCCGAGATGGACACCGCCAGTGCTTCACTTGCCGTATCCACCACAGCCACCGCCTGATGGGGCTTGATGGTCCGCTTGGTGAACATATCTGCCTTGCGTTCCAGCTTTCCGTTCTCGTCGATGACTTCCAGCGCACAGAGCAGATAGTAGCTGGAATCATCGGCAAAGGCCAGCCGGTTCGCCCGGTCATTGATAAGACCATATTTTGCGGAAAAGCTGTCATAGAGCCGGTTCAGTTCAGCCTGTTTATCCTGGATGGCGCTGTCCGGTGTGGCGGCGTCCATTTGGAGATCAATGAGCTGCTGGACACATTCCCGCAGGCCCACCAGCCTTTCACGCGGGCCTCGGCGGTGGAGTTCAGGTCTGGGCGCACCATGCGGCTGTTTTCACGGAAATACACAGTGCCGTCCACAACGGTGTAGGAGTAATTTTTCACATTGGGGTCGGCGGGAATGGAGGTGTCGATGGCTTCGCCCTCACCCAGCTCCGGCAGCTCGGCTTCCTGGTAGGTGCCGCGAATGTACTTCACGGCATCATGCAGCTGATCGGCAAGCTCCAGCCCCTCAATGGGATTCACGGTGTAGTCCATGCCATGGGCGGTGCTTTCCGGCTCCTGTCGGCCCAGCACCATTTCCGGGTGGTCCAGGAAATAGCGGTTGATGGCAAAACCGTCCTCCGTCTGTCCGGTCTGGGTCCATTCCGGCACGATGTCCAGCGGGCGGTCCCGCTTTTGGAGGAAGATGATGTCCGATACCACCTCGGCACCGGCATTCTTTTTGAACGCGTCATTCGGCAGACGGATAGCTCCCAGCAGCTCAGCACGCTGGGCAAGATAGCGGCGCACGGTGGAATCCTTGGCGTCCATAGTATAGCGGGAGGTTACAAAAGCCACCACGCCGCCGGGACGCACCTGGTCCAGTGCTTTGGCAAAAAAGTAGTTGTGAATACTGAAACTCAGCTTGTTGTAGGCTTTGTCATTGACCTGATACTGACCGAAAGGTACATTGCCGATGGCAAGGTCAAAGAAGTCACGCCTATCGGTGGTCTCAAAGCCGCCTACTGTGATGTCCGCCTTGGGATAGAGCTGCTTTGCGATGCGCCCGGAAACAGGGTCCAGCTCCACGCCGTACAGACGGCTGTTTCGCATTTTCTCCGGCAGCATACCAAAGAAATTGCCCACACCCATAGACGGCTCCAGAATATTTCCGGCCTCAAACCCCATACGGCCCACCGCTTCATAGATGGCCTGAATGACCGTAGGGCTGGTGTAATGGGCGTTGAGGGTAGAGCTTCTGGCGGCGGCATATTCCTCCGGGGTCAGCAGTTCTTTTAGCTGGGCATACTCTAAAGCCCATGCCGGTTTCTCCGGGTCAAACGCATCAGAGAGACCGCCCCAGCCCACATATCGAGAAAGAACCTCCTGCTGTTCGGGGCTTGCCTGCTGTCCGGCAGCTTCCAGCTCTTTCAGCAAGCGAATGGCATTGATATTTGCCTGGAACTTGGCTTTCGGACCGCCTTCACCCAAATGCTCATCGGTAATGCGGAAGTTTTTTGCATTGCGGCGCAGGTTAGCCTTGTATTCCTCATAGGAGGCTTCCTCGGCAGCTTTGGCATTGGGGAAGGTCTGCCACTGGCCATTGACCTGAATGGAAACCGGGTGTTCGTCCAGCACTTCCTCAAAGGTTTTCTCCGGCTCTGTCACAGGGGCTGGTGGCTCCGGCTCCTCGATATGCAGTCGTTCCACCACCACATCATAAGGCAGATTGTTCTTATCGCCCGGATAGACGACCATGGTCTCGGAATGGAAGGTCGGGGATTCGGTAGCCGGTTGGGGCTGTTCCTTTCCAAAGCCGTCCTGCTGACGGGCATACATCCCGCGCAGCAAAGGCGCAACCTCATCCCAGCGGAAATACAGCACAGCCAGACGCTTTTCCTCTGCGTCCAGGACTTCCAGCTCCATGCCCTGTGCCGTGGTACGGTAATCGGCAATATCGCCGGTCTCCAGATTCAGGGTCTCAATCTCATGAGGGTAGGCTCTGCTCAGCCAGTAGGCGATCTCACTGTTGCTCCTGCCAGATTGCAGTAGCGTGGAAAGCTGCTGTTTATCCGCTTCATCCATCAGTCCATGGGCCAATACATCCCGCAGGTCTTGATCTGCCTTGTCCGGGTCAATGGGAAGAAACTCGGTATAGTAAGCATTGCGGCGGTCTGCCCGAAGCAGCTGCTCGAACTGTTCTTTGCGCTCTGCCCGATAGATGGGATATACCATGCCGGTAGGCAGAAGCTGCACGGTGTCATCCCGTAGCTCGGTGATCTGATAGGCGTCATCCTCGATATACACGGTATCGCCCACGGCATAAACCGGGGCGGCTGGGTCATAGGAGGTTCTTTGCAAAATTGGGCGACGAACTGCGTCATATCCTCATCGGAAATGGAAACTTCGGAAGTCTGCTCTATCTCGGCATCTGCGATCTGCTCGGCATCTGACATCACCTGTTGGATAAACGGGGCATTGTCCAGTTTTTCCGGGTCTGCCACCTGTCCGTTGACGATCCCTCTTTCTTCCAGAGCTTCCCGGATGGCGATAGGGTCGATATTGTCAAAACGATCCTGTTCTTCTTCGGTATAGAATCGGTCCTCCTGAATCAGCTGGGCAAGCCTGCGCTGTACCTTCGGCCAGGGCAGCTGTGTTTCCTCCGGGCTTCCGGCACGGACAACGAACGGGCTGTTGCTGCCACCGTATTCCTGAGCCAGCCATGCAGCGGTATCCTTCTCTCTTGCATGGTCTTTCATATAGCGGACGACAGCGTGTTTACTCTCGATATTGCCGTTCCAAACACAGAGAGCTCTGTCAATATCCTCCTGAGAAAGAGGACGCAGAAGCTCATGGAGCTTTGGATAGGTTTCGTCGATCACTTCCCGGTGCAGGCGCTGGCGGAACTCCGGCACATCCGAATAAAGGCGGATCAGCTCCATATCCTTAGAGCCAAGAACCGCACGGCGCACAGCGGCATTGCCCTCGATGACAGCATTTTCACGGTCGGAATGACCGCAGGCATTTCGATATGCCACATCCTCAGATATGGCGGCAGTCACCACAGGCTTATACTGCTCAAACTGCTCCCGAAGGTAGGCTTTGGCGTTTCTTCTTCCATCTCCGGCTGCTGGGCTTGAATGGCATCTTCTTCTGCCAGATCCTTTTCAGCCTGGATTTTGTCATACTGCGCCTGTTCCTGTTCGGTAAGATAGCGGTCTTTCTGGACAAGTGAGGTAATGCGCTTGGCAACCTTTTCCCAGTTCAAGTGAACATCCGGGCAGTCCTGCTTTTTATAGTGCAGTCCTTTCCCATCGTGATCTTCGCCGCTGTGTGTTGCGCCGGACAGGGCATGAGAGCGTCCGCCAATGCCATACTCGTCTTTGAGGAATCTCACTTTCTCCTTATCCGTATGGTTTGCCATGAAGAACGCATAGATACGGCCTTTTCCTCCGGCGAAACTGCTGCCGCCGGTCATAGCGGCGTCGATCTCATCCTCGGTAATGAAGTGCTGAACGGTTGGCACTTGGGAAAGGTCTGAAGAAAAGGTCCTGCGCGGCAGGTCAAGGTCCTTCAAGTTCTCCCAGATCTCCCTTGGTCTGTGATAGTGAAAACGCAACAGGTCACGGTCCTGCTGATAGGCAGTCCAGAAGGCGGCGTATTCTTCCTTGAGGGTCTGGCGGAAAGCCGGGTCACTCAGCTGCTCCGTCAGGCGGCGAGTCTCCTCCGGGAAACCATTGCCTTTGATCTCTGACAGGCAGGACAAATATCCGGCTTCTCTGGCACCCTCACTGAGATCGTGATACAGATACCAGAGCTTTTCTGCAAGGAGGGAGCGTTCATAGCCTGCCGCTTCTGCAAGCTCCACATTGGAGGCAAACTGACCACTTTCCAAAAGCTCCCCGATACGCTCTGCGGCGCTCTCCCAGGAAATGACCTGGGCAGACCTGTCATAACGGACAGACTTCCCACAGGAAAGATGGATACCATCCTCGGCATACCATGCGCTCACACTGCCAAGGCCATTGCCGCCGTGGTACAGCGTTTTCAGTATCTCGGTAATCTCAGCGGTGGTTTTCTGCTTTTCAAAGGCTGCAACCACACGCTCCCTTTGACGGTCTGTGTTGCCGCCCAAACGCAGCACATGGTCGATGTCATTTTGGGCAAAAGAAAAAGCAGAGGATGTATGCGCTACATTCTCTGCTTCATCTATGGATTGGATCTGTTCCGCTTCGGAGAGGAACAGGTTTAGGGTCAGCTGTTGATAAGCTCCGCCATCAAGATTTCCTCGGCCTGAGCCTTGCAGGTGTTCATCAGCCCCACCCACTTCATGGGATCGCTGGCTTTCAGTTCCTCGGTGGCTCCCGCTTCCTTCGCCAGCTGGGGCATCATCTGCTCCAGTCTGCTCTGGGCGGTCTCGTCGATCTCGATGAGGTGCGGGTACAGCTTCTCGCTCAGCAACATCTGGTTGTAGAGGATGGGACGATGTTCCTTCAGGTAGGTTTTCCTCATCCTGCCGTACTTGCCCAGGGGTTTCGACCGCTGCTGGCTCAGCTTCAGGTCGGGAATCAGATAGTCTCCGTTCTGGATATAGGTCATGGGATTGTTCATCTTGCTTGCTCCTTTCTTGGTTGGCTTCGCGCTCTGCATTTCGGACGGTAACGCCAATCTGCCGCAGCACCTGCTGGTTGATCTGGCTGACCGCTGTTCCCAGCGCCCCGATGGTGGACGGGGTATTGAAATCAAAGATTGCCATGAAATCTTCGTGGTCGAAGTAGCGTTCCGGCTCCAGTCCGCAGCGGGACATCAAAGCGTAAGTGATGCTGACGGTGGCTGCTGCCTTGAACTGTACTCCGATGTTAAACTCATCATATTCCTCCAAAAAGGAACCGTCAACGATATAGAAGAAGTCCTGCTGATGCTCCGTCCAGTATTCCTCAGCCAGTTTTCCGGCTACCTCGGTGAGCTGTCCGGCAAGGTCATCACCGGAAACATCATAGGTGCGCTCTAGCATGGCCTGCACCGAATCCAAATGGCGCTCCTCCAGCTGCCACAGCCAGGGAGTGCGGGAATGTTCACGGGTTCCGGTGTCGGAAATGTCAAAGACATAACGCAGGCGGGGTCTGTCCCCGGAATCGTCCACCAGAGCGATTCCCTTGGAGCCGCGCCTTACATACCGGCCCATCTTTTCATTCCACAAATCGTACTCCGCACAGGCGATGGCGTCCGGACGCTGGGCGTAGATCATCAACTGCTCATGGAACGGGTACTTGTAAAGGCGGGAAGCAGTGGTGAGAAACCCTGCCCATTCCTGCCAGCTCCCCGTGAGCTGCGTTGCCACCTTCTCCGCCATCTGTGCATATAGTTCAGCTTTGGTTGGCATAGTGTTCTGTCCTCCTTTCAGTTTTGGGGTAAAAGGTGGGGTAGCATATTGCCACCCCATCCCTGCAATTATGGTGTTTACTGGTCAAAATCCGGGTACAATTCCAATTCCGCAAATTCATCATCCGTCATGGTTTGGAGCTTGCAAAGGGCGCTGTCGGTCAGCTCCCTCAGTTCCGTTTCCTCTGGCGAAAGCTCGCCGCGCATCTCACGCAGGCTGTCGATCAGTCCGGTGCGGCTGCCGGTATTGTAAATGCACATCAGGTTCATTTCCTCAAAAGTAAAGTTTCCCATATCAAATCTCCCTTTCCGCACTCTTTTTTGGCGCTATCTTTTTGTGTTCTGCCTTGGGCTGGCTTTTCAGCTGCTCCATGACGGACTTTTTCTTTTCCCGTTCCTCCCGATGGGCAGCGGCAGCCAGATCTATGAGGGAAATGGACTGACCGCTGCGGGCCTGCTGTTCCAGCTCTGCCACGGTCGGCTCTTTTGGGCCATTGTTGATGATACCGTCGATCATGCCGTAATCGTCCTCCAGCATCATTTCCGCATTTTTCAGCGGATTTTCCGGCAGGAATCCAGGGATCTGGGTAAAACCAACACTGTCACAGTAATGACAGGATACCTTACCATCCTGCTTGATCGCAACGATGTCACTGACACTCATAGAAGGACTGTGAAAATCCGCTGGTTTTTGCAGATTAAACTGCTCATATAGTTTTTCCAGCTGCTCCGGTACCGTGCCAGACTCCCTCAGCGGAGCAGTGTAAATGAGATCATAATTGCTACGGTCTATGGAAATGTCATGGGACTTTAGCCAGTCCAGATTCATAAAGCGCACATTCTGCGGATCGTCACGGCTCACCTGATAGATGGCAAAGCAATCTCTGTTCTGAGCAAGAAATGCCTGTTCCCGTTCCTGCTGATGTTCCTGGCGCTCCATGACCTTTTCGTGGAACTGAGGGCTTTTCTCCCATTCCTCACGGTCCACACCGAAAATGCCGCCATGATCCATGATTTCCTGCGAGTCAAATACCATACTTTCCGTATTGTCCTCATGCAGCACATAGACAGTCAAACCGGCGGCATCCAGTTCCAGCGCCCGTTCTCTGGTAACAGGGAGCATCCCATCATAGGAGTATCCATATTCCTGCATATCCGGTGTAGAGACCTGCTCATCCGGCATGGGGTATTCATCCAGTGCCTGCTCCTGTGCTTCCGGCAGCTGGGAAGAAGCAGTCATCTGACTGGCCTCTGCCTGCATCTGCTGGTAGGCAGCTTCCTGCAAGGTCTCAATCATGGACAACGGTGCGTATTTTACCGAGTCTCTGCCCAAATCGTTGTCATCACAAATCTGGAGAACTGCCTTCATGCGGGAAATCTCCGGCATATCCAGCTGACCACCATCCAGCTCTTTCATGGACGCGGCATCGTAAAGGGTATAGTCCCAGCCGCTGTCACAGGACTGGATATGAAGATAGGTGGCATCGTCAATCAGAAACAAAGCCTCCTGCTGGTTGGCGTCCGCCCCCAGCACTTCCATTTCTGGCATTGCCGCAGCCAGTTCCTTTACCGCTTTTTGCACCAGAGGATTATCACGGTAATAGTCGATTGCCTGGATGGTGTCCAGGTCAATGGTATGGCCGGTCAAAATCGGAAAAGGTCCTTCATAATCGCTTCCGTCTTTCAGCTCAAAACCAATGCCCTTGATCCCGTTCATTCGTTCTGCCGGAATCTCCTGATAAATGCGGATTGCTTCCTCCAAAGACAGGTTATCGTGGTATTCTCCGAGGTTTGGAAATTCCATGCACTCTGCTACATAGTAGGTCAGATCGCCGGTCTGCTGTCTATCAGATACCTTAGCGGCATCTTCTGGCTGCTCTATCGGGGCGGGTTCCGGCTCTACCTTTGCATGAGGGTCGATTCCGCGCTCTTTGCAGATTTCCTTATAGTGGCGCTCAATGTCGGAGATCAAAGTGCCGGAGGTTTTGTTGATGGTCTCCAAACTGGCTCTCAGCTCTTTCAGCTCTTTGCCCTGGCTCCAGCTTGCAATATAGCCGAAGCTGTTTTCTCCGGTCTCGATGCCAAAATACTTGCAGACCGCATAGGAGATGCTTTCAGCCTCCACTTCCTCCGTGTGGCGGTTTTTGATTGCCCGTTTTTCTGCGGTTGGATCTTCCTCAACTGCAAGACGCCATTCAAACTGATTTTCGTCCACATAACGCCAATCCATATCAGAAGCAAACTGTTCGGCTTCTTTTTCTGTGGCAAAATCCAACTTGAAATCATGTTTGGTTCCACCTTCACTCTCCTGCACAACCTTCCATGACGGTAGCATTTCATATTTTTTAGGGTCATGGAGCTTGCTGTGGGCAATCTCGTGTACTGTGGCTGAAACCGTCTGAACCTCACTCATGCCCTGACGAATGGCAATTTTCTGATGATCAGCAGAAAAATAGCCGTCCGTATCAGCGGCCATTGCTTCAAAAGTAATCGGCACCGGTGCGCTGCGGCGCAGGGCCTCCATGAATGCCTCATAATTTGGCACATTGCCGGAAAGGGAGGAAGCAAGCTCCGGCAAAGGTTTCCCGTCGGTCTGACTCACATCAAAGACCTTGACAGGGCGAAACATGGGAATCTCGATTTCTTTTTCCTCTGTGACGATCTTTCCGTCTTTATCCAGAATCGGAGCCTTGGTATCTGGGTCCAGCTTCTGCTCCTCGATTTTCTTCTTATACGGTGTGGGAGCGATGATGGTAATGCCATGCTCGCCCTTTTTTACATGACGCTCAAACTGGTCTTTCCACTTATTGTATCCGGCTACCAATGTGGCGTCCGGCTTCTGCATATAGATGAGCATGGTGTTGTTTACCGAATAGCGGTGGAAGCGGGACATGACGGACAGATAGCGCATATACTTTTCACTCTCAAACAGTTCTTTGATGCCCTGCTCGATGCCATCTGTGATTTCCCTTAGCCGTTCTCGGTTGGTGGGTTTGTTCTCAGCCATGATTTTCAATCTCCTTTCCAAGTGTGTGATTTCTGCTGTGTGTTCTGCAATCCATGCCTTTTGTTCTTCTTCACTTTCATAAAGAAAAAGGTCCAACAGGTACTCTACATAGGTTTTCTTCTGGATTGCTTCCACAAAACGGGGGTGCGGTTCTTCCTCCGGTGTCCGGGGAGAATTGTCGGCCTCCCATTTTTTCAGCAGATAGTAGTAATCGGACAGTACGCGGTAACAGCGCTGTCGATCCTCACGAAACTTCTGTGCCTCGGTTTTTTGCCGGACATATCTCCTACGGGGAGGGGCCTGACTGTCATAGATCAGGCCAAAGTCCTGTGCCAATTTCTCTGCCGCTTCTTTTGGGGAGAGGTCAAAGAGCTTTGCGGTAAAGTCGATCACATCCCCATCTTCACCGCAACCAAAGCAGTGGAACCGCTGGTCTACCTTCATGCTGGGGTTCTTATCATCGTGAAAGGGACAGCAGGCCATACCATTTCGTTTGACCTCGATCCCATAAAACGCTGCCGCTTCTCTGGTGCTGACCGACTGCTTGACCGCTTCAAATACATTCTCTGCCATATGCCTTTAACTGCCGGACTTTCGCATAGGAGGCTGGTATCCGGCAGCTTTCGCACGCTCACTGGCGGCTTTGCGGCGTTCTGCGCTATATGGCTCCCGGACTGATACACACCGCTTGGGGACGATAAAGTTATGGGCGTCCTTTCGGGTGATCTGGTCGGGGTGCTTTTTTGCCAGCAGATCCAGCTTCTCCATCAGACGGGGATCATGAGTATAGATCTCAGCCATTGGTTCTGCCTGGTTATAGAGGAGAATGGTTTCCCGTTCCACTAAAGAGAGCTTCATCGGCTGCCTCCTTTCCGCTGGTCAAATTCCAGCTTGAAGTTGGCGTACTGTCCATCATCCTCCAAAACCACAGCGGCATCGTAGGTCTTGCCGGTTTTCTCCGAATATAGGCCCGTCACACGGACACGACCATCGTTAAGCAGTGCAGACACCACAGCCTTGGTCGGCTGTTTTTTCTTGGCAGCCCACCATTTGTTATTTTTCCAGATTGCAAATCTGCAAGAATCATTCTGACAGAAGAAGCCTTTTTGCAGTTCTGCAACTTCCCCGCCGCAGCGAGGGCATTTGCCCACCACCTCACGGGGCGGAGTGAACAGGTACTCCGTTCCCTTGATGACCTGATAAGTTCCCACCAGGTCTTTCAGCATGGTGCTGATCCCGTCCAAAAACTCCTCTGGGGCAAGCTGCCCGCGCTCGATCTCGCCCAGTCGGTACTCCCACTCGGCAGTCAGAAGCGGCGATTGCAGTTGTTCCGGCAGAACGGTGATCAGGGAAACTGCATCGTGGGAAGGGAGAAGCTGCACCGTTTTCCTGCTCTTTTTTCGTTCCAGAAAACCGGCAGATACCAGCTTTTCCAAAATACCGGCACGGGTGGCCGGTGTCCCCAGACCTTTTCGCTCGGCATCCTCCGGCATATCCTCTTTTCCGGCAGTCTCCATCGCGGACAACAGGGTGTCCTCCGTAAAGTGCTGGGGCGGACTGCTTTTGCCTTCTTTGACGATTGCCGCAGAAACCGAAAGGGTCTGTCCTTCGGTCAGCTCCGGCAGGGCTTTCTCTGCGCCCTCTTTTCTCGGCTCTGCATCCTTCATTCTGGCACGGTAGGCGTCCTCCAGTGCTTTCCATCCGGGGTGCTTCACCGTTTTTCCTTTGGCGGTAAACTCCCTACCGGCATACGCTGCAATCACAACGGTTTCCGAATAGATATGGGGCTGGGCCACGGCACACAGCAGACGCAGGGCCACCAGCTCCAGCACCGCTTTTTCTCCCGCAGGAAGGGCAGAAAGGTCTGCATCCTTGAGATTTCTGGTAGGGATTACTGCGTGGTGGTCGGTTACTTTCTTATCGTTGATGACTGTCTGCGGATCACAGGTAATGGCGATCCCTTTGCGAAACGGCATAGCATTGGCAACCAGATTCACCAACACCGGCAGGCTGTCTGCCATATCACCGGTCAGATAGCGGCTGTCAGTACGGGGATAGGTGCAGAGCTTCTTTTCATACAGGCTTTGCAGATAGTCCAGGGTCTGCTGGGCCGTAAATCCAAGCAGACGGTTGGCATCTCTTTGCAGGGTAGTCAGGTCATAGAGGGCAGGCGGCTTTTCGGACTTTTCCTTGCGCTCCACCTTTTTGATTGTGACATTTGCACCCTGACAGGCTTCTTTCAGCTGTTCGGCAGCAGCTTTATCCGCCATGCGCTCCCCGGATACGGTAAGACCGGGCAGCTCCAGCGCCACGGTATAAAAGGGAACCGGCTTAAAGGTGTCGATCTCAGCTTCTCGCTGGACAATGAGCGCCAGCGTTGGGGACATAACGCGCCCGATGTTGAGGGTGCGGTGGTACAGCACGGAAAAAAGCCTTGTGGCATTGATCCCCACCAGCCAGTCGGCCTTGGCACGGCAGAGAGCAGCATCCCGAAGTCCATCATAATCTACACCTGGGCGCAGGTTTGCAAAGCCCTCCCTTATGGCGGAGTCCTCCATCGAAGAAATCCAGAGCCTTTTCATCGGCTTTTGGCAACCTGCCAGCTCATAGACGCTGCGGAAGATCAGCTCGCCCTCGCGTCCGGCATCGCAGGCATTTACTACCTCCGTCACATCCGGGGCGTTCATCAGCTTTTTGAGAATATCAAACTGCTTTTTCTTATCCTTTCCCACTACCATCTGCCAATGCTCCGGCAGAATAGGCAGGTCATCATATCGCCACTTGGCATACTTGGAGTCATAGCTGTCTGCATCCGCAAGACCGGCCAGGTGGCCCACGCACCAGCTGACACGCCAGCCGTTACCCTCCAGATACCCATCCTTACGAGCAGTTGCACCGATTACCGTGGCCAGACTTTGTGCAACCGATGGTTTTTCAGCGATTACCAGTTTATATCTCATCATCTTCAGCCTCCCATTCTTCCCGCACAGGCGTGTGCAGTTTTTTCTCTATGCTGTTTTCCTCATCCAGTAGCAGGTTATAACCAAACCGGTAGTCATAGCGGTACAGTTTCCCCAGCAGGTCATTGATGATGATACGGCAAGCCAAAATGACACGGGTTTTATCCACCTGCATCAGCTGGTAGCGTTGATAATTGCTGTAATATTCTTCGTGACGGCGGGTATTGCAGGCGGCATCTTCAAGTAAACTATCTACTGCATCCTGACAACCATCTTCTTTTTCCCCTTCCATGCAGTTCAGAAGTTCCATCATCAAAGGAAAGCTCTGTTCATCCATAGGAGCTTCTGCTGCAAGAAAACCGATCAAAGCGGATAAGAGCAGACGAGCCGCCGTCTGTTCTTGTTCCGTCAAAACGGCCATTGTTTTCTCCGCATTTGGCAGGATCTTTTCTTCCACAAAATCTGCCGCATCGTCGGAACAAAGCTGACGGATAGAATCTATGGACAATGAAACTGTCACGGTATCTAAGGAGAAATCAAAGGGGTCATCTTGCTTTGGCTTTCTCCGAAGTTTGTTTAACATGGTAGAAAGAATGTCGCCGCCAAAATACACGGCGATCACCAGCAGGTCAAAAACAGCAATCAGCTTGATAAATATAATCAGAACACTCATTTTTTTCGTTTCCTTTCTTTGAGCCAGCGTTCCATCTCACGATGGCAGATACCTACGCAGGGGCTTCCATAACTCCCGCAACCATAGCAGGGGTGGTTGTGGGGTAAAGAAGGAGGACGGGAAGTTTCCCTCCCGCCCTCCGGCCTGCGTGTCATCATGCGTTCATAGGGACTGTCTGTGAAACGGGTCATTTCACGCTGTCCTCGTCATCTTCTTCTGTGCTGCCCCCGTCAGCGTCAGGCTCATCCGACTCCTCATTTTCGGTTTCCCATTCCTCGGAATCTTCCTCGCCATAATCATAATCGTCCAGACTGTCATTGCCCTTGGTCTTAGGCTTGTTCTTAACGAGCTTCAAATAGGCAAATACGCCACCGCCACCAAGCAGAGCCAGTAAAAGGACCAGCGCAGCCGGGTTCAATCCGGCAGGCTTCTCCTTTTCCAGCTCCGATGTTTCTGCCGGAGGTTCCGGTACTTTGCCCGTACATTTACTCTTATCAGTTGCACAGACCGGACAAGCCGTATTGACTGCCCCTGCTTCACATTTTGTCGTGCAGCTACACACAGCAGCCGGCTCCTCTTTGACATTTTCATCTTCCATCAGTGCCATCAAATCCGCTTCATCCACCTGGTTCAGAAAGTGAACAGCAGTCTTTTTATCCTCATTCGCCCTGTCGATCAAAATGTAAAAATAGTTGCCAGCCTTGGTGGTAACGGTAATGAGCTGCTTATTGCCACCAAAATCATCCACCAGTGCCGCATTCCCCTCCGGTGTAAGTGCCGGTGCTGGTTCTGTTTCTTCCACAATCACATTGCTATCATTGGTAGAATCCTCTGCCGGTGCCGCCGGAGCCTGTTCTGACCCCTGTGCAAAAGCAGGGATCGTAAAGCCAAATGCCACAACCATTGTCAGGCAAAAGGCGGAAAGTGTTCGGAGCAATCGTTTATTCCTCATAGCTGTTTTCCTCCTGTTCGTTATTTTCATCAGCCAAACTGCCGGGAACTGTGCCACCGGACAGCATGGCGCTCAACTGGGTCGGGGTCATACGCAGGGCGCGCACCATCTGGACGATCTCCAGATTTTCTGCCTCGGTTTTCTGTACTTCCAGCGCCTTGAGCTTTTCCTGATACTCTGCGATCTTCTCGCGGACCTTTGTAATCTCCTGGTCAATGCGCTCAATTTTGTTCTTTGCCATCGTCTATCACTCCTTCTTAAAAATCTCTGTTACCAGTTCATCAGGCCGTAGCCCTTAATGCTTTGATAATTCAGGTCATAACTTTTGATCTTGCAGGCATCGCCGGAATTTCCCTCCACCGTATAAACACGGCTGCCATCCGTACCGATCACGATACCCACATGGTCTGCTGTCCCATCCAAATCCCAATCAAAGAAAATTGCATCTCCGGGAGCCAGATTGTTATAGCCTCTTGCACCCCATTGTCCATGAGACTGGAACCACGGAACGCCCTGCCACTCACAGCCTGCAAAGCGCGGTTCACTTTTTCCAGCCTGGTTATAACACCAGGATACAAAGCAGGCGCACCACTCCACGCGGCTGTCAAAGCCATACCAGCTCCAATAAGGATAGCCGCCCACATTGCCCACCTGACGCTTGGCCAGTTCCACCAGCTGAGGATTGCCGGGGCGGGTACCGTTAATGAACTGCACACCGGACAGATCTTCCGAGCCGCTGGTATCAGGGGAACCGCCGCCAAACAACAACGGCTTATTGCCCATGGTCTGCCGGTAAACCTGATACATTTCCATCTGCTCCGGGGTCAGTAACTCCGACGCCACAGCGGAAATGGGCTTGCTGGTGAGTTTCACATTCAAAATGTAATACTCATAGGGGACTTCTTCTGAGGTGGTCTCGCCGGTCTCCGGGTCGGTGGAGGTCTCCGTGCGGTAGCGAATCTCCACTTCCTCAGTAAGCGTCAGCTGATACTGTGCTGCAAACACACGCGCCAGCTCTGCCTGAGCGCTCTGCTGGGTGTAACCTTGCAAGACGGCAGACAGAAATGCTGCCAGCTCATGAGGGTCATGGCCGATCATACCAAGGTCATAGCGATACTCGTCATACCCTGGGTGGCTGCTTTCAATGTTGTCGATTTCCTCCTGCAACTGGACTTCTCTGGCTGCATAATCTGCCTCCACTGCCAGCATTTCCGGGTCATCCGACGGATAAGTGGTACCGGAGAGAACGGAACCGATGCTCTGCGCCATCATGGAGCAGGAGGACATGGTATTCATCAGCATACAGGTAATGAGGAACAAAACCCCTGCCATCAGGAAACCCTTCTTGTGGCGCACGACGAACGCTCCTGCCTGCTGTGCCTTTTCTTTCACCGTCCTTGCGGCTTTTCCGGTTTTGGACGCAGCCTGGGCGGTATTTCCGGCAGTCTGACCGGCGTGTTCGGCGGCGGCATACTGCCTTTTGATGGCCTGCTTTTGCTGCCATCGGGAAAGCGGATTGCTGGCAAACTGGGGATTTTCCTGCAAAGATTTCTGGTACAGAACATTTACATTTGCCTTTTCCAGTTGGCGCTCTGCCTGTGCTGCTTTGCGGTACGGCTTCAGCTTGTGGCTGCGATAGCCTCCCGCACCAGATAAGCGCCGGTCTCCACCGCCTCCTCGGACTTGTGGGCGCTTTCCACGCCCACATTGTCCTGCTCTGTTTCCCGGATCTCTTTGTGGAGCTTGCCCGCAACCAGATGGACGGGAGCTTCCTTGACCCCTTGAGAAAGTTTGGAGGGTGGCTTTTTCTTGTCCTCAAAGGTCAGCTTCGAGGTCTTTTTTCCAGTATCCGGGTCGATGACCGTCTGCCTGACCTTTTTCTTTGGGATATTGGCCTGCGCCTTATCTGCTCTGGCCGCAGCTTTCTCCGCTTTACGGATCGGCTTTTCCAGTGCAGGGTCAGACCGTTCCTCATCAGTAAAGCGCAGGCGCGGCTCCTTATTCAAACCATTCTCCCTGCATGAGGGAGGACATCATGTAGTGCAGCTCTGCATAAATGGCCATTCCCACAGGATCGTTGAACATACAACCGGACAGGTAGGCGTAAAACTGTGCCACCACATCGGACAGGATTTTCGCTTCGGTTCCTTCCAGAACCAGACCACCCATACCTTCCTTGGCACGGATGGCGCTCCAGACCTCTGCCAGACGGAGCAGCCCCACCTGACCGGTCTCATTCAGTTCGGCTGCCTGATCTGCCGCCGTGCGGCACTCACTTACCGCATCGGCCATGACTGTAAGCAGCTGGCTGCGCTGGGCATTTACCGCCCTGTCAAAAAACATCAGCGGATTTTTATTCAAAATGTTGGGGTTCATCATCATTCATCCTCCTTCTTTTTCAGTTCCTGGGGTTTGGTGGTCATAATGCGGTAAAGTTCGGTGTTCTTCGGGAAGTGATCCACAAACGGCAGGATCGTGGAGCCATAGAACAGCAGGCCCTCGCCCTCGCCGGAGTGGGTCACATAGCTAAGCTGGTGCGTGGAAATGCCCAGCTGCTTGGCGAGGATCTGACGGTCTCCGCCTGCCTGGTTGAGCATATACACGAAGTCGGAATTTTCAAAGATATTTTCCACCTCGCGGCTGGAAAGTAGATCTTTGACGTTCTGCGTGATTCCGGTGGGGATGCCGCCCCATTTTCTGAATCGCTTCCAGATTTCCACTGTATAGGCAGCGGTCTGTTCCTCCTTCAAAAGCAGGTGCATCTCGTCGATGTAGTAGCGGGTGGACTTGTGCGCGGCACGGTTGATGGTAACGCGGTTCCACACCTGATCCTGTACCACCAGCATACCGATTTTTTTAAGCTGCTTGCCCAGTTCCTTGATGTCATAGCAGACAATGCGGTTGTTGATGTCCACATTGCTCTGATGATTGAACACATTGAGGGAGCCGGTTACATAGATTTCAAGGGCCGTAGCGATATACTGGGCTTCCTTTTCCTCCTGTTCCCGGAGCAGGTTATACAGATCCTCCAGTATGGGCATATTCTCCGGGCGCGGGTCATTGAGGTAAGTCTGATAGACCAGACGCACACAGCGGTCGATGATGGTTTTCTGCACCGGCTGTAAGCCCTCCTTACCGCCCACGATCAGCTCACACAAGCTGAGGATAAAATCAGATTTGAGGGACAGCGGGCTTTCATCATCCGAGTAGTCCAGGTTCAGGTCCATCGGATTGATGTAGTTGGTGGAGGTAGGCGAGATCTTGATGACCTGCCCATGCAGACGCTCAACAAGAGGTGCGTACTCCGCTTCCGGGTCACAGATAATGACATCATCGCTGGTAAGCAAAAAGCAGTTGGCGATTTCTCGTTTTGCGCTGAAGGACTTACCGGAACCCGGCGTACCCAAAATCAAGCCGTTGGGGTTTTTCAGCAGCTTTCGATCCACCATGATGAGGTTGTTGGACAGGGCGTTGATGCCGTAGTACAGAGCTTCTTTGCCGTTCTGGAATAATTCCTGTGTGGTGAACGGTACAAAGATGGCCGTAGAACTGGTGGTCAGTCCTCGCTGGATCTCGATCTGATTGAGTCCCAGGGGCAGACAGCTCATCAGCCCTTCTTCCTGCTGGAAGTCCAGCCTGGTCAGCTGACAGTTATACTTCTGGGCAATGGAGCCTGCCTGGAAAATGTTGTTGCCAAGCTGACGGGGATTGTCCGCTGTGTTCAGCACCAGAAAGGTCAAAAGGAACATTCTCTCGTTGCGGCTCTGCAAATCCTGCAAGAGTTTTTTCGCTTCACTGCCGTAGGTAGCAAGGTCGGATGGAATGATGTCCATGTCATATCCGGCGCGGACTGCTTTTTTCTGTTCCTCGATCTTGCTGCGGTCCAGGTCGGTAATCTTGCGCTTTACCGTTTTGATGGCTTTCACCTGATCCACCGACTGAATGTGCATACTCACAATGAGCGAGCTTTCCATATCCAGAAAATCAGCCAGCAGACGGTCATTCAGCTCCGGTGCGAGAATCTGCAAAAAAGAAACAGCCCCGTATTTCTTGCCCATACGGAACTGCTTGCCGGTGCGGAACTCAAAGGAACTTGGTGCAATAAAATCCTTTGTGGACAGACCGGAAGGAGCCAGCCAGTCCCATTCAAACTGAAACGGGAGTTGTTCATCCATGTGGAATACCGCATGAAGCTGAGAAAGCCTTTCTTTACCGTCCAGCGTTCTGGCAGCTACACCAAGACGCTTGAAGTTATTAAGTATATCGGTCTCAATACGCTCCAGACGGGGCTTGGCGGCTTTGATGCTGTCTGCGTCGATACCAAAGGTCAGGTATTTGGTCTTGATGAGGCCGTTGTTACCTCTGGCCAGCTGATTTTGCAGCATTGTGGTATATTCCTCGCGGATACTGTCAAAGGCATCCCTCTGGGGTGGGATGGAAATGGAGTTAGCAAAGGTCTCCTCCGATGCCGCAAGGTTCAAAAAAGACAGCTGGAAATGAATCGAGCTGTCAAAATAATTGAGGAAATCACACCAACCCTCAAAGATTGCCGTCTTATCTTCGTTTTGGGAGAGCTGATAGTTGATGTCCTGAAACTGAATGGTCTTTGTGTAGTGGCTGTCCGATATGCGGCAGATTCCGTCCGGCCACATCCGTTCATAAGGGATACTGTCCTGCGCAGATTTTCCTTTTTTGTCCGTGCGGTTGGCGCGGACAATGGCCGCGTCGATCTGCTTCTTATCGGCGCGGGACAGCTTTTTCTTTGTCTTTACCGGCTGCACAGTTTTTTCCTCGGTTTTCCCGAACATCCGATGCAGCCATTTTTTTATTGCGGTGAACAATGTCATACACCTCCTTATCGAGCATTTCCTGCCGCTTTAATACGGCATAAAAGTTATTGGTCTGGTAGGGACGCTGCTTGGGACGGATCACAGCTACTTTGAGAATGTTGCCCACGATCTTTTCAAGGGGCTGTCCATGCTTTTCGTACATAGCCAGCATAAAGAAGGGCAGCATAACCAGCATCATACACATAGCCGCTACACTGTTTCCGGTAGGTTTTCTGAGCAAAAGGAAAAGCGGTACGCCAATAAGCGCTCCGCCCGTGAAGCAGATAAGCTGCCGCTTGGTCAGATTGAACATGACCTTTGTTTTGACTTTTGTTAAGTCCTTGGGTACGGGTACATAAGCCAATGTGGAAACCTCCTTCCGTTTTAGTGCGCCTGAAAGACTGATTTGGCGAGACTGCCGGTTTTGAACAGCGTAAAGCATAGCAGTACGGTGTAGCCCACGCAGCTCCAGATTGCCATGATGATGTCATCTTCCAGAGCGATATTCTGCACCAGCACAGCATAAATTGCCACGCAGACGATAATGAGAAACGCCTGAAAGCCCAGCGCCAGCAGGGATCGGAGGTAATTCTGGCCCATACCGCCCCATTCTTTACCCATCATTGCAGCCATTGGAACGGGAGCCACCGAAGTCACAAGGTAGATTTCGATCATACGGCCATAAATAACGATAAAGATACAGATATATAACGCCCACATAGTAATGCCAATAAAGAGGGATTGGAACCACAGTCCGAACAGCGGTCCCAGATCCATTTCCATCAGCCTCGGTTCCAGATCGGTCATAACTGAGGAAATGTCAATGGACGCATCCGAATTGATAACCCCTGCCGCCTGCGCCACTACGCTCTGTGCCATATCAAAGACGCCCATCACGATATTCCATGTATTTGTGACAATGAGGATGGCAGCGGCTGATTTGAACACCCACTTGAAAATCATCCAGGTGTCCACATCATGCAGGTTGTTCTTGTCTGCGATCATCTGGATCAGGTCTACGGTCATCACGATAGCCAGGATCACGCCTGCAATCGGCACCATGATGGAGTTGGACAGATTCTCAATCATGCTGAAAATACTGCCATTCCATCCCTGTGGGGTCTGGCCTACCTGTACGGATATATCCGCGACCTGCTGGTTTACACTGTCAAACATCCCCGAAAGGTTGCTCATAATGCCGCCCACCAGCATTTCTTTCAGCCAATTTGTCAGGGCTTCAAGTAAGAAATCCATACGGTGTCAACCTCCTTTCCGCCGCCCCCGCAAAACTGCGGGAGCGGCAAGGATTTCATACGGAGACGCTTAGACAGAGAAAAGCCCGGAGAGCAGAGGTACAAGGACCATGCCTACCACGGCTACACCAGCACCGGCCATGAGCTGCTTCATGCCCTGGCTCTTTACTGATGTGCGATAAAGAAGTAATAGAAGTGTAAAAAATTTTGCCGTTCCTATCCGGCACTTAGCTCTTGTGTCGGATAGGTCGGGCGGTTATTCGGGCAAGTCCACCTTGCCAACAAAAGAATAATAAATCTCAATGTCCTGTCTGCGGGTCTTGTTCTCGTCATAGCTGCACTC
>NZ_QUMD01000015.1 GCF_003481985.1 Clostridium sp. OF09-36
TGTTGTCGCGGTTTCCGTTAAAACCACCCTGACGGTTGTTATCGCGGTTTCCGTTAAAACCACCCTGACGGTTGTTATCGCGGTTTCCGTTAAAGCCGCCCTGACGGTTGTTGTCACGGTTTTCTGCGGTCTGTGCCGGTCTTGCCTGCTGTCCCTCTGCCGGTTTGCTTGCCTGTGGTGCTGCTGCCTGCTGCGCCTGTGCAGCTGTGCTCTGTGCCTGCGGGCGTGCTGCCTGCTTCGGCTGTGCCGGTCTCTGCTGGGAATTCTGCGGACGGTATACCGCTGCCAGCTTCTTCTTCGGTGCTGCACCCTCAGCCTTCTGCTCAGAGCCGCCCAGAGCCTTCTTTACCATGCTAACCTGTGCATCACTTACATTGGATGAATGGGATGTTACATCCTGATGGTTCTTCTGTAACACATCTAATACGTCTTTGCTGGTCTTCCCCAGCTCTTTTGCCAGTTCATTTACTCTCATACTCACTACCTCCGATTATATTCATTTGTTTCACGATTGCCTTTGCCAGTCCTGCATCCACAACGGCTAACGATGCACGCATCTGCTTGCCCATGGAATGCCCAAGTTCCTCTTTTCCGCCTAAAAACAAGATGGGGACTTTATAGTAAGTACACATATTGGTAAACATTTTTTTCGTGTTGTCGGAAGCCTCCTCTGATACGATGACCAGGTGGGCTTTTCCGCTCTTTACGGCTTTCTCCGTAGAGAATTCTCCGCTTGCAGTCTTCCCGGCCTTGGTTGCCAGTCCGACCAGGTTCAGGATTTTCTGTCTGTTATCCAAGCTGTTCCATCTCCTTTTCCAGTGTCTCGTACACCTCTTTTGGAATTGCCATCTTGAAAGAACGCTCCAGCCCTTTTCCCTTTACTGCTTTTTTGAAGCAGTCCATAGACGGGCAGATGTAAGCGCCGCGCCCGTTCTTTCGTCCGGTCGCATCGACTACGAATTCCCCTTCCGGTGTCTTCAGTATACGGATCATTTCTTTTTTGTTTTTCATTTCGCCGCAGCCGATACACTGTCTCTGCGGAAATTTCTTCGCATTCACCAATTGCTCACTTCCTATTCCAATCTTGTTCCAGTCTTACAGGTAACTGTCCGGTAACTTTCCGTTACACGCCCAGTCTGTTTTTGCGTTTAGAACTCTTCTTTGTTCTCTGAATAATCATCGGTAGCGGATACTTCGAAATCAGCATCCAGGTTGTCATAGACACCCTCTTCCTGATAGTCGATTCCCATTTCCTCGAACAGGCCAAGCTCTCTTGCCTGAGTCTCACTCTTGATATCGATCTTGTAACCGGTCAGACGTGCTGCCAGTCTTGCATTCTGTCCCTCTTTACCGATTGCCAGGGAAAGCTGGTAATCCGGAACGATAACCTGTGCCTCTTTGCTCTCTTCGTCTGCAACAACGCAGATGACCTTTGCCGGGCTAAGTGCGTTCTCGATCATGAATGCCGGGTTCTCATCCCAGGTGATGATATCGATCTTCTCACCGCGCAGCTCGTTTACGATAGAGTTGACACGGGCACCATTCATGCCGACACATGCGCCAACCGGATCTACGTTCGGGTCGTTGGAGCATACAGCGATCTTGGTTCTGGAGCCTGCCTCACGGGCGATTGCCTTGATCTCAACGGTGCCGTCTTTTACCTCGGTAACCTCTTCCTCGAACAGGCGCTTTACCAGGTCCGGATGAGTGCGGGATACAGAGATACGCGGTCCCTTCGGGGTGTCCTTAACTTCCAGGACATACACTTTGATACGCTCGGTCGGCTTAAATACCTCGCCCTTTACCTGCTCAGCCTCGTTTAAGATCGCGTCAACCTTTCCTAAGTTGATGCTGACATTCTTGCCAAGGTAACGCTGCACGATACCGGTTACCACATCTTTCTCTTTTTGATACCACTCGTTGAACTGCATGCTGCGCTCTTCCTCGCGGATTTTCTGCAGGATGACGTTCTTTGCGTTCTGGGTAGCAATACGTCCGAAGGACTTAGACTCGATCGGGCAGTTGATGATATCGCCTAAGAAGAACTTCGGGTTTTTCAGTCTTGCTTCTGCGTAGCTGATCTGGGTTAACGGATCTTCTACCTCTTCCACAACCTCTTTCTCTGCGTATACAGAGAAATCACCGGTCTCCGGGTTGATGTTTACTTTGATGTTATCTGCTTTGCCGAAATGGTTCTTGCAGGCAGTCAGCAGAGAGTTCTCGATTGCTTCAAGCAGGGTAGCCTTGCTGATGTTTTTTTCCTTTTCCAGCAGGTTTAATGCCTCGATTAATTCCTTATTCATGGTTTTATCCTCCTAAAATCCTTCTGTTTAAAAATCAAACGCCAGCCGGATCAGTGCAATGTCCGGACGTTCAAATACCAGTTCGCCCTCTGCCGTTTCGATGGTCACAGTTTCTTTATCGTATGCTTTTAAGATTCCGGTAAATTCTTTCTGTTTGTTCTGGGCCTTGTAAAGACGGATTTCTACTTCCTCGCCCAGGCTGCGCTCAAAGTCACGCTCCTTCTTCAGCGGACGTCCAAGTCCCGGGGAGCTGACCTCCAGAATGTAGCTGTCCTCGATGAAATCGGTCTGGTCAAGCCAGTCACTCAAAATACGGCTGATGACCTCACAGTCGTCTACCGCAATGCCGCCCTCTTTGTCAATGTAGGCACGCAGGTACCAGGTGCCGGCCTCCTTTACATATTCCACATCCCAGAGTTCAAAATTGTGCTCTGCAAGAACCGGAAGCAGGAATGCTTCTGTTTTGGATTCGTATTCTTCTCTTCTTGTCATGATTGTCACCTCTCTTCACGTCATGCACTGACAATCCGCTGTTTGCAGATCATTCTTTGCCATTCAGACTGACGGGCAGCTGCCTCTTGTCTTCCAGCCATACCAAAAGTACCTGTACAAACTGCGCATTCCGGCATCACCGCGCTCTGGCAAAAAATTGAGAGTGGACGTATGCCCACTCTCAGACTGTCAGATTATCATGTTATCGTTGTTATTATAGCACCTGTTTTTCGGAAATGCAAGGGCTTTTGTGCCAATAAAATGGAATAATATAGAAATAATAACAGGGAAATTTTTATCACAGGGAAAACCCGCAAAGGAACCGTATTGCATTTTCTTCATATTATAAAATATAAATGGAAGGAGGACCAGCCATGGAACCCCTCTTAAAAGCATGCGGGATCAGCTACTCGTATCACACCTTAAGCGGAGCTACCCCCGCCCTTTCCGATATTTCCTTCACCGTAAGCCCCGGTGAATTTCTCGCCATCGTCGGTCCATCCGGCTGCGGCAAATCCACACTGCTCAATCTCCTGTCCGGGCTGCTCTCCCCGGAGGAAGGAAGCATTTATATAGAAGATACCCCGATCAGGGAGGCGCGCTCCGGGATTGGCTATATGCTGCAGCGGGACCACCTCTTTGAATGGCGCTCCATACGGGAAAATGCCGCTCTGGGGCTGGAGATCCGCCACCAGAAAAATAAGGAAACCCTGCAGGAGCTGGATGAAATGCTGGAAAGCTACGGTCTTGCTGCATTCGCGCACGCAAAGCCCTCTGAGCTTTCCGGCGGCATGCGCCAGCGGGCTGCACTCATCCGTACCCTGATCCTAAAGCCGGACCTGCTGCTTTTGGATGAACCCTTTTCCGCCCTCGATTACCAGACCAGGCTTTCTGTCTGCGATGACATTGCCTCGATCATCCGGGACACAAAAAAGACTGCCATACTGATCACCCATGACCTTGCAGAAGCCATCAGCACTGCTGACCGCGTGCTGGTCCTCTCCGCAAGGCCCGGACGGATCAGGGCAGAGATTCCCTTATCCTTCAGTGACCAGTACGACAGTCCCTTAAAGCGCAGAAACGCCCCGGAATTTTCCGGCTATTTTAACCAGGTCTGGAACGAGCTGCGGTCATCCATGTGAACCTTCACTTGGAAGCGATTGCCCGAGAAGGATCTGACGAATTGTGCCCCTTCACTTGGAAGCGGTACTCCGTCCACACCGGAAACCGGTTTTCCGGTCAGATTGCCTTCCAGTATATGATGCCATCGCGTTCCGAGCGCTCAATGAAGCCCTCTCCCATCATATATTCCATGCAGGAAAAGGTCTTGGCCCAGATCTGGTGCAGGAAGCAAAATGTGCATAATCTGGCGGTCCCTGGCTTCTCCCGTACGTCCGCACGCTGATGTCGCGGGTCGTCAGGGCCGTACCAGCCTCCTCCAGTACATGCTTCATGCTCTCACATTTGTCCATGTAACCGAAAATGATCCGGTTTACCTCTTTTTCAATATCTTTGATCTCCCCATAATGGCAGGGAAGAAAATAACAATCCCGGTACTTATGCTTTAGCTCACTAAGGGAGTCCAGATAACATTTGAGCATCCCAAGGTCCGTCTCCTGGGTACCAACGATCGGGACAATGGTGGTCATGATCTGGTCCCCCACAAACATCAGCTTTTTTTCCGGCTCATAAAGCCCGCACTGCCCGAAGGTATGTCCTTTTAAGAGCACAACCTGGAAACAATACCCGCCATAAGAAAGCATCTCACCCGGATGGATGGGAATAAACTGAAGCTCCGGCGGGATTTCCATGGATGCATACGCCTTTGTGGTGTATTCCATGAACGTGTCGTATACCTCCGGCGTTTCCTCTTTCGTAACACCGACAATACGCAGATTCTCGATCCGGGCATGCTCATCAGCCAGATAGCTGTGCAAAAGGTCTACCCGTTTTCTGGTCTCATCCGGGTTCATGAACGCCCGGGCACCAAGTGCCTGTAATCTTGGGACCAGGCCTGTGTGGTCCGGATGCTCATGGGTAATGAAAATGTCCAGCTTTTTATAATCGATTCCAAGGGCATCGGCCATGCCCTTTAAAATATTCCAGTCCCGCTCCGTATTATTGGAAGTATCGACCATCAGGCTGCGGTCTTCTCCACGGATAATATAAAGGTTGCGGGGACTCATATGGCGGTTCTCGTACGGAATGGTTTCCAGAAAAATATTCTTTTTTATCTCCCTCATACCGGCCCCTCCTGTGTTTTGCACTACGTATTATTCTAGGCATTTTCCCCAAAATTGTCAAACCAATTTGCGGCATATTGCACTTGTTTCGGAGATTGTACAAGCGCTCCTGAGAGATTTTTTCATATAACAATATTGTTAACGTAATAAGACCGTGGAAGTTGTCTCCGGCAGCTTCCACGGTCCCTCATTTTTCAATTTATTTGTTATTTACTGTGCATTTTCCATCTTTCCAGCCATCTTCTGCGCAACCACGATCAGGACGATCGCTGCTGCTGCCAGGATTGCAGATCCGATGAAGCCTAAGGTATACTGGCCAGTTGTGTCGTAGAAGTAGGCACTGATCTTAGGTCCTACAAAAGCACCGATGCCGTATCCGATAAAGATCAAGCCGTAGTTACGGTTGTAGAATTTGGATCCGAAGATCATGCGGACCATCGGGGCAAATACAACAAGCAGTCCGCCGAAGGAGAAGCCAACCAGCACAACGCATACCAGGAAGAACGGTAAGGTAGATGCCTGAGTCAGCATTAACATGGATGCACCATTGATCACCATCAAGAGGATCAGGCTCTTCCAGCCTTTTAAAATATCATAGATGAAGCCGAAGCCGATACGTCCGCACATGTTGGACAGGGTCATAATGGATACGCATAATGCTGCGGTCATGGCAGACTGTCCGATCTGACGCTGTGCGATCGGGCTGGTGAAGGAAACCATCATGGTTCCTGCTGCGTTTGCGAAGATGAACATCAGGAGCAGTACCCAGAATACCGGGGTCTTCACCATCTCGCCCATGCTGTAATCCCTGGTCTTTAATACCTTTGCCTGCTCAGCAGACGGTTTCCAGCCTTCCGGTGCCCAGCCTTCCGGACACGGAACGATCATCCATGCAACCGCACCAACACCGATCAGGAATACGATACCAAGCACGCGGCAGGTCATCTGTGCACCTAATTTGGTGATGAGCATCTGGGCGATCGGGCTCATGATGAAAGGTCCGCAGGAAGCGCCTGCCTGAACCAGACCGGAAATAGAACCGGAACGGTCCGGGAACCATTTTAATGCAGTCGGGAGACATGCCGGGTAGATCATACCGCCGCCGGCACCAGCCATCAGTCCGTAGAAAATGTAAAGCTGCGGAATGCTGGATGCAAAACCGGTTAAGAACCAGCCGCCGGCAAACAGGCAGAGACCAATGTAGATCGTGGTCCTAGGACTGATCTTCTCTGCGAGGGAACCGCCGATAAATCCAACTGCACAATAAGTAAACATGTAAATCGTGTACGCTAGCGCAAACGCGGAATCACTCCAGCCGAACTTTGTGGTTAACGGAATACAGAATAAGCTGAAATATGCGGTTGCAGAGGTAAACAGACTCTGCAGCCATACGCCTGCGAATACTCTCCAGCGTGTTGCTTTTGTAATCTTCATACTCTAAAACTCTCCTTCTTTAAAACTCTTGGAAGCTTCTTACAACTCCATGGAAGCCTTCCCTGAAACTTCTTGAAAACTCCTCTAAAACTTTTCTGTCACTGTTCTAGCATACTTCCTCTTCCTGAAGTCTGTGGCGTTCCTCCAGAACACTCATGATCGTGTCGTACTCCCGGTCCAGCTTATAAAACAGCAGTAAGAACAGGATCGCCACGAAAACAGCCAGTGGTGCATAGTAGAACATGATGCGGATTCCTTTCATTGCCGTTGCGCTCTGAACGACAAGCTTTCCGTCATATCCGTACGCCCCCAGCACCCAGCCGATCACGGCAGAGGCAAGAGCAGATCCAACACGCACGCCCAGAGATGCTGCGGAATATACAAAGCCCTCCGCACGGGTGCCGGTTTTGTATTCACCGTACTCAATGCTGTCTGCGATCATGCCAAACTTTGTGGCAGAGATGCAGGCAACACCCATTCCGCGAAGAATCAGGCCCAGGTACATCAGACCCATGGACCGTTCTGCAAACAGGAGCAGCACCAGCTGTCCTGCAATGCCCATTCCAGCCCCTCCGTAAAGAGCCACATTGCGCTTTCCAATCTTCTGCACAACCGGGATCAGAAGCAGCGGCACCAGGATGGAAGCAAAGGTGGAACACATCATCATGGTCTTATTGTAGCCCGCATCCTGCATCACATATTTTGCGAAATACATATTCATGCCGTACAGACTTGTCATGGCTGTATAGAAAATGTTGATCAGCAGCATGATAAACCAGTACTTATTCGCAAACAGGATCTTGACGCCCTGAAGCAGGGAAAGCGAACTTTTCTTTCCGGTCTTCTGCTCCATGACACCGGACCCGACCCGCTCTTTGCATCCCAAAAACGTGATCAGGAACAGGACAATGGAAGCAACGCCCACAAGCAGGAAGGTTCTCTGCCAGCCTGCCGGGCCGCCGCCGAATTTTTCAACGAGGTCCGGTGCATAAGAGCTGATCACAAAGACGCCCAGAGCCCCGAGGCTGGCACGGCTGATCGACAGAAGCGCCCGCTCATTCTGCTTGTTCGTCATAACACTGCTTAACACACCGTACGGCACATTCATGGATGTGAAAATGCAGGTGGCCATCAGATTATATGACAGAAATGCGTAGATGACTTTTCCGGTCTCACTGAAGTTTGGCACAGTGAACAAGAGGACACAGCCAATACAGTACGGAATCACCATCCACAATAGCCAGGGCCTGGCCTTTCCCAAAGGTGAATGGACATTTTCTATGATGTATCCCATCATCATATCAGAAATACCATCAAATATCTTGCTGACCAGCAGCACCGTTCCTACCGTCGCGGCACTGATGCAGGCCACATCGGTGTAAAAGAACACGATATAGGAACCGATCGCACCGTAAATGAAACAGAAGGAAAAGTCACCCAGTCCATAACACAGATACTCCATCAGATCAATCTTGTTTCTCTTTGATACATTTTTAAAACCAAAGTTACCCATTTGTATATCCCCAGCTTTTCCTAGCACTGCAGGGTGCCAAGATCCAGCGCAACGTCTCTTCCGTTGAACTTGCCTGCTGCGCGGCTGGTACCGAGCCAGTAAACCATGTCAGAAATATCCTCTACATCCAGGAACGGTACGCCTGCATACATCTCTTTGTAGTCCTTAAAGTTCTTGCCGGTCAGTTCATTGATGAACTCTACATAGCTCTGGGTCTCGCACATCGGGGTCTTTACCTTGGTCGGGCAAAGTGCATTGACAATGATGCCCTTGCTTCCTACTTCCTTCGCAAGAGTCTTGGTCAGTCCCAGAACGCCCCATTTTGCCATGCAGTAGGTTGCTAATTTCGGAGTTCCGTACAGGCCGCTGGTAGAAGCAATGTTGATGATTCTTCCAAAGCCCTGCTTTAACATATACTGGGTTGCGTATTTGTCGGTTCTCCAGGTACCGATCAGGTCGATGTTGATGACCTTCTCTACCTGCTCATCGGTCAGCTCCCAGGTATTACCGAAATTGATCACACCTGCATTTGCGATCACCACATCAAGACGTCCAAATTTTTCCCAGGCAGCTGCAAACAGCGCTTCCATATCCGGTGTGCTGCAGATGTTTGCCTTCATTGCAAGAACATCCGCACCAAGCTCCTTTAATTCCCGGATGGTTTCCTGAAATCTCTCATCCTCCGGATCCAGCATATCGGCAAGAACAACATTAAAACCGTTCTCCGCGTACTTTACTGCATGGGCACGTCCCTGTCCCATGGCACCACCTGTGATCAATACTGTTTTCTTCTCTGTACTCATTTTTCCTTCTCCTTTTACATATTCCGTTATTTTTTTAACTTGTTGCCTTACCCACACTATACCTGTTCAAACCGTTTTAAGGTCAATGGGACAGTTAGCACAAAAAAACAGAGTGCTTTTTGGCACTCTGCACAATCATTTTTGCTGTATTTTTAGCAAAACTCTATTATTTTTTCACAATATCAACTTTTTATAATCAGCGATGCTTCTTTTTCTTCCACCAAGGATATCTGCATCGCCGACACCAACTCACCCATTGGGATTTTCATCGTTATTGTTCACGCTTTTATTCCGCCTTGATCGGGAACCAGACAATATGCCAGTTATAATATTCTTCCTCCGGCTTTGTCATGCACACCACCTGGGTCACTACATCCCCGGCAAGCTTAAGCCATTTTCTTTTAGATACTGAAAACCGCCCTGCAGACTTTCCAACGACAAGTACTTTCCCGACCGGGACGGTACACAGGTATGGACGCAGGGACACGGCGGATAATACTGTACCAGCTCTGACTCGGCGACATGCAACAGCGGGGCATATTCCTCATGAAGCCCCATTCCAAAATCGAATTCCGACTCTCCGGCCTTGATCTTATTCTGGTAAAACACCGCACAGGAAAAGACAAATGGCTCCTTCTCAGTCCATTCCGAGATCAGTTCCAGCTGTTCCTTCTTTTTAAACAACGTATAGTTTTTCTGCGTATTCATCCGGTAGATTCCGGGCCGTTCCTCGATCCGGAACTTTCCCACACTGTCTTTGGCATCCTGCAGCATCTTCTGGCTCTGCCGGATGCGCTTTAACAGGTTCATCTGCCGGACAATTTCCTGCTGGATCACCGCTTCCTGGTCCACCATGCGTTCCCGGATCTCACCCAGAGCATGGCTCCGGAACAGCTCTGCCACTTCCTCCAGCGAAAATCCATAGTTCTGGTAATGTCTGGCCCGCAAAAGCATATGAAAGTCCCAAGTATTGTAATACCGGTATCCCGTCTCTGGGTCTCGCACCGGACTTATGATATTCCGGCTTTCATAATAACGGATCGCTTCCGACGAAATCCCCAGCAGCTTTGCCATGGTCCCAATACTATATTTCTGATACATTCCCCTTCCCCCTTAAAAACCCTCAAGCTGTTTGAAGGATTTTTGCATTCTTTGGTAAAATTATAACATATTTTTCACACTTGTAAAACCGCGATTCTGGTGCTATATTCTAGCATGGAAAGGAAGGAATTTTACTTATGATCACAAGACCTGAGATTATAGAAGGACTCCGCCGACACATTCAGCGCATCGGCGGACAGGAAAACTTAAAAATGTTAGAAGTAGAACCGGGCCATGCCCGGCTTTCAATTGAATTGCCGGAGGAAGCCTTAAACCTGTATGGAAATGCACACGGCGGCTTTCTCTTCTCTCTCTGCGATATCGCAGCAGGCATGGCCACCTATGCCTACGAGGTCACAAATGTGACCCAGTGCGCCGGCATTAACTTTGTGCGCGGTGTCAGTTCCGGAACGCTCTATGTGGAATCTAATATCGTTCACAAGGGAAGACAGACCGCCGTCTGCCGCGTGGATATCACAAATGAAGACGGAAAGCTGGTGGCAACCGGAAACTTCACGATGTTCCTTGGAAAGGAAATCTAACCATATCGTTTATTTTGCCAGATCTTTAATGACTTCGGAGGCGATGATCAGTCCCACAACGGACGGCACAAATGCATTGGAGCCCGGAATATCCCTGCGCTCGGTACATTTGTGTGCTGCTCCCGGCGGGCAGATGCAGTGGTTGCGGCAGCTGATGGACATATCCTCGATCGGTCTGGTCGGCTGCTCTTTGGAGTAAACCACCTTCAGCTTCTTCACGCCACGTTTTTTCAGTTCCCGGCGCATGACCTTTGCTAACGGGCAGACGGAGGTTTTATAAATGTCTGACACCTCAAACATGGCTGGGTTTAACTTATTTCCGGCACCCATGCTGCTGATGATCGGCACCTTTTTCTCCTGCGCTTCCATAACCAGCTGCAGCTTTGCCGTTACGGTATCGACTGCGTCGATCACATAGGAATACTGGGAAAAGTCAAAATCATCTTTTGTCTCTGGCAGGTAAAAACACTTATGTGTGGTTACCTTACAATCCGGGTTGATGTCGTGAATGCGCTCTTCCATCACATCGACCTTATACTTTCCTACTGTTTTTCTGGTTGCGATGATCTGGCGGTTTAAGTTCGTGAGGCACACCTTGTCATCGTCGATCAGGTCAATGGCACCAACGCCGCTCCGCACCAGGCTTCTACAGCATAGCCACCGACTCCGCCAACTCCGAACACGGCAACTCTGGACTGGGCCAGGCGCTCCATCGCTTCTTTTCCAAATAATAATTCTGTTCTTGAAAACTGATTTAACATCGTATCTACCTTTCTGTTTCTTGTATGTTTCTGTTTCTGATATGTTTCCCTTTCATTTGCTGCAGCCGGTCATGGCAGCCGATTCATGCTGCATTCCACGCCACAGTTTCTCGTTCCTAGACGAAATGCACCAGCACCATATACACGGCCGTCCCAACCGTAATGCTCAAAATGGAACTTTTCTTCCAGATATGGATAACCGCAGTGGCCACCACGCCCGCAAACAAGATCAGATTGTCCTGCAGGGCAGCTTCCGGCACACTCTTCAGACAGTATACCACAAGAGTCGCCATAATTGCCATAGGAAACACATTTCCCAGATATTCGATCCTTTTTGGGAGTTCCCGCTTATTTAATAGAAGAAACGGCAGCATAAACCGTGAAGCACCGAATAACAAAAGAAACAGCACTGCACTCACACCGCCGATCACCGCCGGGGCATGATTCTCGCTCTTTCTCCACTGGTCGATCAGAATTGTGACGAACAGGGCTGTCATGCAGAAATCCACACCCTCAAAATCAAATGGGAGGAGTTGGCCAAGCAACTGTTCATTCTGTAAAAAAAGCCCGCCAAGAAGTCCCCACCGGGTGCAAGAATTCGCGATGCCCCACATAAAATTAAGAAAAAGTGAAGGATTTACACATGTCACTGACCGAATTATTTCTTCTGGCTATAGGCCTCTCCATGGATGCCTTCGCCGTTTCTGTCTGCAAGGGACTTTCCATGCAAAAGCTGCACCCAAAGCATGCTCTCATCATCGGCCTGTATTTCGGCTGGTTCCAGGCTCTCATGCCGTGGACCGGCTATCTGCTCGGCATCCGCTTCCAGGGCGCGATCAAAGCCTACGACCACTGGGTCGCATTTATTTTGCTTGGTATCATCGGCTTTAACATGATAAAGGAGTCACTGGACCAGGAGACGGAATCCTGCGATGCCTCGGTGGATGCCAAAACCATGCTGGTCCTGGCCGTTGCAACCAGCATCGACGCGCTGGCTGTCGGCGTAACCTTCGCCTTTCTGGATGTAAGCATTCTTCCGGCGATCACCTTTATCGGCTGCACCACCTTTGTGATCTCTGTGACCGGAGTCATGGCCGGTACTATATTCGGCACACGCTATAAATCCAAAGCAGAACTGACCGGCGGTATCATTCTGATCCTGATCGGTCTGAAGATCCTGACCGGGCACCTGTTCTTCTCCTAGAACCGGTGCTTTCTTTTTTCTGTCCGGCATGCCAATAAGGCTTCCGCGACTCTGTTTTGTACTTATTTTTTGATGTTTTTTCCAGGTTTTCCGATGTTATCCCATGTTTTTACTATACTTTTTTCCTGTGTTATGTTATCATTTTTTTATTCGGCCGCCGCACAGCTCCGTTTGTCCGTGTATCAAGGGCATATTCCTGTCTGTGTCTTTTCGGCGGTTTGTGCTGCTCTTCTTTTTGTGTTTTTCGGAAATTTTCATCTTTTCTTCTCCAAAATTTTCCACGAGAACATGTCCATGTTTTGAAGCGGCACCATCTATTTTACCACGAAAGAAAGGTAACCCTATGTTAAACACAATCGAATCGGTCAACAATGTGATCAACAATTTCATCTGGGGAGTTCCGGCCATGATCTGTATCATCGGTGTCGGCCTGTATTTAAGCTTTGGCCTGCGCTTTCTGCAGATCCGTAAATTTCCCTACGCGATCCGCGTAACCATCGGACGTATCTTCCGCAAGCGCGATGCATCCGACGGTGCCATGACTCCGTTCCAGGCAGTCTGCACGGCACTGGCTGCTACTGTCGGCACCGGAAACATCGCCGGTGTGGCAGGCGCTATCGCCATCGGCGGCCCGGGAGCAGTCTTCTGGATGTGGATTTCTGCAGCACTCGGCATGTGTACCAAGTTTTCTGAGGTAACCCTGGCCGTTCATTTCCGTGAAACAAACAAAAACGGAGAGCTGGTCGGCGGTCCGATGTACTACATCAAAAATGGACTTGGTCCCAAATGGAACTGGCTGGCAGTCCTGTTCTCCACCTTTGGCGTACTGACTGTGTTCGGAACCGGAAATGCGACTCAGGTCAACACCATCACCACCGCAATCAACTCTGCACTGGAAAACTACAATCTGATCACGGACCAGAGCAAACCGTTTGTCTGCCTGGTCATCGGTATCATTCTGACCGCTTTGGTTGCCCTGGTTCTTTTAGGCGGTGTCAAACGTATCGGCAATGTAGCAGAAAAGCTGGTTCCGTTCATGGCGCTTCTTTACATTATTCTGGCACTTGGTGTGGTTCTGCTTCATGCAAACCGCATCCCGCTGGTATTTACCATGATCTTTGAAGGCGCGTTCCATCCGCAGGCCGTGACCGGCGGTGTGATTGGAAGCTTCTTTACCAGCATGAAGCGCGGCGTATCCCGCGGCATCTTCTCCAATGAGGCTGGTCTTGGTACCGGATCCATTGCCCATGCCTGCGCTGACACCAAGAAGCCGGTCAAGCAGGGCTTCTTCGGCATCTTTGAAGTATTTACCGATACGATTGTCATCTGTACCCTGACCGCTTTGGTTATCCTCTGCAGCGGTGTTCCGGTCGCTTACGGAGAAGCTGCAGGTGCTGAACTGACGATTTCCGGCTTTACTTCCACTTACGGAAGCTGGGTATCGATCTTCACCGCAGTTTCCATGTGCTGTTTTGCTTTCTCCACCATCATCGGATGGGGACTGTATGGGGCACGCTGCATTGAGTTTATCTTCGATGAAAAAATCATCAAGCCATTCATGGTTGCCTACTCCCTGGTTGCCATCCTCGGCGCAACGATCGATCTGGGACTGTTATGGAACATCGCAGATACCTTCAACGGTCTTATGGCAATCCCGACCTGATCGGTGTCTTCCTGTTATCTGGCACCGTGTTTAAGCTGACAAAAGAATATTTTGAGACTGAGGGAAAGAATGCATAAGATTGTATATTTTTCATAAGTCAAAAAAGTAGCTGCCGCACTAACGTGCGGCAGCTACTTTTTAATTGAATGGAATTTCCCGTAATCCCTCCGGACTTAACACCGTCACCTTCCGGAATCCGCACTCATAGGCAATCTGTCCGGCCATGTCGAAGGCATAGGCAATGGTACTGGCACTGTGGCTGTCGGAATTGATCATGATCCGGCCGCCCATGGCATGGAGCTCTTTCAATAAAATCCGGTTCGGATACGGAGCTGTCCGGTAACCGCGTGACATGGCACCGGTATTGATCTCAAACGGGAGTCCCTGCCCGTGAAGCTTTTTCATCGCTGCAAGTGCCGGTTCCAGATACGCATCCTTCGTCTCATCAAAATGCTTATATCCTTCATTAAACTTCGTAAGCAGGTCAAAATGTCCCACCCAGTCACACTTCAGACGATCGTATACTGTTCCCTCCAGCTCATAATAATCCTTCGCAAACGCGTACCAGTCACCATTCCAGAGTGTTTCCACGCCCTGTACCAGCTTTTCCTCCGTATCGTCCACACATACAAGCTGCCCGTTTTTTAATACACTGTGGGTGGAACCAATGGCATAATCCGCCTGCTGGCGCGGTCCCAGCACATCCAGTTCAATGCCGATATACAGATTCAGTTTCCCGGCATATTCCTCTTTGAGTTTCTGCAGCTCCTGCTTATAAGATGCCAGAATCGCATCAGACATGCCAAAGCCCGGCTCATACATCGAATAATCTGCATGGCCGGATATTCCAAAATCGGTAAGCCCCATGCGGTAAGCCGCCTCCACCATCTCACGGGGTGTACTCTTTCCGTCGCAGTACGTTGTGTGTGTGTGAAAATCACCTCTTATTTTCATCTGCGCAAATCCTTCCTTGTTTGGTCTTTCCATCATCCTACATACGGTACCATCTCAAAACAGTCATTTTCGCTGACTCCGTTGATCTTCCACTCCCAGTCGTCTGCTGCTTTCGTAACCGGGATCCGGCAGATGCGTCCGTCCGTAAGCTGTGCTTCCACAAAGCTCTCGCCATCGGTAGCGATGATCGTGTAAGACGTTCCGGATGGCAGTGTTTCCTGCTTCCAGGAATCCACAGAGCTATCATTTCCAACGGTAACTTCCAGTTCCCGTGTCGATACCAGCGTAACCGGATATTCCTTATACATATTTCCAAGACGGTACACAGTCTCATCGGTCTTTGGAAGTCCACCCTCTCCGATATGGTAGATCCGATACGCGCTGTAAGTTCCGAGCACATCCATGCGGTCCCACAATGGGAAGCATTCCGGATCGGTGATCGGAGAACCTGACCAGCTGCTGTCTAAGGAACCCACAAAAGCTGGTGTCCCTTTGCTCAAATCAAACACGTTGATGTAATGGGCATCGTTGTCACTCTGATGCTGCAGATACAGATATGTTTTTCCATCCTCAGTGTGGATCAGGTAACCCTCGGAGGAATAACCGCCAGAAGCGCCGTAATCCTGGCTGATCAGCTTTTCTGTGTTGAGAGAGGTGCTGTCGCAGGTTACGGTAATAGCTCCACCAATCCCGTATTCATCGCGGTCCACAGTATAGGAAATTGCTTCCTTCTTTCCGTCTCCGTTCACATCAGCCTCCTGGATTTCATTTTCCTGGATCTGCTTCACGTAAGATGTTTTCGATGTCTCATACTGCTTCTGGAACAGGCCTGCATTTTCCGCAAACGGAATCTCCACGCAGATCTGGCCTGCTGCATACGGTGCGATATCATACTGGTTAAACAGGATCACTACCCGGTCATTCATCAAAAACCACTGCACACTGCCGTAATCCGGCTCCCCTCCGTAAAACATGGCCTTCACGGTGTCCTCATAGCCCTCAAAAAAGATGTCCGGATCATTCTCCTCCACCAGCTTCTGGCAGACATAGTCGTAAATTCCGTCGTAATCCGCTGCAATGTCCTGCAGTGACAATTCCTTTCCGGTCTTTGTATCGTAGCAGATGCCTCTGCTGTAGGTATTTGGATGCGCACCGCCAAGCCAGCTGTACTCCCTCTGCTGCAGGCTCACCACCGTTTCATCGGCCCGGAGCGCCATCACAGTAAGCTCAGATTCCCAGTGACTATCCTCGAACATTTCCGGAGCCTCCTGATACATCTGTCTGGCATCCTCCTGGTTTTCCTTAAAGAATGTGTTCTGGTCATTTAAATTTTTCTGGTTTAATGTATCCAGGGCCTTCTCTAACGCTTCATGCCCTTTCTCCAGAAGATGCACCTGAGAGGTCTTCACAGAAAGCAGTGCCTTGTTATCCTCCCAGTCATTGTTGTATTCAGTAGTAACCTCCAGCGGCAGCACACCAGAACTGGCACTCTGCGAATCCGAGCTTTCCGTTCCAGATGCGTCTGCTCCAGTATCAGAAGCATCTGGTTCTGAGCCAGCCAGGGTAATTTCCTGCTGCGTGCCATTCTCCACACCGGAAATCCGTTCTGTGCTGCTTGCCTTCTTTGCACAGCCGCCTGTGAGACCTGCTGCTGCGATCACAAGTGCAGCGGCAGTGTATTTTAACGCTTCGTATTTCTTTTTCTTCACATTCTTTCCCTCTCTGTAATCATCAGACGCGCCACTGGCGCCTCCTCGATATGTAATGCAATAAAAGCAAGCCCTGCCACATCGTTTTGTGCGGGCAGGACTGCTTTCTTCGTTGTTACATTCTATTACATTCTTCTGGCTTCTGTGATACCGGATTGTTTCGCACTGTGTGTTCCCATGATCCTGATTATCTCGCAAACAGCACCAGCTTCTGCGCCTGGTTCTCACTATCACTCCACACCAGCAGTTTGCTGCCCTGCTCTACATCTTCCAGGGAAACGATCTGTCTGGTCAGATACGGCATGATGCTGCAGTCCGCAAAAACCGCGTACTCGGTGCCTGCTGTAGAAACAAGAGTCCAGCTTCCATCCGCGTTTTCCGTCATAGATTTTGCGGTGATGCATTCCGGTGCTTTCATATCAGCCGGAATCTTGCCAATGATGACTTCTCCGCTCGTCTGCGGCGGAAGGCTCATGGTCATGGCCGGTCCGATATAAGCATACACCGTCTCTCCTGCCTGAAGATCCTTTGCCTCAACCGGATAACCATTCTCGCCATCCAGGATCAGGGTGTCACCGGAAATATTCACAATGACCTCGCCCTCAAACACATTGCCGGACGGACAGTCCATGTCGATGCTTTCATTATCCACACTGATGATAGTGCCCCAGATGGGTGCCTGCTCCTGCGTCTCCGGACTCTGCATGCCCGGTCCTGCTGCCTCACTCTGGCTCATGCCGCTTCCGGCTACGATGGTCGGGGACTGTGCCGCCATGGCGGTCAGAACCCCTGCTGCAGTCATCAGTGCTGCCATGCCAATGGCGGTGATGGTTTTATTATTTTTTCTCATACTTTCTATCTCCTTGTCTGTAATCATGGTTCGGCGTGAACATATGCCATGGCACATGTTTTCTGCCGTATCGTTTTGGTTACAGGATCACACTGCTTTCCTTCACGCACCCATAGTATACCAGAGAGGAATCTTAATTACCATTGATTATTGTGAACGTTTCTCTTAAGGATTTATTACCGCGTACCGATGTTCTTCTTCCTGTGCATCCAGAAAAACATTCCAAGGCACAGTGTTACCTGCACCAGGCTGGAGGCCGGGGTGCCAAGGCCGATCTGAAACAGTGTGGCACCCGGGATGCGCTCACCAGCCATACAATGGGGATTCGCACACCAAAGGCACCAATCAGGCCCTGCAGCATGACAAACAGCGTTTTCTCACGTCCATTGAAGTAACCGATGAAGCAAAACAGGAAGGAGGTCAGCAGGCAGTCAATGGCGTAGGCCTTTAAGTAGCTGTGGGCTGCCGCAATAACCACCGCATCGGACGAGAACAGGGCCGCCATGAGATCCCCATGGAAAAAGGTCAACACGCACATGATAAGGCCCACACAGAAAGCCGTAGAAACACCGCATAACAGTGCCCGGTCGGCACGCTTCGGATTGCCCGCGCCCATATTCTGAGCCACGAAGGCCGACATGGACTGCATATAGGCAGACGGCACCAGCATAATGAACACGCATACTTTCTCGGCCACGCCAACACCTGCAGAAGCTGTCACGCCGAAGGAATTGACCACGGTCTGAATCACCAGGAAGGAGGCTCCCACCAGAAACTCCTGAAGTCCCACCGGAATGCCAAGCTTTAACTCCTTGCCGATCAGCTGCCGGTCAAAGTGGATATCTCCCCGCTGAAAGGCAAAGGGCAGTGTTCTCCGGCAGATCATGGCCATGGAAATGATCACGCTGACCGCCTGGGCCAGCACCGTGGCTGTTGCGGCACCAGCGGCTCCCATATGAAACCCGGCCACCAGAAGAAGGTCTCCTGCAATGTTGATCAGGCAGGCAATGACTACGGTAAGCAATGGCCTTTCCGGCATCCCTCTCCTTTTTTAATCCAATCTTCTCGGCCACCGCAATGGTAATTCCCATCGACAGGCCGGTAATAATATTCGTCACGGTAGAAAGCAGCATGCTTCCTGTCGCCACACCGGACACATCCACCGTATCCGCAAACCGTCCCACAATCAGAAGATCCGCGCCGCCATAAAGCGCCTGCAGAAGAAGGCTGAATAAGACCGGAATGGCAAAGGTCAGAAGGCTCTTTAAGATATTTCCCTCCGTAAGACTGTGTTTCTGATTCATTTCACGTTCCTCCGTATGTTTGAATTTCATGCAATTCGCGGATGCTTCCGCGATATGGAAAGCAACAAAAAAGCCGTATAAGAATGCAGACATCTCAGCCTGCCGTCTTATACGGCTTATCATTTCTTATGAATGATTTGCCCTCCGAACGAGCACTGTTATTATAGCAAAGTGAAAGGGAATGTCAAGAGCGAACTATCCGAAAATCATTCCTCATCCAGCACCCGCGCATACTCCTTCTGCGGCAGCGGCTTTGAGAAATAATATCCCTGGATATAATCGCAGTCGCAAGCTCTTAAGAACGCAAGCTGCTCTGCGGTCTCTACGCCTTCGGCTACCACCTTCATGTCCATGCGGTGGGCCATCTCGATGATGGAAAGAACCATGTTGTCTTCCTTTCGGCCCTTGCCAATGGACTGGATAAAGCCCATGTCCAGCTTCACCACATTAAAGGAATAATCGCGCATGGTGCTGAAGGAGGAGGTTCCGCTTCCAAAATCATCGATGAGAATCTTGGCACCCTGCTCCCGCATTTCCTCCAGGAAATGGCTTCCCATCTTCGTAATGTCCGTGTAGGCAGATTCTGTCACCTCATAACGCACCATGTCCGCAGGCAGATCGGTCTGGAGTATATTTTTCCGGATCATCTGAATGATGTGTTCATCCATCAGATCCATGCGGGACAGATTGACCGATACCGGATACACGGCCTTTCCCGCATGGTAACGCTCCCGCTGGAATGTCAGCACCTGCTCGGCCACAAAGAAATCGAGCCGGGTGATATGTCCGCTCTTTTCCAGGATCGGGATAAAGCGCCCAGGCGATACCATCCTGCCCGGCTCCGGAATCCAGCGCACCAGCGCCTCTGCTGCCACAATTTTTCCGGTCTTAGCCTCGTAAATCGGCTGGTAATAAACCTGGAACTCATGACGCTCCATGGCCTGGTCCAGATTGATCATCACCAGGCACTCTTCCTCATAATCCTGCTTCATGCTGTCCTGATAAATGGCATAGGGCTGCACATAGTGATTGGAAATGTAATTTTTCGCCAGCTTGGCACGGTCACACATCTCCGACACCTTGATCTTTGTATCTGCCGGGATATAATAAATGCCGCAGTGGCACTGCACATTGATGTGCGTCTCCTTCTCCCTATAGGTAAAACGCAAAACCTCCATCATCCGCTTTAAATCGAGCTGTTCTTCTCTTACCAGCGCCACAAAATGATCCGTCTCCATGCGGGCAATGATGACTGGCTTTAAAAAACTGTTCTGCAGCACCTCCACGCTCTTTTTCAGGATCCGGTCTCCCATCTCATAGCCAAACAGGTCATTAATGGCCTTAAACCGCATGATATTAAAGTACAGGATGGCGTAGCGGTTCTCAGGGTTGCGCATCAGGATCGTCCCGGTGCGGTTTAAGAATCCATCCCGGTTCAAAAGCCCGGTCTGGGAATCAATCTGCATTTCCCTGGTCATATCGTCGATGACAAACATGATCCGGCTGTCACTTTTGTCAAACCAGTAATAAATATAGCGTTCCACATCATGATTCACATTGTGGATGATGAAGGAATACTGACCGGTCTGCTCCAGCCGACAGCGCAATCCCGCCAGGTCCGTACACTCCACAAAGCGGTCCCGCTCTTTCGCCTGAATGTGGGTGGCGCACATCTGGTCAATGATTCCCTGATACGGAACGTTCTTCTTCACCGGAATACTGGTCTCCGAAAAATGACAGGAACGGAAATTGATCATGGCGTGATCCAGATTCACAATGCCCATTGTCTTATACTCCTTCTGGTAAATGATCTTATTCATCATGTCATCCATGTAATGGCGGGTCTCATCCCGGATAAAGATATGGGCCTCCAGCGGCGTTTCCAGAGTCCGCTGAAACAGGTATACCATCACCTCCACAATAATCAGGCGTTCCGCGACCACCAGATGACACTGAATCCGTAACAGATGCCGACCATCCCGGTAGCGTTTCTCCAGATTTTCCCGCGCCAGAAGCTTTCTGGTCCGCTCACGGTGGCGGTCATGGCTGATGTAGCGGTACAAATGCTCCTCCAGCCATTCCTGCGGATCAGCACCGTTTTCTCGCTCCGGATTTTCTTGTTTCTCCATCCCGGAATGCTGCTTTTTCTGGTCTTCGCTGTCCTTTCCCTCTACCATTACCTCATACAGCCGGTTCTCCGTCACATCAATGTATAATTCTGTTTCCCGATAGTCTACTTCTCCTGCCTGTAATAACATGTCATCCTTCTTCCCGGCCTGCCACAGCCTCTTCTCTTTTATTTTGTATCTTCCTGTACTCCTGCTTCCTGTGAAACTTCCTGGCCTTCACCGGCCCGTTCCTTTCGCGCGAATACCAGCGCGCGTCCCTGCTCAATCTGCCGGTAGCAGGTAGACAGCATCAGAATCTCATCTCCACTGTCCACATCCACTCCCGTGTCATACAGCCGGTTCTTCTTCAAATAAGTAAGAAACGCTTCCCATCCCTCCGGTTTTTCCGGATCTCTATCAATATAAGAGAACAGCTTCCGGTTCTCCTCTTCATTCAAGCTCGTAAACAATACGGCAAATATATGATACCTGCCTCCACCTCCCGCATGGTCAAAGATCACATCCGGGTGCTCCGTAAAATAAGACGCATCCTTGTAAAAGCGAAGGGTGCTGAACATCTTGGTGTTCCTGGTGTTGTGCGCATACACGATCAAGTTATCGGATGGCTTTTTGATATCGCAGCGGATATCCAGAAACGGCATTCCGTTGCTGTAAGGATTATGTTCAAAATCATATTTCAAATAATACATTCCATTGTCTTTTTCTGTCTGCATAACCGGATAGCTTAAGGGCGTGTCCGGAATGCGGATATAACCGATGCAGTCCGGGTTTTTGGCCTGCAAAGCAGCCAGATCAAAATCCGAAGTCTTCGCCACACTCTCCTTCCGTGGCACTTCAGTGCGGTAGGCGGTCTGCCATACCTCATCAATGTTGGATTCAAAACGGTACAGGGAGGCAAAATCCAGTGCCGCCACCACCAGGGCCCCAAAGAATACCACCTTGCTGACCCGGTTGATCCATCTGCGTACGTTCATGTTGTCTCCCTCACTTTCCCGTTTTCGCGGCTGTTTTCTCACCGCGGTTCCCGCAATGTGCAAACAGCCGCCTGGTTTCATTCTGACATTCCAGGCTGTCTTAATTTTTTACTTCACGCGGATCTCCCACACATTGTGGATGAACGCGTCATACTGACTCATCTTGTAGTCCTGCAGGTCTGCAGAAACCGCTACAAATTCCTTCTGTCTTGCCACCGGAATCACCGGCATGGTCTGGTTGATGACCGTGTTGGTCTCCTTTAAGGACTTCTCCAGGGATTTCCAGTCGTATACGTGGGAAAGGCTCTGAAGACTGCTCTGCAGCGCTTCATTGGCCGTGGATGTATTCAGCCCCTGACTATTCTGCATCAGACGCTTGTAAGCTGACGGTTTCTGCCAGTCACCGGAGCTGGAAATCAAAAGGTCGTAATTGCCAAGCATATAGACTTCCCTTAAATACTCGGACTGCTCCAAGGACTTCACCTCCACAGAAAAGCCTGTATGGTTCAGGCCATCCTTCACTTCCTTCGCAATCTCCTTCTGGATATCGCTGTCGGCAAGAACCGGCAGCACCAGCTTCATGGACGGATCGCTCATCTCCTCTTTTACGCCCTTTAACAGCTCCTTTGCCGTATCCCGGTCTAGAACTGCCGGATCATCTCCGGCCAGGCTGCTATTCTCCCAGCCATGGCATCTGCCTGCATGAGATACCGTGAAAGCGCTCCTCCTGCCAGGGAATCCCGGTCGATGGAAAGAGCCGCTGCCCTGCGGGCATCCGTGCGGCGAAGCAAGGAGCAATCTCTGTTCACCGACAGATAAAATACAGAATCCATTGGTTTTTCATAGATTATGAACTGTTTTGCATCGTAGAACGGATCAAAATCAGAACCACTTCCATTCAGTACAGCCACATCAATTTCATTGCGGCTGATGGCATCTGCCACCTCATAGGTTCCATACGGAACAAATACCACAGTTTTGATATCACGGATTTTCTCATGATAATACACGCTAGCCGTCAAACGGATATTTCCGCCGGTCTGCCCCTCTTCCTTCACATAAGCACCGGTTCCAATGCCCGCAGTGGAAATCTGCGGCAGCACCAAGGCTATACCATCTTCCATGTTCTCCGGGCGTTTCTGAATCTGGCACTCCGCGATCAGGGCATTATCCGGTGAAGGCACCGCGAAATGCACTGTCACGTGCTTTGCGTCCGTCACTTCAATGCCGGACGGGATCTCCACAGAACCATTCCGGAATTCTTCGAGTCCCTCAATGTTTAAATAGAGGCTATCTCCATCCTCCTCGGCTGTCAGACACATAGCTGCAATGGAAAATGCCACATCCGCTGCCGTCATCTCTGTACCGTCACTGAAACGGATCTTGTTCTCCAGGGTAATCTGGCAGGAAGTTCCGTCCTCACTCATCGAAACGGATTTTGCCAGGACACTGTTGAAATGACCATCACCTCCCATCCGCATCAGCGGTTCAAAGATCATGGCTGAAATCATGCGGTCTCCCTCATTCTGTGCATAAGCAGGATTCGTGACGCCAAGGGCATCATTCACCAGAACGTGCAGCTCCTTTTTACGGGCCGCGTCTTTCTGAATGCCATCCGCGCTTCCCTCCCGCACCATCGCAAGACCAGAATCATCCGCGAAGATGCCAAGGAACACCTGCGGTCGGCTGAAATAAACTACCGCTCCTATAACAAGGAGCAGGGCCGCCGCTGTGGCAGCGACAGCCCTTTTGTTACTGAATTTTCCGGAAGCACGCTTCTCACGTGCCTCCGTGTTCTTGCTCCCGAAAAACTTCATACTTATTATTTGTCCTCGTTTTTCTTATCCTTATGTTCTTCTTCCTCGTCCTCCTTGCGGCGGCGTGTTGCGAACATCACAGCGCCGGAAATGAGAGCTACGAAGAATGCGCCAAGACCGATTGGGAATACACCCGTCTTCGGAATTGCGAAGAGACCAGGATTCTCCTCCTCTGCCGGTCCCGTTGTCTCCTCCGGGAACGGTTCGATGGTCGGCATGGTCGGCTGCGCAGCCGCGTGACCGCCGCCACCATGACCGCCGTGGCCACCAGGTCTGTTCGGCTGTGGTTCATCCGGAATTACCGGCTTCTCCTGAGCGAACATACCTGCATCCATCGTCAGGTCGTCTTTGATGTAGCACAGATTCGGCATCCAGTCGGAGGATACATTGGCTTTCGCAAGGCTTCTTACAGCTCTCGCGAAGTTCTGCACTGCAGGCTCCTCGTAAATGTTAAACTCGGAAGAAATACCGATCCGGTAGCAGCTGTTTTCATCTACCATACCATTGACATCGCCAAGTCCGGATAACAGATCTTTGTTCCGGTTGCCCGGATCATAGATACCAGGGATTTCCAGTTCGGTTCCCTTCGGGATCCGTCCGGAGATCAGGTTGCTGTCGCCAGTCAGATTATTCTTTAACTGGTTGCCAAACATCTTGTCCAGACGATCCACACGCAGATCCATAAACGCATTCGACGGAACAATATCACTGTCTTCGCGCTTATTGTTGGTCTGGAGATCAGACCAGATCATGGTTTCCTGTCCATTCGGCTGAATGATTTTTACACGGTAACGGTAGAGACGGTCTTCCGGATTCGTGGCCTTCTTGTTCACCGCCGGTACGGTAAATTCATACCGTCCATCGGATCCTGTGGTCACCATATTCGTGCCATCCTTGTAAATCTGCCATGCACCGCGGGTCTGAATACCGGTGATGCGGATCTTCTTCTTACCTGCGAGTGTGACATCGCTGCCAGCCTCACGGTCTTTATCGATCCATGCGTTTCCGGTGTTCTTCAGATCACTCTTCTGATCGGAGGATGTCGCAATCGACGGCGATGCCTTAGAAGGCGATGCCAGCGGTGCATCATCTACCACTTCATATGTGTAGTAGGCTTCGTCTGCGTCCGGATTATACCGGTACAGAATTACGGTTGCTCCAGGAACTGCCTGTTCGGAAGCATCCTGCTTACCGTCACGGTCCGCATCGTTCCAGACGTAACCACCGATCACAATCTGGTTCCGGATAAGAAGCAGTCCGGCATCCATCTGTGCGGTCCGCATCTCCCGGATCTCTTCCGGCTCATCCTGATCCATGCGCACGTGGAAGTGGCCATCGTAGCTGTTGACCAGATTCTCATCACGCTGCATGAAGCGGAAGCTGTCGGAAACACCAAGATCACTCCGGTCGATTCCGAGGCGTGCACTCAGGTTCTCGCCTGTGTAATCATCCTCAGAAAGTACCTGAACATCCGAGTTGATATCCTTCTTCTTCGGATCATCGTTGGAAACATGGAAGGTCGTAAACTCAACCTCGTCTCCATTCGCAGACTGGCTGGATTTATCCACCAGGATACGATATTCAAACGGAACCGGTTCGTCTTCCACCTTGCCACTTGCAAGCATGATCGGCTCGCGCTCATCGAACATCGGCAGATTGTCAAAGACATACTCCCCGTTCACATTGGTCTTAACCATCGCAATGCTGATGTAGGAATCACCGGCTGCGGCTTTCGCTGCAGCAATCTTGTCCGTAAGGTCTGCACTCTGGTTCTCCAGATCTGTGATGCTTCGATCCAGAACGTTGATCTCCCGTGTCAGGACATTGTTCTCTTTCTCCTTAGCTGTTACCTGACTGGTATAAGCTTCTTTCTGGCGACGATACTTATACTCTTCTGCATTCGCCTGATCGTAGAGCTCCTGATAGTGTGCACTGTCATTCTGAAGTGCTTCCAGCTGCTCATTCAGACGATCTAACTCTTCCTGATCACCGGACTCTTCTGCTGCTGTGATCGCATCCTTTACGGTTTTGATCTCAGCATCCGCATTCAGCTTGTTCTGATGCTGTTTTTCTGCTTCCGCAGAAGCTGCTGACTGTTTCAGTTCAGCTGCATCCGCTGCCTCCTGCAATTCAGCCATCAGACTCGTGTTTTCTGCCTTCTGGCTCTGCTTCTGGCTGCGCTCTGACTCTTTGGAAGCCAGCTGCTCCAGAACGGAAACCTGCTTTTCCTGCAGCTGCTCTGCTTCGCGAAGCTTTTCATCTCTCCGCTCTACATCTTTCTTCGCCTCTGCCTGAAGGATTTCCTCCGCTCTCAGGCTCATCGGGAACAGGTAAGATCCACTGCTCCACAGATCATTCTCTGTCAGACCCAGGGCTGCCAGATCAAGATGATAATGAGCCAGATCAAACTGATATACATTCAGGAATCCATCATTCTTTCTGTACTGCAGCAGAACCGGAATCTCTGCAATGCGTTCCTCGCCGTCGTCACGAAGACCATTGTATGTCAGTCTTCCCAGTTCCTTGCCAACATCATTCCAGACTACACCATGAACCGTTCCCTTCGCGTATGGGATCAATCCGGCATCAACCGCTTCAATGGAATGAACCATATTGGCGTCATACCATGTTCCGGCAAGGCTGACCGGATTCATTCCTGCAACTGATCCGGATTCATCTGTGCCACACTCATCATACGGCAGATAGATACTCGGTTCAAGCGCATCTTTGTAGTGGAACTCTGCATGATCCGGATCAATTACCGCAGTGCTGCTTCCGCCAGGCGTGCCATCCATCTTTGATTTGCCTCTCCGGTACATCCAGGTATTGCCAGCCAGATCACTGTCTGTCTGGTAATCACCAGCTGCACTGTGAAGCGATGTAGGCGTATAACCAGCCGGCAGCTTCGGAACACCTACCCGGTAACCGACCAGATAAGCTTTACCCATATCCTGCAATGTCGGCAGCTTAAACTGCCAGCTTCCGTTCTCTGTGGTTTGTACTGATCCAACAGGCACTGCATCACTTGGCGTTGCCGTCGCGTCGATAGATGCGATCTGCTCAACAAACTTCAGTTCGCCAGATTCCTCATCTTTTTCCAATGCTCTCCAGCCCAACTCCTCACCGGCCCAGCCATAAGCGTACAGATTTACTGTTACATCTTTTACGCCCTGGTAGCCATCTCTGTGGATTCCGTCATATGGAGCGCTGCTTCCATCCGGAAGCTTCTGCACATCCGAGGAGTCATCCCAGATCACACCGGTCATGACACTGGTATCCGCCCGCATGACGCCGAAACCAATCTGCATCTGCGGCTGTCTGCGAAGAACAAAGCCTGTCGTTTCATCTGTGATGTACAACGGATTACCGGAAGCATCTTTCGGAGCTACAGTCTTGAACGCATTCGTAGATCCATCCTGCTTTCCGTCATTATCATAGTCGTACTTCAGCGGATCTGAGTAAAGAGACTGCGTCAGTCTGTAGAGCGTCTTTCCACCGGTTCCTGTCGGCAGAAGCACGTAGAATACATACTCTTTATCCGGATACATATACGGGAATACATACTCACCAGTCTTCAGATCCTCAGAAACTCTTGCCTGTGTATCTGGCGTATCCGGATCTGACGGCTTCGGCAGCTGTGTATACGTCATCATCGGCTTGCCTCTCATGTCCAGAGCCGGAAGCAGAGCGCCAGACGCGTCTTTCTCCTGGCCTTTCAGGACTGCAACTACCTGAGCGGCTCTCGGATTTGTCTCACCGTACTCGTAATCAACAAAACCATGCTCCTGGTCATCGCCCTCTGCAGAGTCGTAAATACCATTCACATTCTCGTCAATCCATACGGTTCCTCCGTATACAACCGGAAGTCCTACGCCAATATCGTAGGATACCCGCTCTTCATCTGTGTCGGAAGCCTCTACATGGATGACATCCGAGGTAAGGAAGGTCAGGGTCTTCGCGTCAAACTGACCGGTACCTGCCGCACCAAAGCCATCGAAATGATCATCCGGTGTCAGCACCTGCATGCCTACGGACGCATCGGCTTTCTTTCCAATCTCCCATGTGGTAAGACCGTAATCATTGTACTCCTCCGGCATGGTGAAACGTAAGCGGTAATTGCCTGGCAACAGATTCGGGAATATGTAGTAACCCTGGTTGCCATAGTAATCGGACTTTGTCACGGTGCTAAGCGGACCATAACCGGAAAGGACTTCTCCCGTAGATGCATCATACATCGGTTTTCCATCCGGATTCAATCTCGGGTACTTTCCATCGGCACGCTTCTCGCCAACAGCCTCACCGTTGTAGTTACACGGCAGACCATTTTCATCCAGAAGCTCTACCTTAACTCCATTGATACCAGGATCCGGAAGTCCGTCACCCCAATCCGGATCGTAAACCAGATTGCCTGTGTCTGCATCTTTCCGTGCCGCTTTCCGCTTTGGCAGCAGTCTGGAGAATCCGGTTTCTGCTGTGCCTTCCGGTACAGCATACTCGATCTCATCCTGCTTTCCGTTCGCGTTGTCGTCCAGCCATACATAATCACCAATCTCGCCCCGGTCTTCCGGATTGAATACATAAGTGATCGCATTACCAGACTCCTGCGGTTTATCACCATCGGTTGTTCCAACAAAGCTGTTTGCTGCCTTGTATTGCTGAACTCTTTCTGATATAGATGCCTGCTTTATCTCATCCTTTGCGGCAATGTAAACCGGAAGGTTCAGCGGTGTCTCCACCCGATACTTCAGGATAAATGAAGTGGTTGCATACATCTTATACTCACTCGTATCATCCCATTTCTTAAAGGTTACCGCAATATCCCGCAGGGATTTGCGAAGTTCCTCATAATGTTCCGGATGTGCCTTCCGATATGCATCCAGCTCTTCCAGCGTAATGTGGTTGTCCTGAATCCGGTTACCCTTTGTATCATAATTGATCTTGTTATTCGGCCTGTCAGTTCCGTAAGCGGATACCGCAAGCTGCTGATACAGGTTGTTATAAAAATCATTTATGTCACCGCGAAGATTCAGCGGGAACAGATTGTTGATACCGCCTGCCTGAATACTGTCTGCATCCGAAACATCCAGAAGTCCTATCTCATTCGGATCTCCATCCTGAGACCGGTCTACCACAACCGGTCCGACCCAGATCTGATACTCCTCATCCGGAATATTGTAGCTTCCATCCGAATTAGCCTTAATGCCTTTGTCCGTCACACGTCTGATCTGCTCATCTGCCGTTGTTTTCATGGTCAGCGTAAAGTTTTCTTTTTCCGGAAGCATCCACGGATTCCACATGGAACTTCGACTAACTGACTTTCCGTTCGATGAAATAATACGTTCATCTTCCGGATACGGAAGCACATCATACAGGATCGGCTCCAGCTTTAATGAAGTATCCGGCTCTGCAATGCTGTATTTTGCGGAGTTGATCAACAACAGGCTGTAGTCATAGTTCTCACCTTCCAGAACCGGAACCGGAATACTCTTAGACGATAATTCTTCATCCGGATCCAGCACGGTGCTGACCAGTTTCATTCGTGGGTACTTGCCCTCTATCTCGAAACCAATCACATCATTTCTTACCATCAGCAGCATGTCAGAGGTGTTGCTATCGTTATCATAGTCTTTACCATCACTGACTCTGTGAATACCAGTTTCCTCCGGGTCATCGCTCTTCCATTTTACCCACTGCGGGTTACCTACCTGGTCGGTTGCGTAGGCATTGGTTTCCTTATCGCGGGTAAGCGGGTCGGACGCATCCGATACACGGCTTCTGGCCAGATAATCAATCACAATCGTATCACCCGGCTTTAAGGTACCGGTAAAGAAGAACTTCAGCAGGAATTCATCACTGGAATCCGTACTGCACGGCTGATAGCCAACACCGGAATTCTTCAGATCCGCATCTGTGTACTGCTGCGGCTGCTCTTCCTTAATGACATTTCCATCTGCGTCGTACTCCCTGTGAACAACACGGTAAGTCCAGTACAACGGCTCATTTTCACCATAGGAGTTCTGTTTTCTCGTGAAGGCCGGATTCAGCGGATTTGTGGAATCCTTTTCAACCTCGTCATACGGCACATACGAGAAGTTCTTGGAATCAATCAGTAATACCTTCGGAACCTTCACCACAATGGTCGGGTTCATGAAGTTATCTTCCTTCTGCTCCGCATCCGGATCTCCGTAGTCTCTCAAACGATCCTGATCAATGTTGTCCAGCGTTACCGTAAAGCCAACCAGATTACTGGTTGACGTTACATTCAGTTCGTTAGACCATGCAAAGTACCGGTTCTGTACCTTGCCGTCTTTACTATTCTCCTTGAAGTAACGGCCATCCAGTTTCAGTTCTGCGTATGGCTTATACTGCGTCAGGATCATACCAGAACGACTGTATACCTCCGCATAACTCTTTCCTGGTTTATCGCTGGTTCCATAGTGCCTGTAATCATTGCTGTATAATTTGCTGTATCGTCCCCTTCCATACTTAATGTATGCGGTTGTATAGTTAGCCGTATACGTGCTGGTTCGAAGCTGCATATTGTTGTCATTCGCAACATCAAGGTTCATACAGATCAGACCACCATCTGTCTGCATATCATCTGCATTCGATGAGGTTGCAAACGAAACTTCATGTCTCGGATAATATCCATTTACAGACCCATCTGCCAGATTCTCAACCGTATGGGCATCCTGCTTTCCAGCCTTTCTGTAATCCGTATCGACATCCAGTCGGAAGCCCGCGGGGATCGGATACTTCTCCATGACTTCCTCATTATTACCACCGGAAATAACCCACATGATCTGGTTAATATCCTTCTGAATCTTAGGTAATATTTCGACACCATTTTTCTGTGCATCGCTTCCCTTGAGTTTTGCCAAAGAATAACTAATTGCATCACCATTGATATCAAGCAGCGGTTCCCACATGGAGTTACCCAAATCAAAGCCATCGGTAATCTCCTGACGGTAATCTCCAGTTTTCGTTCTGGAAGTATAATACAGGCTTACGGTCAGATTTTTCTCCAGTTCATCTACATAATCTTTCGAAGCAATGCCAATGTCCGGAAGTCCCTTATCCGGAATCGACCATACACCAGGCTTCACAGATTTCACCGTTGTGGTTACCTTATAAGCGGAAGAATACTCGCTTAAGTTTGCTGCTGATATATCCGGGCTGTCCTCGTTCAGTCCTCTGCCGTACAACGGCAGGTTGGAGACTGTATAGAGTGCTCCGACTGTACCACGCAGGAGGCTGGTCTCTGCCATATACATGTTGATGTCATCTACAGACTTGTAAGCCGGATCTGTCGGTGATCCGCTTCGCATCTCTACCGGACGGCTTGTTGTTACCCTCGCGTATCCCATCGGGCTTACCACGCGGAAACCTGCTGCCGTATCAAAGGCATAACGGTCTTTATGACCTTCTGTATTTCTCTGGTTATAGCTCTTATCCTCACCAGCGCGGGTTTCAATGCTCAGCTTATTGTTCGTCTGCAGGTTCAGACTGCTGTTCGATGCCGGGTTGATGAATTTCGAAGCAGGAAGCTCTGCTCCATCCCGCACAGTTGTTTTCTCTACCGGACTGGAACCATCCTGACTGTAGGTATCCGTACCGCTATAGTACGAAATACTGTCTTCATTCTGATTTCCAAACCAGCCTTCCTGACTGGAGCTGTTCTCCGGTTTCACCAGGATTCCCTGATCCGGAAGATCATAATGACCATCCAGCTTCTCCAGGTTTACAAACGCGCGGTTGTAGAAAATTTCCTTACTGCGTCCATTCTCATCATAAAGGCTGTCTGCCGCTTCCGGGTCTCCTACTGACGGAATATTTACTACCTTGGTGCGGATCTTTACTGCAAATTTCTGACCGCTTGCCAGGTAACCGGACGGGCGGTTGCCATCTACAATGCTCTTGTAGGCATCTCCCTCATTTTCTGCGAAAGGCTGATCCGAATTCTCCACGGCTTCCTGTGTTGTCAGGACAGCCGGAGGAATTACCGTGATCCGGACGAAACCATGCTCAACCTTGTCATCTGTGATATCTCCTGGTGTCTCATCGTAGATCGTCCATCCCTCTTTCTTCGCCTGTTCTGCTGTCAGAAGCCTGTCTCCCTTTCCAAACTCATCATAGGTCTGGATTCGGATACCGCTTAAGTTCTCATCCGAGTCGTAGGTCAATGTCCACGGCAGGTAATCCGAGAATACGAAAGCACCATGCGCAACATGTCCGCTCTCTGAGAGCTTCTTGCGTCTCAGACGGAGAGATTCTTCATACTGGGTTAATTTCGCAGCATCCTCCTCGTCATCCGGATTCGAACGATGCACCTTTAAGGCCACATTGCTGCTGTTAAGCAACACTTTTTCTGGCTCTAGCGGCTTTCCATTCGTATCCGTCGGATCTGTCAGATCGTCCAGAACTCTCCGGTTTCCATTTTCATCCGTCAGATACTCGTTCTTAGCATAGTTCTTCTGGTTGTCGAGACGGCTGTTCTGCGCACTCTGACCTCCGGCATCCGGATTGCTGCTGTCGTTTTCTTTCTGCATCGGTGAATCGGAAGGCTTGTTCAGTACGGTGATCGTGTACCACAGACGGCTTCCATATCCGATACCATTCTGATCCAGACCATTGCCGGCTGCATCTTCCACGCTATCCTCTCCAATTATAAGGTTCGGATTCTCAGCATAGTCATCGTAGTCAGATTCATATCCTGTGCCATCCTGATTCGGAAGGCTGCGACCCTGATAATCCGGCCAGCCATCATTATCACCTGTACCTGAAGATTCCATGTCCAGAGCAACCCTCTTGTCCAGCATGATGTTCGGATTCTTCACGTAGATCTTCATTGTGTTTTCCACAAATGCGCCGCCTACGGTCTTTCCATCCTCCTGCATGCCAGGCTGTTTGTTTCCGTTTACATCCAGATCCTGATACAGAACTGGAACCGGTTTTCTCAATCCATGGCCACCGTTGATTACCCGCGCGGTCAGAAAACCTTCCTTTTCCAGGTCGGACTGTTCCTTAATATTATTACCAGAATAGTCCTCCACATCAACAAAGGAAGAGGTGTCTGATTCCTTGCCACGCTCCATGTCACCAAGCAGCGTGCGGTCTTTGATTCTGCCATCCGGTCCAGTGCTGTCCAGTCTGGTATCACGGAAGATGTGGTAACTATTCCTATGATCATAATCCCTATAACTGTAACTCTCTGGATAACCAAACCGCTCACCTGTTCCACAGTTCACATGATCCATGTAATAACCACTATACTCCTGTCCTACGCTGAACGGATTGCCCACTTCATGGAAAACAGAATCTCCCTTTTCGTTGTCATTCCGGTCATCGGTCAGGAACTTGAATCCGTCGATCCAGGCCGAAGCAAAGCTGCGGCTCTGCTGCCATCTGCGAAGAAGAATATTGCTCTCCGGCTCATTCTCCTTTGCATAGGCGATGCTCTGATCATGATCATTCGAAGCTGTTACCTCTGCATCCGGCATCTCCACAGCCATCACCCGCACATCCATCTGGATATTTTTGTTCCATGCAAGCTTCGGTGCATTCAGAACCTTATTCATATCCTTTGAATCCTGCGGATTCGTGAGCGGATCATAGGAGTCAGAGTTTACCACAGCCACGCCTTCCTTCGGAACCAGGCGTACCATGTAGCGTTTTGCTTCTGCAATGTACTCCACTTCAGCACGGTAATTCTTACGGGATACCGTTGGATCGGAGATTGTCTGATTTGCGTCAGCTGACGGTATTCCATTCTTATCCTGCAGGGTGCTTACATTCCGTACCCGAACCATAAAGTCAGGATCAGAATTGCTCCAGCTCTGCTCGGACTGCGGATTCTTCGGCCACGGCTTTCCGTCTTCATCTACCGGTACAATACCCTCCGGCAGTAATACAGAAAGAGTTGGCACCGGATAAGCTGCGCCATCCTGCACTTTTGCCTTATTGATATCCGCAAGATTGGCCGGATTCTGATAAATGCCCTTCTCTGTATCATACGTCTGAATATAACCACCATTCAGATCATCATAATCTGGCACATATCCATAATTGTTGTTATATGAAATAAACGGATATGTATATTTCAGAACTTTTCCTGATCCTGTTCCTGACAGTTCATCATACGGCAGATAATGTAGCGTCTTTGCACTTTCCTGAAGTTTACCATCAATACTGCTATAACGATAGCCCAGCTTCAAATTATTCATCACAGACTGGTTTTCCGCAAACAGGCTGATGGTAAACGGGGTCTCCAGTTCCTGATAAAACTCATCGAATTTTGTCTGGTTCTGAATCGGTATGGTGCCATCGGCTACTTCACTCCAGTGGCGTACTACCGGCTTTAAGAGTCTTGCCTGGCTTCCGCTGACTGCATAGTGGCTTGCGCCATCCCAGTAGTCTGTAAACGCTGTATGGCTGTCCAGTTTCTTTGGGATTTTCTCTGTGGTCTGCGCTTTTTCATAAGTGGAACTGAACCAGTTTCTTCCAGTGAAATACGGAGTAAATGGTGCGTATACACGAGGATTGCTAGTAGATATATAGCTCGAATACGGACTATAAGTATAATATCCTTTGTACTTATAGAATTTATCCATACCATAGATCTGCTGGTAATTGTTTTTCGGCAGCCAGGATGTATAACTATTGTTCGCCATACCCGGGAGCATATCACCGCTTCGATAGCTCTCATCGTAGATCTGGCAATACAGCGCATTCTGATTCTGCGTTCCATCCTCTTCCGTCCACGGAGCCACATAGACCATATCATAGTATTTTTCCTGATCCGGCTGTCCATATACCACGCCGGAGAGGTCTACCGTAATCTGGTACTGTTTTTCCGTACTGGGCTCAGTCAGATTTCTTCCCCACCACTGTTTCAGCGGATTTTTCACCTGAACCTGCACTACCCACGGCACATCTTCATCGCTGTAGTACGAATCCGTCTCTTCTATACCAGAATCATAATCATCCGCGAGAACCGGATCCTTGGCAATCTTCGGTGCCTTGTACAGTTCTGCCGTATGACCATCTTTATCTAGCTTCTTTACCGGACTACCATCTTTGTCTGGCCGCTGCAGAATGATTGCAGAAGTCTGCAGCTGTATGCTTCCAACAGTTGCCGTATCCGTATCTCCCAATGCGCCACCATACTGCGCATCGCGAATCACCGGGTTATCATCATCATCCAGCTCCGGCATGGTGCCAAGCGGATATACATAGGTAAAGGTTACACCATCTAACGGCCAGTCACCATAGTTGATTGCGGTCAGGCGTGTCTGAAATTTATCGCCATACTGCATAGCCGGTGTGTACACACGAAGATTCGGATCTGCATACAGGAAACGGCTATAACCACTGGTGTATTCTTTCGCCTCAATCTGGTCATTCTCCCCATTGATATCTCCGGCATAATACCGGTCGGTCATCAGGTTTGCGTATCCGGCCAGCCATGCCATCTGCAGATGGAGACTATCCTCGGCCCAGAGAATGTTTTCTGCCCAATCCGGATCCGTTTCATTTTTTTCATCCGCTATGTCGTTCGCCCATTTTTCAATGCCTCGATCCACATAATTTGCATAATCCTGCTTAGGATCTTTTGTTGGGTCATTCGTCTGTGCCTTTGTCAGCTGATAGGTACGGGCATTCATCAACAGGCTGTACCAGTCACAATCATGATGAGTATTAGATGAGATTAATCTCCAATACCTGAGTTCCTGAGTCTGCTCTGCACTTGCAGCCGCAGGCGTTTCTGCGTCCACCACAACACTCTGACGCTGACCTGTCTGCATGTCAAAGTCAAAGAATCGTCCGGAAACCCCATGGTCTCCAAGAGATCCTGAATTATTATTTGAAATCGCCTTATTTCCAGGGATTTGTACCGTGCTCCGATCCAGGAATTCATACCGCGGCTGTTTTGTATCATCCCAATAGAGCCGATCAGTCTTCTGCTCCGCTCCCGTCTCATCGGTTGTCACAGTCTGCTTCGGAACATAGGAAGTTACATTTCCTGCCTCATCCAATACTGGAATATAGCACCGGCTCATGCCATCCCGCTTTCCAGTAAATCCAACATCATGAAGCAGCAGGTTCATATCCATTACCTGCGTTCCCGTACTACTGATGTAAGGTCCCCTTGGATTCTCCGAGCTGTTTATAGCATACTGTTGATAGTTATACTCACCAATCCGTGGCAGATACATGATCTTTCCGTTTTCATCCGAATCCTTAAAGGTCGTAACCGGAAGTTCCTTCTCATTCGCCCTGGTCTTGTAGCTGATCTCAATCTTCTCTCCGCGTTCCAACGCAGAGGTAAGATCTTTGCTGGCAAAGGTGTAGGTATAAACATAGTAATCGGTATCATATGCTCTGGTACTGCCTGTAGTATTATTCGGGGCAATCTCTCCTGCAACCTGGCTCATGGTATTGCGGTCAAATGCCTCCATACCACCAACATCCTGTGCCCGTAACCGGTAAACGGTTACTACCGGATCTTCATACCCCGTCTTCAGGGTCTTACCATCAGCCAGATACCACTTGACAGTAACCGCTTTCTTCACTTTGTTCCAGTCAAGGGTAATCGGATCTGAACCAATCGGAATCCGCTCTCCAGTCTCTGGATCTACCGGAACCAGTTCAGCTGGAAGGGTAAGGTAACTTGCCGGTACCTTATCAATGACTGTCGGCTGATATACCGGACCGGTACCCAGTACATGTTCCTTTTTAATACTACTGCTGCTGACTGAGTAGTTGTTAGGATCTCGACTCCAGGTATACGGATTGTCTACTTTCGCAGTTCCTGTATACTCCGGCTTTAGCGTTCCGCTAGACGTCGTATTCTCCAAATAATACCCCGGATTAGTTGTAAACAACGTATTCTGTACATTTTCTATGGTAACCTTATTCCAGAGATCCTGATTTGGACGGTAGGAATAGATCGGTTTCGCGGTCTCATTTGTCAGATCACCTTCTGCAGCAAAGGTTTCTGCCTTCATGCTGATCTGCGGCATGCGGCGCAGTACATTGGCCATTACCATTGTACCAATACCAAAACGGTAGGTATCTTTCTCGATTGCGGTTGATGTGGAATCAGCTGCATCCGATACAGAAGCCTTAACACCGGTTTCGTTCTGGTAATCCTTCTCAAAGTCTTTGGCAGGTTTGCCCCAGTTGCTGCTGGTGGCTTTTCCGGTTCCAATCGTCGTATAGTTATCCTCTGCGGAAGCGTCACGGTACCACTCCTGGGTAACATCTACCGTGTAGTTATACCCGTAATCCTTCGGAACGACATTCTTCTTAATGTCTGCCCAACAGCTGCTTCCATAAAGCTTAACAACCGGAACTGTCAGATAATCTCCTGTTGCTTTGTCCACGGCATTCAGTCCGATGTACTCCAGACGCAAGCGCGCAATCTCTCTCGGATCAACCGGACGATAACGGCCATCTGGATAATCGTCATCTGGTGTATGCCAGTAATACCACTCCTCTCCCTGTTCAAGCTCCGAATCATGTCCACCTAAGGCTTTTATCTCTTCTGCGGAATATACCTTCCGGTATCCATCCTTCGCATAGCGGTCTTTAGCCGGATAATCCGGATCATATGCAACATCCAGCAACTTCGAATTCTTAATCGAATCCTTAAGTTCCCCATCCTCATTCAGATCACCCCGGAACTGTATATACATCACTGCAGTCCGGTCACTATCCGGATACGACTTCGAATCACTTCCGGATACGGCATTGTACGCCAGCTCATCCCAGGATGGCAGACGGTTTAATTTGAAACCCTGAAGTTCTTTCAGATCCTTCAGTCCATAACGCTTATAGCTTCCATCAGATTCTTATTGCCAGAGAGGAAATCCATAGTGAGATCCATATACGCTGCATAGCGCTTCGGCTCATTGCGGATTGTACCTGCCGTTGCATCATTGCTGTTGCCATTCGCAGTTCCGACTGTCAGAACCGCCGTTTCTCCATCGAGTTTCGTATCCATATGGATCTTGGCAGACGGCGGAGTCTGTGGTGTATAGAACTTCATTCCACCTGATACTACCTGTGCACGGGTTCCATTTAAGTCCTCCACGTTTTCCTTTTCCGTAGTATTTCCAGACGGAATACGGTAATAAGCAACCGTTGAAGCACTGTCAATGGTCTCCTGTCTTGCACTCTGTTCAGCGTAAGAAGTATTCTTACCACTCGTTTCCAGAACACCTTTAATCGTGTTATCTTTAGAAGTATACGTGTAATCTTCCTTTGCCTTCGGATTCGCGGAACCCTGCGGTTTGGTACTCGTAAAGTAGAACGGTTCATAGTCATGGACTTTCTGTCCACCTACAAATACCTGGGTTTCCAGCAGCTTACTCTGGTTCGTCTGGGAAGTCAGGCTGGCGCTGCTGTTATTCGCAGTATTTTCCACCTCCAGCACAACCAGAATACGAATACCCTTGTTGACCGGAATTGTGCCATGGATCTGCCATACCATATCCCGTACCACGTTATTCGTTACCGTCTTTGCGCTAAACGTGGAGAACGTTCTCGCAAGATTGAAGAAGTTCGGACGTTCCATCTCCATGCCGCTGTACTCATCCTTCAGTTCCTTATTCTCCGGAACTAACGGATACGCAGCAAGATCTGTGATCGTTCCTGTTTCTCCGGTTGTATCAAACGCTTCAATCTTATCATGTCCGATCGGGGTAAATCCAACTGCATCCGAATCTGCCACAGCCACACTGACTGGCTGAGGGTCAGCACCCGGAACCTCAGAACCGTCCCGATTCACTCGCGGAAGTGTTCCCAGATCGAAATTATCCGGCATATAGATCCATCTTGCAATACGCATGCCGTCCGGTGCTACAAAACGGATTACCGGGTTGATCCAGTCAACGCTCTGACGCAGCTTACCACTCTCGGTAGGTACATCGTCTTTCGCGTTCACCGCTGTCACGTAGTAAGATACCCGGTCGCCCGGAAGCAGACTGCTGACATCGACGGTCTGGTCATACTGATTATCTTTTGTATCCGGATTGGCCTTATCAAAATCATTACCGCCATAGGAGAATCCTCTCGGCTCATGCAAATTGTTTTCCTGTGCATCTGGATCTGGGATGGAACTTTGTCCCGCATTCTTATACGGAAGGCGGTTCACTGCTATATTCAGCTTGGCTGCACGGTTTGTGAAGCGCAGCTTCTTATAGTTATCAAATTCTTTACTGATATTTTTCCATCCTTCATTATTGGATACATGGGTAACACTTTCCACACTGGCCGTATGCATATGCAGTTTTACCTGATTTGTGATGATTCTGGACAGCTCCAGCGGATTAGTTTTTACCGTTGGGCGGCTCTTTAAATCCCACTCAGGTGTTACTTTCGGATCTGCATCATGGTACTGTTCTGCAAAAATACCATCAAACAGCAGCTCTGCCGGATCTATGGTTTCGTTTCCAGTCAGTGTTGCATCACCGGCTACATTCGGTCCAAAGTAACGGAGCATATTCTGGTGATAATCATTCTTCCAGTTTGTCCGTACCTTCAGGCTGTAATCCATAGCCAGAAGATTGTTCTGTAGGAAGTATCCGCCGCCGGAATCTGCATCGAGCTTAGCCGGTGTCAGAATATCTCCATCCTTCGTTGTTCCGAACATCTTTTCTACATCGATCTCATAGTAAACCGCATCTGCATAGTTGTCCGTGCGGTTTCCGGAAGCATCCACATAGAAAATGTAATCCTTAATGTTCTTTCCACTGATGGGTTCAGCACTTCCGTCATCCTTAAGAACGGATCCGGCCTGACTCAGGTCTCCATCCACCTTAATCAGCGAGTTCAGCATTGCTTCATATAAATTATAGGTTGCAACTTTACCGCTGTCTGTCCGTCCATCTGCAGAAGTTAAGGCCCAATTTGCTTCTTTTGCTGTATACAGCATAAGTTCAGATACCGCGAACTTGTTTTCACCAACTACGTTTTTCAGCTGTTCAGTATCGAAGGAACCATTACTCTGCTTATCGCTGATGGTCTTTCGGATAAACTGGATCGGAATCCAGATATGCTGTGTCCGGAGTCCCTCCGGGAGCACATCCACATAGTTGAGTTCGTTGTAATAAACGCCGCTGTCATCCAGTCCCGGAATTTCCGTTGAATTGCCCTTCGCTGTCGTGTTGGTAGCCCATACACGGTAACGAATGCTGTTCGGCGTTTTATTATCTGCCCCGTAATCGTAGAAATCAGTGATCGGGGTAACCGTATTATCTTTCTCCAGCTGGTCATATGATGATGAGTCAGCCTTCTTCGGGTCTATCTGGGTACCCCGTTTTCTTTCTTCCGGCGTACCTTCATCCCGGAGCCTACTGCATTTGTCTCAACTTTTCCTGCAGGTTCTTTCTGCTTTGCATACCACATAGCCAGGTTTGCGTAGTTGTGAGTCCAGTATTTGTTGCTATCCACCGGCTCCACATATACTTCCGTGGTAGTATGATAACAAGAATCTACATTCGTCAGTATTTCTGCCTGTTCCTTGACTGTGATATCATTCAGCTCCTCCGGTTTTTGCGGAATCTGTTCTTCTTTCTGAAGGAATCCCACAAGTCCGTCCGCATAGTTTGCCAGTTTTTGTCCATACTGCTGCGTTGTGTAATTACCCTGCATGGACACACCGGTGTTAGGAATTGTTTCCGTCTGAGCTGGGTCTACACTCGAATCGCTGCGTAATGCATTCAGCTTAAATGTCTTTCCATCCGGCGCAATATCGCAGACATTTCCCATTGCGTACCAGTCCGGATCTTTTCCATTGGTATGCTGTTCAATCTCGTCATGCTGCGGATCATACGCATTCGGAACCACATATTCATCGGTCTGCTCCGCGCTGCCCTTCACATTCACAAGACGTACAGCAATCTGGGTCGGATACTCATTCTTTTCGAGCTGAATGATATTCGGGTACTTACCTGCCAGATCAGCATCTCATCGTTCAATGGATCGCCCGGCTGTTCTGCCGTTGTACCCTTGCTGGAAAGCTCTGCATCAGAACTGGACGCCAGATGATCATTTCCATAGAGAGAACCTGTGGTGTCTTTTTTATAACAGAACAGGATTCGTCCATCCAGCGCTTCCGGAGTCTGATCAGCAGCCGACTTGTATGCGTTCCAGATATCCGTATACGGTATTGTGTAAACTTTCGAACCTGTTGCAGTCGGTGTTCCATTCTGGTAATCCGATTTCAGCTCCCCTACGGTATTGCCATCCGCATCCTGCTCATATTTCTGAACTGTAATCTCCACATTCATCAGATATGGCTTGATGCTGTCTGACATTTCCAGATAACGGCTGAAGAAACCCTTGTACAGGCCATCCCTGCGGCCGATATAGGGGAGTGTATCGCGCATGCTCACATAGTCTGCATGCGTGATTCTTCCATTCCAATCATCCCGTAAAGGCACCTCATCATAATGACCCGTTCTTGCCGATGCAATCTCGATTCCATCATGGTTCTGCTGGTAAATTCCAAGTCCATAGCCTCGCAGAAGTCCATAAGCCGGAACGTCAGAAGTATTCGGATAATTCTTCGTGATATCTCCACTCGGATCTGCAAACGGTGCCCCGTCAGCCGGCATGCCAAGTCCATTTTTCTGGCGAATCACCGGAGGGATTACATATATGGAAGCTGCATCCTCCAGATGTCCCGCATGCCATTCCGCATAAGAATATGTAGCACCATAACTTGTCTGATATGCATACCAGTCACGATAAGACCAGCTACTCTTTCCGTTTTCTGTTCCACTCGTTTTATTTAAGACGGTTTTATCCTTTGTTCTTGTTATCGCATCATCCTTACGGTTGATGGTAAGCGAGCCATTTCCTACCGGATCGCTGTTCTTAAACCACGCATCATAAAGTGCGGAACGCTGAACTCGGATATGGCTGACTTTATCCTGTGCTCTTACCTGATACGACGGATCCATTGATGTAGATGCATCCATATTGAACTGATTTCCCAGTTCCAGACGTGCCGCAACCTGAGCCTCCTGCGGTCCAACTTTCAGAACACGTCCTGCAATCTCCACGGAATGACGGGTATTCTGCTTCTGAACCTGATAGGTTTGATTGTATGGCGGATTATCCGTCTTGATTTTTTCACCTGTTTCATCAATATAAGTACTAATTGGCGGAATCTCCGGATCCTGGGGTTCCTGATACCAGGTTCCCTCATCTGCAGCAATTGCATCCCACAGGTTTTCCGTCTCGCCGGAGGCAGGATCTGCATTGATGGAAAGGTTCAATACTACTTTATCAATACTGCCTGTTTCTTTCACCAATGATGCAGTCTCATAATAGAGTGCATCGGATCTGGTGGCCGTTAACACACGGGCATCGTAGGCCGGAATCGTCTGATGTGTAAAACGGTCTGTATCCGTGGCCAGGAGATTGATACGCCACCAGTGTTCATCGCCATCCTCCGTTACATTCCATTTCTTTACCTGTACGTCTGCGTTAGTCTGCCACTGGTTTTTGGTAATCACATACGGATCTCCGTCAACCGGGTACACGGTAATATGGTTGAGATACGGGCGTAATGCAGGACGCAGTTTGACATAATATGCCTCAAACCTGTCAGACGGCAGAGATACTGCAATATCGACATTGGCCGCCGTATTGTAATCTGCGGAATTTGTTTCTACCTGTTTGACACCAGAATTCCACCAGCCCGCATACAGATTATTCGGATAGCCCGAATTGTAAATCTTATCATTTACACCAAGCTGCCGGAAATCTACCGTGTAGGCGGCAAGTGCCTTATAACCAATCTTCGCCTCTGTGTTATCCTTATAATAGTATGGATCTTCATGCGGCCATCTACCTGCTGGATGGCTAATCCAATACCAGGGAGTTGTTAATTTGTTTCTATTCTGATACTTTCCCCGTGTCTCATCTGTGAACCGCTTGGAATCCAGATATCCGGCTTCATCCTGCGGAGCGTCCTTAAATACCGCACTGATTGTTGTATCAAAGAACATTCTCGGTGTATACACGAAAGTCTCATCGGTATCACTGCGCTTATGATTCAGAACCGCAATCTCCGCAAAGTTATTTCCCTGCTGGTCCTGATATCCATTTACCAGATTTGTTGTATCCTGCTGCTCTGCTTTCTCATACTGCTCATAGGTATGACTGTACAGCAGGGTATCAAAGGTTCCAATGTTTTCTGTCTTCTGGGCATTCTGAAGCTTCTGTCCTTCTACAGCATTATCATTGTCCTTGATTTCCTTATCGCTGATTCCCACAAACACAACAGACTCGGAACCGGTCTGGGTCTGATCCATAATCGGATTTACACTCAGGCTTTCGTCCTCCTGTCCTGCTCTCATCGGCAGGAAATCAGAGCCCTCAATGATCACACTGGAAATGGTGGTCATGCCGAGTTTTGTTGTTCCATTCGCTGAGCTGATAAGCAGGGTTCGCGGAATGACCAGATCTCCTTCATAGGTCTGATACAGTCCCTTGCCCAGAGAAGCTACCTGAGACGGATTCGTCTTCTCAGTTTCCCGTTGCAGCGTTGTCGCCATGCCAGCAGGGGTTATATCGTTTCCATTCTCGTCATACAGCTTAAGGTTAAAGACACCGTTTCCATTGGTCTGTGCCGGATCACCGATTCCTTCTGTCGCACGCGGAAGTCTACTATACGGATCTCGGTCAGATGCAAGGTTTGACGGCTGCGATGGTGTGTAGCCATCACGGGTCAGAACCAGTTTCTTCTTATTTAATGCATCTACAATCGTGATCCGGTCGATCACCGCTTCCTCAAAGAGTTTGCTGCGGATGATCATATCCATGGTATGGAAACCACGATCTGGCTCGCCTTCATCCTGTCCCATATCCGGTTTCATCTCAAAGCGGAACTGCTCCATACGGGAAATACTGTCGTTGGTCAGGCCAAATACAGACAGATACTCTCTGGAGTACGGAACTACGTTGTACTGTGTATCCCCGTCTTCCGTATCTTTATTTTCCAGGATGCCTCCCGCACGCTTGTAGTAATAGCTTTCCGCATGAACCTTTGGTCGCGGTTCCTTCACGGAAAATGCCGCGGATACTTCCGGTTCAACGCCATCTGCACTCTGAATCAGACTGTTTGTTCCAGCTACATAATCTTTAAATGTAGCCTTTGCTGTCAGTGCATTGTCATAGCCATTCTTCTCAGCAAATTGCTGTGGATAGGTTTCGTAATCCGCATAACGGTTAATCTGACCATAAATATCTACCGCACCGCATTTATCATCTTTTACCTGACTTCCAAAGGAGCTGAATACCAGTTCTACGCAAACCGGATATTTGATGCATTTCTCCTCTGAACCCGGAACATACCAGGCATCGAATGGAATGGTGTAGTCAGGACCACACAGATTCAGCAGTTCACTGCGCTCAATTGTGCAGACATGCGGCGCATTTCCATCTGCGTCTGCACTTTCATTCGAAGACGCATATCCATATACCCGGATTTCCATCAGTTCACCGGTACTGTCCGCATCACTGCTCGTTGCCTTTGGCGGGCCGAATATATCCTTGTCCAGACGAATCTTTGTCATCTGGAAACCACGTCGGCGTTCTTCCTGAGGCGCATCCGCTTTCTCAGTGCCGGTTGTTTTATAAGGAGTATACTTCGGCTCATTGTCATTCAGCGGAAGTTCTACCCGCAGTATTGGCTGAGACATGGCACTTTCTGAATCATTTCCGAGGAGAATGTGATAATAGGTATCTTTCTCATTCTCGTAAGAAACATCTGTCAGCGTGCTTCCTTCTCCGCGGTCCTTTACTGCAGTCATTTTAATCGTAGCCTCAGACGGTGATAACAGCAGAGTTCCCTCACTTTGGGCACTGGACTGCAGTGTTCCCAGTTTGCTGCTTGTCTCATACAGGCAGCTCCAGTCTGCAGTCAGAGTGAGTTTCTTAATAGCATCTGTGTTGCTGCCAATATCGCCATTCCCATCTTCCGCATAAATATATCCACTCGGTGAACCCTTGATCATGAACAGGCTCTCATTCTTTTTTACATAAGTGTTATGGGAAGAAACCGGATCCTCATAACTGCTCTGGTAATGACCAACCGCCATAGAAACTGTTTTCACATGCTCTAACGGTTCCTGGGCAGTGTTCCACACGCTCTCCTTTACTTCCAGCTTCAGCTGTCCATCAGATTTGGTGATCAAATCCGAAGCTTTTACGGTTCTGGTCGTTTCTTCTCCTCGGCGCCCCCTATACGTCAATGTATACAGATAACTGTCCAGCGTAGCCTCTGTTGGGTATACGGAACGCTCTACGCCATCTGCTCCCTTCACCTTCTGAGCCTGAATCACCACCTGAGCCGCGACGTCCCCGTTTACCGGTCTATGTTCCTTTAAGGTGATGGTATCCAGACAGATATATCCTTCCCGTGTAATATTCGGGATCAGGAATTCATCTGAGGTAAGTTCATCCACCTCAAAACCACGAATGTAGGTCTGACCCTGACTCTCCGGTGTCTTGGTAACCGGAACTTCAGCTTTCACAATTCCGTAATATGCACGGCTGGCTCCTGTATTGCCAAGCTTTACTGCATAGTACGCTCTTCGTCCGCCTATGGTTGCATTGCGCTCTCGTTTGACATTATCCCGGTTGTCGTAACTCCAGCTTGAATTGGATGCTCCGTAAGGAAGTACCTTATTGGTCATGACAGCCTTGGCCGGACGGATATCAATATTCTGTACATATGTCTTATCCAGTGCCGGAGATACTTTCTCACTGCTGCTCCACTGCTGATAGCCCTTCGGGTTGGTGTCAGATGTAGTCTCTGGCAGCGCAGATTTTGCTTTCGTAGTGGCCGTCAGATTTCCACCATACCGATTCTGGTTCGCCTGCTTCTCATTAAAGGTTCCCGGATTTCCGTAAATACGGATCCAGTTCTGATGACTTACCGTATTAATGATGGGTTTCACCGCATTTATGTTATACCAGTAAGAACTATCAAATATATATGCACTTTCGGTCGGAGCTGCTGCTGCATAATCCTGTGAGGTTACATCAGGGATATGTTCATTGCCATAATAAATATCGTAACTAACCTCAATCGATGCAATTTTTTCACTTGTTACCAGATATGTTACATTTGCATCTGTCGACTGCGGCATCGTTTTTACTACTGCAATCTTCGGATTTCCATCCAAATCAGCAATCACCTGTCCGCCGCCAGTCTTCTGTCCAATGGTAGCAGATGTAACAGATGTTCCACCATTCGCTGCTGCCGCCGCATCGGTCACCATCTTTCTCAGCTGTGTTTCATTGTACGAAGCAATCTGAGCTCCGGACGCATCATAAAATGTCAGGGCCGGGTTCGTACCATACTCACAGATGTCCTTATCGATGCAAAGACCGGTCACGTCAAAACCAATATTTCCGGTACTCTCTGATACTATCGGAACATTCACACGGAATCGGGCATCCGGAATATCAGAGTAACTGCGGTCACTATACGGGCGATAGACACTCGCCGTATTGTTTCTATCCTGGAACAACTTATTTCCATAAGTAAAGAGATAACTGTGCTGGAATCTGTCATACATTGCCCGATCATCCACATTACCCAGTGGTGCATCTATGGAACGTTTATTCTCCGATGACGAATTATAATAGTTCGTATTGGCATTCGCTGTCCGACTACCGTAGTTCGGATTAAGCGGGGCTCCGCTTGCATCCTTGAGCTTTGTATCCTCAAAAATTGCCTGAAGGAAACCATACGGGTGCGGTTTTTCCACATACATTGTTGTCCTGTACGGTTTTGCGCTCTGAGCCGGACTTTTAGCAGGGCTGAAGATCTGTTCCAGACTCGTGTTTGCAGTATAGCCATAAAACTGAAGCTGTTCCGGGCGAATAAACGCAGCCTCGCTGTAAAGTCCGCTGTTATCCTCATAATCCGCATACACATTGGTGGTTCCGCAAACACGAATTTTAACTCCTTCTGCCTGCATTGTTGCGAAATCCGCATTGGAAGCCGCATTGCCCTTTACATTCCGGAAACGAATACGAATATAGCGTACACCATCCAGTTTCTTGCCCTGTTTCGCTTCCATCTGTGCTTTGGTAATAACAAGCTTTCCACCCTGCATATAGTTACTGATCGAATCGTTAACTCCATCCAGGTTTTCGTTGATACCGGCTATCACCAGAGTCTCCTCTTTCTTCAGTCCATAGTTGTAACCAACATCCTCGCCATACTGTATGTCATTAGACAGTCCGCCAAATTCCACGCTGTACACAGAACCATACTTACTCAGTTGATCCGCGTCAATGATAAGACTGTCAAACAGGAAACCGGCAGCGTTTCCGTTCGTATCTTTTACGCACGGCAGCTTAATGAACAAGGTTCCCATAGTCAGCATGTATTTTTCATAATTACTATTATTGCATGCTCCTATATAATAGTGGAACTCCTTCTCATGCTGATTGTATGGAACATAAATGGTCTGATCATGCTGGTCATAACCCATCAGTTTTGCGCGATCCGCAACATCCTGATATGCTTTATAGTAGGAATCTGCTACGAGATACGCATTATTTGCAGACTTCAAAACTGCGCAGAACACATCATTTGCTTCGGCATAGTATTCTCCTGCCTTGCGGATTCTGTCTGTGTCATCATCGTTCTTCGGCACACGATCTGTTACATCCTGCGGACGTTTTTCTTCCGTATGGAAGGATGCTTCAAACCGGTACTCACCACCATAGCTCGCCGCACCTTTTAATTCCACATTTACAGGATTTGCATCATCCACATCTCCATGGAAATTTTCAAAGATCACGGTAAACTTGGCCGGAAGCAGAATGGTATCCTGACCATCTCCGGCTGTGGTTGACGGAGTCTCCCACACCTTTTTGTCGATCACATAGTCTCCATTCTGATCTTTAAGGTTTGCGAGATCTTGACCACTGATAATCCTCTTTCCATTTCTCACAAGCTTGTTGCTGCTATCGTACTTATAACCCTCAATGATAACAGAACGAATCGCACCTGTCTTTGCCGGATCATCCGGGATTCGCAGTTCACTGGAAACAAATCCTTCTTTTCTGCCTTTCTGGAGCTGGTAATAATCATCCAATATTGTAGTGCCAGGCTGCGGATTCATTATTGCATCGGAGGTGAGTCCATCATTCACCCAGCTTGGGAACTGCACTTCCAAGACTCCGGCAATCAGAGCGGAGGCCAGGCCATCATTTACAGCCGGATCTCCACTGTTTGTAAGCTTGACAGAAATGGTCTGCTCTACACCAGCACTTGCCACACCGGCCTGAATGTATTTGTATTCCTTTGTTCCATTCGGGTGCGTAACTGCGTACTGCCAAGAGTAACCATTCGCAGAATCTCTGTAATTGCCGTTTGAAGTGCTGTTTTTCAGCCCCAGAACAACATTTGGATTTGGATCTACATACAGCTTTTTCACTCCAAGAGCATTTCCCTCGTCATCCAGTCCCAGATCTTCTCCTTTGTATACATACTTGACTGTTCCGGTACCTATAGTCTCTGCTGTAAAAGAGTTCTTCAGTTCCAGATCCTGCTCATACACATTGGAATGTCCGATAAGGCTGCAGTACAAACGCTTGTCCAGCGTTGTCGTCGTACCATCGCTGCCGATCTGTACGCTGTTTTCTGTCATCTGGTCATCCATATCGCTCAGCCAGATCACTACCCGGCCGATCTGCCAGGATTCCGCTGTCTCATTACTCTGCTTAAAAATATCCTCACGTTTAATGGTTAATATACCATTAGTAACATAATTTTGCTTCAGCTCTTGCCCTGTAAAAGTTGCCTTTGGCTTAGCATTTGCAGCGGTATCATCAACATCGTAAAATTTGATCTGGTCGATTTCTGCCCAGTTATCCGCAGAAGCGCCCAGCATATGTTTTACATCAAATTCCAGACAATCCAGTACAAAGCCCCGGTGTTTCAGTCCATCCGGAACATCATCGCCGTTCGTGAACATATCCAGGCCCAAATCTACCGTTCCGGTATACATAACTGCAGTAGAATCATTTCCTAATTTCAGATCATAGGAAAATTCCTGCTGGTACGGAACCGGCTGCTGTTTTGAGGAAAACGACTTTCCGTTATGACTCCAGGTTACCATTGCGTCGATGGTCGCTTAGCCATAACAAACTTCAGGATTCCATCATCCTCAAAGGTGTAAATATTTTCATCCTCATCCTTAAAGATCTGTCCAGTCAGGCGGTCTTTCCATCCAGTCACCTCAACCTTACTCGTACCGGTTGCTTCGCAAATGCTGGAGGAAGTTCCGTAAACGCGCATCCACAGATAATCCATGGGATCTTCGGCATCTCCGGATGTATTCTCATCGTCCGATGTTCCAAATTTATCTTTCAGATCATCGCTGGCCATAAAGGAGGCATAGGACAAGGTGAATGTTTCAATCTGACATCCGTTTTTCTTCTCACCCTCCAGATCAATATAAACAGAATCTACAACATACTCCTGATGAGGATTGATTCCCTGATTCGGATCTGTTACAAGGTAATCGCGCAGCAGCTCCGTTTTCGTATAGGTTACTTTCGTTCCGTCCGCATAGTTCAGGATCAGGATTGGCTGTTCTGTAAGAGTACCGTCATCTTCTCTCTTATAATGTGGTTTTCCCGCTTCCAAAAGCTGTCTGCTAATGCGGATTCCCTTTGTGAAGAACGCTGGTACCAGAGTATTCGGTTTTGCATCCTCGCTTTGATCAATTTCTTCCTTATTTAATTTGAAATTAATATCTACGTTGTAACCTTCTGCTGGCATCTTATTTTTCACCTGAATCAGGTAATTACCATAATCCAGCGTAATCGGTGTCTCCAGCTTATCCGGGTCCGTGTTATGTCTGTTTTTAATTTCTGTCTCGGCAAAAACATTAGCTTCAATCTGAGACTTTTCTACATGAGCCGGATCTGTGCTGAACTTTTTCTCTTTGTAGTTCATCACAGTATTATCCAGGTCAAAATATCCAACCTTATCTGTCAGCTGTCCCTGTTCCAATGCCACCGGCAAACGTTCATTCTTAAAAAGCAGAATGTTGAAGTTGGTATTGATCGTATTGACCCGCTGTCCTGCGATTCTTGACACACCAACCAAACGTACATTACCCAGGCAGGTTGTAAGCGGTACCCAGCAGCAGCGGTAATTGATACGCACCAGCTTCGGGTAAATCCCCAGCTCATCAAAGTAGTTCGTCAGATCCATAGAGTAGACGTTAGCCGGTTCTCCATTTATCGTCTCTGCTGTGTCGGACAGCAGTTTAAAATCACCGGTTTTCTCACGGTCTACCGGAATCCAGACTCTATTCTTATCAGATTCCTTGCCTGGTTCAACATATTCGATTACTGGATATTCATTCTGATCCCGATCTCCTACTATACCGACTCCAAGAAGCGGATCTGTTCCGCCAAGCCAATAATCTGCCGGGTTTTTTCCATCCTTACTATAATCGTCACTCAGGCGCTTAGGAAATACAAACTGGATTTCCTGAAGATCAAATGCATCCGGAAGTGTATCCACTACATTCGGACGATACATCGGAGCTGAAAAATTCAGTTTTAAATCGCCACTGGTTTTTGAGTTTGCAATTCCCACATTCTCTAATGTATAAACCAGTTTCTTTCCTGCGTAATATGCATCCGCCCACTGCAATGTTTTCTCACCGGATGGTTCATACTGTGGAAGCGTGAAATAGGTAGTCGCACTTGAAGTCTGTAACAGACGGTGTCCCAGGCCTTTTGTATCTGTTCCAGGCTGCTCATCGACTGTCCAGGTTCCAGACGGCTGTTCATCTGCAGTTTCGTCCAAAACCGCTGTATCTGCCTGAACCTGCGCAGAATCTTCTTCATCCAGTTCCTGAGTATCTGCGTTTTCTTCCGACTGCTCGTCTTCCTGTTTTTCTCCATAATGCAATGCTGCTTCCCGTTCTTCCTCCGGTCTGTCATCTATTAACGGTACTCCCGTATCCGCTACACGATGCTCATCTGAATTTTCAGCATTAGCCTCAATGGCTCTGATGGCCTCCTGACTTGCGATTCCATTTCCACCAAAATAAACATACGCATCTGATTGGACATCAATGTTTACGGTATCGCCCCGCTGCCCGTATACAGAACTGGTAAACGGAACGAACACACGGTATGCACGACTAATCTTTTTATCCGGATCTTTCGAATAGCCAGGTATATAAGGATCGCCGTTATCATTCTCACCAAACTGCGGTGGATACAGAGTCTGATTGCGCACACGGAACGTGAAATTAGCGCCGGTACTATGCCGGTAACCAATCAATTTTCCTCCTTTGGCTATCAGGTCATCAGGATTCTCTGTTTCCCAGAGATCTTTCGGAACATCCGTGACATCAACAATCACGGCACCACCGCTGTTATCATATTCTTCCGCGCGGTAATGTACATTCGACAGGTCATTGGCAATCCATTTTCCGGTATATGTTCTGTCATCGTCCTTATTGTCTGTCTCGCTCTCGTCTTTATTACTGTTCCAATAGTCCGGATTTTCCTGAATTGTGCCATCTTCTCCGCGATAATATCTCGTATACTGCCACGATTCTGAATATGCTTTCTCAGTTGTATCATAAGGTGGCTTTATGGTGATATCGTAATTGGAAAATATGGTCTCATCCGGAACCATGCGGTCTTCTTTCAATTCGCCATCTACAAGTCCGGAAGTATTTTTAATCGTCAGCAAATAGGACGCATAGTTATTCTTCTGCCATACCACAACCGGCTTTTCTTTTGTACCATTGATGGTCTTCAAAGAACAAGTCCAGTCAATATTGGAATATAGAAAACGAATAAAGGAGTTCGGATCGGTCTTCTTTGCTCCTGCTGTGCAGTTTGCTCCAAAATCATATTTATCTTTTTTCTCTCCGGTCGGCGTTGTAAAGCCTTCCATATCAATCCATGCCTGGCATTCAGCTTCCAATCCCTCTGGGATTTGATACTTTTCCCTATTTATTATGAAAAACTTAAAATTGGCTTTAATGGTCAGATGATCCGATGTTGATATGCTCTTCTGATATTTAAGTTTTACATTGCCCCAATAGTATCCCTCATCGCCAAGGACCTGCAGCATCTGAGCGCTGTTCGGCTCTAATACATACGGATATGTCGGGATCTGATCACCGTCGTACACATCAATGTCATAACTGGCTCCTGCTTCTTTCGCAGCTTCTTCCGCTTTTATTTCTGTCTCTGTTGCAGACTCTTCTGCCTTTGTTTCCGTTTCTGTCTCTGTTGCAGACTCTTCTGTCTTTGTTTCCGTCTCTGTTTCTGTTACAGACTCCGCTGCTTTTGTCGTTGCTTCTGCTTTAGACTCCTCTGCCTTTGTTTCCGTCCCTGCTTCTGTTTCGGACTCTTCTTTTTTCGTGTCTGTCTCCACTGCAGATTCTTTTGTTTCTTTTTCCGTTTCCTGTGCGGATCCAGCTTTTTCGGTTTTCTTTGCAGCTTCTGCTGTTGTTGTCTCTGCTTCTGCTGTAGATACCTCCTGCTCAGCATTTGAAGTATCTACAGTCGATTCTGATTTTTCCGCAGTTTTCTCATCCACAGCTGCAGCAGACCGACTGTTTTCAACGTTTACAGAATCCGTCACATCCGCTTCGTCTTCATCGTCCCATTCATCATACAGACTCTGCGTAGCTCCGTATCTACATACTCCCATCCATCAATACCAGAGAAATGAACCGCAACACCACCAACTACCTCCAGCCCATTGGCTTCTGCATATTGATACGGTCCCATAGGGTTTCCACTGCTGTCCAGTCCCACAAGTCTGGCAAAATATTTTTTTTCCGCCTCACTGTAGAAGATAACCGGCGTATCCACATGAAGTCCCGGCTTGTCGATGGTATATCCGCTTTCCTCTGTTGTAATCGTAATCGTTGTGTCCTGTGAAGTTAAACGCGACAGTGTAATCGCGTTATTTATCTGAGATTCATCTGTTTTCTTATATGAGATTGTAGCAAACAGCTGCGGGATATAAAGCTCATCTGTCGGATCATTCGCCGTTCCCGCGGCTTCTGCCGTTATGGTTCCACCTCCAATCTCAAATGGAACCTGTTCAATCGTCATGGTAGCCGCCAAAAGCCCTGCTACAACTTTTTTTCCATGCTTTCTTAAAAGTTCAAATTTTTCTTTTATCATATGTCAATGTCCCTTTTGTGCATAGTTAGCCTATTATTCTAGTATCTTTTATATTAAACCCATGCATAAAAAGTGTCAACAGAGTACACTGGTAATATTTTTTATTATTTATTTCCGGCAGCAATATCTTTGATACATTTTTTAAGTTTTTCGCCTATATTCGTCATAAGTGGCGTTTCCCCTTATCACTTTTTTATCTGTTTTTTCCATTTTATTATATTTTCATGTTTTCATAATTTTTTCTTAATATGTTTGTGTTTTTTATACGAAAAGTTTGTGAACTTTTTTGGTTAAAAAAGGACAGGTATTTGTATTTTTTCGCAGAGAAAAGCAGGCAGTTGTCCGGTTTCTGTATGAAAACCGGCAACTGCCTGCTTTGAAGACATGTGTTTCTTCCTTATATAAATGCCATTGTCCCATTCCATCTGGGGTATTGGCAGTGTTAGTTTTCCAACATTTCCATTTCTGGCACCATCAATGAAGTTACCCTCTTTCTTTTTTCTGCCTTAATGCCAAACCAATCAACCGGTCTGTCTGATCTGCCATAAACAGCGGAATGTTCAGCATATCATCATCCAGCTTCAGATTTGACCTCTACAGGAAAAATATCATTTTCTCGCTGAATCAGAAAATCCACTTCGTAAGGAGGATTTGTCTGTGTCCAGTACCGGGGAACCACTTCAAACTGAGTCACCAAAGTCTGAAGAACAAAGTTCTCCGTCAATGCTCCCTTGAATTCAGTGAACAGGCGGTTGCCCTCACCAAAGGCAGTCGGTGCCAGCTTCATTCTGTTTTCCCTTCCTGCAGGGATATTTACACTTAATTTTTCAAACACCCAATTGGTACAACATACACTCCGTCCTGACGGCGGTAAGCATAGTCACCGATACCAATTAAAACCATAAGAAATGATGGTACGTTCATCTTATCCGTGTCAATTTTTGCTTCCATGTTTTTTAAACTTGCTGCTCCCTCTTCAATAAGTTTGTCGCCGCCCAATTTTATTTCAATTAATCCATATTTGCCATTTTTCAAATGAATAACCGCATCGCATTCCTGACCATCCTTATCCCGATAATGGTAAACCTCTCCATTCAAAGCATCTGCAAAAACGCGTAAATCACGAATACAAAGTGTTTCGAAGAGAAAACCAAATGTTTTGAGATCATTCATAAGGTCTTTCGGTCCAATTCCCAATGCCGCAGCAGCAATAGACGGATCAATATAATACCTGGTATCCGAAGAGCGGATAGCGGTCTTAGAACGCAGATTCGGGTTCCACGCCGGCATATCTTCCACTACAAATATTTTACGGAGAGCATTAATATAAGATGCTACTGTTTCATCGCTCATTGAGCTTTCATCATTTGCAGACACATCCTGTGCAAGCACGGTATTCGCCACCTGGCTCCCCTGATTTCTGGCATAGGAACGCATAAGCCGCCGAACTTTTTCTGTGTTTTTCTGCACACCATCTGCCCGGTTAATATCAGAACGCACAACAGCATCATAGTAATCCATTGCCTGATCCAAAGCAATCTCATCCCTCATGTCCACTGCCTGTGGCCAGCCACCACGACATACCAGAAATGCCAAGCGATCAATGTCGAGTTCAGAAGCGCCATCAATTTCCAGTGCACCATCAAACAAGTCTTTTAAACTGACTTCACCAGTAGAGTCGCCTGACTCGTATAAGCTCATAGGCCGCATCGTCAGCCAGGTAAAACGACCGGTACCAGAGTGAGTAATTTCCTTAGTGTCGACCGGAACCGCAGAACCGGTAAGCACAAACTGCCCAAGTTCACCGCGATGATCAACTTCAAAACGAATGGCATCCCACAGCTTTGGTGCAATCTGCCATTCATCAATCAGCCGTGGCGCTGCACCTTTCAGTAACCGCTTGGGATTCAACTCAGACATGACAATGTTTTGTTCTTTCTTCTCTGGTTCATCCATATATAAGATGCTTGCAGCAATTTGTTCTGCAGTGGTAGTTTTTCCACACCATTTTGGTCCTTCAATTAAAACTGCTCCCTTGCCCTCCAGCTTGCGTGCCAGTATATCATCCGCAATTCGTTTTCTATACTTTTTCATTTAATGCCTCGCTTCCACTCATAATATCCATAGTATATCCCAAAATTATGTGCATTTCAATATTTTTCGGTATGTTGGCATAAAATCACTCGGTATGTTGGATAATTTAGGACCGGAATGTTAGCTTGTTTTTAATCGGAATGTTGGCTTGTTTTTAATCGGAATATTGGTGCATTTTGATTAGAAACTTGGCACTGATCATCTGTCTTATCATTATTTCTCCAAAACAAAACCAGGAGCAACATCCCCCACAAAGGATCTGTCGCTCCTGGTTTATTCTGATCTGTTTTTCCGCTGGTCTACTTGTCTTCCAGCTTCACCGCATTTTGTTCGCATTTCAGCATAATCCGTGCGTTGCGGCTGGCTTCTTCATAATATTTCTGAATGCCGTTTTGTGCTTTCTTTCCATCTCGCAGTTCCGGGCTGCTTAGCAGTACCAGATACTGATTGTTGCCATAGCGGGTGTAGAGATCCGAACGGGTGAATGTTTTTCGAATGGCATATTCTGCGGCGGAACGTGCTCTTTCCAGTTCCGGAGATGACTCCGGGTCTGTTCCGCTCTCATCGGTCAGTGTCAGGAGCAGCAGCTGGGAAGTAATGCCCTCCCGGGCAAATACTCGCTGCAGATACCGGTAAATATCCGTAAACTCCAGATACTCACAGAATGCCGCGCCCTCTTGTTCCGGTTCGCAAGCCAGGTCAGCCTGAATCTGGTCCAGATTGGCAGATTCGTACTGGATCATATGCTTTGCTTTGAGATATTTTTCTTTCAGTTCTCCAGTCATGAACGGACTGCAGGTCTGTCTGGCCTCCTGCTCCAGTGCCTCATAATACGCTGCCGCCTCCCGGTATCGTTTCATGGAAATGAGGCATTCCATTTTCATTCTCTGCCATTCTTCCAGCGGATAATTGGCCAGTACCCGCTCGCATTCTTCCAGCAGCTCCTCATACCGCTTCTGCTTTTTCAGCTGACGGTTCAGTTCCCGAAGACTGCGCATATACAGCTCCCGGTAGCGCCAGCTCGTCTTTCCAACCCATTCGTCTGACACCATATCCGGCATGAAATCTCCATGATAAGATCGGCAGGCGGTTTTTAAAAGATCCGCGCGAAGCTTTGGATCAACCTCTTCAAACGCTGCTTTCACGAGTTTCTGAAAGGTTTCTACATCCAGTTCCGTTTCCAGCGGCTGATTGGTCCAGGTGTAACGGCCCCCTCTGGTAGAGATGTATTCTCCCTCCGGAAGTCCCGATTCCTGAATGCTGCGGCGCAGCCGGAAAATCATGGCACGTAGGGAATTGCTTGCCTGACTGTCCGTTTCACCGGCATCATACAGCCGACGGATCAGTTCCTCACGGCTGACGCCATCTTCTCTGCTGCAGATTAAAAGCAGGAGAAGATGGATCATCTTCGCGCTCAGCCATTTTCCAAGCTGAATCTACTTTCCCTGATACACCATACTAAAGTTTCCAAGCATCTGAATATAAATCTTATCTGGTTTCATTTCTTTCTGTCCTTCCACGCAAGCCACCTGTCCTTTTCCCGTTACTATTTTCATGCGCTGTCAACAGTAACTTTTTCTTTCAAACTGCCTGTCATCATTTACATATATCTTTGTCTTTTTTATAGTACACGCTTCCATGACAAAAATCAATCAAAATGTGAATTTTTTACCAGATAGTTTTTCTGAATAATACTCAATAATTCCGAAAAGCTCATTGAATTTTTTTCTCAGTTATTATAAAATATCTCTCAGAAATCCACGGGATTCATCTTATACATAGAAGGAGTCAGATTGTATGGAAAAATCCAAGGTTTATTTTACAGATTTTCACACAATTGCGTTTGGTGACAGTCTGCCAACCAAATTGAAAAAACTCATCAAAAAGGCTGGCATTGCTGATCTGGATATGGACGGCAAATTTGTTGCCATCAAGATGCATTTTGGCGAGCTGGGCAATATCAGCTATCTTCGCCCCAACTATGCAAAAGCGGTTGCCGATGTGGTAAAGGAACTGGGTGGAAAGCCGTTCCTTACTGACTGTAACACCATGTATCCGGGCAGCAGAAAGAATGCTCTGGAGCATCTGGAGTGCGCTTGGGAGAATGGCTTTACTCCTCTTTCTGTTGGCTGCCCGGTTATCATCGGTGATGGCTTAAAGGGAACCGATGATATTGAAGTACCGGTAAAGGGCGGCGAGTATGTCAAGGCCGCAAAGATTGGCCGCGCTATTATGGATGCCGATGTTTTCATCAGCCTGACTCATTTTAAGGGCCATGAGATGACCGGCTTTGGCGGTACCATCAAAAACATCGGTATGGGCTGCGGCTCCCGCGCCGGAAAAACTGAGCAACACTGCAGCGGCAAGCCCCACATTGAGGAAAGCATGTGCCGAGGCTGCAGACGCTGTCAGAAAGAATGCGCAAACGGCGGCCTGGTATTCGATGAGGGATCCCGGAAAATGCATGTCAGCCAGGATCACTGTGTCGGCTGCGGACGCTGTCTGGGTGCCTGCAACTTTGATGCCATCATCTTCGATAACAACAATGCCAACACGCTGTTAAACTGCCGCATGGCAGAATACACCAAGGCTGTTGTGGACGGACGCCCGAACTTCCACATTTCCCTGATCGTGGATGTTTCCCCGAACTGTGACTGTCACGGCGAGAATGACGTACCGATCCTGCCAAATATCGGCATGTTCGCTTCCTTTGATCCACTGGCTCTGGATCAGGCCTGCGTCGATGCCTGCATGGCCGCACAGCCAATGCCGGGAAGCCAGCTGGCCAAGCATCTGGCAGATCCGAACTTCCACGACCACCACGACCACTTCACCAACTCAACCCCGGAATCCGAGTGGAAATCCTGCCTCGATCACGCAGAGAAGATCGGACTGGGAAGCCGGAATTATGAACTGATCCGGATGTAACAATTTAAAAGCAATAGCAATAAAGGTCCGAAGCCGGTAATCCCGGCATACCGCTGCGCAAAATATGGGTATTGTGTTCGGACGATGCAGCTGACAGCTGTTTGCGGATAGTCGGACAAGATGTCCGCCTACCTCAAACACCAGTCGCTGCATAGCCGGACACGTATACCCATATTTATGCTCCGCGGAATGCCGGGATAACCGGCTTCTGCTGTATTGGCCCCGCTACGAGAGAAATAAAATCAGCCAGAACGATACTGATAAAAAGCCGAGAATTTCAGCTTTTTACCAGTACCATTCTGGCTGTGTTTTTTATTACCGTAGAATAGCAGGAAAGCAGAAGCAGGCCGGGGTGGTAGCCCGCATAGCATAAATAAAAGTGCAATGTGTCCGGCTATGTGGCGACTGACGTTTTCGGAAGGCGGACGGTCAGTCCGACTATCCGCAAACGGCTGTCAGCCACATCGTCCGAACACGGCACTTCTATTTTGCGCAGCGGGATACCACCCCGGCCTGTTTCGGACCTTTCATAAATATTCTTTAAATTTTTACTTCGCCCGCACGGCCCAGCGCAGTTTCGTGGATCTTGCGCGGCTGTTGCGGACGCATTCTTCTGTGGACGGGCGGGTGACGTCGTCTGCGATTTCGGAGTACAGTCCAGCCTTCTGGTACTGCTTAAACGATTTCTTTACCATGCGGTCCTCGCCGGAATGGAAGGTCAGAATCGCCACGCGACCGCCTGGTGCCAGCACATGCGGCAGCTTGTCGAGGAATGCGTAAAGCACCTCAAACTCGCTGTTTACATCGATGCGCAGGGCCTGGAAGGTTCTGGCGCAGGCTTTCTTCACGGCTTCCTTCCGTTCTTTTTCCGGGATAAAGGAAAGCGCCTGTTCAATAAGCTCCCGCACCTTCGTGGTCGTGTCCACCTTTTCCCCTTTGCGGATAGCTCCGGTGATGCAGCGTGCGATTTCTTCCGCATACGGCTCATCGGAGTTTTCCAGCAGCATGCCAGCCAGTTCTTCCCGGTCAACTTCTTTTAACCGCTCTGCCGCAGAGATCCCAGCCTGCGGGTTTAAGCGCAGATCCAGCGGTCCGTCGAATTTATAGGAAAAGCCACGCTCCGGGTTGTCGATCTGCATCGAGGAAACGCCAAGATCAGCGAGAATGAAATCGAACGGTCCAACTTCTTTTGCAATCTGGTCAATGTCAGCAAAGTTCATCTGGCGCACCGTCATAATATCCTCGCCAAAACCAAGATCCTCCAAACGTTTTTTCGTCTTCACAGACTCGATCGGGTCTACGTCCAGGCCGTAAATATGGCCTTCGCCATGAAGCTGCTCTAACATGGCACGGGTATGACCACCGTAGCCAAGCGTTGCGTCGAGGCCCTTCTGGCCCGGCTTGATCTGCAGGAAATCCAAAATCTCTTTCACCATAATGGAGATGTGCATTCCCGCCGGTGTTCCGCCCTTCTGAATAACGTGCTCGATGGTATCTGCGTATTTTTCCGGGTTCAGCTCTTTGTATTTTTCCTCAAATCTTCTCGGATGGGTGCCCTTATAGCGGACACGGCGCTTGTGCGGGGTCTGCGAATCCTGCCCCGCATTCCTATTCTGATTATTTTCTTCCATAATTACTCAGCTGTTACCTTCATGAATTTCTTCTTACCACGTTTTACAACCATACCGTCACCTGCAAAGTCTGCCTTGGTGTAGGCTGTCTTGATCTCCTTCACCGGCTCACCATTTACGGATACACCGCCCTGCTCTACGTTTCTTCTTGCCTCGGAACGGGTCGGAGCCAGACCGGATTTCTGCAGAACTGCCAGAATATCAATGCTTCCCTCGTTGAAGTCTGCATCGGTTAAGGTAAAGCTTGGCATGTTCTCCAGGCTTCCCTGGCCGCTAAACAGTGCGCGTGCTGCAGTCTGTGCTTTCTCAGCCTCTTCCTCGCCGTGAACCAGCTTGGTCAGCTCATATGCCAGGATTTCTTTTGCGGTATTTAACTGGCTGCCTTCCCACTTGTCCATCTCGTCGATCTGCTCAAGCGGCAGGAATGTCAGCATGCGCAGGCACTTTAATACATCGGCATCTGCCACATTTCTCCAGTACTGGTAGAACTCGAACGGGGTGGTCTTGTTCGGGTCTAACCATACAGCGCCGGACTGGGTCTTGCCCATCTTCTTGCCCTCGGAGTTTAACAGCAGGGTGATGGTCATGGCGTGTGCGTCCTTGCCCAGCTTACGGCGGATCAGTTCGGTACCGCCTAACATGTTGCTCCACTGGTCATCGCCGCCGAACTGCATGTTGCAGCCGTATTTCTGGTATAACATATAGAAGTCGTAGCTCTGCATGATCATGTAGTTGAACTCTAAGAAGCTTAAGCCCTTCTCCATACGCTGTTTGTAGCACTCTGCACGCAACATGTTGTTAACGGAGAAGCATGCACCAACCTCACGCAGCAGCTCTACATAGTTCAATTTTAACAGCCACTCTGCGTTATTTACCATGAGGGCCTTGCCGTCGCTAAAGTCGATGAAACGGCTCATCTGCTCTTTGAAGCAGTCACAGTTGTGCTGGATCATCTCCGGGGTCATCATCTTTCTCATGTCGGTACGTCCGGACGGATCGCCGATCATACCGGTACCGCCGCCGATGAGGGCGATCGGCTTGTTTCCTGCCATCTGCAGACGTTTCATTAAGCACAGTGCCATGAAATGGCCTACATGCAGGCTGTCTGCGGTCGGGTCAAAACCGATATAGAAGGTTGCCTTTCCTTCGTTTACCATTTTTTTGATTTCTTCTTCGTTCGTAACCTGGGCGATGAGGCCGCGGGCTACCAGCTCTTCATAACAGTTCATTGTAGTTCTCCTTTATGATATCTTAGAAATTGCTTCCCATGAAACCTGCGGGCTGCCACTGGCAGCTTTTTCTGGATTGATTCATGGGAATAGAAATAAAAAACCCCGTCCTCCTGGCAAATGCCAGAAAGGACGAGGGACGTCTCGTGTTACCACCTTACTTCACAGACAGCTCACACTGCCTGCCTCAGCGAACAAAGCTGCAGATCGATGCTGATTGATGCATTTTGTTTCCGCCTGCTTTGTTCCAGCATGATAACGGATGCTGTAATCCGGCGCAGCTACTGATCCATGCAGAACCCCCTTTCGCGATTCCAATGCGGTTTTCGAAATCCTGGCGTTTCCATGCCATAACTTCTGCGACATATCTGTAACGCTGTGGTTCTGATTTTGTTCGGTGCACGGCTCCGGGATGTATTCGCAGTTCGTTTTCCGCGCTCCTCTCATCTGCCGGCTGCTTTCTGTGCGGTACCTCGGACTGTTACTTGTTCTCTTCAATGCCTTAACCTGTATTTACGACTTTTGGATGTCAATGATACTATTTTCGCATCGTGGAAACAGTATCTTGCCAATATATCGCATTATAAAGTGGAAGCCTCAAAATGTCAAGTCCCGGCAAACGATTTCTGCGTATCAACGCATGCGGCGGTTCCCCTTTGATGGAAACGCAGACAGGCAATCTCTATTTTGTGGTAGCAGCCGGGATGTATCTTGCGATTCTTCCTGCGAACTCTGCGACGTTCTGAGTCTGTAATACCACTTTGCCAGGACCAGTCAGTCTGGTTAAAAACAGACCTTCTCCGCCAAACATGATATTTCCGAAACCTTTGACCGTCTCAATCTCGTACTGAACGCTCTTTTCGAACGCAACGACATTGCCAGTATCGACCTTCAGTACCTCGCCCGCCTGCAGATTTTTGATGACTTTATCCCCGTCAATCTCCAGAAATGCCATGCCGCTTCCGCTTAATTCCTCCAGAATGAAGCCTTCTCCGCCAAACAGACCTGCGGACGCTTTTTTGGTAAAAGTAACATTTAAATCAACACTTTCCTGGGCGCAGAGGAATGCACCCTTCTGGCAGATGAGTCCGCCGGTTTCCCCCACATTGACTGGGAGAATGCTTCCTGCAACCGTCGAAGCAAACGCGATCTGGGTACCAGGCTGTTCTGCCTTGTAAGTTGCCATAAAGAGGGATTCCCCTGCAAACATACGGCCAATTCCTTTCATAAGACCGCCGCGTGCATTGGTGGTCATGCTGATACCCTCTGTCATCCATGCCATGCCGCCGGTCTGGGTATACATGCTCTCTCCGCTCTGTTCAAATAAAATCTCCACTGCAGGCATGGTTGTTCCAAGAATCTGATACTTCATCGCGTTCCCTCCATTTTCTTTGCTGTTGTTTTCTATAAAAAGAATACCACAAAACAGATGGGGAGAATTTACAATTTTCTTTCAATTCAGAAACATTTCAAAAGCCATCCGCAAACAATCTTCCGGAAATGTCCGTGCAGAAAAAACATTTGTATTTCTATTACACATTGTGTATAATAAAACACTGGGCATCGCCCACAGATCAATCACAGTTGATCCATTAACGAAAGAAAGAGGCATGTTTATGAAAAAGCTATTTGAAACCTGGTGCGGCATCAGTCTTGTAAAACGGATCGTTGCCGGCCTCATCATCGGTGCCATCTTAGGCCTTGCAGTTCCGCAGGCTTCCGGCATCGCCATCCTTGGTAATGTTTTTGTAGGTGCATTAAAGGCGGTTGCCCCGCTCCTGGTGTTCTTCCTGGTCATCAGCTCCCTGTGCCATTCCGGTAAGAGCCACGGCGGTGTCATCCGTACCGTTATCATTCTTTATATGTTCAGTACCTTCCTTGCTGCTGTCATTGCCGTTATCGCCAGCATGATGTTTCCGATCACCCTGACTCTGGCGGAGGGCGCATCTGACCTGGCTGCTCCGGAGGGCATCACGGAGGTATTAAGCTCCCTGCTTTTAAATATGGTAAGCAACCCGGTTCAGTCGATCGTAAACGCAAACTATATTGGTGTTCTGGTATGGGCAGTGCTGTTCGGTATTGGCCTGCGCGGCGCAAGTGAAACAACCAAAACCATGTTCGATGAAATTTCCGATGGCCTTGCAAAGGTGGTTACCTGGATCATCAGCTTTGCACCGTTTGGTATCATGGGTCTTGTGTTCAGCACCGTTTCTGAGAATGGTCTTTCCATCTTCACGGAGTACGGAAAGCTTCTGGCAGTGCTGGTTGGCTCCATGCTGTTCATTTACTTTGTTACTAACCCGATTCTGGTATTCTGGTGCATCCGCAAGAATCCGTACCCGCTGATCTTCAAATGCTTAAAGAGAAGCGCGATCACCGCATTCTTCACCCGAAGCTCCGCAGCGAACATTCCGATCAACATGGAAACCTGCGAGGAAATGGGACTGGATAAGGATACCTACTCCGTAACGATCCCGCTTGGCGCGACCATCAACATGGACGGCGCAGCGATCACCATCACCGTTATGGCTCTGGCTACCGCACACACCCTCGGCATCGCAGTCGATATTCCGAGTGCCATCATCTTAAGCGTTCTGGCTGCCCTGTCTGCCTGCGGCGCATCCGGTGTTGCCGGCGGCTCCCTGCTGCTGATCCCGATGGCCTGCTCCTTATTCGGTATCCCGAACGACATCGCCATGCAGGTAGTCGGCGTCGGTTTCATCATCGGAGTTATCCAGGATTCTGTTGAGACCGCACTGAACTCCTCCTCCGACCTGCTTCTGTCCGCTTCTGCAGAGTTCAGACAGTGGAGACTGGAAGGAAAAGAGATTAAATTTTAAAATAACAATTTAAGTATATGACAAGGGCCTGTGAGTTGCCGAAAGGCAACTCACACGGCCCTATTAAAGTGAATCAAATTGTTATTCCCTCACATAACGCTCTTGCGTGATTTTCTCATGCGAATACCCTTCAAATTCTTCTGTCTGCGCCAATTTCCACACCGACAGATCCAGAGTACAGTATAAATCTGCCGGATAACTGCGGTTCCAGCGAAACAGAATCACCCCTTCCACATTTTCTGCGTACTCAGCTGGGTCCTGGTCTTCAATCAGGCAATATTCCCCGGATGGAATGTTTTGAAAGCCATCTTCGGTTACCTGAATGCGGCTGGCTGCTTCATCTGGAAACTGCCCCATGCTGTATGCATTCATCCACAGCTTCTTCCCATTTGTCAGCTCCAGCATATGCTGACGCAGCGTCCGGTCCTGACTCTGGCGGCGCTTGTTGAACATCATTCCATTGTGATCGTCTACACATACCATAATGATCATATTGTACTTTTCCCCCCTTGATTATATTTCATCGCATCAGCTCCTTCTTCAATGCCATAAGATCTTCATAGTTGACGGAAGTATCAAAGGCATTTCACTGTCTTGTCTTTAAATAAGCTAATCATATTTTCAACCAGAGTTTTATGAAAATGATTTTCCACTTCATCTATCTAAAACATCATTTTTGTTCTAATCTCTTTGTAATCTGTTGCAATCTCACAAAAGCTTTTCAGGTTGCCTTCGCTTATTACTACTTGCTGTTTGCACCACATGTGAACCATATCCATTATCGTTTATATGTGTGTATCCATCAATACATTTTTCATTTTACACCGCATTTATTCCATGTTACACTGGTTGTATGCAAATGCAAAACATTAGCATACATACTTTTTGATGAGGTGATTTTATGCATTACGCGATCGTAGAAGACCGGACCGAAGACCAGGAGTATCTTTCCGGGCTGATCCGGGAGGAACATAAAAAAGCGGGAATCCCTGCAGATTTTTCCTGTTATCCGAGTGGAGAGGCATTTTTGCAGGAATTTACCCCCGGCGCATTTCAGGCTATTTTTCTGGATATCATGTTAGATAAAAACGGGCTCAACGGCATCGAGACTGCCCGGCGCCTGCGCCGTCTGTCCAAGCGGATCCCTATCATTTTTACGACCTCCGAGCTGGATTTTGCGCTGGAGGGCTACGAGGTGCATCCACTGGATTATCTCTTAAAGCCAGTGAAGCCGGAAAAGCTTGCCTGGTGTCTTCAGGAAATCCGGGAATATCTGGCGGTGCCATCCTGTCTCACCATTCCGGTCAGCTCCGGGCAGGGAGCAGCCCCCATAAACCGTCCTCTCTCGCTTGATGATATCCTGTATGTGGAAAATCCGGTCACTGCCTGCTGATCCACACCATGCAGGAAATCATCCGTACCCGAATGCCGTTTTCGGATTTTTTGACTTTGCTGCCAAAATCCGGCAGCTTTTATCTGAACAGCAAAACACTTCTGATAAATTTTGCCCAGGTCCAGTCTATTTCCGAGGACAGCAAAATTCTTTTAAAAAACGGGGAGAGCGTTTTCTGCAGCCGCAGGAGCAGAAAAGAGACTCAGGATGCTTATTTTTCCTATGTATTTCACAATTTGCGGAATGATGAGGCATACTGAATACGTCATTTCCCTTTCATCGTTTCCAGCCTGATCCGGTGCCCGTCTGTTTTCCAGATGATGGCACCGCTTTTTGTTGTGAGCAGAATGCTGCTGCCGCAGTCTGTAAGACGTTTTATCGTATCCGGGTGCGGATGTCCGTACCGGTTCTTTTTCCCACAGGAGATCACCGCGCAGCCTGGCTTCAGCCACGAAAGAAATTCCTCACTGCTGGAATAAGCGGAACCGTGGTGTGCAGTCTTCAAAACCCAGATGTCCCCAGTTCCTGTTTCTAGTTCATTTGCAGCCACATGCTCTGCCCCTTTTTCCTGCTGCTCCAGACGGAGCAGCTTTTCCTCTCCTTTTGCGCTCATATCTCCGGTTAATAACATATGAAAAGAATCATAATCCAGCCGGAAGACCAGAGAGTGCTCGTTCCGGTCTGTTTCCGCACGGATTTCTGGTTCTGTTTTTTCCACTTGCATCTGCTGCTGGCGTTCAGATCTGGAAGAATACCGGCTTTCCGGATACAGGCATGTGAGTGCCAGCTTTCCTTTTCCTGTCTCCTTCCAGTTATCCCCGCGTGCAGCCCAGACCACATGACCGCCCTGTTTCTCACACAATCCTTTTAACCGCTCATATACCTCTTCCCCTTTTCCGGCTTCCGGCAATACCAGAGTCTTTACATTCACGAAACAATCTGCATTCTGTTCCATCAGCCAGCTTAACCCACTGATATGGTCCCAGTCTCCATGGCTGACAATAGCCAGATCTATGGACCGGATCCCCTTGCTTTTAAAAAATGGATCTAAGCTGTACTCTCCCAGCTTTTTCTGGTCGGTGCTGCCTCCGTCGACCAAAATCACCTCTTTCTTTGTGCGGATACAGATGCCATCTCCCTGACCGGTATCTAAAACTGTTACTTCAAGTCCCCGGACTGCGGGTGTATGCAAAAATGCCAGACCCAAAAGCAGCGCAAACACAAGAAAATACTCCCGGAAGCTTCCGGAAATTTCCCGGATTTTCAAGGTCAATACCAGAAATACTCCCAGCACCAGATAATACACCACGATCTGCCAAAGCTCAGGCCGCCCCATGAGCAGGCTGCTTCCGGGCAGTTTCATGAACCATCTGCAGCAAAGCTCATACCAAGAGAGAACTGCGCGTCCCCCTCCGGTCAGAAACGCGCCACCCTGTATCGTAAAAAGGCTGCTAAGAAGCCCTCCGGCCCCACTTCCCACAATGATTCCCGCAAGCGGTACCACCAGCAGATTTAGGAAGATCCCATATAACGGATAGGCAAAAAAATGCCACAGCACCACAGGCAAGGTAACAAGCTGCATGCAAAGGGTCAGGCGCAGCGTCTGCTCCCAGACATGCCCTACTGCCCAACCAGCCGCTTCCCCAGCAACTGCTTCTGTTGCTTTTCCAACATTTTGTCCATCATATTCTCCAACAACATTTCCCACAACTTCTCTTCCGACTTTTCTCCTGGCTTCTATCCAAGTTTCTCCCCCCGCAATTTCCATGCCGCACTCCAGCTCCTTCGCCAGCCCGATACCACCAATTGCTGCAAAAGACAGCTGTACCCCTGCCTGATCGATCAGGTAGGGACTGTGCCACAAAAGCAGCAGCGCAGACAGTCCCATAGCCGATAACAGATCGTAGGTCCTGCCCAGATACGCAGCCGCAAACCCGCACAATGTCATGACCAGGGCACGCAGGACAGATGGCGATGCCCCGGTCAGAACGCTGTAAATGACCAGGATCATTCCTCCTGCCACAGCTGCCTTTCCATATCCTGCTCCGGACCTGCGCAAAAGCCCATAAGCTGCCACACTGACCAGTGACAGGTGCAGGCCACTTACCGCCAGCAGATGCGCAATACCATTTTTCTGATACAGATCACGGATTTCTTCCGTCATACCGCTCTTGTCACCCAGCAACATGGCGGAAAAGATACCTCCGTCCTCCTCCCCTGCTAACAGCTTCAGCCGGTCCGATGCCCAGCCCCGGAAACGCAGAAGTCCATTTGCAGGAGCCGCAAAGAGACTGTGCCATACCTGCACGTTTTCTTCTGCTCTCCGCACACTCCTTGCAAACACTCTCCAGACCAGCTTCTGTCCGCGGTAATATGCGGCATAATCGAATCCACCCGGGTTGGAGGCGGGCTCAAACGCTGTAAATTCGCCCCAGACCCGCACGCATTCCCCGATCCGGTACCTCTCAGCCTGCTCTGCCTGCATCTTCTTTTTCCAGATCCTCTGGTCTGTTTTTCCTGCAGAATTCTCTGCTCCTCCAGCTGTATTCTGCTCCGCTTTCTCCCGCTCCACATACACCTGCAGATACCGGAGCCCGCCTTCCTTCGTCTGCACCTGCTTTAGCAAAAGGACCGTCCATGCGTCCTTTTCTTCTATGGAGCAATGCGTCCTTCCCCGTAGGTACTTTCTACTTCCAGCACCAGCCCCTGCTCTGCAAGCACGCTCCGCGCTTCCTGGTACCCACGCGCCATGCCTAGCAATACAAAAAGGGGCAGAAGCCTGATTCCTAAGCTCCTGCCCCAGAATATTGATCTGTGCCAGACCACTAACGCAGCCACCGCACACAGCACCAGCGCCGCCGCAAAAAGCGGTGCCAGCTCTTTCATTGTGCCCTGATGCAGGATTACGGCCTCTCCAAGTACGAATCCCCCTGTCAAAAGCAGCAATGGATGTCTGATATTAATTTCCTCCGATATAATCGAGATTCCTCTCGAACAGCGTATTCAATGAGATATTTTCCCGGAATGTAACCTCCTGGGAACCGCTTACCGTGATCTGCACCCGGTTTACATTGGACAGCTCCGATAACGAGTTCACGATGGAGTAGATCGGAATATAATCCTTTACCTCCAGGGAATTGTTTAAAAATGCCGCATCAAAATTGACATAGCAGACATTTTCGTTGACGGAAACATTTAAGATCTTGATGTCGGAATTTAAGGTTGGCATCAGTCCGGGCTGTTCCGGCCCGCTGATCAGTTCCTCAATGATGACCCGCTCCACAGAGGTATTCACATTGTGCATGACACTCCGTTTTTCCGGAAACAGCATGGTTCCGTCGGCATTGGTAAAATACAAAGTCAGCTCTGTGCGCTCGTAGGCGTTGACATCGGTGATGCTGTCCACAAAATCGGCTGCCGAGATTGGTCCTGACGGCATCCCGTTTTTGTCTAACAGCGGCTGGTCCCCCGAATAGATGCTGATGTATTCGATCCCCGGAACCTGTGTCAGTGTCCGGGCCAATGCTGCCCGGCACAGAATTTCCTGGCAGGCGTTCATGCTGGTATAATTATTATCGAAAAACAGATACAGCACGTTGTCATCCCGGCGGCAGCCCTGGTAGGCCACCTTATCCGATAAGACCGCCTGTGCCTCCAGGTCGGCTGGCACATGCAGCATGCTTTCCATCAGCTCCCCGACCAGACCTTCCGTGTCGGTTGTTTTTGTGCGGTAGGAATGCGGGATCAGCTTCGTTACCGCCTGGTTCATATAATAAATCTGGTATTCTGTCTCGCCCTCCTGCAGGGGTGTCTCCTGCTTCCGGCACCCGGCTAAAAGCACACACGCAGCCAGAAGGACCAGAAGCAAACCTATTCTGACACAAAAATCCATCTTGTGGATTTTACGCTTATTCTGTGATCGTTCCATAAATTTCTCCTGCTAGGCAATATAGTTTAACGGAATGCGCAGCGTAAAGGTGCTGCCCTCGCCCTCTTTGCTGGAAAGCTTGATGGCGCCCTTATGCATCAGCACCACATTACGGGTGATGGCAAGGCCAAGGCCGCTGCCGCCCGTCTCCCTCGAACGCGCTTTATCTACCCGGTAGAAACGCTCAAAAATGCGGTCCTGAACGTCCTCCGGAATGCCAATGCCGGAATCCTGAACCTTGAGATAAAAGAATTTATGGTCTGCATCCAGGGTGACCCGCACCCAGCCCTCTTCCATGTTATACTTGATGGCATTTTCCACCAGGTTTGTGATGGCGAGCGACAGCTTCATCTCGTCGACATCGGCGGTGACCTCGCGGATGCTCTCGAAGATCAGCTCCACCTTCCGGCGGTTTGCGATCGGCTTTAGCCGCTTTAAGATCTGCTCGACCAGCGTGTTTAAGTTCACCTGGGTGATATTTAGCTCTGCCTCGGATTTGTCCATCTTGACCAGACTTAAAAGATCATCGATGATCTTGCTTTCCCGGTCGATCTCATTGGAAATATCCTCCATGAACTCCCGGTAAAGCTCCACCGGCACCTCGCCCATGCCCATCAGGGAATCTGCCAGTACGCGGATGGAGGTGATCGGCGTCTTTAACTCATGCGATACATTCGATACAAACTCCTGGCGGGACTGGTCCACCTCCTGCAGCTTTGTGATGGTCTGTGCAACGGAACTGGAAATATCCCGCGTCTCCCGGTATGCCTCAGAGCTGATATCTGTGTCCAGTGCGCCCTGCTCCACATGGTGCAGCCGCGCCTGGAACTCTTTGAACGGGCGGACCATCATGGCAGCTGCAAGCACTGCAGCCAGAATCAGCACCAGGATCAGGATCACCTGAAATAAGATCAGCCGGTCACCGACTGCATCGGTCAGGCGCACCATGGACTCAGTGGAGGCTGTCATCACCAGAACACCTTCGATATTTTTGTCCGATGCCAGGCTGTAGATCGGCATCGCCTGTGCAAAATAATGCTTTTCGCGATTGTAGCGGCTCACCGTCTCGCCCTGAAAACTCCGGATAACGGTTTCCGCAATGTGCATGCGGTTTTCCGCGATATGGAAGGTATCCTGTACGATCTTAAAATCCCGGTTGACCACCACGATCCGCCCATTATAGACATCTGCGATGGTCTCGATCTCACTGTTTAAGCTGCTCCGATCCTCCCCGCTCAAATACCCGGTGCGGGCGATCTTGCTGCTTAGGATCTGGCACTGGTTCTGCACCTCGACCATACGCTCATCGATCTGGGTCTGCTTTAAGGAGCTCAAGATTGTCTGCGTGCACAAAAACATCGGGATGATGCCAAACAGCACCAGGCAGATGGTGATCGGCACCTTTAAGCTGACTACCCGCTTTTTCAGCCAGGGAATCTGCAGTTTTTTCATTTTATAAGCCATAGCGTTTCCGTTCTGCCCCGATATCGATCTTCTTGGACATGGCGATTGCCAGAGAGCCCGGTCCGATATGGCACGCAATGCTTAAGGACAGCGGTGCCGGATACACCTCACCGGCTGCCGGATACTGTGCTTCGATCTCCTTTGCGAACTCTTCTGCCAGCTCTGTATTCTGGGTATGTGCCACGAAGATCCAGGTATTTTCTGCCTTTGGGTCTGCGTAGCGCTCAGTAAGATCCTTCTCAGCCGCAGAAAGCATCGTCGCACGCGCCTGCTTCATGGTGCGGACCTTAGAGAAAGAATCCAGCTTTTCGCCCTGGATCTGGAGCACCGGCTTAATACGCAGCAGCGTACCAAGTGCAGCTGCTGCCGGTGTGATGCGGCCACCCTTTTTCAGATATTTTAAGGTATCCACCGTAATGTAAATGCTGGATTCCATTTTGACGCGCTCTAAGATCTCGAAGATCTGCTTTCCGCTAAAGCCAGCCTCTGCCAGCTCCTTCGCATCCATTGCGGCACGGCGCTGGGTCACGGAAATGCGCTGGTTATTCACGACAAATACCTTATCTTCATAGGGCTCATCCTGTGCCAGCATACGGGCAGTCTGACAGGATCCGCTCAATCCGCTGGACATCGGGATGTGGACGATCTGCTCGTAGCCCTGTGCAAATAAGCTGTCCCACAGATCTGTAACCGCCTGCGGGGAAGGCTGGGAAGTACTGATGTCCGCATCTTCCGCCTGACGTTTGTAAAATTCTTCCTGGGTCAGGTTGATATCCTCCTCAAATGTTTCACCGTTGATCATAAATGGCATCGGCAGCACATAAATCCCCATGGTTTTTGCCTGCTCCTGAGTAATTCCGCTGTTGCTGTCCGTTACGATTGCAATTTTCATACTCTGCTTCTTCCTCCTTCCGGGGTATGGTGAACCGGTCTGGACCGGTTTTGTTTCTTCCTCTCTCTCTTGTACTCGTTACATTCTATCTCATTTTTTATGGAAATGGAAGCAGTATTTCATCTTGGAAGGAAAAAGAAACTGTGTTAGGATAGTGAGCGGGAACCCGGTCATTTCATTGCCGGTGTCGTTCGCAACATCTGCGGTTTCCCTATTACAAACGAAAAGGAGTATTTTCATGGAAACTGTTACCTTGGGACTTTTTTCCCTTATTCTGATAACCTGTCTTATCTTCGGGCTTCCTACCCTGTATGCCCTCTTTGCAGGACTCATCCTCTTTAGCGGATATGCAGTGACATACTCCCACCACTTAGCTAGCGCCTGAAGTGGGGGCTTCTCGTTCGATTGCCCGATAGGGCAAAGCATAAGCGAGCTATCCCCGTGTGTCCCACGGTTTTATT
>NZ_QUMD01000016.1 GCF_003481985.1 Clostridium sp. OF09-36
TGTTTAGTCGCATAAACTGATTATACCACGAACGCCGGGCTTTTCGAAGCTCGGCGTTTTGTGTTGGATATATAAAATGAGCTGCCGCACGTTAGTGCGACAGCCCCTTTTATGTTAGTCTACCGCAAAACGCTTCAGTGCTTCTATGTAATGCATGGCAAATTTTCCCGGCACCACCTGTTTGTGCGTGATATACCCGATTTCCATGTAATCATCTGCCTCCAGCGGCACCGACACAATGTCCCTGCCATTCAGGGTTTCATTGATCACACCACTGCAGATGGTATAGCCATTCAGGCCGATCAGCAAATTAAACAATGTTGCCCGGTCACAGACCCGGATGTCTTTCCGGCTCTCCAGCGTACTTAAAATCTCCTCGGAAAAATAGAACGCATTGTGATCTCCCTGCTCGTAGGAAAGCCTCGGATATGGCTCCAGATCCTGCAGAGTGATCTTTTCCAGCTTGGCCAGCGGATTTCCCGATCCGACAAACACATGAGGCTTTGCCAGAAACAGCCGTTCAAATTTCAGATTATGCTCCTTGAAGGTTTTTCGCAGAACGTTCTCGTTGAACTGGTTTAAATAGAGCACCCCAATCTCACTTTTCAGCTTTGCCACATCCTCAATGATCTCATAGGTCTGGGTCTCCCGGAGCCGGAAATCGTAAGTCTTACCTCCGTAAGTCTTGAGCAGTTCCACAAAGGCTTCCACCGCGAAGGAATAATGCTGGGTAGAGACACAGAACTGATGACGCACCGGAGCCGCGCCGGAATAACGTTCCTCCATCAGGCTTGTCTGGGTAATGACCTGTCTGGCATAGCCGAGAAATTCCTCACCCTCCGAAGTCAGGATAATTCCCTTGTTGGTTCTCTGGAAGATGGTAATGCCAAACTCATGCTCCAGTTCCCGGATAGCTGCCGTCAGACTGGGCTGGGAAATATACAGCTTTTCAGCTGCCCTGCTGATGCTCCCGGCCTTCGCGGTCTCTACGATGTATTTTAGCTGTGTCAGTGTCATAGGTGTGTCCTCAAATTTCATAAATTATGATTTTTCTTTTAATTCTACCACATTCCACTGAAAAATAAAATTTTGTTTTCTCCTCTGTACACTGCTGTGCCCTGCTCTGTCTTACAGAACACTGTTAATATCTGCAGCCATATCAACAACTGCCTGTCTGGATGCTTCTGCAAAGTGCTCTGCACCAAACTTTGCGTATTTCTCCTGACGATACGCTGCAATAATGCCGCGTGAAGAATTGACAATTGCTCCAAGTCCATCTTCATTGAAACAATTCTTTAAATCTTTTGCTGTACCGCCCTGTGCACCATAACCAGGTACCAGGAAGTAGGTTTTGGGCATGAGTTTTCTTAAAATAACGCTCATCTCCGGGTAGGTTGCTCCTACGACCGCTCCGACATTACTGTATGCGCCATCCATAGATATCCTGCCCCACTCGACCACCCTGTCAGCAATATGCTCATAAAGCGGTTTACCATCAATCAGCCTATCCTGAAACTCCCCACTGGAGGGGTTCGAGGTTTTTACCAACACAAAAATGCCTTTATCCTCTGCATTGCAAACATCAATAAAAGGTTTTACTCCGTCACTTCCCAGATACGGGTTCACAGTAATAAAATCTGTATTGAATATAGAACAACTATTGTTTCCAACTTTCACTCTGCCCAGATGAGCTGATGCGTATGCTGCTGAGGTAGAACCGATATCGCCGCGTTTTGCGTCAGCAATAACCACAAGGCCTTTCTCATGGCAATATTTCACAGTCCTGTCATATGCCTTCAATCCTTCAATACCAAACTGCTCGTACATGGCAATCTGTGGCTTCACAGCCGGAATCAGGTCCCAGGTATGATCCACGATCTCCTTATTAAAATTCCAGATAGCATCTGCTGCTCCTTCTAACGTCTCACCAAACTCTCTGAAGGACTTCTTTAAAATATATTCCGGAATATAATTTAACATCGGATCCAGTCCAACACAGATCGGTGCCTTTGTTTTCTGAATCTTTTCAATTAATTTCTGAATCATGGTCTTCTCCTTAGCAGCACGTACAACGTACCACATTCTTTTATTCTTCTTTATCCCGTAAAACAAAATTCAGCAATATATTCAGTCCCACACCACAAAGTACAGCAATAAAAACCTGTGAGGTGCACAACATATTTAAAAATGGTGGAAGGCTGTCTGCCCACTCTTTATAAGTAGAAGTGCACTGATACGGAAGCATAACTGCCAGCGTCAGAGTAATCCCTGCTACCAGCGTGTTTCTCAGAGTTCTCGGTGATGACACAATGGAGTCAATTCCGGAAAACATAATGGAAGCCGCAGAGATCAGGAACACTGCCCCAATAACCGGTTTCGGAATTCCGGCAAGAATATATGCCATTTTCGGGCAAAAGCCATACAACAGGAATAAAACACCTGCATATTGGGTTACCCGCCTGGATGCCACGCCGGTAGCTGCAACAATGCCGATATTCTGTGTGTAGGAAGTACACGGCAAGCCTCCAAAGAGGGCTGTAATCATGCAGCCAAGTCCGCTGGCCATGATTCCTTTATCAATATGTTTCACACGGTAAACCTCATCACAGGCTGCGCAGGTTGCCGCATAATCCCCGACAGATTCAAAAATAGCTCCCATATAGCCGCTGAATCCACCAATAATGGCCGCTGCCGTAAACGTGATTACTGCGTTTGGCTGTCCTGACAGCCCTGTAAATGGAAATAAACGTGGAATCTTTATCCACGGTGCGGCATAAACTGCATTCCAGTCAAAAATTCCCAGAAATGAAGAAACCACAACTCCGACGATAACAACCGTAATAAGGATAAAGCCCTGGGATACCATTCCTTTCGTTTTAAATTTCAGTATAAGCGCCAACAAAAACGAAATCAGCGCAAGAACCAGATATAATGGTTCCTGTCTGGAAAAAGTCCACTGAACCGCGATTCTCGCTGCGACAAACCCAATTGCTGTCACCACAGAACCAACTACTACCGGAGGAAGGAAAGCTCTTACCTTGCTTACTGTCTTTGTAATTCCGAGGATTGTCTGAATCAAACCTCCAATCAGCGAGGCTCCCCACACTGCTGGCAGACCGTAAACAGCCGCAATGTTTCCCATGGATGACATAAGTGCGGAAGAGGATCCCTGAACAATGGGAAGGCGGTTACCTACCGTTGTCTGTAAAAATGTGCAGATTCCCATACAGAAGAAACATGCGCAAAGCAACGTCGGAACAAAATCCGGCTGGTCAATTCCTGCTAAAGAGGCAAACCCTGCTGCCCACATAAACGGTGTAAAATCTACCAGAGTAATCTGCAATGCAAAAAGAACGGCCTTCCAGCATGGTTTTGGCACATCCTCAATTCCATATGCAATTTCAATATTTGATTCAGGCTGTTCTTCAAAAACCGGCTGTTCTGGATTATACATAAAATCTCTCCCTTCCCATTTTAAATCTTCCTGTTCTTTATTAAACCATAGATATTTCTGTTCCAGTCCGGCCTTCAATTCCTTCTTCCGCTTTTTCAAGAAGCGTAATCAAAGCCTTTCTTCCATGACCGGATTTTGCAAAGGCGACCGCTGCCTCTACTTTCGGAAGCATGGAGCCCGGAGCAAACTGCCCATCCTCTATATAAAATTCTGCTTCTCTTACACTCATATGCTCCAGCCATTTTTGCCTTGGTGTGCCGTAAAAAATCGCAACTTTTTCAACAGCTGTTAAAATAATCAGGTAATCTGCATTTAACTCTTCCGCAAGTTTTTCTGAAGCAAAGTCTTTATCGATAATGGCTTCTGTTCCAAAATATCCGTCTTCCTCTTTTACTACCGGAACGCCTCCGCCTCCGCAGGCAATCACAATCTGTCCGTCTTCTACCATTTTCCGGATCGATTCCAGTTCCAGAATCTGCTGCGGCTTTGGAGACGGAACAACTCTGCGGATGCCTCTTCCTGCATCCTCCGCAAACTCAAATCCTCTTTCTTTTCTCAGAACTTCTGCCTCTGCTTCGGTGACATACGCACCAATCGGCTTAGATGGATTTTTAAACGCATCATCATTTGGATTTACTTCCACCTGCGTAAGAATGGTTGTGATGGACTTTAAAATTCCACATTTCTCGAGTTCATTGCGCAGTGCCCTCTGCAGATCCAGTCCGATATAGCCCTGGCTCATTGCAGTGCACACAGACAGCGGACAAAGCTCATAATGCTCCGGATCCTGCTTATGCAAAGCAGTCATTGCCTTCTGGATCATTCCGACCTGTGGTCCATTTCCATGTGAAATTACAACCTGATGACCGGCCCGAACCAGTCCGGCTACGGCCTTTGCAGTTCCTTTTACTACCTCTGCCTGCTCGGAAATTGTCTTACCAAGTGCATTTCCTCCCAGAGCTATCACAATTCGTTTTCCCATAATTCTTCTCCATTCGTTTTTATAAAAATAGTAATCCTACGGATATAATCACCAGAAGTGCCAGCAGACAAATCACACAATATCCCATAACATCCCTGACTTTCAGTTTTGCGACTTCCAGCACCGGAATCAGCCAGAACGGCTGAAGCAGATTACAGCAGGAATTGCCCCAGGAAAGTGCCATTGCTGCCTTTCCTTCCGACACAGCCGGCATAAAGCTCTGGACCGCCTGCATTACAATCGGCCCCTGAACCGCCCACTGGGCTCCGCCGCTTGGTACAAACAGCTTTACGATCACCGCGCTCAGGCAAGTGAAGAGCGGAAAGGTCTGCACATTGGAAATATGTACAAAAAATCCGGAAATCACCTGTGCGATGGAAACACCGGTTGAACCGCCGTGATAGCTGATCAATCCGGCAATTCCGGCATAAAACGGCATCTGAAGCACAACGCCAACCGCTCCGCCCAGAGATTTTTTTACTGCCGCTACCGTACGTACAGGAGTTTTATACATTGCGATCGATGCAAACAGAAAGATCATATTCACCTGGTTAATAGAAAGTGAAAATGACTGTTTTTTGATATAAAGAGAATCTACAAAACTCCAGATTACGCAGAAAAAGCCAATAAACGCAATCAGACCATTTAAAAGTACAGATGTTTCCAACTTTTCAGCCGGCGTCATCTCACTGCGTGGCCTGTACTGTTTTTCCACCGTCTCCTCAGCGAAGATTGCCGGATCCACAGTTTTTGTTTTTTCAGGAGACGGATGCATAGCCGTAATCAAAAGGCACAGCACAATTGCTCCTACCAGATAAATAAACAGGTTGTATGGCGCAAATACCGTTTCACGAAATGGAATTCCCGTTGTACTCCATACCCCATCGAATGTCCAGCCTCCGGCAACATTGAGTGCAATCGTTCCGGATATTCCTACCAGGCAAAACGCGTTTCCAACATAAGCGGCCGCTACCAGAAGCGGATAATGAATTCCCTTTACCTGCTTTGCCACTTCCTGTGCCAGGACCGCGCATACAATCAAAGCGGCTCCCCACTGTAAAAAATACGCGACCATACCCACTGCGGAAACTAAAAGCAGTGCCTGTCTCGGAGTTTTCGGAATAGACGCAATCTTTACGATGATGCGGTGAACCGGTTCTGTATTGGCAAACATCGTTCCCGTCACCACAATCAGAACCATCTGCATCCCAAAGCCAAGAAGATTCCAGAAACCGCCATACCAGCCATCGTACACCAGATTCACCAGCCGATCCGCCACGGTAATTCCCTCTGCCGGCGCAATTCCTGTAACTGGAACCGCAACCACAAACAGGATTACCGTAAGAAGCAGCACCAGAATATACGCATCCGGAAGAAAACGGCTGATTAATGCCACACTGCCATCTACCAGTGCATCAAATATTTTTTTCACAATTTTCACCTCGTTCTGCCCAAAAGTTTCCAGTTTCCTGGTTCTAAGATTTTACAAGTAGAGCCGCCCTGTTTATAAGGCAGCTCTCACTTTTAATTCATAATCTTCTGAAATTTCTGGTAAAACTCCGGGAATAAAGAATCAAAACTTCCGGCACGATCCAGCATTTTTCCAAAAAAGCCGATCAGCGGAGCATTTACGATTGTTGCAAGAACTGTGTTTAATCCGACCATATTAAAAGCAAACCGGCGGAATAACACCAGCATAAGAACTACTGCAATCAAAAGCGCTGACAGATCAAACAGCCATTTCACTTTTGTCATATCTTTCTGATACGTATCCGTTACATCCTTTACGAACATTTCATAAGCTTCCTGAGGAAGATACGTTCTCAGGAAAAAAGCTATGGCCAGTGAAGTGATCAGAATTCCAAAAACACAAGCCATTCCGCGCTGCCAGTATACGGTATACTGTTCCGAACCTAATACAACATACCACAGATCCAAAATATTTCCGTAAATAAACGCCGTAACAAAAGATAACAGATACTTCCACTTAAAGCGCCGCACAGCAAAGGCCAGCACGATCAGCAGCAATCCCTGAAAGATATACTCTGATTTTCCAAAAGTAAACCAGGGAATTGTTTCTGAAATACGCAAATAAAGCACGTAGGCCGGTGCAACTACCATTGACACGCCAAATCCGCTTTTCGCCGACAGGCAGACCCCCAGTGGGCACAGAATTATTCCCAGGACATACGCAATCTCTGCAAATCTTCCTTTCTTATTTTCCATATGCTTCTCCTTTTTGAAGCTGTTACTTTACGGTAATATCAACGCCGTTCTTAATAACATAAGCCGGTGCTGTGTGATGCCAGATTGCATGGTATACATCCTCATCCTGAAGTACTACCAGATCTGCATCTCCGCCTTCTTTCAGTTCATGGTTTTTGATTCCAAGAACCTTTGCGGCGCTTGTTGTGATCATGTCGTAAAGCAGCTCCATGTCGTCGAAGCTTACCATGTGGAGCAAATGGCTTGCCAGGAAAGCTACCTGAAGCATATTGCACTCACCGTATGGATAGTAAGCATCTGCTATATCATCCTGTCCAAGAGCAACCGGCACGCCTGCCTTCAGAAGGTCTTTGACTCTTGCATGCAGCGGACCGGTATGCGGATCGGATACCACACCAATCTGGGCTTTCTTTAAGAGGGAAACGAGCTTTCTGAAGTAGTTCTCCGGATACAGCTCCATGGCACGGCAATGCTGTGCGGTTGCTCTTCCCTGCCAGCCCATCTCGATGACCTTTTTGCATAACATCTCCAGGGTTCTCTCCTCTGCATCACCTACATCGTCCAGAAGCATGGAAATGTCTTTGTCATACTCTTTTGCGTAGTTACACATAGAATTTACATGGTCTAACTCCTCTTCCTCAGTGAACTCGATCCACGGGATTCCGCCTACTACATCGGCACCAAGATCCATAGCCTGTTTGATCAGTTCTTTTGCTCCCGGCTCTCTGGCAACACCATCCTGCGGAAATGCAACGACCTGAATATCCAGGCGGTCCTTATATTCCTCTCTTCCACGGATAACACCTTTTACGCCTTCCAGTCTGGCTTTGCTGTCCACATCTGCAAATGCGCGGATATGGGTATTGCCGTATTTCACAGCAAGATCGCATGCCTTACGGACATTCTCAATGATCCACTTTTCATCATAGCATGCCTTGAAATCTGCTGCTCTCTCGATGGAAGTCATAGCACCGCCCATGTTATTGTCGTTGTACTCTTTTAATGCAGCCTGTCCGGCCATTTCCAGAGTATAAACCTTACACAGATGAAGGTGTCCGTTTACAAAGGACTCGGTTACCAGGTTTCCTTTTGCATCGATAACCTGCTTTGCCTCGCCCTCTACTGCAGACGCGATTGCCGTGATCTTTCCGTTCTCAATTCCGATCTCAACTAGTTCTTTTCCGGTATTTCTTGTTTTTGCGTTCGTAATCTTAATATCCAGCATATGTAAACCTCCATTATTTTACATGATTCAACATTTTTGCTAACCAATATCCTCTTTCAGACTTTCAATCCTTGCGGATGCCCTGGTGAGAAGATCTTTTCCTACCTGGTTTACGTAGTCACGCTTCTCCTCTTCGCTTACCTTTGTAAGTTTTCCAGAAGATACTACTAATTCCCCATTTACTACTACATTTTTAACAAGACGAGGATCGCCGCTCTCTACAATGCATGCCACCGGATCATAGCATCCGCCTGCATAAGTCAGCTGATTCCAGTCCATCTGGCGAAATCTGCTGCCATTCCAGGTGCCAGATAACCGATGTCATCCCGTCCAAGAACTTTTGCTCCGCCTGCCGTTGCCATATACAGATAATCATCCGGTGTTGCCGCCTTATCACCCCAGGTAAGACGATTTAACAGATATGCGCACCGGATTTCCTCCAGCATATTCGATGAATTGCTGCTGGCAGCTCCATCTACACCAAGACCAATTCTTGTGAGACCGTGTTCCAGATAAGAAGGCACCGGACATGCACCGGAACTTAAAAGCATATTAGAGATCGGGCAATGTGCCACTCCGGTTCCGGTCTCTGCCATCTGTGCGATTTCTTCTTCATTCAAATGAATGCAGTGGGCAAAATAAAACCGTTTGCCAAGCAAACGGTGCCGTTTAAACCACTCAAATGGCCGGCAACCCCAAGTCTTCAGCGTATATTCCACCTCATGCTGGCTCTCTGCCAGATGACCGTGAACCATAATGTCATACTCTTCTGCCAGATCTACTACAGCTTCAATGATATCTTCCGTTTCATACTGGGCAATGCTCGGAGCGATGCCAACCTGGCACATGGAAAAACGGGACCGGTCATGATATTTTTTCACCAGTCTGATCGTGTCTTCCACAACACTCTCTTTTGTATCCACAACTTCTGGCGGTACAATACTGCTAGGTACAGAGTGGAATCCTCTGGTCGGATGGAAACGGATTCCAATTTCTGCCGCGGCCTCAATTTCCGCGTCAACCAGATATTTTACTCCCACAGGATGCGGATACCAAAGATCATTGGATGTCGTACATCCAGTTTTAAGCATATCTCCCAGACCAGAATAAACACCAGCACGAGCCACATCCGTATTCAGATCTTTATAGATCTCATACATAACAGTCAGCCACGGTTCCAGCTTCAGTCCTCTTGTTGCCTGGATATTGCGGATCAGAGACTGCCATGTATGATGATGCACATTTACAAAACCCGGAAGAATCACCGTGCCTTCTGCCTCTACCACATGGTCAATCTTTAATGTTCCTTCATATTTTTTCTCCAGATCCGTTCCTACATCCAGAATTTCTTTTCCTGAAATCAGCAGATCACCATGACGGATTTTCTCTCTTTTCTCGTTCATGGTAATGATCCAGTCAGCATTTTTATATAGCGTTGTCCCCATACAGACTCCTCCTTTTCGTTCAGAGGGTTCCCCCACGAAACCCTCTGAACCGGCCTGTTACTGTTCTTTATACATCCTCGAAACCATCGAATGCCACGATACGGCTGATGCAGCTTTCTCCATCCTGGAACTTCCACGGGAAGCATCCGATTACAACACGCTTGTTGGACAACTTATCGATCTCACCTCCCATGCACTCTGCATGGATTGCCTCATACGGCTGGCCAAACAACTCTAAATGCATTGCCTGGTAATGCTCCGGCCACGGATAAATCTCATTTAAGGATTTGCCATATTTCTTGCGGAAAATAGCGTCGCACTTTTCAGCCTCCATCGGCTCCCAGTCACGGATCTTAGTATTCATCGGATGATCTGCGGAACCGCAGTCAACTCCCAGCCATTTAATCTTCTTTTCACGTACCCACTTGATAAAATCAAGAGACGGACCCGGGTGACGCAGCATATAGCGGCGCTCATCTGCCTCCGGCTGGTCAAATCCATACTTATGATAACCAGTGTTGATGATCAGGATATCTCCCTCACGTACCTCAACGCGCTTCTCGATATCTTCCGGGGTATAGATGCCGAAATCCTCTGCCATATCAGACAAATCAACTACAACACCCGGTGCACACAGCTTGGTTAATTCCAGAGCTGCAATATCTCTTCCTGCGGTGTCGAAATGACGCGGGCCATCCAGATGGGTTCCTACATGATTGGAATGGGTCACAAGCTGTCCGTTTGCTCCATTCGGTGCCAGACGCTTGAAATACTTCACCTGAAGCGGCTCATAGGTTGGCCACGGCGGAGTACTGATTCCAATCGGAATACTTAAATCGTAGATTTTGATGTCAGACCACTTACTCATAATTATAAATCCTCCTTAATATATAAATATTTTTATTATCTAGTTTGTCCATGCTTTTGCGCATGCTTCGATGGCTTTTGTAAAACAGCCTTCCGGCGGATTTACAAGACCTGCTCCAATCTGTCCAACGCCGTAATCCTTGTGAGCAATACCAGTATTGATGATCGGGCGGATTCCAGTCTCCAAAACCTTTACAATGTCGATTCCAGTTGCGCTACCTCTGAAGTCCAGTACCGGAATTTTATAGGCATTTCCTTCCCCTTCTGTAATCTCGTACATCTGAGAAGAGTAGTTGATCGCATCCTGAACCTGGCCTCCTACAAACTGTACGATAGCTGGTGAAGCTGCCATACAGAATCCGCCAATTCCGGTTGTTTCTGTAATACAGCTATCTCCGATATCCGGATTTGCGTCCGCTTCGGAATATCCCGGGAAATAAAGACCGCGGATATATTCGGACGGTGCCGTAAACCACTGGTCTGCGCCAAGTCCGGAAATCCGGATGCCAAATTCCACACCATTTCTGCACATGGTAGAAACAATGGTGCTGTACGGAATTCCCAGAGTCGGATCCATCGTAGCTTTACAGGACGGCATAGACAGATTCAGAAATGCATGGTCATTTCCATTGATAAATGCAATTGCCTCCTGCTGCTGCTCCAGCGGAAAATGGGTCTTGTAAACATCCGAAAGGATCTCACGGATAAACAAGGACGTGCCAGCCTTATTTCTGTTGTGCCCCTCGTCTCCCATCTGCAGAGCCTGCGCAATCATAACTTTCATATCGATCTCGCCATGGATTTCCAGTGCTTCTTTCAGTACCGGATAATAAACCTTTTCCATCTTTCTCAGGCGGTCAAATACCTCTTCATCACAAGCTCCAAACCGCAGTACCTTTCCAAGTCCTTCGTTCATAGTGCAGTACGCATCATTTCCGAAAGTTTTGTTTACCACATGCCATACCGGCATAGAATAAGTAACAATACCAGCCATCGGACCTACTGCATTGTGATGATGGCAGGAATCAAAGGTAATCTTTCCGCTTCCGGCCAGCTCTTCCGCTTCCTTCATATCCTTTGCCAGTCCCTCATAGATCAGGCCGCCCATAACAGCGCCTTTCATAGGACCGCACATGTCCTCCCACTTCACTGGCGGGCCAGCATGAAGGATCGTCGTTTTGGTCATGCCAGGAATTGCTTCTCCGGCAGTTGACATTCCTACCAGCGCCGGCTGAGCCGCAAGGATTCTGCGAAGTGCCTCCTTGTTTGCGGCTGCGATCTTCTCTGCCAGATTCGGATCCTTTAACTGTTTTAAATAACCGGCAATCTTTTTATCTCCGCCAGCCACCGGTTTCCACGCAACATGGACCGATTTGACATTCTGCTTTTTCAGGTCCTGATAAAAAGACTCAATACCGAAATTGACTACGCATAATTCTTTCTCAAATAACTCATTTACCTTGCTCATGTTCTTCCTCCTCCCCTACAGATTTTTCGTGATCAGTTCTACAAATCTCGCTGCCTGTGCATTGGACGGAAGTACAATTGCCCCTGCTCCTGCCAGTTGGAGAGATGTTGCTGTACGGTTTTGCGGATCACCCTCTGTGCCGCATACAGTAGCTACCACAGACAGGTAACGGCCTTCTTTTGCTGCCAGTTCCTTTGCCTTCCGAATCGCATCGGATAAATCCTTTGCCGGATCCTCGTGGGAACCATAGCCAATCACACAGTCTACCAGGATCACAGCGGTTTCCGGATCCTTTGCCTCCTCGACCACACGCTCTGCTCTAAGGGATGGATCAATCATCGGATGCGGACGGCCAACAGTAAACTCATCATCTCCGAAATCCAGGAAAGTATTTTCCCGTGACTTTCCATTTCTTGCGTTTTCCAGTTTATCTTCCGCTTTCAGCGGGATATTGGAATAAATATGTCCCATACTTCCGATCAGAAGTTTCATTGCCTCATCGCAAATGGTTCCGCCGGTATAAAGGCTCTCACATATTTCTGCCCCTGGATCATGCCGGCTCTTTCCTCTGCGGCCAGCGCTTCCGCTTTCTCAAGGCCCATGGTGAAATCTTCAAAATCCGATACGGCCTCTCCTTTTGCCAGTGCCACTGCCTTATGCGCTGCATCTTCCAGGGATACTGCTGCATATAATCCGGTTTTTTTAATTTTCTCTGCGTCACCACCAATGAAGCAGACTACAACCGGCTTACCAGCATTAGCAGCAATCTTTAAAATCTGATCCTCCACATCCTTTGCCGGCGGTTTAGACACCAGCACAATAATCTCTGTCTTCGGATCTTCAATCAGTGCGTTCAGGCACTGCTTCATCATGATTCCGCCAATCTCACTCTTTAAATCTCTTCCACCAGTTCCGAGGAGCTGGGAAACACCTTCACCAAGCTGGTCGATAATAGTGGAAACTTCCTGCGCACCGGTTCCGGATGCACACACAAGACCGATTTTTCCAGGCTTAATCACATTTGCAAATGCAAGCGGTACATGATTGATAACTGCGGTTCCGCAATCTGGACCCATCATCAGGAGTTCTTTGGATACTGCGTACTCTTTCAGTGCTTTTTCTTCCTCGATGGTGACATTATCACTGAACAGCATAACGTTGATGTCACGATCCAGGCAGTCTTTTGCAACATCTGCCGCAAAACGTCCCGGAACTGAAATCACTGCCATGTTCAGATTTTTTTCCACTTTTATGGCTCCATCCAGAGTCGGCGGGAAATACTCTGCCTTGCTTTTTTCTGCTTTCTTGTTCAGCAGTTCATCTACCTTTTCCACTACTTTTTTGAAGCAGTTCTCGTCATCACAATCCGCTGCCACAAAAAAGTCATTTGCGGTTACATCCTCAAAGCCGTCTGCATCTAAGCCAAGATTTCCCGCAATCTCACGGTTCAGATCCGTTCCCATGCCTACCAGTGCTTCAGAAACACCTGACAGATTTTTTACATCTTTCGAGATGATCATCAGGGTTACTGAATCGTAATAGGTGTTTTTTCTGATTTCAAGCTTTACCACATCTGTTTCCTCCCATCTTATTGCTATCGATAACTCCATAATACATGCCGGTCAGGAAATCACATCCTGAGCTGCTTCCGAAACAGGCAACACGTTTCAGCGCTGTGCGAATCTGTTCTGTGTCGCAGTTTGCAAATCCTTCCAGAAGACCAAGAACATCCTCTGAAAACATTCCTTCGCCCGCATGTTTCAACAAAGATCCACTGACATCGTTTGTTCTGGATGCCGCTGCACCGGTGACTGTTTCCGCAAACCCTTCCCAGGGATAATTCTCTGGCCACGATACTATATAGCCACAGAGAAAATCATCGGAAGAAGGTGTCAGGCCCGGCCCTCCTCCAGCCAGCTGCCCTGCCGCATACACCGCTGTTTCCCGTTCCCCATTCTGCACTGCTTCTCGAAAGGCTTCGATCCTCGATGCAAGAAAAGCGGAAAACACATCCTCTGTTCTTCCTTCAATTAACCCATGAATTCCTTTTTCCTCCTGATGTGAAAGAAAACTTCGGATGAAATTGGCTGCTACCGGATTCAGGATCTCACTCTGCCTTTTCTTCAGATTCAGAATCTCAAACGTTTCAAACTCAAACACCTGATAAGTTCCAATCCAGAGCCCCTGCAGATTTAACCGCATTTCTGTTCCCCTGGAACGTACCAGTTCTTTCACAAACATGAAATCACCGCTCCAGTCGAGATTTAGGGAAAAAGGCTGAAGGCTCTTTTCTTTTGCAAGAAAGGTAACCAGGCCGTTTTCATATGCCATATTCATGGCTCTGTGAAAACAGGAATGTAAAGTTCCTTCCAGTGTCTGTTCCGACAGCGCTTCGTATAAGCGGCTGCAGATCCGAACCCGCACCTTCATTTTCCACTCCTCCCTTCTCCGTCTTGTGAACTCTTCACAATATTTTTTGTTTGCTTTGTTTTTTATCTTTGTTATGTTTCATATTATAATCACTAATTTTGTCATTTTCTATGTTGACTGTTCACAATAAACTTCTTATACTTTTGGTAAGCGTTTCAATTTTGAATGGAGGAAGCCCAGATGAACTACTATATTGAAGAAGCCTATTACCCAACCGTAAAGGAGCTTTTAAAACTCCCTATTTTTTCGACCAGCTATCTTGCTGCCGGTGAAAGTGGGTTAAACCGCACTGTTTCCGGCATTAACTTAAGCGACAACCCTGATTACGGACAGTGGATTTCCCCGGGTGAACTGATGATATCCACCTGTTTTTCTGTCTATCAGGACCCTGATGCCATGAATGCCTATATTCCTACTTTAGTGCAAAACCAGATGGCCGCATTCTGCATCAAACCTTCACAATACCTCGACAACGTTGTTCCCCCCATTATGATCCAACAAGCCAATGAAGCTGGCTTTCCGCTCATTGTACTTCCGCCCGACATGCAGTTTTCCCGTATTACCCAGGTACTTTCCGACGAACTGACCCGTCGCCGGACTGCGCTTTTGCGAAATACCCTTTCTGTAAACCAGATGCTGACCCAGACCATCACCGAGGGAGCCAATCTAGATGAGATTGCTTTCATGATTTCCCAGCTTACCGGCGGCAGTATCCTCATTGTAGACAGCGTCAACAACCGCCACAGTATCTTTCTTAAGGAAGAAGACCGCAGCGATTTTAAGGCAGACTCCGAATCTCAGATGATCAATACACTTATCCAGCGCTCCCAGGCGCACGATCTGACATTAGGGGACCACTCCTACGGCTGCCTTTATATCTGCAACCCGACCCAGTCTCCGGCGCTTCCCCCGGAGCTTTTATCGCAGGTTCTCACCGCCATTCCACTGGAAATCACGCGGGAACAAAGTGTCCGGGAACAGGGAGATTCTCTTTTCACCAGTTTTCTACTCCATCTTCTATCAGACCCTATCGTAGACCATCAGCTTGAACAAACCCGCGCCGATGAATTTAAGCTCACACTCGCTGACAACCACCTAATTCTGCGTTTAAAAACACAGATTCAGGATGAAAAAAATCAATATAAAAAAAATTTTCAGCACACACTCCTTATGGGCAATATCCGTTCTGTTTTTTCAAGGTTGGGACTGGACGTACGGATTGTCCCTACTTCCGATGATTACCTGATCCTGCTGAACGCCCCTGCATCCAGTTCTGATCTGGAACATTTATCACACCATATTCCAAAGCTGATCACATCACTTGCCCAGGAATATCCTGATCTTCATATTTCTGCCGGCTGTGGCCGCCCTCACCCGGGTATCCGCGGAATCGTCCAGAGCGATACTGAAGCCCGCACCGCACTGCGCACTGCGCTGCTGAACCAACAGACTGTTCTTGATTTTGAAAATCTCGGTCTGTTACGTCTTTTGTACGCTGCGGACCCAGAAAAAGAAACCAGCCTATTCGTCCAGGAACTGCTTGGTCCGCTGATTGAAACCGATTACCAGAAACACACAGATCTCTTAAAGACTCTGGATTATTATTTTGAATATGCCGGAAATGTAAAAAGAATCTCAGAAGAAATGTTTACGCATTACAATACCATTGCGTACCGCATCAAGAGTATCCAGGAAATTACAAAAAAAAGACCTCCATAACAGGAATGATCATTTCCTGCTGGAGGCCGCTGTCTATCTTTATAAATTTAAGGTCCGGTTTTAACGTACTTCTACGATATAACCTTCTTTGCGGGGAGCTGCTTTCGGCTCCTCGCCTTCCAGGTATCCAAGTGCCACTGCACCGACACCTCTTAAGTTTTCCGGAAGATTCCACTGTTTCAGAAGCTTCTTTCCTTCTTCACTGTCAAAAATTTCTTTTTCCCTGTGTACCCATACACTGGAAACATCACATGCTTTTGCTGCCAGCATCAGATAGCAAAGTACGTTTGTACCATCTTCCACCCAAGTGCTCTTGCTGCCATCTGCCAGAACCAACGCAATAGCCGGTGCTCCATAGAACGGATCTGCATTCTCATCTCCCATGATCTTCGCGTTCAGATGCGCAATGTGATCTCGCATGGTTTTATCTGTAACTGCAATGATGACCGGTGACTGTCTCCCACCGCCTGTCGGTGCATAAGTTGCAGTCTCCAGAATCTCCTGCAATACATCTTCCGGGATCATAAGATCCTTTTTATAACTGCGCACAGAGCGTCTTTCCTTCATGATTTTCAACAGTTCCTGTTTCATGATCCTCATCCTCTCTTTGGGTTTTCTTTTAAGTTCATTGTAACAAATAAACTTTACAAATGTTCCCAAAAGAAAGGCTTTGAAATTGTGAAGTTTTATTTTCCGGTCCCAATCCACTTTCCCATTCATCCAGCGCGGCTTTCTCGTACTCGTCCAGTTCCTGTTTCCGCTCCGTCTGCCATGTCATCTCCTTCACCACCAGGCGGGCATCTGCTGCCATGTAAGGACAGTGCAGCACCTGTCCGGAACCGACACTGTTGTTTTCCGGCCAGTATGCTTGATGTGTTCCATGCGGCAGGGCTCATAGCCTCAGGCAACCGCAAAGAATTCCAATTTGCTTTTTCTGCTAACTTCCAGCCCTGCTTCCGTTCATTTTCTCACTACTGATCCGCTTCGCTTCCCTTGGCCACCGCCCCGATCGGACAGATCTCATAACAGATTCCGCAGCCATCGCAAAAACGTAAATCGATCCGGTAATGTCCCTGACGCGGCACCAGCGCATGAAGTTGGCATTTCTGAGCGCATCGCCCGCAGCGGGTACAGCTGTCCAGGATATAATATACTGCTTTTTCCTTGTGGGATTCCATTTCGTTTGTCATTTCGCCGCTCCTTCCTGCAATTTCTTTTCCGCAGCCATCCATTCCTGCGCGGTATATTCTTCCACCGCTGTCGTTGTCACCCGTTTTATATGCTTTTCCTTCAGGCGCAGATACACAACTTCCCTGAAAACAGTATAACAAACGGAGACAAGCGGAATAAAGATGAGCATCCCCGCAATTCCCATAAGATTTCCACCGATGGTAACTGCAGCAAGGACCCAGATGGACGGAAGTCCGACGGAACCTCCGACCACATGCGGATAGATCAGATTCCCTTCAATCTGCTGAAGCAGCAGAAATACAAGGATAAACAGCATTGCCTGTTTCGGACTTACCATAAAAATCAGGAAACAGCCCAATGCGCATCCGATAAACGCGCCAAAGATTGGGATCAATGCAGTAAAGGCGATCAGGGTTCCGATCAGCAGTGCATAGGGCATTTTCAAAATGCTTAACGTGACGGCAAACATGCTTCCGAGGATCACAGCCTCTAAGCACTGTCCTGTAAGGAAATTGGCAAATGTCCGATAAATCAGGGAACAGATTTTAAGAAGTGCATTTGCTTTCTGTTTGGAAAGAAACGCAAAACATACCTTTCTTATCTGTATGTGCAATTGTTCTTTCTGAAAAAGAATATAGCAGGCAAAGGAAAACGCAATGAAAAAGGTGGCAAGTCCGCTGACGATCGAGCTCACTGCTGACATGGTCGTGCTCATCATATTTCCCGCTCCGCTGCCAAGAATGCTGATCCCCCACTGAATGGCCTGATCTGGCTGAAACTGGATCTGATTTACATAATTCATAATATCCTGGTTATTATGTGAAAAATCCCGAATCCAGCCTTGCATCTGCGGAATAAAATCAGCAATGCTCATCATCAGAGTTCCCATAGTCCGGGTGAGCTGCGGGATCACACCAAACATCACCAGTACCATGACACCGACAGCCAGTATCATAGTCAGAAGAAGGCTTACCGGTCTGGCAAGCTTTTTACTTTTTTTCTTTCCGGCTTTGATCTTCCCAAAGATCATCTTTTCCAGAAAGCTCATCGGCACGTTGATGACAAAAGCAATTGCTCCTCCCAGTGCAAAGGGGAATAGGATCCCCCATATTGTTTTCAGCACATCGATCACAACTTCAAATTTCCACAACGCAGCTGCCAGCAGTGCTGTGAAAATGATCAGTTCCCGAATTTTTTTCATAGATAGCTTACTGAAATCCATTATCTTTCTCCATTTTTTCCTAATTTCGTGCGAATCCACTTCAACAACTGAATGATCGGAAGACTGGCAAAGGCATACAGATATACGCAGCCGAGCTGTGCCGGATTGAGAGTCTCCACCTGAAATACATGATGAAGGCCGGGAACGGTCAATACTGCGGTGATCAGTACTGCGCCGAGCACAAAGGCTCCCTGCAGCCATGGATTGTTAAAGAACCGATTTGTAAAGATAACCGGATGATCCGACTTGCAGTTAAATCCATGGAACAGGCGTGCCAGACAAAGTGTTCCGAACGCATACGTACTGCCAAGCAGCGCGCCGTCCTGGTGATATCCTGTCAGAAATGCGATCATTGTCATCGCACCGATCACAAAGCCCTCCAGACCGATTTTGCCGAGGAAATCCTTTGTCAATATCGATTCGTCCGCAGATCTTGGTTTCTCATTCATCACATCACTGTCAGAAGGCTCCACGCCAAGTGCGATGGCAGGAAGGCTATCCGTCAGAAGATTAATAAATAACAGGTGTACCGGTGCAAACGGAACCGGAAGTCCTGCAACCGATGCATACAGAACTGCTAAAATTGCTCCAAAATTTCCCGACAAAAGAAACTGGATCGCATACTGAATGTTTCGATATAAATTTCGTCCATTTTCTACTGCTTTTACAATGGTTGCAAAATTGTCATCGGTAAGCACCATGGCGGCAGCATCCTTTGCCACTTCGGTCCCGGTGATTCCCATTGCAACACCGATGTCCGCCTGCTTCAACGCCGGGGCATCATTCACACCGTCTCCGGTCATTGCAACGATCATTCCTCTTTCCTGCCATGCGCGGACGATACGGATTTTATGCTCCGGGGAAACCCTTGCATACACAGATATATCCGGGACAAAACCCTTCAGCTCCTCATCACTCATTTTTTCGATATCCGCACCCTCGCAGGCTTCCGATAAATCATGCAGGATTCCAATTCTTTTTGCTATGGCGGCTGCCGTAATTTTATGATCTCCTGTAATCATGACCGGCCGGATTCCTGCTTTGATGCATTCTGCAACGGCAGCCTTTGATTCTTCTCTCGGCGGATCCATCATGCAATGAGGCCGAGAAATACGAGATGAGCCTCATCCTTTGCTGTTAATACATGCTCCTTTGGAATTTCGCGATAGGTGAATGCCAGTACACGCAGGCCTTCCATTGAAAAATCCCGGTTCTGCTGCTGTATGGTTTCTTTATCTGCTTCTGTAATTTCGCGGATTCCGTCTTTTGTCCAAATCCATTCCGTCAGCTCCAGCAGTCGGTCAACCGCTCCTTTTACGATCATCCGGTTTTCACCGTTTATCCTGTGAAGTGTTGACATCATCTTACGGTCACTGTCAAATGGAAGCTCTCCCTCTCTCGGATAGCGGTTTCGTACGCTTGCGGCCTCGATTCCGTACCGGCTTCCCAAATTGATCAATGCAGTTTCTGTCGGATCCCCGATTTCCACTCCGTTTTCATTCGTCGAATCATTACATAAAATACTGCACTCCAGAAGATAGTTCTGTGCCGGATCTGCTATATCAATTTCTGCTGCCGGGATCCGTTTTCCTTCCACATAGTAATCCTCAACCGTCATTTTATTCTGTGTCAGTGTTCCTGTTTTATCCGAGCAGATGACGGAAACACTTCCAAGGCCTTCCACTGCCTGCAGTTTTCGGATGATCGCATGCTCCTTTGCCATCTTCTGTGTTCCGAAGGAAAGGACAATGGTCACGATCGAGCTTAACGCTTCCGGAATTGCCGCAACCGCCAGTGCTACGGCAAACATGAATGCACTGCTGATCTTTTCACCTCGAAATACGTTGATTGCAAATAAAATCCCGCAGAATACCAGAATCAAAACAGATAATTTCTTTCCAAACTCTTCCAGACTCACCTGTAACGGAGTCTGTTTTTCGGAAGTTGACTTCAAAAGTCCTGCAATCTTTCCAACCTCCGTCTGCATTCCTATGTCCGTTACCACTGCCTTTCCGCGTCCATATGTCACAAAGCTGCCGGAAAAGAGCATATTGGTCCGATCTCCCAGCGGAGCCTCTGCCAAAATAGCCTCCAGGCCCTTTTCGACTGCAAGACTCTCTCCGGTAAGAGCACTCTCATCAACCTTAAGACTTGCATTTTCAATCAGCCTTGCGTCCGCCGGGATCATGTCGCCTGCTTCCACCAGGATCACGTCTCCAACCACCAGCTCTCTCGCCGGAAGCTGGATCGTGGAACCATCGCGCAGTACCTTGGCCTGCGGTCCTGCAAGCTTCTTTAAGCTCTGCAGAGACTGTTCCGCTTTTACGGTCTGCACAGTGCCCAGGATCGCATTGATCGTGATCACGATCAAGATCACGGCCGCGCTTTCCTCATCGCCAAGCATGCCGGATATGATGGCCGATGCAATTAAGATCAGTACCAGAAAATCCTTATACTGTTCCAGAAAAATCTGGGGGATACTTTTCTTTTTCCCCTCTGCAAGTTCATTCCAGCCACACCTTTCCCGGAATTTTCCGGCCTGCTCACTGGTGAGGCCTGTCTCGCTGCTTTCCACACGGTCCAGAACCTCTTTCACCGTTTGCTGATAAAATTCCTTCATCACTTCTGTCTCCTCTGTTTAAGCATTTTTCCACTGTATTTCTTATGCAATGAAGGTTTTTCAATAAAAAAGAGACCTTTATTGCACAATAATAATGCAATAAAAGTCTCACCGTTTCTTTGTGACACCGGATGCTTCCATCGTACTGACGACATCACAAACGCAAATTACCAGCGTAGGTTACTCCCCTTTATTGAGTTCATCATATACCAAAAACCGTGCGGATGTCAAGATGCTTTTTCATAGGTTCCATCCGCCAGCAGCTTCTGATATGCATTGTAGGCATCTTCCAGACTGTCATATTTTTTGCCGGATGTATAAGGGGAAAAGTCTGCAATATGATCCGCAATTGCAACATACGTCTTTCCGTCCTTCTTTCTTGCAGCTGTTGTCGTTTCAGAAATATAAAAACCACCATCTACTTTGCTGACTATGACCGGAATTTTTTTTCCTGCACCAACCTGATTGGTATCCATAGATGTCCAGAACAAATACCGACTGGATGCATTTTTCGGACTTCCCATATAGGCCCATGTTCCGGTTCCCAGCAGACTGCTGCTGCCTTCCTTCCGGATTTCCTCATTAACTCTTGTCAGCATATCAGACTTTGGACACTTAGAATCTATTTCAAAATAAGTCTTATTCTGGTTTTTCAGCTCATCCAGTATACCGGTTCTGTCGAGTGCTCCATGCAGATCAGCGTTATACGGAAAAGAAACCGGTGTATCATCGCCGCCTGCTCCGCTCCATATTACCTTCATTCCGAAATCCGGAATATATGACAGCGTACATTCTCCATGTTCAACAGGGATCCCGATCCAGTGCTCCGTGTTACCCTCGTCCCTTGAATGCGTGATCCCAGCAACCGTAACGGGATCATAGGCATTCCAGTTGTCCCGTTTCTGTTTTAATTTCACTGTCCTGGAATAATTTGCTGTATCCTCAGTCATCACAGCCGTCATCACTTCCGAGTAAGCAGAGCGCACATTGGCAAGATCAACCGTCTCACGGCTTTTCTCCAGATGTCCTGAAAAAACAGGCATGGATATCGCAACAAGAACTCCGAGGATCGCAACGACGATCAAAAGCTCCGCAATCGTAAAGCCGTTGTTCCCAGTCTTTTGTTTTTTCATGATTTTACGCTCTCCTTATGCCATTCTTTCGTACCGTTTTATTGTACTGCATTCTTTTTCGTTTTGCAATGATTGAGAGCTTCTCTGATTGTTCAGATTGCGGAACTTATTTTTCCATACATCTCAGGACGTCTGTCCCGGAACAGTCCCCAGGAAAGACGGTCTTCCATCAGCCGGTCCAGCTCAAAATCTGCTGTGATAAAGCCCTCTTCCTCTCTTCCCATGGCTGCCTGTATTTCCCCGCAGCCATCCGTAATAAAGGAAGTTGAAGATCAGATATTTGTTGGACTTTCTTAAATCCTCTGCTTCTTTCTTCTCTTTTGCATCCTCTTCAATCTCTTCTCCCTTGCCAAGTCCGGCCCCATGTTTGATTGCAAACATACCGAGCACAACAGCCAAAAGAATGTTCATAACCAGTCCTACGATCTGAAGCGGAATCAACATGTGCCATAATTCGGTTGCGTCCATTTCCAGCACGGTTGCTGCTCTTGCAGTCGGACCGCCCCACGGAAGCAGGTTCATAACACCCATGCAGGCACCGGTCAGGCACAGAAGAATGCGCGGGTCAATCTTCATCTTTTTATAAACCGGATACATCGCCGGAATGGTAATGAGAACGGTAACTGCGGTGGTTCCGTCCAGATGCGCGATGGTTGCGATCACTGCGGTTACAACGGTTACCGCGGTGACATTTTGCCCTTTAAAAGCAATGCCACAATCGCAATGATCATCAGAAAACCAATAACTGCTGCCATAGTCATGTCCCTCCTAAATTTTAACAAAGTTCTTACTGAGTTTTATTCTACCGGCAGCAGTTTAATTGTTCATGACAAAAAAATGACAATTTTGTCATAATCCCACATAATTTGTTTCTATGTCTTTTTATTCTTTGCAGCATCCTTTCTCAAGCAGGTTCAGCCAGATTTCCCGCCGCTCCACCTCGTCTGCTTCCCCGTTTCCTTCTGCCTGGAAATGCAGGAATGGCACCGGGGAATCGTGTTTCATCATCTCGATCACGGATCCGGCGTTGGCATAGGTCGGAAGCAGCAGCATATTTCCTGCCCCGCCGGGTATCACATTCGCAGCCAGACTGCACAGGTAACGGATGTTTCCGCCAACCACCTCCGGATACGCCTTCTGCAGTCCGGCAAACGCTTCTTCCAGAGTTTCCTTTTCTCCCCAGATATCCCGGTACGTTTCCCGGAACCAGGTAAGCTGTTTCGTTGCTTCCTGCGGAATTTCTTTTTGACTCTCCCGGATCCAGAACCAGAGATATTCGGAAAGCATCATCGGAACCGGCAAAAATCCATGTTTTCTCACGGCATCTGCCATATTCCGGTTGAGATCATTGCTGTTTAATACCATGGCGGACCCAAAAAGGAATACCCGCTTCTGTTTTTTCAGAATGTTTCCATTCCATGTTTCATGCCATGCTTTAAGCAGAGACTTTGTCTTTTCCCATGTCAGAGGAAACGTGATGTTTTCGATTGCTTGTTTCTGCTCGTTTTCTTCCATACAAAGAAGTGCATCTCCCAGCATGATAAGCTGCCAGATCTGCTGCCCGTCTTCCATCTGAAATAAGTGCTCTGTAAATGGAGTATATAGACTGACCTGTGCCGGATCTACTCCGGATTGCTTCAAAAGTGCCTGGATCACCATAGAAAACATGCCCTCTGCCTCGGCACCCTCGGTCTGCGGTACCAGATAGCAGCGCTGCTCAGGCTGGAGAGCCTTCACCAGGCAGCCCTCACGCCCCTCTTTCTGCGCTTTTTCTTCTTCCTGCAATGATTCTGCCTGCAAAACTCCACCTGCAATTTCATTCCACCTCTTCTCCTGGCGCAGGATCTGTCCTGCCATAGCAGAAAAGGTTGCATATTCTTTTGAGATACTTTCTGCTTTTCCGGTCTCCATGTCTTTTCGCGTATAATCCGGGCTGACATGAACCATATATCCCCGATTCCGCAGCCACCTTGCATAAAGTTCTGTGTAGACAGAAAGCGGCGGCAGATGCAAGACCGCATTCTTTTGCAATTTATGAAGCAGAGGGATGCCGTCGTACCCAGCCGCACAGCTTTCCCGCCTGTTGCTTCCCAGTTCGCTGCGTTCCTGTCCTCTGCGTTCCTGTCTGCCGCTTTCCGGGTTGCATTTTCCCCAGGCATTGTCCTCCCTCTTGCTGCTTTCCCGGTTCTCCACATGCTTCAGACTGTTCAAAAATGCCTCAATCCGTGTCACCACACCAACTGCCGACTGGTGTTCATCTACCTCCACAGACAGATATGGCTTCTCTCCCATGATCTCACGGAACAGATGAGAAATCATCGTGTCCGGTCCGCATCCATGATTGGTCAGATACACCGCATACAGATTCGGATGATTTTTTATGATCTTGGCTCCGGTTAAGATATGCTGGCTGAATGGCCAGTATAAATTCGGGTATTCCTCTGCGAGATACATGCTGTGTCCCTGAAGATGTGCAAGGTTTAATACCTTGCAGCCCCGTTTTAGAAGTTCACCTGGAATTCCCATATTCAGTACCGGATCTGAGATTCCGTAGTTCCGGGTGATGAGCACCAGAACCTTCTCATCCGGCTTTAAAGATGCCAAAATCTCTTTTCCAAGTTCTTCCGACTTCCGGTCACACAACTGCATAGCGGCAGCACCTTTTTTCATTGCCAGCTGACAGGCTTCCTGCTCTTTTCCCAGCCCGATTCCGGTCTGGATCATCGCCTTTGCCAGCTGCGGCTGTCCCATATCCATGTCAAGAACCGGTGCGAGAATCTGAATGCCGCGTTCCTTTAACTTCAATGTTTTCGCCACGATTTTTGGCGCGGTCTGCATGTAAACACAGCCATAATTGTGCTCTACCCCGGATGTTTCATGCCGGATGGTACGGATGCAGGGAAGGAACATATAGTCTACCCCTTTTCGCGCCAGCCATTCCATATGCCCGTGAAGCAGTTTCACCGGGTAACAGGTTTCCTCCTGCGTCACATCCTGGCTGATGCGGATGATCTCCTCGCAGCTTTCTTCCGATAACAGAACGTTAAATCCGAGCTGGGTAAAATACTGGTACGCCATCGGGAAAAATTTATACATCATTAAGGACTGCGGGATACCGATCGTTTTCCGGTCCGGCAAAAGCGTTCCATCATACCCGGCATAAAACCATGCGCGGTTTTTCTTATAGATTTCCTCATTTCTTTCCTGGTCGCAGGTGCATTTTTCCGAAGCATCCCTGGCTTCCAGCGCCGCTCCGTAAGCACCGGTCACGTCATAATAAGGTGTGATGCGAAGCCGGTTGCCCAACATTTCATAAAAAGCAGAAACAATTCCTTCGTTATGGATAATGCCGCCCTGCAGACAGACCACCTGTCCCACTTTCTTATTGACTACCACACGGTTTAAATAATTGCGCACAATGGAACGGCAGAGCCCAGCGCAGAGATCTTCCTTCCCCGCGCCCGCCGCAAGCTCTGATAAGATTTTTGACTCCATCAGCACCGTGCAGCGTTCGCCAAGCTCCACCGGATGTTTTGCCCCCAGCGCCATCGGCCCAATCCCGGAAAGTGGAATTCCTAACCGCCCTGCCTGCTCCTCAATAAACGAACCGGTTCCAGCCGCGCAGACCTTGTTCATCTCAAAATCCACGACCTGACCGTGCTTCACGGAAATGTATTTCGAATCCTGACCGCCAATCTCAAAGACCGTGTCTGCGTCCGGGTTTAAGAACGATGCCGCCCTGGCCTGCGCCGTGATTTCATCCAGAATCTGGTCCGTTCCCAGCTTCTTTGCGATCAGATAACGGCCAGATCCCGTCACTGCGGTCTGGACAATGGCGGTTCCTGCCATATCTATGGTTGGTTTTAATACTTCCAGGCCTTCCTCGACAGCCCGGGCCGGGTTGCCTGAAGTGCGGATATAGCAGTAATCCAGCACTTCCTGGTTCTCCCCGATCAGCACCAGGTTGGTGCTGGTAGAACCCACATCCACCCCAAGCCACATTGCTTCTCCCGGCTTTGGTGCCCGGGTCTTGTGAAGCTTCGCCTTCTCGTAAGGAAACGCAGGAAGCCTCTTCCCCTCAGACTTTCGTTTTATTTCCCTGCTGCAGTCGCAGAAAGCCGCCATACCATCACAGGTGCCCTCACAGGAAGACACCATCACCTTACCTGCGTCCTCACATAGCCTTTCCCAGTCCACACGCACCTTCCGCTCCATGGCAATCACAGCCAGACCAGCCGCGGAAACAATGGTTCCACCATCATCACAGAGCAGTTCTCCTTCTTCCAGCCCAAAAATCTCTTTCACTGCCCGGATCACCCCGCGGTTATTTACCACACCGCCAGACAAAAGTACCGGTCTGTGCACCGGAAGTTTGCGCACTACTGAAGTTTTAAAATTCCTTACCACCGCGTAAGCCAGGCCCAGAAGGATATCCTCTGCGGATACTCCCTCCTGCTGCCGGTGGATCAAATCGGTCTTTGCAAACACACTGCAGCGTCCTGCAAGCCGCGGAACACTGGCGGCGCGGTCTGTATATTCAGAATAAGATTCCAAAGGTAATCCCAGACGATACATCTGATCTTCAAAAAATGCCCCTGTTCCTGCTGCGCATTCTCCGTTTACCGCATACTCCAGCACCTGGTCATGTCCAAGTCCCGTCAGAAAGCAGGAGGTCTGTGCACCGATTTCCAGAATGCTCTGTGCCTTTGGATAAAGCAGTTTCTGTCCTGCCAAAAGCGCCATCACCCGGTCTGCCATCTCCCTCTGTCCCGCTTTGGGAAAAAGAAAAGCCGCAGCACTGTTTCCTGCGGCATAGTCGATGGTTCCCGGATTGGTACGGTTCAATTCCTGCTTCATGTCTTCCAGCATTCTGCCAAGCACAGCCTTGGCTTCTCCCTTATGCAGCGCGTAACGGCTGTAGATCAGCTTTCCATCTTCCACTACCGCCAGGGAAATACTTCCCGCTCCCGCATCAATTCCCAGTCCTCTCATTTCTTTCCTCTCTCCTTTTCCAATGCTTCCTATTACATATTGGCAAAATTCTCAGCCGCAGCTGCACCATACAAAATTTTCTGTTCAGAAACTTCCTAACCGATCAGCCGGATCATTTCTGCTTTCGCCTCGACCAGGTTTTTTATACTGAGATCACGAAGTCCTTCCTGACGTGGAAGCCGGATTTCTTTCACCACAAACGACGGTCTCGGACCAAATATCAGGATCCGGTCTGCAATCTGCAGCGCCTCGTCCATATCATGCGTAACAAACAGCACGGAGTTCTGCTCCTGCTCCCAAAGTTTCTTCAGGTGCGTGAGCATTTCCTGGCGAAGAGTGTAATCCAGTGACTTAAACGGCTCGTCCATCAAAAGGAGCTCGCTTCCATAGTAGAATGCCCTTGCGATCCCGCACCGCTGCCGCATACCGCCACTCAGCTGCTCCGGATAATAATCCTCAAATCCGGTCAGATGCACCTGATCGATAAGCTGGGCAATCCGCGCCTCGTCGGTATCGTCCCGCACCACCCGGATATTGTCATATACCGTCAGCCACGGAAGAATCCGGTCTTCCTGAAACACATACCCCGTTTTTTTCGCCCGGTTTCTGATCTGCCCCTCATAATCACCGGTAATTCCCGTGATCAGGTTCAGAAGCGTTGATTTTCCACAGCCGGAAGGACCCACAATGGCCGTGATTTCTTTTGGCTCCACACGGAGATTTAAATGCTCCAGAACCGGCAGGCCACCGAATTTTTTTCCAAGATCTATCACATCCAGCATACTGCCCCGTTCCTTTCCTATATTATTCATTTCGCTGTACCGCATGTTTTTTGCAAAGAAGCAGCTTTCCGGCAAGAACCACTGCATAGTAAATCCCCACCATGATCACAGTCCAGGCAATGACCGTCTCCGGCTCAATATTCAGCCGCGCTGTCATGATCTGTCCGCCAATCCCCGACGTCGTAGTCAGCACTTCTCCCATCACGACCGTTTTGCATGCCATACCGACTGCAATTTTCAGGCCGGACGCAAAATACGGGGTTACCGACGGGATCAGGATATAGCGAAGTTTTTTCCAGACAGAAAATCCAAACACGCTTCCCATCTCCAACAACTTCCGGTCAATCGCCGAAATGCCGTCACAAATGCAGATAAACATGGTCGGAACCACCGCCATCACTACTATGAAAATGCTTGCCCGTCCGTTGAATCCAAACCAGATAATCGCCAGAATCAGCCAGGAAATCGGCGGCACGACCTGGATAATGCCGAGTACCGGCTGAATGAGCTGGCGGACCGGTCTGAGCACACCGCCAAACAAACCTGCCAGACAGCCAATCCCGATCCCGATTCCCAGACCGCAGACAAGGCGCACCATCGTTTTCCCAATCTCACACCAGAGTTTTGCAGAGCTTAAAATTTCAGCCACCTTTGCAGCCACCGCAGGAATCGGCGGCACGACCAGTGGGGAATAAAGATTGCTCATTCCCCACCAGAGTCCAAGCACCAGAGCCGCTGCCGCGATCCGGTACCTGTTTGCTGTCATACAAGTCTTCATCCGCTCCTTGTTTGATGTCATGCAGGTCTTCATCCGGTACTTATTTGCTGTAATACATGCCTTCATCCGGTACTTTGCCTCCGATCATGGACGGATCAAAATCGTTCAGAAGCTGATAGAAACCATCCAGGTCAGTCTTCGCGTCTGCCGCATTTTTATAGATCAGACCCATGTTCGGGATTGCTTTTTCTACCAGCGCAGCCTTAAGTCCAAGCTTTTCCTCTGCCAGTGCTGCAGCATCTGCCGGGTGTTCCAAAACCCAGTTTAAAGATTCCTCATAAGCAGCTTCAAACTCTGTCACCAGCTCCGGTTTTTCAGAAATAAATGTTTCTGTCGTTCCAAGTCCTGCATTCGGCACGATGGAATCTTCTCCTTTTACTTTCTTCCATTCATCTTCGAAGGAAAATGCGACACGCACCTGGTCATTGTTCATCTTTGCTGCCGTTACCTGCGGTTCGATGAGAGTTGCATACTCGATCTTACCCGCTGCCATCATCTGGGAAATCTCTGCGGTAGTGGAATAAACAATCTCGACATCCTCACCAGCCTTTAAACCAGCTTCATTTAAAAAGAACTGGGTTAAGGCATCTGGCGGGGAAGACTGGAGCGGAACATACACGGTCTTGCCCTTTAACTGGGACCATTCCGTCAGATTTGGATCCGTCGTGATAAAGTAGGTTACACCCCAGGTATTGACATTGGTCAGGCGCACCGGAAGTCCTTTGTTATAAAGCTTTGCCGCTACCGTAAGCGGAAATGCAAACATATCATGCTCCCCATCCTGCACCATGGCGATCAGCTGCTCCGGCGCATCCCAGATATCCAGTTCCATCTTTACGTTATCGCCCAGCAGTCCGGCATCTGCCATATGAAGAAGCGGAAGTGTCGGCGGTGCTTTCGGTACTGCCAGTTTTAAAACCACGTCTTCTCCGTTTCCAGCTTCTTCTCCGGATTCAGCAGCTGTCTTTTTCCCGTTTTCATCCGCTTTCTTTTCAGATGCTCCAAGGCTGTCAGCACCACTATTTTCGGAACTGCCATTCTCAGCGCCGCCATTTTCTGAGCTTTCTGCCGCTGCTTTCGTTTCTGCTTCTGTCTCTGCAGTGCTTCCGCCTGATCCCTGACATGCAGTCAGCGCCAGCATCGCCACGGCCGCAAGTCCGATCAGTAACTTTGATTTTTTCATTGTATTTTTTCCTCCCCTTTGTTATAGTGGTTAGTAATTGCTAACATTAGTTAGTGAACGCTAACTAGAATAGCAAAGATCAAACGTCATTTCAGTTGCCGCGGCAACAAGGAGGCTTTCATGAGAAATTATTATCAACTACTGATGAAAAATCCATTATTTATGGGAATCCCGGAAGAAAAAATGGAGCCGGTACTCCAGTGTTTAAAAGCAAAAAAGAAAGTATTTACCAGCAGGACCCTGCTGTTTTCTTCTGATGAACCAATTCCCTGTCTTGGGCTAGTCTTAAACGGATATGCGGAAATTTTTCTGACTGACCCGGACGGCAACCATACCCTGATCACCCAGGCCTGCGTCGGTGAGCTGTTCGGTCATGCCCTGGCCGTTGCCCATGCCTCTGCCAATATCTTTGAAATTTTCACCTCAGAAAAGGCAGAAATTTTATTCTTGTATGTGCCGGAATTTACTTCCCTGCAAAACTGTAACTGCACCTACCGTTTTAAAGTCATGGAAAACCTGATGCAGCTGATCGCCAAAAACAACATGGAACTGATGATGAAGATCCGCATCCTGACCCAGGGATCTCTGCGAAAAAAGCTGCTGCTCTATTTCTCCATCTTATCCAGACAGCAGCATTCTGCCACCATCACACTGCCGTTCGGGCGTGATAAGCTGGCAAACTACCTGTTTTGTGACCGGAGCGCTGTTTCCAGAGAGCTTGGGCGAATGGACCGGGAAGGTCTGATCCAGCTCGGAAAAACAAAAATTATGCTGACCGGATGTCTTCCTGCCCAGCACCCGGTTATACAGACAGAATAAATTTTACTGCCGGAACTGGATCGTATGGATCTGTCTCGTTTTGCCTCTGCTATCGTCCTTTCATCACCATATCCCGGAACCGTTTGGCGGCGGTCCCGCTCTCACGGTTTGTGTCGTAGAGCATGCAGATCAGGCGTTCCGGGATACTCTCTTTTAGCGGGATTTCAACTACCCGCCCCTCTTCCAATGCCTGCGCTGCCAGTTCATACGGAAGAAATCCGATTCCAAGATTTTTTTCCACCATTGGAAGGATCAAATCTGCGGTTGCCACTTCAATATCCGGCTGCATGGTCAGGCCATGCTGCAGATAAAAATGGCTGTAAAAATCGTAGCTGCTCGTATGGCGCTCCAGCGAGATCAGGGAATATGGTTCCAGACTTTTTAACTCGTTTGTTTTCTGGGAAAGGCTTTCCAGCCGTCTTCCTGCAATCAGTACATCATAAAAAGATTTCACCAAAACCACATGGTCTGCCACTCCCTCCAATTCTTTCTGATCCGCTGCAGTAACCACAGCCAGATCGATGATTCCCTCTTTTAAGGCTTTCGCTGCGCCTGGCGTGGAATAATTATAAATTTTCAGCCGGACTCCCGGATAGTTTTCGTGAAATGCCCGCAAAATCTCCATCAGATATAAGTGCAGTGCCGTCTCGCTGACACCGATCACAATGCTGCCGTCCTGCAGGGCCGCACTCTGGCGTACCTCTTCCTCCCCCAGTTCAATCTGTTCGAAGGCCACCGCCACTCTCCGGTAAAGCCGTTCGCCTTCTTCTGTCAAAGTAATTCCCCGGTTTGAGCGCTGCATCAGCTTGCAGTCAAGCTCCGTTTCCAGAATCCGGATAATCCGTGTGATGTTTGGCTGGTTGCTGTACAGAAGCTCCGCGGCTTTGGTGAAGCTTCCGTAGCGGGCCACGTAATAAAAAATCTTATAGTGTTCGAAATTCGCTGCCATGCATGTCTCTCCTTCTGTTCTTCTGTTCCCTTTTTGCTTCCTCTAAACTTTCTTTGCAATTCCATAATCTGAATTGCACTCGCCACTTTGCACAAAATGTCTTCACGTACTATTTTTATCTTACTATATATTTTTTATATAGTAAATATATGAACTATATATTATCTATCTAATTTGATCACGGTTATAATAAAGCACGGTTAGAAAATCATTGAAACGAAAGAAGGAATTATTATGGCAGACTCCATGAATTTAAAACAGCCTCTGATCTGCATCGGTCGTGAATACGGCAGCGGCGGACGTGAGATCGCAGAAAAGCTTGCAGAAAAGCTAGGCGTTCCTTATTACGATAAACTGCTCATCCGGAAAGCCGCAGAGGAAAGCGGATACACGGAACACTTTTTAAGCCAGAATGAGGAGCAGCCTTTCTCGATTGGCAGTCTGCTCACCGGAAATCCATTTGCAGATACCGTCAGCATGGCTCATGCATTCTACCCGGAAAGCCAGATGGCGTTTGACGCAGAGCGTCATGCGATCCAGGATATTGCCCAAAAGGGTGGAGGTGTTTTCGTAGGACGCTGTGCTTCTTCCATTCTGGATGGCCGAAACGACATGCTGTCCGTTTTCATCTACGCCAAAGAAGATGACAAACTCAAACGTGTCATGAAACGAAACCAGATGGATGAAATGACCGCAAAAAAACGTCTCCAGAAGGTTGACCGGATGCGGAAACGCTACTTTGACTTTTATGCCGACACCCACTGGGGTGAATCCGAAAGCTATGACATGATGTTAAGCAGCAGCCAGTTCGGCATCGACGGATGCGTAGAGCTGATCCTGCAGTGCTTAAAGCTGCGTGAGCAGCACGCAGAAGCATAGGCCGAAACGCTATAGCCAGTGCCCCGAAACATAAGCAACGCTCTGGCAAATCCGTTTTTAAACATAAACAATTAGCATAAAAAGGGAAGGAAGGTACAAAACCCATGAACAAGGATCTGACCGTGGGAGAACCCCAGAAAGTATTGTGGCAGTTCTGTCTGCCCCTGTTCGGAAGCATCATCTTCCAACAGCTTTATAACATTGCCGACAGCCTGGTAGCCGGAAAATTCGTCGGCGAAAACGCACTGGCTGCTGTCGGAAACAGCTACGAGATCACCCTGATCTTCATTGCATTCGCATTCGGATGCAACATTGGATGCTCCGTCATCGTATCCCAGCTCTTCGGTGCCAAACAATACAGCGAAATGAAGACCGCCGTTTACACCACACTGATTGCAGGTGCAGTGCTCTGCGCGGTACTGATGGCAGGCGGACTGGCACTCTGCCGCTCACTTCTGGAGCTGATCAACACCCCGGCAGAAATCCTCGATGACTCCATGCTCTACTTAAATATCTATATTTTAGGACTGCCATTTTTGTTCTTTTATAATATTGCAACCGGAATCTTCTCCGCACTGGGCGACTCCAAAACCCCGTTCATTTTCCTGGCCGCATCCTCAACCTCCAACATCGCAGTGGATATTCTGTTTGTCACTGCCTTCAAGATGGGCGTAGCCGGTGTTGCATGGGCAACCTTCCTTTGTCAGGGTGTCAGCTGTATCCTCGCAATCCTGGTTGTTTTGCGCAGACTGGCTGGTGTCAAGACCGAACGCCGTGCCGCCATCTTCTCCTGGCGTCTGCTCGGCAAGATCTCTGTCATCGCCATTCCTAGTATCCTGCAGCAGAGCTTCATTTCAGTCGGAAACATCATCATCCAGAGTGTCATCAACAGCTTTGGTGCCAGCGTCATTGCCGGTTACTCCGCATCGGTAAAATTGAACAATCTGGTCATCACATCCTTCACAACACTGGGAAACGGTATCTCCAACTACACCGCACAGAACATCGGTGCACAGAAAATGGACCGTGTCAAGGAAGGCTTCCTCGCCGGTTTAAAGCTGGTATGGCTTCTCTGCCTGCCGCTGTTCCTCGCCTACTTCTTCGCCGGACGTTACCTGGTATTCCTCTTCATGGATAACTCCACCGGCCCGGCTATCGATACCGGAATCCAGTTCTTGCGGATCCTCTCTCCGTTCTACTTTGTAGTCTCCGCAAAGCTGGTAGCTGACGGAATCTTAAGAGGTGCCGGACTCATGAGAAACTTCATGATTGCCACCTTCACTGACCTGATCCTGCGTGTGGCACTTGCCATTGGACTTGCAAAAGTCTTTGGATCTATCGGAATCTGGTGTGCATGGCCAATCGGATGGACCGTCGCCATGTGCATGTCCGTTTGGTTCTATAAACGCGGACCGTGGAATCGGAAGTAACAATTTAACACAGTAAATCAAAGGGGCGAAAGTTCCCACAGCCTTTTTTGACGCTGGTCAGACGACGTTGTCGTTCACGCATGCGTGCCAGCAATGAGATTTTTCTTTCTGCTTTACAAAATCCGCTGACCGGCAGCATATTTGGATAGAACCTCTCGTTCATCCCCCAGATAAACGATCCGTTCCAGACGCTGCCGGATACTAAGCGGCTGCGGATGTTCAAGTCTTGCATCGTCCAGCACTACCGCATCCAATTCATACCCCGGTTCAAAGCTTCCCACCTGACCAAAGAAGGAACCTCCTCCCTTCGTCGCCAGATAAAATACTTCCTCCAGCGTCAGTGGCTTTAACGTCTGGTCGGTCAGGCGCCAGCGCAGCTTGCTATCCTGAATCGCATGGCGCATGGCCACAAACATATTTTCCGTACTGCCTCCCGCCACATCGCTGCCAAGTCCCACCGGAATCTGCTCCTCCAGGTAGCGGCGTACCGGCGCGACCCCGGAAGAAAGGTTGGTATTCGACTCCGGACAATGTGCAATAAACACACCATTTGCCTTCATCCGCTGAATTTCTTCTTCACCAGAGTGAACACAATGCGCCATGATCGTGCGGCACGCTCCGCCAAACATGCCAAAATGTTCGTAGGCATCCCCATAAAACTTTGACCAGGGGCAAAGCCTCTGTACCCAGGCAATTTCTTCCTGGTTCTCAGACAAATGCGACTGCACCGGAAGTCCGCTCTCTTTCTGGATGCCATGTAAAAGTTCCATCAGTCGTCACTGCAGCTTGGAATAAAACGGGGAGTCAGAATCGGCTGCACATGGCCGTAATGCCTCTCTGCCACCGCCCGAAGCCATGCCTTTGTCGCCTCAGCCGCTTCCTTTGCAGATGCTTCACGCAAGTAATCCGGACTATTGCGGTCCATATTCACCTTGCCCACCATAGCTGCAATCCCGGCCTCCTCGAGCTGATCCATCAGAAGCAGGGTTGCCTCGTTGTGGATCGTGGCAAATGCGCAGACTCTTGTAGTGGCACTGCGCCTTATATGGTCTGTAAAAATGCGGTAGGATTTCTCTGCATATTCCAGATCCTGGTACTTGCTCTCCTCCGGGAAGGTGTTCGTCTCCAGCCATTCCAAAAGTTCCAGATCCATGCTCATTCCCCGAAATGAGTACTGGGGTGCATGGACATGCAGATCGGTAAGACCGGGGATGATCAGCCTTTCACCAAAGTCCTCTACTGGTATTTCCCGGAATTTTTCCGGGAGAGCTGCGTAGATTCCCTCAACCTTTCCGTCTTCGCAGACCAGATAATGCTGCATGGCAATCTCTATCGTGCCGATCTCTTTTGTGTAAATGAGATTTCCTTTCAGGGCGAATATTCGTTTTCCATTCATAGCATTCTTCCTCCCTCTTGCCGCTTCGCCGAGTGCACATCTCCACGGAGCAGTTTTTGTTTCATAGGGCGCAAGTTCCTATCATATAAAAAGAGCTCCGCTCACGCGGAACTCTCATCGATCTTCAAAAGCAATACACAGCCGCATGGACGCACCGGCTTCGCCGGTTCATGTAACTATGTAGTCAACTCTTTACGGTAGTTGGTAGAGACTCTGGACCCATCTCCAGGATATACAATCACGTTACCCGTTTATGAAATTGTTATAATCTGTTTTGTATGTATTACAGTACAACCTTAACATATCCTGTGCATAAAGTCAATCTGCATTCCAGATTCGGCAAAATCCCGTTGCTGGGCACGCATGCATGAACAGTAACAAATCTGCTGCCAGCGTTAATCCTGCTTTTCTTCTGCCGTCCGCAAAAGTCCGATCTGAATGGTTACGCAGGCTGCGATCACCAAAAAGAACGGATACACGGAATACGGGAAAATGGAAAGCGGGGAGATCTTCGCCATTTCCGATGTGATCAGCATACCGCCGTCGTGCGGCATAACCGCCAGAAACGCGCAGGCAAAAATATCAACCAGACTCGCCAGGCGCTTCGGCGCGATCTTAAATTTGGAACCAATCTCCTTCGCGATCGGACAGCTGACGATAATCGCGATCGTGTTATTGACCAGTGCCGCAGAAAGAATACCGGACAAGAAGCCAATGCCATATTCCGCCTGTTTGCGGTTTTTCATGTGTTTGGTAATGGTATCGATCATCCACTCGATGCCGCCGTAGTAACGCACCAGCGCAATGATTCCGGATACTAAAATTGCCACGATGCTGATGCTGAACATATCGGCCATGCCATCGCCTACTGCCATGGCAATGTCAAAAAATCCTGCAGTTCCCTGAAGCAGACCAACCACAAAGGTCATAAGGATTCCAATAAATAACACGATTACAACGTTGATTCCCATCAGTGCGGAAGCAAGCACCACCAGATACGGCAAAATCTGGAAAATGTCGTAAGCACCGGCTTCGATATTTCCGCCTCCCACACCACCTGCCACTGCATAAAAGATGATCGAAGCAATTGCAGCAGGCAATGCAATAAAGAAGTTCATGCAGAACTTATCCTTCATCTGGGAACCGCAACCTTCTGCTGCTGCAATCGTCGTGTCAGAGATTATGGAAAGGTTATCTCCGAAGTAAGAACCGCCGATGACTGCCGCACAGACGATTGCCGGGTTCAGTCCTGCTCCTTCTGCAACACCAATGGCAACCGGTGCCATGGCTGCAATGGTTCCCATGGATGTTCCGATCGAGGTGGAGATAAAGCAGCACATCAGAAACACGCCCGGAACCAGAAAGCGCACCGGAATGTAATGTAGGCACAGATTGATGACGGAAGATTTTCCGCCAATGGCTGCTGCCCCGCCCTGGAAGCCGCCTGCCATCAGATAGATCAGCACGATCATCATAACGCCGCTTCTTCCCATTCCTTCGGTCAGAATGTCAATCTTTTCTGATACCTTCACATCACGCGCCAGAAGAAGTGCAGACGCGATTCCGACAAACAATGCCACATGGCGCGGGAAATAGCCAAACGGGGGTTCACTTAGATAAAGATACCACATCAATCCCACGCTGACTTTTGCTCAACCGATACAGCCGGAGGGCTGGATAACAAGAAAAGGCGGTATGCGCCCCGTGGAGGGGTAGCGTACCGCCTTTTCTTGTGGGGGTTTCCAAAGGGGGCAACGCCCCCTTTTGGCACACGACTTTGCGAAGCAAAGTGTAGTGTGTTATACGCTCTGTCGGCGTTGCCGTGAAAATGCCGTTGCCGCCGGGGAGGGCAAGGGCATTTGAAGCGGCAGGAAAACAGGGCTGTGCTTGCGTGGCGTAGAGCCGTAAGCACAGGTCTGGTTTCAACAGCAGACTGGGCGTATATGAAAGCCCCCGTCCCTCGTCCTACGCTCCGACTTGTGGACAAAGTGTCCCGAAGTTGTGACCACACTCCCGGAAAAGTAGCAGGACAGCGGGCAACTGTCAAGGCTGAAATGAACGGATTTACACCCGGCCTTGACCGCCGCCCGCCGTCCCGCTAAATGGGTGGACAAGGCGGCCAATCCCCCAAAGTGCTTGGCCGCCTCTTTCTGATTTTGGAGCGTTTCTTTTCTAAAAATTGAAATGGGCGGGAAGCCATTTTAGGGCTTTCCCGCCTTGATTGCCCATCAGCAAAGACAGGCGGGACTGTCAACGGCGGCGCATGAAATGCGCCGTTCATCTTGACCGTTGACTGGATCGGCTGGCTTTGCTATTTGCTTGTATCAAGTATTAGCTTTTTGTTGAAGCAAGACTTTTGGCTAAATCAAAAGGCGTACAGAATGATTTTTGAGCATTCACTCTATTTCCAGCACCCCATTTTGCTAATCCAAAGTTTACATTTGCATGTTTAGCGCACTGCATGTCGTAGATACTATCGCCAATGTACAGTAACTCATTTGCTTGACATTTTGTCCATTCCATGTATTTCAACAGCGGGTCTGGTTCTGGTTTGTGTTGTAGCGTATCATCAGCACAGACTACGGTTTCAAAGTAAGATGATATATCAAATTTCTGAAAATCGCTTCTAAATTCTTCATGGGTTTTAGAGGTAACAATGCCTATGCCTAATTTTAATTCCGAAATAGCCTCAAGCAATTCCTTTATTCCGTGAAATACAGTAATTGTGTCCCTGTATTTTTCCATGTTCTTGTCCCACATGGATAGTGCTGACGCTATGTCGCTCACTCCCAAACGCTGCAAAGCATTTTCGCCGGTGATTCCTAAAGCAAATGTTAATTCTTTATCGGAGATTATCTTTCCGTTTATTGCTCTTATAGTATCTTGCAAAGAATGAATGACGGCATATTCTGTATCAATCAGAGTTCCGTCTACATCAAAAACAATCTGCTTATAACCCATAGAATTGTTCCTCCTTTTCCCTCGGTCTAATCAAAAAGAGTTGACCAGTTTTTGGTTCGATATGCTTCAAAACACATTTTTACTTGCTCTTCATTATTCTTTTCTGTGGCTAGTTCCGGCAGTTCATTTTCTGAAAAATATGCAAAGCCCGTAGTTTCTATATTTTTTTTGAACGCACCTCCGATAATGGTGCAAAGTACAAATATTTTACATACGCCATAAGCATATACTGGAAAGTTATGTTTAGAGCGGTCTTGAATTGCAATCACTTTATCAGCAGTTACATCTAAACCCGCTTCTTCTTTGACTTCCTTAATAGTATTTTCTTTGACAGACACATTTACATCAACCCACCCCCCGGGAAGTGACCATTTTCCGCTATTTTCTTTAACAAGAAGAATTTTTCCATTTTGAAAAATAGCGGCTCTGGTATCAAGTTTTGGCGTCTGGTATCCTGTTTCATTACAGAAAAGGTCTTTCACTTTTTGAACGGGTATATCTGTCTTATATGCCATTATCTCAGCAGAAATTTCCCGTATTCTTTCATAGCGTTCTCTATCAAAAATATCTTTCCCATAGGTCAATCCTGCTTGTGCAAGACTCTGTAATTCTATTGCCCATTCAAGCCATTGTTCTTTCATGGTTATCCTCCCCTGCTACTGTGATTTTCTTTGACAAAATATCAGTCATTTTTTTGCTCCATCACTTTCTTTAACAACTTTTGAAACAAGTCGGAAGTTTCTTCATCCATCGGTGCAAGCTGGCCGATCTGTCCGGTTATCATCGCCGTTACATCATCAATGGAAAGCGGGTTTTGTTTCTGCTCCGCCAGTGCGTCCTGCATGGCTTGGAACATAGTGGCGGTCACAGCTTCTCCCGGCTGTTCCCCGTTGTCAATGTCTTTCTTAATATCCCGCAGGATAGCGAGGAACACATTTTTGATTTTCTCAATCTCTGCTTCATGTTCCCCCATCTTTTGGGCGTTCAAAAGCTGTAAATCCTGCTTTGCTTCCGCCCGGTGTTCCGGGTATTCTTTCATCAGGTCGGACAGGGAAGCCGTTGCTATCTCGATAAGCTGGTTTCTTGCTGTTATGCCCTTTGCCGCCGTGTCCTGAAAATAAATCCGTATCAAATCTATCAGCTTGGAAAAATTCCTGTGTTCCAACAGGCGATTGAGGATTTGCACATCAACAGCACCCGTCACAAGCCCCCTCACGGCTCCCTCTGACAAGCCTAATTCAGAAATATCGTAGCTTTTACGGACGCTCACGGTAGACAAGCCCAGTATGTAGTCTGTCGATACCTTAAATTCCTTTGCCACACCTATGAGAATATCACTGCTGACCGTTCTTGTTTCGCCGCTGACAATGCGGCTCAACTGGGAAGCGGAAACGCCTATCTTCTCCGCAAGTTCCTTTTGTGTGATGTGATTCCCGTTGCATAAATCGGAAATCCGCTGTCCGGGTGTTCCGGGTAAAGCCATAAATACGCACCTCCTCCGCATACTTCCATTATACAGAATGATTGCAAAAATGCAATTTCCAAAGTGTAAACTTCATCAAAGTGCAATTCTCGCAATATTCCGGGAATTGCATTTTTTTCGTGTAGACTTAGGGTAGTTCATCGATGGACAGCACCTTGAAAACAGAATGACCGTCCGAAAAGGAATACCCCGGCCAGGGAAGCACCGCAAGGAGCCGGACTTCGGGACAAAATGTCCCGAAGTTGTGGGGAGCGTGCCAATGCCGGAACACGCCGCAGAAATGGGGCAGGAAGCCTTTTCGGGAAGAACGGCAAAAGCGAAAAATGGAGGGACGCATGATAGAAAATCCATACAAACGCTTGCCGCCGCTGGAACGCAGACCGGACGGTTCCCTTTACCGCATGACCCCGGCGCAGAGGAAACGGGCAACTGCCTCATTCGCCGGGAATGCTGCAACTGTGAGGGTGGTAACTGTATCGCCCTTGACGATGGGGACACCTGCACCTGCCCGCAGACAGTTTCTTTCTCGGTCTGCTGTAAGTGGTTCCGCTGGGCGGTCTTGCCGCTGGACGGGACGCTGGAAGCGGAGATTTTCCGGGATAAGGACATGAAACGCTGTGCGGTCTGCGGGGCTGCTTTCGTCCCACGCTCCAACCGGGGGAAATACTGCCCGGACTGCACCGCCAAAGTTCACAGGCGGCAGAAAACAGAAAGTGAACGGAAAAGGAGGTCTGCTGTGGACAGTTAGGAGCGGAAAAAGCCTTGATTTATCAGGCTTCGCAAGCCCCAAACCGGGGCAGGTGGTATAAAATATCGCCCGCCCTGGAAAACGGGCTTCTAACCGTCCACAAAACGAACTATGACAAATACGATTTACATTCACCAGCCGGAACAGGCGTTCAGCTTCACCCGGCTCCCGAATTTCCTCTTTGAAGCCCCTACATTCAAGCCCCTGTCCAGCGAGGCAAAGGTTCTGTACGCCTTTATCCTGCGCCGGACAGAGTTATCCCGCAAGAATGGGTGGGCGGACGAGTACGGGCGGATTTATCTGTACTATCCCATCTGCGAGGTGGTTGACCTACTCCACTGTGGGCGGCAAAAAGCGGTAAACACCTGCGGGAACTGCAATATGCCGGACTGGTGGAAATCCAGAAACAGGGCTGTGGAAAACCCAACCGCATTTTCCCAAAATCCTATGAAGCGGTTCCAAACACCGACTTCAAGAAATCCCGTTCTGGTACGCCGGAGGGCTGAAAACCGTACCCATGAAGTACGGAAATCACTCCTGAGAAGTACGAAAACCGGACGGTATATAGAAATACAAAGATTAAAATGATTTATTTATATCCATTCCATTCCTATCGTATCAGAGATAATTCCGGCGGGATTTTCCTTGTGGACCCCCCCCGGATAGGAAAGGAATGGGGAAAGGAGCAGAATGGCACAACACGCAATTTTGCGGTTTGAGAAGCACAAGGGCAACCCGGCAAGGCCGCTGGAAGCCCATCACGAAAGACAGAAAGAACAATACGCCAGTAACCCCGACATTGACACAAGCCGAAGCAAATACAATTTCCATATCGTCAAGCGGTCGGGACGCTATTACCACTTCATTCAGAGCCGTATCGAGCAGGCCGGATGCCGGACAAGGAAAGACAGTACACGGTTTGTCGATACGCTGATAACCGCCAGCCCGGAGTTTTTCAAGGGGAAATCCCCAAAGGAGATACAGGCGTTCTTCCAAAGGGCGGCGGACTTCCTCATTGGCCGGGTAGGACGGGAAAATATCGTGTCGGCGGTGGTACACATGGACGAGAAAACGCCCCACCTGCATTTGACCTTTGTTCCGCTGACAAAGGACAACCGCCTGTGTGCAAAGGAGATTATCGGCAACCGGGCAAACCTGACGAAGTGGCAGGACGATTTTCACGCCTATATGGTGGAGAAATATCCTGACTTGGAGCGTGGGGAAAGTGCCAGCAAGACAGGCCGGAAGCATATCCCCACCCGGCTTTTCAAACAGGCGGTTTCCCTCTCCAAACAGGCCAGAGCTATTGAAGCCGCCCTTGACGGCATTAACCCATTGAACGCCGGAAAGAAAAAAGAGGAAGCCCTCTCCATGCTGAAAAAGTGGTTCCCGCAGATGGAGAACTTCTCCGGGCAACTGAAAAAGTACAAGGTCACAATCAATGACCTGCTGGAAGAAAACAAAAAGCTGGAAGCAAGGGCAAAGGCCAGTGAGCAAGGCAAGATGAAAGACCGCATGGAACGGGCAACGCTGGAAAGCGAATTACACAATCTCCGCAATTTCGTTGACCATATCCCGCCGGAAGTGCTGGCGCAGGTGAAACGGCAACAACGGTACACGACAAAGGACAGGTGATAGATATAAGCAGAAATTTTCGCCGCCCCTGTGCGGCATTGTACCTTGAAAACTGAATATGGAGGACACTGGATGGCAAAAAGCGAAAGCGATATTTTTACGCCCCGGACAGGGCAGGTCATACAAACAGAGAACGGCACGCAGTATTTTGTATGTGGGAACAACCGTATAAAAATCTCCGAACACTTCGCCGCAGGCGGGAAGCCCCTTGGTGATCTGATTGTAGATGTGGTGCGGCATACCGCAGAAAAAGCCGCTTCAACCTGATAGCCCATCATTGATAACACGCCCACGCTTATGATATAATTGCCATAGAGCAAAAGTATTGTAAGCGTGGGTTGTTTCTTTAGAAGGAGGATTTTTAACGGTGAAACAACCTTACAATACTACGATTTACAACACGGCGCTTTATATGAGATTGAGCCGGGACGATGAACTGCAAGGAGAAAGCGGGAGTATTCAGACACAACGCATGATGCTCCGGCAATATGCCGCCGAGCATGGCCTGAATGTCATAGATGAATATATCGACGATGGATGGTCTGGAACGAACTTTGACAGGCCGGATTTTCAGAGAATGATTGATGACATTGAGGACGGGAAAATCAACTGCGTTGTTACGAAGGATTTATCCCGCTTAGGCAGAAACTACATTCTGACCGGCCAGTACACGGAAATCTACTTTCCCAGCAAAGGCGTCCGCTATATCGCTGTCAATGACAATGTGGACACCATCAACGGAGAGAATGAGCTTGCCCCATTCCTCAACATTCTGAATGAAATGCACGCCCGCCAGACCAGCAAAAAGGTAAAGGCGGCCATGCGGACACGGTTCGCAAATGGCGCACACTATGGAGCCTATGCTCCGCTTGGCTATGTCAAAGACCCAGATAAGAAAGGCCATCTTCTGATTGACCCGGAAACAAGGTGGATTATCGAAAAGATTTTTGACCTTGCCGTTCATGGCCGGGGAGCCGCCAGCATTACACGGATTTTGGTCGAAGAAAAAGTACCTACTCCCGGCTGGCTGAATTTCCAGAGATACGGCACTTTCGCAAATATCTATGCCGGAGCGCCGGAGGAAAAAGCCTATGCGTGGACGATAGCGCAGGTGAAAAGTATTCTGAAAGAGGAAACCTATATCGGACACAGCGTCCACAATAAGCAGACCAATATTTCATTCAAAAACAAGAAGAAAGTACGCAAGCCAAAAGAGGAATGGTATCGTGTGGAGAACACCCACGAAGCGATTATTTCCGAAGATGTGTTCCGTCAAGTACAGGAGCAGATTTGCAACAGGCGCAGACGGCAGAAGAACGGCACAACACAGATATTTTCCGGGCTGGTAAAATGTGCGGACTGCGGCTGGTCGCTGGCCTATGGTATGAACAGCCAGAACAAAAATCCCTATGCCCACTACCATTGTAGCAAGTACGGGCAAGGATTGCACCAGTGTTCCATGCACTATATCCGCTATGATGTGCTTTACGCCTATGTCCTTTCCCGTCTGCAATACTGGTCTGTGCTGGCACAGCAGGATGGGGACAAACTTCTGAAACGGCTACTTAACGCCAGCGACAAGGAACGCAATACTGCAAGGAAGCGGCAGACAGCCGAACTGAAAAAGGCGGAAAAGCGCAAAGCAGAAGTAGACACCCTGTTTGCAAAAATGTATGAGGACTGGTCTGCCGGACGCATTACAGAATACAATTTCAATATGCTGTCCGAAAAGTATCAGGGCGAACAGCGAGAATTGGACGCAAAAATTGAACGGCTTCACGAAGCGATGGAGGTCGCCGCCCAGACAGCGGTTGACGCTGAAAAGTGGATAGGTCTGATGAAACAGTATGTCAATCCCACAGAATTGACGGCTGAACTTCTGAATACGCTGATTGAAAAAATCCTTGTCCATGAAGCGGTCAAAAGTGAGGACGGAAGCCGGGAACAGGAAGTGGAAATCTTCTACCGCTTTATCGGCAAAATCGAATGACACATCTTGAGATACCCAACAATATCTTTAACTAAGGGAAACGGGACTCTCCCATCCTAAAATGGAAAACGTAATTCCACATCCAATGTAAGTGGCTAAAAACAGCACAAGCGGAAGAAACGCCGCCGCGCCAAGATTCTTTTTCTTCTGTTCCATAACTAGTCTCTCTTTCTGTTTCTTTTATTACCACTTCACATGCGCATCCATAGCGGCTTTCAGCTGCTCCATGGCCTTCACGATCGTGGCACGCGGACATGCCAGGTTAAAGCGCTCAAACTGCGCAGTAGCTGGTCCGAAGACCTTGCCGCAGTCCAGCCAGAGCTTCGCTTCGTCTACCATCAGATGCTCCAGCTCCTCGTCGGTAAATCCATACCCGGAAAAGTCCACCCAGGTCAGATAGGTGCCCTCTGGCTCTACAAAGTGTGCTTTCGGAAAGTTTGTCTTCACAAAATCCCGCATATATTCCATGTTTCCGGTAATGTACGCAAGCAGCTCATCGACCCACTGTGCGCCCTTTGTATACACAGATTTTACGGCAACCTGGCCCATGATATTGCCCTGACTGTAACCGGCTGCCGCATTGGCCTTCCGGTAAGCGGCGCGAAGCTCCGGGTTTTTGATGATGATGTTAGCTGGCTGGAATCCTGCCACGTTGAAGGTTTTGCTTGGTGAGGTGTAAAGCACCAGATTGTCCTGATACTTCTCATCCAGCGTCATAAAACTGGTAAAATGATGTCCCGGATAAACAAAATCACAGTGGATCTCATCGTCCATCATGATGACATGGTGGCGCAGACAGATATCGCCCATGCGCTCCAGTTCTTCCCGGCTCCACACTCTTCCTACCGGGTTATGCGGGTTGCACAGGAGAAATACCTTTGCTCCATGCTCCACGATCTGCCGCTCAAAATCTTCAAAGTCAATGGTGTATCTTCCATTTTCATAATGAAGCCGGTTGTTCACAAAAATTCTGCCATTGTCCACGATCACCTCGCGGAACGGGTAGTACACCGGCTGCTGGATCAGAATCGCATCGCCCTCTTTGGTAAATGCCTTGACGCCCGTTGCAAGTCCATACACCACGCCGCAGCCCACGGTAACCATTGCCGGGTCTACATGATATCCATGACGGGTAAAAAACCAGTGATCCAGTGCATCATAATATTCCTGATCCGGATCGGTATAACCAAAAATCCCGTGACCGATCCGCGCATGAAAATCTGCCAGAATCTCCTCTGGAAGCTTAAAATCCATATCTGCGACCCAGAGCGGGAGAAGGTCTGTGCGCCCTTTTCTCTGCATGCCAAAATCATATTTTAAGCAGCTGCTCCCGGTCCGGTCAACCACTTCATCGAAATTGTATTTATTTCCCATGTTCTTATCCTCCTACTACGCCTTCCCGTTCCAGTCGCTCAGCTTATTTAATCCGTCCTTGCTTCCGGAAATGTATGCGATATCGCCCTTCTTGAATGCATAATCCGGCGTGATGGTCTCGATCAGCCTGCCTTCGCTTTCCACCGCAATAATGTTGACCCCAAAGCGTCCGCGCAGATTCGCCTCCAGAACGGTTTTTCCTACGATCCGCTCCGGCATGATCATCTTGGAGATGTTTAATTTTTCACTTAACTGGATGAAGTCCAGCATGCGGACTGCCTCCAGCCGGTGCGCCAGACGCACTGCCATATCGCGCTCTGGATACACCACCTGGGCTCCGATCTTCTCCAGGATCTCACCGTGCTCCGCACTGGCTGCCTTGGAAATGACGGTCGGCACGCCAAGACTGACCAGATTCAGCGTAGTCAGAATGGAAATATCCAGCTGCTCACCGATGCAGACTACCGCAACGTCACAGTTCTGGATTCCGGTTTCCGAAAGTGTTTTCTTATCCAGCGCGTGAACGACATACGCATTCTCTGTATACTCCCGCAGCTCCCGCACCTTTTCTTCTTCGCGGTCCAGCACGACCAGGTCTGCCCCGGCTGCTGCCAGCTCCAGCGCCAGCGCATGTCCAAACCGGCCAAGACCAATGATGCCATAGGTGTTTTTCCCATTACTCTTCTTTTTAAACATAGCTTCTTGCACCCTTTCTTCTGACAGGCGCACCGTTTCGTGCCACCTGTCCTTCCATATTTCCATTCCACAACATCAGGACAGCAGAATCAATAACCCGTTTGCCCAACATCGCCAAATTCCGCTCTGGTCATCCGATCGCGATATTTCCTTCCGGATAGCTGACCCGCTCGCCCTTCGTAAAATACCATAACGATGCGATTGTCAGCGGTCCCAGCCTTCCGATAAACATAATCAGGATCGTTAAGATTTTTGCCGCGTCACAAAGTCCCGGCGAGATTCCGGTAGAAAGTCCTGCCGTTCCAAACGCACTGCTGATCTCAAACAGCGCATCCATAAACGGGACTCCCGGCTCCAAAATTACCAGGATATACGTTCCGGTCAGCACAATGCCAAGTGCCAGCAGCGTAATCACTGCTGCCTTGCGGAACGCATCGGCCGGTACCGCATAGCGGAATGCCTTCTCCGATGTGTTGGTTGCCGAGGACTTAATGCCCTGAAACAGCACAAACGCCGTCGTCGTCTTGATTCCGCCTCCCGTGGATCCCGGAGAAGCACCGATCACCATCAGCACGATCACCGTCAGCAGTCCGGCATTCGAAAATGACCCAAGCGGGAACGTTGAAAAACCGGCCGTTCTTGCGGAGACACTGGTAAAGAAGGCCCCCATCCAGGTAATGTCCTCGGTCAGCTTCAAAAGCACGGTTCCTGCCACAGTCAGGACCAGACTCATGCTTAAGACCACCTTGGTATGCATGGAAAACTTTTTCCACCGGAACCGCTTGTCGATCACCTCGCGGATCACCAAAAAGCCGATTCCGCCAAATATGATCAGCGCACAGGTCACCAGGTTTAAAAATACGTCATCCTGATATGGGATCAGGTTCTGCATGTTTCCCAGAATGTCAAAGCCGGAGTTGTTAAACGCCGCCACCGAATGAAACAGGCTGATCCCTGCTGCATGAAGCGGGGAATAGCTTCTGGAAAACACCAGAAAGCTTAGAGCCGCCCCAATCAGCTCAAAGGTCACTGTCGTAAACAGCACCATCCGCACAAACCGGACCACCCCTTTTCCGGAATCCAGGTTCGAAGCCTCCCGGATCAGGTTTCTGGCCTTTAAATTGATTTTCTTTCCCATCGCCAGGATCACACCGGTTCCCACAGCGGTAACCCCCAGTCCGCCGATCTGGATCAAAAGTCCAAGAAAGAACTGTCCCAACGGCGTAAATGTATCTCCCGCATCCACGGTCAGAAGTCCGGTCACACAAACCGCACTTGTTGACATATAAAGTGCGTCAATGTAACGCACCGTAACCCCATCCTGAATGCTGCAGGGCAGACTTAACAGGATAGAGCCGATCAAGATCACCAGGCAAAGCCCATGGAGATGATCCGCACCGGGGACTGCTTTTTTAGAAAATTCATGATTTTACTCACCTCACTTCCGCGCGTTTTCTTAGGCATTATATCATACTCTATCGAAACCGTGGGCAAAATTTATCACAGTTCTTCCGATGCAAACGCAATAAACGCCTCCATTTCCCGGGTTTTAAATTTATTTTTGTGATAAAAGATCTGCCGGTACATGGAAATTTCTACCTGCTCTACCTCAATCACGGCCAGCTTTCCGTCCCGGATCTGCTGCTGCACGGCAAACAGCGGAAGAAACGAAAGCCCGTGTCCCTGTTCCAGCATCTGAATGATAAATGCCGTGTCACTGATCTCTAAAACCGGGGACAGTGCGCGGTGGCAGCCCGCTAAGTGCATGTCCAGCGCCTGGCGGTAGTTGGCATTTTTCTCGGTCAGGAAAAACGGTTCCTGCAAAACATCATCCAGATTTTTTCTTCCCAAAAGTCCATGACTCTCTAAAAATCCCGGCGATGCCACAAACACAACCGGCTCTGCCTGCTCCATGGCCTTCACCCAGTTTTCATTCCATCTGGGTGCGTCCAGAATGTAGATTATATCCAGAAGATCCTGCTCCATCATGCGGATCAGTTCCTCCGGAGTCCCAACGGTGATCTGGAATCGCACCTGCGGATGCAGTTTCCGGAATTGACTGACGATTGCCGGAAATTTAGCCGTGCAGATGGACTCGATCGTCCCGATATGCAGTGGATTCTTTAATTCTTCATCTTCATGCATGGAAAGCCGGGTACGGCTCACCTCGTACAAAACCCGGTTCGCATGCTCCAGAAATTTTCTTCCCTGTGCAGTCAGGATCACCTGCTTTCCCATCCGGTCAAAGAGCCTGGTCCCCAGCTCCTTCTCCAGCAGGCGGATCTGGACCGTCACTGCCGACTGGGAATAGCCAAGCTGCTGCGCCGCCCTGGAAAAGCTCTGCAGCTGCGCCGCCTGCACAAAGGTCTGAAACTGGCGCAATTCCATACTTCACACCTCTTTTCTTTTGTTTTATCAAAAATTTCACGAACTCTCTACATTTTTGCAGTATAATCGTTGCGAAAAGCACATTATTTTATATCTTCTTTCACAATCTATGATTGAAAAATTTTCAATACCATTATGAAAACTATGAATTTGATTCATTCATATTACCATGATATAATGCCCCTGCGAAGACGTCAATCGCCATTTTTCTGAAATCTGCACCAAGCGCAGTTGTCTGCCCAGCACGCAGACAGCCACAAACAGCAGATTTCCAAACGATTCACATTTTTGTTTTTGGAGGGAATTTACAAATGGAAAAAAAGAAATTTAAAATGGGGCTGGTACCGAAGCTGATCCTGGCAATCATCATCGGTATCTTATTCGGACAGTTTCTGCCGGAGGGCTTCTGCCGCCTGGTCGTAACACTGTCTGGCTTTTTCAGTAACTTCTTAAAATTTATCATCCCGCTCATGATCCTGGCTTATGTAACCATGGGTATCGCAGACCTGTCACAGGGCGCCGGAAAACTGCTTCTGATCACCGTTGCCCTTGCATACAGCTCTACCCTGATCGCAGGCTCCGCATCCTTCCTGGTTGCAGAAAACCTGTTCCCGAGCTTTATGAGCGCAGATGCATTAGACCAGATCGCTGCTACCGCAGAAGTATCCCTGTCTCCGTACTTTATCATCACCATCCAGCCAGTCATGGACACTCTGTCCGCAGTTGTGCTTGCCTTTGTTTTAGGACTCTGCCTGTCTTCCATGCGCGGCAAGGAGATCGGAGATACCCTTTACAATGCAATCAAGGATTTTTCTTCTATTATTGATAAAGTCCTTCACAATGTCATCATCCCGCTGCTGCCGCTCTACATCTGCGGTACCTTCACGGATATGACCATTTCCGGAAAAACCTTTGCAATCCTCGGCATCCTCTGGAAGGTATTCCTGGTTGTCATTGCCATGCATTTGATCTGCATTACCATCCAGTTTATCATTGCAGGAACCATCAGCAAGAAGAACCCGCTGACCCTGATTAAAAACCAGTTTCCGGGTTATGCAACTGCACTGGGAACCCAGTCTTCCGCAGCGACCATTCCGGTTAACTTACAGTGCGCAGCCAACGATGGCGTCTGCGAGCAGATCCGTAACTTTGTCGTTCCGCTTTGCGCAAACATCCATATGGCCGGTTCCATGATCACCATCACAGCCTGCGCTACCGCAGTCTGCCTGATGAACCAGCTGCCGATCAGCCTTGCTACCGTTGTTCCGTTCATCATGACCCTGGGCGTTGCCATGGTTGCTTCCCCAGGTGCACCGGGCGGCTCCATCATGACCGCACTGCCGTTCCTCTACATGGTATTCGGCACCACAGCCGGAGACCCGAACGGCCCGATCTGCGCGATCATGGTTGCGCTTTACATCACACAGGATTCCTTCGGAACTGCCTGCAATGTTTCCGGTGACAATGCCATCGGCGTAATTGTAGATACAATTTATCGCAAATTTATCATAAAAGAAACTCAGGAGGCTTAACATGTCATTTATCAGTGTTTTCGATGTACTTGGACCGAACATGATCGGTCCCTCCAGTTCTCACACGGCAGGCGCTGCCCGCATCGGTTTCCTCGCCCAGAAAATGATCGGTGGAAACGTCATCCGGGCTGATTTCACCCTGTACGGCTCCTTCGCCAAGACCTATCACGGACATGGAACCGACCGTGCGCTCCTCGGCGGCATCATGGGCTTTTCCACCGACGATATGCGCATCCGCAATTCGTTTGAGATTGCGCAGGAAAGTGGTCTGTCCTACACCTTCACCCCGAATGAGACGGAAACCGAGATCCATCCGAACACTGTGGACATCTCCATGACAAACAAAAACGGACAGACCATGACGATCCGCGGAGAGTCTCTTGGCGGTGGCAAGGTGCGCATTGTCCGCATCAACGGTGTTTCGATAGACTTTACCGGCGAATACAGCGCTGTCATTGTTGTCCAGCAGGATAAACCAGGAGTAGTTGCCCACATCACCAAAGTCTTAAGCGACCGCGGTGTCAACATTGCTTTCATGCGCCTGTTCCGTGAAGCAAAGGGGCACACTGCCTACACCATCGTAGAATCCGACGGAACACTTCCGGAAGATGTAGCAGAAAGCTTAAAAGAAAATGCAAACGTACACGATGTGATGATCGTACAGATTTAAGGAAGGGAGAGTGACAAGATCATGGATTTTAAAAACGCAAAAGAACTTTTAGAATTATGTCAGAAACAGAACCTTCCGATTTCCAGGATCATGCTGAACCGGGAAATAACCGAAGGCGAGATGCCAGAAGAAGAGGCGCTTAGCCGTATGGCCCGCGCCCTGGAAATCATGAAAGAATCTGCCCGCACCCCGATCAAGACACCGGTGCGCTCCATGGGCGGCCTTATCGGCGGCGAAGCAGGAAAGCTTGCCGCACACCAGGCTGCAAGCCGCAACATCCTGGGTGAAGTGCTGGAAAAAGCCATCACCTGCGCGGTAGCTGTTCTGGAAACCAATGCTTCCATGGGTCTGATCGTAGCTGCCCCAACCGCAGGTTCTGCCGGAGTAGTTCCGGGCATGCTGTTATCACTTCAGGAATGTCATCACTTTTCCGATGAAGACCTGGTCAAAGCACTGTTCAATGCCGGTGCGATCGGTTATCTGGCGATGCGTAACGCAACCGTAGCCGGAGCAGTCGGCGGCTGTCAGGCCGAGGTCGGCATTGCATCCGCCATGCTGCTTCCGCTGCCGTAGAGCTGTTCGGCGGTAGTCCGAAGCAGTGCCTCGATGCTGCCACCATCGTTCTGATGAATATGCTGGGACTTGTCTGTGACCCGGTCGGCGGTCTGGTCGAATACCCGTGCCAGAACCGCAACGCAGCCGGTGTGGCAAACGCCTGATCGCAGCCGAGATGTCCCTGGCCGGACTCTCCCAGCTCATCCCGTTCGATGAAATGTTAGAAACCATGTACACCGTAGGCAAACGCCTTCCGGCAGAACTGCGCGAAACCGCCATGGGCGGATGCGCGACGGCACCGTCCGCATGCGCGGCATGTCATATGTGCAGCTAAAAATAAACAATATCGTTAACGTAATTCCGCACAGTCCTCCTGTCAGACAGACTGTGCCCGTTCCGATTGAAAGCTTTCCGGCCTGTGCTGCTACCTTGTTTACGATGGAATCCACCACGGCGTAGGCAATGTTCTCCCGCGGCTCTCCCGTAGCCGGTGGCTACGATCTTCATGCTTTCCCGTTTTATGCCTTCCGCTTCCAGCTTCCGTAAGATTTCACCGGCCGTATCGACGCAGCTCCAGCCTGTAGGCTGGAGCATGCGTAAGCAGATATTCTGTTTGTCATCCATGACGATCGTTTTGGCAGAAGTAGAACCGATATCGATGCCTGTAAAATATGTCATATGCAAATTCCTATCCTGTTTCAATCCTTCTTGTTTTCCCGGATAAACCTACAGAACCGGGGTCCATGCCAGTCCGTAGATTTCCTCCACATCATCGGTGGAAGTGATCAGGCCAAGACGGACATACTTCTCAATGATTTTCTTCAAAGATGCACCAGTGCACTCATCGGAAAGACCAAACTGCAGGGCATTGTTGATCATGACGTTCATGTCAAAATCGCCGCCGTTCCAGCCGCGGTCAAGAAGCAGTTTGGTTGCCTCGTCCGGATTTTCACGCATCCAGGAATGTGCTTTCTGGATTGCCTGGGTGATCTTCTTTGCGATGATCGGATTCTCCTGTACAAACGTGCGGTTCATAGCAATCACACAGCAGGCATCTCCTGCGAAATCCTCATCCTGCAGGGAACGGATGCATTTTAACTTTCCCTCTTTCATCATGGCATACGCAAATGTATCACTTAACAGGGCTGCGGAAATCTCACCGCGCTCCATAGCTGCCACGCAGGCATCGGAAGAAACCTGGGTCAGGGTCACATCGCTCAGCGGATCAATGCCATCTGCATCCAGCAGGATCGAAGTGATGTTGTAGTCAGAAGCACCGATTCCGTTCGGTACGGAAATCTGGGTTCCCTTTAAATCTTCGGTTGTATTGTACGGGCTGTCTGCCAGTGCGTAGAGAGATTTACAGCCGATATGTGCGCCTCCAACGAAAGTAAGATCCACATTGTTGGTGATTGGAACGATCATGGTAGCGATATGGCCGACTGCTACGGTTGCCTGGCGGATTCCCAGTGCCTCAATGTAGGAATTGCCTTTGAAGCCTTCTGCGGTCAGTCCTGCCTCTGCATAGTAACCAAGGTCATCTGCCACGGTCGGGCCGGAGGTACATCCGTCAGACATGTAATACAGGACCGGCTCACCATATGCCGGTTCGCTCTCCATGGCTTTTTTCTCTTCCTCAGTCGGAGTCAGGTCAAAGTCTGCCATGTCGATCGCACGGCCTTCCATATCTACCGGGGTAAACAGTGCTTCCCATTTTCCTGCTGCAAAGGCATCTGCCGCATTCATATGAACATCCGACACATTGACCTCAACCTCAACACCGTCCTGGCCCATCTCGATCTGTCCATCGTTATTCAAATCTCCGGCAAGCTGCTCTTTCTCCGTTGCCTTCGTCTCCTCAGCCTGCTTTGCCCCTCCGCATGCAGTCAGAGACAGTCCCATGGAAAGGGACAAAAATAATGCAAGTGATCTGTTTGTTTTCATAATATCTTCTCCTTTAATAAAAAAATGATCTATTTCTCACCGGCAAAATGAAGCCGGTTTAAAATCATGTTCCGGTACGCGATAAAGCCTTGCGAAGAACGGTTTCGCGGGAAATCTTCTTCGATCCTGATATCCGCGATGATCCGTCCCGGGTTTGCATCCATGACAATGACACGGGTTCCCATGTAAATCGCCTCATCCACATCGTGGGTTACCATCAATGCAAGCTGCCTCTTTTCCCGCCACATAGACAAAATCTCATCCTGCATGTTCATGCGGGTAAACGCATCCAGCGCGCCCAATGGTTCATCCAGAAGCAAAATCTGCGGCTGGCTGATGAGCGTCCGCACCAGCGCCACGCGCTGCGCCATGCCTCCGGAAAGCTGTCCCGGGTAATCATTGCGGAAATGCCGCAGGCCGATCACATCCAGCATGTGTTCCACCTTATCCTCATTTTCTTTCAATTTCCCCTGTGCTTTCAGTGGGAACGCAATGTTTTTCTCTACGGTGAGCCACGGAAACAGCGTCGACTTCTGAAACACCATGCCCCGCTGCGGGGATGGTCCGTCTACCTCGTTTTCATTCACGGTTACGCTTCCGAGCGTCGGCCGGATCAGTCCCGCCACCAGACGCAGCACTGTTGATTTTCCGCACCCGGATGGTCCTACCAGACTGATAAACTCCCCGCTTTCCATCTCCAGATCTACATGATCCAGCGCATGGGTTACTTCATCCTGTTCTACCTTTGCGAAGCTTTTGGATACTCCATTCAGCTTCAGCACAACGTTACTGCGATCATCCATAATTCTTTTCCGCTCCATTCTGCCATCTGAGCACATGGCGTTTGATCCGGTCTAATACCTTGGTGACTACGGTAAAGATGAAGCAGATCACAAACAACGCTGCAAACATCTTATCGTAGCTGGCCCAGGACTTGCTCCAGTTCATATACCAGCCAAGTCCTGACTTTACTCCCAGCATTTCAGCGATCATGATCGCGGTGCAGGAGCTGCTCATAGCCTGGGTACAGCCCGAAAGGATCGATGGCATGGCATGCGGGATCGCCACGCCAAAGATCAGCCTGCGCTCGCTTGCCCCAAGCGTCCTCGCCGCGTCAAAATAATCGCGGTCTACATTGGCTATGCCGTTCATGGTCGCAACCGTTACCGCAAACCACGATCCCAGCGCGATGATGAACACCGCTCCGCCAAACAACGAGGAGGCAATGACCATCATGATCGGGATCCACGTTGAGGTTGGGATCGGTCCCAAAAATTTAATCACCGGATCGATCCAGTAGCGGGCTTTCCGGGAATACCCGCAGACAATTCCAGTTACAAGCCCAAGCGCTACACCGGAAAAATATCCCAGGAACAAAAGTCCCAGGGTATGCACCGTGCAGTCCAGGATCATGGCCCGGTCGATCCACGCAGCATTCAGGATAAAGTTGATACAGGGAACAAACGGCTGAGTCAGGATCCCGGTTTTCAACGTCAGATAATCATATCCGGTAAATAAAAGAAATAAAGCCGACCAGAGCGGTGCCCGGTACCGGAACCGCTCAGACATTTTTTTATCGCCTGATCTGCGCTTCCATGCTGCAGCGATTCCACAGATATCGTAAACCAGGATCAGCAGCACCAGAAATCCAAGATAGGTGTTCGGATTCCGGTTGGTGCTGTTGTCCGGGATCAGCAGATATTCCAGGATTGCAAGCAGTCCGCAAACATTGGGCAGACACTGGATCAGGATATCAAACGCCTTTTCCAGCTCTGTTTTTTCTTTCGCTTCCAGATCTTTTAGTTCCTGACGGGTCAAGTCTGCCATTTTCCTCTGTTCCTGTCTGGAAAAATTATCTTCTTCCGTTCTGCAGCCTGACAAAATTACATTCTTTTTCTTCTCCATGTTTTTCCACCCTGCAACTTTTGTAACACGACTGTTCATGCATGCGCACACAGTCCTCCTCACTATAATAGTTCCAGAAACGCCTCAATACGCGTTGCCAGCTGGCCGCTGTCATTCTGGGAATAATCTGTTTCAATCGCCAGATACGGCACATGCTTTTCCTTTGCAAGCTGCCGGATCGTATAAGCTTCCACCGTGTACGGCGTGCAGGCCTGCAGATCAATCTCCACGATCCCGTCGATCTGGTATTCCCGGATCAGCCGTTCGATCAGCCCGATCCGTTTTGTGTTCGGAGTCATGACCGAACAGCCGATTTCTAAATACCGGGCAGCGATGGCCTCCACGATATCTTCCGCTTCCGTATCTACCATCTGAAATGCCGCCTTGATTCCGCTGCAATTTTCAAAGCAGACCACAACTGCATCGCTCTCTTCCATGGTCTTTACGGTTTTCTGAAGAACACCGCCAATGGGACAGCCTGTGACCAGAATTCTCTTTTTTCCCGCAAACTGCTCTGGAAGATGATACCCCATACCTTTTTACCCATGTTTTCTCATTTATTCTCAATAAAATGTAACATAAATTTCCCGGAATGAGAAATTGTATCTATCAATATATCTCCATGATTTATTTGATTTTTAAATAAATTAGAAAAAAAAAGAACTGCCCACGATGGAGCAGTTCTCTCTGAATTTGATACAGATTCTGTTTTGACGGCAGGATCAGGTTATCGGTGCCGGGTTGAAGATGCACATGTCGTTGTGGAATCCGTACTGGTCGCTGTATGGCTGCTTGATTCCGCTTGCCACATCCAGGATCATGTCGAAGATTTCCTGTCCAACATCTGCGATGGTCTTTTCGCCAGTAGCTACGTCACCTGCAGAGATATCGATCAGGTCGAACCAGTGGTTCTTTAACTCGTTACGGCTGCAGACTTTGATAACCGGGCTGATATCCAGACCATACGGGGTTCCGCGTCCGGTCATAAATACCTGAAGACCGATACCACTTGCAACCTGGCTCGGTCCGCAAACGATGTCGCTGGCCGGGGTTGCTGCATAGATCAGGCCGTGCTTGGTCGGCTTCTGAGCCGGGGAAAGTACTTCCACGATCTGGCTGGTACCGCTCTTTGCGATACTTCCCATTGCTTTCTCTACGATATTTGCAAGTCCGCCTGCCTTGTTACCAGGAGTCGGGTTTGCGTCACGGCCTACGCCGCCCTCTGCAAGGTACTTGTCGTACCATTTCATCTCTTCTGCCAGACGGTCACGAGTATGGGCATCCGGGCAGCGTGCTGCAAGCATATGTACGCCGTCACGAACCTCGGTAACCTCACTGAACATTACGGTTGCGCCACCGCGAACCAGCATATCTGCTGCATAACCGGCACTCGGGTTAGCGGAAATACCGGAGAATGCATCACTGCCGCCGCACTGCATACCAATTAACAGATCGCTAAGCGGAAGCTCCTCACGGGTTCTCTTGTTCAGCTTCTGCAGTTTCTTCTCTGCCATTTCAAGGATTGCGTTCATCATAGCGTCATGACCAGCATAGTCCTGAAGAGTCAGAACGTTCTCCGGGGTGATATCCTCCGGCGGAAGTACGCGGTCATAGGTCAGCTTCTCGCAGCCAAGGCCTACTACCATGATCTCACCGCCAAAGTTCGGATGCCGGATGACATTGGTGATCGCACGGATCGGGATGTAAGCTAACGGTGCGTTGATCGCAACACCACAGCCATACGGATGGGTAACTGCTACAACACCATCTACATTCGGATACTTCGGAAGCAGCTCTTTCTTGATGCGCTCTACTGCGACCTTTAATACGCCAGCCGCACACTGAACGGTGGTTACGATTCCCAGAAGGTTTCTCGTACCTGCCGGACCCTCGGCATTACGGTAACCCATCCAGGTGGTTCTGGTCGGCATCGGAAGCTCCTCCATCGGAACCAGGTTAGTGCCGTACTCCATATCGTCTACAGACGGGCTCTGCGGGAGATCCAGCATATGCTCGTTGATCCAGTCACCTTTCTTGATATCGTTGATGGCATAGCCGAGAACAACACCGTAACGGATGATCTCGCCGCCTGCCGGAATATCGCACAGGGCAATCTTGTGAGCCTGCGGGATGTCCTGATTGGTCACAAGGCCTTCCATAACTTCGGTTCCAGCCTTCAGATCCTGAACGGCTACAACGACGTTATCCTGGTCTTTGATCTTGACATACAAACGTCCCATACATTTCCTCCTTCTTCGTTTCACGCTGGCACACGGTACAGAATTTCGGTTTTTGTGTTGTGCATCCGTGACATCCAGCGCTTTAACTCCTTGTTGATAATCCCATTATAATACAGGAAATGTCATAAGTAAAATTAATTCTTTTTTTGAAAAGCTTAGTTTTTGTAAGTTTTCAGTTGCTTATTCATATAAGTTCAGTACGATTTTTGTAGAGACATCCTTCGCTGTCCCAGTCCGCTTATCTACCTCGAGGTTTTTAATGTGCTTCCGATCTCATCCGGACGGTCTTCCTTCTGGATCACCACCGTATATTTATACTGGCTGGAGCTGTCTACGTTATAATGTAAGATCTCATCTTCTGAAATTTCCCGGTTAAACCAGCCCTTCTTGTTTACTGCATTCTCTACCAGATAGCAGACCGAAGTCTGATCCAGTGCCGGATGACTGTTCCATACACCACTCTCCGGGTCCAGATAATACCAGACACCACCGATCTTCTGCCAGCCCGTCGCATAGCTTCCATCGTCCTCTGCGTAGGTCCAGTCCCCGTTTTCAGCCTGCTGCCACTCTGCCGCATAAGCTTTCATCTCGGTTTCCGTACCCACTGCAAAAACAACTGCACTTCCGATTGCCAGCAAACATGCTCCTGCAAAAATTCCTCTCATGGTCTTTTTCAATTCTTTCTGTTTCAATTTCATAATGATCGCCCTCTTCTTTCACTCTACCTGATTCTAACAGACAAATATGACCTTTCTGTGAAAGATCGCTGCATTTTTTATTTTCCGGAAAGAAAAAGAGCCTTCCCCATAAAGAGGAAAGCCCTTTCGCGTATCTATCTTCGGAAAGCGATCTTTTTCAGAAAGCAGTCGTTTCTGGATCGCCATCTTTTCGGAAACCTGGAGGATCTGCTTACTTGCAAAGTTTCTTGAATTCATCTGCCACAAACTGTACCTGGGTTCCAATGATGACCTGAACAGAGGTCTTGCTCGGACGTATCACACCTGCCACACCGGCAGATTTGATGACTTTTTCATTTACCTTTGTGTAGTCTTTGACTTCCAGGCGGAGTCTGGTAATGCAGTTGTCGATGGATGCCACATTCTCCGGACCGCCAACACCTTCCAGAACAATCTTTGCGACTTCCGTGTAGTTGTTGTTGGACAGGGTTACTTTCGCTTCCTCTGTTTCATCATCCTCACGTCCCGGAGTCTTTAAATCAAATCTAGTAATTACAAAGCGGAACACAACATAATAGAGAACACCAACCGCCAGACCAACCGGGATCAGCATCCACGGATTCTCTGCCAGCGGAGTGAAGGAGCTGAGCACCATATCAACTGCACCGCCTGAGAATGAGAAGCCTGCACGGATCGGAAGTGCAACGGTAATGCCGGCAGTGATACCTGCTAACAGCGCATGTACGACGTAAAGGCCAGGAGCCAGAAACATGAAAGAAAACTCGATCGGCTCGGTAACGCCGGTAAAGAACGAACAGAATGCTGCAGATGCAAGCAGTCCGTAAACCATTTTCTTTTTGCCCGGCTTTGCAGTCTGGTACATCGCGATACATGCTGCCGGAAGACCAAACATCATGAACGGGAAGAATCCGGTCATGTACATACCAGTCTGTCCGTAAACACCGGTGTTGCCCCAGAAATTACTTAAATCATTGATTTCGGCTACATCAAACCAGAATACGGAATTCAGTGCATGATGCAGACCGAACGGAATGAGCAGGCGGTTGAAGAATGCATAAATGCCCGCGCCCAGAGCGCCCATGCCAATAAAGGCCTCACCCATGGTAACCAGTGCACCGTAAACCAGCGGCCATACAAAGAACAGAACCAGCGCTGCAACGATGGAATACAGCGCGGTGAAGATTGCAACGGCACGCTTGCCGCTGAAGAATGCCAGTGCATCCGGAAGCTTCACGTTTTTGTATTTGTTATAGCAGGTTGCACCGATCAGACCGGATACGATACCAACAAACTGGTTCACGATCTTGCCAAACGCCGGCGCTGCCTCATGCCCGGTAATACCAGCCACGGAACCGCTGCTTAAGAGCGTGGTGATCATGTACATGGAAACAAGACCTGCCAGACCAGCTGTACCGTCCGCATCATCTGCCATCCCAACTGCCACACCGATGGCAAACAGCCAGGACATGTTGTCGATCAGGCACCGCCTGCCTTAATGAGGAACAGACCGATGGAATAGCCAAGGCCACCCGCAGTAAACCCCTGAACTTCACCTGCCATTGCCGCAGGTGCCAGAATGTATCCGATTCCCATCAGGATACCACATACCGGAAGACATGCTACCGGAAGCATCAAAGCTTTGCCCAGTCTCTGGAAAAACTTCATCATAATGTAAAACCCCTTTCTTTTTCGCCTTTCGGCTTTTTTCTTTTTGTATTTGAACCACTCCCCAATGGTTGCAAATCATCTTTTGCTTGCGAAAGCAGACAGCAATCTGCACAACTGTATCACGTGCGCAGAATCTGAGCAATCGTATCAACCGCCGTTTTCGCTTCTTTTCCCTCCGCATGAATTTCAATCACACTGCCGGACGGCGCTTCTAATGCCATAAGCTCCAGGATACGGTCTGCACGCGCCGTTTTCTCCCCATAAATAAGCGATAAGTCCGCGTCAAGCCTGGTCGCCGCCGCCATAATGCGTGCACAGTTCCGTACATGAAGTCCCTCCGGATCTTCCACCTGTACCGTTGCGTATTTCATACTAAAACAGTCTTCCTTTCGTTACCCGCATTCGTGCATGGAACATCTGATTCTTGCTTTTTATAAAGAAATAACCGGATCTCCTGCTTTTACCACCATTCCGGTACTGCATACCATATCCGGGAAATCCGGTGTATTGCAGACGATCACAGGCGTCACAACATCATACCCGGCTGTACGGATCTGTTCCAGGTCTGCCGTGATCAGAAGATCGCCCACCTGTACCCGGTCTCCCTGCTTTACGTGCGTCTGGAAATACTGACCCTTTAACTGAACCGTATCCAGACCAATATGAACGATCAGTTCTGCACCGTTATCTGCTTTGATGCTGACTGCATGCCCTGTTTCAAACAGCACCGTTACCTCACCGGATACCGGTGCACGGAATGCTCCTTCTGACGGAATCAGTGCAACGCCTTTTCCCAGGATTCCCTGTGCAAAAGCAGGATCCGCTACTTCGCTTAACGGAATCACCTTTCCCGCTGCCGGAGATAACACCTCTGCCTGTTCTTTCTTTCCTCCAAACATCTTTTTTAATGCCTGAAACATAACAAGTCCCCCTTCTTTTTGAAACACGATCCCAGTTTTTTCTGATGAGATCACATGATTCTGTATTTCAGATTTTATCTTCGCTGCCGCTAAACCGTATCCTTCTAATATGAACAGACAAATACGAGATTTCTTCCGCTGACACCCGATGCCCATAGGTCTGCAGGATAAATTCCTGGATTTTTCTGCCGCAGGCATATTCTTCCGGATACATCTGCCGGATCATGCATGGAATTCTTCCAGCCCGGTCCCTTCCTCCAGCGACTCTCCACTGTAGATCCGGTGCGCCAGGAAACGCAGATGGGTCACCATGCGACCATAGCTTGCTGAGTTCGGGTCCATTTCTATCTGAAAATATTCCTCTACCATCTGCAGTACATCGTGAATAATTTTCGTCATATCGATGGTGTCCCGCATCCGGGTGTTATACTCCGCATTTACAATATGAAGCGCAATGGACGCCGCCTCATCAACCGGAAATGAAATTCCCAGTCTGCGCTCGATCAGGTCAATGGCGAACATGCCAATGACATATTCCTCCCGGTAAAATGTCCGGATCTCACCCAGCAGCGGATTGGCAAACATCATCTTTTTCTGATAGCGCTCAATGGCAAAATTGATATGATCCGTCAATGTCAGATAAATATTATGATTTAATTTTTTGTCCATAACGCCTTTCGCGTACTGGATCACTTCGGCAGAAATCTGCAGACGCTCCGGCGGCAGCTTCTGTACCAGATTTTTGAACTGATCCATGACGTCCGGATTCTCCAGCCGGAACACTTTCTCAATCTGATCTTTTGGAATTTCCATACCGGCACGGATCTGAAATCCGATTCCGCGTCCCATCACAACAACTTCTCTGCCATTTTCCAAAGCACTGATCACATTGTTGTTGATCACTTTCTCTACTGTCATACCCATAACCCCACATAGACCAGTACACGCTCTGCCGTTCACACATGCGCGTCCAGCAACACTCCCTCTCACATTGTCCTGATCTATTTAAAATAAAAAACCAATTCTGAACAAATATCTGCATCACAAACTATCAAATACTGTTCAAAATTGGTTTTGCCTGCTTCCCAGTAACAATCCAAAATTGTTATATTCAAATCATGTTGTCTTAACTCTACCACATTATCTACAACACGTCAACCTGTTTTTGTTTTTTCTTTGTCAATTTTATACAATTGGCAAAATCTCTGCCTGTGAACAATAACCGCACTCAACCCACGCCGAAATCCGTGATCTCATACAGCACCTCCACAGCCGGATCATCCAGGAGCCACCGGTATTCCTTCATAAACCATCGCACTAGTTCCTCATCCTGTCGGATCGGAGTAGTATTGTTATTGTAGACATTCACGGTGCCCAGCTTGAAATACCGTTTTAAGTACTCGATATCCCGGGCGATCATCTCTTTCGTCTGCCCTTTGATTCCTACCATCAGACAGGGCGAATCGAAGTATCGCGCCACTTCCTCCGGACCGGAAAAATCGGCATGCTTGTTCAATACTTTTTCCCGGAAATCGTGATCAAACGTCTCCACGCCGATCTTAAAGACGATCGGCACCGGCATCCGCTTTCGCATCTCATCCAGCTTATGCCGGTAAATCCAGTGCGCTTCAAAAAACAGCTTCTGGATGTTCTTTTCTTTTATTACCTGTGCAATCCGGTCTAACGTCTGCTCCGGCAGTTCAAAACAGCTCGCCGAATCAATGACCTCCAGCACACCGAATTCCCCGGTTACCAGATCCAGTACGCGGTGATTCAGCTCCACCATAGACGCTTCATCCCGGCTGTTGTCTGCGATATAATCGCAAAATGCACACTTTCCCCAGGCGCAGGGAAATCCCTGTAAAAGACAGATTTCTCTCTGGTTCTTATTGGTTATCTTACTGTATCGTTCGGTTGGAATTCCCATAACTTCCCTCTTTCACTCTTTCCTTTTTATTCCGTTTCCAAAGTGTACGCAGATCCTGCGGAAGCACCTGCAGAACTGCCACAGCCAACGCAAGCGCGATCACCCGGTCCAGATAATCCGTTAAAATCTGCACTGCAAAAATACTTCCGGTCATGCCAAGCGGAGTTTTGGCAAGCAATTGCACCAGAATGGAAGACCCGGAAGAAGTCACACCGCCAAACAATACGGCATTGATCACAGAACTTACCAGCGTTCCTGGAACTGTGATCAGAAAAGCTCCGGTCAGAATCTGGCGTTTTCTGACATTCCGCTCACTGAGCAGACTCTTCATAACCATTCCGGCGATGCCCGCCATCAGTCCGGTGATCATACCGACCGGTGCAAAATACAAAGAATAAATATCGGTTGTCATACCAAGAATGATGCCGCTTAAGAGATTCGGCAGCATGCCGCAGAACGGTCCCATCCAGAGACCGGTTAAAATGGTTCCGATACTGTCTAAATAAATCGGCAGGCGAAGCATCAGCGCAAGCTGACCTCCTGCCACATTGATGCACACCGCCATAGCCAGCATGCAAAGCTGTAAGGTTGTCATGTTTCTAGTTCGGTTCATGTGTGTAATCCTCTCTTTTTCTCAAATTTTGTCTTGCCCTTCGTTATTCGATCTATTCAATCACAATGCGCTCATACCGTATTCCGCACCTGCTCATTCACGCCCACAAGCATCTCCAGCAGATCCAGCTTCTCCACCGGTATCTTCAAAATTTTTGAGAAAAACAGCTGAAAGAATTTCAGCACATCCACCTCGGTCAACACCCGTGCATTTGCCGGTTTCCGGTAAAAATGCATGGAATCCACAACCGTCTGGCCAATCGAAATCCCGCCTGTCTCCACCGCCGTGTAGGCATCAAACCCACTGCAGATGGAACGGTCCGCAAAATACGCCACCGCCAGCGGATCATTGATCACACAGCCGATCAAATGCTCCCACTCCCAGTGGAAATCAAAATAAAATTTCGTGATCGCCTGCACAAAATTTCCCGTTTCCGCATCCAGGCGCTTCATATATTCCAACAGGTTCGGCGTCAGCACAATCTTTCTTGTGACATCCAGTCCCACCATGAAAATCTTCTTTCCAAGTTCCGCCATTGTCTCATAGACCAGCGCTGCCGCATCCGGGTCAGCCCAGTAATTGTACTCTGCCACCGGGGAACAGTTTCCGTGGCTGCGGAAACTTCCACCCATGGAAACGATCTCATCGATCATTCCAAACGCTTCCCGGTCTGTTTCGATCATCCGCGCCAGATTCGTCATCGGTCCAAGCGCAATCACAGAACAGCCGCTGCCCTCTGCCGCACAGGCACGTACCTTTTCACATAAGAAATCTACCGCCGTCTGGCTCTGTTCATACCCTTCTACTTCTGGAAGGAAACTCTCACCGAGACCATCTTCCCCGTGCGTATCCAATGCATTTACATACTCCCGTTTGAGCGGCACCGCCTCTCCGCGAAACACCGGAATATCCAGCCGGTCCATCTGTTTCAATACTTTTTTCGCATTGCCTACTCCCATCTCCACCGGGGAATTGCCGCAGACAATGGTGATCCCTTCGACCTGCAATGTTTCCATAGATAATGCCAGCATGATAGCCAGGCTGTCATCAATCCCGGGATCACAGTCAATGATCACACGTCTCTTTTCTTTCTCCATTTTTTGCCCTCTTTCTTTGCAAAGACAGGGCCTGTTCCATATATTCTCTGCAAACTGCCAGAGCAGGTTTCTTTGAATGCAGGACAACAAAAAAGGTACTGTCTTTGCGTATTTTCTGAGGACCTCAGATAAACACACAAAAACAGCACCTTGTTCTTTGCAGATTGAAACGATTGCTATCATGATCCGCGATTCGTTATAATTATCCACAAAATCGTTACGGATTGCGAACGTTTTCCACAACTGTGCTTTGGTTATCCCACACGGTTCACGCATACGTGACCCCGCAACGGGATTGTTCTTTTGTCTGCCTAGTTTTTTATCCTGGGAGGTTCCCGAACCAGTCGGCAGAAAATATCTGCCATTTTGCTGCAGAAATAACTTTTAACTTTCTCCACAGCCGAGATAGTATAGCACAGAAAGGGCCAGGGCGTCAAATACATCTTTACTGCCAAATTCAGAATTTATCTACACAATATGATTTTCATAATCCTGCAATTCATGGAAAATTGCATCAATATGAACCATATCTTTTTTGATTCGATACAGCATAAAATATCTATGTGATAAAAAATTAATTCTTCGATATCCCAATTTTTGTAATTTCGGATTCTCACACAATTTGAGACTCGATGCCACCTGCTCCAACATTCTTTTCGTTGCATCGAAATCGTTTAGAAGATTTTGTGCTGCCTGGAAATTTTCTTTTTCGAAAAGAAGATATCTCACGAAATTATCTAAATCTCCTTCTGCATCTGATGTTACAACAACTTTATAAGCCATATTTTGCCCTCATCTCTGCAACCATCTCATCCGCACCTCGATACTCTCCGTGATCAGCATGTTTTCTTGCTGATTCCAGCTTTTTCATCACTGCATCTTCCGACAATTCCAGAAATGGATTTGCTGTTCTCTTCTTGATTTCAAATGGAAAACCATTATTCGCCACTGCCTGAGTAAGAAACATTCGAATTGCTGTTGTCGTATCAGTTCCTAATTCTCTAAACAAATTATCCGATTTCAATTTCAGTTCATCATCCACTCTTACCTGTATTGTACTTGCCATAAATACACCTCCATTTTTACATATGCCATCTCTGTTAATATAATTATATGCTATTTCATTAGTAAATCAATACAATTTTATTGCTTTTCATTTTTCACGTGTCATGGTAAAATGTAACGAGTGCAAGAGGGCCAGGAACATGCTTGCACAGTCATGGCGAACGGCAAGGCAATCAAGTGACGTAAATCACAGTCAGTCTCCGTGAAATTACCGACTGTGGATTGAAACAAACAAGAAAGGATGGAATCATTCGATGTCAGAAGAAAAAATACAGGCGGCTACGTTTTAAAACTCAGCCTCAGGGTCCGAAAATGCGGTTTAAATCCGAAAAGGAAGCCAACGAATATCTGGCAAAGCTGAAGGAAAAAAACGCAAAATACCGCAATAACGAAAATAACTAGCACAATCTACATGCACATTACATCCACATTTGTGACATGCCTTGCATCAAAAAACTGCCACTTTCCACTAGGAAATGGCAGTTTTTGGTTATTAAATCCTCATAAGATCATCGCAAGTGCAAAGTTGAAACTGCATCAAACAATACGCTGACTAACACTTTGATATTTCCAAACGAATCAACTGACTAACGTTTGATATTAAACGCCTTCACGCCCGGAAACTGTGCTGCCACACCAAGCTCCTCCTCGATGCGGAGCAGCTGGTTGTATTTTGCCACACGCTCACTTCTGCTCGGTGCGCCGGTCTTGATCTGGCAGGTGTTGAGCGCTACAGCCAGGTCTGCGATCGTGGTATCCTCGGTCTCACCGGAACGATGGGATGCGATCGCGGTATAGCCTGCTTTGTGTGCCATCTTGATTGCCTCCAGAGTCTCGGATACGGTACCGATCTGGTTTAACTTGATCAGGATGGAGTTGCCGCAGCCAAGCTCAATGCCCTTTGCAAGACGCTCGGTGTTGGTTACGAATAAGTCATCTCCAACCAGCTGAACCTTATCACCGAGTTCTTTGGTCATCATCTGCCAGCCTTCCCAGTCTTCCTCATCCAGGCCGTCCTCGATGGAGTAGATCGGGTACTTCTCGCAAAGGTTCTTCCAGTGCTCTACCAGCTCTTTGGAAGTAAACTTCTTGCCGCTCTTCGGAAGCAGGTACTCGCCCTTCTTACCGCTCTTCCACTCACTGGATGCAGCATCCATGGCCAGAACAAAATCGGTACCCGGCTTATATCCTGCCTTCTCAACTGCTTCCAGAATTACCTGGATTGCTTCCTCATCGCTGCCAAGATCCGGTGCGAAGCCGCCTTCATCACCGACGGAAGTTGCCAGCCCTCTGGATTTTAACAGGGCTGCCAGTGCATGGAACACCTCGGTACACCAGCGGAGACCTGCCTTGAAGCTCGGTGCGCCTGCCGGCATGACCATAAACTCCTGCACATCCACGGTATTGGCTGCATGCGCGCCGCCGTTTAAGATGTTCATCATCGGAAGCGGCAGACGGTTGCCGTTTGCGCCGCCGAGGAAACGGTACAGCGGCATTTCCATAGCGTTTGCTGCTGCTCTTGCGCTTGCGATAGAAACTGCCAGGATTGCATTTGCACCCAGCCTGGATTTATCTTTTGTGCCATCGGCCTGGATCATTGCCTGGTCAATCGCATAAACATTAGACGGATCCATGCCGCACAGAACATCAGAAATGACGGTATTGATGTTCTCCACTGCTTTGGAAACACCTTTTCCACCAAAGCGGCTCTTATCCTGATCCCGTAATTCCAGTGCCTCAAACTCACCGGTAGATGCGCCGCTCGGTGCTGCACCTCTGCCGACGGTGCCATCGGTTAAATACACCTCTGCTTCTACGGTTGGGTTTCCGCGGGAATCGATAATCTCTCTTCCAATTACTTTTTCAATTTCCAGATACATCATAGTCATGTCCTCCTGCCTGTGCCTTATTAAGTTAGTTATCGCTAACCAACCACAGTCTACCACACGGCACTTTTTCTGTAAATCATCCTTATTGATCATGTTTTCTCAGTATCTTCAAATTCGCTGTTTTTATTCAGAAACGAAGGAGTGTTTTCCTATAAAAATGATTGACAGCATTCTGATTTATGCTATGATGTTAGCTGCAACTAACTTTCTGTTAAAATGTTCCAGAGGAGGAATTTATGCCACTGAATCTAGCTGAGATCAATCAGCAATATACGGTTCAAAAAATATGCGGAGATGAGGAGCAGCGCCATTATCTGGAAACGCTTGGATTTGTGGAAAATGCCGCTATCCGCATTCTGTCTGCCTTTTTCGGCTATTATATCGGCATGATCAAGGAAAGTAAGATCGGCATCAGTGCCGATTTTGCAAAAATGATCATTGTGCAGGCGGAATGATCTGCATAGCTTTTTGCTGCGCTCCTTCCAAGACACAGCCTATCCGATGCCGGACCGTTATTTGCGCATCGCAACGTTTTTACAAAGGAGACCTACTATGAAACGAAACAAGAGCATATTGCATCTTTACGAGATCATCCTGGTCGTGCTCATGCTGATTCTCATCCTGAATCTTTACCTTACCAAGCTTTTAGTCGATCCAGACCTCTCTTACAAAGCTATGTACCAGTCACTGTGCATGACACTGGCCTTTCTGGTTCTCTGTATTGTTCTGGCCCTGATCCAGAGAGAGCTTCTGGCCCGCCTGCTCAACAATGTTTATAAAAAGAATTCCAGAAATCACAGTGAATCCCAGAGCCAGACCAAAAACAGCCAGGTGATCCCAACCGTATCCTCCGAATTTCTTGCAGAGAAGATCCGGCTATTCCAGTCCCAGAACGCCGGGAAACTTTTCAGTTCCGAAAATCCCTGCCAGCATCCAGTAACCGGAAAGCTTCCGATCGCACTGATTTCTACAGACATTGAAAACTTTCATTTTATCAATGACAAATATGGCTACCCGCTTGGAAATGAAATCTTAAATGTCGTCTACGAGGAACTTACTGCTTCCTCGCTTTCCCTGTTCACTGCCCGCTTTTTCTCCGATGTTTTTATCAGTATTGCTGATGTAAGCAGGCAGACCGGGGATGCACTCCGGGAACAGATCCAGAGTCTTGACCAGAAGATCTGCAGCCGGATCCGCGATACCTATCACATCAGCTTCTTCCGGACCAACTCCGGCATCTACCTGATCCCGGAAGAAGAAACCAAGCCGGAAACCATGATTTCCTGTGCCAACGTGGCAAGGCGGATCGCCAAAAAACTCATCAGCCACACCTGCCTTTACTCCGACGAGATCGACCGGAAAGAAAAAATGCAGGCGGAGATCCTGCATTCCTTCCACAGCACCCTGGAAAACCATGAATTTGAAATATATTTCCAGCCTAAGGTCAACACGATCACCCAGACTGTGTCCAGCGCAGAAGTTTTGGTCCGCTGGATACGGAACGGAAAGCTGCTCTGGTCCCCAGACATCTATATTCCTCTGTTTGAACAAAATGGGTTTGTGGTCGATCTGGATTATTACGTCTACGAGCAGACCTTCCAGTGGCTCCGCAAATACGCAAGTCTGCTTCCTGCAAAATTCCGTGTCTCCTTAAATGTGTCTCCAGTCCATTTTGAGCAGCCGCATACTTTTGTTCAGAAGATTCAGGATCTCATTGATACCTACAAGATTGATCCTTCTCTTCTTACCTTTGAGATCACAGAGTCCACCTACGTCAATAACCCACTGGCTGTCAACCAGGTGATCCGCAGTCTCCAGAACCGTAACATCCAGATTTCCATGGATGATTTCGGCTCCGGCTATTCCTCCTTAAACACATTAAAGGATCTGCTGTTTGACGAAGTAAAAATTGACCGGATGTTTCTCGGGGACACCCTGTCCGAAAATGCCCATATCGTCCTGCAGGAGATTTTCCACATGCTCAAGCGTATGAAGAAAACCATCGTCTGCGAAGGCGTGGAAACAAAAGAAATCGCAGACTTCCTGAAGCAGGAAGGCTGCGATGAGATCCAGGGCTTTTTATACTACCGCCCTATGTGTAAGGAAGATTTTGAAAAGCTGATGGGCTGCCTGGTGTAATAACAAGATTGCGCAGTAAACATCAAAGGAACGAGCTATGTTAAAGCTTCAGCGTTTTCAGGTATTCTTTCTGCCCCGGCGTGATCCGGTAACTCTCCCGTGCTTTCTGAATTGTCTTATTATGGGTCCATGGATCCAGACGCTTCTGTTCCAGGTACGGGATCGCCGCATCCCACTGTTTCGCCAGCGCTGTTGCAAAAAACCATGCTGTCATCATGTTCACATAGTATTCCTCCGAACGGACAGCCGCCGGTAATTCCAGATACTCTGGGCAAAAATCATCATCCAGAAACCAGCGCATCAGCATTCCCATCCCAAACCGGCAAATATATGGATGCTCTGATGGAATCCAGAGCTTTATTTTCTCTAAAAGCTCTGTCTTATGCTTTTGAAATACTTTCGGGGAAAGACAGTCACATACAGCCCAATTATCGATGTACGGCAAAAATGTCTCCAGCGCTTCCATGCAGGCATCATAATCCTTGATTGAAGCGATCAGAAGTGCATGGAGAACGTTTTCATCATAATAAGTATGCGGAAGCTGTTTTAAAAAATCATTGGTCTCTTCCCCGTTTACCAGTTCCTTCGCCAGCTTTTTCATAGCTGGCATCCGGATGCCGATAACCTGCTCCCTTGGCAGTCCAGGAATCAATTTACTTTGAAAATCACCGTATTTTTCATCCTGTAATGCAAACAACCGTTCCCGGATCATATCTGCCATTTCCTCCTAAAATCCAAGATTATCATTCACAAGGATCACATGGATTCTTCCTGTATGTCTGGAATATCTTGTGATCAAAAACTGACAGCAGATGGTATCCGGTGACTTGCAGTCAAAGCATTTTCCCTTTTCTTTGCAAGGAATCTTGTAATCAAACCGCTGTGCGTTCGCAGGTGCAGCCACATTTCTGGCACGCTTCATTGCAGCATCAAGATCGGAACATACCTTATTGATCCCTACAATAAAAATAACCTTTCTCGGTCCCTGTGCAATGCAGGATACCCGGTTGGAATTTCCATCAATGTTTACCATAATTCCATCATCCGTGATCGCATTTGCGCTGCTTAAAAATACATCTGCGTCGTATGCTGCCATTAATGCCGCTCTGCGCTCCATTTTATCACGGTCCATATAATTGTAGTTTCCTTCTTCCAGTGCCTTGATCAATCCGATCTCATGCGCACTCATACAGCCGCCCATAGCAATGCTGCTTCCTTCCGGAATCAGCTGTAATGCCTGTTTCAGTGCTTCTTCCTTGTCCGCCGCATAATAACCGCTCATGTTTCGTGACTCCAGCCCTTTGATCACAGTCCGCGCCAGACATTCATTTCTTTTTACGAGATTTTCATTCATGTGATATTCCTCCGTTCTAGTCAATAATACCCAACTCCATCCAGCCATACTTCTTTTCTATCCTCTGAATCGTCTGTTTTCATAGTTCCATTATAACGCCGCTCTTGCAAAATCTCAATTAGTTCCAGTTTCCCAGATCATAGCCTGAACATGAAACCACAAGTCCTTTGGGCACAAAAAAAGCCCGGAAACCTTTGATTTTACAAGAAATTTCCGAACATAAAATTAGAGAACCAGCAATTTAGTTTGGGTAAAAAAATAGATCGGGTGATGGGAATCGAATCCCTAACCCACTCATAATAAACTGATTATAAGGAGGATTCCAACACTTCATCTTCTCATCGTACCGAAATCGTACCAACCACGGCAACTCATCAGCAGAAACAAGAATAACACTTTGCACACTACTTGTTAATCCCAAAATTACGAATTTTAGAATTCATTCTTATTTAATCAAATAATAAGAATGAATTCTAAATCATGTGTATATGACAACTTTGTATTCCTCGGTTATCTCGGCAGTCGAGTAGACTAAGACCTCTCAATCTTAGCCCCTCACAGATCCGTACGTGCGGCTTTCCCGCATACGGCTCCTCATAGTAACATTCACTTTAATATAAGCAATAGTA
>NZ_QUMD01000017.1 GCF_003481985.1 Clostridium sp. OF09-36
AAGAAATTGATATGCCCGTAACCGGGCTGAGCAGTACAAAAACAATAAAAGTAGCTGTGTAACCCACCTGGGTAGCAGTAAGGGTGTCATGGACGCACCCCTGAAACTACGGAGCTATGCTTCGTAATCAGATGCTCGGTAATTCAATTGCCAATGTAGTTCACAATGTTGTACAGTACATAATGATTCAGAAAAAAAGTGGGAGTTATCATGAGCAACAATCCGAATACAAAGGATGGGTACCCGGACGATCCATCCTGGGAAAGCCTGTTTGAAATGGCCGGGGACTATGAAGGCCAATACGAAGACCAGTATGAAAACCAATACGAAGACCAGTATGCCGGGGCTGGTCCGGAAACAATGCAGGATTATGATCCGGCAAATTTTTATGAAGATTCCTCGCAGCAGGAAACGCAATACCATACGCCGGAGGAGGCCTTGAAAGTTCTGTTCGGATACGATTCCTTCCGGCCTGGGCAGAAGTCAGTCATCGACAGTATCTTATCTGGAAGGGATGCATTTGCTGTCATGCCGACCGGGGCCGGAAAGTCCGTCTGCTACCAGATCCCGGCTGTCCTGCTTCCTGGCATTACGCTCGTTGTTTCACCACTGATCTCGCTGATGCAGGATCAGGTGAAGGCATTGAACCAGGCTGGCGTTTCTGCGGCATACATCAACAGTGCACTGTCGGAGAAAGCCTTTTTTGAGACCGTGGATAAGGCAAGACAGGGCCGGTATAAGATCATTTACGTCGCGCCGGAGCGTTTGCTCACCGATGGATTTTTAAACCTTGCAAGAGAAGTCCAGATTTCCATGGTAACGGTCGATGAGGCCCATTGTATTTCGCAGTGGGGACAGGATTTCAGGCCAAGCTACATGAAAATCGTGGAATTTGTAAACCTTCTGGCAAACGGCCTGTTATGAGTGCATTTACGGCGACTGCGACAGAGCGTGTGCGGGAGGATATCGTATGCACCCTTGGACTGATCAATCCCTATACGCTGATAACTGGATTTGACCGGGAAAATTTATTTTTCCAGGTGGACAAGCCAAAAAATAAAGACCAGTATATTGTAGATTATATTGGAAAACATCCGGGTGACAGCGGGATCATTTACTGCGCAACGAGAAAAAATGTAGACAATCTGTATGAACTGCTAAAGGGCAGAGGCATCTCGGTTGCGAAATATCATGCCGGAATGGGTGCGGCCCAGCGAAAGCAGATGCAGGATGATTTTGTATTCGATTATACCAGTATCGTGGTTGCGACCAACGCGTTCGGTATGGGAATCGATAAGTCGAACGTCCGGTTTGTCATTCATTACAATATGCCGCAGAGCATGGAGAATTATTACCAGGAGGCTGGCAGAGCGGGAAGGGATGGACTGTATTCCAAGTGTATCCTGCTGTTCTCGCCGCAGGATATCGCGATCAACCGCTTTCTGTTAGACCATAAAGACCTGTCGGATCTCGATTATGCAGACCGGGAAACGGTGAAGGAGCGGGATCTGAGCCGGCTTTTGGTCATGGAACGCTACTGCTATACAACGGAATGCCTGCGTAATTATATCTTAAAATATTTTGGAGAAAACCCGGGAAAGCCCTGCGGGGATTGCGGCAACTGCCTGCGGGAATTTGAAACGCTGGATATGACGCAGGCGGCCAGGCAGATCATAAACTGTGTCTATGAAGCAAAGGGCCGGTATGGAAAGACGATCATCATCGATACGGTGGCGGGAGCAAAGACCGCACGATTAGCGGAAATCGTGGCAAATGCATATAAGTCCTATGGGGTTCTGGCTTCCTTTAAAAGAAACCTGCTGCGGCGTCTGGTGGACCAGCTGGTGCTGGAGGGTTATCTGCAGGTTGGAGACTACCAGGTGATCCGGATGGGAGATATCAGCGCCCTGAAAGATCCGGATACCAAGGTATTGGTTAAGATCACCGATGAGGATAAGATGCCGGAGAAAACGGCAAAACCGAAGAAAACAGCCAGAAGAACGGAAGCACTTACCTCTGCCGGCTTTCAGCTGTTTGATAAACTTCGTACCCTCCGCCTGGAGATCGCCCGGGAAGAGCACGTACCGCCTTATATTATTTTCAATGACAAGACTTTGATTGACATGGCTGCGAAGGCACCTGCTTCCCGGGAAGAAATGCTGGATGTGTCCGGCGTAGGCGAACACAAATATGCGAAATACGGGGAACGGTTCCTTGCTGTCATCGAGGACTGGGCGCGTGTCCGCAAACAGTAGCGGCATGGGCGTAACCGTGATCGATGCATCTACCCGAGGACTGGGCGCGTGTCCGTAAACAGTAGCAGGTGAAAAAAGTGAGAACATTGGAAACAAGTTACGATATACGATAGGAGCGGCGAGATCATATATGGACCGGTTGATTTTTCATGTTGATGTAAACAGCGCATTTTTATCCTGGGAGGCGGCAAAGCGTGTCCGGGAGGGCCTGCCCGATCTTCGGGAGATTCCGTCCTGCATTGGCGGGGACCCGAAGTCGCGGCGCGGCATTGTTGTGGCAAAGTCGATTCCGGCGAAAAAATATGGGGTAACTACGGGCGAACCCGTGTCCATGGCACTGCAAAAATGCCCGGGACTTGTCTGTGTGCCGGGTGATTTTGTGCTTTATGAAAGATGTTCCCATGCTTTTAAGGATATCTGTGCTTCCTATGCACCCGTTATGGAGTCATTTTCCATCGATGAAGTTTTCCTCGATATGAGCGGCACGCACCTGGTCTATCCGGACCCGGTGGCACTGGCACATGAGATCAAAGATAAGATCCGCGATGAGCTCGGATTTACCGTTAACATAGGAATTGGAACAAATAAGCTTCTGGCAAAGATGGCATCGGATTTTGAAAAGCCGGATAAAGTCCATACCCTGTTTCCTTCCGAAATTCCGGCAAAAATGTGGCCACTCCCGGTGCGGGATCTTTTGTTTCTGGGGAAAGCTTCCGAGCAGAAGCTTGTGCAGTCTGGGATCAGAACGATCGGGGAGCTGGCGCATTATCCGGAGGATGGACTGAAACGCCTGCTGGGGGAGAAGGCCGGGCATCAGATGCATCAGTATGCAAATGGCGCCGACGATTCCCCGGTCCGGGCAGAACGGGAAGAAGCCAAAGGCTACAGTGCGGAAACGACGACAGAGGAAGACCTTGTGACCTACGAACAGGCCTTTGCGATATTGCTGGCCCAGTGCGACGTGGTTTCTGCCAGAATGCGTCGTGATGGGAAAAAGTGCAGCTGTGTAGGTGTTACTTACCGGACGCTGGACTTTAAGACAAGATCGCATCAGAAAAAGCTTGCAAATTCTACCGATGTGACGGAAGAAATCTTTGCGCAGGTAAAGACCTTGCTGTATGAATGCTGGAAATGCCAGCCCCTGCGCCTGATCGGCCTTTCCTTAACGGATCTGACGTCAGACGATTTCTGGCAGATGTCGATGTTTGAGGACGACAGAAAGCATGAGAAGCAGAAAATGGTCGACGGGGCGGTCGATGATATCCGCAAGCGCTTTGGCAATGGCATGATCGTACGCGGCAGCACAATGAATACAGCCGCCCAGGTTGCCCGCAAGGCACGAGCGCAGATGGATCATAAGAAATAACCGTTGCTGTTTGCAGATTTGAAATGTGAAGTATACAGGAGACAAATATGGAGTACTTATTTGCGCCGATGGAGGGCATTACCGGCTATGTGTTCCGGAATGCCCATCACCGGCACTTTCATGGAATAAAGGAGTATTACACGCCATTTATTTCCCCAAACCAGACACGGAAGCTGACTCCGCGGGAATTGCAGGATGTGCTTCCGGAGCACAATGAGGGGATTCCGGTCATTCCCCAGATCCTGACCAACAAGGCAGATGATTTTTTGTGGGCTGCAGAGCGGCTGAAGGAGCTTGGATACCGGGAGGCCAATCTGAATCTGGGGTGCCCGTCTGGTACGGTGGTGGCAAAAAAACGCGGATCGGGCTTTCTGGAATATCCGGTTGCGCTTGATGAATTTTTGTACCGGGTTTCAGATGGCATCGAAAGGCTGGATATGGAATGGTCCATAAAAACGCGGATCGGAAAATCGGATCCGGAAGAATTTGAAGAGCTGCTTTCTATTTATAACCGCTATTCCTTAAAAAACCTGATCATCCACCCAAGGGTCCAGACGGATTACTATAAAAATCATCCGCATATGGAAGCGTTTGCCCTTGCGGAACAGGAAAGTAAAAATCCGGTTATTTACAATGGGGATCTGTTTTGCGGTGATGATATAAAAAGGTTTGCGGATGCTTATCCGAAGGTGTCTGCCGTGATGCTGGGGCGCGGGCTTTTAACCAATCCGCACTGGCTGAGGATGCAGCCCGGCTTTCTGAAACGGATAAAGGGACACTTCTTACGGCAGCCGGATCCGGGCGTTCCATGAGGATGTGCTGGAGGGATACCGGAAAGTCATTCCCGGAGACAAGAATGTACTATTTAAAATGAAGGAGCTCTGGACCTATCTGGCGAAGCGTTTGAGGACAGCGCAAAGCCTATGAAAAAGATCCGCAAGGCCCAGCGGATGGAGGAATACCGTGCAGCTGTGGAAGCTCTTTTGCTGGAGAAGCCGGTCTGCAGTGTGCCAAGATTTCCGGGTTGGAATCGCTAGGCTGGGAAATGGGTGGTTTGTAAAACCGCATATGGAAGCCGGAGACAGGCTGAAAGCAGGAAGGAAAGACAGCGGGTATGCATGCGCGTTCAGGGAGCAAATGAGGAAGCGGGGGAAAGAATTATGGCAGTGAATGTAGTTGCGGTGGACAATGCACCGGATCTGCTGGAGAAGATCACATACATTTTCCAGAATATGGAGGGAGTCAATCTGCTCGGGACCTTTGAGGAAGCAGTGGCGGTTGTGGAATTTGTAAAGGAAAATCCGGTAGATATGGTGTTTACGGATATTGTAATGCCAGATATCAGTGGCATCAGCCTGGCCTCGGAGCTTCATAAGCTCGAGTCAGCTCCGGCAGTGGTCCTGATGTCCAGTATCCCGGGCTTTTCACTGGAGGCGTGGAAAATCCAGGCGTATGGTTTTATCGAAAAGCCCTATACGAAACACGATATCGTAAAAATGGTAGAACGCTACCGTATAGAAAAAAATATGGAAAAACAAAATGAAAGTTGACGTGGCTTTTGGGCGGAATTATAATGAGAAAAGCAAAAAAACCAGAATGAAAAAAGCGAAAAATCAGGAGGAGTAATTATGAAAGATATTTCAATTTCCGATGCGGTTCTTTATGTAGGTGCAGATGATAAAACACTGGATATTTTCGAGAGCCAGTACCCAATCCCGAATGGGGTCAGCTATAACTCTTATGTGATCATGGATGAGAAGATAACGGTAATGGATACCGTAGATAAGCGGGCAACCGATGAGTGGTTTGCAAATCTGGCCAGAGTGCTTGGAGACAAAAAACCAGCTTATCTGGTCGTATCCCATATGGAGCCGGATCATGCTGCAAACATCAAGAATTTTGCAGACCGTTACCCGGAGGCAAAGCTCGTAGGAAATGCAAAAACCTTTGCGATGATGGACCAGTTCTTTGAGATGGACCTGACAGACCGCAAGGTTGTTGTAAAAGAAGGTGAGACCTTAAGTCTTGGCGCACACACCCTGCAGTTCTTTATGGCACCGATGGTCCACTGGCCAGAGGTTATGGTAGCTTATGAGCAGAGCGAGAAGATCCTGTTTTCTGCAGATGGCTTTGGCAAGTTTGGTGCACTGGATGCAGAAGAGGAGTGGGATGAAGAGGCAGCCCGCTACTTCCTTAACATTGTAGGAAAATACGGCGTGCAGGTACAGGGCCTGTTAAAGAAGGCCTCTGGTCTGGACATCCAGATGATCTGCCCGCTGCACGGCCCGGTCTTGAAAGAAAACCTGGGCCACTATATCGGAAAATACCAGACCTGGAGCACCTACAAGCCTGAGAAGCATGGTGTAATGGTCGCATATGCCTCCATTCATGGCAATACCGCACAGGCAGCAGAGGAGATGGCAGAAATGCTCCGGGCAAATGGGGAAGAGGCAGAGATCTTCGACCTGGCCCGCACCGACGTTTCTCTGGCAGTGCGCAAGGCATTTTACTATGACCGTCTGGTGCTGGCAGCAGCAACCTACGACGGCGGCGTATTCCCGTGCATGGAAGAGTTTTTACTGCACTTAAAATCCAAAAACTTCCAGAAGCGTACCGTTGGACTCATTGAGAACGGTTCCTGGGCACCGCTCGCAGCAAAGATCATGCGCGGCATCTTAGAGCCGATGAAGGATGTCCATGTCCTGGAGCAGGTGGTAACCATCAAATCCGCAGTGCATGAAGACACCAGAGAAGCCATGAAAGCGATGGCAGATGCGCTGAAGTAAACAATTTAAACATTATTATTAAAGTATTAGGACCGTGGAAGTTGCCTTCGGCACTTCCACGGTCCATTATTTTATGATCAATTGTTATATTTGCTTGACATTCACACAATATGTGGTAATATAAACATATGAATAGTTGTTCATGTGAATGTAGAAACGGAGGAATGCTATGACTGAGGCGGAAAAAATCCAGATCGAGCAGGAAGTGGAAGAGGGCTCCTGCGAATTCATGCATGTTCATGAGGAAATCGTGAAAAAAGTGGAAGGCGTCATGCCGGACGAGCAGCAGCTTTTAGACCTGTCAGAGTTTTTTAAGGTGTTTGGGGATTCTACCAGGATCAAAATCCTGTACGTCCTCAGCCAGTCGGAAATGTGTGTCTGTGACATTGCAACACTGCTGCAGATGGGGCAGTCGGCGATTTCCCACCAGCTCAGGGTATTAAAGCAGATGCGTCTGGTATCATTCCGGCGCGACGGAAAAACCGTATTTTATAAGCTGGCCGATGCCCATATCCAGGCAATCCTGGCTCAGGGCATGGAGCATATCAGCGAGTAGGACGCAGTGGAACATGAAAATAATAAAAATACAAAAAGAAAATGATAGAAAAGGAGATCATATCATGAAGAAGATCATCAAATTAGAGGGTTTATGCTGTGCAAACTGTGCTGCAAAGATTGAGGAGGGCGTGAAAAAATTAGATGGCGTGAACAGCGCCAGCTTAAGCTTTATGACCCAGCGTCTCATTATGGAAGTAGAGGACGGCAGAGAAGACGAGCTGGTTGAGGCAGCAAGAGCCGTGGCTGCAAAGATTGAACCGGAGGCTGAATTTAAAGTGCTTCGTTAGTCTGGCTATTCTAATCTCGCACGGAAAGGAAAATCTATGACAAAAAAACAGAAAAAAATGGTGATCCGCCTTGCGGTCAGTGCCGTTTTCTTTGTGATTGCCATGAGTTTGGAAAAAAAGGTTTCCTGGGCCTGGATCCCATTTGTATTATCGTATCTTGCAGCAGGCTATGATATTCCGCTGCGTGCCTGCCGGAACTTAAAAAACGGGCAAGTGTTCGATGAAAATTTTCTGATGACCATTGCTACGTTTGGCGCTTTTGCAATCGGCTCCCTGGAAGAGGCGGTTGCGGTCATGCTGTTTTATCAGGTTGGTGAGCTTTTCAACGACTATGCGGTGAATAAATCCAGAAAGTCTATTACCGACCTGATGGATATCAACCCGGAATATGCCAATCTGTTAAGAGATGGCGCAGAAGAGCAGGTCGATCCTTACGAGGTGGAGATTGGTGATACCATCATCATCGGCCGGGAGAGAAGGTCCCGTTAGACGGTATTGTGCTGGAGGGAAGCTCCACACTGGATACCAAGGCGCTGACCGGGGAATCGATGCCGGAAGAGGTAAATGCCGGACAGAATATCGTGAGCGGTTCGATCAACTTAACCGGTGTCTTAAAGGTACAGACCACAAAGCTCTTTGACGATTCAACCGTAGCAAAGATCCTGGAGCTGGTGGAAAACGCAAGCTCCAGAAAGGCAAAGGCAGAGGCCTTTATCACCCGCTTTGCCCGTGTATACACACCGGCAGTTGTGATCTTAGCTGCACTTCTGGCGGTGCTTCCTCCGCTTGCTTTGGGTGGGGCATGGAGTACCTGGGTTTACCGTGCGTGCAGCTTTCTGGTTGTTTCCTGCCCGTGCGCACTGGTTATTTCTGTTCCGCTGAGCTTTTTTGGCGGTCTTGGGGCAGCATCCAGACAGGGCATTCTTATGAAAGGAAGCAACTATCTGGAAGCCATGGGCAGTCTGGATACGGCAGTGTTTGATAAAACAGGTACCCTGACAACCGGTAAATTTGAAGTGACTGATGTTGCACCGGTGCATGGCAGCAGGGAAGAACTTCTGGAGCTGGCTGCACTTGGGGAGTACAATTCCAACCACCCGATCGCGCTGTCGGTTAAGAAGGCTTATGGAAAAGAGGCAGATACCAGCCGGATCGGTGAAGTGGAAGAAATCTCCGGCCATGGTATCCATGCGCAGATCCTGAAAGATGGGGTCTGGAAGAATCTGTACATTGGAAACCAGAAGCTGATGGACAGCCAGAAGGTGAAGGTGGATACTCCTGCAGCAGTCCTTGGGACCACCCTGTATCTTGCAGAGGAGGACACCTATTTAGGCTGTATCGTGATCTCTGACAGTGTCCGCCCGGATGTTCCGGCTATGCTGGCAGGGTTAAAGAAGCAGGGCGTAAATAAGCTGGTCATGCTGACCGGAGACAAAGAAGAGGTTGGCAAAAAGGTGGCAGAATCCATTGGGATTACCCATGTATTTGGAAACCTTCTCCCGGGCGATAAGGTTGCAAAGGTGGAGCAGCTTCTGAAAGAAAAGCCGGAAGGAAAGACGCTGGCCTTTGTCGGGGACGGCATCAACGATGCGCCGGTTTTAGCCCGTGCAGATGTTGGCATTGCTATGGGCGGAATCGGATCCGATGCGGCAGTGGAGGCAGCCGATGTAGTCATCATGGATGATGAGCCGTCCAAGATCGTAGATGCGATCTGCATTGCCCGAAAAACCGTAGGGATCGTGAAACAGAATATCATCTTTGCAATCGCGGTAAAAATCCTGGTGCTGGTCCTGGTTGCCCTTGGTTATGTAGGCATGTGGGCAGCAGTATTTGGCGATGTTGGTGTTTCGGTGCTTGCGATCCTGAATGCGATCCGGGCTTTGAGCTACAAAAAATAATGCAAGTTCTGGCACACCTTAGACCGTAGGGCATTACAGGAATGTGCAATGGCTGCAATAATAAAAAGTTATGCCAGATAAGAATATTTGGCATAGGAAACAGAAATAGTCTCATGTTGACAAAAAAGAGGGAAGCTGTTATCATCAGTAACATGAAAATCCCTTTGTTGTTGGTGCAATGGGACGTAACGGAACGAGGGCGTTTCAGAAAAGCCGTGAATGCGGCTTTCTTGGTGCCCTCGTTTCTTTGATTTCATATGATCATGTCGGAGTCAAAAGGTCAAAAATCCTCATGCGAGCAAGCTTGCACCGGATTTCCGGCCTTTTGTTCCTGGTATCATCATATCATGGAAGGGAGATTGGCATGAGCAGATATACAAAAAAAGATATTATCCGCATGGCGGAGGAGGAAGATGTGGAGTTCATCCGCCTTCAGTTTACAGATATTTTTGGAATGCTGAAAAATGTAGCGATCACGGTAAGCCAGCTGGAAAAGGCATTAAACAACCGCTGCATGTTTGATGGTTCTGCCATAGAAGGATTTGTCCGGATCGAGGAATCCGATATGTACCTGTACCCGGATCTGGATACCTTTGCGATTTTTCCGTGGAGACCGCAGCAGGGTAAGGTTGCCCGCCTGATGTGCGATGTATACCGCCCGAATGGCGAGCCGTTTGAGGGGGACCCGCGTTATGTGTTAAAGAAGGTATTAAAAGAGGCCGCTGATATGGGCTATGAGTTCCACGTGGGGCCGGAGTGTGAGTTCTTCTTATTCCATACCGATGAGGAAGGAAGACCGACCACCAATACCCACGAAAATGCCAGCTACTTTGATGTAGGTCCGATCGATCTGGCTGAAAATGTGCGCCGGGACATTGTCCTGAATCTGGAGGATATGGATATTGAGGTGGAGGCTTCTCACCATGAGATTTCTCCGGCCCAGCATGAGATCGATCTGGAATATACCGAAGGCCTGATGGCGGCTGACAATATCATGACCTTTAAAATGGCAGTCAAGACCATTGCAAAGCGTCATGGACTCCATGCAACCTTTATGCCGAAGCCAAAGGCTGGCGTAAATGGTTCCGGCATGCACATCAATATGTCTTTGGGCGATGTACACGGCAACAACATGTTTGTGGATGAGAGTGACAGCCTTGGCCTGAGCAAGGTGGCATACCAGTTTATGGCTGGAATTCTGGCTCACATTAAGGAAATCACGCTTCTGACGAATCCGCTTGTTAATTCTTATAAGCGTCTGGTCCCGGGCTATGATGCACCGGTCTGCATTGCCTGGTCTTCCCTGGCAAACCGCAGTGCCCTGATCCGCATCCCGAGCTCCAAGGGTGACAGCACCCGCATTGAGCTGCGCTGCCCGGATTCTGCCGTGAACCCGTATCTGGCACTTGCAGCCTGCCTTGCAGCTGGCCTGGATGGCATCAAAAAAGAGATGACCCCGCCGCCGAGTGTGGACCGAAACGTGTTTGCCCTGACAGACGAGGAAATCCGCAGCCTTGGTATCGAGCAGCTGCCGCAGACGCTCGGAGAAGCCATCGATGCCTTTGCCGGCAGTAATTTTGCAAAAGAGCTGCTTGGAAACCACATTTATACCAAATATCTTGAAGCAAAGAATTCAGAGTGGAAGAAATTCCGTGCAGAGGTAACGGACTGGGAGGTTCAGGAATATTTGTATAAGTTCTGATCCGGCCATGTCTGGTTATGGAAACAGCTTTCAGAATCACCGGATAACAAAACCTGGAGGTGAGTAGTTTGGCGAATATCATTGTGGCATTTTCCAAGCCGGAAGACGCAAAAAGCATAAAAAACATACTGCTGAGAAACGGCTTTCCAGTGATCGCTGTATGCACCTCCGGAGCGCAGGTACTGTCTCAGCTGGATGATCTAAACAGCGGGATCATTGTGTGCGGTTACCGTCTGACGGATATGCTGTATTCGGAGCTTCATGACTGCATGAGCCTGGAATTCAGTATGCTGATGATCTCATCCCCAAGCAAATGGTCGGCCGGTACCCCGGAGCAAGTGGTCTGCCTGCCGATGCCCTTAAAGGTGCATGATCTGGTCGGAACACTGGAGATGATCGTCCAGGCGCAGGAGAGACGCAGAAAGAAGCTGCGCCAGCAGCCGAAGCAGAGAGATGAGAAGGAGCGGGCCATCATCAACCAGGCGAAGGCCCTTCTTATGGAGCGCAACAACATGACAGAGGAAGAGGCACACCGCTACATACAAAAGTGCAGCATGGACAGCGGGACCAATATGCTGGAGACGGCCCAGATGGTCATCAGTCTGATGTAAGGAGAAGGTGGCAGATCCTGCAAACGTTTTGCGGATGCTGGCTGTGTCAGACAGATGATTTACAGAAATAAAAAAATACAGTTGGAGGAGTTTATGAAATTTACAAAAATGCAGGGAATCGGAAACGATTACGTCTATGTGAACTGTTTTGAGGAGACCGTGGAGGATCCGGCGCGCGTGGCAAAGCTGGTGAGTGAACGTCATTTTGGCATTGGTTCCGATGGCCTGATCCTCATCTGCCCGTCTGAGGTGGCAGATTGCCGCATGCGGATGTTCAACGAGGATGGCAGTGAGGGCAGTATGTGCGGAAACGGCATCCGCTGCGTCGGAAAATATGCGTATGATCATGGAATTGTAGACAAGCCGCAGATCTCCGTGGAAACCCTTGGCGGCATCAAATATCTGGATATGCAGGTGGAAAACGGAAAAGTCAAAACCGTAAAAGTAGATATGGGGGTTCCCAAACTGACCAGTGAGCTGCCGGAGAAAATCCAGATCGAAGGAAGAATCCTGGAATTTACCGGAATCGATGTGGGAAATCCGCATGCCGTTTATTATGTCGACGATGTGGACTGCCTGGATTTAGAGAAGATCGGACCGGCTTATGAGATGCATGAGCGCTTCCCGGACCGGGTGAACAGTGAGTTTATCCGTGTGATCGACCGGACCCATCTGCAGATGCGTGTCTGGGAGCGGGGTAGCGGGGAAACCTGGGCCTGCGGAACCGGAGCGACGGCCAGTGCCGTTGCGAGCATGATGCTGGGACTGGTAGAGGATACCGTGGAGGTCCAGCTGATCGGCGGAAACTTAGAGATCACCTGGGACCGCGAGAGCGGACATGTGTTTATGACCGGACCGGCGGTGGAGGTATTCTCCGGCGAGATTGATCTGGGGCAGTATGAAAAGTAAACAAAGACCTGCCAAAGCACCGGCAAAATCCCGTTGCCGGGCACATGCGCACGGAAGCATGACGAAATCCACCCTTGACACAGATTTCCAATTATGCTAAATTAAAAGGCATGGAAATGTTACCGTTCGTTTCTATGAATAGTAACGGAAAATGCAATGAAGGGAAAAAGTATGCGTGACGGACTTTTCAGAGAGCTGCCGGAAGGTGCAAGACAGTAAGAATGTGCGCAGAAACTGGTCTCGGAGCAGCCCGCCGAACCCTTTTCGTTTCGTAATGGTTTCGTATTCATACCGTTGCGTTTCTAGTGGAAAGTAGGCCGGGACGGACATCCGCCGTTATCGGATCAAAAGCGCATGCGAAAGCATGAAGCAGAGTGGTACCGCGTAAGGATCAAAAGCGAAAGAATATCCTGCGTCTCTGACACTAAGTCCAGAGGCGCATTTTTTATTGCTTTCATTCCTTAAAAAGCAATCAGGAGGAAGAATCATGGCAAGTTACAACCATAGCGCTATTGAGAAAAAGTGGCGTGAAAACTGGGAGAAAAACCCGATCAATGTCAATGACGGCAAAAAGCCGAAATATTACTGCCTGGATATGTTCCCGTATCCGTCCGGCAGCGGACTTCATGTAGGTCACTGGAGAGGCTACGTTATCTCCGACGTATGGAGCCGTTACCAGATGTTAAAGGGCCATTATGTCATCCATCCGATGGGCTGGGACGCATTTGGTCTTCCGGCAGAGAACTATGCGATCAAGATGGGCGTTCATCCGGCAAAATCTACCGCTGAGAACATCAAGAACATCAAACGCCAGATCAACGAGATCGCAGCAATTTACGACTGGGATATGGAAGTAAATACTACCGATCCGGAGTTCTACAAATGGACCCAGTGGATCTTTGTACAGATGTTCAAGAAAGGCCTTGCTTACGAGAAAGAGTTCCCGATCAACTGGTGCCCATCCTGTAAGACCGGTCTGGCAAACGAGGAAGTAGTAAACGGTTGCTGCGAGCGCTGTGGTTCCCCGGTTACCAAGAAGAACCTGCGTCAGTGGATGTTAAAGATTACCGCTTATGCGGACCGTCTCTTAAACGATCTGGACAAGCTTGACTGGCCGGAGAAGGTGAAAAAGATGCAGAGCGAGTGGATCGGCAAATCCTACGGTGCTGAGGTTGATTTCCAGGTTGAGGGAAGAGATGAGAAGATCACTGTTTACACCACCCGCCCGGATACCCTGCACGGAGCTACTTTCATGGTACTGGCTCCGGAGCATGCTATGGCAAAGAGCCTGGCTACCGACGAGACCAGAGAGACTGTTGAGAAATACATCTTCGATTCTTCCATGCGTTCCAACGTAGACCGTATGCAGGACAAAGAGAAGACCGGCGTATTCACCGGAAGCTATGCGATCAACCCGTTAAACGGTGCAAAGGTTCCGATCTGGCTGTCCGACTATGTACTGGCAGATTACGGTACCGGCGCGATCATGTGCGTACCAGCTCACGATGACCGTGACTTCGAGTTCGCTAAGAAGTTTAACATCCCGATCATCCAGGTTATCGCAAAAGACGGCAAAGAGATTGAGAACATGACCGAGGCTTATACCGAGGCATCCGGCACCATGATCAACTCCGGCGACTGGAACGGTATGGAGTCTTCCGTACTGAAGAAAGAAGCTCCGGAAATGATCGAGAAGATGGGCTTTGGTAAGAAGACTGTCAACTACAAGCTGCGTGACTGGGTATTCTCCAGACAGCGTTACTGGGGTGAGCCGATCCCGATCGTTCACTGCCCGAAGTGCGGCAACGTAGCGGTTCCGGAAGAGGAGCTTCCGTTACGTCTTCCGGAGGTTGAGAGTTATCAGCCGACCGGTACCGGTGAGTCACCGCTTGCTGCCATCGATGAGTGGGTAAACTGCAAGTGCCCGCAGTGCGGAGGACCGGCAAAGAGAGAGACCAATACCATGCCGCAGTGGGCTGGTTCTTCCTGGTACTTCCTGCGTTATGTGGACAACCACAACGACAAAGAGCTGGTTTCCAAAGAGAAGGCTGATAAGTATCTGCCGGTTGATATGTACATCGGCGGCGTAGAGCATGCAGTGCTGCATCTTCTCTACTCCCGTTTCTACACCAAGTTCCTGCACGACATCGGAGTCGTAGATTTCGATGAGCCGTTCAAGAAGCTGTTCAACCAGGGTATGATCAATGGTAAGAATGGTATCAAGATGAGTAAGTCCAAAGGAAACGTGGTTTCCCCGGATGACCTCGTAAGAGATTACGGCTGTGACGCACTGAGAATGTATGAGCTGTTCGTAGGACCGCCGGAACTGGATGCAGAGTGGGATGACCGCGGTATCGAGGGTGTTTCCCGTTTCTTAAGCCGTTTCTGGAACCTGGTTCAGGACAGCAAGGATAAAGAGGTAGCTGAGACCAAAGAGATGGTTCGTCTGCGTCATAAACTGGTATTCGATATCGAGCAGCGTTTCAACCAGTTCAGCTTAAATACTGTGGTATCCGGTTTCATGGAGTACAACAACAAGCTGATCGAGCTGGCGAAGAAGACCGGCGGTATCGATAAAGAGACCTTAAAGACTTTCACTGTTTTACTTGCTCCGTTTGCACCGCATATCGGCGAGGAAATCTGGCAGGAGCTCGGCGGCACCGACAGCGTATTCCACGCTCAGTGGCCGGAGTGCGACGAGGAAGCCATGAAGGATGATGAGATTTCCATCGGTGTTCAGGTCAACGGTAAGGCAAGAGGCGTTGTGACCATTCCGGCAGACGCTTCCAAAGAGGTTGCCCTTGCAGCAGCAAAAGAGGCTGTTGCAGACAAGATCACCGGAACCATCGTAAAAGAAATCTACGTACCGGGCAAGATCATCAACATCGTTTGCAAATAAGAATTTCGAAAATGGCTGTCAGGAGGACCTGGCAGCCATTTTTTTTGCGAGGATATGCAGCATTTCAATCTTCTTTTTTTCATCGGGAGGCATATTTGCCGTGATGATGGAAACCAGAAGCTCCGTTTCTGCATCAGTGAAAGAAATGCGCTTCTTTTTTGCATCCGCCTGAAGGGAGAGCAGGACTGGGAGAAGCTGTTCTTTTGACTGGGAAGAGAGCTGCTTTGCAAGGGCTTCTATGTACTGCAGCTTGACCGGGTCCATATTTGCAAGTCTTGGATCATTTTTCCATTCACCTGTGTTCATAATACCTCCTTGATGATCTGAAAATTTTCCAGCATCTCGATCATTTCCCGTCCTTCGGACTGGCATACGGTTTGATGATCTGCAAAAGCTGCATGGGAGTTGTGGGCTTTGGGGCAGAAGGAGAGAGCCCCATGGCAGAGACCTCTTCTTCCTCGAAGATGGACTGTGCCCGTTTTACCTCCTGAACCTTTACAAAGAGAGAGAAGACCCGCTGCTGTGCAACTGGAAGATAGGGAATGGCAGCCTTTAACATCTGCAGCCTGGGGTCCGCTGTTAAATAATCAAAGTCCGTCATTTTGAACTGGTTTTCATTCTTTTCATTCATAAAAGAACCCTTGTGTTGCTGTATGCACAATGCGTGAACGAACAGCAACGTCCTTGTCTTTTTGAAACAGTATATGCAGTGGAATCCCATATCATGCGGAAGCATACGTGCATATCATAGAGTAGAAGAGAAACTGACCTGAACTGGATGAAGCATGATTGTTTATGTTTTGCGCAGGCAATCAGAAAGAATCCGGTCCAGGAGCCGGAGTGATGGAATGAAAACGAGACTGATCATAGATGGAAATGCAGTATATGAGATTGATGAAGAGTGTGAAGCCTGTCTGCGTGGACGGAAACTATTTCTGGAAGAAGAGAAGCAGAAAGAAAAAGTGAAGGAAAAAGAACAAAATAAAGAAGAACAAAAATAAAGAAGAGGATAAGGACCGTTAAAAAAGCTTCCCCACCAGTCCGGGAGGGGAAGCTTTGAGAGCGCTGTGTCCGCATGCGTGTCGTGTCAGGCAGTGCATGCTGGCATTACGCCCGCATACGTCTCAGAGCGCGTTTATTGTCATAGTTCCTGCATATGCGAAAGATACTAGCAGAATCCTCCACATCCGCCATTGCCGCCGCCACAGCAGCATAACAGCAGGATGATCCAGATCCAGTTACAGCCGTTATTATGTTCGCATCCGCATCCGGAACCAAATCCGCTGCCGCCACAGCAGCATAAGATCAGGATCAGCCAGATAATGTTACAGCCATTTCCTCCTGAATTACAGTCACATCCACATCCACAGTTTGTTGCAGCCAGATCGCTCATATGAAAAGCCTCCGAAAAGATATTTACAATCCATCATATGAGATGTGGCCTGTCACTGTTTCCGGTTTTGCGAAAACAATTTAGCTTTTTGGATTCTGCAAAAAAACGGCACCGCCATAGAAATGCGGTGCCGTTTGTAAAAATTATTCGCCCTGATACATATATTTGATCAGACGGTCAATATCTTCTTTGTCCTGGGCAACAATGTCGAGCTCTTTGATATAGCCGTTGGAGAATATGGTTGCCATGGAAAGATACTGGGACAGCTTGGATTTTAAGTTGATGCGGTCACCTTCCGGAGATACCAGCTCAACCGGTCCTTTGCACTGATCGATGATTTTGAAGAAGCTTTCTACGTCGTTGATATTCTGAATTTTCATTTAGGATCCCTCCTATGTGCTTTTACTTACTTGGTTATCTTTTTGACAAGCAAAAGTATAGCAAAACTTTAACAATCCTGCAATTGCCAGAATTTCCAAAAATGTACGGAAATAAATACAGATTCAATGCAGAAATACAAGAAATGCCGTGCTGGGAAGGGAAAATTACCGTCAAAAAATATAATAAAAAATTCCTTGTTTTTTCTAAAAATTAGTGGTTCTTTTTTTGAACGGATATGTTATACTGTCTTAGTGCGTTATGAGCGTAAAGATTATTATAGAAGAAACACAGGTGAAATCATGAATCAGTACGAGAATGGCAGAAATTCCGGAACAGGGCGCTCCAGGGCCAGAAGCAGTTCCTATTCCGGCAGCGGAAGAAGCACTTCTGCTGGAAGACAGACAAGAACATCGGCTACAGGTGGAAGAAGCAGTGCAGGAACATCGTCCAGAAGTACCGCTCCGCGAAGCACAGCTGCAAGGGGAACTACGGCTGGCACTGCAAGACGCAGCACGGGAAGCAGAACATCTGCATCTTCCAGAACAGACCGTTATTATAATGAAACAAGAAGACCTTCCTCCGGGCGGCGGGGCGGCAGACGCGGAGGCAAGGGACCGGATTTTGTGAAGCTTGCCATTGCCGGTGTCGTTTTGATCCTGGCTATTTTCTGCGTTACGCTTTTAATAAAGAAGGTAACCGGTTCAAAACCAGGCCAGACAGAGGCTGAAACGGAAATCACGGTTCCGGAGACAGAGCTGGAAAAAGAAGTAACGGTGGACGGCATCAATATTACCGGTATGTCCCGCGAGGAGGCAAAGGCTGCGATCTTAAAGGACTTCCCATGGGCCATGAAGGTGACCTGGCAGGACCAGAACTACGATGTAAACGATCTCATGTCTGCAAAGGTTGATGCGATTTTACAGGAAATCTATACTGGAGAGCCAAAGGAAAGCTATACGCTGGATACGACTGGTCTGGAGGAGGCCGTTGCAAAAGAGGCGGAGAGCGTGGCAGCACTCTGGAATAAAAAAGCAAAAAACGGTTCCATCTCTGAGTATGATTCCCAGAACGATAAGTTTTTATTTAAAGGGGCAGAGAATGGTCTGGAAGTAGACCAGGAACAGTTAAAGACGGATATCCAGGCGGCTTTAAACCGCAAGGATTTCAGCGCATCCATTGCAGCGACGGTAAATGAGGTAGAACCGGAGTTTTCCGAGGCAACCGCAAGGGAAAAATATAAAACGATCGGAACCTTTACGACCAATACAACTGCAAACCAGAAGCGAAACACCAATGTAAAATTGGCAGCGCGGGCAATCAATGGCATTGTGCTCCAGCCGGGAGAGGAGTTTTCCTTTAACAACCGGGTGGGAGAGCGTACCGAGGCGAAGGGCTATCAGGCAGCCGCAGCTTACAATAACGGTGAAGTGGTACAGGAGATTGGCGGCGGTGTCTGCCAGGTTTCCTCCACCATGTACAATGCAGTCGTGAAGGCAGGACTGAAGACGACCATGCGCCGTTCCCATACCTTTGAGCCTTCCTATGTAACGCCGGGAACCGATGCAACCGTAAGCTGGGGCGGACCGGATTACAAGTTCGTGAATAACTCCAGTGCGGCCATCGGTATCCGCGCAAGCTATTACAATCAGACCTGTACGGTATCCATTTATGGAATCCCGGTGCTGGAGGATGGCGTGACCCATTCCTTAAAGTCCACAAAGCTCAGCGAGACCGACCCGCCGGCTCCGACCTACGAGGAGGATCCGACACTTGCACCTGGCACGGAAAAGGTGAAGAGTGCAGGAAGCAAGGGCAGCAAGTGGGAAACCCGCCTGATCGTAACGAAAAACGGAGAGGTGGTCAGCCAGGATGTAGACCACAGCGTCACCTATAAGGGCCATACCCCGGTTGTATTAAGAAACAGCAGCGGTACCACGGCAGCAGCTGCATCGTCCGCAGCAGATGCTTCTAGCTCTGCAGCAGATGGAACTACCGTAGCACCATCCAGTGCAGCAGCGGGCTCTTCCTCTGCAGGAGAAAGCCATAAGGCCAGTGAGGCAGCAACCACGGCAGCTTCTCACACAACCGCGGACAAGACAACAGCCGCAGACAAGACAACGGCAGCATCCCAGCAGCAGGTATCCCATCCGACAGCAGCCGATTCCGGCAACAGCAGCTCCGGTGGCAATAGCTCCGGAAATGCGCCGACAGCAGCCGATTCCGGCAATGCACCGACGATCGCACCGAATCCGGGTGTGTAAAAACAAACTGGAAAAGAAATCCGGACCTGTAGAAAAATTAACAAAACAGAAGCGCTTTTTTGCGGCGCTTCTGTTTCTTTTTTTCAACAGAAAATCCAGGAATAAGCAATTGCTAACTTTGGTTTTGGGCAGATTGTATGCAAAATAATACGCGAATTTCCTGTTTTCGTGTTTGCAAATCGATAAAAAGTTGCTATAATATACACAGGTCAGTCTCCTTATGCGAGGAGACTTCTCTTTCCGGTGCATTTTTCTCACTGGAAACTTCCCGGTTTTACCGGGCAAAAGCATATTCACATTTGTAGGAGGATAATCAAATGGCAAGAAAAATGAAAACCATGGATGGTAATCAGGCCGCTGCTCATGCTTCATACGCATTTACCGAAGTTGCAGCTATGTACCCGATTACTCCGTCTTCCGTAATGCCTGAGCATACGGATGAGTGGGCTACTGAAGGCAGAAAGAATATCTTCGGCCGTACAGTACAGATCACTGAGATGCAGTCTGAGGCTGGTGCAGCTGGTGCTGTTCACGGTTCTCTGGTAGCAGGCGCTCTGACCACTACCTATACCGCTTCCCAGGGTCTTCTTCTGATGATCCCGGATCTGTACAAAATCGCTGGTGAGCAGTTACCGGGCGTTATCGATGTATCTGCACGTGCAGTATCTTCTCACGCTCTGAACATCTTCGGCGATCATTCCGACGTATATGCATGCCGTCAGACCGGCTGCGCTATGCTGTGTGAGTCCAGCGTACAGGAGGTTATGGACTTAACTCCGGTTGCTCATCTGTCTGCAATCAAAGGTAAAGTTCCGTTCATCAACTTCTTCGATGGATTCCGTACCTCTCATGAGATCCAGAAGATCGAAGAGTGGGATTACGACGATCTGGCTGAGATGGCTGACTGGGATGCAATTGCAGAATACCGTGCAAAAGCATTAAACCCGAACAACCCGTCCCAGAAAGGTTCCGCACAGAACCCGGATATCTTCTTCCAGGCTCGTGAGGCATGCAACTCTTACTACGATGCTCTTCCGGCAGTAGTACAGATGTACATGGACAAAGTAAATGCTAAGATCGGTACCGACTACAAACTGTTTAACTACTACGGCGCTGAGGATGCTGAGCAGGTTATCATCGCTATGGGTTCCGTTAACGATACCATCGAGGAGACCATCGATTACATGAGAAAGTCTACCGGTGCTAAAGTTGGTGTTGTTAAAGTTCGTCTTTACAGACCGTTCAGCGCAGAGGCTCTGATCGCAGCTATCCCGGATACTGTTAAGAAGATCACTGTTCTTGACAGAACCAAAGAGCCAGGTTCCTTAGGCGAGCCGTTATACCTGGATGTTGTTGCAGCATTAAAGGGCAGCAAGTTCGACCAGGTTGAGATCTTCTCCGGCCGTTATGGTCTTGGTTCCAAAGATACCACCCCGTCTCAGATCGTTGCTATCTATGAGAACAACACCATCAAGAGATTTACCACTGGTATCGTAGATGATGTTACCAACCTGTCCCTGCCGGTAGGTGCTCCGCTTGTTACCACTCCGGAAGGAACCACTAACTGTAAGTTCTGGGGTCTTGGTGCAGATGGTACCGTAGGTGCTAACAAGAACTCCATCAAGATCATCGGCGATAACACCGATATGTACGCTCAGGCTTACTTCGATTATGACTCCAAGAAATCCGGCGGTGTTACCATGTCTCACCTTCGTTTCGGTCATAAGAAGATCAAATCCACCTACCTGATCCATCAGGCAAACTTCGTAGCATGCCACAACCCGGCATACGTTCGTAAGTACAACATGGTTCAGGAGCTGGTTGACGGCGGTACTTTCCTGTTAAACTGCCCGTGGACTCACGAGGAGCTGGACAAGCACCTTCCGGGACAGATGAAGAAATTCATCGCTGATCACAACATCAACTTCTACACCATCGACGGTGTTAAGATCGGTATCGAGACCGGCATGGGCCCGACCCGTATCAACACCATCTTACAGTCCGCATTCTTCAAACTGACCGGTATCATTCCGGAGGAGAAAGCAATCGACCTGATGAAGGCTGCTGCTCAGAAGACCTACGGCCGTAAGGGTGAGGACGTTGTTAAGAAGAACTGGGCTGCTATCGATGCTGGTGCAACCGGCGTTGTTAAGGTAGAGGTTCCGGAGAGCTGGAAGAACTGCGAGGATGAGGGACTTGATTACAAGACCGTTTCCGGCGACAGAAAAGACGTTGTTGATTTCGTTAACAACATCCAGACCAAAGTCAGCGCTCAGGAAGGTAACAACTTACCGGTATCTGCATTCAAAGAGTATGTAGATGGTAATACCCCGTCCGGTTCTGCAGCATTCGAGAAACGTGGTATCGCTGTAGACGTTCCGGTTTGGAATTCCGAGAACTGTATCCAGTGTAACTTCTGTTCTTATGTCTGCCCGCACGCTGCAATCCGTCCGGTTGCTATGACCGAGGAAGAGGCTGCTAAGGTTGAGGGCGCTACCTTACCGTTAACCGGTATGCCGCAGTACAAGTTCACCATCGCTGTATCTGCACTTGACTGTACCGGTTGTGGTTCTTGTGCAAACGTATGTCCTGGCAAGAAGGGCGAGAAGGCTCTTACCATGGATAAGCTTGACAAGCACCTTGATGAGCAGAAGACCTTTGATTACGCAGTAACCCTGCCGATCAAAGAGGATGTTGTTGCTAAATTCAAAGAGACCACCGTTAAGGGTTCCCAGTTCAAACAGCCGTTACTTGAGTTCTCCGGCGCATGTGCTGGATGTGGTGAGACTCCGTACGCTAAGCTGATCACCCAGCTGTTCGGTGACAGAATGTACATCTCCAACGCAACCGGATGTTCTTCTATCTGGGGTAACTCTTCACCGTCTACTCCTTACACCGTAAATGCTAAGGGCCAGGGTCCGGCATGGGATAACTCCCTGTTCGAGGATGCTGCTGAGTTTGGTTACGGTATGTTACTGGCTCAGAACGCAATCCGTGATGAGTTAAAGGAGAAGGTAGAGCAGGTTGCAGCAAACGAGAACGCTTCTGAGGAAGTTAAGGCTGCATGCAAAGAGTACTTAGATACCTTCACCGTAGGTGCTACCAACGGTACCGCTACCGATAAGTTAGTTGCAGCTCTGGAAGGCATTGACTGCCCGACCTGCAAGTACATCGTAGCTAACAAGAACTATCTGGCTAAGAAGTCCCAGTGGGTATTCGGTGGTGACGGATGGGCTTACGATATCGGCTTCGGCGGTGTAGACCATATCCTTGCTTCCGGTAAGGACATCAACGTTATGGTATTCGATACCGAGGTTTACTCCAACACCGGCGGTCAGTCCTCTAAGGCTACCAAGACTGGTGCTGTAGCTCAGTTCGCAGCTGGCGGTAAAGAGACCAAGAAGAAAGACCTTGCAAGCATCGCAATGTCTTACGGTTATGTATACGTAGCTCAGATCTCTATGGGTGCTGATTATGCTCAGACTGTTAAGGCTATCGCTGAGGCAGAGGCATATCCGGGTCCGTCCCTGATCATGGCTTACGCTCCGTGTATCAACCACGGTATCAAGAAGGGCATGAGCAAAGCTCAGACCGAGGAGAAACTGGCAGTTGAGACCGGTTACTGGAACAACTTCCGTTACAACCCGGCTGCTGAGAAGAAGTTCACCCTGGATAGCAAGGCTCCGAACATGGAAGGCTATCAGGACTTCTTAAAGGGCGAGGTTCGTTACGCATCTCTGGCTATGAAGAATCCGGAGAGAGCAGCTACCCTGTTCGCTAGAAACGAGGCAGAGGCTAAGGAGCGTTACGAGTACCTGACCAAGCTGGTTAAGCTGTACGGTGACGATAACGAGTAATCGTTCGTGAAGAAATCAATATAAATCGTTCATGACTATCCCCGGTCCGCCGGGGCGGACGTGAGCGGGTCAGTTCCGGATGGAATGGCTTGTGCTGTAACAGAAAAAAAGCTCCCGGCCTGCGAAAGCAGGTGCGGGAGCTTTTTTGTACCACTAGGCGAAGAGTGCGCCAAGCAGTCCGTAGGATAAAAGGGACATGATCACGGTGGCCATGACGATTCCGCAAAGAATCGCGCCAATGGCTTTGCCGAATTTCATGTGGAGCAGGGCTGCGACCAGGGAGCCGGTCCAGGCGCCGGTGCCGGGGAGCGGGATTCCTACAAAGAGAACCAGACCCCAGAAACCGAATTTCTCAATCTGGCTTTTATTTTTGTCAGCTTTCTGGCGAACCCAGATTGCTACTTTGCTTAAGCCCGGTACACGCTCCATACCGTTTAAAACCTTTTCGATGAGAAGAAGGATGAACGGGATTGGAAGCAGGTTTCCAATGATGCAGATTGGAATTGCCTTTAAGATCGGAACATTCAAAAGAGCGGGAGATGCAGCAAGCAGTCCGCCACGCAGTTCCAGGATCGGGATCATGGAGATGATAAAGATGATGGCTTCCCCGGATACTTTTCCTCCGAGAAGTGAAGCCAGACCCTGTACCAGAGTATCAGTCATAACATATCCTCACTTTTCTGTATAAAATTGTATGAATTTGTGACAATTCTGCGGCCAATTGTGATCGCGTTTGCGCGATGCGTGAACTGTAACAGGACTGTTGCATTGACCGTAAAAAGCCACATACGCTTCATTATAGGAGAAAACACAAAAAAATTCAATTGCTTCTGCCTGCTCGTTTATAAAAAAATACTATGTAGATTTCTCGCAGAGTATGCTAAAATGAAAAGTACGGTTATAGATACAGGACAGATATAGAAAGGAACGGAAGATAAAGCTATGAAACGTCTGTGGAAAATACTGGGAATTTTGGTTGCAACGGCAATTTTACTGAACGTAGTAACAGAAATATTGAACCGGAAATCGCTGATCGGTGGAATTGGATTTGCCTTGCATACACCGCTGGTATTTTTGCTGAACAGTCTGTTGTTTCTGACGCCGTTTTTGCTGGTTTTCTTTACCAGGCGGAAGGTGTTTCTGGCGGTTGTGCTTGTGGTGACTGGCCTGACGATGGCGATTGCCAACAGTGTTCTTCTGGTATTCCGGACCACACCGTTTACGGCAGCGGACCTTCGCCTGGTAAAGTATGCAGCCACACTTCTGACAACGTATCTGACCTGGTGGCAGATTGTGCTGATGGCAGTGGCTGCAGTGGCCGCGATTTTATTTTGTGCAGTGCTCTGGAAAAAAGCGCCGGTGGACCAGCAGAAGGTGAATCTGACGGAATCGGTCTGTGTATCGGCGGTTTCCATGCTGGTGATCTGGGGGGTTTTAAATTTCTCCATTGCGACAGGCGCAGTGGCGCTTCATTTTGGAAATATCGGACAGGCTTATAAGGATTATGGATTTGCCTATTGTTTTTCCAATTCACTTCTGAATACCGGAATTGAGAAACCGCAAAGCTATGATCAGGCGGCTGTGGAGGAACTGGAAAGCGAAGAGCAGACCCAGACCGAAGATGCAAAAAACATAGAAGGCCGCTACCCGAATATCATTATGTTGCAGCTGGAATCTTTTTTTGATCCGCTTTTGTGGAAGAACAATCCGGTACAGGGAGATCCTATCCCGATGTTCCATTTCCTGGAGAGGAATTTCCCATCTGGTTATTTGAGTGTTCCTTCGGTAGGCGCCGGAACAGCAAATACGGAGTTTGAGTGCATCAGTGCCATGAATCTGGATTTCTTCGGACCGGGTGAGTACCCGTATAAGACGATTCTCCAGAAGACATCGTGTGAGAGCATGGCATTTGATATGAAGAATCTGGGTTATAAGGCACATGCGGTGCATAATAATGAAGCAACGTTTTATGACCGCCACAAGGTCTTCTCCCAGCTTGGCTTTGATACCTTTACGCCGATCGAGTATATGTATGATATTGAGCGGAATCCGACCGGCTGGTGCAAAGACAAGATCCTGGTCGGGGAGATTGAAAAGGTGCTGGATTCTACCATGGGAAGTGATTTTATATACACGATCTCCGTGCAGGGACATGGCAAGTATCCTTCGTTTGAATATTACTGCGAGCAGATCCATGAGATGGATGAGTTTATCGGGCAGCTGATTAATATGCTGAATACACGCATGGAGCCGACCGTTCTTGTGATGTACGGTGATCATTTGCCGGGGTTTGAGTGGACGGCAGAGGAGATGGAGAATGGCTCACTTTTCCAGACCAAGTATGTTGTCTGGAATAATGTGAATCTTCCTGTGGTAAAACGGGATGTGGAAGCTTACCAGCTTGCTGCCCACGTATTAAACATGCTGGATATCCATGAGGGGACCATGATCCGTTTCCACCAGCGTCATTTAGACCAGCATGATACGGATACGCAGGAATATCTGGATGCCATGCAGATTTTACAGTATGATATTCTTTATGGCGATCACGAGGTGTATGGAGGGGAATCGCCCTATCAGGCAACAAAACTGGAATTTGGCGTCACCCCGGTCATTCAGGGGACAACGGTCCATAATACGGATCAGGTCATCATATTTGGCGGGCCATTTAACAGCTGGTCTAAAATCTGTGTAAATGGAAAAGCCGTGGATACCCAGTATTACTCGAAAACAAGGCTGATTGCGAAGGGAGTTCCAGTGAAGACGGGAGAAGTGATCACCGTCCAGCAGGTGGGACGCGACAAGATTCATCTTGGGACAGCAAGAAAGAGACAGGAGACGATAAAACGATGAATATTCAGGAAGAGTGGGAGCTGCATAAGCCCAAAAAGAAGACATGGGGACGCTTTTTACGTGTCATTTTTGGCCGTACCACGTTTGTGATCACAGCGCTTCTGATCCAGTTTATTACGCTGCTTTACAGCTTTCAGTGGCTGAGTGAGCATGTGTTTTACTTGTACGGTGGTTTTGTAGGCTTAAGCGCAGTTGTTGTGATCTACATCATCAATAAAAACCAGAATCCATCTTACCAGCTTTCCTGGATCATCCCGGTTCTGGTATTTCCGGTATTCGGTGCTTTGTTTTATCTCTTTGTGGAGGCACAGCCGGGAACCAGAATGATCGACCGGAGACTGAAAGCAAATATCGAAGAAACAAAACCATTTTTAAAACAGCAGCATCAGGTTATGGAGCGTCTGTACCGGGAAAGCCGCGGAACAGCGCGGCTGGCTTATTATATGAACGAATATGGCGGGTATCCGATCTGGGAAAACACCAGTGCACAGTATTTTCCATTGGGCGATGATATGTATCCGGTGCTTCTGGAAGAACTGAAAAAAGCAGAGCGCTATATTTTCATGGAGTATTTCATCGTGGAAAAAGGAGAAATGTGGAACACTATCCTGGAGATATTAAAAGAAAAGGCGGCATCCGGTGTGGAAGTCCGCTTTATGTACGATGGGATGTGCAGCCTGACCTTAGTACCGTACGGGTATCCGAAGCAGCTGGAGCAGTATGGGATCCGCTGCAAGATGTTCTCCCCGGTGCGCCCGGTCCTTTCTTCCGCACAGAATAACCGGGACCACAGAAAGATCACGGTGATCGACGGACATACTGCATTCACCGGAGGGATCAATCTGGCAGACGAATATATCAACCGGAAGGTCCGTTTTGGACACTGGAAGGATACGGCGATCATGTTAAAGGGCGATGCCGTGACCGGATTTCTGATGATGTTTTTGCAGATGTGGAACATTACGGAACACCAGGCGGATGATTATGCCAGATATCTGTGCAAGCCAGATTACCAGTACCCGGCAGGACTGGACCGCTCGGGCTTTGCGATGCCGTACGGGGACAGTCCGCTGGATAATGAGCTGGTGGGACAGCACGTTTACATGGATATTTTAAATGAATCCCGTTACTATGTGCATATGATGACGCCCTATTTGATCCTGGACAGTGATATGATCACGTCGCTGACCTTTGCGGCGAAGCGCGGCATTGAGACGATCATCATCATGCCGCACATCCCGGATAAGATTTATGCGTACCTGCTGGCGCGTTCCTACTACGCGGAGCTTTTGCAGGCAGGTGTAAAGATTTATGAGTATACACCGGGCTTTGTCCATGCAAAGGTATTTACTAGCGATGACACCAAGGCGGTGGTTGGTTCTATCAATATGGACTACCGGAGCCTGCACCTGCATTTTGAATGTGCAGTTTATCTGTACCGGAATCCGGCCGTGCAGCAGGCAGAGGCAGATTTTCAGGCAACCTTAAAACAGTGCCAGGAGATCACACAGCAGGACTGCAAAAATTATCCGATCCCGAAGAAAATCGCGGGAAAGGTGTTGCGGCTGTTTGCTCCCCTGATGTAAAGCAGCAATATCGCACAGTGCGTATCAGAGATGCAGGATTTCTTCTATTAGTAATGCCGTACCTCTGCGGCTGCCCGGATCTTCTGAATGACAGGCTCGGCGGCTGCGGAGGTGAAATATTGGAAGGTGCATGCTGGCACCTTCTTTTTTAATGCCTCAAAATCTCTGTCTTTGATCAGACAGCGCACGTCGGACGCGCTGATGGCACCATCTGTGTCGGCTTTCCTTGGAATGATATTGCAGGTCAGGCCGGCGGCGGACAGCTCCTCAGCCATGACCTGGTTGTAGATGCCGGTTACCTGGCTGAAGGGTTCTTCCCCGACAAAACGGTCTGTGATGGAAAGAGCATTGGCAATGCGTAAAAACACCTGGATATCGAGCTTGGCATGAGATCGGATGACCGTGTCGGAGTCCTTTAAAAAGTAGGACGGGAAGGTCGCATTGGAGATCATGTAAGGACCGGTCTCGTGGCAGATCACATTGGAAAGGTCTGCGCAGCCGTCTGCAACCAGCTGTCTGCGGACGGAGAATGGAACCAGGGAAGCATCCTCTGAGACAACAAATACATGGAGCAGGTCTACCGAAACAGCCGCCTGCTCGATCAGGTAACGGTGACCGAGTGTGAATGGATTTGCGTTCATGATAACGGCACCGATTCTTTGTGCGCCGGATGTCGTCGAGGCATCTGTGTCGTTTCTATCGCGGAAAGTTCCATGACAATCTGTTTGCGTCAATGCAACTGGTTTGCTCTGGTTTGCCAAGAAAGCGTCTGTTTCACTCTGCAATCGTTTCAGATAATCAGCAAAGCCGGTCCGGCGGTTTTCCATAAAGACAACTTTTCCTTCGACCCGTGCGATTTCGTAAAATCCAAGATCACCAAAAAAGCGGGCAGTATTACATTTAGTATATAAGAAGAGACTGGTGTTGCCGCGGCTGTACTGGTACTCGATCAGATGCGAGATCACCTGGTTCATCAGACCTTCGCCCTGATGTTCCGAGGAGACAGCCATGCAGCGCAGTGTGTTGGCAAAGCAGGAACCGGTTGCAACCAGGTTGTAGTCATCGTCGAACAGACCGATGCTGTAATCGAGATTTTTGTCTCGCTCGATTCCTTCTTTTTCCAATAGGGCGTCCATCTGGCGCACAGCGCGTTTATCGGTGGGAGATATTCTGCTGACGGTATAATCTGACATAATAAGAAGTCCTCCGTGTTTTATTTTGAATACGTTTCGAAATGTCAAGTTTTCCGGCAGTCTGTGAAATCTGAATATGGAAACAGGAATGCCAGAACTGTGTTTAGTATAGCGTATTTCCAGTAAAAATGCGAATACTTCCTAAGTTATGGGGAATATTGGATTATGATGATGATTTGTAGCAAGGATGTTCAGTATGGAAAATTCCAAGCACAGTTGGTGTGTAAAAGAATTTTGTCAATGCCTGCAGGCAGAAAGGAATGAAATCACAGATGGGTAAACGGAAAATGAAAAATAGAAACAAACAGACAGAAAAGTGGAATGCGGAAGATGGTGGAAAACAAATATCTGAAGTCAATAGCATGAACGAAGAAAATGCCAGGAAAAGGGAAAAAACAGATGTGCCGGTGAATGGAATGGAACGAATGCAAAATGGAGGCGAGCGGGTCCAGAACGGCGGAAATGAAGCGTTTGGTCTGGACTATGCGCAGGCTACGCTGGATGGTGGAAATGGCAAACATAAAATCCATCTGCTTTCCATCATCGGGGAAGTAGAGGGCACGAAAATCTGTCCGGAAATACGAAGGTTACAAAATACGATCAGATTCTGCCCAGGCTTGCCGAGCTGGAGGATGATGACAGTGTGGAAGGCTTGCTGGTTCTTCTGAATACGTCCGGTGGGGATGTGGATGCAGGGCTTGCCATTGCAGAGATGATCGCGTCCCTTTCCATGCCAACCGTTTCTTTGGTGTTGGGCGGCAGCCATTCCATCGGGGTACCACTTGCAGTTTCGACCGATCACTCTTTTATTGTCCCGACCGGGACGATGATGGTGCATCCGGTGCGCATGAGCGGAACGGTGATCGGAGCATCACAGACTTACGAGTATTTTGAAATGATCCAGGACCGGATCCTGACCTTTGTCAGCGACCATGCGCAGATCGCGTATGACCAGGTGAAGCAGCTGATGCTGAATACGGAAATGCTGACCCGGGACCTGGGAACGGTGCTGGTAGGAAGTGAAACCGTAAAAGCCGGACTCATCGATGAGGTCGGGGGGATCCGGGAGGCACTTGGGTATCTGTACCGGAAAATTGAAGAAGGATGGGCGTCTTGCATTTCCTGATAATTTTTTGTATACTAAGAACATTGGGAAAGAGGAGGCTGGATTTTTGTGGCAGCGAAGAAACAACAAAACAAAGTAAATTCAGATAAAACAGCAAGAACAACAGGCAGCCGGAAATCAGCAGGAACCGGGGCGAAAAACGCGGCAAACAGCAGAAAAAAAGCTGGAAGAGCGAGACAGCTCCAGGAACCGGAGCCGCTGCCAGAGGAGGAAGGCCTGGTACGCGCAGAGGTGATCGTTCTTGGGTCTTTCGCGGCGGCAGTGCTTTTATTTTTGAGCAATTTCCATCTTTGCGGCTTTGCGGGTGATTTTTTGCGAAGCATCCAGCTTGGGCTGTTTGGCTTACCTGGCTACATTGCCCCGCTGGTGCTGTTCGTAGGAACCTGTTTTTACCAGGCAAACCGCGGAAACCGTGTGGCTTTGCACAAGAATGCTGCTTCGGCAGCAGCGTTTTTTCTGCTCTGCGGTTTTTCGCAGATGATTTTTGGACAGCAGCCAGAGGCAGGAAAGGGAATATTGGAATATTACCGTCTGTCTGCGGCATCCGGCATGGGTGGAGGACTGGCCGGAGGACTTTTGTTTGGTGTACTCCGTTCTGTGCTTGGAAGCATTGGTGCATTTCTGATTCTGGCAGTTGGCATGATCCTGTGTATGGTGTGCATCACCGGGCGTTCGTTTGTGAAGGCGGTGAAGCATCACAGTGATGCTGCTTATCAGTATGCCAGGGAGGACATGGAGCGCCGCCGGGAAATCCATGCGGAGCGCCAGGAAGAGCGCAGGAAACTTCGTGAAGAACAGCGGGTGCGCGGCGTGAATCTTGGTTCCACGTATCTGCCGGCGAAAGAAGACGAGTACCTGGAGGAAGATCCAGAAGCAGATTACGGCGAGCGTTACGAGGATGATTATGATAACGGCTATGATGATGGCAGTGCCGACAATCATGACAGCGGCTATCATGACAACTATGCTGACGGTCATGCGGAACATTACGATGACAGCTATGATTATGGTGACAGCGATAGCGGCAGCTATGGTGAAAGTTATGGCACCCGTGGAAGGGCAGAGCATGCTGCAAGCCGTCCGCGTCCGAAGCGGCAGACACCGGACCAGGCAGACGTGTTTACCGGAAGTATTTCCATGCCGGATGAATACCGGGATGAAAAGCCGGATGTTCCTGCTTATTCAACCAATCTTCCGGCCGGGGAAGTGGTACCGCCGGAGCCGGAGGATGATTACGATCTGGAGGCTGCAGCCAGAAAACTGACCGAGTCTGGCTTTGGGCGCTTTGAAGAAGCCGGGGAGGTTTTCACCGGCGGTGCAAGAAAGCTTGACGGGCCAGTGAAAACGGACCGGGCAGAGAAAGCGGATACTTACGAGGATGTGGCTCCGTGGGATGAGCCGGATACATATACAGAGAATCCATACACAGAAAATTCGTATACAGCAGATCCTTATGCGCAGCAGCAAGCTGAAATGCGGAACGGACAGAAGATGCAGCAGGAGCAGACGAAAGCAGTCCAGGCAGCTTCCGCAGAAAATGCGACGCTGAACCGGGTGCAGAAACCGGCACAGGGAACCGGGCAGGAATTGCAGACAGAATCAGCGCAGCAGATGTGGGAGACCGTGCAGGAACCACAGCCGGAGCCAGTGCAGCGGATGCAGGAGCCATCTCCGTACATGCCGGAGCCTGCCCCGGAGGAGTACCTCCCGGAGCCGGATGTGGCTTACACGGTAAAAACGGAGCAGAACACCGACTTTGCGATTCCGGAGGAAAGCAAACATGTGGTCACTGCGGGAGGCAAGGTCATCGAGACCGATACGGAGGCCCTTCAGAAGAAACTGGAATCCACAAAAAAGGCGGAGACAGCAAAACGCGAGGCCGAGCAGGCCGACAGCGAAGCTGCACTACAGCAGAAGATCCAGGAAAAGGAAGAACAGCCGAAAAAACCATATATTTATCCGCCGCTTAGCCTGTTAAAGCGTGGCAGCCGGAATCCTGGCGGTTACTCGGAGCAGGAATACCGGGAAACTGCAGTGAAGCTGCAGCAGACGCTGCGCAACTTTGGCGTTGGCGTTACCGTGACCAATATCAGCTGTGGACCTTCCGTCACCCGATATGAGCTGCACCCGGAGCAGGGCGTAAAGGTCAGCAAGATCGTCGGACTTGCCGATGACATTAAGCTGAGCCTGGCGGCAGAGGATATCCGTATTGAGGCACCAATCCCGGGCAAGTCTGCAGTGGGTATCGAGGTGCCGAATAAAGAGAAGACATCCGTATTCTTGCGCGATCTTCTGGAGTCCGATACGTTCCAGAAGCATCCGTCCAGACTGGCTTTCGCAGTCGGAAAGGATATCGGCGGTCAGGTCGTGGTAACCGATATCGCCAAGATGCCGCATCTTCTGATCGCGGGCGCGACCGGATCCGGTAAGTCGGTCTGCATCAACACGATTATCATGAGCATCATCTACAAGGCTGACCCGGAGGATGTCAAGCTCATCATGGTGGATCCGAAGGTCGTGGAGCTGAGCGTATATAACGGCATTCCGCATCTGCTGATTCCGGTTGTGACCGATCCGAAGAAAGCATCCGGTGCCTTGAACTGGGCAGTAGCCGAGATGACAGACCGCTACAAGAAATTTGCGAAATACGGTGTGCGTGACTTAAAAGGCTACAATGCAAAGATTGAGACGATTCAGGATATTGATGACGCAGACAAGCCGAAAAAGATGCCGCAGATCGTCATCATCGTGGACGAGCTTGCGGATCTGATGATGGTGGCTCCGGGCGAGGTGGAGGATGCAATCTGCCGTCTGGCCCAGCTGGCGCGTGCGGCAGGCATTCATCTGGTCATCGCGACCCAGAGACCGTCGGTCAATGTCATTACCGGACTGATCAAGGCAAACGTACCGTCAAGAATCGCATTTTCCGTTTCTTCCGGCGTGGATTCCCGTACCATCATCGATATGAACGGTGCGGAGAAGCTTCTCGGAAAGGGCGATATGCTCTTTTATCCGGCGGGGTTCCCGAAACCTCAGCGTGTGCAGGGCGCCTTTGTCTCCGACTCGGAGGTCCAGCAGGTAGTGGACTTCTTAACCGAGCAGGGATTGACAGCCCAGTACAGTCCGGAAGTAGAAAACAGTATGAACGCGGCTCCTTCTGCGACAAGCTCCGGCCCGTCTAACAGCCGGGACGAGTACTTTGAGCAGGCCGGCCGTTTCATAATAGAAAAAGAAAAGGCATCCATTGGTATGCTGCAGCGTATGTTCAAGATCGGATTCAACCGTGCCGCAAGGATCATGGACCAGCTGGCGGAGGCCGGTGTGGTCGGCGAGGAAGAGGGAACAAAGCCCCGTAAAGTCCTTATGACTATGGAAGAATTTGACCAGATCATTTAACCCAGGATGAAACGGTACAGGCTGCCGGCGCATTGCGTGCAGACAGGAGATCAACAGCTGACAGTTTCATTCAGACCACAGGAAAAAGAAAGGGAGGATACTGGATATGAAGACAGATATTGAAATCGCGCAGGAGGCGGTAAAGCTTCCAATCAAAGAGGTTGCAGAGAGCTATGGAATCGTTGAGGATGATCTGGAACTGTACGGCAAGTACAAGGCAAAGATCACCGATGAGCTGTGGCAGCAGGTGAAGGACGTCCGGACGGAAAGCTGGTTCTGGTCACTGCGATCAACCCGACTCCGGCAGGCGAGGGCAAGACCACGACCAGCATCGGTCTGGCAGATGCCCTTACAAGACTTGGCAAGAAGACCATGATCGCCTTGCGTGAGCCGTCCCTTGGACCGTGCTTTGGCATTAAGGGCGGAGCAGCAGGCGGCGGTTTTGCCCAGGTTGTTCCGATGGAGGATTTAAACCTTCACTTCACCGGAGACTTCCATGCGATCACATCCGCGAATAACTTACTGGCAGCACTGTTAGACAACCATATCCAGCAGGGCAATGCCCTCAGATCGATACCAGACAGATCCTCTGGAAACGCTGTCTGGATATGAACGACCGTGTACTCCGCAATGTTGTGGTAGGCCTTGGCGCAAAGGCAGATGGTGTTGTGCGTGAAGATCATTTCGTGATCACGGTTGCTTCTGAGATCATGGCAATCCTTTGCCTGGCAAACGATATGAACGACTTGAAAGAGCGTCTCGGCAAGATCATCGTTGCATATAATTATGCCGGAGAGCCGGTTACTGCAGCACAGCTGCATGCAGTAGGAGCAATGGCAGCGCTGTTAAAGGATGCCATCAAGCCGAACCTGATCCAGACCCTGGAGCATACCGGTGCCCTGGTACACGGCGGACCGTTCGCAAACATCGCACATGGCTGCAACAGCGTGCGTGCGACCAAGACCGCGTTAAAGCTGGCGGATATCGTGGTAACCGAGGCAGGCTTTGGCGCAGATCTGGGTGCAGAGAAGTTCATGGACATCAAGTGCCGCAAGGCAGACTTAAAGCCGGATGCAGTTGTTCTGGTGGCAACCGTGCGTGCATTAAAGTACAACGGCGGTGTGCCGAAGACGGAACTGGCGGCAGAGAATCTGGATGCGCTGAAGAAAGGTATCGTAAACCTGGAGAAGCACATCGAGAACCTGCAGAAGTTTGGTGTTCCGGTTGTAGTAACCTTAAACTCCTTTGTGACCGATACCGAGGCAGAGTACGCATTCATCCGCGATTTCTGCGAGGCACGCGGCTGTGAATTCGCGCTCTCTGAGGTATGGGCAAAAGGCGGCGAGGGCGGTGAAGCCCTGGCAAACAAAGTGCTGGAGACTCTGGCAAACAAGGAGAGCCATTACCATGCCCTGTACCCGGATGAGATGAGCTTAAAGGATAAGGTCAAGACTATTGCCACCGAGATCTACGGTGCAGACGGCGTTTCCTACGCTCCGGCAGCATCTAAGGCCCTGGCACGCATCGAGGAGATGGGCTTTGGCAATCTTCCGGTCTGCATGGCAAAGACCCAGTATTCCCTGTCTGATGACCAGACCAGGCTGGGACGCCCGGCCGGATTCACCATCAATGTGCGCGATGCTTATGTTTCCGCAGGCGCAGGCTTTGTGGTTGTTCTGACCGGCGCGATCATGACCATGCCGGGACTTCCGAAAAAACCGGCTGCAGACGGCATCGATGTCGATGAAAACGGCGTGATTACCGGACTGTTCTAGAAAAAACGCCTGTAATCTGGCACAGGCCGGATTGCAGGCATGAAACATGCATGCGGGGCAGCAGGATTGTATGTCGTGCATGCGTGGACAGAAAACAAAAACGTGTGGAAAGGATAGACGAAGAGTATGACGATAAGAGACTGGTTAGAGGGACTTTCTTACAAGCTGGTACAGGGAAGCCTGGACGTGGAAGTAAACGAAGTCGTATACGATTCCAGAAAAGCGGCTCCGGGAGCTGTATTTGTCTGCATGAAAGGAACAAAGATCGATTCCCATGATTTTGTGGGACAGGTAACGGATGCGGGTGTGAAGGTGCTTGTGACTGAGCATGCAGTAGAGGCACCGGCAGATGTGACGGTCGTGGAGACAGCAAATGGCAGGGAGGCACTGGCGCTTTTATCGGCAGCACGGTTTGGCTATCCTTCCCGCAAGCTGACCATGATCGGTGTCACCGGAACCAAAGGAAAGACAACGACCACCCACATGATCAAGACGATTCTGGAGACAGCCGGAAAGAAAACCGGCATGATCGGAACCAACGGTGTCTACATCGGCGAGGAGCATTTCCCGACTGTGAACACGACGCCGGAATCCTATGATCTGCACCGCTATTTTGCAAAAATGGTGGAAGAGGGCTGTGCGTGCTGCGTGATGGAGGTTTCCTCCCAGGCAATGAAGATGCACCGGGTCGCAGGCATCCAGTTTGATTACGGCTTGTTTACCAACATTTCCCCGGATCATATCGGAAAAGATGAGCATGCGGATTTTGCGGAGTACTTATACTATAAAAAGCAGCTTTTTGCGCAGAGTAAGCGTGCCCTGGTCAATGTCGATGATGAGCATATCGAGGAAATTGTAAAGGATATCCCGTGTCCGTGGACCGGATTTGGCTTAAAAGAGGGAGCAGGCTTCCAGGCAGAGAACATCCACTATGTCTCCGAGCCGGATTTTGTTGGCGTGGAGTTTGACATCAAGGGCGAGCATCAGATCCCGGTGCGTGTCAGCATCCCTGGCAAGTTTAATGTATACAATGCGCTGGCGGCAGCAGCAGTTACGCTCTGGGTGGGCGTTCCGGCAGATAAGCTGCAGCATGCCCTGGAGCATTTAAAGATTAACGGCCGTATGGAGATTGTCTATACCTCCGAAAAATGCTGTGTGATTGTGGATTATGCCCACAATGCAGTCAGCATGGAAAGCCTTCTCGAAACGCTCAGGGAGTATCATCCGAAGCGCCTGGTGGTTGTATTTGGCTGCGGTGGAAACCGCTCAAAAGACCGCCGTTATTCCATGGGTGAGATCGGCGGCCGCATGGCAGATCTTTCCATCATTACCGCAGATAACTCCCGCTTTGAGAAGGTGGAGGATATCATTGCGGATATCCGCGGCAGCATCGAGAAAACCGGCGGAAAATTCATCGAAATCCCGGACCGGAAGGAAGCCATTACCTACAGCATCACCCATGCCGAGCAGGGAGATATGATTGCCATCATCGGTAAGGGACATGAGGATTATCAGGAGATTAACGGAGTGCGTTATCCGTTTTTGGACCGCGCGTGGTGGAAGAGGTTGTGAAGACCTTGCAGTAAAACGCATGCAGAATCCATGATGGAAAATGGCATGGCATTGCGAAACATGCTGTATGTAAAAATGACATAGAGCATTGCCAGAATGGCAGCATGTAAAAAATAGAAACAGAAAAGAGAACCGGACATGGAAAAGATAACGGTAAAGGATATTGTAACAGCAGTAAATGGAACGCTTTTATGCGGGGATGAGAATCATCCGGTGGAGCATCTGAGCATTGATTCCAGAACCATGAAGGGCAACGACTTGTTTGTGCCGCTCATCGGCGAAAAGGTAGACGCCCACCGCTTTATCGAGCAGGCCTTTGGCGCAGGAGCTGTGGCGGTGCTGACCTCCGAGCACGATCATGCAGAGGATGCAGATCATGCGTGGATCCGGGTGGCCGACACCAAAAAGGCACTGCAGGAGATTGGCCGCTATTACCGCAGCCACTTAAGTCTGCCGATCATCGGCATTACCGGAAGTGTCGGAAAGACAACCACCCGTGAGATGGTGGCAGCAGCACTTTCTGCAAAATACCGGGTTTACAAGACCCCGGGTAACTCCAACAGCCAGGTCGGTGTGCCGATCACGCTGTCCGAGATTACCTCTGCGGATGAGATCGGTGTCTTAGAGCTTGGCATGAGCATGCCGGGAGAGCTGACCGTGATCGCGAAGATCGCACAGGTGGATATGGCGGTGATCACCAATGTCGGCATTACCCATATTGAGCAGCTTGGAAGCCAGGAGAATATTTACCGCGAAAAACTGACCATTCAGGATGGTTTAAAGGAAGGCGGCATTCTCTTCTTAAACGGGGATGACCCGCTGCTAAAGGAGACAAAAGCAAAAGCAGGATGCCGTACCGTCTATTATGGAACCGGGGAAAATTCGGAGTACCGCGCGGAGGATATCCGCAGTGAAGACGGGTATCCGGTGTTCACAGCAAACTGCCGCGGGGAAAAATACATGGTGCGATTAAGCATTATGGGCCGTCACAACGTGTTAAATGCGATGGTAGCACTGGCTGTGGCAGATCTGAGCGGAGTTCCGCTTTCTGATGCTGTGAAGACTCTGGCTGCGTTTACCGGCTTTAAAAACCGTCAGCAGATCGCGGAAAAGAACGGGGTCATAGTCATCGATGATACCTATAACGCAAGTCCGGTTTCCATGAAAGCAGGACTTGAGGTGTTAGAGGCGAAAGCAAAAGGGCGCCGGATTGCAGTCCTTGCCGATATGAAGGAGCTGGGACCGGATTCTGCCAAATTCCATTATGAGGTAGGAAGCTGGATGAAATCGCATCCGGTGGATGTATTATTTACATACGGAGAGCTTGCCCTTCAGATTGAAAAAGGCGCAAAGCGTGCCGGTATGAAGGCAGAATACCTGCATTTTGATGAAAACCAGAAAGAAGCAATGGTAGATGCCTTAAAAGCAAAGCTTCAGACGGGTGACTGCGTGCTCTTGAAGGGCTCCAACAGCATGCGCCTGGGCGAGGTGGCGGCAAAGCTGCTGGCTGAGTAAAAAATTACTGTTTGCGCAGCACGTGAAGAGTAATGAAAGAAGCATGATAGCCAGCTGCACAAAGAATTGCCCGGTTTTGTGCGGGCAGGAATGAAAACATGGGTCGTAAGACCTCAAAAGACAGGAGTATTTATGGCAGAACAATATGCCAGTATTATCATAGATATTTCCCATGAAGACGTAGACCGGGTATTCCAGTACCGGATCCCGCCGGCGCTTTTGCCGCAGATCCGTGTCGGGGTGCAGGTCTGCGTCCCTTTTGGTTCAGGAAACAGAAAACGGACCGGCTATGTGGTGGAACTCACCGACAAGCCGGATTATGATAAAGATAAGATCAAAGAAATCATCGGAGTCACGGAAAAGAGCATTACGGCAGACAGCCGTTTCATTGAGCTGGCCTGGTGGATGAAAGAGCAGTACGGCTCCACCATGAATCAGGCATTAAAAACCGTGCTTCCGGTGAAAAAAAAGGTGAAGGCCCGCAATAAAAAGATTGTGGAAACCATGACCGGGATGCCGCAGTTGCCCGGAACGAGTCTGCAGGACGAAAACAAGACTGGAACCAGCGCAAATGCGGCAGACGCAGGAAATGCAGCAGGAGCAGAAAACACAGTACCAGCAGCAGGAAACAGCTCTGCGGTTGTACTGAATCCGGAACAGCAGGCAGTTGTGGATGCCTTCTGCTCCTCTTGCGATACCGGAGACCGCACTCCGTGTCTGCTCCATGGTGTTACCGGAAGCGGAAAAACCGAGGTTTACATGGCGATGATCGACCATGTGTTAAAACAACAGAAACAGGTGATCGTGCTGATCCCGGAGATTGCCCTGACCTACCAGACGGTGAGCCGGTTTTACAGCCGGTTTGGAAGCCGGATCTGTGTCATGCATTCCCGGCTTTCCGCGGGAGAAAAATGCGACCAGTTTGAGCGGGCGAGAAAGGGCGAGACGGATATTATGATCGGTGCCCGGTCGGCATTGTTTACGCCGTTTCCGAATCTGGGTCTCATCATTTTGGACGAGGAGCATGAAGGTGCCTATAAGAGCGAGACCACGCCCCGGTATCATGCCAGGGAGGTGGCTGAAAAGCTGGCAGAGTTAAACGAAGCCGCCTTTGTCATGGGCTCTGCCACGCCGTCTGTGGAGGCATACGCAAAGGCACAGGCAGGAATCTACGCCTGTTTACCCTGAAAAAACGTGCCAAGGCAGGAAGTGAGCTGGCTGCTGTGGAGATCGCGGATCTGCGAAAAGAGATGGAAGCCGGAAATAAGTCCATCTTCAGCCTGCGTCTGCAGGAGCTGATCAAAGACCGGCTGGCGAAAAAAGAACAGGTGATGCTGTTTATCAACCGGCGCGGATATTCCAGCTTTGTCTCCTGCAGAAGCTGCGGCGAGGCATTAAAATGCCCGCACTGCGATGTGTCCCTGACACTTCATAACCATCAGCGGCTGGTGTGCCATTACTGCGGATACCAGATTCCGATGCCGAAGAAATGCCCGCACTGCGGTTCTCCGTATCTGGCGGGCTTTGGCATCGGCACCCAGAAGATTGAGGAGATGGCAGCGCAGATGTTTCCGGAGGCAAAGCTTCTCCGGATGGATCTGGACACTACCTCAAAAAAAGGCGGTCATGAAAAGATTTTGTCCGCATTCGCAAAGGGCAAAGCCGATATCCTGATCGGCACCCAGATGATCGTAAAAGGACATGATTTTCCGGGCGTGACACTGGTTGGTGTACTCGCAGCCGACGTCTCATTGTATGCGCCGGACTACACCGCAGCGGAGCGGACGTTCCAGCTTTTAGTGCAGGCCGCAGGGCGTGCGGGACGCGGCAGAAAAGCTGGAATTGCACTGATCCAGACCTATATGCCGGAGCATTACAGCATCCAGACAGCCACCTCGCAGGATTATGAGAGCTTTTTTAAGCAGGAGATGGGCTACCGCAGGCTGATGCAGTACCTCCGGCCTGTCATATGCTGAGCATGCAGGTGGCAGGGGAAAATGAGGAGCTGATGACCCGGATCATGGAGCCATTGCCGCTTCTGTGCGGAAACACTTTGAAGAACAGACCCAGATCATCGGGCCGGTTCCGGCACCGGTGTACAAAGTTAATGATATTTACAGAAAAATTTTATATATGAAACAGGAAAACTATGATATACTAATAAAAATCCAGAAGTATGTCAAAATGCGCTGGGATGAAACAGAAAGCTGTAAAAAACTAACCCTGCAGTGCGATTTCACGTAAACTGCAGCGGAAATAATCAGGGGACGCGTCACGGATGCCGACCCGATAAGCAGAAAATGACTTATACTATCGAACGAATACAGAAAGGAACAGATAAATGGCAATCAGACAGGTAAGAACCATTGGAGACGATATTTTAAGAAAGGAATGCAAACCGGTAAAGGAGATCACCCCGCGTATCGCAGAGCTGATCGAGGACATGTTTGAGACCATGTACGAGGCAAACGGCGTGGGACTTGCGGCACCGCAGGTTGGCGTGTTAAAGCAGATTGTAGTCATGGATGTGGATGACGGCAACCAGTATGTGCTCATCAACCCGGAGATCATCGAGCAGAGTGGAAGCCAGACCGGTCAGGAGGCTGCCTGAGCGTGCCGGGAAAGGCTGGCATGGTAACCCGTCCGAACCACGTTGTGGTACGCGCTTATGACGAGAACATGGAGCAGTTTGAGTTAGAGGGCGAAGAACTTTTAGCACGCTGCATCTGCCATGAGTGTGCACACCTTCACGGAGAACTCTATGTAGATTTAGTGGAAGGCGAGCTGATGGATGTAACTGCAGAACCGGAGGAAGAATAAGCATATGAGAATTGTATTTATGGGAACACCGGATTTTTCGGTGCCGACACTGGAAGCATTAGTTGCTTCCGAGCATGAGGTGGTTGGTGTGGTAACCCAGCCGGATAAGCCAAAGGGCCGTGGCAAGGAAATCCATATGTCACCGGTAAAAGAATGCGCTTTGCAGCACAACATCCCGGTGTACCAGCCGGTGCGCGCAAGGGATGAGGCATTTGTGGACGAGATGCGTGCATTAAACCTGGACGTTATGGTTGTGATTGCGTTTGGGCAGATCCTGCCGAAGAGTCTTCTGGAGCTGCCGAAATACGGCTGTGTCAACATTCACGCATCCCTGCTGCCGAAATACCGCGGCGCAGCCCCGATCCAGTGGGCAGTCATTAACGGTGACGAGGAAACCGGAATCACCACCATGATGATGGATGTCGAGATGGATACCGGCGACATGCTGGAGAAAACCGTTGTGAAACTGGACCCGGAGGAAACCGGCGGAAGTCTGTTTGACCGTTTGAGCCTGCTTGGCGGAGACCTGATCCTTTCTACCTTAAGTAAGCTGGAAAAGGGTGAGATCACCCCGGTGCCTCAGGACCATGAGAAGGCAACCTACGTGAAGAAAATTTCCAAATCCATGGGCGATATTGACTGGACTATGGATGCGGTTTCCATTGAACGCCTGGTGCGCGGCTTAAATCCGTGGCCGAGTGCGTTTACCAGATGGAATGGAAAAATGTTAAAGATCTGGGAAGCAAAAGTACTTCCGGATCCGGACGTGAAGTTTCCCTGCGGCAGCGTGATCAGTGCATCCGACGAGGGTTTAAAAATTCAGACCGGAGCAGGTGTTTTGTGCGTGACCAGTCTGCAGCTGGAAGGAAAGAAGCGGATGGATACCGCGGCATTCCTCAGGGGATACCAGGTGGCAGTCGGTTCTATGATGGAAAGGAGTGAGTAATCATGTATGGTGGTTACTACGGGCTGGGCTACAGCCTTTTTGATCCTACAATGATCCTTGTTTATATTGGAGCGCTGCTCTCCATGTGGGCATCTTCAAAAGTAAACAGTACGTTTCAGCGTTATTCCCGCGTGCGCAGTATGACCGGTATGACCGGCGCGGAGGCGGCAAAACGTCTTTTGCAGTCCAGGGAATCTACGACGTTACGGTCCAGCCGGTGCGCGGACAGCTTACCGACCATTATGACCCGCGGACGAAAACCGTGAATTTATCGGAATCGGTGTATGGCAGTACTTCCGTTGCAGCAGTAAGCGTTGCGGCACATGAGTGCGGACATGCGATCCAGGATAATGTGGGCTATGCACCGCTGCGCCTGCGTTCCGCGTTCGTGCCGATCGCAAACTTTGGAAGCAAGATTTCCCTGCCGCTCATCATCCTTGGGTTCTTTATCGGACTGACTCCGTTTATCGAGATCGGCATCTGGATGTTTGTCCTGGCAGTCTTATTCCAGATCATCACCCTCCCGGTAGAGTTCAATGCTTCTTCGAGAGCCGCAAATCTTCTGGACAGTCTTGGAATTTTGCAGGGCGATGAGGTGAGCGGCACAAAAAGAGTACTGGGGGCAGCAGCCCTGACTTATGTGGCAGCTGCGGCAGCTTCCATCTTACAGCTTATGCGGCTGATCATCCTGTTTGGAGGACGCAGACGAAATGATTAAGCAGAACGGCCCGACCAAAGAGCGGGAACTGATCCTGGATATCTTAATGGAAATACTGGAATATGGCGGTTACAGCCATGTAGTATTAAAAAAAGCACTGGATAAGCACCAGTATCTGGAAAAGCAGAGCCGTGCGTTCATTACCCGCGTGACGGAAGGAACGATTGAGTATCTCCTTACCATCGATGCGGTCATTGACCAGTGTTCCAAGACAAAAGTAAAGAAAATGAAACCCGTGATCCGAACTATTCTCCGCATGTCGGTGTACCAGATTTTAAAGATGGACCGGATCCCGGACAGCGCAGTGTGCGACGAGGCTGTGAAGCTTGCGGTGAAGCGTAAGTTTCATGGCCTGAAAGGCTTTGTAAACGGTGTTTTGCGCACCGTGGCAAGAGAGAAAGAAACCTTCGTATTTACGGACTGGGAAAGAAAGTATTCCATGCCGGACTGGATTATTGAGTTGTGGAAGCAGCAGTATCCGGCAGAAACCGTGGAAGGGATCATGAAGGCATTTTTAGAGGAACGTCCGACTTCGGTGCGCTGCAATCTGGACCGTGCCTCCATGGAGAAGATCCTTACAAGTCTCGAAAAGGATGGAGCAACGGCTCAGAAAAATCCGCTTGCGAACCATGCACTTTTTCTTTCCGGCTACGACTATCTGGATGCTTTAGAGGCATTCCGGAAAGGATGGATCACCGTGCAGGATGTCAGCTCCTCCTTTGTGGGAGAGGTGGCAGACCCGAAGCAAGGCGATGTGGTTCTGGATGTGTGCGGTGCGCCGGGCGGAAAGAGCCTGCACATTGCAGATAAGCTTGCGGGAACCGGACAGGTTGTCGTAAGGGATCTAACCGAGAACAAGATCTTACTGGTAGAAGATAACATCCGCCGCACCGGATTTACCAATATCCGGGCGGAGGTCTGGGATGCCCTTTTGGAGGATCCATCCTGGGAAGAAAAGGCAGATATTGTGATCGCAGATCTGCCCTGCTCCGGTCTTGGCATCATCGGGAAAAAGCCAGATATCAAGTACCAGGTAACAGAAGAGGACTTAAAAGACTTGGCAGACCTTCAGAAGGATATTTTGTCGGTGGTCTGGAAGTATGTAAAACCGGGCGGGAAGCTGATCTACAGCACCTGCACGGTCGACCATCTGGAAAATGAAGACCAGCGTGCCTGGTTTTTAGAGCATTTCCCGTTTGAACCGGTAAGCATTGAGGGGGCATTTGGCAGCCAGGTAAGCGAAGAAACCATGAAAGACGGTTATATCCAGCTGCTGCCGGACAAGTATCCGTGCGATGGATTCTTTATCTCCGCATTTCGGAGAAAACTGTAACATGACGCGGCTGCGGACAATGGAAAGCAGCCACAAAATCCTGTTGCCGGGCACGCATGCGTGAACAGCAATAAAGAAAGCAGATAATAGATTATGGAAAAGCAAGATATCAAGTCCATGACGCTGGAGGAGCTGACAGAAAGCATCCGGCAGATGGGAGATAAGCCCTTCCGGGCAAAACAGATTTACCAGTGGCTGCATCAGAAGCTGGTGACAGAGTTTGATGAGATGAGCAATCTTTCTAAGCCACTCCGTGAAAAATTGAAAGAGCAGTTTTTTCTGACGGCGCTGTATCCGGCTGATGTAAAGATCTCACAGATTGACGGGACCAGAAAATATCTGTTCCGGCTTGCAGACGGCAATGTCATTGAGAGCGTGTGGATGCAGTACCACCATGGAAACAGCGTGTGCATTTCGTCCCAGGTAGGCTGCCGCATGGGCTGCCGCTTCTGTGCTTCTACCTTAGACGGTCTGGAGCGGAACTTAACACCGGCAGAGATGCTGGACCAGATCTACCGGATCCAGTCTCTGACCGGGGAACGCGTTTCCAACATTGTCATCATGGGTTCCGGTGAGCCGATGGACAACTACGACAATGTGATCCGGTTCATCCGCATGATCACCGACGAAAACGGATTGAACATCAGCCAGAGAAACATTACACTGTCGACCTGCGGCATTGTGCCGGGAATCTTAAAGCTGGCAGAAGAAGATGTCCAGATCACGCTGGCATTATCTTTGCACGCTCCGAATGATGAGGTGCGAAAGACGCTGATGCCGATCGCAAACCGTTATGCCTTAAAAGATATCCTGGCGGCCTGCCAGACTTATTTTGAGAAAACCGGGCGCCGCCTGACCTTTGAATACAGCCTGGTAAGCGGGGTTAACGATAATCTGGATGAAGCAAAAGCCCTGACCGCCCTGATCAAACATATGCATGGCCATGTGAATTTGATCCCGGTCAATCCGATCAAGGAGCGTGACTACCGCCAGTCTGACCGGAAGGCGATTGAGGCATTTAAGGCATATCTGGAGAAGAATGGAATCAATGTGACGGTCCGCCGGGAAATGGGCCGCGATATCAACGGTGCCTGCGGACAGCTGCGAAAGAGTTTTCTGGAAGAGGAAGGTAAAGGAGGGATCTAACGCCATGGAGGCATGTGCACTGACGGATGTAGGACAGAAGCGGAGCATGAACCAGGATTTTATCTATGCGAGCACTGAGCCGGTCGGGTCCCTGGAGAATCTTTTTATTGTGGCAGATGGCATGGGCGGTCACCAGGCCGGTGATTTTGCATCCCGCTTTGTAGTAGAAAACCTGGTACGTTTTTTTGAAACACCTTACCCGGACCGGGATGTTCACGGAATCCTGAAGGAGGGAATCCGTAAGGTGAACAGGGAGCTTTATGAGCGCGCCAGCAAGACTCCGGAGCTAAATGGTACAGGAAGTACCCTGGTACTGGCTACGATCAAAGGAAATGTCCTGTATGTGGCGAACATCGGGGACAGCCGTCTGTATCTGCTGCGCGGAGAGCTGGAGCAGATCACCAAAGACCATTCTTATGTGGAAGAGCTGGTGGCCATGGGAAAGCTAAAGCGTGGCAGCCGGGATTACATGGAAAAGAAGAATATCATCACCAGGGCGGTTGGCGTCAGTGAAGAGGTGGACACGGATCTGTTTGCGCTGAAATTAAAGAGCAGGGACCAGATCTTAATGTGTTCGGACGGACTGAGCAACATGGTAGATGAATTCGAGATGGAATACATCATCCGTTCTGAGGACGGGGTAGAGGCCAGGGCAAAGGCTCTGGTGGATGCAGCAAACCGGAGCGGCGGCCAGGATAACATTTCTGTACTCCTGATCGAGCCGCAGATAAGTGAGGTGAGCTTATGATACTGAGACCTGGAATGTTTTTACAGGACCGCTATGAGATCCTGGAGCAGATCGGCTCCGGCGGGATGTCTGTGGTCTACAAAGCAAAGTGCCATAAGCTAAACCGACTGGTGGCCATCAAGGTTTTGAAGGAAGAATTCTGCAATGACAGTAACTTTGTCAGCAAATTCAAGATGGAGGCCCAGTCTGCAGCAGGCTTATCCCATCCGAACATTGTCAGTGTTTACGATGTTATCGATGAGGGCAAGCTTCATTACATAGTCATGGAGCTGATCGAAGGCATTACCTTAAAAAGCTATATCCAGAAAAAGGGCAGGCTTGAGGTCAAGGAAACGATCGGGATCGCCATTCAGGTGGCCCAGGGAATAGCAGCAGCCCATGAGCAGCATATCATCCACCGTGACATTAAGCCGCAGAACATGATCATCTCCAAGGACGGCAAGGTGAAGGTGGCAGATTTCGGTATTGCAAGGGCAGTATCGGCCCAGACCATGACCTCGTCTGCCATGGGATCGGTCCATTATATTTCCCCGGAGCAGGCCCGGGGCGGATTCAGCGATGAGCGCAGTGATATTTATTCGCTGGGCGTTACCATGTATGAGATGGTGACCGGCCGGGTACCATTCGAAGGCGACAATACCGTGGCCATTGCCATTGCACATTTAGAAAATGCAGTGGTTCCGCCAAGTGTTTACAATCCGGAGATTCCGGTCAGCCTGGAGAGGATCATTCTGACCTGTATGGAGAAAAAGCCGGAGCGCCGTTACCGCAGTGCGCAGGATGTGATCACGGACCTTAGGTCTGCACTGATCCATCCGGATGGGGAGGGCATAATCAGCCCGGCAAGTGTGCAGGAGCGTGCCTTAAATGGGGAAACGGTCCAGATTAGCAGTGAACAGCTCTCCAAGATCAAGCATTTCCGGAAAACGGAGCGGGTGGAACCGAATCGCCGGGAAAGCTATGAACGGGAGGCGAAGGCAGCCTGGCAGGCGTATCAGGATGAAGGCGCACAGAACACTATGGAGCCAGAGCGGGAAGGCCCGGAAGCAGAATGGGAAAGAAAAATGGCAGGCCCGGACCGGATGCCGGCAAGACGCCGGGTGCGCGGGGAGGAGCCAGACAGCGACCGGGCGAATCCGCATATCGAGCGGATCCTGGCAGGAGCCGGCATTGTAGCAGCAATCGTGGTGGTGGCAGTTTTGATCGTGGTATTTGCCAAGCTTGGTGCGTTTTTTAAGGCAGGAAGCGGAATCCTTGGAAACTCCCAGACGGAGAGCGTTCAGACGGAAACCGGTGAGCTGGTCTTAAAGGATACCGAGGTGTCGATGCCGTCTGTCCTTGGCATGACAGAGGATCTGGCAGAGAGTACCTTAAAGCAGAGCTCCCTGACCATGAAGCGTACCTATGAATATTCGGACGATGTGGATAAAGGCCATGTGGCAAAGCAGGACCCAGAGGCCGGAAGCGTTGTGTTAAAGGGCGGACAGGTTAATGTTGTCATCAGCAACGGAAGCGACAAGATCGACCTTGATAAGCTGGAATCGCAGAGCTGGACCAGAAAACGGCAGTTACCTTTCTGGAAAGCAAGGGACTGAAGGTCCAGGTGACAGAGGAGGAGAGCGAAACGGTGGAAGCCGGTACGGTAATGCGCTACGAACCGAAGCTGGTAGCGGATGGAGGCACCGTATACCTGTATGTCAGCAGCGGCCCTCATGTAGATAAGGTCCCGGCACCATATCTGGTAGGTAAGACCGAGGAGGAGGCCATTGCGCTTTTAGCAGAGAATGAACTGATGCCTGGTAATACCTCGACCGAATCCAGCGATACCGTGGAAAAGGGATCGGTCATCAGCCAGTCAGTGACCTCGGGCACCCAGTTGGAAAAGGGAAGTAAGATCGATTACGTGGTCAGCAGTGGGCCGGAAGTAAAGCACCAGCGCTATCTAGCATCCATCAACGAGGTCTATGACCTGAGCAATCTGATCGGACCGGGCGCGGGAACCTCCAGCGTTACGATCATGATCCGCCTGCGCCAGGGAACTGCGGATAATCCGCATTATAAGGTTCTGACCCAGTCCACCACCATCAAAGGAGATGTGCTTCTCCCGGTAAACTTTACCAGTATTGAGAGTATGGATGGCACCGATCAGGGGTCATTAGAAATCGTGGATGTCAATTCCGGCGCAGTCATCAAGACTTACCCGCTGACATTCTTCCCGATGGATTAGAAAGAGAACAAAGAAACATGACAGGAAAAATCATTAAGGGAATCGCAGGCTTTTATTATATCCATGACGGAGTGGACAAAGTGTATGCCTGCAAAGCAAAGGGAATCTTCCGAAACCGGGGCATCAAGCCGGTGGTAGGAGACAATGTAGAATTTACCGTGCTGGATGAGGAGGCACTGGAGGGAAATATCGATGAGATCCTTCCCAGAAAAAATGTGCTGGTGCGTCCGGCATCGGCGAATATCGATCAGGCACTGGTGGTGTTTGCCGTTACCCAGCCGGATCCGAATTTTAATCTTCTGGACCGCTTCCTTATTATGATGCTGGCGCAGGACATCCCGGTGACGGTCTGCTTTAACAAGACAGATCTGGAAGCCGGGGAAAAGCAGGAGGAGTACCGGAAAATCTACGAGCAGGCCGGCTATCCGGTGATGTTTGTCAGCACCTATGAGAAAACCGGAGTGGAGGCTGTGCGGGAGTATCTGCGTGGAAAGACCACAATCTTAGCCGGTCCTTCCGGTGTGGGAAAATCTTCGCTCACAAACCTTCTCCAGCCGGAGGCGGCGATGGAGACGGGAAGCATCAGCGAAAAGATCAAGCGGGGAAAGCATACGACCCGCCATGCGGAGCTGTTCTGTGTGGAGGAGGATACGTACCTGATGGATACGCCAGGCTTTTCTTCCATGTATCTGGAAGAAATCGAACCTCAGGACCTGAAGGATTACTTCCCTGAATTTGAAGCGTATGAGCCTGCATGCCGGTTTGCGGCAGACTGTGTTCACATTGGCGAACCGGTATGCGGTGTCAAGGCAGCGCTTGCAGAAGGAAAGATCAGCCAGAGCCGGTATGACAATTACGGACTCTTATATCAGGAGCTGAAGAACCGCAGAAAATATTAATATTTGGCAGCTGTGTGTGGAAGCATTCCAAATGCTGCACGGGACACAGCCATGCTGAATGATTCGAAAAAGGAATGAAGGAGTAAGAGATCATGTATATTTTAGCACCATCCATTCTTGCAGCAGATTTTGGAGATTTAAGAAAGGAAGTCCAGACCGTGGCAGAGGCAGGCGCACAGTACATCCACATTGATGTGATGGATGGCATGTTTGTGCCGAGTATCTCGTTTGGCATGCCGGTCATCAAGAGCATCCGATCCTGCACCGATAAGGTTTTTGACGTTCACATGATGGTGGAAGAGCCGGGACGCTATGCGGCAGACTTAAAAGAGGCCGGGGCAGACCTTCTCTGCGTGCACCAGGAGGCATGCTGTCATCTGGACCGCACGATCAATCAGATTAAGGAGCTTGGCATGAAGGCTGGTGTGGCATTGAATCCGGCAACTCCGGTGGAAACGCTTTCCTGCGTACTGGACCAGGTAGATATGATCCTCTTAATGTCTGTGAACCCGGGCTTTGGCGGGCAGAAATTTATTCCTTATACGGTAGATAAGATCAAAAAGCTCCGCGCTATGCTGGATGAGCGCGGTTTGAAAACCGACATCCAGGTAGACGGCGGAGTCGGACTTGGCAATGTAAAGGAACTGATGGAAGCAGGAGCCAATGTCTTTGTAGCAGGCAGTGCCGTATACAAAAACGACGCTGCAGCCAATGTAAAGGCATTCTTAAACATTTTTGAAGAGGCTGGGAAATAAATGAAACGGTGTCTGGTTATGACGGGCGGAAAGCTGGATCTGGCTTTCGCCCGCTCCTTTTTGGAACATGAAACATTTGATAAGATCATAGCAGTGGACGGCGGCTTAAAAGCGGTGAAAGAGCTGGGGCTCGTGCCGGACTACATTGTAGGGGATTTCGATTCGGTCTCAAGTGAGGTCCGGGAAGAATTCCGGCAGTACCCGTACATCGTCTGGGAACAGCATAAGCCGGAGAAAAATGAGACCGACACGGAGCTTGCGAGAAACCGGGCCCTGACTCTTGCCTGTAACGAGATCGTATTTCTTGGTGCGACCGGAGGCCGCATTGACCATATGATCGGCAATATCCATGCGCTGAAAACCTGTATGGAGCGCGGAATCAACGCTTATATTGTTGATTCCCAGAACCGGTTATATCTGCTGGACGGGGAGCGTGAGTTTTCCAAAGAAACGCAGTGGGGAAAATATGTTTCCTTTGCCCCGTACACAGAAGAGGTGACGGGGATCACGCTGACCGGCTTTAAATACCCGTTAAAGGATAAGACCATCCGCCGCGGTGAAGAGGTGGGGCTTTGCGTCAGCAATGAGATCGCGGAAGATACAGCGAAGATTACGCTGGAGGATGGGGTGCTGATCTGTATCGAATCCAGGGATTAGGGGGCAGGAGCTTCTGGCTGTTTTGCAGGCTGGAAGGCACACGAAAACTGGACTGGTTAAAAAGTTTAAAACTGGCTATTAATATCATTCCACTTGCGTGCTATGATATGCGACAAGATCGTTGTTGCCGGCACAACATAACTACAAAAGCAGCAAGGGAGAATGATTATGAAAAATAAAGAAAATGACAAAGTATATAAGCTGGTGCTGACTGCGCTGATGGCGGCCCTGTGTTATGTGGCCTTTACCTTCTTAAAGATCCCGATTCCGACCCCGGGCGGAGACACCACGGCACTGCATATCGGAAATGCATTCTGTGTCCTGGCAGCCCTGCTTCTGGGCGGTGGCTACGGCGGCGTGGCAGGTTCCCTGGGTATGACGATTGCAGACCTCTTAGACCCGGTTTACATTACCAGTGCCCCGAAGACCTTTATTTTAAAGCTCTGTATCGGCCTGATCGCTGGTTTTGTGGCACACAACATCGCCCATATCACCGAGGACCACGACAGCAAGTACATTATGAAGTGGTCCCTGATCGCTTCCATCGCAGGACTCGGCTTTAACGTGGTCATGGACCCGGTTGTGGGTTACTTTTATAAGAACTACATTCTTGGAGTCCAGTCGGATGCAGCAAAAATCATGGCAACCTGGGCAGCAGGTGCAACCCTCGTCAATGCCATTGTCGGAACCATTGTAGTTGTAGTGGTTTACATGGCAGTGCGCCCGGTCTTAAAAAAGGCTGGCCTTTTCATGAAGATCAAATAAGACCAGGCTGAAGCAGTGACAAAACGATAAAAGCAGAACAAAAACAGAACAAAAACAGAACAAAAACGGAACAAGAAGCCGGGAAAACAGGATAATTTCTCATGATATTTATTTATAAGTAAAAATAAGTAAAATTCATGTTAAATTATCCTTTCCTTTTATAGGAATTAATGATATTATGGGAATAAGGCTTTTTTTTGCCCGAGAACCCAAAAAGGAGAGAGAACTTATGAAAAAGAAAATGCTGGCTGTATTATTAGCTGGTACCATGGCAGCATCCATGACCGCATGCGGAGGCAGCAGCTCCAGTAACACTGCAGACACCACTGCAGCAGCAAAGGAGGCTGGCGACAGCGCAGAACAGACCGGGGAGGCAAAAGCAGACGCAAAAGACGCTTCCGAATTCAAAATCGGCCTGATCACCGATGTAGGCGGCGTAAATGACGGATCCTTCAACCAGTCTTCCTGGGAAGGTCTTGAGAGAGCCGGCGAGGAGCTGGGCGTGACCGTAAACTACTTAGAGTCCGCTACCGATGCTGACTACGCTCCGAACATGGAAACCTTCGTAGATGAGGACTATGACCTGATCATCAGTGTCGGCTACATGCTTGCAGATGCTACCAGAGCAGCAGCAGAAGCAAACCCGGATACCAGATTCGCAATCATCGATGACGCAACCATCGACCTTCCGAACGTAACCAGCCTGATGTTCCGTGCAGAGCAGGCTTCCTATCTGGTAGGTTATGTAGCTGGTCTGACCACCAAGACTAACAACATCGGTTTTGTTGTAGGTATGACCAATGAGACCATGAACCAGTTTGGCTACGGCTACTGCGCAGGTGCGATCGACGCTAACCCGGACATCACCGTTCAGCAGTTCAACGCAAACTCTTTTGCTGATTCCGCTACCGGTAAGACCATGGCAAACACCGCGATCACCAACGGTGCTGACATCGTATTCCAGGCTGCAGGCGCAACCGGCCTTGGCGTTATCGAGGCATGCCAGGAGGCTGGTGTTTACGCGATCGGCGTAGACAGTGACCAGTCCAGCATTGCTCCGAACACCGTTTTAACTTCCGCTATGAAGCGTGTAGACAACGCAGTATACGAGGCAGTTCAGGAGCTGATCGACGGTTCTCTTGAGGGCGGCGTGAAGACCTTTGACCTGGCAGCAGGCGGCGTAGACATCGCTCCGAGCCAGGATCTGATCGCACCGGAAGTAATCTCTGCAGTTGACGAAGTAAAAGAAAAAATCGTAAACGGCGAAATCGAGGTTCCGGATGACAAGGAGTCCTTCGAGGCAAAATACGGTGATGTATATCAGTTAGACTAATACAGATGCTATTATCGTGTTACATGACACATTACGTGAATCGTAACATGACAGATACTGCATGGCAGACGCGGGGTTCGCAGATTTGCGGACCCCGTATTTCTATGCAGAATTTTATTTCATGGGAAAATCTGCCAAGTGGCATAAAAATAATGGAAATCGAGAATAAAAGTGACATTTGTCCTTTCTTGTTTATGGGAAATGTGGTATAAAAAAGGTATCATGAGAATAAAACCGGGGAAATGAATAAAATGAGCGAAGCAGATGACGTGATCAGCAAACTGAGTCCGAAACAGCAGAATTACTTAAATCGTTACTTTACTTATGCGCCGGAAGCCTTAAAAAGCAGCATGCAGGTGGTGCGGATGCCGGCGGGAACGACTTTCATTCAGGAAGGAACACTGGTCGATAAGGTGTATATCCTTTAAAGAAGTGTATCCGCAGTTGACTACCGGGTGCGTGAGACGGTCTATGGTTTCTGCCACTTTGAGCCGATTGAAATATTCGGGACCATGGAGATCCTTGGGCAGACGAACTGCTATAAGACAACACTGGCTACGACGCAGGACAGCCTGCTTTTAAAGATACCGGGAGATATCTGCAAAAAATGGCTCTTAAACGATGTATCTGCCTGCGCATGGAAACCGAACGCATCATCGGCTACCTTCTGGACCAGTCCAGAAAGGAACGCCTCTATGTGATGCTGCCGGGAAATGAACGGGTTTATCTCATTCTTACGAATTTATATGAAACCTACGGAAAATGCGATACGTACCGTGTTTATTTAAGCAGAAAAGACTTTTCTGAAGTTACCGGTGTCTCTGAGCGGACCATTACCAGGGCCTTAAAGGATCTGGAGGAAAAGGGGCTGATCGCAAGAGACGGCTGGAGCATCGTTATGACATGGGAACAGTATCAGAAAATCCGCGAACTCGTAGGAGTACAGATCAATGAAACGGGGGAATGACAAATGAAGTATTCAGAAAATCCAGATAAGCAGTACCATATTCAGGTAGGGGAGGGCGAAGTGGGGCGCTATGTGATCCTTCCGGGCGATCCGAAGCGCTGTGCCAAGATCGCCGCTTATTTTGATGACGCAAAGCTGGTTGCAGACAGCCGCGAGTATGTTACCTATACCGGGTACCTGGACGGGGTCAAAGTGAGCGTGACCTCCACTGGCATCGGCGGTCCGTCCGCATCCATTGCCATGGAAGAGCTGGTCAAATGTGGGGCAGACACCTTTATCCGCGTCGGCACCTGCGGCGGCATGCAGCTTGATGTAAAAAGCTCGGACGTCGTTGTGGCAAGCGGTGCATCCGCATGGAAGGAACCAGTAAGGAATATGCGCCGATCGAATTTCCGGCAGTAGCCGATCTGGACGTGACCATTGCACTTCGGGAGTCCGCGAAAAAACTGGGACAGACCTGCCACGTTGGCGTGGTGCAGTGCAAGGATGCATTTTATGGCCAGCACTCCCCGGAGACCATGCCGGTCAGCTATGAGCTTTTAAATAAGTGGGAGGCCTGGAAACGTCTTGGATGCCTGGCATCGGAGATGGAATCCGCAGCTCTCTTTATCGTAGCCAGCACACTGCATGTGCGCTGCGGTTCCGTATTTCTGGTTATGGCTAATCAGGAGCGGGAAAAACAGGGACTGCCAAACCCGGTAGCCCATGACACCGATATGGCTATCCGTGTGGCAGTCGAAGCCATCCGGAAACTGATCCACGAAGATGCTAATAAATAGCTGCGAAACTATAAAACTTATCAATCATATTTATCACATGTAGGAGGAAGTTGTTATTATGCGTGACATTTCTATGGAAAGAGTCAACGAAACCAGAAAAAACATTCTTGAGATCATTGAGAGCGCGACGCTCACCCATGAGCAGAAGCTGACCTGTCTGGCAAACCAGGCAGATTCCCTGATGGAGGTCTTAGATCTTCCGGAAGGACTGGATGAACTGTTAAACGTGCCGATCGACAGAAAGTGCATCTGCGATTTAAGCGAGGGTCATGCGCCGATGCGTCCGCGTTACATCATCCCGGATTATGCGAAATTCTTAAAAGAAGGAAGCAAATTCCTCCAGTTAGATCCGCCGACCGACCTGTACGAGGCATTAAACAGCCTGATGATCTTCTATAAGCATGTTCCGAGCGTTACCAACTACCCGGTTTATGTGGGCCAGTTAGACGAGCTCTTAGAGCCGTATATTGACACCGTGGACGAGGCACAGGCAAAGAAGATGCTGAAGCTGTTCTTAACCCAGATGGACCGTACCATCCTGGATTCCTTCTCCCACGCAAACATCGGACCGCGTGAGACCAAGGCAGGACGTCTGCTCTTAGAGGCAGAAAAAGAGCTGGAAAATGCCGTTCCGAATTTAAGCTTCAAGTACGACGAGGATATCACTCCGGATGATTTTGCACTCAAAGCGATCGACTGCGCAATGCACAGCGCAAAGCCGAGCTTCGCAAACCACAAGATGTTCAAGAGCGAGCTTGGTGAGAATTATGTTATTGCAAGCTGCTACAATGGCCTGCTGCTTGGCGGCGGCGCTTACACTCTTTGCCGTCTGGTGCTTGGCAATATCGCAAAGCGCGCAAAGAATATCCAGGATTTCATGGAGAGAGAACTTCCGTACGTACTGGATATCATGGCACGCTATATGGATGCCCGTATCAAATTTGAGGTAGAAGAGAGCGGCTTTTTTGAGAACAACTTCCTGGCAAAAGAGGGCTTCATCCACAGAGACCGTTTCTCTGGTATGTATGGCCTGGTAGGTCTGGCTGACTGCGTCAACATCCTGTTCGAGAAAGAGGGCATCAAGGGACGTTTCGGCCACGACGAGAATGCAAATAACCTTGGTGTAGAGATCATGGAGATCATCAAGGAGTTCAACTTAAACCATAAGAATAAATACTGCGAGGGAACCGGCGGACATTTCCTGCTTCATGCACAGGTAGGCCTGGCAGAGGACGAGAACGTAACTCCGGGAACCAGAATTCCGATCGGCGAGGAGCCGGAGGAGCTGATCGACCAGCTGAACGTGTTAAGAAAGTTCCACAAGTACTTTACATCCGGCACCGGCGATATCTTCCCGATCGATATGACTGTGCACAGAAACCCGGAGTACGTTCTGGATATCATCAAAGGTTCCTTCAAGATGGATCTGCGTTACCTGTCCTTCTATTCCAGCGACAGCGATGTGATCCGTGTAACCGGTTATCTGGTAAAACGTTCTGAGCTGGAGAAACTGGCTGGCGGTGAGGCTGTCCTTCAGGATACCACTGCACTGGGACTTGGCGCGGCAAGAAATGGCCACATTCTGGAAAGAAAGGTGCGCTAAATGAAAGCAATCGTAAACCGGATCATCCCGTTCAGCAGTGTGGATGGTCCGGGAAACCGGACAGCCATCTTTTTACAGGGCTGTAATATTGACTGCAAATACTGTCATAACCCGGAAACGAGAAAACTTTGTGTACAGTGCGGAAAATGTGTGGTAAACTGTCCTGCAGGAGCATTAACCATGGGAGAGGATAAGAAGGTTGTTTTTGACCCCCAAAAGTGCGTACAGTGCGATACCTGTATCCACATCTGTCCGCATGACAGTTCTCCGCGTACCTGCGAGATGACACCAGAGGAAGTCTATGAACGCGTGAAAAAGCAGATCCCGTTTATCCGGGGCATCAGTGTTTCTGGCGGCGAGTGCATGCTTTGGCCGGAATTTTTAACAGAGCTGTTTAAGCTTGCGAAAAAAGATGGTCTTGGAACCCTGATCGACAGTAATGGCATGGTCCCGTTCGAACAGTATCCGGAGCTTATGGAGGTTTCCGACGGTGTGATGCTGGACATCAAAGCGTTTGAGGCAGCAGAGCATGAGCGGGTGGCAGGGGTCACCAATGAAATGGTGCTTCAGAATGCGGATTATCTTGCAAAAACCGGAAAGCTTTACGAGGTACGCGCGGTGATTGTCCCGGATCTTTACGATACGGAAAAGAGTGTGCGCGAGATGGGCGATTTTCTGTCTCCATATCTGCAATACGGAGACATCCGCGTAAAGATCATTGCATTCCGTCCCATGGGAGTGCGGGAACAATATTCCCATTTCCAGGTGCCTGACCAGAAGTATCTTTCTTATCTGGCAGACATTTTAAAAGAAAAAGGATTCCAGCATATTACGCTGATCTGATGAGGAAAGATTGCTGTTACGCGCTTGCGCAGACAGCAGACGATAAAAGAAACAGGAGGGACCAAGCCGTGGCAAGAACGAGCCATATGGATGAAAGTAAAGTCGTAATTCAGATGAAAGACATCGTCAAGAAATTCGGCGACTTTACGGCGAATGACCACATCAACCTGACCGTGCACAAAGGAGAGGTGCACGCGATCTTAGGTGAGAACGGAGCCGGAAAGAGTACCATGATGAACGTACTCTGCGGACTGTACAAACCAACCAGTGGACAGATCTTTATCAATGAAAAAGAAGTTCACTTCAACAGCCCGAAGGATGCGATCGACATCGGTATCGGTATGGTACACCAGCATTTCATGCTGATCCAGCCATTCACCGTAACCGAGAATATTATTCTGGGTATGGAGCCGGTTAAGGGCTTAAGTGTTGACAAGGAAACTGCAAAGAAAAAAGTGCTGGAGCTGTCCGAGCGTTATGGCATGAAGGTAGACCCGGACGCAAAGGTAGAAGATATTTCCGTAGGTATGCAGCAGCGTGTGGAGATCCTGAAGGTATTGTACCGCGGTGCGCAGACCCTGATCCTGGATGAGCCGACTGCGTCCCTGACCCCGCAGGAGATCGAGGGCCTTATGGAGATCATCTCCAACCTGACTGCAGACGGAAAGAGTGTCATCCTGATCACTCATAAGTTAAAGGAGATCACCGCATCCTCCGATAACTGTACCATTATCCGTCAGGGTAAATACATCCAGACTGTAAAAGTAGCCGATGTCGATGAGAATGCCCTGGCTGCCATGATGGTAGGACGAGACGTTAACTTTAAGGTCGACAAAAAAGACCAGGAAGCAGGCGAGGTTGTCCTGCATGTAGAAAACCTGCACGCAAAGGATTACCGCGATGTGGAAATCTTAAAAGGCTTTAACTTAGATGTAAGAAAAGGCGAGATCGTAGGACTGGCCGGTGTCGATGGAAATGGACAGACCGAGCTTGTCGAGATTTTGACCGGCCTTCGCAAGGCTGAGTCCGGCACCGTTACCATGATTGGAAAAGATGTCTTCAACAAGAGCCCGAAGGAGACCTTTGCAAACGGTATTTCCAGTATTCCGGCTGACCGCCAGAAGCATGGTCTGGTTCTGGAATTCTCCAACGAGGATAACCTGATCCTGCAGCACTTCGAGGAAGCACCATTTTCCAAACATGGAATTCTGGACCGCAAAGCCATCAAGGAGCATGCACTTGGTCTGATCGAGAAATTCGATGTCCGCCCGCGCGGCTGTGCCGAGGCACCATCCGGCACCCTGTCCGGCGGTAACCAGCAGAAGGTCATCATTGCCCGCGAGGTAACGAACGATAAGGATCTTTTAATCGCGGTAAACCCGACCCGTGGCCTGGATGTCGGAGCGATCGAGTTTGTTCATAAGTATCTGGTAGAGCAGAGAAATAAAAACCGTGCAGTATTGCTGGTATCCTTCGAGCTGGATGAGATCATGAGCCTTTCCGACCGGATCGAGGTTATCTTCGATGGCCAGATCACCGGAAGTGTTCCTGGTAAGAATGCAGACGAGAAGGAGCTCGGATTTATGATGGCAGGAGGAAAAAAGACAAATGAATAAAAAGAAAAGTATTCTGGAATGCAATGTACTCTACACCATCATTGCAATTATCATTGGCTTTTTGGTAGGAGCCATCTTCTTGACGATTGCGGGCATCAGCCCGGCAGTCGCTTACGGAAAGCTTTTTAGCAGTATTTTCAGTAAGCCGAAGTACCTGGTATGGACCCTGGTTTACGCAGCACCGCTGATCTTCACTGGTTTAAGTGTAGCTTTCTCGTTCCGTACCGGTGTGTTCAACATCGGCGCTGAGGGCCAGTTCGTTATCGGCGGCCTGGTAGCCTGCATTCTGGGAATTGTGTTAAAGCTTCCGGCAGGCATCCATGCGATCGTATGTCTGGTGGCAGCGGCAGCTGCAGGCTGCATCTGGTCTCTGATCGTAGGTGTGCTGAAGGTAAAACGCGGCATCCACGAGGTACTTTCCTTTATCATGTTTAACTGGATCGCATTCTATCTGTCCAACTACATGGTAAACCTGCCGTTCATCCACCGCGATAAGACTGAGGCAACCCAGGATATCGCAGCTTCCGCGAGACTCCTTCTTCCGGAAGGCATGAGAAACGCACTTGGCTGTACCAGTGCACACTGGGGCTTTGTCCTGGCTGTCGTTGCAGCAATCGTGATCTGGATTATCATCGAGAAGACCACTCTTGGCTACAAGCTGAAGGCCGTAGGCTTTAACAGCAGTGCCGCAGAGTACGGTGGTATCGATGCAAACAGATCCATTCTGACTGCACTTGGCATTTCCGGTCTGTTATCCGGTCTTGGCGGAGCAGTTCAGGTACTTGGCATGTCCGGCCGTTTGAGCCAGTTCGCTGGTCAGGAGGGCTTTGGTTTCGAGGGTATCACCGTTGCCCTGATCGGTTCCTCAAACCCGATCGGCTGCATCTTCTCCGGTCTGTTCTACGGTGCCATGAAATACGGCGGATCCAAGCTTAGTATCGTAAAAGCACCGTCTGAGGTCGTAGACATCATCATGGGCTGCGTTGTTTTACTGATCGCGATCGCTCATGTATTTAAGTATTTTGTCCTGAAGACAGCAAAGAAGAAGGAGGCAAAGTAAGATGAATGAAATTATAAAAGACCTTGGTCTTCTGATCAACGCGACCCTGATCGCGACTCCGCCGCTTCTTCTTGCGGCTCTTGGCTCCTGCTTCTCTGAGCGAAGCGGAGTTGTTAACATCGGTATTGAGGGTATGATGACCATCGGCGCGTTCACCGGTGCTGTTATGGGACTGACCACCGGAAACGGCTGGATCGCATTTCTTTGTGCAGGTCTGGCAGGCGCATTGTTCGGACTGATCCATGCTTACGCATGTATTTCCTGCCATGCAGACCAGACCATCGCCGGTACGGCGATCAACTTCTTAGGACCTGGCCTGGCACTGTTCCTCTGTAAGGCAATGTACAACAACTCATCCGATACACCGGCCATGGATCCGAGCTGCAAGCTCCCGAAGCTGTTTGAGGGCGTGTTCCCGACCGGTTCCTTCTGGAACAACGTATTGAATGTATATGCGGTTGCTTATCTGGTATTTGTTCTGGCATTTGTGTGCTGGTTCGTATTCTACAAGACCAAATTCGGTGCACACTTAAGAGCAGTCGGAGAGCATCCGGAGGCATGTGAGTCTCTGGGTATCGACGTTTACAAGGTCCGTTACACCTGCGTGATCCTTTCTGGATTCCTGGCAGGTCTCGGCGGTGCTTTCGTAACCCTGGCAACCATCAACCAGTTCCGTCCGAGTGTTATCGTAGGACAGGGCTTTATCGCGATCGCAGCGGTTATCTTCGGTAAGTTCTCCCCGGGAGGAGCAACCAAGGCATGCCTGCTCTTTGGTCTGTGCAGCGGTATCAAATCCCTGGCAGCGCAGAGCAACATGGTATCCCCGAACTTAATTTCCATGATCCCGTACGTGGTAACCATCGTGGCACTGGTACTGTTTGTCGGTAAGGCACATACTCCGGCAGCAAACGGAAAGATCTTTGTAAAGTCGAAATAAATTTTAGCCAGGTCTGTATATAGGAAGCAAGACTTATATACAGGCCTGTAATAATCTAAATAGAAATAGGGGCAGGCGGGTCTGGCGCGAAAGGCAGCCCGATGTGTCCCACTATATGGAAAACAGGAGAAGGAAAGGGGATTTATTATGACGAACACACCAACTGCGCACAATAGTGCAAAACTCGGCGATTTCGCCAAAACTGTACTGATGCCGGGCGATCCGCTGCGCGCAAAGTACATTGCAGAGACGTATCTGGAAAATGCAAGACAGGTAAACGGGGTCCGGAATATGTTTGGTTATACCGGAACCTACAAGGGAAAAGAGATTTCTGTTATGGGAGGCGGTATGGGAATGCCGTCCATCGGAATCTATTCCTACGAGCTGTTTCACTTTTATGATGTAGACCAGGTGATCCGTATCGGTTCCGCAGGGGCCCTGCAGGATAATATGAAGCTGATGGACGTTGTCATTGGCATGGGTGCCTGCACCGATTCCAACTATGCTTACCAGTATGGACTGCCGGGAACCTTTGCACCGATCGCAGACTATGAGCTGTTAAGCCGGGCTGTGGAAACCGCAAAGCGCCAGGGCACAAACGTTGTAGTCGGAAACGTGCTTTCCTCCGACGTATTCTACAACGCAATGGGCAATGTCAATGACCTGTGGCGCGGCATGGGCGTGCTGGCTGTGGAAATGGAAGCAGCAGCGCTCTACATGAATGCGGCAAAGGCAGGCAAGAAGGCACTCTGCATGCTCACGATTTCCGATCATCTCTACACCAACGAGCATTTAAGCGCCGAAGACCGGCAGCTTGGTTTCCATAAGATGATGGAGATCGCGCTGGAACTGGCATAACAATATTGCAAAAAACAGAAATGCAGAAGCAGAACATGGAGAATCTGGCATGTGCCGGGACAATCTGCTTCTGACTGTAATATGTGATAGAAAAGAAAGGGGATTCATACAATGGATGTAAAAGATATTATCAAACATGTGGACCACACACTCTTAACCCAGACTGCAACCTGGGCTGAGATCAGGCAGATCTGCGATGACGCGGTTGCTTACGGAACTGCTTCCGTCTGCATTCCGCCGTCCTATGTAAAGCAGGCTAAGGAGTATGTGCAGGACAAGATGGCAGTCTGCACCGTCATTGGCTTCCCGAACGGCTATATGACCACCGCAGCAAAAGAGTTTGAGACGAAAGATGCACTCGCAAACGGGGCAGACGAGATCGATATGGTCATCAACATCGGCTGGGCAAAAGACGGCAAGTTTGACTGCATCGAAGAGGAAATCCGCACCCTGAAAAAAGCATGTGGCTTTAAGGTATTAAAGGTCATCATCGAGACCTGTCTTCTGACCGACGAGGAGAAGATCCGCATGTGCGAAGTAGTGACAAAGGCAGGAGCAGATTACATCAAGACCTCCACCGGTTTCTCCAAAGCAGGAGCAACCTTCGACGATATTAAGCTCTTCTCCGAGCACATCGGGCCGAATGTAAAGATGAAAGCAGCAGGCGGCATCTCATCTCTGGATGACGCAGAAAAATTCCTTTCCCTGGGTGCTGACAGACTGGGAACCAGCCGCATCATCAAGCTGGTAAAGCAGGAAGAGGCAACCGGATACTAAAAAATCTGTCTGCCTGAGTGGGCGCATGGATAAAGAAAGTGAGGAAATCCGAAATAGGGAATCCTCCCAAGGAGTGTTAAGCAAATCATGAAGAAACTGGAAAAGGATCAGATTGAAGCCCTGATCGAAAAGGCCATCAGCATGATGGATTACTCTTATGTGCCGTATTCCCACTTCCATGTGGGAGCTGCACTGCTGGCGAAAAACGGCACCGTTTACGGTGGCTGCAACATTGAAAATGCCGGTTATACGCCAAGCAACTGCGCAGAGCGCACCGCATTTTTCAAGGCCGTGAGTGAAGGCGTGCGGGAGTTTGATGCCATCTGCGTAGTCGGTGGCGCCAATAAAGAATTAAAAGAAATCACAGCTCCATGCGGCGTCTGCCGCCAGGTTATGATGGAGTTCTGTAACCCGGAAGAATTCCAGATCATTCTGGCAGTCTCCAAAGAGCAGTATGAAATCTATACTTTAAAAGAGCTGCTGCCTCTTGGATTCGGGCCGGATAATCTGAAATAAAATTAAGGAGAATTACATGGAAAAGTTTAAACGCGTATTTGTAGTAGTCATGGATTCCCTTGGAGTGGGAGCTATGCCGGATTCCGCAGATTTTGGTGATATCGGGGTGAACACCCTGGGGCATATTTCCGAATCCGTGGAAACCTTTCAGATTCCAAACCTTCAGAAACTGGGGATGGCAAACATCATCCCGTTAAAGCAGGTCGCACCGGTGGAGAAGCCGCTGGGCTATTATGGAAAACTGCGTGAAAAGAGCCGCGGCAAGGATACCATGACCGGACACTGGGAGATGATGGGCCTGGAAGTCACCAAACCATTCCAGACCTTCACCGAGACCGGATTTCCACCGGAGCTGATCAAAGAGCTGGAGGAGCGCACCGGACATAAAGTCATCGGCAATAAGAGCGCCAGCGGCACCGAAATCTTAGATGAGCTTGGTGAAGAGGAAATCGCAACCGGCCATATGATTGTGTACACCTCTGCAGACTCTGTGCTTCAGATCTGCGGCAATGAGGAGACCTTTGGCCTCGATGAACTTTATCGCTGCTGTGAGATCGCCCGGGAGCTGACCATGAAGGATGAGTGGAAGGTTGGCCGCGTCATCGCCAGACCATATATAGGAAAGAAAAAGGGCGAATTCAAGCGCACCAGCAACCGCCACGACTATGCGTTAAAGCCATTCGGTCCGACTGCTTTGAATGCGCTTAAAAGTGCCGGTTATGATGTCATTTCCATTGGAAAGATCAACGACATCTTTGTGGGCGAGGGTATCACTGAGGCCTACAAGTCCAAGAGCTCTGTTCATGGCATGGAGCAGACCATCGATGTGGCAAAGAAAGATTTCCATGGTTTGTGCTTCGTGAACCTGGTTGACTTCGATGCCCTGTGGGGACATCGCAGAAATCCGTCCGGCTACGCACAGGAGATTGAAAAGTTCGATGTAAATCTTGGCTTACTTCTGGATACGCTGCGGGAAGATGATCTCCTCATCATCACGGCAGACCACGGAAATGATCCGACCTACACCGGAACCGATCACACCCGCGAGAAAGTGCCGTTTCTGGCATATTCTAAGGCGTGCAAGGAGAGCGGCGAGCTTCCGGAGACCGATACCTTTGCGATCATCGGAGCAACCATTGCCGACGATTTCGGTGTAAAGATGCCGGAAGGAACCATTGGGGATTCGATTCTGGATAAGCTGAAATAAAATAATAATTTGATACAGGAAACATGAAAGGGTCGAAAGCTCCCGCTCCGCCGTATGGCGGAGCAGGAACTTTCGGTCCTTGTTCGTTGCGTTAACGATATTATTCTGTTTTTCTACTTAATTGTTACATTAGAAAAATATCTGACGGGGCCTTTTGAAACTCTTAAAGATCTGTCAAAAAACACGAAAATGAGGTACAAATGATGAATAACAAACTCTTGCTGATCAATGACCTGGCAGGCTACGGAAAAGTCGCATTATCTGCAATGATTCCGGTGCTTTCTCATATGAAATATGAGATATTCAGCCTTCCTACGGCTATCGTTTCGAACACGCTGGACTATGGTAAATTTGATATTCTCGATACCACAGAATACATGAAAAATACGCTTGACGTATGGAAACAGCTGAATTTTGAGTTCGATGCCATATCAACTGGCTTTATTGTTTCCAAAGAACAAACGGAGCTGATCACGAAATTCTGCAGGGAAGAATCTGCAGCGGGCATTACCATATTTACCGACCCGATCATGGGTGATGAGGGAAAGCTTTACAATGGCATTACGCAGGAAACGGTTGCGCTTATGCGGAAATTAATCTCGGTTTCCGATTACACGGTTCCTAATTATACGGAAGCTGCATATCTCGCCGGTTCTGAGTACCATGAAGAGGGTGGCACAGAGGCAGAATTAAAGGATATCATCGATGAACTGAAACGCCTGGGTGCAAAATCCATTGTGATCACAAGTGCAAAGATCAAAGGTTCAGAACAAAAATGTGTGTTCGGTTATGATGATAAGACGAAGGAATATTTTCAGATTGATTTTGAGGAGATTCCGGTAAGATTTCCTGGCACAGGAGATATTTTCTCGGCCGTTTTCATGGGTAAGATATTAGCTGGATGCAGCCTGCGCGATGCCACAGAGCGTGCCATGACGACGGTAAAAAATATGATCGTGAAGAATGCCGGGAACGCAGATAAATACAAAGGAATACCGATTGAGACATGTCTGGAGGAGATTGATTGATGAAAAGACCAAAGATCCGAATTACCCTGATTGATCAAAAAGGTACCGTTGGCTGCCACAGAGGGCATAAGATTGGTGATTCCTATGATTTTGACACGGAAAGAGGCAATCTGTGCCCTATGGCGATGCATGTAGCGTTTCCGTATGTTGATATCCTGCGGTACGGCGGAAACATTCCAGGGCAGAAAGAGGGAACTGCTTTGTTTGCCTGTCCGGATGTGGATACACTCAATGTATTTAAGATTGAACGAATTGACGAAGATGCATAATTCCTTGACATTGGAATTAGGAACAAAGGGTGATTTTCTATGCAAAAGGATGATATAGTTGGATCCAAAAAGAAAGGACGATAAGAATATGAAGTTTCTGGTTATCGACAGCACCATCCGATCCTGTGAAGTCTCCAGAACTGCGAAAGCAGATTTTATTTGTCAATATGTCCGTGAAAAATGAAACGCGTCAGGCTCTCGTATATATAAAAAAACAATGAAAAAGTGACATGTGTCCTTTCCAAGCGCATTGATTTGTGTTATATATAAGGTTATTCTGAGACCTGAAAATTAATTATATTGGAGGACAATTAATGAAAGAAGAATTACGAGCTATTATGATGGCAGTAGCAA
>NZ_QUMD01000018.1 GCF_003481985.1 Clostridium sp. OF09-36
AAGAAATTGATATGCCCGTAACCGGGCTGAGCAGTACAAAAACAATAAAAGTAGCTGTGTAACCCACCTGGGTAGCAGTAAGGGTGTCATGGACGCACCCCTGAAACTACGGAGCTATGCTTCGTAATCAGATGCTTGGTAATTCAATTGCCGATGTAGTTCACGGAGAAAACTGAGCAAGTAGGAAGGTGGAATATATATGAAACAAGATACTTTAGAGGGTAAAGCAAAAACAAAAAACGGGGTAAAACGGCTGTGTTTTTCCATGATCTGCATTCTTCTGGAAGTGATTTTTATTATTACTATCGTAACACGCTTGAATGAATATGCAGAAATCATAAATTTATTTACAAAGATTTTGAGTGGGATCTTGGTTTTGGGATTGTACGCATCAAATAAGACATCCTCTATGAAAATGCCTTGGGTTATCTTAATTCTAATTTTCCCAATTATGGGTGTAGGCCTGTATTTGTTGATTGGTTTGAATGGTGGCACACATAAAATGCGTGAGCGATATGCAGAAATTGATAGCAAATTGTTACCAATGCTTCCGGACAATCAGGAGTGTTTGAGCAGAATAAAAGAAACAATTCCGAAAGCAGGAAATATAGCAAGTTACATACAAAGAAATTCGCAGTATCCAATCTATCAGAATACGGATATTGTGTATTTTGATGAGGCAGTGAAAGGATTAGAGGCACAGCTTAAGGATTTGGAGAAAGCACAGAAGTTTATCTTTATGGAATATCATGCGATAGAAGACGCTGAAGCATGGCATAAGATTCAAGCTGTTCTGGAAGAGCGAGTAAAAGCAGGTGTGGAAGTTAGAGTATTCTACGATGATATGGGTTCTATAGGCTTTATTAACACAGATTTTGTGAAAAAGATGGAGGCAATAGGAATTCATTGCCGTGTATTCAATCCGTTTGTGCCAGGTTTAAATCTGTTTTTGAACAATCGTGATCATAGAAAAATAACAGTTATTGATGGAAAAGTCGGATTTACAGGTGGATATAATCTAGCAAATGAATATTTTAATTACACACACCCGTATGGACAGTGGAAAGATACAGGTATTCGTTTAGAAGGAGATGCTGTTCAGTCGCTTACGGTGACATTTTTGGAAATGTGGAATGCAGTAAGTGATAAGAATGCTAATGATTCTGATTTTAGTAAATACCTTTTCCACTATGATTATGCGGCACAGCAAACTGGGTTTGTTCAACCTTATGCAGACAGCCTATGGATAATGAGCAAGTAGGAGAAGAAGTTTATATCAGTATGATAAATAAAGCTGAAAAATATTGTTGGTTTATGACTCCATATCTAATCATAACAGATGAAATGACGCATGCGTTATGTCTGGCTGCTAAGCGAGGGGTAGACGTAAGAATTATCACACCTGGTATCCCTGATAAAAAATTCATTTATAATATAACTCGTTCTTTTTATCATGGATTGGTTAAACATGGTGTTCGTGTTTATGAGTGGACTCCTGGTTTCTGTCATGCAAAAATGAGTGTGGCAGATGACTGTATGGCAACTTGTGGAACAATTAATCTGGATTATCGAAGTTTATATCACCATTTTGAAACGGCTGTTTTATGGCAGATTGTCAGGCAGTTGTGGAAATAAAAAATGATCTGATAAGAACGATGGGAGAATGTCGTGATGTGACAGACCAATATCAAACCGGACGAAGTGCATATTTGCGACTGGGACAATTATTTATGAGATTATTTGCTGGATTGCTATAAGAATCTGATGAAACGACCTTTCAAAAAACAGTTGATTTAGAAGTTAACTGTTTTTGAAAGGCCGTTTTTGCTATATCTAACAGTCTGTTGTACAAAGAAGATTTTGCATTGATGAAAAAACAAACCTTGTTGAGGTTAAATTGAGATTGACTTTGTATTGTATAAGTATGAAATAAAAAGGAATCAGGTGATGTACAATGAAAAAGTATAAAATATGTAAAATCCTTCTTGTTATACTGGCAATTTTTTTATGTGTGGCTTTTTATGAATTGCTCGGAATCTGCGTTGCATATAAAAAGCAGCCGGAAGTGTCCAATACAACCCAAAAAGAAACAAAAAATGAGAAGCACGTATCTGGATACGGAACTGATGCTTGTAATACGTAGCAAAGAGATTAATAAACAGTTGGAAGAAGGCATGATGGAATATGAAAGAGTGTCCCGACAGGTATTGGAAGATGGAACCTATCGTGATCCGTATCATGTAGAGCCAATTGAATTGACAAAGAAGCGTCAGAGAAACGTACTTTTGGTACAGCATCTGCTTGGATGGGCAAGGTATCTGTTTTAATAAGGAGGAAGGAAAACGTGTTTCAAATATTGATTGTAGAAGATGATAAAGAATTAAGCCAGCTATTCCAAAAAGTGCTTGAGAAGAATGGATATCAGGTCAAAAGTGCATCGGATGGAGCACTGGCATTAGAAATATTGGATAAAGAGTATATTGATCTGATCATTTCCGATATTATGATGCCGGTTATGGATGGTTATGAACTGGTGTCGGAACTCCGTTCAGCAGGATATCAGATACCGGTACTTATGATCACTGCGAAAGGTTCCTTTGATGATATGCGCCAGGGATTTCTTTCGGGAAGTGACGATTATATGGTAAAACCGGTAAATGTGAATGAAATGGTTTTAAGAGTCGGAGCACTGCTTCGCCGTGCACAGATACTGAATGAACACAAAATTGTGATCGGTTCAACAGAGTTTGATTATGATGCAATGACGGTTACAACTGATAAGGAAAGTCTTGTTTTGCCTAAAAAAGAATTCCTGCTTTTATATAAGCTTGCAGCATCGCCAGGCAGAACATTTACAAAACAACAGTTGATGGATGAAGTATGGGGATACGAGACGGAGGCAGACCCACATACGATAGAGGTACATATAGGAAGAATCAGGGAGCGTTTGAAAGATAACCCTGATTTTGAAATCGTAACAATGCGTGGAATTGGATACAAGGTGGTGAAAAAATAATGGAACAAAAGAAAGAAAAAGGATTGCGGATTCGATCCTGTCTGACTGGTGCAATCTGGCTGGCACTTGTATTTTCAACAGTCATATCTGCGTTATTATTTGCTTTTTTGAATCATTTTTTTAATCTGCCTGGTAGCATACCTGTGCTTGGCTGGCTTTTGATTTTTAATACATTGATTGCAGGGCTGATTACTTCCTTTATCAATGCAAGGTTGCTGGAACCAATTACCAGACTCAGTAAAGCAATGAAGGAAGTTTCGCAGGGAGATTTTGAACAGCACTTGGAAACGAACAGCCGTATCGCAGAAGTTGGAGAATCTTACCAGAGTTTTAATGTGATGACAAAAGAGCTTCGTGCAACAGAAGTACTGCAGATGGATTTTGTCTCCAATGTTTCTCATGAGTTTAAGACCCCGATCAATGCCATTGAAGGTATACAATGCTTCTTCAGGGAGAAGAACTGTCTCAGGAGCAAGAGGAATATGTAGAAAAAATCCTGTTTAATACCCAAAGGCTTTCCGGATTGGTTGGAAATATTTTGCTGTTATCCAAGTTAGAGAATCAGAACATACCAATGAAAAAAACAGAATATCGTTTGGATGAACAGATCCGTCAGGCATTTCTTTCCCTGGAGACAAAATGGACAGAAAAAGAAATTGGTTTCCAGGTAGAGCTGGAGGAAGTTAAATATACTGGGAATGAAGGACTTTTTATGCATATCTGGATGAATCTTTTGGATAATGCGATTAAGTTCAGTCCTTCAAAGGGGACAATTACGATGTTTCTGAAACAAGAACAGGATTCTGTTAAGTTCATTCTGGAAGATGAAGGACCAGGAATAGAGGATGATGTAAAATCCAGAATATTTGACAAGTTCTATCAGGTAGATGGATCTCATAAAGCAGAAGGAAATGGCCTAGGTCTTGCACTTGTAAAACGAATTGTAGATAGTGCCGGAGGAACAATCAAAGCAGAAAACCGTGAATATGGTGGATGCAGATTTGTTGTAGAGCTTCCAATACAGAAAGATGAGGCCATATAAGTTTAAGAAAAACAGATAGAGGAGGAATTACATGACATTTTATCAGGAGTTGCAGTTAAATCAGGTAGGTTCTAAAAACCTGTTGAAAAGGAGTGAAACACTAAAAGAAAAATTATATCATATGTGGGTATATCTGGTGAAGATAGCTGCTACAATGGCATTTTGTTTTTTCTTTGTTAGTATTTTCAGTATCCTATTTGGAAATGAGAACAGCATTGTAGGTGTAGTAGTCTTATTATGTCTCATGGTGTTTAGAAATGCGGATCTGGGGATCCACACCGGACAATCTACGATGCTTTTGGCTTTGTTCTTTGTAATTATGACTGTATGTCCGCATTTAGCAAATCAGTTTTCACCGGTATTGGGAATGCTGTTAAATATTGCGGCACTGGCTGTGTTGATTCTGTTCGGATGCCATAATCCATTCATGTTTAATCAATCTACATTGGTTCTTGGGTATCTACTGCTATATGGTTATGATGTTACGGGAAAAAGCTATCAGATGCGATTAGTCGGAATGGCTTTAGGTGCAGCACTTACCTGCTTCGTATTTTATCGAAATCATAAAAACAGAACCTATAAAAGAAATCTGAAAGATCTGATACAAGAATTTGATATCACTTCTTCCAGAACAAAATGGCAGATATGTCAGATTTTATGCGTACCGATTGTCCTTTGCATTGCAGAACTTTGTAATATGCCACGTGCAATGTGGGCTGGTATTGCGGCCATGTCCACGATTTTGCCGTTTATGGAAGATATGCACTACAGAGTCCGTAAAAGGATTGTCGGAAATATTGCAGGTGTTATATGTTTTACCGTATTATATTTTCTGCTTCCTTCGTCAATCTATGCATATATAGGAATTCTTGGTGGAATCGGTGTAGGATTTTCAGCACAATATGGCTGGCAGGCAGTATTTAACACATTTGGTGCTTTAGCCATTGCTGCAGAGACTTATGGACTACAAGGAGCGGTTAGTCTTAGAGTGATTCAAAATGTTTTTGGTGTTGTGTTTGCTTTAGCATTTTGTGTTATATTTTATTGGTTTATGTCTAAAAAAAACGGTTCATGCGGGACTCAATGTACGCTTTAATGAAGAAAAACAGATTACTTCTGATAACGAAATTCAAAAGTGGGCGAAACAGATTGTAAAATAGTACTCTTAGCAGAACTAATCAGGTGATAGGTAACATTTACTTCAGGATCAGTTAAGGGAATCCGTTTCCGTCCTTTCAGAGTCTGCTCTGAGCCGGGTGCTTTACTGCTGGAAAAACATAATAATGTGGAAGTCCTGACCAATTCTTCAAACTCAAATTCATCTGTCTGTATCAGAAAGTGGGATGCTGGCATTTGGCTTTTTACCAGATTTGTCCAGAAACCGATTTCATCACGAAGAAGGCAGTTAAAACCGTTAAGCTGTGAAAGACTCAGCTGTGAATGTTCTGCCAGTTTGTGTTCTTTCGGGATACAGACATAGAGCTGCTCCTTAAGATAAGGGATGCAGAGAAGATTTTTATCTGAACAGGCCTGTGGCAGAATACCGATATCAGCATTGCCGGAACTGGCATTTTGAAGGATTTCATCCATATTTGTCAGTTTTGAGGAAATAATATTATCAGGAAATCTGCGTGACAGTTCAGGCAATAATGACCATAGAGGTACGGGAGCGCAGGAATGAATGGTAATCGTATGCTGATTGCGTTCAAATGTCTGTACGGTCTGAACTGCTTTTTCAGACTCGGAAAGCAGAGACCTGGCCTGCTCTACCGCAACTTTACCGGTGGCAGTTAATTCGATACGGTTTTTACCACGATGAAAGAGTGGAACCCCAAAAGCATCTTCCACATCATGCATGGTTCTGGTAAGTGTCGGCTGGGAAATATGAAGTTTATCTGCAGCAGCAGATAAGGTACCACAGTCTGCGTAGGTTACAAACTGGTAAAGATCGGATAAATCTAACATTTAGATACTCCTTTTAAAGCAGGCAAGGCACGTGCAATCGGCGTTTCAAACTTCTATCCGGATCGTTATATCGACATTGCACATTTCGCAGAAGTTGTTCCTGCGGTAAATCAGGTGGAAACACATGTGTTCCAGCAGCAGAAAGTGGCTCGTGAATATCTTGCAAAACATAATACACAGATTATGAGTTGGGGACCGTTTGCAGAAGGAAAAAATGATTTCTTCAATACTCCGGTACTGAAAGAGATCGGAGCAAAATATGGAAAGAGTGTAGCTCAGGTGGCACTTCGTTTCTTGCTTCAGAATGGCATTGTTGTGATTCCAAAATCAACGCACGAAGAACGAATGCAGGAGAATTTCAATGTATTTGATTTTGTACTGACAGATGAGGAAATGAAGCAGATTGAAGTGCTTGATACTGGAAAGAGTTTGTTCTTTTCCCATTATTCACCTGAAACGGTGGAATGGTTTATGAGTATTGTGTAACAAAGTAGCTTCATAAAGGCAAAAGCGTATTGTGGTTTATACGACCGGCAATACGCTTTTGCTGTATAATAGAATAAGAAAATTGTTATACGGAAAGGATAAGAAAATGAAGGAACAGAATCATCCGAATGTGATTAAAATTCGAAATGCACATGTTCATAATCTGAAACATATTAATGTGGATATTCCGCTAAATAAGGCGGAGCATATATCCCGCACTGGTATAAACATCAATGCTGTTGCATTGTGGATTGTATTCTGCAAATATTGTTCTCATCGTATCCCATCTCCTTATTATTCAATCAATCATTAATTGTAAAAATTAAGAAGCATTTCAATCAGTTCACCATGTCAGTTTTATTTTGTGTTATACTGTTTTATATAATTTTTTTGCCCTTGTATTTTCCCTTATCAGAGTTCGTAAGCACTGGTAGGATGATATAACACAAGGGAAACAATAAGGGAAAGCTCACCTGTGACAAATCCAGTGTTTTTAAGGGTTTACAGAGAATTTAATAACAAAATATAACAGTTATTAAATTTCTTAGAACTGGTGAAATCTCAATCGGAATTTATGGAGGTAAAATAAAATGATGAAACTTGATAATTTTATTGGTATGATGACGGGACATTTTGATAACAAAGAGCAGTTTAATATGATGCAGGCAACAGGAAAAATATATCCTTATGCTAAGCATGTAAATACAGTCTGCAATGACAAAATAAATAATATTCCTCAAGATTTCAATGGAAAATTTGTTGTTGAAGAAAGTTACTATGAGACCAATGGTAACCGTCATGCATCACCGCACCTTTTCCTTATTACAGAAAATGAAGATGGAATTTTACTTTCCTCCTATGAGATTCCGGAAGGAGAAGACAAAAATACATTCTCATATGATTCTATGAAAAATGTTGATTATAGTGAACTGAAAAAATCTAAAAAGTTTACTCCGGCACTTTATCATGAAAATGATGGCATCTGGGAGGGAGGCAGCACAAGTCAGTTTTCACCAGTAATGACATTTAAGCTTTGGGAAAAGTTTTCTGATAGTTGTTTGGAAGTATCTGAAATTATAGAAGTTAACGGAAAGCGGACTTTTGGATACGATGATCCCATTATTTACAAACGTGTATAAATAAGTGATGAACATGGTGACAACTTCAAGTTTTTGAAACTGAGAAATCGGAATTCACTTCTACTTAGACATACAAACTGTTGACAGTAAAACTCCTATATAGTATTATTTGATAAAATACTATATAGGAGTTTTTGCGTGAAAATGAATGGCGGATTTCTTGTTACCAAAATAAAACAACTTGGAGATCGAATCTTTGAGAAGATTCTCAGCGAAAAGAATATTGATGCGTTTAACGGAGCCCAAGGGCGTATTCTTTATGTACTGTGGCAGGAAGATGGAATCTCAATCAGGTCACTCTCGATTAAATGTGGATTAGCGATAACTTCTCTTACTACGATGCTGGAAAGAATGGAAAATCAAGGGCTGATAAGACGCGTTCAGTCTGAAACGGACAAAAGGAAAACACTCCTGTTTCTGACTGAAAAAGCACAAGCCTTAAAGGACGAATACGATTCTGTATCTGATAAAATGGGCAGTATTTACTACAAAGGTTTTTCGGAGGAAGAAATTACCCAGTTTGAGGAATGCCTTGACCGTATCAGAAAGAATCTTGAGGAGTGGCAGAAATCATGAGTATTTGTATCAAAGATCAGATTCAAAACATGAATATCGTCATCGGATGTACAGTGGGGTGTGCATATTGCTATGCCCGCAATAATGTGAAACGCTGGCATATGATTGATGACTTTGCTGACCCTGAATTCTTTCCGGGTAAGCTCAAGATGATGGAAAAGAAACGTCCGCAGAACTTTCTTCTTACCGGCATGAGCGATCTTTCCGGCTGGAAGTCAGAATGGAGAGACGAGGTATTTGAAAAAATCCGTGAAAATCCACAGCATCAGTTCCTGTTCCTTACAAAGCGACCAGATCTGCTGGATTTTGATACAGATTTGGAAAACGCATGGTTTGGTGTTACGGTGACGAGAAAAGCAGAACTGTGGCGTATTGACGCACTACGGGAAAATGTCAGAGCAAAACACTATCATGTTACCTTTGAGCCGATATTCGACAATCCAGGTTCAGTTGATCTTTCCGGGATCAACTGGATCGTTGTCGGCACCATGACTGGAGTTCAGAGCAGGAAGGTTCATACGGAGCCGGAGTGGGCATGGTCTCTGACAGATCAGGCGCATGTGCTTGACATTCCGGTATTTATGAAGGAAGATCTTGTCCCTATCATAGGGACTGAAAATATGATTCAGGAAATGCCGGATGAATTCAATAAAGTGTTGGAGGTACAGAGATCATGGCAGAAGTAATAAATGGAATCCTCATTAATGAGGCGGAAACAAAGAACATCATGACCAAGTCCAGTCTGCCTGTAGGCGGTTACTCGGTCAATCCATATGTAGGCTGTACACACGCCTGCAAGTATTGCTATGCTTCTTTTATGAAGCGCTTTACCGGACACAAGGAGGAATGGGGCACTTTCCTTGATGTGAAGCATTGGCCGGAAATTAAGAATCCGAAGAAATATGCCGGACAGCGGGTGGTCATCGGTTCTGTGACAGATGGCTACAATCCACAGGAGGAGCAATTCGGGAATACCAGAAAACTACTGGAGCAGCTGGTCGGCAGTGACGCAGATATTCTGATCTGCACAAAGTCGGATCTTGTGGTACGAGATATTGATCTGCTAAAGAAGCTTGGACGAGTAACCGTTTCATGGTCGATCAACACACTAGATGAAAATTTCAAGAACGATATGGACTCTGCTTCTAGCATTGAGCGCCGTATCGCTGCTATGAAGCAGGTATATGAAGCAGGTATCCGTACAGTCTGTTTCGTATCTCCGGTATTCCCCGGTATCACGGATTTTGAAGCAATCTTTGCGCGGGTAAAGGATCAGTGCGATCTGTTCTGGCTCGAAAATCTCAATCTTCGAGGCGGTTTCAAAAAGACAATTATGGATTATATCGCCGGAAAATATCCTGATCTTGTACCACTTTACGACGAGATCTATAACAAGCATAACCGCAGCTACTTTGAAGCACTTGAAGTAAAAGCTGAGGAAATGGCTAAGAAGTATGATTGTCCCTTTGTGGATAATGAAATGCCTTATGGCAGAGTCCCGCAGGGACATCCGGTGATCGTAGATTATTTCTATCATGAGGAAATCCGAGGGACAGAGAATACAGGAAAAAGAAATCGTTAATCTAAACGAAAATTAAACTGATGATGGTGGAGAGATTTATTTATCGCCATTTGAAATCGAGAAGTTCTTGTTTGAAAAATAGAGAAATTGTAAAATTAAAGAAAAAAGAAATGCACAGTTCTTAGCTTATCGGGAACTGTGCATTTTTGTAAATAAATACTTTTAATTAGCCGATTACGGCGTCCTCTGCTGTAAAATGTTCCAGAGAATTTTCTTTTACCTGTATGCAGATATAAGTAATTCCGGAAATATCGGATGCAAAAAACTGACGCTTTGCAGCAGGTGCGATTTTTAGCCAGTCTCCAGTTGAAAGGCTGATTTCTTCTCCATCAATTATGGCTTTGCCGTTACCTGAAAGAATTCCATAGATTTCCTCATTTTCTTTATGAGAATGAACAAATGGGACATTTGCTCCTGCAGGTAGTTCGTTTAAACTGATTTCTGCACCTGTTAAAGACAACTTTTCATGCAGTTCAATTCGGTTTTCCTTTCCAATAGTTGTTTTTGTGTAATTTGTCATAATAATACCTCCATAGTTGATTTGTAGTTTCTGGCTGCTTGGTATTAGTATAGAGTGAGATACATACAAAAACAAGTACGCACCTTTTTGTAACTGTACACTCAAAATTGAATGTGTTACAATAGACTCGGAGGTGAGAATTATGCGAGCAAAAGAAGAATTACCGGAATGCCCAGTTGCAACAGCGGTATCTCTCATCGGAGGAAAATGGAAACTGCTGATTTTGCGTAACTTGAAAGAGCGCCCATGGAGATTCAATGAGCTACAACGAAGTATAGATGGTATTTCACAAAAGGTTTTGACAGATAGTTTAAGACAAATGATGAGTGATGGACTGGCATATCGCCACGATTACCATGAGCAGCCACCGAGAGTCGAATACGGATTAACGGAACTCGGAACAAAAATGCTTCCAATTGTTAATTCACTTGCTGACTTTGGTAACTACTATAAATCACTTATTGAACAGAATTAAGTACGTTAGTATTTGAAAAGTTCGAACAATCGGAAGTTGTAGGAGAAAATTTTTAATGAATATAACAGTTTATCTTGGGGCAAACGAAGGAAATGACCCATGCTTACGAAAAGCAGTTGAGGAATTGGGGGCATGGATTGGAAACAGTGGAAATGCACTTGTTTACGGTGGTTCTAAAGGTGGTTTAATGGGAGCATTGGCAGACAGTGTATTGAAGGCAGGCGGTGATGTTACGGGTGTTGAGCCGAATTTTTTTATTGAAAATGAGTTTCAACATGATGGACTGACAAAACTGATTGTGACTAAGGATATGTCTGAGAGAAAAAACAAAATGATTGAGTTAGGAGAAGCCTTTATTGCTTTCCCGGGCGGCACGGGAACATTGGAGGAAATTGCAGAGGTAATGTCGAATGTGTCTTTGAAACATCTGGAGGCACCCTGCATTCTCTACAACCTGAACGGTTACTACGATGATTTGAAAGCACTTCTAAATCATATGATTGAAAAAGGATTATCTTCTAACGAGCGACAGGAGGGAATCTTTTTTGTTGAAAATCTGGATGATATAAAGCGAATCTTGAGACGGGCATAACTTATGTTTGCACAGTAAAATGGAGTTGCATTAGCGAAAGACAGAGCACGATCGATTCCAGTTTTTGAAACGAAAGAATAGGTAGATTAGGAGATAGAAAATTGGTAAGACAATACAGCAATGGTGATATAGACGCAGTGATGCAGATCTGGCTTGATACGAATATTCGAGCACATCATTTCATACCGTCCGATTACTGGCGTACCAACTGCGACATGGTGAGAGAACTGCTTTCTCATGCAGAAATATATGTGCATGAAGATGAATGTGCAAAGCAGATAGATGGATTCATTGGATTGAATGATGATTATATTGAAGGTATTTTTGTAAAAGAAACAATGCAATCAAAAGGGATTGGGAAACAACTGCTAAATCATGTAAAGAAAGTCAAGCCTACATTAAAATTAAACGTCTATCAGAAAAATGAGAAAGCGATTAAATTTTATCTACGGGAGAAATTTAACATCAGATCCGAAAATATAGATGACAACACAGGAGAAAAAGAATTTGTAATGGTATGGAATTAGTAACTTCAAGTTATCTTGGGAATATCTGTGCTATGTACGGAAGTACCCGATTAAGTGGAACACTCCAACTTGCATTTTATATGGTGCAAAGGATAATCTGACTTCAGGAGAAACCATGTATGCATTTGCAGAACAAACCGGAGCAACTCTTACAGTAATGAATGATGGAGAACACTGGTTTCATACAGATAAGCAGATGGAGTTCCTTGATGATTGGATTCGGAAATCAATATAACAACTCCCTAATGTACCTGGCAGTTCAAGACTTCCATCCGGTCTTAAGCAGACAAGGGATACAGGTGAAATCTCAGTTCCAGTTTACGGATAAAATCGACTGGTTTACGCAGGCGTAGGCACCGGAGGTGGATAAAAAAGAAAAATAAGCAGATACTATACCATGGAGGGATTTTCCATGAAAAAGTATAGGATCTGTTTATTTTTGTTTTTGGGAGTGAGTGTGATCTGCATTCTGATCGCGTTTTTTGTCCGGCGCAGTCAGGAAGGTGCAAGTCTGGAAAATAGAAACGAGACCGGAATCGAACAGCTGGAAACAGAAGAGACACAGGAAACGGTCGTAGAGGATCAGATGGTGGCAAACCAGGAGCGGGTACAGGCGCATCCTGTCCAGGAAGAGTATTATCTGGTGGCGGAGGATGGGATGCTTCTGATCTTTTTAAAGGATCAGAAAACAATCTGTCTTTATACACATATGCCGCTCATGGATTTTCCACCAAAGGAGCGGACAAAGCTGCGGGAAGGGATCTGGTTTTCGTCTATGGCAGAAGTGTTTCATTATCTGGAATCGTATACTAGCTGATATGTTATAAAATCTGCTTGAAAAGAGCGTGCAAACTGGATACAATAGAACGCAAATGGTTACTGCATACGCGTAAGCAGTAATCCGAAATGGGAACTGGGCAGATACAGGTATTTTGTGAACCGTTCCTAAAATGATCTTGAGAAACAGCGGAGGAACAACGTGGAAAACGTGAAGAGAAAAGTACTGATCATCGGAGGCGGGGCTTCCGGCCTGATGGCGGCCATTATGGCAGCCCGGGAAGGCGCAGAGGTAACCATTCTGGAGCATATGGACCGGGTGGGGAAAAAGATATTATCTACAGGAAACGGGCGCTGCAACCTGACGAACCTGTCTCTGAAGCCGGAGCATTACCGGAGCAGCCAGAAGCTGTTTCCCATGAAGGTGCTGGACCGCTTTTCTGTCTGGGATACGTTAAGCTTTTTTGACGGGATCGGGATCATCACCAGAAACCGGAATGGTTACATTTATCCAAACTCGGACCAGGCGGCATCGGTGTTGGATGCGCTGCGCTTTGAGACGGAGCATCTGGGTATCAAAACGGTTTTGTCCTGTCAGATCCGTTCCGCGAAGAAGACAAAAAATGGAGCTTTCTTGTGGAGAGTGACCAGGGAACTTATCAGGGTGACTGCCTGATCCTGGCGACCGGTTCCAAGGCGGCTTCGGTGTCCGGTTCGGACGGCAGCGGCTATGAGCTTGCAAAGGCGTTCGGTCACACGATCATCAAACCGCTTCCGGCGCTGGTGCAGCTAAGATGCAAGGGAACGTTTTTCAAACAGCTGGCAGGAGTCCGCTGTGAGGCTGTGGTACGGCTTGTGAGCGACGGAAAAACACTGGCAGCAGATGAGGGCGAGGTCCAGCTGACGGATTATGGTATCTCTGGTATCCCGACCTTTCAGGTAAGCCGGTATGCTTCCCAGGCACTGGACGCAGGCAGGCGTGTAAACGCGGTGCTGGACTTCTTCCCGTCTAAGAGCATGGAAGATACCAGGGCAATGTTAAAACAGAGAAAATCGATGCTTGGTTACCGTCCTTCCGGCGAGTTCTTAAATGGCGTTTTGAATAAAAAATTAGCAGCAGTGCTGTTAAAACAGGCAGGAATCCAGCCGGACCGTTCCTGTGCCCAGATCAAGGACAGCCAGCTGGAGTCACTGACGATGCAGATCAAGAAATTTGAAGTTCCGGTCACCGCGACCAACAGCTTTGAGCAGGCACAGGTCTGCTGCGGTGGTGTCGATACCAGGGAACTTCGCCCGGACACCATGGAATCGAAGCTGGTGAAGCACCTGTTTCTGGTGGGAGAGCTGACCGATGTGGATGGCATCTGCGGCGGGTATAACCTGCAGTGGGCCTGGAGCACCGGGGCAGTGGCCGGAACAACAGCAGGGAGAATATAGATTATGATACGATTAACACAGATCAAGCTTCCGGCAGACCATACACCGGAGGCATTGAAGAAAAAAATAGCAAAGCTTTTGCGGATAGCGCCGGAGGAGATCCTAAAGCTTCATATCCGGAAACGTTCCCTGGACGCGCGCAAAAAGCCAGAGCTTTTTTACAGTTACACCGTGGATGTTTCCGCCAGCAGGGAAAAGGAACTGTTACATAAAGGAAAAAATCCACAGATCAGCCTCTGCAAAGAAGAGCATTACCACTTCCCGGAGGCAGGAGAGGAGCGCTTAAGGGAGCGGCCACTCATCATCGGAACCGGTCCGGCGGGACTCTTCTGTGGTCTGATGCTGGCTCGCCATGGCTATCGTCCGATTCTTCTGGAACGGGGCAGCTCAGTCGAAGAGCGCCAGAAAAAGGTGAATGCCTTCTGGCAGGGCGGAACCCTGGATCTCCAGACGAATGTACAGTTTGGAGAAGGCGGAGCAGGAACATTTTCCGACGGAAAGCTGAATACACTGGTGAAAGATCCGTTAAAGCGTGGACAGCTGGTGCTGGAACTTTTCACGGAATTTGGTGCAGATCCGTCGATCCTTTACGACCACAAGCCGCATATCGGCACGGATGTGCTCGCAGAGGTGGTAAAAGCTATGCGCCAGGAAATCATACGTCTGGGCGGTACTGTCCGTTTTGATACCCAGGTGACGGATCTTCTGGTGGAGCAGCAAAATGTAAGCGGTGTGAAGGTTTCGTTTGCGGATTTAAAGACCGGGGTACAAACAGAAGAAACCATAAAGAGCAGCATTGTTGTCCTGGCGATCGGACACAGCGCGCGGGATACCTTTTCGATGCTGCTTGCGCGTCAGGTTCCGATGGAAGAAAAGGCATTTGCGGTTGGACTGCGCATCCAGCATCCGCAGAATATGATCAATCTGTCCCAGTATGGCAGAGAAGATGCCGGGGCGCTTGGTGCAGCTAATTATAAGCTTACCAGGCAGACGAAGAGCGGTCGTGGCGTGTACACCTTCTGTATGTGTCCGGGCGGCTATGTGGTCAATGCTTCTTCCGAAGCAGGAAGACTGGCAGTCAACGGCATGAGCTATCATGACCGGGCGGGAGAAAACGCAAACAGTGCCTGATCGTCACCGTCACACCGGAGGATTTCCCGGAACGCGGGGCACTGGGCGGTGTGGCATTCCAGAGAAAGCTGGAGGAGGCTGCATACCAGGCTGCAGGAGGAAAGATCCCGGTACAGCTTTACGGGGATTTCTGCCAGAACAAGATCAGCAGCCAGCTTGGCGGCGTAAATCCGCAGATGCGCGGAGAATGGGCATTTGGAGATGTCCGTTCCATTATGCCGGAGCCGTTAAACCAGGCCCTGATCGAGGCCATGGAGGGCTTTGGACATATGATCCACGCCTTCGACCGCCCGGATGCATTGCTTGCCGGAATCGAAAGCCGTACCTCTTCGCCGGTGCGCATCTGGCGCGATGAGCAGTTTGAGAGTGAAGTGCGGGGGCTGTACCCTTGTGGGGAAGGTGCCGGTTATGCAGGTGGAATTACCTCTGCGGCCATGGATGGCATAAAGGTGGCAGAAGCCATTGCAAAGCGTTATGCACCATGTCCGGCAGATCAGGAATAAATAGGAAATCGCTTTTGAGCTTGTCCGGGCAGACTGTATCGGAAACAGGTTTGCCGTAGCGGCATTCAGATAAGGAGGCTAAGAAGGATGAATAGCTTCAGGGAAAAACTGAAAGAGAAAAAGCGGATCGTCATCAAGATCGGTTCGTCTTCCCTGACTCATGAAAAGACAGGGGAGCTGAATTTATATAAGATTGAAAAGCTCATCCGCGTGATCTGTGACCTGAAGGGAGAGGGAAAGGATGTGGTCCTGGTTTCTTCCGGCGCGATCGCAGCGGGAAGACAGGCACTTGGCGGTCAGAAGCGTCCGCAGACCATTTCAGAAAAACAGGCATATGCGGCTGTGGGCCAGGCACGGCTGATGATGGTGTATCAGCGCATGTTTTCCGAGTATAACCACATCGCGGCACAGGTGCTTTTAACCAAGGATACCATGACCAATGAGACCTCCAGGGTCAATGCACAGAACACGTTTGAGGAGCTGCTGCGTTTAGGCGCAGTGCCGGTTGTCAATGAAAATGACACAGTGTCCACCCATGAGATCCAGTTTGGTGATAACGACCGCCTGTCTGCAATCGTAGCAGCGCTGATCGGTGCGGATCTTCTGATCTTAATGTCTGATATTGACGGACTGTATTCAGAGGACCCACATAAAAATCCGGATGCACGTTTTATTAGTCTGGTAGAGGAAATCACGCCGGAGCTGATCGGTATGGGCGGTGGTTCGAGAAGTGATGTCGGCACTGGCGGCATGGCAGCAAAGCTGGCAGCAGCACGCATCGCGACAGACAGCGGATCGGACATGATCATTGCCAACGCGGACGATGTGAATGTGATCCACGATCTGGTGAACGGAGAAGAAAAAGGAACCTTGTTCCTGGCACATCCGAACCGGGATTTTGATCTGATGGATTACATCAACACAAAATACGGGGACGTATAAAGAAAAGATAACATCGCTGGTGCGAAAGCCAGCAGGAAAACAAGAAACGGATACAAAACAGATAGAAACAAAAATGGATAGAAACAGGATAACAAGAGCAAAGGAGAATTTTTATGGACCAGAGCAGTATCGACAGAATCAACACCCTGTATCATAAATCCCAGTCTGTGGGATTGACAGAAGAAGAGAAAGAGGAGCAGGCAAGACTGCGCAAGGAATATGTGGCTGCGATCAAAAACAACATGCGGGCACACTTAAACAATATTTCAATCAAGGAAAAAGACGGCAGCATTACCGATCTTGGCAAAAAATATGGCGGAATCAAAGACACTCAGTCATAAGGGACTTTGTTGCAAGGAACTCAGTCATGAGGAACCGGTTCATCAGACACTCGGTTCAAAAAAAGAAATCCGCAGTCAGATCCGGGCGCTGCGGGCAGAACTTGTAAAACCGGAGCATGCCGCGGAGAAAGCGGCAATGGATGAGAGAATTCGGGAAGCGGTACTGCAACTGTTACATACGCTGAAGGCAGAAGAAAGCATCCCGCAGACGGTGTACTGCTATGCTTCATTTGGCGGTGAGGTGGACACATTTGGGCTGATGGATGCCTTATGGCAGCAGGGCTTTTCGTTGGCACTGCCGCGGGTGACTGGGAACCGCATGGATTTTTACCTGGTAGAGGGAAGAAACGACCTGGTGTCGGGCTTTCGGAATATCCCGGAACCGGCAGAACATTGTAAGACAGTGCATTGTCCCAGCGCTGTGGTGATCACGCCGGGGACGGCATTTACCAGAGCCGGAGACCGGATGGGGTATGGCGGCGGCTTTTACGACCGGTTCTTTTCGGAAGAGCCGGAACACAGAAAAGTTGCGGTCTGTTACCCATTCCAGATTTTTTCAGAGCTTCCCACCGAGGAACATGACAGACAGATGGATGATATCATAACAGGAGAAGGCTAAGGTGCGATTCCGGCCAGACATGCAGGTGTGACTGGCAGAATTCAGGAGAACCACCAGGCCACACGACAGGAGGACACGGCATGGATTTAAGAGTGATCGGTGCCCGCGCAAAGGAAGCGGCATCCTATTTAAACAATCTTGGTGTCAACGAAAAAAATGAGGGACTGCGCCAGGCAGCTAAGGCGCTGATCGACGGAGAGGAAGATATCCTGACGGCCAATCAGGAGGATGTGATCCGGGCAGCACAAAACGGCATGAGCCCGGCGCTGATCGACCGGCTGGAATTGACCCCGGACCGGCTGGAAGCGATGGCAGATGGTCTGTTAAAAATTGCAGAGCTCCAGACCCGGTCGGCGAAGTACTTTCCATGAAGCCAAGGCCAAACGGGCTTCTCATCGGGGAAAAGCGGGTGCCGCTGGGCGTGGTTGGTATGATCTATGAGGCACGCCCCAATGTTACCTCCGATGCCTTCGGTCTGTGCTTTAAGACGGGAAATGCAGTGATCTTAAAGGGCGGCAGCGATGCCATTGAATCCAACAAGGAGATCGTAAAGTGGCTGCAAACAGGGCTTTCCCGCGCAGGACTCCCGGAGTCTTCCCTGCAGCTTATCACGAATACAGACCGGGCGGTGACGCAGGAGCTGATGCGGCTAAATGAGTTTGTGGATGTACTGATCCCGCGCGGCGGCGCAGGGCTGATCCGCAGTGTGGTACAAAACAGCACCGTGCCGGTCATTGAGACCGGAACCGGAAACTGCCATATCTATGTGGATGAGACCGCGGATTTTGACATGGCGTTAGATATCATCATGAATGCCAAAACCCAGCGGATCGGAGTCTGTAATGCCTGTGAATCCCTGGTAGTACATAGAAGCATTGCAGGGGAGTTCCTGCCGCTTCTGGCTGCGCGCCTGGCAGAAAAGTCTGTGGAGGTGCGTGCCGATGAGGCAGCGAAGCAGATCGTGCCGGAGTTTTCGGAAGCCTCCGAGGAGGACTGGGGAACCGAGTATCTGGATTACATCCTCTCCTTAAAGCTGGTGGACTCTTTGGACGAGGCAATCCGCCATATCAACCGCTACAATACCGGGCATTCCGAGGCCATTATCACGCAGGATTATAACCATGCGCAGGAGTTTTTAAACCGCATTGATGCAGCGGCAGTCTATGTCAACGCATCTACCGCTTTACAGACGGCGGTGAATTCGGTTTTGGCGCAGAGATCGGCATCAGCACCCAGAAGCTTCATGCAAGGGGGCCGATGGGGTTAAAGGCCTTGACAACGACGAAATACATTATTTACGGAAACGGGCAGGTGAGACCATAATGCAGCTTTATATCATCCGCCACGGGGAGACACCGTGGAATGCAGAGGGACGTCTGCAGGGGCAGACCGATATCCCGTTAAATGAAAATGGCATCCGGCTTGCGAAGATTACTGGGGAGGCTTTAAAGGACGTTCCATTTGACTTTGCCATATCCAGTCCCTTAAAACGTGCCAGACAGACGGCAGAGCTGGTGCTTGCAGGGCGTGATATCCCGATCTTGGAAGATGCGCGGATCGAGGAGCTGGGGTTTGGTTCCTGGGAGGGACTCGGCTGCCGCAAGGCAAACTTTGAGATCCCTTCGGAGCACTTCCAGGACTTTTACAAAGACCCGTTCCATTTCCAGACAGCAGCAGACGGAGAGACCATTGAGCAGCTCTGCGCCCGCACAAAAGCTTTCTGGGAGGACCTGGTAGGGAATCCTGACTGGCAGGAGAAAACCATTCTTATCGCCAGTCATGGCTGCGCGTGCCGTGGAATCCTTCACAATGTTTATGAAGATAAAACCGATTTCTGGCATGGATGCGTGCCGCCAAACTGTGCGGTAAATATTGTTTCCGTGACAGGCGGAAAGGCAGTGCTCGAGGCAGCTGACCGGATCTACTATGACGTGTCAGAGTGTGTGGATTCCGCACCGGGAAAAAGATCAATTCACATTGACGATATGCAGGCACAAACTGTAATAAAATTGATAAAAAAGGTTGGGCTGAAAGTGCCAGACGCGTTTGCGTGAACCGTAACAAAATTGACAAAAAGGCTGGAAATCGGAGTGTTTTGCTCTTTGCATCCCGGCCTTTTTATGTTATAATTTTTTATTTGTAACATCAAACGCAGATAACGAGGTAAGAATGAATACAAACATGAAAACATACACACAGAACGAAACACCAGATTTTGAAATGATCCGTGCTGCGGCGCCGGAAGAAGAGGGCGCACGCCAGTACTATTTTATAGAGCAGGCGAAAAAACTGTGGAAACAGCAGTTTGAACGTCTGGAAGACAGTGGGGAGGCAAAGGAGCGTTACGGCGAAGCAATGCTCTCTGAACTTCAGGCAGAAAACAAATACGGAACCTTTCATATTGCAACCTTTGGCTGCCAGATGAACGCCAGGGACTCCGAGAAGCTCTGCGGCATTCTGGAGCAGGTTGGTTTAAAAGAGGTCGAGTCTGAGAATGCGGACATCGTCCTTTACAATACCTGTACCGTGCGCGATAACGCAAACCAGAAGGTTTACGGCCGTCTTGGCTATCTGCAGACCTTAAAAAAGAAACGTCCGGGTATGATGATCTCTCTTTGTGGCTGCATGATGCAGGAGCCGTCTGTCATTGAGAAGATCCAGAAGAGCTACTCTTATGTCGATCTGATCTTTGGTACCCACAATATTTTCAAGCTGGCGGAGCTGCTGTGCTGCCGCATGATGAGCAAAAACCGCATGGTCGTGGATATCTGGAAGGATACCGACAAGATCGTGGAGGAGCTTCCGGTAGACCGCAAATATTCCTTTAAGTCCGGTGTCAATATTATGTTTGGCTGCAACAACTTCTGCAGCTACTGCATCGTGCCGTACGTGCGCGGACGGGAGCGCAGCAGAAAACCGGAAGATATCGTAAATGAGATTAAGAGACTGGTAGCAGACGGCGTTGTGGAGGTCATGCTGCTGGGACAGAACGTCAACTCCTACGGAAAGAACCTGGAGGAGCCGATGACATTTGCCAAGCTTCTCCGTGAGGTTAATAAGATTGAGGGACTGGAGCGCATCCGTTTCATGACATCCCACCCGAAGGATCTGTCCGATGACCTGATCGAGGCGATGCGTGACTGTGAGAAGGTCTGCGCACATCTGCACCTTCCGTTACAGTCCGGCAGCAGCCGTATCTTAAAGCTGATGAACCGTCATTATGACAAAGAGGGCTATTTAAAGCTGGTGGATAAGATCCGCGCAGCAATCCCGGATATCGCCCTGACGACCGATATTATCGTCGGATTCCCGGGAGAGACAGAAGAGGACTTTGAGGAAACCATGGATGTGGTGCGCCGTGTCCGCTATGACAGTGCGTTTACCTTTATCTATTCCAAGCGTACCGGTACCCCGGCAGCAGCGATGGAGCAGGTTCCGGAGGACGTTGTGAAGGAGCGCTTCGACCGCCTGTTAAAAGAGGTCCAGAAGATTTCCTCTGAGGTTTGCGGACGTGACCTGCATACGACCCAGAAGGTTCTGGTGGAAACCCTCAATGACCACAAGGAAGGCTATGTGACCGGCCGTTTAAGCAACAATACCGTGGTGCATTTTCCGGGAGATGAAAGCCTCATCGGAAAGATCGTGGATGTATGGCTGGAGGAGTCCAAGGGATTTTATTACATGGGAAAGCAAGTGGAAGGACAGGAGAAGTAAGACGTGGCTGGATTATCACCAATGATGGCCCAATACATGGAGACCAAAAAACAATATCATGACTGTATTTTATTCTATCGTCTGGGTGACTTTTATGAGATGTTTTTCGATGATGCGCTGACGGCATCCAAGGAATTAGAGATCACCCTGACCGGAAAGGAATGCGGACTGGAGGAACGCGCACCGATGTGTGGCGTTCCTTATCATGCTGTAGACAGCTATTTAAGCCGCCTGGTGCAGAAAGGTTATAAAGTAGCGATCGCGGAGCAGATGGAGGACCCGAAGCTTGCCAAGGGACTGGTAAAGCGTGAGGTCATCCGCGTGGTAACACCTGGTACGATTACCAGCGCCCAGGCTTTGGATGAGACAAAGAACAATTACCTGATGGGCATTGTGTACCTGGCAGATAAAATGGGTGTTTCCGTTGTAGACAATACCACCGGAGACTTTCTGGTAACCGAGGTTCCACCGACCGTGCCCTGTTCGATGAGATCAATAAATTTTCCCCGGCGGAGGTCATCTGCAACGATGCCTTTTCCATGTCCGGGATCAGCCTGGAGGATTTAAAGGACCGGTATCACTTTACCGTTTCTACGCTGGATTCCCATTTCTTCCAGGATGAGAGCTGCAGAAAGCTTCTTCGGGAGCATTTCAAGGTAGGAAGCCTGGAGGGCTTAGGACTGGGAGATTATGACTGCGGCGTGATCGCGGCAGGGGCCGTGCTGCAGTATCTTTACGAGACCCAGAAGAGCACACTGGATCATCTGACGACCATTGTGCCTTATGCGACCGGAAACTATATGGTGCTGGATTCTTCTACCAGAAGAAATTTGGAGCTTTTGGAAACCATGCGCGAGAAGCAGAAGCGCGGAAGCCTTCTGTGGGTGCTTGACAAGACCAGAACGGCCATGGGTGCCAGACTCTTGCGTACCTGGATCGAGCAGCCGCTGATTCGCAAAGAAGAAATCTTAAAGCGCCAGAACGCCATTGAAGAACTGAATTTAAACTATATCAGCCGGGAAGAACTCGGGGAGTATTTAAACCCGGTCTATGACCTGGAGCGCCTGATCGGCCGCATCAGCTACAAGACCGCAAACCCGAGAGATCTTCTGGCATTCCGCAATTCCATTGCCATGGTGCCGCACATCAAGCAGCTGCTTGGCGAGTTTACCTCGGACGCGTTAAAAGAACTGACGGAGGAACTGGATCCGCTGGAGGACTTAAATGACCTGATCAGCCGTGCGATCGTGGAAGAACCGCCGATCACCGTGCGTGAGGGCGGCATGATCAAAGACGGCTACAACGAAGAGGCAGACCGCCTGCGCCATGCCAAGACCGAGGGCAAGACCTGGCTGGCAGAGCTGGAGGCGAGAGAGCGCGACAGCACCGGGATCAAGAATTTAAAAGTCAAATACAACAAGGTGTTTGGCTATTATTTTGAGGTAACCAATTCCTTTAAGGATCTGGTTCCGGAATATTTCATCCGCAAACAGACGCTGACAAACGCCGAACGCTACACGACTGACGAACTGAAAAACCTGGAAGATGTGATCATGGGGGCAGAGGACAAGCTTTTCTCCCTGGAATACGACTTATTCTGTGAAGTGCGCGATGCGATCGCGGCTGAGGTGGTGCGCATCCAGAAGACCGCCCGCGCGATCGCAGCTGTGGATGTATTTGTATCCCTGTCTACGGTAGCGACCAGAAACAACTATGTGAAGCCGCAGATCAATGAGAAGGGAAATATCCAGATCAAGGGCGGCCGCCATCCGGTTGTCGAGAAGATGATGCGGGATGACATGTTCGTGGCAAACGATACGACGCTGGATAATTCCAAAAACCGCATTTCCATTATTACCGGACCGAACATGGCCGGAAAGTCCACCTATATGCGCCAGACCGCGCTGATTGTTTTGATGGCACAGATCGGAAGCTTTGTCCCGGCAGACCAGGCAAACATCGGTATCTGCGACCGGATCTTTACCCGTGTGGGCGCATCCGATGACCTCGCAAGCGGTCAGAGTACCTTTATGGTGGAGATGACAGAGGTAGCCAATATCCTCAGAAATGCCACCAGAAACAGCCTGCTGATCTTAGATGAGATCGGCCGCGGCACCAGCACCTTTGACGGACTGAGCATCGCCTGGGCGGTGGTAGAACATATCAGCAATACCCGTCTGCTTGGTGCGAAGACTCTGTTTGCGACCCATTACCATGAGCTGACAGAGCTGGAGGGCCTGATGAGCGGTGTCACGAATTACTGCATCGCCGTAAAAGAGCAGGGCGATGACATCGTGTTCCTTAGAAAGATCGTAAAGGGCGGAGCCGACAAGAGTTACGGCATTCAGGTGGCAAAGCTGGCCGGAGTGCCGGATTCCGTCATCAACCGTGCAAAAGAGCTGGTGGAGCAGCTGGTGGATTCTGACCTGGCAGCCAGAACCCGCGAGATCGCGGAGGGAAGCGCACCGGCAGGTCACAAGCCGGTCCCGAAGCCGGACGATGTGGAAATGAGCCAGTTAACTTTATTTGATACGGTCCGCGAGGATGATATCATCGAAGAATTAAAGAATCTGGAGCTGGGAAATATGACGCCAATCGACGCCTTAAATACCCTGTACCGGATGCAGACAAAGTTAAAGAACCGCTGGAGCGGGGAGGAAAAATAAAACATGCCAAACATTCATGTACTGGATCAGAATACGATCAACAAGATCGCGGCCGGTGAGGTGATCGAGCGGCCGGCATCGGTGGTGAAGGAACTTTTGGAGAATGCCATCGACGCAAAGGCAACTGCGGTCACTGTAGAGATCCGCGAGGGCGGAATCTCGTTTATCCGGGTGACGGACAATGGCTGCGGAATCGAAAAGGACGAGATCCCGCTTGCTTTTCTGCGCCATTCCACCAGCAAGATCCAGTCCGTGGAGGATCTGTTTACGGTGTCTTCCCTGGGCTTTCGCGGGGAGGCGCTTTCCAGTATCGCGGCGGTCGGGCAGGTGGAGCTGATCACCAAGACCGGTCGTTCCTTAACCGGAAATCGTTATCAGATCGAGGGCGGTGTGGAGCGCGGCATGGAAGAGATCGGAGCGCCGGACGGAACCACGTTTATCGTGCGCAATCTCTTTTACAACACACCGGTCCGCCGGAAATTTTTGAAAACGCCGATGACTGAGGGTGCTCATGTGGCGGACCTGGTCGAAAAAATCGCCCTGTCTCATCCGGAGATTTCAATCCGGTTTATTCAGAACAACCAGAATAAGCTGCACACATCCGGAAACCATAATTTAAAGGACATCATCTACACGGTGTATGGCAGGGAGATCACAGCAAATCTGCTCCCGGTTTCCGTGGCTGGGGAAGCGTTCAGCGTAGAAGGCTTTATTGGGAAGCCGACGATCGCCCGAAGCAACCGGAATTTTGAAAACTACTATATTAATGGAAGATACATCAAAAGCAATATCATCAATAAGGCCATCGAGGAGGCTTATAAGCCGTTTATGATGCAGCACAAATATCCGTTCACCATGCTGCATTTTAAAATCGAACCGGAATTTCTGGATGTCAATGTCCACCCGACTAAGATGGAACTGCGTTTCCAGAACGGCGAGCAGGTATTCCGTATGGTACGGGATACCGTGGCAGAGGCACTGCGCCACAAGGAGCTGATCCCAAAGGTGGCGTTGGAGGAAGAACGGGAGCGAAAACCGGTTCTGGAAAAGAAGATCCCGATCCCGGAGCCTTTCGAGCAGAAGCGCATGATGCAGGAACGGGCGGGACTTTTTGACACAAAATCCGCTGCGCAGGGAAATGACGGAAATTTTGTGCTGCGGGAGACGCCGGAGGAATACCGGTTAAAAAACCGCCCGGGAGAGCGTCCGGCCTTAAAGAATACCTCCCAGATCCGTAAAGAACGGGAAGAACTGCTTTCCACGCAGCAGCGAGTGGAAGCGCTTAAGCGGGAGACGGAAGGACAGCAGACAGGGGCGAGAACTGGACAAAGCATCGGGACAGGAACATTGCGCCAGACCATAGACAGGGCTGGAAAATGTCTGGACGAATCCGGGCAACAGGCAGCGAAAGCATCCGACCAGATGGGTGCAGCAACAGCCGGGCAGCCAGCGACAACCGTGTTTAGCCAGTCAGCAGCGGCATCCGAACAGCATTTCCAGGTCAACCAGGCTTTGACGGAGCTTCTCATGCGGGCACCGGGGACAACACCTGCGGATGAACTGGAAAAAATCGAAGAAGCAGGGAAAGCGGAAGAAGCAAAGTACACAGAAGCAACAACGAATATAGAAGCAACAAGCATATGCCGGACCTGACTGCGGAAGCATCTGCAGCGCAGCAGGAAACAAATGTGCAGCGAAACACGGAGCAATCGGAAGCAGTCCCGAATGCGTCTGGGACTGCCATGGAAAGACCGCAACCGCCGTGCAGATGGACCTCTTCGAGGAAAAACTGTTAGAACCTCAGTCCCGCAGCCGCCACAAGCTGATCGGCCAGCTTTTTGCCACATACTGGCTGGTGGAGTTCAATGACCAGCTTTACATCATCGACCAGCATGCGGCGCATGAGAAAGTGTTGTATGAGAAAACCATGAATTCCTTAAAAACCAGGGAATACACCTGCCAGCAGATCCATCCGCCGATCATTTTAACTCTGGGAAGCCGCGAGGCACTGATGCTGGAGAAAAATATGCAGATCTTTACCGATATCGGTTTTGAGATCGAACCGTTTGGCGGAAAGGAATATGCGGTGCGCGGAGTGCCGGATAACCTGTTTTCCATCGCAAAGAAAGATCTTTTGATGGAAATGCTGGATACGCTTTCCGAGGATACGCAGGCACGCGGGGCAGACCTGATCTATGAAAAAGTTGCTTCCATGTCCTGTAAGGCTGCGGTAAAAGGCCATGATGTCTTAAGTGCCGCGGAAGCGGATGCACTGATCGACCAGCTTTTGGGTCTGGAAAACCCGTATGCCTGCCCGCATGGAAGACCAACCATCATTTCCATGAGCAAATATGAGCTGGAGAAGAAGTTTAAACGAATTGTATGATGAGGGGAGAAGCTATGAAACAGCCACTGATCGTGCTTACCGGTCCGACCGCGGTGGGAAAAACCGCGCTGTCGATCGAGCTTGCAAAGGCGCTGAACGGAGAGATCATCAGCGCAGATTCCATGCAGGTGTACCGGCACATGGATATTGGGTCAGCCAAGATCACAAAGAAAGAGATGGATGGTGTCCCGCATCACCTGATCGATGTGCTGGAGCCGTGGGAAGAATTCAATGTGACCCGGTTTCAGTCGATGGCGAAGGAAGCCATGAAAGGATCTACAGCCGCGGACACGTTCCGATCGTGACGGGCGGTACCGGGTTTTACATCCAGGCACTGGCTTACGATATTGATTTTACGGAAAATGAAGACCATAGCGGGCTCCGGGCAGAACTGGAGCAGCTGGCAGAGGAAAAGGGCGAAGCTTTCCTGCACCAGATGTTAGCAGAAATTGACCCGGAGTCTGCAGAGGCGATCCATGCAAACAATGCAAAGCGGGTGATCCGCGCGATCGAGTATTACCGCCTTACCGGTGAAAAGATTTCCGAGCATAACAAGCGGGAGCGCGAAAAGCAATCCCCGTATGATCTGTATTATTATGTGTTAAACCGTGACCGCAAGACGCTTTATGAGCGGATTGACCAGCGTGTGGATATCATGATGGAGCAGGGACTGCCGGATGAGGTGAACCGCTTAAAAGCCATGGGCTGCACCCGGGACATGGTAGCCATGCAGGGGCTTGGTTATAAAGAAATGCTGGATTACCTGGATGGGAAGATCAGCCTGGAAGAGGCGGTCTACATCATCAAGCGTGATACCAGGCATTTTGCAAAACGCCAGCTGACTTGGTTTAAGCGGGAAAAAGAAGTCCGCTTTATTGAAATTGAACAGTTTGGGGCAGATCAGAAAAAAATCTTAAACTGGATCTGCAACGATTACTTTGGAGGAAGAAACGAACATGGAACTGAATGAAATGTACAAGGAACTGGGCATCAGCCAGAAGGTTCTGGAATTTGGAGAAGAGATTGAAAAAAGTTTAAAGGAACGCTTTGCAGGTATTGACCAGACTGCAGAATACAACCAGATGAAGGTGTTAAAGGCGATGCAGGAGTCCAGAGTCAGCGATATCCATTTCGCTGCAACGACCGGGTACGGTTACAACGATCTGGGCCGTGATACCCTGGAAGAGGTATACGCGAAAGCGTTCCACGGCGAGGATGCCCTGGTACGTCCGCAGCTGATCTCTGGTACCCATGCGCTGCACGTGGCATTATCCAGTAACCTGCGCCCGGGAGATGAGCTCCTTTCCCCGGTTGGAAAACCGTATGATACCTTAGAGGAAGTGATCGGCATCCGCGAATCTGCCGGCTCTTTAAAGGAATATGGTGTGGTATACCGTCAGGTGGACCTGTTAGAGGACGGAACTTTCGATTATGAAAATATCCGCAAGGCCATCAATGAGAAAACAAAACTGATCACGATCCAGCGTTCCAAGGGCTATGCGACACGCCCGACCTTTTCCGTGAGCCAGATCGGTGAGCTGATCGCATTCTGCAAGAGCGTGAAGCCGGATGTGATCTGCATGGTAGACAACTGCTACGGTGAGTTCGTAGAGCGGATCGAGCCGACGGATGTAGGCGCGGACATGATCGTCGGCTCCCTGATCAAGAACCCGGGCGGCGGCCTGGCACCGATCGGCGGCTATATCGTCGGAAAGAAATCCTGCATTGAGCAGGCTTCCTACCGTTTAAGCGCACCGGGACTTGGCAAAGAGGTCGGCGCAAGCCTGGGCTTAAACCAGTCCTTCTTCCAGGGATTGTTTTTATCCCCGACAGTCGTTGCTGGCGCATTAAAGGGTGCGATCTTTGCAGCAAATGTTTATGAGAAGCTTGGCTTTGCAGTCGTTCCGAACAGCACCGAATCCCGCCACGACATCATCCAGGCAGTTACCTTTGGCACGGCAGAGGGCATGATCGCATTCTGCCAGGGCATTCAGGCGGCGGCACCGGTAGACAGCTTCGTCTCCCCGGAACCGTGGGATATGCCGGGCTACGATGCGCCGGTCATCATGGCAGCAGGCGCTTTCGTCCAGGGCTCTTCGATCGAACTGAGCGCAGATGGCCCGATCAAGCCGCCGTATGCCGTGTATTTCCAGGGCGGACTGACCTGGTACCATGCAAAACTTGGTATTTTGATGTCCCTGCAGAAACTGGTTGAGGCAGGGATCGTAACCCTGTAATACCGAAGGAATACTTGGATTTTTATAGCCGAAAATCTTAACCATTTCTAAAGTTTTCCATTTTTTGTATACACGAAAATTGATTTGTGGTAAACTAAAATGCGGCGGTATCACCTTCTGCTTCGTACTTGGAGAGAGAATGGAGGGTGAACAATATGATACACACTAAGATGAAAGAACTGCCCTGTGAGGAGCGGCCATATGAACGCTGCGTAAAATCCGGCCCGGAGCATTTAAGCGATGCACAGCTTCTTGCTGTGATCCTCCGGACCGGTAGTGCGCAGGAGAGCGTACTGGAGCTGGCAACCCGGATCCTGGAGCTTGGAGGTCCCGGAGAAGGAATTCTGGGACTTTTGCATTTGTCCCTTCCGGAGCTGATGGGCATCAAGGGCATCGGGCAGGTAAAGGCCATCCAACTGCAGTGCATCGGAGAACTTTCCAGACGCATCTGGAAACGCAAAGCCATGAAAAGCCCGGTCCGTTATAACGAGCCGGCGCAGGTGGCAGAATACTATCAGGAAGATTTGCGTCATAAGGAACAGGAAGAGTTCCACATGATGCTTTTTAATACCAAACAGAACATGATCGGAGACGTAGCACTGTCGAAAGGGACGGTGAATGCGTCTCTTGCCACACCGAGGGAAATCTTTATCCAGGCACTCCGGTTTCAGGCAGTCAGCCTGATCCTGGTGCACAATCACCCGAGCGGCGACCCGGAACCAAGCAGGGAGGATATCCTGCTTACCAGACGGGTGGAGGAAGCCGGAAAGGTGATCGGGATCGCGGTGTTAGATCATATCATCATAGGTGACGGCACTTATGCCAGCATAAAAGAACGGGGATTATAACAAATGGAATCAAAACGCAGCAAATACATTCTGATCGGATTGTCGGTTTTCTGCATTCTGCTGATCGGCATTACTTCCTTTAAGGACGGGTTCTTGAACCCGCTCAGAAGCGGAGTCGGGTATGTGTTAAGCCCGATCCAGTCCGGGGTAAACCGGGTGGGAACCTCTTTGTATAACGGAATTAGCAATTACAGTACTCTACACAGCGCTATGGCAGAAAAGCAGGCCCTGCAGGACCGCATCGATGCCTGGTGGAGGAGAACAGCCGCCTGCAGTCAGAGCAGTTTGAACTGCAGAGACTGCGTGAGCTGTACCAGCTGGACCAGGACTATATGCAGTATGAGAAGATCGGCGCCAGAGTCATTGCAAAAGATTCCGGTGACTGGTTCCAGGTATTCCGGATCAACAAGGGCTCCGCAGATGGCGTGCAGGTAGATGCCAACGTCATTGCCGGGGGCGGTCTGGTCGGCATTGTTACCGATGTGGGAGCGCATTATGCCACAGTCCGTTCCATCATAGACGATGTGAGCCGTGTCAGCGGCATGGCGCAGCAGTCCGGCGATACCTGCATCGTCTCCGGTGACCTGACCCTGTTTGGGGAAGGACGCCTGCGGATCAGCAATGTTGCCCAGAACGCAGATTTCAAAGACGGAGACCGGATCGTGACTTCGAACATCAGTTCCAAATTCCTTCCGGGAATCCTGATCGGTTATGCTGCGGATATCACCACAGATGAGACCCGGCTGACGAAATCCGGGTATCTGATCCCGGCAGCCCAGTTTGACAGCCTTCAGGAGGTCCTGGTCATAACTTCCCTGAAGGACGAAGCACAGCAGGAAAGTACAGAAGAAACAGAGGGGGCACAGACAGGCGCATGAAAAGGATCTTACTGAATGTCGTACTGATGATGCTGGCCTTTACGGTCCAGAACTGTGTATTTCCGCTGATCCCGTTTCTTACCGCAACGCCAAACCTGCTTTTAATCCTGACCTTTTCCTTTGGCTTTATTTATGGAAAAGGGGCGGGGCTTTTGTACGGCCTGTTTGCTGGTATCCTGCTGGATCTTTTTTATAGCGGGCCATTTGGCTTTTATACCCTGCTGTTTATCAATATCGGCTATTTCAATGGAATCTGTACCCAGTATTATTATGAGGATTACATCAACCTGCCGCTGTTGATGAGCCTGGTCAATGAGCTGGTCTATAACCTGTATATTTACGTTTTCCGCTTTCTGATCCGCAACCGTCTGGACTTCCTTTATTATGCAAAGGAGATCATCATCCCGGAGCTGATCTTTACCGTGGTGACGACACTTTTGATCTATCGCTTCTTCCTGTCGGCAAACCGCAGGCTGGATGAGCTGGATAACCGGCGGGACCGGGAACGCTAAAACGTAATACCATGACGTAATAGGAGTGATAAAACGCGTGCTGAACGATTACTTCCATAAAATATACGACTTTTTTAAGCGGGTCTTAAGCTCCCGCATCTTTGCACTGGCGCTGGTGTTTACCGGAATGTTTCTTGTACTTGCTGCGAAACTGTTTGAACTTCAGATCGTAAACGGGGAAGCTTATCTTGAGGATTATGTCCAGATGATCGAGAAGACGGTGACAACACCGGGTACCCGCGGCAATATTTATGACAGAAACGGAAATCTTCTGGCTTACAATGAGCTGGCTTACGCAGTGACTGTGCAGGATACCGGCGATTACCCGAGAAGTGCCGGCATGAACGACATGTTGCTGCGGCTGGTCCGCATTTTAAATAAGCACGGGTATGAGGCACAGGGAAAGCTGGAGATCGCGCTAAACGACGACGGCGAGATGATCTACACCTCGTCCTCGGAGGCAGCGAGAAAACGTTTCCTGCGCGACTTTTACGGACGCAAGTCTGTGGATGAGCTGGACGATGAAAAGGGAAAATACCCGACAGCCGTCACAGCCAGGGAGCTGATTGAAAAGAAAAAATCCTCCTATGGTCTGGACAAAATGAAGGATGAAAAGGGCAATCCACTGATCCTTTCCGATGCAGAGCTGGTACAGCTTGTTAATATCCGGTATACGATGTCTCTTGTTGCATATAAAAAATATGAGGCAACAACCATCTGCGACCGCGTGGACGATGAGACTGTGGCAGACCTGATGGAGCATACGGCAGAGCTAAAGGGCGTGGAGGTGGCAGAGACTACCATCCGGCGCTATAACGATGCCGAGTATTTTGCACCGATCATCGGTTATACCGGAAAAGTGCAGGAGGACCAGCTCGAGGAATTAAAAAAGACAAATCCGGAGTATGAGCTCAGTGACATTGTCGGGCGTACCGGTATTGAGGCATCCATGGAGCTGGAGCTTCAGGGTCACAAGGGGTATAAGAATCTGGTGGTGAACAATGTGGGAAATGTCATGCAGGTGGTATCGGAAACACAGGCATCCACCGGAAACGACATTTACTTAACCATTGACCGGGACCTGCAGATCGGTATTTACCATCTGATCGAGCAGCAGCTGGCAGGTATCGTAGCCAAGGCGCTGGTAAACCAGGACGTAGATACCTCCACGATCACGGATTCTTCTAAGATCAGCATTCCGGTAAAGGATGCCTATTACCAGCTGGTCAACAACAATGTACTTTCCTTAAGCCATATGGCATCGGAGGATGCCACGGATATTGAACGCCAGATCCAGTCTGTCTACACCTCCTCCAGGGAGCAGATCTTAGAGCGCCTGCGTTATGAGCTGATGAGTGACCATGCCACGGTCATGAAGGACCTGCCGCAGGATATGATGGCGTACATGGCTTATATTTACAACTGGTTGTCCGATGCGACTGTTGGCATTGTACAGAAGGACCGAATCGACCAGAACGGTGAGAGCTACCAGGCCTGGAAAAACGATGAGATCAGCCTGCGCGATTATATTTACGCCGGAATCTCCGAAAACTGGATCGACACGACAAAGCTGGATGTGACCAGCAAATACTCCAGCGCAGATGATATTTACCAGGTTCTGGTGGATTATGTCTTAGACCAGCTAAAGGACGATGCGAAATTTACCAAGCGTATTTACCGTTACCTGATCAACGACCAGGTGATCACCGGCCGCCAGCTTTGCCTTGCTCTCTATGCACAGGGAGTCCTTCCCTACGATGCTAACGAGGTCCAGCTTCTGACGGCAAATGGTGAGGAATATGCATTCCAGTTTATCCGCCGCAAGATCCAGAATATTGAGCTGACACCAGCCCAGCTGGCCCTCGATCCCTGCACGGGAGGTGCCGTGATCACGGACGTCAATACGGGCGAGGTGCGGGCGCTGGTTACGTACCCGAGCTATGATAACAACCGCCTGTCGGGCAGCGCGGATCCGGCATACATGAGACAGCTTCAGGAGGATCTTTCCCTGCCGCTTTATAACAATGCCACACAGGCGAAAAAAGCACCGGGCTCCACCTTTAAGCCGATCACGGCGATTGCCGGCCTGGAGGAGAAGGTGATCGGTCTTTATGAGACGATCGACTGTACCGGTGAGTACAAGGAGGTAGACCCGTCCATCAAATGCTGGATCTATCCGGGACACCACGGACCATTAAATGTAGTGGGAGGAATCCAGAACTCCTGTAACTATTTCTTTGCAGAGGTAGCGCACCGCCTGTCCACGAACCGTGACACGCTGGTTTATTCTACCGACATGGGAGTCGAAACGATCCGCCGCTACGCAAGTATGTTTGGCTTGAACCGCCCATCTGGGATTGAGATCCCGGAGACAACACCAGAGCTTACCACAGAGGACCCGGAGCGTTCTGCCATGGGACAGGGAACCAATTCCTACTCCAATGTGCAGCTTTCCCGCTACGTTGCGGCGATCGCAAACAGCGGAACCGTGTTCGATTTAAGTCTTCTGGATAAGATGACGGATTCGGAAGGAAATCTGATCGAGGATTATACGCCGAAGGTAACCGGACATGTAGACATTGCAGATTCTACCTGGGATGCAGTGCACCAGGGCATGCGTGCCGTGGTCACCGATGGTTCGGTAAAGGCTATTTTCAGGGACCTTGAGGTAGAGATCGCCGGAAAAACCGGTACCGCACAGGAGTCAAAAAGCCGTGGTAACCATGCATTCTTTATTTCCTACGGACCGTATACCAACCCGGAGATCTGCGTGACCGTCAATATCCCGTACGGATATTCTTCCTCCAACGCAGCAGCAGTTGCAAAAAATATTTACCGCTTTTACTACGGATATACCGATCTGGATTCCATTCTCGGCAATGGAGCACTGGAAGTTTCCAATGTACGGGTCGGAGACTGATAAAAAAGGGAGCGGATGAAAGCTATGAAAAACAGGATTGTGATCAAAAGCAGCAAGGCTGGCATGACGGTGATCCTGGATCCGGAGTGCAGCTTTGAAGACCTGATCGGGGAGCTTGCTGCAAAATTTAAGGATTCAGCCAGGTTCTGGGGAAATGCCCAGATGGCCCTGCTTCTGCAGGGCCGTGAACTGACAGCGGCACAGGAAATGCAGATCGTCAATACCATTACGGAAAATTCCGGGATCGAAGTGCTCTGCCTTCTGGACCAGGATTTAGACCGCGTGGAGCGGTGCGAGAAGGCACTCAACCAGAAGCTGATGGAGCTTTCCGAACGGACCGGCCAGTTTTACCGTGGGGATCTGCACCGCGGGGAGTCCATAGAGTCGGAAGCCAGCATCGTCATCATCGGGGATGTGCGCCATGGGGCCCGGGTAACGGCAAAGGGCAATATCATTGTGCTTGGGGAGCTGCGCGGGTCGGTGCATGCCGGGGCAGCCGGAAACCAGGAAGCAGTGGTAGCTGCCATGGAAATGGCCCCGCTTCAGATCCGTATTGCGGATGTTTCCTGCCATTATGGGGATAAAGGGCGGAAGCTTGGCAAGGGTCCCATGCTTGCTACTGTAGAAAATTGTAGTATTTGTACGAAAGTAATAAAAAAATCCTTCTTAAATATGTTAAATTTCAATTAATACTGGAAATATTTAAGAATATAGGTTAAAATAGAATTTGTAAAATTTTTCAGGAGGCGTTTCTATGAGCGAGGTCATGGTAATTACTTCTGGAAAAGGCGGGGTCGGCAAAACCACTACCACCGCAAACATCGGAACAGGTCTGGCACTGTTAGGTTACAGCGTTGTGCTGATCGATACAGACATCGGCCTGCGGAACTTAGATGTTGTGATGGGACTGGAAAACCGGATCATTTATAATCTGGTTGACGTGGTGGAAGGCAATTGCCGTATGAAGCAGGCCCTGATAAGAGACAAAAGATACCCAAACCTTTACCTGCTCCCATCAGCCCAGACCCGGGACAAGTCCTCTGTGAATCCCGGCCAGATGGTAAAGCTGGTGGATGAGCTGCGAGGAGAGTTTGACTATATCCTGCTAGACTGTCCTGCGGGGATTGAGCAGGGCTTTCAGAACGCCATTGCGGGTGCTGACCGGGCACTTGTGGTCACCACACCGGAGGTATCTGCCATCCGGGATGCCGACCGCATCATTGGTCTGTTAGAGGCGGCCCGCATGGAGGACATTCATCTGATCGTGAACCGTATCCGCATGGATATGGTACGCCGGGGTGACATGATGTCCGTGGACGATGTGGCAGATATCCTGGCTGTTCCCGTGATCGGTGTAGTCCCGGACGATGAAGATATTGTTGTATCCGCAAACCAGGGAGAACCGCTGGTGGACACCAGCTCTCTGGCGGGAGAAGCATACTTGAATATCTGCAGGAGGATTTCCGGGGAATCTGTTCCGTTTATGGATCTGGACCCGCACAAGGGAATTCTGGTCCGTATTTCCGGCTTTTTAAAGAGGGCATAGGAGGTGATCGGATGAGAATACCGGGAAGATCCACAAGGAGCAATTCCGGGAAGATCGCAAGGAGCAGGTTAAAGCTGCTTCTTGTTTCGGACCAGTCTGGCATAAGCCTGGGACCATCGGAATGATCCGCGATGACCTGGCCAGTATCTTATCCAGATATGTCCAGATCGATGCAGGATCTGTGGAAGTAAAGCTGGTCCGGCCGGATGCGGAAAGCCTGCAGACAGCCTGGATCACAGCGGCATTTCCAATCCGGAATGCTATTACCGCAAAGAATAAAGCGTTACTGTTTACACAATGTGTGAACAGTAGCAGTAAAACCGTTTCATGATGAGGAATGAAGAATGCTTCTAGATTATAACTTCAGAAATTACAATTACCGTTTATTCCTTTATGTGTTGCTATTAAATATTACCGGCGTCCTGATCATACGGAGCGCCTCAAACCAGGATATCTCCATGGTCGTAAAGCAGATCGTGGGAATCCTGGCCGGACTGACAGCAGTTATTATCCTGTCTCTTGTAGATTACCACAAAGTGGTTTCCTTTGCACCGTTTATCTATGGTGCCAGCCTGGCCTTCCTTCTGGCTGTGCTGGTATTTGGCGTAAGCAGAGGTGTGGCACGGCGCTGGCTGGTGCTTCCGGTGATCGGACAGATCCAGCCATCCGAGTTTGTAAAGATCGGCCTCATTGTATTTTTTGCCTGGTATTTATCCAAGTACCAGGAGCGGGTGAACCAGTTTAGAATCCTGTTTTTTGCAGGACTTTTATTTCTGGCAGCCTTTGGCCTTATCTTTTTACAGCCGAACCTGTCCACCAGTCTGGTCACCATGGTAATCTTTCTCTGTATGCTGTTTGCAGCCGGGTTAAGCTACCGCTGGATCCTAGGGGCGCTTGCAGTTGTGGTTCCGTGCGGGGCATTGTTTATTTATCTGCTCCAGTATAACATGGTACCGTTTCTGCAGGATTATCAGGTGCGCCGTATCATGGCATTCATCGATCCTGCGAACTATGCAGAAGCCAACCTCCAGCAGAATAACTCCATTATGGCAATCGGCTCTGGCATGCTGCAGGGAAAAGGACTCAATAACAATACTCTGGCATCCGTGAAGAACGGAAATTTCCTGTCCGAGGAGCAGACGGATTTTATCTTCGCTGTTATCGGGGAGGAGCTTGGCTTTATTGGCTGCATGGCCGTGATCTTTCTGATCGCTCTGACTGTCTATGAGTGTCTGATCATGGCAGCGCGGGCAAAGGATCTGATGGGAAGCCTGCTCTGTGTGGGGCTGGCATCCCTTCTGGCATTCCAGAGTTTTGCTAATATAGCTGTTGCTACAGGAATCCTGCCGAATACAGGCCTGCCGCTTCCCTTCATCAGCTACGGCGTAAGCTCGCTGCTGAGTGTTTATCTGGGAGTCGGCGTAGTGATGAATGTAGGACTTCAGAGAAAAGTAAGTAACTAATAAAGGAGGGTTCTGTTATGAACATCGGTTTAATCGCACATGATTCCAAAAAGAAGCTGATGCAGAATTTCTGCATTGCATACAGAGGGATTTTGAATAAACATGAGCTGTATGCAACCGGCACTACCGGACGCTCATTGAAGAGGTGACGAATTTAAATGTACACAAATACCTGGCTGGCCATCTTGGGGGACAGCAGCAGCTGGCATCCCAGATCGAACACAACGATATGGATATGGTGATCTATCTGCGTGATCCCCTGCATCCGAAAAAGCATGAGCCGGATGTAAACGATGTAGTCCGCCTCTGTGATATCTATAATATTCCGTTCGCGACCAATCTGGCAACGGCAGAGCTTCTGATCAAGGCATTAGACCGTGGCGACCTGGAGTGGCGCGAGGTATATCGCTAGAGGTGCATGGTTTGAGAAGGATAAAAAGCTTAGCAGCAGTCTGTCTGCTTACCGGCCTGATCCTTACGGGCTGCGGCGGACAGACACAGATCACATACGATGGCTCCCGTCTGGAAAGCATGACAGCAGATCTTTCAGAGCACGCACAGGCAGATTCTTTCGCAAAGAACCTGTGTGTGGTAACGGGAACCGAAAACGAGGCGGATGCTTCTGTTACGGCGGAAGCAGCGGCTGTTTTTGGCGTGGATACAAAAGACGTGGTCTTCCAGAAAAACCCGTTTGAACGTCTCTATCCGGCCAGTATCACTAAGATCATGACAGCCTCATTGCGATCAGGGATGGCGATTTAAACGATACAGTCACGGTAGGACCGGAGGCAGTCATCACGGAGACGGGTGCTTCTCTGGCCCATATAAATCCCGGTGACACCCTCACGATGGAGCAGCTTTTATATGGCCTTATGCTTCCCTCTGGAAACGATGCGGGAGCAGCCATTGCAGTCCACATGGCAGGAAGCACGGAGGCCTTTGCGGAAAAAATGAATGAGACTGCGCATGCCCTCGGGGCAACTGACACGCATTTTGTAAATCCGCATGGCCTGAGTGATGAAAACCATTATACGACAGCCTACGATCTTTACCTGATCTTTCAGGAGGCCATGAAATACGAGGAGTTCCGGAAAATCGTTGGAACGGTATCCTATCGGGCAGAGTATACCGATGCAGCCGGCCAGACAAAAACCCAGGAATGGAAAAACAGCAACCAGTATTTAAACGGCAAGAGCAAGGCCCCGGACGGGATTACGGTTCTGGGCGGAAAGACCGGCACTACCAGGGCGGCAGGATCCTGCCTGATCCTGGGGTGTGAGGATGAAAACAGCAACGAATATGTATCCGTAGTACTGAAAGCGCAAAGCCGGGATGTCCTCTACGAGAATATGACAAATATTGTTGGTAAAATTGTCAATTAGTGATTGCACATTCCATATATTTGTACTATAATTACTTTAATAATAAAAGAATTTTTATACAGATTCAATAAACCCAAGGAGGACACGACTATGGTTCAGATCATTGCAGGCAGAAAAGGCAAAGGAAAAACAAAACATCTGTTGGATATGGCAAACAACGGTATTAAGGCAGCTACCGGTTCCATCGTCTATCTCGACAAGAGTTCCAAACACATGTATGAGCTCAATAACCGGATCCGTCTCATCAACGTAAACGAATACCCGGTTGCAAGCAGCCAGGGCTTCATCGGCTTTATCTGCGGTATCATTTCCCAGGATCACGACATTGAGACAATGTTTTTAGACAGCTTTTTGAAGCTTGCAGGTTTAGAGGGAGAAGACATCAGCGAAACAATCACCACATTAGAGGGCATTAGCGAAAAATACAATGTGAACTTTGTATTAAGCATTTCCATGGATGCAGCAGAAATGCCGGAGAATGCACAGAAGGACGTAGTGGTTTCCCTGTAATACATAATCAAAAACATCTTTACAGCCGGGGCGGCAGGTTCTCCCCGGCTGTTTGTGTGACATGATAACAAACACTGCCAGGAGGAATAAAGGCATTGGCAAAAAAGAAAAAATCAAAGAAGATTATAAGATTCCCAAGATTATATCATATCAATGTAGGCATGATCGTTTTTGCGGTCATCTTCCTTTATCTGGCGTTCAGTGTTTATACTTATTTGAAGAAGGATAAGGTGCAGTTTTACGAGGTTGTAGAAGGAAATATCGTAAATGACCGCCAGTATACAGGAATCATCCTGCGGGATGAGCGGGTGGAAAATACAGACCGGGCCGGTTATATCAACTATTATATCCGTGAGGGAAAACGCGCAGCAATCGGCACCCGCATTTATTCGATCGACGAGACCGGCAATATGGCAGAGCTGATGCAGGAAAATCCCGATGCAAATGTCGGGCTGACGGACGCAAACTTAAGCGATGTAAAACGCCAGCTTTCTTCCTTTTCCATGAGCTACCGGGACCAGAAATTTGAGAACACCTATGACCTGCAGTATTCGCTGGAGGCGGCTGTGCTGGAGTATGCGAATTTTAATGCGCTCGGAAACCTGGACAGCATCATGCAGCAGGCAGGAGCTTCCTTTGTTCAGGTAACCGCCCCGGTATCCGGGGTTGTGTCCTACGCGGTCGACGGCTTTGAGGGCCTGACGGCAGACCAGGTGACGGAAGGCACCTTTGACCGTTCGGGCTATTCCAAGGCAATCACAAAGGCCGGACAGCTGATCGAGCAGTCTGCTCCGGTCTATAAGCTGATCACCTCCGATAACTGGAGCATTGTATTTCCGCTTGGGGATGAGGAAAAGGAGGAATACAAGGACCAGACACAGCTTCATGTTACATTTTCGGCCAACGACCTGGATGCGACCGGTAACTTTTCAGAAATTACCGGGGCAGACGGGGCCACCTATGGAAAGCTGGACTTTAACCAGTATATGGTACAGTTCGCTTCGGACCGTTATATCACCTTCGAGGTAGACAGTGAGAAGGCGGACGGCCTGAAGATCCCGGTTACGGCGGTAACGGAAAAGAACTTCTACCTGATCCCATTAGAGTATATGGCTCAGGGTGGGGACAGCAGTGACACCGGGTTTATGAAAGAGGTTTATTCGGAAAACGGCACTTCGGCGGAATTCGTCCCGGTTACGATCTATTACGCGAATGAGGAATACTACTATATTGAAACAGGAGACGATGCGCCTTTGAAGGCGGGAGACTATGTGGTGAAGCCGGATTCCCAGGACCGCTACCAGATCGGACAGACTGCATCCTTACAGGGTGTATATAATATCAATAAAGGCTATGCTGTCTTTAAGCAGATTGAGATCATAAAATCAAACGATGAATACTATTCGATCAAAAAGGGTACGAATTATGGACTGTCTGTGTATGACCACATTGTGCTGGATGCCAATACGGTCTATGAAGGACAGCTGATCTACCAGTAACCCCGATCCACAGCTGGAAGGCGACGAAAGCAGTTATCTGGATTCTTAAGAACAGGAGGCGCAAGCTATGAATATCATACAGGAAAATTTAGAAGAGGTAAGGGAAAATATCCGGAAAGCCTGCGAAAAAGCAGGCCGTTCCCAAAAAGATGTTACCCTGATCGCAGTCAGCAAAACAAAGCCGCTGTTTATGCTGGAGGAGGCATACGAGGCGGGTGCCCGCGACTTTGGCGAGAACAAGGTTCAGGAAATCCTTGAAAAATGCCCAAAGATGCCGGAGGATGCGCGTTTTCATATGATCGGCCACCTGCAGCGCAATAAGGTGAGGCAGGTGCTTCCACATGCAGTGCTGATCCATTCGGTGGATTCCCTCCGCCTGGCAGAGCAGATCGACCAGGATGCACAAAAGCTTGGGATCACGGCAGATATCCTGCTGGAGGTGAACGTGGCAAAAGAGGAAAGCAAGTTCGGGATGATGCCGGAGAAGGTGCCGGAAATGGTAGAGCAAATTGCGGCATTTTCCCATCTTAGGATCAAAGGTCTCATGACGATTGCTCCTTTCGTGGATGATCCTGAAAAAAATCGTCCGGTTTTTCAAAAATTATATCAATTATCTGTTGACATCAAAAAGAAAAACATTGATAATGTTAGCATGAGTGTCCTTTCTATGGGTATGACCGGAGATTATCAGGTAGCCGTGGAGGAAGGGGCAACCATGATAAGAGTCGGCACCGGAATATTTGGTGCCAGATAAGATTGGAGAGAGAATAGGTTATGAGCATTTTGAGCAAACTGATGGATACCATGCGCTTTAGTCCGGAAGAGGACGAAGAATACTTTGGTCCGGATGACGATTATGAGGCAGAAAAGCCTGCCAAAAGGGGACGTTTCCCGGCACGTGATGATTCAGAAGGTTACGATGACGGGGGCGATGAAAAACCTAGATTTTTCTCTCGTTCTTCTAAAGTAGTTCCAATGAAGCGCGGCATGGAAGTATCCATGGTAAAGCCTACCTCCATTGAGGACGCAAGAGAAATTTGTGATTATCTGCTGGCCGGCAAGGCAGTAGTTCTGAATATGGAAGGAATCCACACAGAGGTTGCACAGCGTATCATCGATTTTACGTCCGGTGCAACTTACTCTATGAACGGAAACCTCCAGAAGATTTCCAGCTATATCTTTATTGCTACACCGGAATCCGTAGAGCTTTCCGGCGATTTCCAGGAAATAATCGGAAACGGCGCGCTGGATATATCAGGACTGAATATCCGTTTATAATAAGCAGACAAGAGCAGGTTACATACCTTTTGAGAAGAAGGAACAGGGGTACAGACAATTTTCCGACGGACTGAGGAAGAATTGTCTGTATTTCTTTATATAAATTCTATATTACAGATTCAACAATGTGAAGAGGAGTACAGACACCATGAGCGATCGTATGACAGTACACCGGGATGGAAAGCCCATTTATGATATTGTAATGGAGGAAAATTATGACAAGCTGGGGAAGGAGGTTGCAGCTCTTTCCGTGCAGGAGAGAAGACTCTGTGTGGTGACAGACAGCACTGTGGCAGAGCTTTACAGTGAGACGGTGATCCGCCAGCTGGAGCCGGTCTGCAAGGAGGTGCATCTCTTTGTGTTTGAGGCCGGGGAAAAGAACAAGAACCTGGATACCGTGCGCAAGCTGTATGAGTTCCTGATCCAGAATCATTATGACCGGAATGATATGCTGGTGGCACTCGGCGGTGGTGTGGTAGGAGACCTCTGCGGCTTTACGGCTGCCACTTATTTAAGAGGAATCCGCTTTATCCAGGTGCCGACCACGCTGCTCTCCCAGGTGGATTCCAGCATTGGCGGAAAAACAGGGGTAGATTTTGATGCCTACAAAAATATGGTAGGGGCCTTCCATATGCCGCAGCTTGTATACACGGCGGCAGCCAGTCTTTTGACGCTGACAGAGGAGCAGTTTGCCTGCGGTATGGGCGAGGTCATCAAGCACGGTCTGATCATGGATGCCGGTTACTACGAATGGCTGCAGGAGCACCGGGAAGAAATTCTTGCAAGAGACCTGTCGATCTGCGAGCAGATGATCCTCATCAGCTGCCGGATCAAGCGCGATGTGGTTGAGCAGGATCCGACCGAGCAGGGAATCCGCGGAATCTTAAACTTTGGGCATACGCTGGGACATGCCATCGAAAAGCTGATGGATTTTAAACTGCTTCATGGACAATGTGTAGCTCTTGGCAGTATAGCTGCAGCGTATCTTTCTGCCGGGCGTGGAGAGATCACCATGGATGAGGCAGTACAGATCCGGAATGTATTTGAAGAATTCGGGCTTCCGGTTTCTATCAAGGATTTCGGACTTGCAAAAGAGGCGGTGATCGCTGCAACAAAGAACGATAAAAAGATGGATTCCGGAAAAATCAAGTTTATCCTGCTCCACCGGATCGGTGAAGCGTTCATTGACCGCACGGTAACCGATGAGCAGATGGAACAGAGTCTGGATCTTCTGATGGGAGGAGCTTTATGAAGACAAAGGGATTTAACTTGCTTTCCTGGGCAGCACTAAGCCTGGCACTGGTGCTTTTAGACCAGTATACCAAGCTTCTGGCGGTGGCTCACTTAAAAGGCAAGACTCCTTTCGTGATCCTGGACGGAGTCTTCGAGCTTTTGTATTCGGAAAACCGCGGCGCTGCGTTCGGCATGCTGCAGGGAAAGCAGGGCTTCTTCTTCCTGATCGGGGCAGTTGTGCTGGCTGCCGCTATTTATGTGATGTGGCGCATGCCGGGCTGGAGTAATCTGCGCTATACTGCTCTTAGGATCTGTACGATCCTGATCACAGCAGGGGCACTGGGAAACATGGTAGACCGCACAAGCCAGGGGTATGTCGTGGACTTTTTGTATTTTAAGCTGATCGATTTCCCGATCTTTAATGTGGCAGATATCTATGTGACCACAGCAACCGCAGCTTTGCTGGTTTTCCTTTGCTTCTATTATAAAGAGGAGGATCTGGCAATCTTTGAGTGGAAGAAAGGGGAACGCCGGTGACCTACGAACTGACAGTGCAGTCCGGTGCAGGACAGCGGATCGATAAATATTTAAGTGAACAGCTTGCAGACCTGACTCGTTCCTATCTCCAGAAGCTTTTAAAAGATGGCGGCGTTACGGTGAATGGAAAAACAGTCAAGAGTAACTATAAGCTTTCTGAAAATGACCAGATTTTCCTGGAGCTTCCGGACGCAGTAGAGCCAGAGATCGAGGCAGAGCCTATGGATCTGGATATCCTGTACGAGGATAAAGACATTATTCTGGTCAATAAGCCAAAAGGGATGGTAGTGCACCCGGCAGCCGGCCACTATACCGGAACTTTGGTAAATGGGTTGATGTATCACTGCAAAGATGAGCTTTCCGGGATCAACGGCGTGATGCGTCCGGGAATTGTTCACCGCATCGATATGGACACCACCGGCGTCCTGATCGTCTGCAAAAATGACAAAGCGCACAATGCGATCGCCGAACAGCTGAAGGTACACTCCATTACCCGCAAATATTATGCGATCGTTCATGGTGTGATCAAAGAGGACGAGGGTACGGTCAATGCCCCGATCGGACGTCACCCAGTGGACCGCAAGAAGATGAGCATTAACCAGAAAAACGGAAAAGAGGCAGTCACGCACTACCATGTGCTGAAGCGTTTCCGGCGTTTTACGTTTGTGGAATGCCAGCTGGAGACGGGACGGACGCATCAGATCCGGGTACACATGGCGAGTATCGGGCATCCGCTTCTTGGCGATCAGGTGTATGGACCGGCGAAGGTACCATTTTCCGGACTTCAGGGCCAGACACTGCATGCAGGAGTGCTTGGAATCATTCATCCGTCCACAGGAGAATACATGGAATTTCAGGCACCGCTTCCGGAATACTTTGAAAAGCTTTTGCGGAAGCTGGAAAATGATTAAAAAATATTCTGAAAATAGACAAAAAGCCTCAAAATGTTCCTATACTATTTACGCTTTTTGTGCTATAATCTAATTAATAAAAAGAATTACATCATGTGGATGCTGAAAGGAGAAGATCGTATGAAGGGAAATCTTGTTATTACAATCGGAAGACAGTGTGGAAGCGGCGGTAAAATGATCGGTCAGAAAATTGCCGAGAAGCTTGGTGTAAAGTGCTACGATAAAGAACTTCTAACCAGAGCGGCAAAAGAAAGCGGTTTATGTGAGGAACTGTTCGAGACACATGACGAAAAACCGACCAGCAGCTTTTTATATTCCCTGGTCATGGATACATACTCTCTCGGGTATACGACTTCATCGTATATGGATATGCCGATCAATCACAAAATCTTTCTGGCGCAGTTTGAAACGATCAAGAAGCTGGCGAAGGAAGAATCCTGTGTTATTGTAGGCCGGTGTGCCGATTATGCATTGGCAGACGATCCGAACACCGTATCTGTTTTTATCACCGGAAACGATGAGGACAAATTAAAGAGCATCAAGGAGCTGTACAACGTGGACGATGCAAAGGCAAAGGACATCATGGTGAAGACCGATAAAAAGCGTTCCAGCTATTACAATTACTATTCCAGTAAAAAATGGGGCGATTCCAGAAGCTACGATATGTGCATCAACAGTTCCGTACTTGGACCAGACGCTACAGCTGACATGATCATCACATTTGCGAAGGCGAAAGCAGCACAGAACGAGGCTGATTCCTAAAGCTGTAACAGATATGGTAACAACTGTGATAGAAAATTAATACTTTTTTCACATCTATCACTTAAAATATCAGGCAAGGTATGTTATACTGAAATACAGTTTAAATGAGGAGAAATACCATGTCTGAAGAAAAGAAAGACTATAACCAGATCTTAAAAAGAGCCAGAATGCGCAGAAAGAGAGCGAAGTACCTGCATTATGCAGGCATCGGGGTTCTCCTGCTCCTTCTGGCTTTGTGTATCGTAATCTTCGCAAAGAAAGGGGGCTTTCCGGTTCCGGCCGGAAATTCCGGTGATGCGGCAGCGGATGCCACTGCATCTAATGCAAGGCAGGCGGATGCCGGTGGGGAAGAGGCGCTGTCCATTGACGCAGAAGCACAGGCGGCCAGTGAAGAGCTGGCCCAGAAGCAGGCAGTTGTGGATTCCTACCAGAATCTTGGGCTGGTGCAGGTTTCTGGCTATTTAAATGTCCGTGAAACGCCGGGCTCCGATGGCAATATCATTGGAAAACTGGAGCAGAACAGTGCCTGCGAGATCTTAGGTACGGAAGGTGACTGGGACCATATCACATCCGGCGGCATTGAGGGTTATATTCATAACCAGTATGTGATCAGCGGGGAGGAAGCCCGCACGAAGGCACTGGATTACGTTACGAAAATGGCCATCATCCAGACCGATAAGCTGAATATCCGCCAGGAGCCAGTGTTAGATCCGGCTAATGTAGTAGGACAGGCACTTGTGGATGAACGCTATCCGGTTGAAGACGAGCAGGATGGCTGGGTGAAAATTGAGGAAGGCTATATTTCCGCAGATTATGTCACCGTGGAATATGCCTTAAATGAAGCCCGCAAGCTGGACTTAAAGACAATGGCACTGAACCAGTACGACAATCTGGTCATTTCTAAGGTCAATAACTACTTAAACATCCGCAAGGAACCGAGTACCGATTCCTCTGCAAACATTATCGGTAAATTCCCGGGGCAGGCAGCAGGTGAAATCCTGGAGACGCTGGATGGCTGGTACAAGATCAAGTCCGGCTCCATTACTGGCTATATCACGGCAGATCCGCAGTATGTAGCAGTAGGGCAGGAGGCAAAGGACCTGGCAGTCGGGGCAGCTTCCTTAATGGCGATCGTAACCACTGACCGCTTAAATGTCCGGGCAGAGCCGAACACCGATGCGAAGATCTGGACCCAGATTTCCAAGGAAGAGCGCTACAATGTAGTTTCCCAGCTGGACGGCTGGGTCGAAATCGAGCTGGACACCGGCGACGGTGATAGCGGCGAGTCAGCCGATAATGCGTATATTTCCACACGCGATAATAACGTCGAGGTGCGTTATGCCTTAAACGAAGCGATCAAATTCTCACCGCTTGAGGAAAAAGCAAACCAGTCTGCATCCCTGCGCAGCCAGGTAGTCAACTATGCACTGCAGTTTGTGGGCGGACGGTACGTCTGGGGCGGCAATGACCCGCATACCGGTGCAGACTGTTCTGGATTTGTGAAGTATGTGCTGAGCCATGTGGCAGGCGTGGGCCTTCCGCGGACCTCCAGGGAGCAGGCAAAGACAGGCCGCTCCGTTAAGTCCAGCGAGATGCGCCCGGGAGACCTGATCTTCTATACCAACAGCAAAGGAACCGTCAATCATGTAGCCATGTATATCGGAAACGGCCAGATCGTTCATGCGGCAAGCCGCCGGAGCGGAATCAAGATTTCCACCTGGAACTACCGTACACCGAAGACCATCCGGTCCTTCCTGGATTAAAATAAAAAGAATTCTTCCCAATGGCAGGATATAGTGGGAAGAATTCTTTTTTTGATTTACAAAATTCACTTGGTATCAGAAAACACAGTTCCATGCAGGAATGGTTTTTCTACTTCGGTCAGAATATGGATGAAATCGCGCATATATTTTGTGAGATATAAGTCTTTCCGGTGGCAAAGGTAAAAGCTCCGCTGGTTCTCAATGCCCTTGATCGGGTAAACGGCACAGTACGGATACAGCTCCGGGGACATTTTGATGTAGTTGATCGGACAGATCATCACAGCGTCACAGGCGATGGCGGTACGTTTACCGACTTCAATGCTTGTAGTTTTTAAGAGGATTTTGGGCTGTATGTCGTAGGTGGCGAAAAGTTGCTTTTGGACTGTGCTGACATTATGTCCTTCCTTGCTGGAGATAAAATTCTCATTTTTTGCTTCGCTGATCTCAATCGGAGTTCCGGAGGGAATTCGCTTAGCTAGGTTGGTATTACGGCTGGTCAGAAGAACCAGGTCTTCATCCTCGATCAGGATATAATTCAATTCTTCATGTTTGGGATAAGTAGTAATGCAGGCAAGATCAATAGCGCCTTCCAGAAGCATGGATTCTGTGATGGAAGAGCCGTGTTCGTGCAGATCGATGTCCACATAAGGGTACCGTTTCATGAAGCGGGGCAATACATAAGGAAGTACCTGCATGGCACGCTGCACCGGAATTCCAAGCTTTAAGGAACCATGATCTTCGTGATTGATTTCATCGATCTCTTTTTGCAGGTTGTTGTTGATAGTAAGGATCTGCTTAGCTGCTTCGATATATTTCTCACCGGCATAGGTCAGGGTAATGGAATCAGTGGAACGGTTAAAGATCGCGGTTCCAAGGTTGGTCTCCACAAGCTTGATCATCTGGCTTAAAGATGGCTGTGAAATATAAAGTTTTTTGGCTGCTGCGGTGATGCTGCCTTCCTGCATGACCGTCAGCATATACTGGGCGTGCTTGATATTCATAGGAAAGACTCCGTTTCTGTGCCTGTCTGCACATAAGATCGTGAGCGACAGGAGTGGTAATATTTCTATCTATCATAGCATAAAAAGGGCTTTGATTCAATTGCGTGACCTTGTTTGAATTGATATAACTTTTTTATTAGTGCGCTATAGGTTAAAAATTATCAAAAACAAAAAAGCCATAGAGCGAAAATTATATCCACTATAATAATTTAAGTATTTGAAAGATTGTACTTCAAGTGATACACTGTGGGAGAACAAAAAACCGGTGTGTGATAGCAAAAACATACGGCGAATCAAGTATTGATTGTCTTCGGACAAAAGGAGGAAAAAAATGGAAGTAAAGAAAGCTGCCATGGCAGGTACCCTGGAATCCAGCGATGCCCAGGTTACCGTAGAGCCGGGAAATGGTACTGTTGAGCTTTCCATCGAGAGCAGTGTGATCCATCAGTTTGGAAAGCAGATCAAAGCAACCGTCCTTGAGACCTTAAACCGTCTGGACGTAACAAACGCAAAGATAACCGTTGTGGACAAGGGTGCTTTGGACTGCACCTTAAAGGCACGTGTTGAGTGTGCAGTATACCGTTCCAACGATATCACTGAAAATCTTCCATGGGGAGGTGTAATTAAATAATGAGCCATCCGAATAAGAAAAGACTGAGACGTTCCATGATGTTCTTAAACTGCCAGAAGCCGGGTCTCATTAAGGATCCATACATCTACAAACCGGATTCTATTATGCTGGATCTGGAGGATGCAGTAGCAGAGAACCAGAAAGATGCTGCAAGATACTCTCTGTATCATGCACTGCAGGAGATCGACTACCGCGGAGTTGAGCGTGTTGTCCGCATCAATGGACTGGACACCCCGCACTGGAAGGAAGATATCCGTGTCTGCGTAGCAGGCGGCGCTGATACCATCCGTATCGCAAAGACTGAGACCGCGCAGGATGTTCACACCGTAGAGGAGCATGTACTGGCAGCCGAGAGAGAGTTCGGAAGACCGGAAGGTTCTACCTGTTAATGGCAGCTTTGGAGTCCTGCAAAGGCGTCTTAAATGCACTTGAGGTTTGTAAGTCTTCTGACCGTCTGATCGGTATCGCACTTTCAGGTGGTGACTACACCAAAGATCTGCAGACCGTGATCACCGGAACCGGTGTAGAGCTGCAGGGTGCAAGACAGCAGATGATCATCGCTGCAAGAGCAGCTGGTGTACAGTGCTGGGATACCGTATTCACTAACCTCGATGCGATGGATGTGTTTGAGGAAGAAGTAAGAATGATCAAGATGATGGGCTTTGACGGAAAATCTCTGGTAAACCCGCGTCAGATCGATGTGGTACATAGAGTCTTCACTCCAACCCAGAAGGAAATCATCTTCGCAGAGAAGGTTGTCAAAGAAATTGATGAGAAGAAGGCACAGGGTATCGGCGTATTTACCGTAGACGGTAAGATGATCGATATCGCATTCTACGACGGCGCAAAGAGAACAATTGCCCTGGCAAAAGCATCAGGTGTATATGAGGGGGATTTATAAGATGATCAATGCAGTAGGACGAGAAATCCCGGAAGAGGTATTAAAAGCAACCGGTAAGGAAGCATTCAAGGGTGCTTACGCTTACGACAATTACGAGTATAAGAAAGCAGCTCCGAAGGCACACACCATGATGGACCCGAAGAGAAGCAAGATCGTAGAGAACATTCACGATGCACTGGTAAAATGTGAGATCAAAGACGGCATGACCATTTCCTTCCACCATCACTTCCGTGAGGGTGACTATGTGGTAAACATGGTAATGGAAGAGATCCACAACATGGGCATTAAGGGAATCACCATCTGCGCAAGTTCTTTAGGTAAGGCAAACGATGCAATCGTTCCTTACATTGAAGATGGCACCATTGTTGGCATCCAGTCTTCTGGTGTGCGCGGTAAGATTGGTGAGGCTATCTCCACCGGTAAATTAAGAGATATCGCAATCATGCGTTCCCATGGTGGACGTGTCAGAGCTATTGAGTCCGGCGAAGTTCATATCGACATCGCATTCATCGGTGCTCCGACCTGTGACGAATACGGCAACATGAGAGCAAATGGCGGAAAGAGTGACTGCGGCGTTTTATCTTACGCAATGGTAGACGCACAGTATGCAGACCGTGTGGTAGCAATCACCGACTGCCTCGTTCCGTTCCCGAACATTCCGGCAAGCATCTCCATGACCCAGGTAGACTTTGTCTGCGTGGTAGACGAAATCGGTAACCCGGCTAAGATCGCAACCGGTGCAGCAAAACCGACCACCGATGTCCGTAAGATCATGATGGCAGATTACTGCACCCAGTTCGTGATCAACACTCCGTACTTCAAGGATGGCTTCTCTTACCAGACCGGTGTTGGCGGCGCATCCATCGCATCCACGATCTCCCTTGGAAAGATCATGGAAGAGCGTGGCATTAAGATGGGCCTTGGCCTTGGCGGTATCACCACCCCGATGTGCAACCTGCTTGCAAAGGGCCTGATCGACAAGATCGTAGATACTCAGGATTTCGATATGGGCGCAATTGAGTCCATCAAGACCAACCCGAACCACATCGAGATCTCTGCATCCGAGTATGCAGATCCGTTCAATAAGGGCGCTTACGTCAACAAACTTGACTTTGTTATCCTGGCTTCCCTGGAGGTCGATGTAAACTTCAACTGTAACGTAGTCGTAGGTTCCGACGGTATGATCACCGGTGCCCAGGGCGGACATCCGGATACTGCAGCAGGCGCAAAGTGCACCATTGTCATCGCACCGCTCCTGCAGGGTAGAATCCCGGCAATCTGCACCAACGTTACTACCGTAACAACTCCGGGTGAGACCGTAGATGTTGTCATCACGGATTACGGTATTGCCATCAACCCGCGCAGACAGGACCTGATCGAGTGCATGAAGGATGTCAAGCTTCCGTTCTGCACCATTGAGGAACTGCGTGATAAGGCATATGCGATCGTAGGCGAGCCGGATCCGGTACAGTTTGGTGACCGTGTAGTTGGTATCATCGAGAGCCGTGACGGCACTGTACTTGATGTAGTACGTGAGATCAAAGAGTATGAGTTCCAGGATTGATTGATGATATAAATATAATTTGGACTGGCTGAGGCCGGGAATCCCCAGTCAGTCCGGCAACTAAAATGACACATGTACTGTTCACGCGTGCGTGCCCAGTAACAATGACACATACACATTACATAGGGGAAAGAATATATGTCAGAATTAGTAGTAGGTATTTTAGGCTTTGCGTGTATCGTTGCTCTAGTTGTAACCTTATTTAAGAGCAAAACCATGCCGAGTATGGCATTCATCATTTTTCCGTCTATTCTGGGTCTGATCCTGGTAATCGGCGGATACTATTCCATTGAGCAGATCGGTGAACTGATCAAGGGCGGTTTCAAGAGTACCGGCCCAACCGCAGCACTGTTTGTATTCTCAGTCCTGTTCTTCGGTATCATGACCGATGCAGGCATGTTTGATGTGATCATCAACAAGCTGATGAAGCATGTAGGAGATAACGTTATCGGTGTAACTGTAATGACTGCACTGATCGCATTGATTGGTCACTTAGACGGCGGCGGCGCTTCCACTTTCCTGATCGTCGTTCCGGCAATGCTTCCGGTTTACAAGAAAATGCACATGAGACCGAGCACCCTGCTTCGTGTAGCAGTCCTGGCAATGGGCGTATTAAACCTGATGCCGTGGGCAGGTCCGACCATGAGAGCAGCATCCGTACTTGGTATGGAGGCTGGACAGCTCTGGGGCAGACTGATCCCGATCCAGATCTTTGGTATCATTCTCTGCCTGGCACATGCAGTATTTGCAGGTATCCAGGAGAAGAAGAGAGGCGCAGGCTTAAATGGTAAGCTGGCACAGGAGTCCAGCGCTGAAGAGGCAGCAGAAGAGGCTCAGCACGCTGCAGACGAAAACGAGTATGCAAGACCGAAGCTGTTTGCATTCAACATCTGCTTAACCATCGCTGTTATCGCAATGTTAGTATGGGATCAGTTCCCGAGCTACTTCCCGTTCATGCTTGGTGTGGCAGCAGCTCTGCTTGTTAACTACACCCCGATCAAACTTCAGAAGAAGATGATCAACCGTCATGCAGGCCCGGCCTGATGATGTGCTCTACCCTGATGGGTGCAGCAGTTTTAATGGGTATTCTGGTTTACGGTTTCAACGCAGATGGCGCAGCAGTGATCGCAAAACCTGGTGTTGAGATGATGAAAACTTCGGTTGTATCCAATATGGCTGGAATTATCTCCATGATCCTCCCTGCATCCCTGGGACAGCATCTGCCGCTTGTAATCGGTATCCTGTCTGTACCGTTAGCACTTTGCTTCGATACCGACTCTTACTTCTACGGAATGCTTCCGGTTATGATCGCAATTGGCGCTTCCTTCGGAGTCGAGGCATTCCCGATCGCAGTTGCCATGGTTGTATGCCGTAACTGTGCAACCTTCATCAGCCCGATGGTACCGGCAACTCTGCTTGGTATTGGCTTGGCAGATGTAGATATCAAGGATCATATCAAAGCATCCTTTGGCTATGTATGGATCTTCTCCATTCTCTGCATGCTGTTTGCAGTCGTACTGGGAATCCTTCCGTTATAATTTCATATCGAAAAGAGCAATCAGCGGACGTGGTTTTGACCTCTCCATGATGTGCCAGAGAAAAAGATCTGCAGGTAGTGCATGCGCATTGCCGCGCAGGTCTTTTTTGTTGCCTGGCATATCGAGGAGGCGCCAGTGGCGCGTCCGCTGATTTCAGAGAAAATGGTGTCCTATGAAACAAAAAGCGCTCCGCTGGGAGGTGTCTGGTAATTTTACAGGAAATTACACCTCTGAAGCAAAAAGGCTTTGCAAGATGAAAGTCGAATTTTGCGATAGAAAATAGTGGCGCTTTGTGGTATCTCCCGGTATATTCGAGTCAAAAAACGAAAGGAGACTATTTTTGTTCAGCAAAGTATACAGCGGAGGATTGCGTGGCATTGACGGCTATGTGGTCCAGGTAGAGGCAGACGTCAGTGACGGCCTGCCTGGTTTTTATATGGTGGGGTCACTGGCTTCTGAGGTGAAGGAAGCGGAGGAGCGCGTGCGGACAGCCCTGCGCAATGCAGGGTTCCGCCTTTCGTCGAAGAAGATTACGGTGAATCTGTCTCCGGCTAACGTGCGCAAGGAGGGAACGGCGTGTGACCTTCCGGTGGCGGTGGCAGTGCTGGCAGCTTATGGAATTTTAGAACCTTCTTCTTTGAAAGAAACAGGCTTTTTGGGAGAACTTGGTCTGGATGGAAGCATCAAGCCGGTGCGCGGCGTGCTTTCCATGGTACTTGCCATGGCAGAAAGCGGGATCAAACGCTGTTTCCTGGCAGAAGAAAATGTTGCAGAGGGGGTCGCAGCAGACTGTCTGGACATTGTCCGTATCCGGAGTCTTCAGGAAATTATCGAATTATTAAATGGAACGTGGAAACTCCGGGTCGAAAAAGACCAGGGTTTCTGTGCGGCAGATACAAACTATTCGGTAGATTTTAGCGAGGTAAATGGACAACGCCTGATGCGGCGTGCAACAGAGGTGGCGGTGGCAGGAGGACATAATCTTCTTTATATCGGTCCGCCCGGAAGCGGAAAAAGTATGATGGCCAGACGGATCCCGACCATTATGCCGGCACTTTCCAGGGAAGAACAGCTGGAGGTTTCTAAGGTTTACAGCATTTGTGGGATGCTGCCAAAAGATCATGCTCTGATCGGGACAAGACCGTATCGGGCACCGCACCATACGATCAGCGCCCAGGCCCTGACTGGTGGAGGGTTATGGCCAAAACCAGGCGAAATATCGCTGGCTTCCCGTGGTGTACTGTTTTTGGATGAACTGGCAGAGTTTGAGAAGCGAACCCTGGAAATATTGCGTCAGCCATTGGAAGAACATCAGGTTACGGTATCCCGCGTCAATGGCAGCTTTTCGTTTCCGGCGCATTTCATGCTGGCGGCGGCATTAAATCCGTGTCCTTGCGGTTATTATCCAGATCGTTCCAAATGCAGCTGTACAGAACATCAGGTGCGGCGGTATCTGGGAAAGATCTCCAGGCCATTGTTAGACCGCATCGATATCTGTGTCGAGGCGGCTCCGGTTACCTACCGGGATATCCGCACGGAGCAGGTAAATGAATCATCGGAGGAAATCCGCATACGTATTGAAGCTGCCAGAAAGATCCAGTCAGAGCGCTATGCCGGGAGCGGCATTTATACCAACAGTGAGATGGGAATCCGGCAGATCCGTAAATTTTGTAATTTGAAGGAAGAGGACGAGGCTTTTCTGCAGCAGATCTTTTCGAGACTGGGATTAAGTGCCAGAGGGTGTCATAAGATATTGAAGGTGGCTCGGACTTTGGCGGACCTGGATGGAAAAGAGCAGATCGAGCGGGCACATCTTAGAGAGGCGGCAGGTTACCGGGATCTGCAGGAGCGTTACTGGGGGAAAGAAGGAGAGGCATGAGAACGATGGAGAAAAGGAGAGAAAGCGAAGGAGGAGCAGAAAGACCAGAAGAAATCTTGGGAGAACATTCTGGAAAAGATGAAAGAATTTGCCAGCAGCCCTTTTGGAGCGAAAATTTGGCAGAAACAGAAAAACTGGAACAGGAACGGCAGGCGCTGTTTTACCTGACCCAGATTCCGGACGTGGGTGCGGTTTCTATCCGAAAGCTGGGAGAATATTTTGGCAGCTTTTCCTGCCTATATAATATAGAAGAAACAGATTTGCGGGAGTCGGGAATTCTACGGGAAAAACAGATTCTGGCATTTTTAAAAGCCGTAGAGCAGAGAGAAAGCATCATGGAGCAGTATGGAAAGCTGGCAGAAAGAGAAATCCGCTTTGTCACACCACTGGACAAAGAGTATCCGTGCCAGCTTTTGCAGATTTACGACTATCCCATGGGACTGTATGTCCGGGGCAAGCTTCCGGCACCGGAGAAGCCGGTGGTGGCGATTGTCGGAGCCAGGGGCTGCTCAGAGTATGGACAGAGTCTGGCAGCGATGTTTGCCCAGATGCTGTCAGAAGAAGGAACGCAGATCATCAGTGGTCTGGCCCTTGGAATCGACGGGGCGGCACACCGGGGGGCTTTAAAGGCGGGAGCAGACACCTATGGAGTGATGGGCTGTGGTGTGAATATCTGTTATCCGTCTGCACATTATAAGCTATACGGACAGATGATCGAACACGGCGGGATTATTTCTGAGTTTCCTTTGGATACCAGGCCGGACCGGATGCATTTTCCGATGCGCAACCGGATCATCAGCGGGCTTGCGGATGCCATTCTGGTGGTCGAAGCAAAAGAAAAGAGTGGTTCTTTGATCACTGCAGAATTTGGGCTGGATCAGGGAAAAGAGATCTTTGCCATTCCGGGTCGTATCACCGATCATTTAAGCGGAGGCTGTAACCGCCTGATCCAGCAGGGGGCGCATATGGCAATTTCACCAAATGATATCCTGGAATACCTCGGTGTAAAGTGCCGAAAAAGGTTAATTATTCATGAAAAAAATGTAAATGCACTTGCAAAGCCTGAAAAAATGGTGTATGCTTGCCTAGATTTCAAGGCGAAACATCTGGAAGAAATTTCATGGAAGTGTGGCATGAGCATCAGCGAGTGTATGGGGATCTTGCTGGAGCTGGAATTGCAGGGATACGTGTTTCGCGCGGCGAATCATTATTATGGAAAAAAGATCTGAAAGCCGCATGCCGGTTTTCTAAGATCCGGTATTAGGAGTAGCTATGGCAAATAATTTAGTGATTGTGGAGTCTCCTGCAAAGGTGAAGACCATCAAAAAATTCCTTGGTTCCACCTACGAGGTGGATGCTTCCAACGGACATGTGAGAGATTTACCAAAGAGCAGCCTCGGATTTGACGCTGAACATGATTACGAACCGAAATATATTACGATTCGCGGAAAAGGCGATATTCTGGCAAAGCTTCGCAAAGAAGTGAAGAAAGCAGATAAGATTTATCTTGCAACGGACCCGGACCGCGAGGGAGAAGCCATTTCCTGGCATCTTATGAAGGCTTTAAAGCTGGATGAGGCAAAGGACAAAAAGGTTTACCGGATCAGCTTTAACGAGATCACCAAGAACGCGGTAAAAGCATCTTTGAAGGCTCCGCGATCGATCGATATGAACCTGGTCGACGCCCAGCAGACCAGACGTATGCTGGACCGTATGGTAGGTTACCGCATCAGCCCGCTTTTATGGGCAAAGGTCAAACGTGGCTTGAGCGCCGGACGCGTACAGTCCGTGGCTCTGCGCATGATCTGCGACCGGGAAGAGGAGATTGAAGCCTTTATCCCGGAGGAATACTGGAACCTGGAGGCAGAATTTTCCCAGAAGGGCAGCAAAAAAACTTTAAATGCCAAATTTTATGGCACACGGGATGAGAAGATTGCCATTCACAAAAAAGGAGAGCTGGACCAGATCTTAAAAGCCCTGGAAGGAAAAGAGTATGTTGTGGAGGACGTGAAATACGGCGAGCGCAGCAAAAAGCCACCGATCCCGTTTACCACCAGTACCCTGCAGCAGGAAGCATCCAAGGTGTTAAATTTCTCTACCCAGAAAACGATGCGGATCGCACAGCAGCTTTATGAAGGCGTAGATGTGAAGGGACACGGCACCATTGGCTTGATCACCTACCTGCGTACCGATTCTACCCGAATCGCGGAGGAGGCAGATGCAGCAGCACGCACTTATGTAGAGCACACCTTTGGCGGTGACTATGTGTTAAAACAGGATCAGGCAAAGAAAACCACTGGTAAGATCCAGGATGCGCACGAGGCCATCCGTCCGACCGATATCACCCTGACACCGACCATTGTGAAGGAGTCTTTGCAGCGCGACCAGTTCCGTCTGTACCAGCTGATCTGGAAGCGTTTCACCGCAAGCCGTATGCAGCCGGCTGTTTACACCACCACATCCGTGAAGGTGGCAGCAGGCGATTATCTCTTTACCCTGGCGGCATCCAAATTGTCGTTTGATGGTTTTATGTCTGTTTATGTGCAGGAGGATGACAAAGAAGCAGGCAATGCACTCCTTGGCAAGCTGGAGACCGGAGATATCCTGAACCTGGCAGAGTTAAAGCCGAGCCAGCATTTCACCCAGCCTCCTGCCCATTATACAGAGGCTTCCCTGGTTAAGGCCATGGAGGAGCAGGGCATCGGCCGCCCGAGTACCTACGCGCCGACCATTACCACGATCCTGGCAAGACGCTACGTGACAAAGGAAAACAAGAACCTTTACGTGACAGAGCTTGGCGAGGCTGTAAACGGCATCATGAAGAAATGCTTCCCAAGTATTGTGGATCTGAGCTTTACCGCAAATATGGAGCTGCTTCTCGATAAAGTGGCAGATGGAACCGTAAAATGGAAGACCATCGTGGAAAACTTCTACCCGGATCTGGACCAGGCAGTTACCACAGCAGAAAAAACACTGGAGTCCGTCAAGATCGCCGATGAAGTGTCCGATGTGATCTGCGATGTCTGCGGACGGAACATGGTAGTAAAGTATGGCCCGCATGGAAAATTCTTAGCCTGTCCGGGCTTTCCGGACTGCAAAAATACCAAGCCGTATCTGGAAAAGACCGGCGTGGCCTGCCCGCAGTGCGGAAAAGACATTGTCATCAAGAAGACCAAGAAGGGAAGACGTTATTACGGCTGCGAAAACAATCCGGAATGCGACTTCATGTCCTGGCAGAAGCCATCTGCAGAGCGTTGTCCGAAATGCGGCAGCTATATGGTAGAGAAGGGGAGCAAGCTTCTCTGTGCCAATGAACAGTGCGGGTATACTGCAAATATCAAAGAAAAACAGTCCAATGATTAAATTAATTGAAAATTTCAAAAAACTCTTGTTATTTGTTTAAAGTCGTGCTAATATTTAGATATTGGAGAAGACATTTGAAACGAATATCAATGAATTGAGGAGGTTTTTTGAAATGAGTGTACAGCTTCTTGATAAGACGAGAAAAATCAATAAGTTACTGCATAACAACAATTCCCATAAAGTGGTATTCAACGACATCTGCAAAGTCCTGAGTGAGATCCTTCTTTCCAATATTCTGGTGATCAGTAAGAAAGGAAAAGTTCTTGGCGTAGGTCTTTGCCCCGGTGTAGATGAGATTGAGGAATTGATTGAAGACCAGGTTGGCGGCTTTGTAGACCGTATGCTGAATGAACGGCTGCTCAGCATCCTTTCCACAAAAGAAAACGTAAACCTCGCAACACTTGGCTTCGCAGAAGAGAATGTCAAGAAATATCAGGCCATCATCACCCCGATCGATATTGCGGGAGAACGTCTTGGTACCCTGTTCATTTACAAGTGTGACGAGCAGTACGACATCGACGATATCATCTTAAGTGAGTACGGCACCACCGTAGTCGGTCTGGAAATGATGCGTTCCGTGAATGAAGAAAACGCAGAAGAGACCAGAAAAGTGCAGATCGTAAAATCTGCCATCAGTACCTTATCCTTCTCCGAACTGGAAGCCATCACCCATATCTTTGAAGAGCTCGACGGAAACGAAGGAATCCTGGTAGCCAGCAAGATCGCAGACCGTGTCGGCATTACCCGTTCCGTGATCGTCAATGCGCTGCGCAAGTTTGAGAGTGCAGGTGTTATTGAATCCCGATCCTCCGGCATGAAGGGAACCTACATTAAGGTCTTAAACGATGTGGTATTCGATGAACTGAAAAATATTAAAATGTCAAAATAAACCGGTATCAGAAAACCAGAAAGGATAAAAGGAACGGAATTTCTCTGTTCTTTTTATCCTTTTTTTGCGAAAAAGTCCTTGTCAAACCATGGCAGTTATGATATCATAGTGGGGCTGACAAAAAACACGTCTGCTGATTCTGACGGTGGTGCCGTATGGTCCCGGAGGAAGCACAAGACGCAGGCGGAAGTAAAAAACCAAATGGAGGAAACAAACATGAGCGTTATTTCTATGAAGCAGCTGTTAGAAGCTGGTGTTCATTTCGGACATCAGACCAGAAGATGGAACCCGAAAATGGCTCCGTACATCTACACCGAGCGTAACGGTATCTACATCATCGACTTACAGAAGTCTGTAGGCAAGGTAGACGAGGCTTACAACGCAGTATCCGAGATCGCTGCAAACGGCGGCACCATCCTTTTCGTTGGTACCAAAAAGCAGGCTCAGGACGCTATCAAGACTGAGGCAGAGCGTTGCGGAATGTTCTATGTAAACGAGAGATGGTTAGGCGGTATGCTGACCAACTTCAAGACCATCCAGAGCCGTATCGCAAGACTGAAAGCAATCGAGACCATGGCTGAGGACGGTACTTTCGATGTACTGCCGAAGAAGGAAGTTATCGAGATCAAGAAAGAGTGGGAGAAGCTGGAGAAGAACCTTGGCGGTATCAAAGAGATGAAGAAACTGCCAGACGCTATCTTCATCGTAGATCCGAAGAAGGAGAGAATCTGCGTACAGGAGGCTCATACTCTGGGTATTCCGTTAATCGGTATCGCTGATACCAACTGTGATCCGGAAGAGCTTGACTACGTAATCCCGGGTAACGACGATGCAATCAGAGCCGTTAAATTAATCGTGGCTAAGATGGCAGATGCAGTAATCGAGGCAAACCAGGGTGAGGCTCAGGCTGACTTTGCTGAGGCATTCGAGGCAGAGGAAACTACCGAGGCTTAATCGAGAAATAAGGTGCTTCGACCTGCAGGATATGCAGGCCGGAGCATTTTAAGTTTCATGGGAAATTCGTCCTGTGAAAGAAGACGCTCCGCTGAATGCGCATTTGGCGCAAAGGCACATTTTCGCGTTACGAAACAAAATTTTTAAAATATAAAATGGAGGGAATTAACAATGGCAGTTACTGCAGCAATGGTAAAAGAGTTAAGAGAAATGACCGGTGCAGGTATGATGGATTGCAAGAAAGCACTTGCAGCTACCGACGGTGATATGGACAAGGCAGTAGAGTTCTTAAGAGAGAAAGGACTTGCTGGCGCAGAGAAGAAGGCTGGCCGTATCGCAGCAGAGGGTATCGTAGCAACCGCTATGACCGACGACGAGAAGAAGGCAGTTGTTGTTGAGGTTAACGCTGAGACCGACTTCGTTGCAAAGAATGCAAAATTCCAGGCTTACGTTGCACAGGTTGCAGCACAGGCTCTGACCACTACCGCAGCAGACATGGATACCTTCATGGCTGAGAAGTGGGCAGCAGACGAGACCCTGACCGTAAAAGAGGCTCTGTCTTCCCAGATCTCCATCATCGGTGAGAACATGAACATCCGTCGTTTCAAACAGGTTGTAGAGGAGAACGGTGTTGTTGTATCCTACATCCATGCTGGCGGCAGAATCGGCGTTTTAGTTGACGTTGAGACCGATGTTGTTAACGATGCTGTAAAAGAGATGGGCAAGAACATCGCTATGCAGATCGCAGCTCTGAATCCGAAGTACACCAGCCGTGACGAGGTTAGCGCTGAGTTCATCGAGCACGAGAAAGGCATCCTGATGGCTCAGATCCAGAACGATCCGAAGGAAGCTTCCAAGCCGGAGAAAGTAATCCAGGGCATGATCCAGGGTCGTATCAACAAAGAGATGAAAGAGATCTGCCTGTTAGACCAGACCTACGTAAAGGCAGAGGATGGCAAGCAGTCCGTAGCTCAGTACGTTGCTCAGGTAGCAAAAGAGAACGGCGCTAAGATCACTGTTAAGGGCTTCGTTCGTTTCGAGACCGGTGAGGGCCTTGAGAAGAAAGAGGAGAACTTTGCAGAGGAAGTTGCAAAGCAGATGGGTAACTAATGCGAATTTCGCATTTGATCCGCTTCTAAAATTGACATCTTAGTACAATTTAATAGAAGACGATATAAGTCCGGGAATCCAGCGTTTATGCGGGTTTCCGGACTTTTTCTTTGCGTTTTTATTGTGGCAGATGTTATAGAGTAGATAGTATAAGTCGTTACCAGATTTTGCACACTCGTATACAAATTTGTACACTAAAATAGGTGTACAAAAATAGATTTGTACACATCGAAAAATGGCTTAAATATGCGGTTTGTAAGAGTTGGCGTTGATACAAAAATGCTTGCTTGTGTGTGAAATTTGTATAGTAAAGGATAACAGAAGCCGCCAGCGGAAGAGATGCTGACGGCTTTCCTATATAATAAAGATACATCCAACCAATTCCACAAAATCACATTTCCTATCTTTACGATCCCTGCTATTCTATATACAAGATACAAAACAAGGACGTGATACTTAATGAAACCAGGCGATATAGCATGCTGCGGAATGGAGAGGTGAATACAACCTATAATGATGATGCGATCTACACACCAGATGTTGTGTTTTTTAAGGATGATCACCGAATGCAGATGCTCCCGGAAAGTCAGCGAATGAGTTTGGATGTAATTACGATTGCAGCCCCAAATCTCCGCCCGAATCCAAACAACAAGTGGAACCCGGAGCCATCCAAGGCAATTGCGGTTAAGCCGATGGAACTACTTGCAATCCATAAAAAACGTGCATAGCGTCTTTTTTCCATAGCAAAGGAGAATGCTGCAGAGGTGCTGATACTCGGAACTTTTGGATGCGGGGCATTCCAGAATCCGCCGGAGGTTGTGGCACGAGCTTATAAGGAAGTACTGGCAGAGTTTGAATATGATTTTGATACCGTGGAATTTGCCGTGTACTGTCCGAAGCGGGAGCAAACAGTAAATCCGAGTGGAAACAATTATGCGGTGTTTAAGCGGGTACTTGGAAACAGAAAATAGATAGGTGAGAAAAGAAAGAAAAATAATGTTTGGTTTTGTCCCAGATTTTCTCTGAATTTTCTATGAGACAGCACGTATGTGTGGTAGAATAGAAACAGAAAATCCCCCTTGCTGTATGTGTATGGCTGCAAAGCTACAAGGGTGGACAGATGGCGTAACCTGCAACCATGCGCGGGCGATTGCAAAGCGGGGATCATTCCCCGCCGCCATACGAATAAGGTAGAATAGAAGCTGTAAATCGGAAGTTACAGGAGGAGAGTTTATGAATATGATGTTTGATTTATTTGATTTGATTTTTCCAGTTATGTTTTTACTGATATTGGGGATGATCCTATTTACCTTCATAAGTGGAATAAGAACTTGGAATAAAAATAATAATTCTCCCCGTTTAACGGTGGAAGCCAGGGTGGCTGCCAAGCGACAGAATACGACACATCACAACGAGCCGGTTGGAGGAGACACTTCAGGAACTCACGGGTATCATACTACCACCAGCACCTCTTATTATGTTACTTTTGAGGTGGAAAGCGGTGATCGGATGGAATTTTCTGTATATGGAAAAGAGTATGGAATGCTGGCAGAAGGAGACGAAGGAAAGCTGACATTCCAGGGAAGTCGTTATCTGGGATTCGAGAGGGCTATTGAAAAATAGAAGTAGAATTTCAAGTTTGTAGAATTAAGAAAATCGGAACTTGACAAGGAGTTTTGATAGCGTGAAAAAAATATTTCTTAAAATTGTGATAGGGGTTGTTCTTGTTTGTATTTTATTTGTTTGTTTTCTTTATACGAACAATGAGATCGGCGTGACTTCATCTAAACTGGAGACAGATATTCGTTCGTCGCAGAAGATTAAGGATGATTGGACGGTCGATGGAAGCGTTTCCAGCACGATGGCTGCATATATTTCTTACCCTCAGGATTTGAGTGACCATTCTTTTTCCGTCTATCTCAACCGCCCTGGTCTTTCCTTTGGATACTTTTTCCGTGGGGGTGGAAACCTTTCGGGGGTTCAAAGAGGAATTGCCGAGTACACCGTAGAAGGATATAATGAGCGAGCATTTATTTCTATGAATCAGCAACAGGTAACACAGCTTGAAATAGATGACGGCAACACAATTCATGTGCTTGACATTGACAGCAATAAACCTTTTGCGATTGTTTTGCCTATAAATGCGGGAACCATTACATTCTATGATGTGAATGGCAATACTGTGGAATACTGGAACAATTCTCTTTGACAACTTCCAGTTGTGCGCCCAGCTAAGGGTGTGTAGTCAAGCCGGTGGGAATCCGGTTTATCCAAGGTTTAGCCAACCAGATAATAGCGAGTCTTGGGATGATGTCGGTAACG
>NZ_QUMD01000019.1 GCF_003481985.1 Clostridium sp. OF09-36
AAACGAAAATGTATTCGGTAACCAGTTTTGCCTTATTTTGTGCGGAAACTGAGTGATAGCATAACTTACTATATAATAAGTAGATTCACAGGTTCAAGACACGGCAAACGTAGAGGTTATAAGTTGCCTAGTTAAAACACAGTAAATTTCCAGTGGATTTCGATATCTTCCCCACGGATGATAATGGAGTCAATCAGGGAGCGGATGAAGTTCCGGAGCAGATCGTGATCATTGGAATCCAGAACGGCCTGGAAACCGTCAAGAATTTCGTTTGCCTTTTCGGTGGAAAGATCCGGAACCGGAGCGTTCTGGAGCGTGTCAAGCTCTGACTCCAGAGTCTCTTTTTCCGCGTTGAGCTTTGCAACACGTTCGTTCAGGATCTGTACCGGAATGGTGTCGGAAGTATAAAGGTCAATCAGTTTTTCCAGCTTTTTGTCTGTCGCAGAGAGTGCAGAAGTAATCGATGCAATCCGCTCTGAATTGTCTGGAGCATTCTCGTAGGAGGCAAAGTCGCGGGAGAGGTTCAGCTTGCTGATTTCTTCCAGGATCACGGCATCCAGTTTTTTTACATTCCAGGATTTATTCCTGCAGTTTGGATCCCGTATCATATTTTTGTTGGACTTGCCACGAGAATAGCAGGTGTAGTATTTTTGCACAATATGCTGCTTTTTGGAGGCACTATTGTTTTTACAAAAGTAACGGGCACCACAGTATCCGCAGAAGACAATGCCGCCGAGAATGGTGGTGTGCTGAAACGAAGAGAGACGTTGTGGATCGTCGATTCTTCGGCGCTTCATAATAGACTGCACTTTCTGAAAAGTCTCGTAGGGGATAATAGCTTCGTGCTTTCCTGGATAGAGATTTCCTTTCCAGGTGATAAAACCAGCATACAGGATTGTTTTCAGCATAGATGAGACGGAAGAATAGGTAATGCTGCCAAAGCGTGTTCCGGCCGGAAATTCCTTTTCCATGGTAAGATAGATGGAATGAATCGGAAGACCGTCCAGAAACAGCTCATACGCCCTGCGGACGATTGTGGCTTCATATTCGTTGATGCTGAGCAGACCGTTCTCATAGTTGTAGCCGATCGGGCATAGCCGCCGCCGTGGAAATAGCCTTCTTTGGCGCGGGCATCGTGCCCCATCTGCGAACGCTCACGGATCTGGTCGCGCTCCAGCTGGGCGAATACGGACAGAATACCAATCATGGCACGGCCAAACGGGGTTCCGGTATCGAAGTTTTCCAGCATGGACACAAAAGCAATGTGATTTTTTTCAAAGACATCCTCGATGATATAGAGGGTGTCTTTTTGCGATCTGGAAAGACGGTCCAGTTTATAAACAAGCACAGTATCAAACATGGATTTTTTAACATCAGAGCAAAGCATCTGCAGAGCAGGCCGGTCACGATTTGCGCCACTAAAACCAGGATCTGTATAGACCTTTACAATGACCCAGCCGTGAGCCTCGCAATATTTGGTAAGCCGTTCGGTCTGTTCCTGGATAGAGTAACCTTCCGCGGCCTGCTCCTGCGTGGATACTCTGACATAAATTGCAACTTTTTTCATATAGCACCTCCAAAAAATGGGTATAAAAAATACGCCCCTTGCCAGGACGTAGCGGAGATGATATAATTCACTTGAATCGGGTGATTATATCAATCCGGAGCAATCCGGCGAGAGAAATCTATTCGAAAGACCGTTCGGTGTTGGTAGCACCGGGCGGTTTTATTTTTATTTAAGACGTTTCTTTTGCTTTCGTTCGAGCTGTTGAATGCTCTGCGCTGGTGTAGGAAGATCTTCTGGCATTGTGCCGCCGAGATCAGAAATTGTTTGTCGAACCTTCTTTCCTACATCGTAGTGCGTCTGATTGGCCAGTTCTTTTCCCTGTATGTGTTCCCTGCGAAGCTTCGCCTCTGTCTGGGTGGCCCGGAAGAGATTGGCGGCCAATTCTTCGGCTCCCATGTGGTCAAGAATATTCTGGGATTTTTTAAGCCCCTTTCGGGCATGAATGTCTTGCCTGGAAAGACCGCCATATAGCCCCTGGTATCCTTTGTTCTGGAAAATAGCATAATCTTTTTGCTCAGTCACTCCAGCATCGTGCGCAGCATCTGCAAGAGATTTGTTATGCTCTTTCATTTCCCTACGAATCGCTAAACGCTTTTGATCTTCCGAGAGATCATCGTAGTTTTCAACAAGCTCCTGTTGACGGGTTTTGACTGCAAAATAAGTTTGACCAAGCGCAATGGTTTTCTTTCTGGGGTCACCATTCTGAACAATCAGATAGCAGGCATAACGTGATAGCTGTATGTCATCAATTTCTTTACTTGCTACACCGGCTTCAACCATTTTGTTGACCTCAACAAAATGGTCGGAAATAGAATTTTGACTACCTTTGCAGGCTATTTTAGCCTTTTCAATAACTTTGATGAAGTTTCGCCATTCTGTATATCCAAGAGCTGCTTGTAGTTCCCTAGCATACCAGAATTCCTGTCCGTATTCATTTACATGCTTAATGGAGTCGAACGACAGTTCTACTTCCATAATTTGTTCATTACTAAAGAAAAAGAAGAACATGTTTACCTTCTTTCTGAAAAATCACTCAGATATTCTTTTTCCTGAATCTTTTCCATAAGAGCTTCCTGCAGAACCTGTGAGAAGTTCAGCCCCATATCCGAAGCTGTTTCATTCAGCCATTCTGGAATAGTAAGGGTTTTCTTTACCGCCTTGTTGTTGTACATTTTGCGATATTTCATTGTATCGCAGGCAATCCAGTTAACAAATTCGTTTCCAGAAAGCGGAAGGGCAGCAGGAGCAGAAGGTACAGGAATTTCTTTTTTATCTCTTTCGTAGTCGTAGAGGACAAGCGCAAGAACGTCCTCAGCCATTTCGATTCCGTCCTGTAAAGAAGTGCCGCAGGTGTAGCAGCTTTCCAGATCCGGAAAGTTAATGGAGTAGCTCCCTCCTTCCTCTGGTGTAAAAACAGCCGGATAAGCATATTTTGCCATAGTGATCTCCTTTCTATAATAAACTCCCAGAGGAGCGGGACTAATTCAGTCCCGCATCCTTCAGGATGTTTTTTAATGTTCCGGTGGGAATTTCTGCTTTGTGTCGAGGTACCGGAAAGTTCTTTCCAGTGATCTCGCTGTGCCAGATGTCGTGATTGGTTCCGTGCCTTAATAAATAACATCTGTTGTTACTAAGCATCCTTGTTAATTCCGGGTATCTCATTTCTTTCTCCTTTCTATGATTAAATTATAGCACGTAGCAACACGTATGTCAACGGAAATATGTATTAATACGTGCGATTTTTGCCAGGATTTCCCAGCGAGAGAAAGAAGAATTTTCTGTATAATAGATCTATGCACATCCACGATCAGAAGAGATGACACCGCGGAGGAGATGTGCATGGAGATTCTGACATGGCAGGCACGGACGAAACGTGGACTGACTCTGCGGAAACTGGAAGAACTGACAGGAATCAGCAGGACCACACTCAATGATATCGAAAATGGAAAGGTATCACCGACGCTGTGGGAATTAGAAACCATTGCCCGTGCGCTTGACATGAAAATCAGCGAGCTTTATGAATCTGACTACAAGTAGTATAGCAAAAGAATCGAACGTATGAAACAGCTCAGGGCTGTTTGTCAGGATATCCTGACAAAGCCGCAGAGCCTATTCCCGCCCGCCTGATACCGGTTTATAATCGGATCAGAGGAAAGGACGGTGAAGCGGATGGACATACGCCAACGAATCAACGAGTTGCTTAACAAGATTTCTTCACAAAGAGACCTGACCCGGATTTATAAGTTCATACAGTATGTATACATACATACGAAATGAGAGGCGGGAGCCAGAGCATATGCTTTGGTTCCCGCTTTTTGCTGCCCGGATTATTCCTTTCCGAATTTCTCCCGGATGCGTTTTTTGATTTCGCCGCGCAGCTCCTTTGGAAATGAAACGTAAAGGTCAATAATCTGTCTGTCGAGATCGTCCAGATCGTACTGCTGGCACAGCTCATCAAGAATGGTCTGTGGTAGGTTGTCAAACATTTCCCCGTCTCCGTAAATCAGATAATCGTAAGAAACGTTGAATTCTCTGCAGATGGATTTTGCCATCTGATCAGTGAGAGCATTTTCGCCTTTTTCTATTTTAGAAATAGCTGTTTTGCCAACACCGAGTTTATCTCCGAACTTTTCTAATGTAAGTCCCAGAGCCTTCCGGATTTCCCGAACTCGTTCTCCTTGTGTCATAGGTGACCTCCTCCTTTCCGCTATCACAATAACACAGCAAAATAACTGTGTCAACCAAAAAGTGCCTTTAAGGGACAAAAAGATATTGACAAAATAGCTTTAAGGGACTATTATGTAGCTACAAGGCACAGAAAGGAGGGGAGAGAAGTGGCACAGGAAAAATTCGAAATGTATGAAATGGTAATGCGGAAATTAGATCGAATCGAATCATATGAGGCCATTATAACTATCCAGTTGAGCCGAATCGAAGAGAGTATGTGGAAAAATGCTGCAAATGAAAAAATAACTGCGGAACCCGAAAAAAAAGAGAGTTCCGCAGCAGAGATTTACGTGGACAAATCGTATAAGTTATCTGCAATTGCATTTGCAATTAGCTTGTTAGTTTTTGCAGTCAGCTTGATTCAGTTCTTTAACGGCTGAAAAAAAGAAATGATTTGCTGATGCACAGAAACATACTGAAACAACAGGCTGAGTGCAGAAATGATAATTGCGATGATGCTGAGTTTGTCGGAACGATTCGCAATTTTATGAGCGGATTCAGCCTGGGATTTGGAGGCGTCAGCGGAAACGGCAGAAGCCTCAGCTTGTTTTTGAGCAGATTTAGCCTGAGAGCAGGAGGATTCGGCCTGTTTTTTGGCGGCCTCAGCAGAGGCAGAAGCGGAAGCGCTGATTTCGGAAAGTTGCTTTAGTAAGCTTTCATAAAACTGTTCCTGCTTCGTCATCTGTTTTTTGCAGGATTCGATAACGGCATCTGGATTGGAGCGAGCCTGCTTTTTCAAATCATTCCATTCAGAATCATTAAATTTTGGAATGTCAAACTGGAATCCGGGCTTAGCGCGCATACCGATGTCAAAATCTGAAATGCCGGGGTGAAAATCATCGTCAAAGAGTGGCATGGTGGTATCTCCTTTGTAAAAGTATTTCAGCATGGCGGTGCTGATACGGAAATTATATGGCAGAGGGAATGGAAAAGCAATTGGAACAGAAAGGAGGGGAGAAAGGTGAAAAAACAGATTTTGAAAGCTGTGGTTACATTGTTATGCTATTGCGCGCTTGAGGCAGTAATTCTGGCGAACGACAATAGCATGACAATGTACGAGAAAGGTAGCTTATTTTTTCTTTTGTATCTAGTTGTGAAAGAAGTGCTGGAATAAAAGATTCACCAGGAGATCAAAACAGGATTTAATTTCGTTGTGATACATACCCAGAAAAAAGGAACCGACGATTACAACAATGTTCCATATTTTGGAAAATGATTCACTGAGATTAAAACCAATCCATTCAAGGAAGCGACTGGGAATGGAAAACAAATTTTGAACTGCGGATAGTGGATTGAAAGATTTTTTTGCGTCATCAACGAAAAAATTACGCCTCATTGCAAGTTCATTGTAGTGCTCAATAGCAGCTTTGTAGTTTTTAGAATCAGCTTTTCCATATTCTAAAGGTGTTATGTAATTGTATTCAAGACTGTACATAGCAGGATAATGCCTTAATACATTATCCAAACAAGGATAATATGTTGAACTCTCTTTGATAAGGTATTCAACAGGACAATCGGGATAAGCCTTGGTGGGGACAGATTCCAGATATTCTCTTAAGTAGGCCAGAAGAACACTGGTTTTAAAAACGCGATACCAGAGAGTGACAATTCGCCATGCATAGAAAATGAGAAAAATAAGCAACAAGATATCCTTTTTAGGAAGTGTGAGTAAGAAGTTCAGATTCATAAAGATTCTCCTTTAGTATTACTCAGCATAGGGATGCCTGTGGGTACAGTATAAAGCGAGAATCGGAGAAAAGCAATCGGGACAGAAAGGAGTGGAGAGATATGTTATCAACAAACGAAAAGAGCCTGCAGAGTCAGGTAAAGGATGTGGAAGAAATGGCGCAGACCCTGTCCGAAATTAAAAAAGAGAATCGGCGCGATTTACTTAACTTTATGGAAGGGTTCCGGTTTGGACTGGAATCAGCGAAGCGTGCAGTGTGAAAGAGGGTGAAGATATGGCAAAAGTAATCCATGTGCTGTCGGACGGTACAGTGGTGGACTCCATCGAGGGCATGGTAATCCCGGCAGGCCACCCAGTCTACAATATTATCGCGAAGGCGCGGAAAGCTAAGAAGGATGAAGAGAGCAAGGAAGATGCGAAAGGTGCGTGATCAGAATGGGCGAATCATGCACGACCTGTAAGTATTGGATAAGATGCCGGGAACGGGATCGGAAATATCCATGCAGGGACTACGAAAGGAGAAGAAATGAACAGAAACAAAAAAGCCAGGGTAATCCTGGAGGCGATTGATAAGTATGCGCCGACGCAGATTAACTGGAACATAGCTGTTCTGTGGCTGGATGCTATCGCACATGGTCTGATCGACATCGAGAAAGCGGAAGAAAAAGAAGATAGACTTCAAAAGGGCATGACATTAGAAGAATTTGTCGGGAAGATGGACGGATACAACACTTTTGACATCTACCTGCACGGGGAACCGCTCACATTTGACCAGCGCTATGATTATATGATCCTGGATCCAGAAGAATGGGAAGAAAAGAAAGAAATGTACCGGAACGAATATCAGCCTAGTTGTATGTCGATGCAGGACTGGTGGCCGGAGGCAAAAGACCACGAAATCGAATCGTGGGATGCAATCGAAAGAGCATATGACGATATGCTTATACGGATCTGGCTGAAATGAAATACCCAGTGAATCGCATAAAGGTCGGGCAGACCATATGCGCAAGATCCAGAGAGTGTGGAGAGGTGACCATGACAGTCCAGCGGATCAGTTGGAATGAGAGTACGGTTACCGTATACGATGCCGCCGGAAAGGCGGAAACATTAAATCCCTTTGATTGGGTGGAATTGGAGAAAGACGATGATTGAGTTTAAACAGGCTAAACATAAGGCAATGCTGAGCTATGCGGTTATCAGAAAAAACGAAAAACATGCAGACGTAAAGCAGGAGCTGGAGCGCACTGCGAATATGCTGCGCATGTGTGTATGCGGCGCGGCGGTAACACTGGTCGGCGGCATGATCCTGGGAGCGTGCATGGTGGAAATGGTGGGGTAGCAAAATGATAAAAGGGCAAAAGATAAGACGGCAACCTGGCAGGGTCACCGTCTTACTGGTATACAATGATAAAAAATTTGACTAAGAACATTGTATACCGATAGCCCGGAAAAGTCAAGAAAATACCGGATTTTGAGCCGGTATTTAGGCTTGATTAAAGGATTAAACTTAGAGGACTATGGTATATGCACAGATATAGAATGATCACCCACAGGTGTGGGGCGGTAGTGGAGATCACGAAATGCTATGCCTTCCGGATGAGGAAGGGGCACGAACGGGATCCGAACTATAAGAAAAAGACAGAGGAGGAGATCCAGGAGGCGAACCGGAGGCAGGCAGCGAAAAAACTAGAAAGACTGATCAACGCCAACTTCCGGCCGGGAGACCTCCACGTGATCTTGACATACATAAAAGATAAGAGACCAGACGCAGGAGAAGCCCAGAAGAGGTTGGAGAGTTTTCTGGATTCTATGAGGACATGGTACCGGAAACGGGGCAAAGCGTTCAAGTACATATGTGCAACAGAATATAAAAGCAAGAGTATTCACCATCATTTGATCATAAACAAGATCAATGACGGGAAAGAGACATCAGAAGATCATATTCGGAAGATATGGAAAACGAACGGGCATCCAAAATATGTGCAGCTCTATGAGGATGCGGAATATGCTCAGCTGGCTGATTATCTGATAAAGGAGACCGATAAAACATTTCGGGATCCAGATAGTCCAGTAAAACAGCGGTACTCCCGCAGCAGGAACCTGGTACAGCCAAAGGTGACCAGGCGGGATGTTAAAACGAAAAAAGGTTGGGAAAAGGACCCGAAACCATGGCCGGGGTATTACATAAAAAAAGACAGCCTGTATAACGGATTTGATAAGCTGGGCTATGAGTACCAGACCTATACCATGGTCAAGTTAAACCCGACAGACGCAGACTGGCCGTCTGATGATCTGCAACCAGTAAAAAGAAAGAGGAGGAAACACAGTGTATCTCGTAAATGCTGAGATAAAGGCAACGCAGCAGGGCTATAAGAGCCGGATGAGCTTTAAAGACAAAAAGGGGGTCCTGCATGAGAAAGTCATTGAGAAGGAGCGACAGGCCAGTATGCAGAGCAACTATCTGGCTGGATTACTCGCCGTCTTGGGGACACTGGAAAGACCCTGTATGTTGAGTATTTACTCGCACTCCGACTATATCGTGGAGCCGATCCGGCAGGGGTGGTTGCAGAGCTGGGCGCAGCATGACTGGAAGAACGCAAAAGGAAAAACAGTGCGGAACGCGGAGCAGTGGAAGCATGTAAAGAAGCTGTTAGCGGAGCATACCGTGAGATTTATAAAGGAGGATTAATTTACAATGTGGGAAAAATTTGGCGAATTTGACTCAGCGGAAGAACTGAACCGGGCAGCATTGGCCCAGAGAGCAGAAGGAGACGAAAAGGCCGTGAGAGCTTTGGCAGAAGAAAACGGTCTGGATCCGGAAGATGCAGACTGTTTTCTGGCCGGAATTGCGGATTTTATCACTTTGCCGTTTGGCGCAGCAGTGGGAAAGCTGGAAGTGGAGGCAGCTGACTTGAAACTGGAAGGCGTACTGCAGGACTGGGTGAACGATTTGGCCGATCAGTGCAGCGAGGATGACGAGCTGACTGTAGGAGTACGCAGAAAAGGAAAGGACCTGGCAGGATACATTGCGCTGATCATCGACTATGGCTATGAAAACCGGATTACAGTAGATCATCGAATCACAGACAGAACGAAGCAGGTAAAACAGATCATGGGGAGCCATCGGCTCACGATCGGAGCAGAGGACGCAAGAACACGCCGCCGCCTGGCCTTAGAGTATTACTGCGGCAAAAAGGAGGCGTGACCATGAAAGCATTCAAAGGATTCTCACCGGAATTGAAATCCACATACGGGAACGGGACTGCAGACGGCTGTTTCTTTCAGCCAGGCGAGACAAAAGAGGAAAGTGAGTGCAAGGTGATGCGCAACGGGTTCCACTGCTACGAAAACCCACTGGACTGCCTGTCGTATTATCCGCTGGATGGAAAAAATCAGCTGTGGCTGGTGGAAGCCGCAGGAGACATCAATGAGGACGCATCCGGCCGGATCGCCTGCACGAAGATCACGCTGATTAAAGCGCTGATACCGTGGGAGATGGCCATGGAAGCCATGCGTTATATGGTAGAGCATCCGGACCGCTCCGGCTGGGAGCAGGACAGACTGAACGTAAGCGTGCAGCAGGACAGCGCGGAGGCCACGGCAGCAGGTGCCATTGCGATTGCACGCGGAAAAGAACCGGTCGTAAAAGGACCGGTCGGAGCAATCCTGGGTTTAATCGTCGAAGACGAAACAGGACTGGTCATGTGTAAGCTGTTTAAAGCATCAGAAGAACAGGCGGGCAAAGCATTGAGCCTAGATGATGACAGAAAGGTGGTGTGGAGCTGTGAAAAAGAAAAGCATTGAGGCGGTACCGGCCATACAGGTAAAAGCAGACGGCTGGAAGACTACAGTGCAGAATGTTAAAGGGATTCTGGTATTTAACATTTATAAAAACAAAACTCTGCTGTGCCGCCATTGCTTTAATCCAGAAACAAAAGAATATGCATCGTATATCGCGGCAAACGGGGTATGGAACAACCAGAGAATAACGGAATGCTATGAAACGATGTACGATACGACATACGGTTATCCACGGACAGGGAAGGACTTCATCGACCGCTCAAAGTTAAAAGAAGAGTATAGCGAAATGGTATGGGAACAGATAAAACCCTATACCGACGCAAAATGGAAAAGCTATAAACCGAATGAATGGGCCGATGCCATATCAGACCTGGAAACGGATGGGAAACGGGAAGGACGGGAGCTGGCGGAAATGAGACGGATCAAGCGCGTCGTGAAAATGATGGACCGGATACCGGATATTCCGGATGGATTGGCGGAATGGATTGACCGGAAAGCGAATGATGAGCGCGACTACTGCCTGAAAGACAGAAAAAATGGGGTGTGGACCTGTTCCGCATGCGGCGGGAAGATGGAAAAACTCCCGGGAAAACCTAAAGATAAGACAGAAATAACCTGTCCGATGTGCGGGAAAAAGATCCTTTACATGGCAAGAAAAGAGAGCGTACAGGTAAAAACGCACTTTGCACTGGCCCAGCCGATTGACCAAGAGATATCAGTGGTAAGGTATTTTAGCGCCAGCATAGACTGCTGGTTCTCCAAAAAGAAGAATATGTTGCTGCAGGAGGATGTTCGAATTGTGCTGTTTAAAAAGGGCAGCAGACAGTTTGAGAAACTTCATTGGAACTGTGATATTTACTACAGACAATGGAACGGCACGTTTGATAACAAGGGCAATCCAATCAACCGCAAAGAATATCCGGGATTTATGTACGATGCTGGACTAGAAGAAACATTGAAAGACACGGCCTATGAGCCATGGACGAGGCTGTTTAAAGAGTTCTCAGAAACGGGGCTGGAACTGGATTATAACAAAATGATGATCATGTACAAGGACCAGAACTACAGAACTATGGTGGAGATGCTGTACCGTGGGCGTTTTTACCAGCTGCTGCAGGAAGCATGCAAAGATATAAATATATGGCATGTGATAGGATACATTGGCCCGCTGGACGAAGAGGGAGAATGTATCGAAGATGTTTTTGAAATCGAAGACAGACAAAAAATCAATCGAATCCGCGATAAAAATGGCGGAAGGCAAATGCTTGCGTGGATGAGAAAGAGCGATGAAGAGGACATGAAAATATCAGACAAGGCGTTAGATTGGCTCAGCAAAAACAAGTTAGAGCCGCGGAACATGGAAGTTATTTGCCGGTTTATGAGCCTGGAAAAAGCGGTAAATTATATTGAGCGGCAAAATAAAGAGCAGTATCCGAAAAGAACGGCCTATAGCGTACTCAACCAGTATGAGGACTACATTGACATGTGCCGGAAGCTAAAGAAAAACCTGGCAGATGAGATGATTTACAGACCGCGTGAATTGAAACGGAGACATGATGAAGCGGTAAATGAAGTAGAGGCACGGCAAGCCGAACTGGTGGCAGATGAATACTCAAAAAAATTCGGGGAAGCAGAGCGGGTTATGAATGAAATTAGAGAAAAATTTGAGTACACCGGCCAGAACTACCAGATTACGGTGCCGCACCGCATCGTGAACATCGTCGAAGAGGGCCGAGCACTGCATCATTGCGTAGGAGCAACAGACCGTTATTTTGACCGGATCAAAAATCATGAGACCTATATCTGCTTTTTGCGAAAGACAGAAGCGCCGGATGAGCCGTTTTATACGATCGAGGTAGAACCGGGAGGAACGATCCGGCAGCACCGAGGAATGTATGACGAAGAACCGGACATTGAGAAGGTAAAGCCGTTCCTGCGGGAGTGGCAGCAGGTGATCCGAAAGCGGATGAAAGCAGAGGATCACGAACGTGCGGCCAGATCAAAGGAAAAGCGCGAAGAGAACATCGCGGAACTGAAACAGAAAAACAACACAAGGGTCCTGGAGGGACTGATGGAGGACTTCATGGAGGCAGTGGGATAATGGATTTAATCGAGTATAACAAAAGCTATAAAGAGTTTAATGCGGAACTCAAAGCAGAACTGCAAAAGACCGCAAACGGATTTGTCCGGATCGGGTATCTGTTAAAGGTTGCGAGAGATACAAACATCCTGTATGAGAGCGGATACCCGAACGTTGTGACGTACGCGGCAGCAGAATTTGACCTGGATAAATCGCAGGTATCCCGGTTTATTGCAATCAACGATAAGTTTTCGGAGGGTGGATACTCCGACAGGATACAGGAACAGTATGAGGCGTTTGGATATGCAAAGCTGTCGCTGATGCTGAATCTGCCGGATGAGGTCAATGCACTGCTGACCGCAGATCTCAGTAAGGCAGATGTAAAGGCTATTAAGGACGAAATCGACGAAGAACAGAAGACATCCGACATTGAAATGATCATCGAGCAGCAGGAGCACTTGCAGGAGCACCCGGAGCAGCAGGAAGAGAATATGCTGGACAAGGCGGTAAAGAGCCGCCTGCAGGTTGATCCTGAGATGTACGCAGACTTGCATCAGGTTATCAGTCAACCGCATTCGGTGCGGGACGTGGCAGAAATCTTTTGTCCTGGAGAAAGCAAGGTGGATATGGTGCGTATTCCGGGCATCGGGCGGCTTATGGTGTCCTACAAAGGACCGGATAAAAACATTGATGTGGTGGCCGTCCGGACAGGAGAAAAGGAAACATACACCTGGGCGGATATGGAAAATTTGCTGTTGAGCATTATGCCGGGAGATGATGTGGCAGCAGCCTGGCAGCAGGCTTATGGAGAGCCGTATCCAGAAAAGCGGAAAGTTGCACCGGTGCAACCAGAAAAGAAACCGGAAAAACCGAAAAGCAAGGTAACAAAGGCGGCGGTGCCGTCACCGAAAAAGCCGTTGCTCCATGATGTGGAGCCGAGTATTCCGAAGCCGGATCCGGTAGAGCCTCCAGAAGAAACGGAGATAGTACCCGCAGAACCGGAGAAACAAATTGAAGGGCAGGACTCCATAGAAAATCACAAGGAATGGATGCCGGAGCCGGTGGTGGATACCACTTATGAGGATGTAACAGAAAGCGCGGAAACTGGACAGAATGGAATGAAAAATGAACAGAATGAGTCGGAAACTGCGCATAGCGAAAAGAAAGCAATCCTGGACAAGCTGTATGTGCTGAGACAGAAGGTGCTTAATGATAACAAAGCAGATGCCGAGGTGCTGGCCGGAGAGGTATTAAAGAAGATAGGAGGCTGGCAACCTTGAAGAGCATAATCCAGACTGAGAAGGAATGCTTTATCTGCGGGTGCTGCAGAAACCTGGAGTCTCACCACATCTTTTTCGGGAATCCGAACCGGAAGTGGTCCGAGAAATACGGATTAAAAGTATGGCTGTGTCCGTATGATCACAGGGACAACAAAAACGGTGTCCATGGTCAGGCTGTGGAAAAACGCCGGTATCTGGAGCAGATCGCCCAGAAAACATTTGAAAAGAATCACAGCCGTAAAGAATTTATCCAGATATTTGGAGAAAATTATCTGGATGATTGATTATGGGTAATGCGTCCGAAAGGGCATTACATAGATGTATTTATTCAAAGCGAGCCAATGTGTCACGACATGCCGCTGGTACTGCCCCGCTGACTTTATGGCGGGGCATGAAAGGAAAGAAGATGTCCAAAAAAGAAGAAACTGAGATGTGGCCGGATTTAAAAGTAGAATGGGAGCAGATGCAGGAATGCTATAACATGCTGAAAAACAATGAAGAACGCATTGTATGCAAAATGATAAATGGAAAATCAGTGAATTACACAGAAAAATGCCGGAAGAAAGAGAAACGGAAAAGCATCACAATCGGGGAATATAAGATTCAGCAGCCGATTGAGAAGCATGTATCCATTGTATGGACACCGGGAAATCAGTTGGTGTTTTTTATGGCAACAGATCACTGGTATACCGAGGAAGAGCTGAAAGCCGTGTTTGCGGAACACATGAAAATGGCGGGAGGAATCTAAATTGAAAAGAGACAAGAGACTTACTGAGAGAACAAAGAACGACGAATGGAGACTGCGTAGAATGGACAGCGAGCAGCTTCCGACGAGCTTGGAGGGAGCGGACTGGATGGCAGTCAGAGAAGCGATTAACCGACTGGCCGAATACGAAGAAAGTGGGTTATCGCCATTAGAGATAGAAGCCGTTATGAGAAGCCGGGCTGAGGAGGCACATCTTATTAATCAGGTCCAGAGCATGCTGAGAGAGGCCTGGTGGGGATTAAGAGAGATCCGAGAAATGATGCTCAAGGGACAGGATGTGGAGCGTGAAATGGCGAAAATCAATGTGTGGGATGCCATGTTTGAGGACTGGAAAAACAGAAAATTATGTAAGTCGTCAAATAAAGTGACGGTAACGCCGGTGGTAGATATCACAATGCCGACGGGGACTACATGGAACTGTGCAAACATTGCAGAAAACATTAGAAACGAACTGGAGCAGGAATATGCTGCAGAAGGACCTGGAGAAAGAGTTTTAAAAAGAAACCTGCAGCAGTAAGGAAAATGGGGGATCCAGATGAAACTGAGAACTGTACATAAAACCATCAGAAAAATGATGAGCGGGGCAGCAGGACCGGAACGCAGTGCATTGCGGGCGGCCTGCGCCTGCGTGGAGAAAAACATTCCGAAAAAAGTAACTCGCATAGAAGTATGCGAAAACCCAGTGAGGTACAATCCATTCCATGGGAATTGCCCGACATGCAAAAAAATGGTGACATGTATAGATTGTTACTGTCCAACATGCGGACAGAGACTGGTATGGAAGACACAGGGAGGACATGTTGGAGGCGGGAAAGTACAAAGTATTCCGGAATAACAATCTTGTGGGCGAAAAAACAGCGGAAGAGGCAGCAACCATGATTGGGTGCTCAGCCTATACGGTTAGGAGCTACGCAAACACCTGCAGATACCTGTATGGAGTCTATCGATTTGAGCGTGTTAAGGAACAGAAAAAGGGATTGATAAAGCCCAAAACGATGACGTTGGATCTGGAGGCGGAGTGGGAGCGGACGCGGCAGCAGCTGTTACACAGCGGCTATGATCTGTCAACGATACAGATCACAAGACCCGAAGGACGGAAACTGTATATGCAAGTCACAGCAGACAGATTGTCATTGCCGACAGCTATAGCGGACTCAGCAATAGAACTTGAAACCATGACCGGTTGCAAAAGCAGAACGATCATATCGACCATATCCCGAGGAAAAAGCGGAGCACGGAAGCAACCAAAATTTGTAGCAGTAAAGAATGAGGAGATAGACGATGACAGGTAAAGGAGTGATTAATCCACCAAAAGAGGATAAACGTCCAAGATACCGCGGAATCTGCCCGGTTTGCGGGAAAGAGATGTGGATCTGCAAAAGCTGGGCTATGGAAATGGGGATAAACACCGGGGCATGTTTCTGCCCCGGGTGCGAAACGTTGATGCATATCACATTTAATACAGAACGGCAGGAAATGGATCTGGAGCGTTTTGAGGATTATATTCCGGGAGGAGAAAATGATTAAATGGTACATAACAACACCGCAAGCGTTAGTATTTGGAGCGATGTTGTTTTTCTGGGGAATGAGAATAGACACAAGCAAAAAAGGAAAAGAAGTGGCAGATGTATTGTGGTTTGTAAGTGCAGTGATGTTGTACGTGATGAGTTGGACAATGAACTAAAAGGAGAGATTTGATGACAGTAAAAGAGTTAAAAGCATATCTGGATAAATACCCAGATGGCGAGGAAATCCGATTTATTGTGGCTGATATCAAAAACCGGATTGGCTGGCCGAATTACCAGATCGGTATTATCGGTATCACCGATGCGTCCGCACCGGTGATTTGCTTGGAATTGCACGATAGCAAACCATTCGACGAAGCAATGATTCGAGCAGTAGAAGAGGACGAAAAAAAGGCAGAGGTTTGGAAAAATCATTTTAGAGAACGATTTGACAAAGTAAATTAAGAAAAAATAGCAAAGGATGTGCTATAGAACCGCTGGAGCAAAAACCAGAGAATCGATAAAAAAGGATGGTGAGTTGATAACAGCCGGAAATTAACAGGTGCGCCGTTACCATAAGCGGACGGTACAGCAACCGTTAAAGGGCAGGATTGCGAAGCTGCAAACGGCAGTAGCTGAATCAAGATATGGAGGTGCTATATGGTTAATTTTAACGGATTTGACAAGGGTGTGCTCGGAAAGCCATTACCGGCAGATTCTACGCTGAACAATATGAAAAAGCAGCAGTTGATTTTGCTGTCACAGATGAAAAACGGCAAATTTTTAAACACAGCGCATATGACTACGCTAAAAATGCAATCACAAGCATAGCGGCTTGGTGTGGAGTAGGAGAAGAATCAGTTAGAACCATCAGTGCGGAAGAGTATAAAGCGAAAGCAGGGAAATGATTCATTTGTAGGATATTGTAAATGGTGTGGCAAGGCTGTTGAGGATAATTAAGAGATTTGGAGAAAGTGGATATGGCGAAAACAGTTGAGTTTAATATAAGAGTAACAATGAGTGAAAGATGGGTTAATGATTTTTGCTCGATGTTACATTGGATGGAAAGTTGTGGGAAAATAGGTCATTCGTCTATGGTTGAATTTTATTCTGATGGCGATGGTGATTTTAGACCTACATTTGAGTTTGACAGAAAATATGAACAGGTAGAAGCTAAATGGAAAACAGTAGACAATTCATTACCCGATGCAGAAGTGCTTTTTGATGCAGGTTAAGATTTGGAGGATGAAGAAGATGAACGAAGAAATGAAAACAGGAATGTTATTGTCATATCAGTCAGTAAAAGAGCAAGTGGACACCATAAAGGCAGAGTTGAAAAGAAAAGGAATTGAGAAAGATAAAGGTCTATCCGTCCTGGAAGCGTTCATTGACGACAATATTAAGTGGTTAAACAGGGAGCAAGAAGCGGTTGAAATGAATGAAATTTCCAGAGTTGCAAGGTATTTAAAATCGTGTAAAGAGGCAGGCATTGATTGTACCGTGACGATTGATAAAAAGAAAACGCATTTGATATTGGATGCATTGATTAAACAGATACCGATGAAGGTAGAAGAAATACATGTTGATGAGTATCGTTGCCCGGCGTGCGGAGCAGAAAACACTTGTGGAGATATTAGTTTGATAGGCGATTCCTATTGTCCGGAATGTGGACAGGCAATTTATCAGCAAAACTGAAATTTGGAGGATGAAGATGTCAAAACATAAAGAAATACCGAAACGAATCCGGCAGCAGCTTTACGAGAAGTACAATCACCGCTGCGCATACTGCGGCTGCAACCTAGAATATAAGGATATGCAGGTCGACCATGTTAAACCGGTTTATGTCCATAACGACATCGGGCATGATATGACAGAATCGGAAATGTACGACATTTCAAATCTGCTCCCGGCCTGCAGACAGTGTAATTTTTACAAGGATACGTTCTCGCTGGGGACATTCCGAAAGCGCCTGCAGACGGTCATGATGGACAATCTGCGTAAAGAATTCACCTACCGCCTGGCGGTCAAGTACGGACTGATTAAAGAGCAAAAGAGAGAAATCACGTTTTATTTTGAGCGACTGCAGAGTGACAGGGACCCGGTGAATATGTTTGAGCAGCAGATGACAGAGGACGAGCAGCTGGAGCTGTCGGAGGCATTGGATGATTTTATCCAGATGTATGAGAACAGATTTGAGGAGCAGACAGAAGACGAAGAGACACGAGAAATTCTGTTGGATGAATTTGAACATCTGTATAGTCTGGTTTATTTGCTGGAGAAAAAGGAGATTGAACTTTGCTAACTTAAGATTTGGAGGTCATAGATAAAGATGGGAATTAATTTAAGCACTAAATCGGTATCAGAAATGGACATGCTCGAACTGCCATATAATGATTGCTATGTGAAAGACCGGCAGGCAATGTACAGAGACTACGATACAGATATGTCAGCCAGAAACCTGATCAGAGCGGCTTATAAGGCCAGAAACGAGGATATGTCGCCGGAGTTCTACACGGATGATGAGACATTTGATGAGATCATTTACGATAACCTGCAGTTTGGCATCGATACATTTGACGGTCTCATGGCTATGCTTTATCGGCAGCTTTGGTCTAAGGCAGAGATGCGAGAGGTGTTGCTGGATATATCAAAAATCTATGATATTACGGAGTTTATTTAAGATTTGGAGAAGAAATGGAAAACTTAGAAGGAAAAAAGATTTTGGACGTCACATGCGGTTCAAAAACCATTTGGTTTGACAAGGACAACCCGGCAGCAGTGTTTTGCGACAAGCGTTGCGTAGACCTTATTGGTATTTGGAAGTCTGGAAATGGCAAAGGAAGACGTACATGTATGGTATCTCCAGATGTGCAGTGTGATTTTACATCTCTACCTTTCCCGGATGATACATTTCCGCTGGTTGTCTTTGACCCGCCGCATTTAAAAGATGCCGGGGAGACGGCGTGGATGACAAAAAAGTACGGTAAACTCGACGAGCATTGGCCGCAAATGATACACGATGGATTCCAGGAGTGTATGAGAGTGCTGAAAGAGGATGGCGTACTGATATTCAAGTGGTCCGAATGCCAGATTCCGGCGAAAGAAGTGTGGGATGCGATAGGCCAGAAACCCTTGTTTGGTCATCGGAGCGGAAAAGCTTCAAAGACATTTTGGGGCTGCTACATGAAGGGCGTAAAATGATTCAAAACTGAAATATAGAGGAGGATCTTGAGAATGATGATTGAAATTATCGGCACTCCGGCAATGCTGGAGCAGCTGGCGGAGGAAGCTGCGGAGCTTGCGCAGGCAGCATTAAAGGCGGCGAGGATCCTGCGAGGCGAGAACCCGACCCCGGTATTGTTAGGAAGTGCAAAAGCGCATTTGCAGGAGGAGTACACGGACGTTATCCAGTGTGCAAACGAGCTGAGATTACTGGTTGATCCGGCGCAGATCAAGGATAAAGAGCAGCGTTTTCAGGAGCGTGTGCAAACCGCTGGATTATCAAATGAGACTGTAACAATGGCACAGAACCGAGATTTACGCAAGGTTATTCACAACATCACAGGCGGACCGTTTTTGAACAAAACTGAGTGGTTGGCAATAATCAAAATCATTAATGTTGCTTGTGACAGGAACGATAAAGCGTAATTAAAAAAGAAAAGTGGCCTTAGCTATGGGGAAAGCTAAGGCCTAGGTTTATGAGTCCCTGATTGAGGACAGTTACATGATACCTCATCCAGAAAGAATATGCAATGGGTGGGAATCGCAAAAATCGACAAAGAAAGGCGGAAAGAAGATGGGAAAAATGAAAGTAGCAGCAGTAGGAGTAGTAGGAGCGATTTGCCTGGTCCTGATGTGCGTGTTTGGAGTGCAGAGCAGCAGGAATAAAGCTATAGTTCTGGAACAGGCGGTGGAAACGGCAGAATCAAACATCCATGTGCAGGAAAAGAGACGGTTTGATTTGCTCCCGAATCTGGTAGATGCAATCAAACAGTATGATAAACATGAGGCTGAGGTTCTGCAAGCAATCGTAGACGGTCGAGGCGGGGCAGCAGGCATAGAGAATGTGTCAACAGCTATATCAGCTGTTGCGGAAGCGTATCCGGAACTGAAAAGCAATGAAAATTACAAACAGTATATGACGGAGCTGGCTACGACAGAGAATTTGATTTCTCAGTATCGAGAAAACTACAACACACAGGTGGGAAACTATCGCAGATATGTTAAAGGATTTCCGGCCAGAATTTTTTTAGACTGGACAGGATATGAGATGATGACATACGACCTTTTAGATTATGGAGCGCCGACAGACGCACCGAAGAATTTGTTTGGAGACTGATATGGAGATCACAAAACGAGAGATTCTGGCCAGCATAACAATCATAGCAGTGATGCTGATTCTGGGTTTTACGATAGCTGGACGGATTGATGCATGGCAGATCCAGAAAAACCAGGAATACAACACTGCCCTGCAGATTACAGATCCGGACCAGTTCCGGTATGGAATGGATACATCTGTAGGTCATGCGTTTGTTTATGGCACATTGGAGGCAGTCGATCCTGTGACGTATCCAGAGATTGGTGGAGCATACCTGTACGTAGAAAAAGAAGAGGAACACTACACCAGGCATGAAAGAGAAGTTACAGAAAAAGACAGCCAGGGAAAAGAACATACACGAATTGAGGTGTATTGGACGTGGGATTTATACAAAAGCGAATCCATCCATAGTCAGCGAATCCGGTTTCTCGGCATGGAGATGGATTATAAAAAGATAGTAAGACCTTGCACAGCTTACATAGATACGATTAAAGAGTCACGGAAGGTCAGGTTTAACTATTACGGAAAACCGGTAAAAAGCGTAGGAACGATTTACGCAGATCTGAGGGACGGGGAAATACCAGACGGTACCGTATTACGAGTAAATACTGGCATTGAGGAGGCTTTGAAAGAAGTAACAATGTCGATCACATGGATTTTTTGGGTGGTTTGGATTATCTTAACATGTGCGATTGTGTATTTATTCTATTATGCGGACAATGACTGGTTAAATAGGAACTAAAAACCGAAAAGTTGCACCGGTGCAACGGAAAGGAAAACATGAAAAAAAGAGAGATTGCAGAGATAAAAAAGCAGTTTAAAGCAACCGAATGCTCTATCACGCGCCTGCGCGGATGCTACGTCAATCCTGACGGAGAACCGGAAGCATGGATCAATAAGCCGTTTATGAGCCTTCCGGAGGAGGAAATGTTTAAATATCTCAGAATGGGAGCGGACTGCCTGCGCGGTAAACTGGGAGATAAGCTGCACAACCTGGCAGCAGAGCCGGAAAATCTGGAATTTGGAGAAAAATTGGAGTGGCTTCGCAAAACGCGTCTCAAAGATGATGAAGTATTTGAGGATTTTTGTGCAAAGGTAATGGAGAGCAACCGAGAGTGGGTAGGCGGCCATATTATTCTGGCTATGCACAGCGTGTATGATATTCCTGGAGTAACAAACGACGGAATTGAAATGGAGGATGCATCAGAATCGGTATATGAGTATGTCATGGTTTGCATCTGCCCGGTGGCAAGACCAATACCGTACATAGGATACAATGAGGACAAGCATGTATTTGAGCGGACAGTTCCACCTCTTGCGATTCTGGGTCCAAAACTGGGAATCTTATATCCGGCATTTAACGACCGTCGGGCGGATCCACACGGAGCATTGGTATTCCAGGACAATCCAAACACAGGTAATGCTACCATAAAGGGCCTGTTTAACTGCAGCATAGGGAGAACAGATAAACAGAAAAAAGAGGCATTAGAAAATGTAATGCAGAGAATCTTATCGGGACGAAGTGAATTTTGGCAGCTGAAAGACATTTATGAGCGTATCATAAACCGGTTATTGGAGTGGAACAAAGAAGATGATCTTATGCTGACGAAAAAAGATATCAGGGCTATACTGGAAGAGGCCGGAGCGGCTCTGGAAACTCTGGAAGAATTTGACGATATTTGGGATGAATTTTTTGGTGAGGAAGAAACCTTGCCGGCAAAAAAGATCGTGGATGAAAAGAAACTGAAAGTCGAAACGGACGGTGCAGTAATCAACGTAAAGCCAAGCGGTCTTGGAAAAGTCACCGTGGAGCATGCAAATGGGGAAAAGTATCTTACGATCCAGATAACGGGCCGAACAGAGGTAAATGGAGTGCCGGTAAAAGAAACCGATAAGCAGTAAAAGACAGACGGAGGGTGTGCAAGATGGACAGATCAGCGGAAAATGAGCGTAAGAAAGAGTTTTTGCGCTCCTACAGAAAGAGAAAGAAGCATATAGCAGCACTGGTGGATCAGTTAGAAGAACTCAAAGCCGCAAAGCGTGGGGCATCATCCTGTGGAGTGGGAGACGGAATGCCTCATGCACATAACCAGACAGATCTGTCAGATTATGTAGTGAAGTTGGAAGAACTGAAAGAGGACATCATCCATGAGCGCTATCTTTTGGTAAATGATGCAACAGAAGTGGCAAAAGCAATTCGAAAACTGAAAGACAGTGATGAGGTTTATGTACTGACAAAAAGGTATATGCTGGGCTGGGATTGGGACAAAATTGCTGACGGAATTGGATATGCGCTCAGAAATGTGCATTACATCCATAGTCGAGCACTGAAAAATCTGGAGATTCCGGATGCGTGGGGGCAGCAGGATTAGAAAACTTTGCATTGTTTTGCACACCTGACATGTGGTATAGTGTAGAATATATTTATGGGAATCCAAAAACGGATTCCCATTTTTTATATCCAAAGAACGGAAGGTGAGGTGATTGGCCAGGACAAGGAGTCCCAACCGGGACAAAGCGTATCAGTTATGGATTGAGAGTGGAAAAAAGAAAAAGCTGAAAGACATCGCAGCAGAACTCCAGGTATCAGAATCGCAGGTTCGGAAGTGGAAAAATCAGGACCAATGGGAAGACCAAAAAGAAAAAGTAACGTTACCAAATTCCAATGGTAACGTTACCATTGGAAAAAAGCACCCCAAAGAGGATGTAGAGGAGACCATTGAGAATGGTGAGCTGACAGCGCGGCAGCAGCTATTTTGCTTGCTTTACGCGAAATCACTCAATGCTACAAGGGCATACATGAAAGCCTATGAATGTCCATACGAATCAGCCTTGGCAAACAGCTCAAGATTGATAGGAAATGATAGGATAAAAGACGAAATCAAACGACTGAAAAAAGAACGGTTTGAGAACCAGCTTTTTGATGAGCATGATATATTCCAGTGGTACCTGGACATAGCCACAGCGAGCATCACGGATTACCTAAAATTTGGTAGACGAGAGGTCCAGGCCATGGGAGCATTTGGACCGATCGTGGATAAAAAGACCGGGGAACCGGTCATGAAGACGGTCAACTATGTGGACTTTATCGAGTCTGATCAGGTCGACGGCCGGGCAATTAAAAAAATCAAAAACGGAAAAGATGGTGCAAGCGTGGAGTTATACGATGCGATGCAGGCCATGGAGTGGCTGTCTGAGCACATGTCTTTAGGCACAGGCGGGCAGCAGTCCCTTGCGCAGACGATTGTGGGCGCATGGGAAAAGAGAATGGCAAAGCAGAGAGAGGACGGTGCGGACGATGCTGGATGATAATGCAATATTGTATTATGCAGATAATCCGATTGATTTTGTGGAGGACATCCTGCATGCGACACCGGACGATAAGCAGCGTAACATACTCCGGTCTTTGAGAGACTACAGCATGACATCCGTGAGATCTGGACATGGTATCGGCAAGAGCGCCGTGGAGGCATGGTCTGTGATCTGGTTTATGGTGACCAGACCGTTTCCGAAGATCCCGTGCACAGCTCCTACACAGCACCAGTTGTATGATATCCTGTGGGCTGAGATCAGTAAGTGGATGCGAGGCAATCCAGCATTAAAAAAGGACCTGATCTGGACGCAGGAAAAGCTATACATGAGTGGACAACCGGAGGAGTGGTTCGCGGTACCGCGTACAGCAACCAACCCGGAGGCATTGCAAGGCTTTCACGCAGACCATGTGCTGTATATCATTGATGAGGCATCCGGTGTATCGGATAAGGTATTCGAGCCGGTTTTGGGTGCGATGACAGGACCAGACGCAAAGCTGTTGATGATGGGTAACCCGACAAGACTGTCGGGCTTTTTTTATGACTCGCATCATAAAAACCGAGGATCCTACAGCGCTATCCATGTGGACGGGCGCGATAGCATCAGGGTATCGAAAAAGTTTGTGGACCAGATCATTGAGATGTTTGGCGAGGATTCCGATGTCTTCCGGGTACGTGTGGCGGGAGAATTTCCGAAGAGCACGCCGGACTCCTTTATAGCAATGGAGTGGTGCGAGCAGGCAACCAAGCTGAGCATCGAGCCGCCGGAACAGAGGATCGATATTGGGATTGACGTTGCGCGATTTGGAGACGATAGCTCCGTGCTGTATCCAGTATTTGACAAGCAAAAGTCAGATAAGATAGAGCAGTACAACCACAACCGCACAACGGAGATCGCAGGATACGCGGTCATCATGGTAAAACGCTATGCTATGGAGTACCGAGAGGCATCCATACATGTCAAGGTGGACTGTGATGGACTGGGAGTCGGTGTATACGACAACCTGGAGGAGCAAAAGGACAGGATCATTGACGATATATGGGAGGATTGCTGCAGAGAGGACGGACTGGACCCGAAAGATGCGCATCAATGGGATGCATGCCAGAGGGTGCCAAAGCCAGACATCCACATCGTTGAGTGCCATTTCGGCGGATCCGGCGGTAAGGTGGATGAGGATGACCCTGTAGAATATGCCAACAGCACCGGACTGATGTGGGGAGCCGTCCGAAAAGCATTAAAGGCCGGGGCATTGCAGATCCCGGAAAATGACACACTCATGACACAGCTGAGCAACCGTAAATACAGAGTAAACAAAGACGGACGGATAGAGCTGGAGCGAAAAGAAGAGATGAAAAAGCGTGGGTTAAAATCTCCGGATATGGCCGATGCGCTGGCTCTTGCACTGTACGATCCGCCTGAGTGGACTGTAAACTGGTGATAGATATGGGATTATTTAATTTGTTTAACAGAAATCGGAGCAATCAGAGGGACCGCTTTGTAGGCGGAACAGAAAAGATGTATCCGAAGTGGACCACACCACCTGACCGAAACTCAGCGGAGTGGATGCGAAGTTTCGGGGAAAACCCGCGTATGGCGGTTGTGGACAAGATAGCATCAGACCTGTCGTATGTTCCGGGAAAGTTGTACCGGATCAACCAGGATGGAGAACGGCAGGAAGTGACGGATCATCCGTTCCTGGACTTCATGGCTCAGCCAAACCCGCTGCATGAGTTCACTGCGTCAGCGGTATGGAGACTGCAGGCCATCTATCTGATGCTCAAGGGCGAAGGATACTTTATCATCGAACGATACGGAGACGGTACCCCGGCGGAGCTGTGGCCGGTGCCGACACACTGGGTGCAGACAACACCATACATGGGGAATCCGTTTTATCAGATCAAGACAACGGACGGAGCCATCATGAACGTGTCTGTAGATGACATGTTTATCATGAGGGATCTGAAACCGCTGGATCCGTACCGGAGAGGTCTGGGCCAGGCGGAAGCACTGGCAGATGAGATTGAGATTGATGAATACGCGGCGAAGTTCCAGAAAAAGTTTTTCTACAATGATGCCACTCCGGGAATCGTTGTAGCAATGCCTGGAGCGAGTGACGCACAGCAGGAACGATTCCTGGCAAAATGGAAAGAAAGGCTGCGTGGAGCAGACAAGAGCCATAGCGTCATCACAATCGGAGGCCCGCCGGATCATCCGGCCACAGTAACAAAGGTAGCAGATAACATGAAGGACCTGGACATGGTCAATGGCCGGACCTTTGTGCGGGATGCAGTCCTGGAGCATTTTGGAGTACCCCGTGAGATCATTGGAATCACTCAGAACAGCAACAGGGCCACCGCCGATGCGGCGCAGTATATCTATGCCAAGAATGTGCTGACACCGAAACTGAGGAGCAGACAGGATGCAATCAATCAGCAGCTGCTCCCGGCATATGGGGATGACCTGGTTTGGGAATATGACGATATCATCCCACACAATCAGGAGTTTGATAAGGAAACGGCCCTGGATGGCTGGAATGCTGGCTTACTGACCAAGAACGAGGCACGCGAGCTTCTGGGAGTGGAACCAGCCAAGAACGGGGATATCTACAAGATGAATTTTGCTGACCTGTACCTGCAGTCAGATGAGGATCCGGTAGCAGTAAGCTCCGCATCCGCGAATATGCAATATGCCGATGGGGCACCGCCGATGGAAGAGGACAGGAACCAGGTTGAAATCGAACCGACTGAGCTCATTGAACTGGAGGAAGAAAAGATTCTGAGGAGGGCGGCGGAGATTAAGGCCAGGCGTATCAAGCAGCAGGGCGGAGCCTGGAGAAAGCCAGAAGAACCCAGGGCCGCAAGTTTGAGCAGGGAATGCAGCAGTATTTCCGGCAGCAGCGTGACCGCATGGAGCAGGCGCTGAATGGCTCCAGGAAGGCCGCTGATGAGAATGTATGGGATGCCATGGGAATTACCGAGGAAGAGTTCATGCAGCTGTCACAGGAGGAGCAGCAGGATCTTACTATGAGATTTGTCAATGGTCTGCTGGACTGGAAGGAAGAGGAGAAACTGCTGGATCAGATCCTGACACCGCTGTGGGCTGAGACCTACGATGCGGGAGCAGAGGATGTGATCCGGATGTACCGTATCCCATCTATTAACCGGCCGGAACTGACATCCGCGGCAAGACTGATGGGTGGCCAACGTATCACGAAAGTGACCCAGACAACAAAGGACCAGATTGCAAAGATTGTGTCGAGCGGTCTGGAGACTGGAAAAGGCCGTCAGGAACTGACAGAGGAAATCATGGATGCCATGAACACTACGGAGTCAAGGGCACGGACTATTGCAGCGCAGGAGTGCAATACAAGCCTGTTGGCCGGTAACTTTGATATGGCCCAACACGGAGGATTTGCTACCAAGACCTGGCATATTACCAACGTCAGCAAGGCCAGAGATACACACCGGGAGCTTAACGGCAAGACGGTTATGATATCGGAACCGTTTGTGACATCTAAGGGTAACAAGCTGATGATGCCGTGCGATCCAAACTGTACGGTAGCAGAAGAGACGGTAAACTGTCATTGCTTCCTGACCTACGATTAAAGCCGGGGAAAATTGAATAAGCGAGTAAAGAAGATCAGGGAGACCTGGTCTTTTTTATTTATAAAAATCTGGCAGAAAGGAGGAACCAAGCGTGAAGCACGAGACAAAGCGGCTGTCATTCAAGATGGACGAGTACGACGAGGAAGAGGGTATCTTTTCCGGATACGGTGCGGTCTTCGAGAATGTGGATAGTGGCGGTGACATCATCGAGCCGGGAGCTTTTGCGAAGGCGCTGGCAGCAGGATGGGAGCGGGTGAAGATCCTGGCTCTGCATAATGACTGCTGGCTGCCGATAGGAAAGCCTCTGGAACTTCGGGAGGATGAGAAGGGGCTGTTCTTAAAAGCAAAGATCTCAGATACCTCCATGGGTAAGGACATCAAGATCCTGTTAAAGGATGGGGTCCTGAATGAGTTATCCATTGGATATGAGCCGGTGGTCTTTGAATTTGACCAGGCAGGCATCCGGCATCTGAAAGAGGTGGATCTGTGGGAGGTATCGGTAGTTACCTGGGCCATGAACCCGGAGGCAGTCATTACGGACTATAAGTCCGCGACTGAGGAAATCCGACGCGAACTGAAAGAAGGACGGAAAATCAGCGATGCAAGATTGAAGTCTCTGAAACAGGTCAGCCAGTCTATGAAAGACTCCGCCCGCATGATCGATTCAGTAATCGAGGAAGCAGACGGCAAGAAATCAGTTTCCCGGAGAAGGACTCCTGGAAGCAGAAAATCAAGAGAAATTGAAATTGTATTTTAAGGAGGATGATAATTTGAGCAAATACAGATTAAACCGTAAAGCGGCAAGAAGAAAAAGCATGAAAATGGGAGCGGACGATCTGACTGATATGATCAAGGCAGCAGTAAAAGATGCTTTGGAAGAACAGAAAGATGATGACGAGCCGGAAGAGGGCAAAGACGATGACCTGGCTGGCATTGTGAGCGATGCCATTGATGCCATGAACGAGAAGCGCAAGGCGGCCAAGGCTGATGAAATCAGCGAGGATGACGCAGCAGAGATCGTGGATGCCATCGTGGATGCGGCAGACGGCACCAAGAGTGACGAGGTGGATCTGGAGACCGTAATCCAGGATGCCATCGACGATGTCAACGAGAAGCGTAAATCCCGCAAGGATGATGAGCTGGGTGACGGTTTTGCGGATGAGTTGCTGGATGCGGTTGCCGAGGTAATGGAGGATGACAGCGTGGAAGATGATGAGCAGAAGGGCAGAAAGAGCGCAGCTCCGAAACGTCAGAAGAAATCCGCCCGTCGTGCTCCGTCCAGAAAGTACAGTAATATCTTCCTGAATCGCAAAGAGGACCCGGGCGTAGTGCAGCAGAAGAATATTCCGAAGGAGATTGTGATTGCCCGTGCTATCAAGTGCATGGACATCCATGGAAAGGGTGATCCGGAACGTGCGGCATGGATTGCCCGCAAGAAGTATGGCGATAAGGACATGGAGCGGGAGTTTAAGGCAATGTCCGCAACCAATTCCGTTGGTGGCGGTTTCCTGATTCCGGAGGTATATTCTGACCAGATCATCGAATTGCTGTATCCGAAGACTGTTATCGTAGAGTTAGGCGCTCAGCCGATTCCGCTGACCAATGGTAACCTGAACCTTCCGCGCATGACCTCCGGAACCCGTGCACAGTGGGGCGGTGAGGGTCGTAAGATCGCAGCCACCAATCCGAAGTATGGAAACATCCGGATGTCTGCAAAGAGACTGGAGGCCATTGTACCGCAGTCCAGAGAACTGCTGTTAATGACCACATACTCTGCAGACGCGATGTTTGCGAACGATCTGTTCCGCCGTATGCAGCTGGGTCTTGATTTTGGTGGTCTGTATGGAACCGGATCTGAGTTCATGCCGATGGGTATTGCAAACAATAAGGGCATTGAAAATATTGACGCAACCAAGCTGGATAACACGGATCTGGCAGATGCAACCGGTAAGATCACTGCAGATTTCCCGGTATATGTATCTGCAAAGGCAATGGCCAAGAATATCGATGACGTCCATACCGGTTGGGCTATGAACAGCCTGCTGGAGGGTGTATTCAAAAACATGAAGACCCAGACCGGAGAGTATATCTATCGTGATGAGATGATGGGTGAGCATAAGCTGTGCGGAATGCCGTACCGCGTAAGCAACCAGATCCCGACCGATAAGAACGGAAAGACAGATCTGTTCTTTGGTAACTGGTCGGATCTCCTGATTGGTGATCAGATGGGACTGGAGACCTACACTACTCTGGATGGTTCATGGACCGATGAGCAGGGAATTACCCATAACGCATTCGAGGAAAATCTGTCCGCTACCCGTGCAATCATGTTTGATGATATTACTGCGCGCCATGAGGAAAGCTTCCTGTACTGCAAGGGAATCAAGGCATTTTAAGGAGGGTGAAAAAGAATGAAAAGAACACTGTTTGACAATGTGGCTGTTGTGATCGGTGCTGAAAAGGCTGTGGACCGCGAGGGATTTCTCTCCGCGGTCTTTGCTGTATCTGTAGGTGCTATTACTGGCACCCCGACTGCGGCCAAGCTGAGCGTGAAGGTGGAACACTGTGACACCGCAGCAGGCGAATTTGAGCCGGTACCGGATACCAAGATGGATCCGGACGCAACCACCTTAAATGGCATCCTGAAAGAGGTGGCGGTTAGCTCCGGTGATGAGCTGAAAATGAATCTGGATCTCCTGGGATGCAAACGTTATATCAAGATCACTCCGACTATTTCCTTTACCGGAGGCAGCAGCCCGGCAGCAGCTAACGCAGCGTATGCACTGGTTATGGGTGATCCGACCAAGGCACCGGTCTAAGGAGGTACCTATGGATCAGAAAAGTCGAGAAAATAAGATGGCTGGTCCGAGATGCAACAAGGCGGAGACTCCGGCCTCTTCCTTAAAAAAGGATGGTGAGAGCCATGGAAGAAAGAAAAAGCCTGCTGGCAGGTAATGCCATGACAACGCTTTCGGACCTGATGGGATTTATGGGGATGACAACGGTAGACGATGCGACAAAGGATAACCTGGAAAGGCTGATTAATGCCGCATCTGCGTACATCGAGACGATGACGGACCGTAAGTTTGCCCGGAAAGAGTATGTTGAGAACCATCACCCGACCGGGTACCAGGAATTATGCCTGAAACAGTATCCGATCAGGTCTGTGGCATCGGTAGTAGATACTGACTGCGGAAAGGTTATGGAACCGGATTCCTATTCCTATGAGGATACTGGGGAAATCGGTGTGCTGTATAAGGATTCCGGCTGGGCGCTCAGCGGATATTATGGCGGCCTGGCCAACGATATGATTGCGGTCAAGAGGTGCCTGCGGGTGACCTATGAGGCCGGATACATCATGCCGAAGGATGCCACCGCCGAGAATCTGTCAGATCTGCCGTATGATCTCCAGTATGTGGTCTGGCAGATGGTGCAGCAACAGTGGAATCTTGCCAACAATGGCGCAAATGGGCTGTCAGCTTTTAGCATCTCAGACGTAAGCTGGACTTTTGACAAGGAGCTGAGTACCCAGGTACAGAATGTAATCAACCGGTACATGAGGTGGACGTAATGACGATCGAGGATAATGTGACTCCGGAGCTTGAACGGATTCAGAGAGAATTGAAAAAGCTGAGTGAGGTACAGATACATATTGGTATCCAGGGTGAGAACGGATATGGAGCAGGTGGTGAGGGCCGGGAAGGAGCTCCGGCCGATATCATGACCATTGCAAACGTGCATGAGTTCGGAGCAACGATCAAGGCCAAGAACGTCAAGTACCTGGCCATTCCGATTGCAAAAAAGTCCATCGGAAAAAGTCCAATGGATTTTGAAGGGCTGTTCTTCCTGCGCACTGCGGAGGGCTATCTGTTTGGATGTATCAGCAAAGAGCGTAAGGGCGGGGCACCCAGGCAGACAGCACAGCCATCCGACAAAGAGCCGGACAAGAAAAAGCCGGGGAAAGACAAGACAAAGCGGAAAAAGCAAGATGATATTGAGTTTCTGTTTATCCTGATGGAATCCGTCAATATCCCAGAACGTAGCTTTATCCGCGCCGGATACGACAATAATCAGAAGGCCATGGAGGAGATAGCCGCCGAAGCAGTTTATCTGATCATTTTGTACGGCGAAACAGCTGAGACAGCAGCGAACCGGATAGGAATGAAGGTGGTCGGGATGATCCAGGAATATATCAATCAGCCGTTTAATTTTAAGGCAAAAGGAAAAATCACCAAAGCAACGACAAACTGGCCAGACAACCCGCTGATTGAGACCGGACGGCTCCGAAATTCGATCACATATCGGATTGAGGGTCTGGAGTAAAAGTTGCACCGGTGCAACTGGAAAGGAGCATGAGATGACGGGATTCGCATACGCACAGCCGCAGATTCCGACCGGATTGATGCATGAGATGTATGAGATTCAGTCAGGGGCGGAATTTAAGCAGAACAACGGAGGGCAGTACATCCCAGGGAAAGGAAAAGAAGAACCGTTTCAGGGTGTGGTGCTGCCGGTGAATGACAAAGACCTGGTGCGGGATGCAGCAGGAACGTACACCCATTGTACGGAAAAAATTTATACCAACGGTCATGCGCTCCAGAATGGGGCACGGGTGCGGGACAAAGATGGAACCATTTATACAGTGGTTCAGGAACTGGGGCATAACTCCATCCATCCGATGAAACGCTATCTGATTGAGCGGAAGGAGGCATCAGCAAAACGATGAACTTTTTGGAAATCAGAAACAGAATCGTGCAGGGGCTGAGTGAGAATCTGGGCTGCCCGGTGGTACTCAACAATCAGCAGAACCCGGAACAGGATCCGCCGTATGTGTTTTACAGCGTACTGCCGTATAACCCGGAGGCGGGGGAACTGGGGAACTACAGAACTGAGCAGGATGGAGACACCTATACTGAGTACAGGCGGGAGGAACCAAGCTGCAGCTTTTCCTTTACGGTCTGCAGCGTGGACCGTGAGGCAGGTGACGAGTATATCCTGGGAGAGGATGAAGCCTGTTTCCTGGCCATGAAGGCAGCAGGATGGTTCGACCATGTGGGATATGACTTTTTTGCAGGCATGGGCGTGACTGTGATTGATGTATCAACGGTGCAGGACCGCTCTACGCTGTTGGTGGATGAAGAGGCGCGGCGGTATGGATTTGATGCCAGAATCCGCTATGCGCATGAAGAGGCACGCAAGGTTAGCGTGATCGAAAATGTAGTAACAAAGAAGGGAGAGAACGATGAGCTCTAAAGATGTTGTGGTTGTTGTAAGTCTGGAACAGGTGGATACCTCAGTGGATTCCCTGGACATTCTCCTGATTTCAACAGCCGGAGAAAAGGCGGTAAAGGATTATACCGCATTAGAGGATATCAAAACCGACTGGGGAGAAACCAGTGATATGTATAAGATGGCCGCCCAGATGATGGGGCAGGGCAAGGCAAAACCGACCCCGGCCTCTCTGATCAAAAAGGTCAGAATTGTGGGATTTGCAGAACCGGAATCAGCTTCCGCACTGGTAACGGCTATTAAAACCTTCCAGGAAACGGATAATGGCTGGTATTTGTTCCTGACGGACAAGGCCGAGGATGATTATATCAAGCTTTGGCCAAGTTTGCGGAGGACAGTGAGCCAAGCGAGGCGGAGCTGACCGCTGGTGTGGAGGATCACCGGAAGTTTTATTTTGCGCAGACCGACAACAAGGAACTGGAGGTCAGCAACCGCCGTTCGGTGATTGTGTACACTGAGGACCTGGATGAGCATATTGACGCAGCATGGATCGGTGCGGTAGGTCCGTGGTATCCGCAGTCCGTCACCTGGAAATTTAAGATGCCGACTGGGGTATCCGTACCGGCCCTGAAAGAATCAGAGCTTACGGCCCTGGAAGAACATCACGTAAACTGGGTAACCAACGAGTACAAGAAAAACTACATCAAAAACGGATGCTGTGCGGATGGCGAATGGATCGATGCTATCCTGGGAGCGGACTGGATCGCAAAGACCATGAGAGAAAAGCTCTACAATATTTTTATGACCAATCCGACCATTCCGTATACGGATGCAGGCTTTACCCAGGTTGCCGCTGGTGTATTTGAGACCATGGACGAGGCAGCAGGCTACGGAATCATTGCAACAGATGCGGAGTCAGGAGCAGGAGTATATACCGTGACCGTGCCGAAGCGTTCAGAGGCAACTGATAAGCAGGCTACATCCAGACAGATGCCGGATATTCCGTGGGAGGCTACGCTGGCTGGAGCCGTTCATGGTGTAAAGATTTCTGGTCGGTTAAAAGTATCAATGGATTAAGGAGGATAAGCCGTGGAAATTACCAGTTATGACGTAAAAAAGGTAAATGTAAGTGTAAATGGCAGCATCATTACCGGCTTTGCCGCAGATTCGCTCATTACCATTACAAAAAATGAAGATGCGGTAACAACGGAGGTCGGATGCCAGGGAGATGTTGTATATTCCGAAAACGCGAATGAGAGCGGTACCGTCCAGCTGACTTTAGCAGGCACATCGTCATCAGTCAGTAAGTTCCGGTCCTTGGCGGCATCACGGAAAGAGGTTTCGCTGATGGTATCAGATTCGAATGACAGTGATTCCATCAAAGTAAGCGCCCAGAGGTGCCGCGTGGTAAAGATGCCGGATGTAACAAGAGGAAAGACCGCCGGAAGTGTGCAGGTAAGTATTTTCGTGCCGAACCTGCAGATCCGCTAATGAGTAAAGCGTGGCCTGAGCGGCCAAAAGGACTATCAGAAAGGAGCTATAGAAAATATATGGCAAGACAGAAAAAGGTAACTGTAAATGGAATGGAATTTACTTTACAGAGTGTATCTCCGAGATGGTATTTTGATCTGAATGACCGGTGCGGAATGACTGGAGGACGCAGGAAGACTGCGGAATACATGGACGAGTTATTCAAGAATGTAGTAGTTGAACCGAAAGAAGTCAGTACAAATGGACTGGATTATTTCGAGGAAACTGAGGATATCAAAACAGCCGGAAAGCTGCTGACAGAGGTGGAACACTTTCTTGGATAGTGAAAGTGATGAAGAACAAGCACAAGCAAGCGCAAGACGGCATCATGAATTTTGGACATTGGTTTTTACATCAGGAACAATGAGCTATTCGGAATGGGCAGCTATGGACCTGGCAGAATATTGCGAAGCAAGAGAAGCTGGATAATTTACCAGGAAGAACGGAAACAACAAGCGGGAAGGTCGTAGAGCCCCCGCTTTTTATATGCGGGAAGGGGGACGGAGTTGAATGACAAGAGAAACCTGACCATAGGTGTGACATTTGGCCTTAGTGATTCCATTTCTCAGATTGGAGAAATCATCAACAGGATATCCGATATTAAGGCAGGATTCATGGAAGCAGAAAATACCGGTGTAAGAATGGGAAGCGAAGTAGCCAAAAGCGCCGGAATGCTTACGGATGAGCTGCATGAGGCACGGGAGGAAAGCTGGAAAGTTACTGCTGGAATGAATGCTGTGGGTGATGCTGGAGAGGATGTTGGGGACTCTATCCGGGATACGGGTCGAGAATTTGACAAAATGGGTTCCAAAGCCGCGGAGAATGTGAGCGATACCAAACGGGAACTGGAGAAAGCTGCAGATGCAGCGGAAGACCTGGGAAGCGAAGTCGCAAAGACTGCAGGAACGGCTGTAAAGGACATGGATACGATGGCCGACACAGCAGAAGATGCCGGAGACAGCTTTGACCAAATGGGAGACCAGGTTCAGAAGTCATATGTTCAGATGGGCGCTGAGGCCGGGAGCTTCCGGGAAGCCGTAATTCGGACAAGTGCGGCAGCAAACAAGGAAACAAACTCCATGGCAAAGACAATGAGAGCCGGAATGCAGGGCGCTTATGGCTATGCGGGAAAACGTGCGGATGAGTTCAAAAAAAAGGCTGTGGCGGGCGCTGAGAGCGTCAGGGACGCATTTGAGCATCCGATTCAGACCATAAAGGGAAAGCTTTCGGAGGCACTGCACAGGGCACGCGAAGACCTGGACAATGTAGGAGACGAAGCGGATAGGACCGGAGACGATCTGGACGATATGGGTAAAGACGGCGAGAACGCAGGAACCAGCATCAAGGATGCTATGGGATCTGCGGTCAAGTCGTTTTTTGCTATATCGGCAGCCATTGAAGTAGTCAAGGCTGGAATCGATGTCGCAAAGCAATTCGGATCCGCACTAGTAGAGGCAGGAAAGAACGCAGAGCAGACAGGGGCAAAGTTTGATGCTGCGTTTTCTGCAGACTCTGGGGTGGCAGAGTGGGCGGATAACTTCGCAGGAGCAATCCACCGAAGCGAAAAAGAAGTGCAAGGCTTTTTGGTATCAAATAAAGCCATGTACAACGAGCTGGGGATTACAGGAGAGGCCGCGACAGATCTGTCAAAGATTACAACGTCACTGGCTTATGACCTGGGAACAGCCTTTAAGATGGATGATGCAGAAGCACTGGGAGTCATGCAGGACTACATCAATGGCAATACCAGTGCCCTTGCGGAATATGGCATCCAGATTGATGACACGGTATTAAAACAGTCAGCAATGGAAATGGGGCTGGGGCAGAACATTGATGAGCTGGATGATGCTGCCATGGCACAGGTCCGTATGAATGCGCTGCTGAAAAACTCCACGGAGATCCAGCAGCAGGCTGCGCAGAAGCAGGAAGGCTATACCAATGGTCTGAAAAGCCTGAACGGTATCTGGCAGGACTTTTTGTCCAATGCCGCGGAACGATTTGAACCGGTATTTTCGAATCTGGTAGGAACGATGCTGGATTCGTGGCCGCAGGTTGAACCGGTCCTTATGGGGCTGGTTGACATGCTGAGCAATGGAATTGCAGCAGGAGCACCGGTCATTATGGACCTGGCTCAGAATGCGATACTGCCGCTTATGGACATCCTGGGACAACTGGGAAGTGTAGCGGCTCCGGTGGGAGGAATCCTGTTAAGCATCGGAACAACGGTATTACCGCCGCTGGCCCGCATGATCGGGAACATCGCAACCACGGTAGCCCCGCCATTAGTCAGCATTTTAAAGACGTTAAACGACAACGTGATAGCGCCACTCATGCCACACGTCGAAAACATGGTAAACGCACTCTTGCCAGCACTGGCATCCGGATTGCGTATCATACCGCCGATTCTGCAGACGATATCGCCGGTCCTGAGTGGTATCGCAAGCGTGTTATCTACAGTCGTGGGCTTTTTGTCCAAGATTATAGAGTATGTCGGCAACGGTGTCGGAACAGTGCTGGAAAAGGTAGCCGGATTATTTGGAGGAGGATCCTCTGTAAAATCAGCCGGTGCCAAGATCCCGCATAATGCGGACGGTGATCTTAATTTCCGCGGCGGATGGACACATATCAATGAGCGTGGTGGAGAGATGGCATATCTTCCGTCCGGATCAACGATCATTCCGGCCGATAAAAGCGATAAGATCATTAACAATAGCAACAGCACAAAAACAACCAAGACTGATATCAATTTTAATCCAACGATCAAAGTGGAAATCCATGGAGACGGTGGAGGCGGTACCAGATGGACCGACGATCTGAAACAGATGGTAAAAGAGTTATATCAGGAGATGCAAAACGATCAGAACGATCAGCTGGCAATCCAGCAGGGAAATGCGTAGGAGGAGATTATGTCATATAGATTGACTGGGAAAAAGTCTGGGACGGTATCATTTGTGCCAAAGACCGGAACCATTACACAAGAGACTGTGACAAAGTCCAGTAAGATGACATCAAATGCCATCGAGGGTGGAAGCAGTATCGAGGACCATGTATATCTTAATCCGGAGCAGATCCAGATTGTGGGAGTTGTAGTAAAAAACTACAGCTCCTTTCAATCAAGGCTGGAAAGTATGTGGAGGAATCGGGATCTGGTGACGTATGTTGGAAAATTCCGGGTGAGCAATTATGTGATCACGAACCTGCAGCTAAAAAATGATGCGTCAAACAAAAAAGGATTTTCGTTCACGGCAACGCTGCAAAAAGCGAATATTGTTTCCGGATCTTATGTTGAGATTGGACAGAAACAGCTCATGAGCCAACAAGACAAAAGCGAAAAGAAACCAGCAGCAGCGAAGGAAACGAAAGCAGCGGGGTTAAAGACAACCGTAAGCAAACAAATCAGCCAGAGTTCTTATGCAGCTTATGTAAACAGCTACAACGGCAAAAGCAGCTCTGGACCGACACAGAGAAAAACAGCAAGTCACAATGGAGTATAAGGAGGCGGGGGCATGGATGAACTCCAGTCAATGGGATTGACCGCTGAGGTGGAATATATTCCGATCGATGCGGAAAAGGTACCATATACCTTTTCGGTAAAGCTGGATGACCGCACCTATACGATGACGGTCAAGTATAACGATGAGGGTGGGTTTTACACGATCGACCTGGCTATTATGGCAACGGGTGAGGTGCTTTGTTACGGGGATCCGGTCCGTTATGGGAGACCGATGTTCCGTGTTATTGAGGATGCAAGGTATCCGATGCCGGTTATCGTTCCGTATTGCCTCACGGGAGAGGTTGATGAGGTTACAAAGGATAATTTCGGTACCGATGTGCAGCTGTACTTGCATGAGAGGAGGACGGACTGATGGCATTTTTTCTGAGGTCCGCCATGCTCCAGATCGGGCCGCTTAAATATAACATGGATGACGGATTTTATTTTGACTTTGAGGTACCGTTTTATGACTCCGACCAGCTGGTGACTGCGAGCTTTACGGTAAACAACCTCAGTGCCACATCAAGAGCCGGAATCCAAAAAAACCAGGTTGTTATCCTCAATGCAGGATATGAGGACGATGTGGGAGTGCTGTTTGTTGGCCAGGTAGCAAGCTGCAGGCATGTCCAGCAGGGTGTTGAGTGGGTGACAAAGATCACAGCCACGGCGGCCCTGGATCAGTGGCTAAACACCCAGATCAATAAAACCTACGCGGAAAACTGCAAGGCAGAGGACATCGTGAGAGATCTGCTCAACATCTTCGGGCTGGAGATTGGAGTTTTTCAACTGGTTGAAAATGTGACATATCCGCGAGGGCGTGTGTGCTCCGGAAAGCTAAAAGACATCCTGACTGAGATTGTGGTAAACGAGTGCAAATCGCGTCTCCTGATCCGCACAAACCAGATCATTATCAACAATCCTGCGGACGGTGTAAACAAAGGTTATTTACTTACACCGGAAACGGGACTGCTGTTCACATCTGCGGATTCGGATGTTACGACGGTCGAGTCGACCCAGACCAAAGGGGCAGATGCGGAAAAAAAGGCAGCAGAACAGAAAACCTGGAAACGAACATGCCTGTTAAATTATCGCATGGGACCGGGTGACATTGTACAGATCCAGTCGAGAGATTTAAACGGGATGTTTCAGATCGTTTCCGGAACGCACAAAGGTAGCCCGACCGGAACGTGGAACACGGAGATTGAGTTCAAGGTGGCCGGATAACGGACAGAAAGCAGAAAGGTGGGGAATAGTTAGGCTATGGCAAGAAAAGACCCAGGATTAGCCAATTTGGAAGCCAACGAGCGGAAAAACCTGTTAAAGGTACGCTGCGCAGATCTTGTACAGGTAACTGCATTTAACGAGGGAAAGATGACCGTCGATGTAAAGCCGCTTGTAAAAAGAGAGATTGGAGGAACGTATGTATCGCCGCCTCCAGTGCTTGGAGTTAAGGTGGCCAACATCCCGATCGAGGTGGAGGTCGAGGGGAAGAAAGGAACCGTAAAGGTTAAAATCAATCCTGGAGATATTGGAGTGGTAGTCTATTTGGACCTGGACAGCGATAACTCATTAAAGAGTGGCGCGGAGAGCATGCCAAACTCCACCAGAGTGCATTCTGGAGACGATGCGGTCTTTGTCGGTGTAGTGCAGAAAGGATAAGGATATGAACGATGCATGGAAAATAAATCCGGACACGAAAGACCTGTGTTTTGACGATAACGGGATACTGGAAACCATAAGCGATGATGAGACGGCAGCGCAAAGCGTGAGAATGGCCCTGACAGCCTTTCAGGGCGATTTTGACCTGGTACCAGAACACGGTACCGACTATGAGCAAATTCTAGGCTTGCCGGTCGATGAGGAGACCACAGATGAGGTCATTCGCGAGGCAATATTCCAGGAGGATCGCGTCGCAATGATAGATGAGCTTACAGTAAACATGGACAAGCGTGCGGTTGAGATCAGTTTTTCCGGTACGCTGAATGACGGAAAGAAAGTCAGCATGGAGGTGAACGTAGGTGAATGATAACTGGGGATTAACAGACAAAGGGTTTTACAGACCGACCTATACGGTTCTCCTGAACGCTTTGGAATATAAAGCGCGGGAGTTATATGGGGACGGAATTAATCTGACTGTGCGCTCCCCTCTGGGCGTGTTTTTGCGCATCCTGGCATGGATCTGGAATATCCTCTTTGCGTGCCTGGAAGATGTTTATAACAGCAGGTTTATCGATACTGCAGTGGGGACAAGCCTGTATCACTTGGGTAATGCGATTGGCATGCAGCTCCTCACGGAGGGAAAGGCAACCGGATATATCAAGGTGACCGGAACACCAGGGACAACGGTTCCGGCTGGTTTTTGGTAGCCACCAATGGAGGCCTGCAGTATACCGTCATGGAGCCGGTGACGATCGGAGAGTCCGGGAATGTACTGGCACTGGTTAGAGCGGTGGAGACAGGACCGGAATACAACACAGCAGCAGGAACCGTGCTGGTGATTGTCAATCCCTCTTCGGTGGCGGGAATTGAATCGATTACAAACGATGCAGACATAGCGGGAGGACGGCTGAAAGAAACAGACGCAGAATTCCGGGAACGGTATTATCAATCAGTCGATTATCCGGGAGGAGTAAATGCGGATGCACTTCGCGCCGCGCTGCTGAATGACGTTGAGGGTGTATCATCTGCATTTGTGTATGAGAATGACGCAGATGAGTTTGACAATACCTATAACCTGCCGGCACATTCCATTGAGGCGGTGGTCTATGGTGGAGTAGATGAGACCATTGCAAAGACTATCTATGCAAAACGATCCGGAGGAATCCAGACCGTTGGAAATGTCGCAGTGAGTGTGATGACAGCATCACAGCAACAGCTGTATATTCGCTTTTCACGGCCGACAACGAAAAAGGTATGGATCAAGGTCTCAAACCTGAAAAAGGGCGCGGACTATGCTGGAGATGATGCTATAAAGCAGGCGTTGATTGATTACATCGGCAGCAATACAGCCGGAGGTCTGGAGATTGGACAGAATGTGGTATACATCAAGCTCCCTGGGATTGTAACGGCGGTATCGGGAGTGGAAGACTTTGATATTGATATCAGCACGGACGGAAACACCTACACAAAGACAAACATCGAAGTGGGGTATCGAGAAAAGGCTATCACAGAAGAAAGCGCGGTGATCATCGTATGAGTTTTGCAATCAAGATGCTGGAGATGCTGACAAGCTCCTACAACCGGACGGATATGCAGCGCCTGGAAGAAAACCAGATGCCGCAGACCAACATCGGAAAGCTGTTTTCGCTTGCGGGCTGGGGATTTGATATTATCAAAGACCAGACGGAAAAGGTAAAACTGTGGGACAACATAGATGTCATGCAGGGATCTGCGCTGACCAGATATGGAGAGAGCTTTGGAGTGCCGAGGGGCGAGGCAAGTGATGAGATTTTGAGAATCATGATCAAGGTCAAGACCATTGCCATGCTGGCCTCCGGAGATTTGGACACAATAATCCTGTCTGCAGCTACGCTGTTTGGAGTAACGGCAGCAGATGTTAAAACCGAAGAAATCTATCCAGCTAAAGTGTACCTGTACATAGATGAGGACAAGCTGGATGAGGAGCATAAAAGAGTAGCGGAAACCATAGCGGGGCTAATGAGCAGAATCAAGGCATCTGGAATCGGCATCCGGATCTTTTATCAGACCTACTTCGGCGGGGCGGAAAAACTGTATATCATGTCGATGCGGTCCAATCATATCAAGATAACGGCATCACCAGATGCAACGAACAAAAAAATCAGAATGGGTACAGGCATCAATGTGGCATTGCCGCGTCTGGAATACCTGCAGATCACATATGGAGCAAATTAAGGAGGAGTAAATCATGGCAAACGGAACAGTAGTAACGCGTAAAGGCTTACAGCTGATCACAAAGCTGGTGGCATCAGAAACAGCGCTGACCTTTACGAGAGTGGCCATTGGTACCGGAAAGGTGCCGGGAGGGTATGATCCAGGCAGCATGACCGGCTTGAATGAATACAAAATGGACGGGAGCATCGCATCTCACAGCGCATCAGGAGATGAGGCCAGCGTGGTTATGCAGATTAGCTCAATTGGAGTAGAGACCGGATTTACCATCACGGAGGCCGGTCTTTTTGCTACAGATCCGGATGAGGGAGAAATCCTGTATGCTTATCTGGACATGTCAGCGGATCCTCAGTATATGTACCCAGAGAACAACGCGATCAGCAAATTTATTGAGATGACTCTGGTGGTTAAGATCGGAGAGGTGCAGAGCGTAACTGCTGTGATCAATCCCGGAAGTCTGGTAACGAAAGAAAAGTTTGACGAGATTGCATATCCAACGCTTCCGAAACTGGATGAAAGCAAGAATGAACAGGATTATATCCTGGACGGAGGAGAGGATATCCGCTGGTTACTGGCACGATATGAATATGTGAAACAGCATTATGCAAAAAGTATCGATTTAATGGATGAAAAGAGAACATCGGTACACCAGAATGACATTATTAATGGTTTTGGTGAGGGTGTGACTGGTGATTTAGTCACAGTCATGGGAACAATTCTGGGTCAGAAACATGATACCGACATCAACTACTTGAAAAAATATGGATTGCTGAAAAGTATGATCACACAGGCAAATGTTGACAGTCTGGACAAAATCCCGAGCGCGTACCTGCTCTATCAGCTGAATAAGGATCTGTTGGACAAGTATGAGGACCTGCTGACAAAATATAATGAGTTAAATAGTAATTTGAAGAACACTGTTTATGGCGAAGGTTGGCAATCTAGCTATAGTGTGAGTGTGCCACGCAGTGGTTCTACAGCGCTTGTTGTTGCATCTGGACGAAATGATCCAGGGATGTATTTAATATACGGAGTAGGACAAACCGCAAATGTAATGCCAATATTTGAACCAGCGAAAACCGGAGAATTAATTACATACTCTATTTCTGGACAACAGGTTACTTTTTCATCACCAGAAAACAGAGGTTATAATTATGGCGTTGTTCTGTTTGATAAAAAATTATAATCAAGTAAATGTAATGGTGGTATCAAACAAATGCACAACACATCCTTCGTTATTTGTTGCCGTGTCCCATATATGACCGGTCATATCTACAACGATCATGCCCCCTTTCAATGTTATGCCAAGCGAATACACATTGATTGATAGTGGTTGCGTCCAAGGAGTTTCTGGCAAGAAAGCACCGTTTTGTCTTACATAAAAATTGCCACTAATTTTGCACGATGAAGCAAAACAAGGTTTATTTAGCGGAATATGAAAAATCAGATGAGCTTTTTGTAGTGTTATACAACCGAATATCACAACATTATCAATCGTAAGGCTGTCACCTTTACGATAAGCGAAATTACTATATGACTCAGCGAATGGGATGGAGAAGCGGAGAGGTAGAACATGTAAGAGGCGATTACAAATTGAAAAAAAGAGTAACATGCCGCCATGAAAAAGGCGGCTTTATTTATGAATCGGAGCTGTCCGTAAAACAGCAGAAAGGAAAAGAACATGAGTATCAAACACAAATCTGAAACACCGAACATCCCTTACGGACCAGCAACAGGAGTACAGTCTCCAGAACCGCACAACGAGGCTCTGAGCACCGGAAAGGATCATGAGTACCGTAAGGACAGCACGCCGGGAACTGCAGATCATGCAGAGCCGAGGCATGTGCAGGGTGGTCCTGGACATCAGGATTGCGATCACGAATAAGGGAGAATAAAGAAAAGAACCCGGATCCAAGGGCTAAGGATTTCCGGGTTCTTTTTAGTATAAACTTTTGCAACATTATAACATGAATTGCAAAAGGAGGCAAACAGAAAAATGAACAGGAGCACATGCATGACTGTACAGGTTTTGGCGGCTGGATTGGTCGCATATCTCAGCGAAAAGCTGGGGTTTACTTTTTTATTTATTAGGAATTTTACTGGCCCTTATGGTGATCGATTACCTTTCTGGAATGTCAGCCAGTGCAGTGGAAGCACTGGACCATCCAGGAGATAGTCATTACGGCTGGAGCAGCCGGAAGGGTGCCAAAGGCATAGTAAAGAAAGTAGCCTATTTTTGTGTTATTTTGGCTGCAATAGCAATAGACTATGTACTTATCAAGGCATCTGGTCAGTTGGGCTTATCGTTGCCAGTGAATGTTAGACTGTCATTGCTGGTGACAGCATGGTACTTGGTTAATGAAGCGTTATCAATCATAGAAAATGCAGGGAGAATGGGTGCACCAGTCCCGGAGTGGTTGGCGAAGTATATTGCGGTACTGAAAAATAAAATTGATAGCAAGGCAGGCAGCAAAGAGTAGAAGGAGGTGATCCGGATATCTCCCGTAGCGGCCCGGGTTATGGCCGCATAAACCTAAAAACAGGAGGAAATTTTATGGAAAAGTTTAAATTTGCATCAGGAAACACTGAAAGCATGGTGCCAAACGGAGTCCAGGATAGAGAAGAGAGTCTGACCATGCGCATCAAGCTGGGAGATAAAAGCATTGATGATATCGAAGCAGAGCTGCAGTCTGAGAACCTGGATGTGATTGGCCTTTACGATGAAGATGATAAGCTGATCAAGAACTATAGAGGATATAAGTACATCAAGAGCGTATCAAAACTGTTTGATGTGCCGGTAGACATCGAAAAAGTAGAAGATGAGCAGCCGGAAGAGACAACAGAAACAGAGGAGCCTGCAGAAGCAGAAGATAACACCGGCATTACCGATAGAGAGGTTAAATCCTATCACAGTGAGCTGGTGTATGGAGATGCCGCAGAAATCGTCCTGTGCAAGTCAGATCTGCGCAAGGACGTAGAAGAAATGCAGGAAGTCCAGAACAATATTTTAGTGGCAATGCTGGAGGGATAAGGCTATGGGAAACATTATGAGAGAAAAAATTGAAAAGCTGTACCTGGAAGGGGAACTGACCGAAAAAGGTCTGGATAATGCCGTAAAGAAAAAATGGATCACGGCAGAGGAGAAAGCAGAAATCATCGAAAAGAAGAAAAGTTGCACCGGTGCAACCGAAAAGTAAAGGGGTGAGAGTATGAGAGACATTGCATTATGCCACCCGAGACTCCAGCGTATTGCATCAGCCTGGATTAAAGCATGTGCCACAGAAGGAATTACCGTAGCCATCAGTGAGACCCTGAGAACAGCAGCGGAACAGGATGCTTTGTTTGCTCAGGGCAGAACCAAACCGGGAAACATCGTAACGAACGCAAGAGGCAGCAGCTACCGATCACAGCATCAGTGGGGCATCGCCTTTGATTTTTATTTAAAAATGGATGTGGACGGCGATGGAAAAGTATCAGATGATGCGTACAACGACAGCCAACACCATTTTGAGCGTGCTGCAGAGATTGCAAAAAAGCTGGGCCTTGCATGGGGAGGAGATTGGTCAAGCATCGTAGACAAACCGCACCTGTACATGCCAGAATGGGGAAGCACACCGACCATGATGATTCAACAGTTCGGAACTCCCGAACGGTTCATGGCTACATGGGTGCCGGAGGAGATTAAGACCGGATGGCAGCAGGAGGACGGCGGTTGGCGGTTTTACTACAGGGACGGTAGCGGAAAGTATGTGGTAAATGCCTGGTACAAAGACGGGGATCGCTGGTACTGGTTTGACGGTGCGGGAATGATGGTCCATGACACCTGGTATCGATACAATGATGACTGGTACTACCTGGGAGCAGACGGAGCAATGGTAAAAGGCCTGCAGACCATTGGAGGCAAATGGTACTATCTGGATGAGGAGGGGCACATGGCAACGGAGCCGGTGACCTTGACTCTGATCAGGATGGTGCTCTGCAGTATCCAGGACTTGCGGCTTAACAAAAGGGAGGGAGAGATATAAGATCTCCCCCTCCCTTTTTATACGTGCGCCGCCGGGCGCACGTATAAAGAAAAAGAGCTAGGAAGCAATCTCCCAGCTCTTTTCTTTTTTTACAGCTCCGGTTCAAATAAATAGGAATCTTGTAAGCCAGAGTTGTCTTGCGCATCGATCAATACGGCAGGGCGCATCCGAAGAACTAACGTACCAGGGCGATCCTGTAACTTGGAAAAGAGTTGGTCTGCGACTTTAGCAGCCATAACAGAAACGCTGTGCTGTTCCTCTGGGGAAAGGTTGATGTACTCAGCCTCCCCGGCAGAATAAATATCGGTCTTGTCAATAACAAAAGAACGGCCAGAGTTACGTGATTTGGCATTAAGATACTGTAAGGTTAAATAGTACATGGCATAATTAATGTTTAAGGTATAAGGCATGGTAATTGGTCTCCTTTTTTACTGGACAAAACGGTTGTGTGCCTGGTGCACGGTCTCTTTGCTGATAGCAGCATAGCATTTTTTGGTGGTATCAAGCTGCACATGACCTAACTTTTCGGCTACAAGTTCCAATGGCGCACCACGGTTGATCATATCGGTGCCGACCGATCGACGGAATGTATGCGGGGTGAGCTTGATGTGTGCAATGTTCTCATCACGAGCCTGGATACTCTTTAAAATATGACGTGCTCCGGCATTGCTTAAACGATTGTATGGCTTGTTGGCTGAGACAAACAAAGCCTCATTGTTATCAGTGCGTGATGCGAGATAGCGTTCAAGGTGCAGTTTGGCCGGAGCCGTGAAGTAAACCTCACGTTCTTTGCGTCCTTTACCGTACACGATAGCTTTCATGTTTACCATGTCCACATCACTGCGATTCATGGCTAACAGCTCACTGATACGGGCACCGGTGCTGTAAAGCATTTCACAAAGCGCAAGTTCGCGTTCATTTTTGCAGGCACATTTGACCTCTTCGCGCTGGTAGGAGTTGATTGTAGGACCGATCTTTCGTTCTACCTTTGCCTCTTTCAGTTTCTTCCCGGGATTGTCCGGGAGAAGATCCTCTGCATACAGGTACGAGAAAAAGGAACGGATCTGGATCAGCTTTCCGTTGTAGGTACCGTCGCGCCATTTTCTATTCAGCCGTCCGTGCACCAGATAGGCCATAATGTCGGCATATTTGATATCTTTAACATTTTTATTAACAAAATCAAGAAACGTGCGCAGCTCATAGCGGTATGATCGGATGCTCAATTCGGTGCATCCGCGCAAGTGCATGTCCAAAAGGAATTGTTGTAGATAAGAATCTGTCATATCCAGATCCGTAGACAGGGCTGTTTCATCCTCCTGCGTGATCTGGTAGGGACAGAGGTGCATTTCCAGGATCATCTTAGCTGTATTCAGGTTTTCGTCCGAGACGACACCGGATGTATGTAGAGCAATCAGGATGTCATTGATCAATGTTGTGGTTGTAATAGTTCGTACCATAGGGACCTCCTTTGATATTATAATATGGTAACTTTTAACCTCAACCAACTGTGAGACGATCGCGCTGCTGACCCGCGTAAAATAAGGGTTTGTGGGCTTTCTGGGCGACCACGAAAGCCCATTTGACTACGATTTGACAACACTTTTTTGAGATGTTGTCAAAGACTGGCAGCTTTTTCAAAGATTTCTACGCTGCGTTCTGCCATTTTTTCGGTGGCGTGAGTGTAGATCTGCAAGGTGGTGTTGATATCAGCGTGTCCCAGGCGCATCTGGACATCCTTGATATCGGCACCATTTTCTATTAAGAGGGTGGCGTGAGTGTGCCGGAGGGAATGATAGTCGAAAGCCATATTCAGCTCATGGTGGATTACCCTTGCGCAGTATTTAAAGGAGTCGGGGCTGATAAATTCCCCGTTTTCCCGGACGCACAGGAAGTCCACGCGTTGTAGGGCACAGCTAATGCTGTGTTCAACCGGAACAATCCGGTATATACCATTTCCTTTTTCATCTTTCTCCGGTTTTAGATAATAATCTGTGTAATATTCGCCATAGAGAAGCCGGTTCTTTTTCTGTGTGACTAGAGCATGCTTTAACGCTTTGTAGAGAGCATCTCCAAATTTGATGGTGCGGATGGAATTGATTGTTTTTGGTGTTCCAAAGTACCAGGCTGATTTTTCTTCCTTCTTTCCCTTCTGTTCCAGCACCTTACGGACATCAACCCCATAATTTCGTTTTACGATAGTCTTTTTGACGGACAGAGTGCGGTTTTCCATGTCGATATCATCCCAGCATAACGCAAAGGTCTCGCTGAGACGTAAACCGGTATAATAGGCAATCATAAGCGGCAGATAAAAATTGCTGTCTTCCGGAAAACGTTCCAGAATTTTTTTAAATTCGTCTGGACGGATAACATAGCGCTGTTTTGGAGCTTTCTCAAATTTTGGCAGTTTTATCCGGGCGCAGGGGTTTTCTCTGACATACTGCAGCGGTTCTATAGCATATTCATAGGCAGCCGATAATACTCGCAAGATTCCAAGGACGGATGATTTTGCTAGGCCGTCAATCCTTAACTGATTCACATATTCCTGTATGGCAGCAGTGGTCAGCGATTTTAGCCGGTACTGCCCGAAACGTGGCTTTAACCGATTCTCTACAATATAGAGATAACCAAGCTGCGTATTGTATTTTAAATTCGTTTTGCAATAGTTATCAAACCAGTAGTCCAGATAGTCGGACACGCTGAGTTCAGATGGTGTGAATGATTGGCCGGAAGAGTTGTATTCATTCATTGCTGCAGTTCCGGCTGTCTGGGCCTCAGCCTTGGTACGGAATCCGCCTTTTGAGATAGATTTTCGTTTCCCGTTCACCGGCGCAGCTTCAAAGCTGTATTGCCAGGTTGATCCACGTTTCCTTGTTCTTAATTGTCCCATATATCATTCTCCTTTCGTGTGGGTGTTGCGACGTCGCAACGGTAAAATAGGTACAAAAAATACGCCCCTTGCCAGGGCGCTTCGGAGATGATATAATTCAGGTGTTCAAGCTGATATATCAAGCCGGAGCAATCTGGCAAGAGAAATCTATGTAAAGCCGTTCGGTGCTGGTAACACCGGGCGGTTTTGCTATATGAATTTAATTAGGTAATGATCCGAGATCCTTCCAGTTGGTTGGAAAGCCCATTTCTTTTAATACATCGTCTGGTGATAAGACCGATAATTTTTTATTCAAATTACGAATAGATCGCGAAAGCTCTTCTGTCATTCTTTTGTAGTCATTATGAGATAGAAGGCGTCTTAAAGCAATGAGCGCTGCAAATAGATCACGTTTTCCTTGCATGTATTCATCCCTACTGTTTTTTGCAATGCCCATTTGATCGTGCAATTTGGTATCAATCAATGCCTTTTTAGTTCTGTAGCAATAAAGCCGATTTCCGTGAGCACAGAAATTTCGAATGGCAGAGAGATACATTAAGGCGTTTTCAAGTTCGTTGTCCATAATTCCAAATGTCCGCGAAACATCTTGGCGTTCTTTCACCTGCATCAGACTATAAAATTTGCTGATAGTGCCAAATGTCAAAATATTATTGAGGACCCAAAGCGGGATATATCCATATTCTTTTAAGTAGTGGGATATACTAGGATCACTCGTGCGGCTTGCAATTTGGCGTTGGATTTCGGAAATTAAAGATGTAATATTGGTTTGAGCATCCTTAACTTTCGTATTAAAATTGTTATACAACAAATAATTGCTGTGTCCATATTTCATGGGAAAGTAATAGGCAATTAAATTTTTTACATGAGTTTCAACTCTTAATATGTAACGGAAGAAAATATCGCGTAGCACACGATCAAACTGATAAAGTGCATGTATTTCATATAAGGTTGTTCCATCTTTATAGTGATCTGGTCCAGCGCTGGAATCTAAAAATAATTTGTTATATCCATTTATTAGATTGTAGTACCCTTCTTTGGCAAGAACGGTTTTTGCATATGCTTTGTCCTCGTCAGAATCAATCTTTATTCCTCTTTGCGTCAAAATAACTATAAGCTCTTCATGGGTTTTGAATGGTTTATCTCCCATAAAATCCTCCTTGAAAATAAAAAGACCCCGGGCCCGAAGGACACCGGAGTACGTTCCATATAGTATATGAAGAACACATCGAAGTATGCGTTCTTTGTTCCTACACTATATCATTTTAGTGCGCCTGTGTCAACAGAAATTTGTCAATATGTAAAAATAAACAATCATTCAACGATATATTTGGCTGAATTACTATTGCTCTCATTGCATTTGTACAATGTGTTACTTAATAATTGTTGATAGATAGATTGGAATGTAAAATGCGTCATATATAGGTAGTCATTTCGGTGATGTGATCCCCAACTGTTCGGAATTTCCGAACAGTTGAATTTCCTCTAATTCGTGATCAAGATAGATATTTTTGATATGTTCACTGATTGAGGATTTTGAAACTTGGTATGGTTCGCACATGGAACGCTGGGTCATCCAAATAGTATCATCATTGAAATAAGCATCGACTTTGGTATCTCCCTTTTCATTTTGGTATATTAAAATGTTTCCGGTATTTGTATCCATGGAATCCTTTCTGCAATAGTATTGCTCTTCAAAACTTTTCTATGACAATCAGCGCTGGGTTACATAGCCATTTCAATCGCATCTGCATCAGCTTTGCCAAAATCATCCCGCATGATGTGCTCCAGGGCGTGCTGATATGCGATCATCTGCCTGGCCTGGCTGATCCGGGCATTTATGATAATGGTAAAGCTGCCGTCTTCGTTCGGATGCACTTCTTCTTCCACAGCGGTATCCATATCAAGAAAGTATACCCCGATGGCTTCTGTCAGCAGTGGGTTATTCATATAGGTCTCCTTTGCTTAACACGGTTCGTCCGGATCGCCTTTTTCCTGAGCTTTCAGGCTCTTCATAAATTCGATGTGTGCTTTCAGGCGTTCCGGCGGGATGTCTCTGGCAACGTGGAAGAGGGTGCGCAGCTCTGGGTTCTCAAAAACTTCTTGAGCTATTTCTCTGGTTTCGTCATTTATATAGTAATGACCAACTGTCTCAGGAAGAACAGTAGTTTTGTCAGTTCGTCCCAATAGATAATCAATATCTACATTAAAAAAATCTGCAATTTTTTCGAGAGTTTCAAAATCAGGTTCTCTTGCTCCTGTTTCATACATTCCTATAGTACTTCTGGATATTCCCAATTTTTCAGCCATTTCAGCTTGTGTAAGTCCACATGAATTTCTAAGTCGTTTAAATATATTTTGAAAGTCGCCCATGCTGTACCTCCTTATGAATTGATGTTATCACATAACGTGATAAAAGTAAATGTAAAAATGTCACAAAATGTGATTGACACTATACGTGACTGGTGCTATACTAAAACCAGTCACAGAGAGTGACAAACAGGAGGTGATAAAGTTGGTTCCGTACGGAAAGCGATTAATTAAGCTGAGAGGAAACAGAAGTCAGGCAGAAGTCGCAAAAGCAGTTGGAATTGCTACGTCAACACTTGGAATGTATGAGACGGAACAGCGCGTTCCAAGAGATTCTACAAAGATTGCGCTTGCAAAGTATTATAAGACAACTGTGCAAAAAATTTTTTTACCGAAGATGTCACATAAAGTGACATAGAGAGGAGGCGAGATACGTGGAATTAAAAGAAGTTTCAATCGATGCCAATGAAAGAATATTTCTGAATGGCAAAGAAATTGAGAATGTAACAGGGTATAAACTCGAACACTTCGCTGACTCATCAGAACCAGCGAAGCTTACAGTGACAATGTATGTTAATGTAGGCCGAGTTTGTTCTGAATCGCAGAAGTGACAACACTAACTGCAATGTCTTTTAAAGCATGAAGCGATTCAGATCCAACATTTTTAGCAATGGATTTAGTTTTGTTCCAAGTGCTTTCGGAACGAATATCAGCTAAAAACTGGTGTCCAGTATAGGTGAGGTCAAATATTCTCCATATTTGAGGAGAGATATAACCTATAACATTCATTGATTTTGCATTCAGCAATTCTGCATCGATCATTTGAAGGCAATGATAATTCAGTTCTTCAATCGAATATGCAGGTAAGTGGTCATGCAGTTGTTGGACTGTATAAGAAGAATTGTAATTCATGTTTTCGACAGTAATGAGGATATCGCGAATGCAATCGGGATTTAGTTTCATGGTATATCTCCTTTCTTTCGTACTTGGCGCTGCGATGCCGGTACGGAAAGTATAACACTGAGGAGACATGGAAGACAAGATTGAAACCGTAAATCTGATATAGAGAGGAGGCGAGGAACGTGGAAAAACATTCTGGTTACGATGCCATTATCGATAACATCAAAATGCTTATCAGCAAAAAGGGTATGAAACAATCCGTTGTAGCTGAGCGGGCAGGCTTTACACCGCAGGAGTTCAGCAACATTTTGAATGAGCGAAGAAAGCTTCTGAGAATTGAATTTATGCCGCCAATCGCTAAGGCATTGGATGTAGATATGAATGAGCTGTATGGGGTAGAAGGGAAGGAGGTGGTGTGATGGAAGATAAAAAGAACCCACAGTTTCCAGAATGGAAAATATGGATTCTCACTTCGTTGGTAGTTAGTCAGATTATGACGGCTGTTCAGCTTCATCAGGCGAATCAGGAGCTGTGGAAGGCTGTGATTCAGCAGGATGAGGCTTTGGTTCAGTTGAGTCAAGAGTTGGTTCAGCAGAAACAGGAGCTGGTTCAGCTTGGTCAGCGTTTGATTGAGCATCAGCAGAATGATATTCAGCAGAAGACGTCATTAAATCGACTTCTGGAGAATCGGATTCAGAATCCAGCTTGTAGTAAATAGTTTCCAATTTTTCAAGACCTTTTAAACAAGCTTCGTACTGTTTTTGCTGAATTTCAATCATTTCATCATTCTGCTGGATAGTGCGATCATTTTGCTCAATGATGGTTTTGTTTTGTTCAATGATGAGTTCGTTCTGTTGAATAAGTTTTGCATCGTTTTCCATTTCTTCCTGGTGGTATTGTTCCTGCCAAGCAGTGGGAGAAAGGCTCGCGATATATGAGGCAATCCAAAGTATTAAGGGAAATAAGATGGATCCAATTAAAAACTGAGTTTGCTCGGGAGATAGCTTAATTATGGTTTCGCGGTGAGCTGGTGGGTTTGATTTTTCATCATACTCAAAATCATCAGGAATCAGTTCTGCAGGAACTTCAACATATTTTGGGGCTATCCGTATGGCATCGAGCGCTGAAATTAAAGGTTCAAAGCCGGAGGATAACTGAGCACCAATATCAGCGGTGAACTGAAGCCCAAGTGATTTGGTGATGGACGAAAAATCATTTCTGATGGCGACAGTGGCAGAAGATTGAATCAGATTCGCAAACTCTGTACCGTAAGTTTTAGAAAATGAATTGACCAGATCATGCAGTGGCGATTTAAAAGCATCAGCAACTAAACTGCCGTAAATATTTTGTTGTTGCCTGGCCATGTCGATAACTGGTGAAGAGAAAAGCATACCGATTTCTTCTGATTGAGCACGAAACTGTTCAAACGGAAGCTGTGATTTCTCAAAGGCAGCAAGTGGCTGTTCAAAAGAGCGAAGAAGAGCCTGCTGTTGCGTAACAGTATCAATAAGTGGTGATGTGTAAAGCTTTCCGATTTGCTCTAACTGAGCATGAAATTGTTCAAAGGGAAATTTGAAATTATCTTTTTTACTCATGTAAATTCCTCAGTAGCGGTTAAAAGTTCCATATCTATTTTACTGAGAATGAATTGGGAAGCAATATTTTTATTTTGAAAAATTGATAGCTGAAATAGCAGCGGATTCGGCGTTGCAATCGAGGATCTGCTGGAATAAGAGAGGAGACGAACACAGTGGTAAGAGCATACGAACCGTTATACACGGTAAAAGAGGCGGCGAAGATACTGCGGGTTAATACATCTGCAGTATACAGACTGCTGAATGAAAAGCAGCTTATCGGGTTGCGCCTCGGATCAATCAAGATCCGCGGTGCTGACCTGGAGAAATTTATCGAACAGTATCCGGCGTATGAACCGGGGGAAGGAGGTTGCGATGGCGAAGCTTAACTTTATCGAGTCCCAGCACCCGCGGATGCTCAGCTATGTGGAGTGCCGGAGTGATCCGGCGGAAGAACCGGCGCCGGAGAAGCCATTATCTGACCGGTTGGGAGATCTGGCTGTGGATGTGATGGTTGTAGCTGCAGCGTTCTGCGGCGCGACCGGTTTTATGTTCTGGTTGTTTATTATTCTGGCATTGGCGTAGGAGGGAGGTGAGGACATGGTAGAGGTTACGTTTAATCGTGAGTTGACAGAGATTAGCGATTGCGTTCTGGCCATCACTGGCGGCAGAGTTGACCGTAAGCTAGAGGGCACATTTTATGCCTACGGTGAGACAGATGATGTCGCTCTGAAGCGGATGATCATCAGATTTGTAAAGACTGCAGTCTGTCAGGCGATTGATCCGGCGGAGCAGATGGGCGCTTATGAGGAGCTTCGTGCGATGATTGATGCCGAGATCAATCGTCTGAAAAGAGAAACCCCGGAAGCTGCAACTTCCAGGGAATCAGGGAAATAAGTATAAACTTACACCTCAATTATAAATTGGGAGAAATGGAGAGTCAAGATGGTAAAGGTAATTATTGAGGAAGATGATGGTGAACGCAAGGAATTTACCGGCGACTTTACCGTGGTAACAGTTGTATCTAATAAAGAACATGGCTACAGCACAAATAATTGCATTCGGGGTAAATACATTCGGAATCAGTTCCCGTATTTTCTTGCGCACACAGTGTTTGACAATATGAATTCCATTTATAAAGATGAAACGCCGACGGAACGTATCTTCCGGCTGGTTGAGTTTGAGAGCTACATGGAAGCTTTGGTTATGGGTGAAATCACAGAGAACAGAGATGCGCTGAATCTGTCAGATGAAGCAAATTTTATGCTGGATTTTATAAAACGCATGAAAGAAAAGGAGAACAATGGCAACTAATTTGATTATTCTCGGCCGCTGCCAGGTCAACCGCCTGCAGATAGGCCAGACAATCCGCTTCCACTCCCGGAACTTTGTGCGGGAGATGGTGATGACGATCCGGCGCATGCAGTGGTTAAAGGACCAGGTCATTATCTCCGGTGGCGAAGCAAATGATGTGGCGCTCAGCGTGTATGACTGGGTGGATTTGGTGTCGATAGAAAGGGAGAAAGAGGCAGTGTGATGTCGGTAACGAAGCAGGTGTTCGGCAGCCGCGAAGGGTGGCTCCAGGCGAGAAAAAATCATATTGGCGGATCTGACGCAGCCGCTTGCGTCGGGATGAACCCGTATAAGGACAACGTGCAGCTCTGGGAAGAAAAGGTGGGACTTGTGGAACCGGAAGACATTTCCGGTGAGGATTATGTCCGGTATGGAACAGAGGCGGAGCAACATCTCCGTGCTCTGTTCGTTCTGGATCATCCGGAATATACAGTCACTTACGATGAAAATAACATGTATCGGAATGACCGTTATCCGTGGATGCACGCATCTTTAGACGGAGAGCTGACAGATGAGCAGGGGCGGCGCGGGATCCTGGAGATTAAGACCACCGAGATTTTGCAGGGTAGTCAGTGGGAAAAATGGCGCGACAGAATACCGGACAACTACTTTTGCCAGGTGCTGCATTATCTGGCTGTCACGGAATGGGATTTTGTGGTGCTGAGAGCTCAGATTAAGAGCCAGAGACGAGGAGCACTGAACATCGAAACTCGGGATTACATCATCGAGCGGGGAGATGTTGAGGCGGATATCCAGTATTTGATTGATGCAGAGCGGAAGTTTTGGGATTGTGTCCAGAGTGGGCGCCGCCCCAATCTGATCCTTCCGGCAATTTAAAAAGGAGAAAAGTATGGAACTGAAAATTTACAGCCCGCAGGACACGGGTTTTATTAAGAAAATTGACTGGAACTTTGAAGAATTGAAAGAGCAGGTCACGGCCGCAGCGCAGGAATATGAAACATCTGTTTATACGGATGAGACAATCAAGGCTGCGAAAGCTGACCGGGCACAGCTTAATAAATTTGTGGATGCTTTAAATGGCAAACGTACCGAGATCCGCAAGAAGCTTCTGGAGCCGGACGAGCTCTTCGGGCAGCAGGTTAAGGAACTGACCGGAATTGTTAAGAATGCGATTGACAACATCGACAGCCAGATTAAGGGCTATGAGGAGCGCCAGAGATCCGAGAAGCTTGCAAAAGTCCGGGAGTTTTATGAGGAGAACGTTGCAGATCTGGCAGAGTATCTGCCTTGGGAGCGTGTGGTGAAGTCGGAATATGGCAATGCATCCAAGAGCATGAAGTCTATCAAGGAAGAGATCCTGGCGCTGATCCAGAAAGTTGCCGAGGGTATCGCAATCTTAAATGAGGTGGATAGTCCCTATGCCGGTGACATGAAGCAGGTATTTTTACGGACGTATGACATTGGCATGGCAATGGCAGAGCGTAACCGCCTGGAAGAGGACGAGAAACGCCGGAAGATCTATGCAGAGGAGCAGGAAAAGCTGAGAGCGGAGAGGGAAGCAAAGCGCAGACTGGAGCTGAGCGCGTGATGGGTGCGTGCAGACCGGTGGCTCCGGAGACAATGGTGCAGCAGCCGCAGGCACAGCAGTCTCAGTCTCAGCCGGTAGTCGAAACCGTAGAGAATCCGGTTACAGTGCTTGATTTTCGCGTATACGTTACCAGAGATCAGATGTTAAAGCTGAAAGGCTTTTTAAAAGAAAACGGCATCCGGTTTGAGCCGGTACCGAAACAGTAAAGGAGGATATTGAATCATGGCAGTAGGAAACAGTTTAGCGAAAAGAAACCAGAATCAGCAGGCAAGTGGACTTACCGCTTACCTGGCAAAGGATGCCGTCAGAAATCAGATCAACAGTGTTGTCGGCGGAAAGAACGGACCGCGTTTTATTTCCAGCATTGTATCTGCAGTACAGGTGAATCCGGCGCTGCAGGAATGCACGAACTCCAGTATCGTATCAGCTGCGCTCCTGGGAGAGTCACTGAATCTTTCCCCGAGCCCGCAGCTTGGTCAGTATTATATGGTACCGTATGACAACCGCAGTAAAGGCGCTAAGGAAGCGCAGTTTCAGCTTGGATATAAAGGATATATTCAGCTGGCAATTCGCTCAGGGCAGTATAAGAAGCTGAATGTACTGGCTATCAAAGAGGGTGAGCTTGTACGCTTTGATCCGCTGAATGAAGAAATTGAGGTCCGTCTTATTGAAGATGAAGAACTGAGAGAAGAAGCACCCACCGTTGGATATTATGCAATGTTTGAATATACCAATGGTTTCCGGAAAGCCCTTTACTGGAGCAAACGTAAGATGCTGGCTCATGCAGATAAGTTCAGCAAGGCGTTTTCGGTTGGTGAAACCACGATCAAGACCCGGTATGGAGAGAAAAAGAAAGTATCTTTCGCGGATTATGAAGCTGGAAATTATGCCAAAGAAGATGAATGGATGTATTCCAGTTTCTGGTACAAGGATTTTGACGGTATGGCATACAAGACCATGCTCCGTCAGCTGATTAGTAAGTGGGGCATTATGAGTATCGAACTGCAGTCTGCAATCAATGCGGATATGGCAGTGGTGCACGAAGACGGGGCCATGGATTACGTTGATAACGGACCGGAAGATGTTTATACAGATTACACGGTGACGGAGCCGAATAACTCTGATCAGCCAGCTGAGGAAGCTGAACAGGCAACAAAAGAAGATGCAGCACCTGCAGATAATGTGGAAGCTGATTTCTTTAATTAAAATGAGAGGAGCAGTACATAATGGCAAAGTTTATCAGCATGGACCGGTTCAAGGGGAGAGCGCTGCTGGAATTGTTTAACCGCGCAATGCGCCAGATTGCCAGTAATATCATGGACCCGAACACGGATCCAGAGAAAGCCAGAACATTGACCCTTAAGCTGACATTTAAGCCGGACAAGAGCCGGAGAAGCATGAAAACATCTTTTGCAGCCAATGTAAGTCTGGCACCGCCACTTGCGGAAGAAACTGTAATGTTGATTGGCCAGGATGCCCGCACTGGTAACATCCAGATGAGCGAGATCGACGACCAGTCCAATGCAGTTTCCGTCCAGGGCAATATGATTCCGGTTAAGGCTGAGGTGGTACCGCAGGCGCCGCCGGTTCAGGCATTTGATCCGGAGACGGGTGAGATTTACGAACCGGCATCGCAGCAGAAGGAACCCATTGATTTAAGAAAAGCATAAAGGAGAGTAAGAACATGTTTGAAGGATTGAAAGAAGCATTAGGTTATGTAGTGGAACTTGGAAACGATGCGGTAAGAACGGAAGTGATTGAGATTGCCGGAAAGACTTATGCACGCAGTGGTGGTGGAAGCCTGGAGCGTTATGATGAGGCGGATTATGCGGAGCCGGTAACTGCAGCTACGTTGACGGCGCTCTCTGATTACATTGAGAACTGCCATGAGGAGTTTTTAAACCGCAAGATGATCATCCATGTAGTGAGCCCGACCGAGGTCCGTTTGGTGTCTATCCTGGATGCCGATCGCAAGCGTGAGACTTTATTTGTAAGCAATGCAATCGTTTCGGAATTTATGTTCGGCCGTTGGTACGACCAGGAAAGCTTTATGATCGGCCTGCAGGCGAACTTCCAGCCGACCGTGGATTTGGATGTGATCATGAAGCTGGCCGGAAACATCGAAAAGAAGAACGACGCAGCTTATAGCGATGACGGTTGTACTCAGATTGTTACCATGCAGACCGGTGTAGCGACCAAAGGTGATGCGATTGTGCCGAATCCGGCAGTATTAAAACCGTTCCGGACCTTCCAGGAAGTGGACCAGCCGGAGAGCGCTTTTGTGTTCCGGATTGGCGACGGCGATGAACCGGCCTTTAAGTTGGTGGAAGCTGAAGGCGGTGTATGGCGCAACGTAGCAATCCAGAATATCAAAGACTATCTGGCAACGCTTCTGGCTGACATGCCGGAAGAGATCCAGAGCATGATTACAATTATCGGTTAATTAATGTTGTTACCTCTGCGGTTTAATGTGTCACAACAGAATGCCGCTGGTACTGCCCCGCTGACTTTGATAGCGGCGGGGCATATATAAAAGGAAAGCAGGTGAAGGTCGCCAATGGGTCGTCCGATCAAGACGGGGCTAAGCTACTTTCCGAAAGATGTGGATTTTTACAACGATTATAAAATTATGGATTTGCTGGAAAAGTATGGACCGGTCGGTGTCACTATTTATGAGGTCCTGTTGACAGAAATCTATAAAAATGGGTATTACCTGGCAGAGCCGATTGACCGGATATCCACGAAGATCGTCCGGATCATCGGTGCAAAATGGGTGCAAAAACGCCTTGTGTCACAAGTTATTCTTGATTGCGGGGAATTAGGGCTCTTCGAGACAACCCTCCTTCAGCATGGGGTTATAACCTCTGTGGGAATCCAGCGGCGATTCGCCATCGTCACTTCACGAAACAAGGTGAATAAAGAAAAATACTGGTTGATAGATGATTCTGGTCAACCTTTATTAAGTGCACCCTTAGACGGTATTTCTGCAACAGAAAAGCCGATTTCTGCAACAGAAACCCATAAAAATGATGCAGAAATTCCACAAAAGGAAAGTAAAGAAAATAAAAGAAAATTAAATAAAATCTCTAGGGAGAGCCAGCACGTTCCGGATCCTGCCTTGAATGCTGCATTGAATGGATATATAGAGTTTCGGGAGCAGGCGGGAAAGCCCATGACGGAACGCGGCATCCGGTTATTACTGGACGAGCTGGAGAAACTGTCCAGCAATCCACAGGAGCAGGCGGCAATCCTTGACCAGTCCACAAAAAATGGTTGGATTGGTGTGTATGAGCTGTCTGCCAAATCAAAAACCCCTGGCAAGACAGCGGCGGGTAAAGGTAATAAGTTTTGTAACTTTGAGCAGCGGGATACCGACTACGATGCAATGGTAGCGGCAGAGACCCGCAAGATGATAGAGGAGAGTGGAGAAGGTGAATGAGACAGAACGGCTTGTTATGAAGCTGTACGGTGAAGGAAAGTCGGTTGCAGACATTGCAGGCCGACTCGGAAAGAAAGAGTCAACGGTATATACATATCTGACTAAAAAACGGACAGCCTCAGCGCAAAAAGAAGAGCCAGCTGGGGATCAGCGCCTGGAGAATCAAGCAGGCCCGCAACAGAGCCAAGGAAGGAAGCAAGATCCGTGTGAAGAGCGTGAAGATACTCGGCGAGGGGAATATAAAGCATAAAAGCGTACCGGTTATGGCGCGGGTGTTATCAAAAGCCAGCAAGTACTTCTGCCTGGTGGAGCTGCCGGGCGGTACCCAGGAGTGTATCCTGTGGACGGATATGGTCGGCGAGACCATGGATCGGTATTGAAGGAGAAGACATGGGAGAGGAAGTTAAAAGTGCTGCTGAGATGCAGCAGGAAGAAATTGATAATTTTGAGGTCGATGCCGCGACTGCCAGCAGCTGGTATAAGCAGGTCAGCTATGATGATGCAAAGCTTTTTATCCGGACAAACCTCGAGTCTGCGGCAAGGAGCTTTATTGCGATCGGCTATTATCTCAAACTCATTCGGGATGGTGAACTGTATCGCGAAGAGGGGCACGAAAACATCTGGGACTTTGCACAGGCAGAATATGGCATCAGCAAGTCCACGGCCAGTCGTTACATGAGCATGAATGACCGGTTTGCCCTGGACGGCAACAGCCCGATCGTGGACCAGAAATATAAGGATTTCGGGAAGTCGAAGCTGCAGGAAATGCTGTATCTTACGGATGAGCAGCTGGAGCAGGTAACACCGGAAATGAAGGTCCAGGAGATCCGTTCCATGCGCCAGCCAAAAGAGATTCCATATTTTGAGATCGAGGGGCAGTTGGACTTGGAAAAGGACTTTCCGGAAGTGATTCCGGAAGGTGAGGGAGCAGCGCCGGTTATGACAGGGATGCCTGCGATGACGCAGCCGGCTACGATCCAGACAACAATGACTCTGGAGGAGATGATGGGCGGGGAGGAGCTGGGAGAAACTGTTGCGACATCGCAACAGGAAACACCATCGATGGTTTTGGAGACCGCTGCTCCACCATCGGAATCCGCTGCCGAAAAGCAGCACTCTGGGAAGTGCCTGCATAATCCGTTGTATGATTGCAGCATGGCAGATGAGGATAAGACTATCCCAGGAACCGGCGAGGATTGCACGCATTGTTGCTGCTGGGAATGTCCGAAACATGGAGACTGTAGACTGGAATGCTACGCTTCAGAGCGGCGAAAGTATCAGACAGAAGATGCGAAAACAGAAAAAGAGCTGGATCCGGAACCGATTGAGTATGACCGACATACCCTGGAGAACATGATTCAGGATGCCAAGGAAGCTTTCAATTTGATGAGCGAACACTGGATAAATAACCAGCCGTATACCTACGCCAAATATAGCATGATGATTCAGGCATATGAGATGTTGCTGCAGGTACATGATGCAGCTGATCCTGAGTCGGAAGAGGTTGAGCAGCCGGAGCTTCCTGTCATGAAAAACAACGACCAGCGGAAAGAGTGGTTGCGGAACTACGAGCCCTGGGGCGTGTGGTATAAGGATGAGCATATCGGCAGCACATTTTATAAATACGATTTCAAGTGCGGCGCTCGACTGATTGTTGAAGCGTTTGCCATCAAAAACTATTGCGGGAATTTTACTCACGCAAACTATCATCTGGTAGGCGGACCGGAACCGCCAAAAGGAGCAAATGGCTTTGAAAAATGGACAAGGCACGACGAATATAACCATTATCCGGATAATGAGACGGAGTTGGTGGAGTTTTTGAAGTACATACAGAAAGGGGAAAAGTGATGAATAGATTAACTCAGAAACGGGTAAATGGAATCAAAACCGGCTACTGGTCCGCCAGTAAGAGGGATGAGCTGGTGGCACGGCTGGCAGAGTATGAGGATACTGGCCTGGCGCCTGTAGAGGTGCTGAAGCTGAAACAGAATACAGTGCAGTGGATTCCGATGGCTAAGGAGTTGCCGGAATCAGCAGACTATGTGCTGATGTCATTCGAAAACTTTTCCCTCCCGGCTATTGGCCGGTACGAGGTAAATGACGAGGGTGATGGTGCATGGTATCTGGGGGATGACAATGGTGGAGACACATGCTGCAGTGTTGGATTATTTGTTAATGCGTGGATGCCGCTGCCGAATCCGTATACGGCAGTAAATTAAGATTTAGGAGTGATTGAATGGCACATATCGAGATATGGTGGAGATGTCCGGTTTGCAAGAAAGCGCATGATACTTGTGCAGATGCAATCAAATGCAGAAATTCTCACCCGATTGTATCTGAAAGATGGGCAGTAGGAAATAATGAGGCGGCGTACAAAATCAATGAAAACGTAGAACCTGGCTGGGTTGGAAGCGAGGAATGGGCGATGAAATTAGCTGACAAAAACTGAAATTTGGAGGTGCTAATGTATAAAAACAAAGAGGGATATCCGGATCCGACCGCAGGCCGTGCAGTCCGGAAGGCAGACAAGCCGCCGGAGGAGGTTATTAACTTCCGGCGGGCCATGAAGCTGATGAGTGTGATCTGCCATGTGCGGATCCTGGGCAAAGTAACCGTGATCGATGAGAGAGGCAGGCGGTGGTAGGTGGCTGTAACCAAAAGATATAAAGTTTACCGCTGTGACAAGCTGATTGGCGATTACACGGCGGTGGATGCAGCGGATATGCTTAAATGTACACCCGGGACTGTCCGGAGCTACGCCAGCGGTGGGAATAAGCTTTACGGTGAGTACACCTTTGAGGTCGTAGAGCCGGAGCCAGTGTGCAAGGCGGGGAAGTCCTGGACGATGACCAGGGATCAGGCGGTAGACTGGGAGGATACGCGGCAGCGGTTGTTGAGCAGTGGGGCGGATTTGAGCCGGTATGTGTTAAAGCCGGAACCGAGTTGGAGGTGATGTAACGTAATGAGAGTAGATGGATTCTTTTTCCTGAAAATGATGATGGGATTGGCATTATTTTTAATGACATTTTATCTAGGGTTCAGCGTGATAAAACGAGGAAAAGTTGAACTGCATGAATATGTCTGGATGTGGGTGTTTTGTCTTTGCTGGACATTGGTGTTTTTCTTAAAAAGATAAGGCGTATTGGAGGAGGTGAGCCCATTGGACAAGCAGATATTAAAAGACTACATAGATGCCTGCGCACAGGTTAAGGAGACCAAGGAGCAGATCCGGAGCTGCGCAAGGCCCGGAAGCAGATGGTGGCAGACACAAGCAAAGGATCGGCCCATGAGTTCCCTTACACGGTCCAGACGTATCATCTGGAGGGGCTGTCATATCCGACTGTGAAAGATCCCGGTGAGTTGGATCGTCTGGAAGAGGTTCTTGTGGAGCGGCTGCAGACTGCTGAGCGGATCAAGCGAGATGTGGAAGCGTGGATGAATACAATCCCGATGCGAATGCAGAGAATCATCCGGTACCGGATATTTGAGGACCTTCCGTGGGGGCAAGTGGCTGTGAGAATGGGCCGTA